>JAXLSU010000001.1:0-524867 GCA_046330455.1 Gaiellales bacterium
CGACACCTGCTGTCGGTTTACGTCGCTACGCACCCCTCGGGCAGTCGCTCCACGACGGCCGGGGTCGCGTACACCGAGAGGTAGGTGACCGCGCGCGAGAAGCCGACGTAGAGGAGCTGGTCGGTCGCCGCGTCGAGCTCGCAGACGGCGACGACGAGGCGCTCGAGGCCCTTGAAGCGGTGGATCGAGCTGCGGAGGATCTTGCCGCGCTCCCAGGGGTCGTCGGTGAGGACGGCGCCGCCGAGGCGCTTCACCGTCCACAGCGCGCTCTTGTCCTTCGCCCGGGCCGTTAGCAGCGCGATGTCTCCGGGTGCGACCTCGGCGTCGCGCAGCCATGCCGAGATCTCGTCGTCGAGCCGGGCGAGCAGCTCGGCGGGCTCGTCGTAGACGTGGAACTGGACGGGAAGGCCCTCCGGGCCGCGCGTCTCGACCTCGCCCGCATAGTAGGCGGCGACGAGCTCGGCGATCCTCCTCGTGTTGCGGCAGTTCGTCGTCAGCTGGATCGGCTCCCCCGGCACGGGCAGCTCGGGCCGGGTCGAGTAGATGCGCTGGTTGTCGTCGAAGAACACGTAGAGCGGCGAGCGGTCGGGGTCGACGAGGAGCAGCTGCAGGGGCAGCCACCAGTCGGAGTCGAAGTCCTGGGCCTCGTCGACGACGAGCGCTCCGTAGCGCCCGCCGGCGACGTCGGAGCAGCAGCTCGCGAAGAGGTCGCGCACGGCCTGGAAGAACGCGCCCTGGTCGCCGGACGTCGGGCCCTCGGGGAGCGGCAGCCCGGACTCGTCGACGATCGCGCGGCAGAGCTCGTCGTAGTTGTGGACGTCGATCTCGGCCACGTCTGCGAGGCCCAGCCGCAGGTGCTGGGCGAGCGGCTTGTTGAAGCAGACGACGAGCACGCGGAAGCCCTGTCGTGCGAGCCGCCGGGCCTTCTCGGCGGCGAGGAAGGTCTTGCCCGAACCAGCACAGCCGGCGATCGCGACGCGCGTCTGGCGGGCGAGCAGGTCGAGTACCCCGTACTGCTGCTTGGTCAGCTCGAGCAGCTCACGCTGCTCCGACCTCCACTCGATCACGAGTGGCGCGCGGAGCGTGAAGGAGTTCGCAAGCACGTGCTCGAGCAGGCTGACGCCTCCGGTGCCGAGCGGCTCCGCGCGTCGCTCTCCGTCCCAGTAGCGAAACAGCGCGTCGAGGCGCCCGTCGAGATCTCGGAGGTCGTCACCGTCGACCACGATCTCCCGCGGAGCGTCGAGGCGGAGGCGGCCGTCGCCAAGGCGCGCGTCCGGGAAGGCGACCGCGTGCCCGACCGTAAGGTTGCGGACGCCGCCGCCCTTCGCGCTGCGCAGCGCGTCCCGCAGCAAGAACGACGAGCGGCGCGCCTGCGCGACGGGATCTGCGATCTCGCGCGTCCCGCCCTTTCCGGTCGACGTCCAGCGGTCGTGGGCGGCGTCGTAGGCGATCCCGCCGCCCTTGACCTCGAGCACGACCACGCCGTGGGCGGGATGGGCGAGGACGAAGTCGGCCTCTCCCTGCCGGGGCAGCCCGTCCTTGCCCGCGACGAGCCAGGGCACCTGGTGGAACGCGATCACGCGGTCGTCCGTGCGGTCGCGAAGCAGCTCGAACAGCCGCAGCTCTGCGGCGCTGTCGCACGCCACGGCGGGCGACTCGGGGATCATCCGCGCCATGCGTCGAAGCTTGCTCGATCGAGCGGCCGACGGGAAGGCATGTCCCGATCCGTAGTCACCCGAATCGGCAGATCAGCAAGTCCCCCGATGTCGTGTCCTTGCGTTCCCCGGGATAATCCGCCTGGGTTCTGGCCTGCGCGGCGCCGGACGTAAGCCGGCGCCATCGAGGGGGTGATTGGGCGGTATGAGCATCTTCTACGTGCCGACAGAGGGCGCCGAGGACTGGAGGCAGTTGCTCGCGGACCCGGACAAGCACTGGAGGAAGGGCTTCTCGGCCCGGACGCTTGCCTACTGCTGGGAGAGCAGCAACGGAGACTGGCCCGATTCGGTCGGCCAGCTGCTTCGACGGCAGGGGATCCCGCTGTTCGCGTCGGCGAGGCCACTCGTCGCGCTGCCCGAGCACCGCGTTCCCCTCCCGGGCGGGGGGCGCGCCTCCCAGACGGATATCTGGGTCCTGGCGACCTCAGGTGATCAGCTGATCTCGATCGCAGTCGAAGGGAAAGTCCAGGAGCCGTTCGGCGACCCCGTGGCCACCTGGCTCGAGAAGCTCGAGACTGAAGCCGAGCGCAGAGGCACCACCAGTGGAGCGCGCACCCGCATCGACTACCTGGCGGGGCTCCTCGGGCTTCCCGAAGATCTCAACAGCTGGGGCGACATCCGCTATCAGCTCGTCCACAGAACGGCATCGGCGGTGCTCGAGGCGAAGCGCTTCACCGCCGGGCACGCTCTCATGCTCGTCCACGCCTTCGAGGCTACCGAGGAGTCACGCTCCGACTTCTCGAGGTTCGTCGAGGCACTCGGCGGCAGCGGCGCTCACGACGAGCTGATCCAGATCGGCGAGCGCGGTGGTGTCGATCTCTGGCTGGCCTGGTGCGCGGGTGAGCCCGAGTTCCTGAGCAGGTAGCCAGCGATGGGGACGCCTCTCGATGCGGTGGTCGAGGAGGCGGTCGCCGACGCCGCCCGCAAGCTGGCCCCGGGCGCGAACGGCAAGTTCCGAGAGAAGTGGATCGAGGTAGAGCTGGTCGACGCGATAGCCGCTCGGCTCGGGCCGCATGCGGTGACGCGCGTCAAGAAGGACGGCTTCCCGATTCCCGACTGGCAGCCGTCTCCGAAGTCGTTCGACGTCCGCGTCCTCCATCCCGACGGCGGGTTGCGCGCCGCGATCGAATGCAAGCAGCAGAAGGTCGACGAGACACTCTGGGACGTCTACAAGCTCGTCGCCGCGGCGCAGCTGTCGGGGTTCGAGGGAGGCTACGCGGCCGTCGCGGCGACCGAGAAGACCTGGGCGAGTTCCGGAGACTGCGTGGCGCTCTTCGGGTCACCGGTCGGGCAGGCGTGCGGGTGGGACTCCGCCAGCCTGTTCGAGGACTGGCGCCGCGCGTGGTCTGACCTCCTCCGGGGTGGATCGGCGCGCCCGACTCGGGTCCCTCGACGAATCACGGTCCGCGCCCTCGCACGGTGCCCCCTCGGGGCTGATCCGTCCTGGGAGCTGCGGGCGATCAGGGTCGATCCGGTGCCCGGCTCGGGGTGGCTCGAGTTCGGACGCGACGGGTGGCCGGTCGAAGTTTCATCCGCCGGCCGGGACGAGACTCCCGGCCTCGAGCTACGCGGGTCGGACCGGCCTGGCGGTCGGTCGAAAGGCGCCGCGGTTCGTTCCCCGGACAGCCACGGCGGGCAGTTGCGCACGACGGTGGCCCGCGACTGGTACTGGGAGGGCAACGTCCAGGCGTTGCTCGCCTCGTGGCTCGAGGCCGAGGGATGGACGATCGAGCAGACAGCCGACACGGCGTCCCGGGAGCGTGGGACGGACATCCGGGCCTCCCGCGGGGAGGTGAGGCTCGGTATCGAGGTCAAGGGCTACCCATCGGAGGTCTACGCCCGGGGACCGAAGGCGGGGCGACCGAAGCCCACGCTGCCCGTGAGCCAGGCGCGACAGTGGTACTCTCACGCGCTGCTCTCGGCCGCCATGATGCTCGGGTGCGGCGCCTTCGACCAGGTCGCTCTCTGTTTTCCCGACAGGCCGACGTATCGGAATCTGATCGAGAAGACGAGGACGGCGTTGGCTCTGATGAGCGTCACGGTCTACCTCGTACGGGAGGACGGCGAGGTCATGTGCGACAAGCCTGTCGGGTGACGTGACCCTCGAGTTGCCCGGAGATCGACGGCGACGCTGACGCGCCGGCGTGGCGCCCTTGCGGAGCGGACGCTGGCGATCGTTGAGGCGCGGCTCAGCGCCCCGTTCGACCTGTAGCCGGCGCGGCTTCTAACGAGCGCGCGCACTGCATTCGAGTCTGGCCGACCGTCTGTGGCGCCGATTCGGGCAGGTGCGGCGGGCGGATTGGCAGTCGTCGGCTGGCCGAATGGGAGAACCGTGAAGCCCTGCCGTCCGAAGTCGTCGTCGAATGCGAAAGCCTCTGTGACTCCGCGCTGGCGCATCAGCTCGAAACTGGTTCCAGTCGACGAGTGACACGTCCCGTGTGCCCGACGCCAGGAGCGCCGCGAGGGCCGCCTCGTGAAGCGATTCGTCGACGAACACGAGCTCGAACGCGGGCAGCACGTCGTCCACCAGCGCGCGTTACCGCTTCCATGCCGAGCCGCCGTTGCACGAGCGCTGTTGCCTCCACGGCGACATAGCTGTGCGTCAGGAGAAGCTCGCGCTCCAGCAGCGACGAGAACGCCTCCGCGGCAACTGCGTGGTGGCGATCGTCACGGTCGAGCACCGCGTAGAGCGAAGAGGTATCGACGAAGACGCCGACGGCCCACGGAGTCAGCTTGCGAAGGCGCTCTCGAGCCCTCGGTCGTGCTCACTGCCCAGGTCGTGCGCTCCCGACGCGAACCGGCCGATCGCCCCCGTGCCCGCGCCGAGCGAGCCAAGGCCGGCGTCTGGAGCCCCTCGTCGATCAGTTCCCGGACGACCGCCGCCATCGACACACCCCGCTGAGCAGCCACCAACCGCAGCGCGCGCGCCTGCTGCTCGGTCAGTCGCGACGCGCGTCTGCCGCGCGAGCAGGTCGAGCACCCCGTACTGCTGGTCGGTCAGCTCGAGCAGCTCCCGCTCCTCCGACCCCCACTCGATCACGAGCGGCGTTCGGAGCGCCCGGAGCAGGAACGACGACCGGCGCGCCAGGGCACGTGATGGAAGGCGATGAGGCGGTTGCCCGTGTGGTCGCGATGCAGTTCGAACAGATGTGCCGCTGCGGCGCTCTCGCACGCCACGGCAGGCGACTCGGAAATCATCCGCGCCGTGCGTCGAAGCTTGCTCGATCGAGCGGTCGGCGTGGTCGGAACGACCGCTGGAGACCCCGGGCGCCTCACCACCTCTGCTGATACGGTCTGCGGCGTGGCGCTGACCCCGACCGAGCGCGCAGAGTTCAGGCAGCAGGTCGGTCCCCATCTCGTCGAGGCGGTAGCCGAGCTGTCTGCAGAGCCCAACCCCGGCACGCTCGAGGAGGCGGCCGGCAGGTTCGTGCCTTCGTCGCTTCTCGAGGATGCCGGCGAGCTGCTCTCCGAGGCACTCGACATCGTCGCCGAGGCTCCCGGCGGCCCGCTCCTGCTGGCCGGGATGAGCATTGCGGCGCCGACCCAGGTCGCGATCGACGCACGGGTGCGCCTCCAGGCGCTCGACGATCCGCCGGCGGGTCTCGGCAGACTGGCGGTCGAGGAGGCCTGGGAGGTGCTCGACGAAGGTCCCGTGCGAGCGATCTTCCTCCTCTGCTCCCGCGAGGCCGTAGACGGACAGCAGCTCTTCTCGTTCACGCTCGAGACGGTCGTCAGCGAGGGCGCCGTCAAGGACGGCTTCGTGACGGGAACGAAAGAAGGCGAGCGGTTCGTGGAGGAGCTGACCGGGAGCGTGCCCGAGGAGGTCGAGCTCCGCCGTCTCGACCCGGTTGACGCCGCGACGCAGCTGGTCGAGGCTGCCGTGCAGGGCGCGCGCTGCGGGCTCGCACCCACCGAGGACGGCCTGATCGCGCTTCGCGTCTTCCTGCGCGCCTCCGAGGCCGAGGACGCCGACGCGATCGTGCAGGCTCTCGAGCTCGGCGACTCGCTCGCGGATCGGGTCGCGGAGCTCGAGGACGAGGCGAAGCAGGTTGCGATCGACGCTCTGGCCCGGGAGGCGCAGGCGTGGCTCGCGGAGCAGGGTCACGACACCGACAGGGCCGAGGCCGGCGCGTTCGCCGCCGGGCTGATGGGCGACTTCCGCGCCTTCCAGCTCGACGCGGACATCGCGGGCTGGACGGCCGGGGAGCTCGACGAGTTCCTGCTCGACTGGGTGCCCCGGGTCGTCTCACTCGCCGACGAGGAGACGGACACGTTTCCGCAGGCGGTCGCCGACGTGTTCGCCTTCCTCGGCGAGACGGGCCGGCTGAGCGAGCGGCAGGCCACTGCGCTGGCAGCACGGGTGCAGCGTGAGGCCGGCCGATTTGCGGAAGCGATCGCCAACCCGGCGGCCGGCGGTCCCGCGTCGGCGCTCGTTGCCGCGATGAAAGCCGAGGGCGTCGAGATCGGCGACGAGGAGGCGATGCAGGCCTGGCTCCAGGACTTCAACGCCCGCCCCTACGAGGAGCGCGACCGCATCCTCGGCCCGGCCATCGACAGGTTCGCGGGCGAGCGCCCACAGCCGCCGCGACAGAAGCCGAAGGCGAAGGCGCGCAAGTCACAGAAGCAGGCGCGCCGGCGAAACCGTGGCCGCTAGCCCGGCAGCGAGGTTCGTGCGGAACGGGGTCGGCGGATCACGACGTTTCCGTGACGCACGCGACACGTTCGTGTAGATCTCGTTGTAGGTTCCGACGTAGAGTGAAGAGCACGACCGTGCGGGTGGCCCCACCGAACGCTTCGGGAGCTCTCGGAGGCGACCGGCCGGCCGATGCAGGACGTCATCTCCGACGCGGTCACCGCGTACTGGCGGCACCGCCTGCTCGAGGAGACGACCACCGCTTACGCGACGCTTCGGGCCGACGAGAAGGGCCGGGCAGCGGCGGTGGCAGAGCGCGCGGAGTGGGAAGCGACGCTCGGTGACACCGGGCAACTGGAGGTCGGGAGCAGCTGACGTGACCGGAGCGACATCGGCGCGCGGCGAGGTCTGGGACGCCGATCTCGGCTCGCCCGTCGGGCATGAGCAAGCGGGACGGCGCCCGGCGATCGTCGTCTCGGCGGATGTCTTCAATCAGGGGCCGGCCGGTCTCGTCGTCGTTCTACCGCTGACGTCCGTCGACAGGCGGGTGCCGCTCCACGTGGCTCTGGAGCCGCCGGAGGGCGGCCTGACCCGCCCGGGCTGGGTGAAGCCGGAGGACGTCCGTGCGATCTCGACCGCGAGGCTGACGCGCCGGCGGGGCATCGTGGCGGAGCAGACGTTGGAGGCCGTCGAGGCGCGGCTCAGGGCCCTGCTCGACCTGTAGGCGGCTCGGGAAGAGCCCTGCGAGTCACAGGTGTTCGGCGCGTGCAACGATCCGTACCGATCCGCGGACGCGGATCAGCGAGTCCCCTGATGCCAACTTCCTCAATTCGGAGGACGATGCGAGCGGGTTCCCGTGCCGCAGGGGCGCGTAAGGCATCGCCGTGCAGGGGGTGAGTAGCGGACATGACCACCACGATCGACCCGACGGGTGCGCAACTCGAGGGCGGCGAGCCCGGCCTCGAGGGTTTCCGCGGAGCCGCCCGGACGTCGCGCGTGCTCGCGGGAACATCATGAGGCGCTGGGCCTCTCTCCTCGCCGTTGCAACCCTCGCGCTGGTGCTCCCGGGAGCGGCCCTCGGTGTCGCGACGCTCATCTCGCCTGCCCCGGGCGAGGTCGTGCGGACGAGCCACCCCGTTTTCCGGTGGTCGGTGCCTGCGAACGAGGAGTCCGACTACATCTACGTCGCCACCTCGCCGCAGATGACCCCGGACGGCGAGTTCTACTCGGAGAACGTCGAGGACATGGACGTGTTCTTCGGGAACGAGACCTCCTGGGCGCCCACGTATCCGCTCGCGGCCGGCTCGTACTGGTGGCTCGTCGGAACTCACAGCCCCGATACCTGGGACTCGTACTACACGGCCCCGAGCGCGTTCTCGATCCCGGCCGACGTGGCGATCAGCGGGGTGCGGGTCAAGCGCTACCGGTGGCTCCGCCTGATCGACGTTGACGTCACCTGGCGCTCGAACACGGACGGCGCCACGGTCACGGCGCGTCTCTCACGCAACGGCAGGGCGGTCTGGAGCAAGCGCGAGGTCGTCGACTACAACACGATCGACGAATCAATGACCACGAACCTGTACTGGTACGTCAGGTCGAAGAAGCTCCGGCGCGGCACCCCGCTCCGACTGGAGGTGACGGTGAGCGCAGGAGGGGCGACCGCGACGGCGAGCCGGAGCACCCGGGTGCCGTGACTCGCAGCGGAAAACGGGTGAGATGGGGATCCTGAAGCGCGCGCTCGGGATGCTCGTGGGCGGTACCCGCGAGAAGCCTTCGTTCGGGTTGGTGCTCGCCCTCGGCTCGCCCGGGGTGTGTCAGCACATGCTCCGTACGGGCCTCGACCCGCGACCGTGCCGCCGCGACCGGCGATGGCCCCGGGAATGAGCTCGGAGCAGCCCCCGCCGATCCTCTGGCGTCCGACGTCCGAGCAGGCGGGCGCGACGCACCTCGCCGGGTTCGTCGACTGGCTCGAGAGCGAGCGCGGGCTTCGCTTCGCAGGGTACGAGCAGCTCTGGCGCTGGTCGGTCGACGAGCTGCCGGCGTTCTGGGAGGCGGTGTGGGACTACTTCGAGGTGCGCGCGCACGCCCCGTACCGGGCAGTGCTGGGAAGCCGCGCGATGCCGGGGGCAGAGTGGTTTCCCGGCGCCGAGCTCAACTATGCGGAGCACGTCTTCCGGGGGCGTGACCCCGGCTCGGTCGCGATCTGGCACTCGTCCGAGTCGGGCCCGGACGGTGAGCTGACATGGGCCGAGCTGCGCGCCCTGGCGGCGCGGATCGCGGCGGGGCTACGTGCCGAAGGCGTCGGCCCCGGCGATCGTGTGGTCGCCTACCTACCGAACATCCCCGAGGCCGCCGCGGCACTCCTCGCCGCTGCCTCGATCGGCGCCGTCTGGTCGTCCTGCTCGCCCGACTTCGGGGCCCGGGCCGTGATCGACCGGTTCGCCCAGGTCGAGCCGGTGGTGCTCCTCACGATCGACGGCTGCCGGTACGGCGGTCGCACGTTCGACCGGCTCGAGGTCGTCCGCGAGCTGGAGGCCGCGATCCCGTCGCTTCGGCGGACGGTCGTGCTCCCCTCGCTGGGCGAGGACGCCCGTGCTCGCTCGCTCCGCCGCGGCCTCGGCTGGGAGGAGTTCTGCGGGGACGGCGACGCTCCGCTCGAGTTCACGCCCGTCCCCTTCGACCACCCGCTCTGGATCCTCTACTCGTCCGGCACGACCGGCCTGCCCAAGGCGATCGTGCAGGGCCAGGGCGGAATCCTGCTCGAGCAGCTCAAGCACCTCCACCTGCACGTGGATGCCCACCCCGGCGACCGGCTGTTCTGGTTCACGACGACCGGCTGGATGATGTGGAACTTCCTGCTCGGCGGGCTGCTCACCGGCGCTGCGGTCGTTCTCTACGACGGCTCACCCGGCTACCCGGCGCCCGACGCGCTCTGGGAGCTCGCGGAGCGCGCGGGGATCACGTGCTTCGGCACGAGTGCCGCCTACCTGGCGAGCTGCCGGGAGGCGCGCGTCGATCCGAGGTCGAACCGGGAGCTCCGCGCCCTGCGAGCGGTCGGCTCGACGGGCTCCCCGCTCGGCCCGGAGGTGTTCGACTGGGTCTACGAGCGCCTGGGCCCGGACGTCTGGCTGTTCTCGACCTCCGGGGGATCGGACGTCTGCACCGCCTTCCTCTCGGGCTGCCCGATCCTGCCCGTGTCTCGCGGCGAGATCCAGGCCAGGGCGCTCGGCTGCAAGGTCGAGGCCTGGGACGCGGACGGGCGCAGCGTCGTCGACCAGGTCGGCGAGCTCGTGATCACCGAGCCGATGCCGTCCATGCCGTTGCGCTTCTGGAACGATCCGTCGGGCGCGCGCTACCGGGCGAGCTACTTCGAGACCTATCCCGGCGTCTGGCGGCACGGCGACTGGCTCGAGCTCACCTCGCGCGGCACCGCGATCATCAGCGGCCGCTCCGACTCCACGATCAACCGCGGCGGCGTCAGGATCGGAACGGGCGAGATCTACTCGGCCGTGTCGTCGGTTCCCCGGATCGTCGATGCGCTCGTGGTCGATGTTCCCCGCGAAGGAGCCGCGTCGCAGATCCACCTCTTCGTCGTGTTGCAGGACGGCGACGAGCTCGACGAGGGTCTCGAGCGGGCGCTCCGCGAGCGGATCCGGATGGACTGCTCGCCGCGGCACGTTCCCGACGTCGTTCACCAGGCGCCGGAGGTTCCCCGGACGCTCTCGGGGAAGCTCCTCGAGGTGCCGGTGAAGCGGATCCTCACGGGCAGCGATCCCGACACGGTTGCGACGCGGGATGCGCTCGCCAACCCCGGTTCGCTCGACTGGTACGCCGAGCTCGCCGGGAGGCTCTGAGCACCGGGTCTGGAATCAAAGGCGGTGCGTCGTGATGCCATGTTGTCGTGATGCCGAAGGTGCGGACGACGTTGACGATCGACGAGGGTGTGTTGAGGGCCGTCAAGGTCCGGGCGGCCCGTACCGGCCGCGGTGACAGCGAGGTGATCGAGGAGGCGCTCCGCCGCGAGCTCGGGCTCGACCTGCTCGAGGCGCTCTGGGAACGGGCCGACCTTTCGGAGGACGAGGCCGTATCGCTGGCAGTCGAGGCACAGCACGCCACGCGCCGCCGCCGCTGAGTGCGGGCCGTCCTCGATCGGAACGTTCTCGTCTCGGCGGTGCTGTCCCGGTGCGGGGCGCCGGCTCAGATCGTGAGACGTTGACTGGACCGGGAGTTCGAGCTCGTCGTCTCGGAGCTTCTGCTCGCCGAGCTCGAGCGGGCGTTCGGGCATCGGAAGCTGAGGTCGCGGCTCATGTCGGATGAGGCCGCCCGGCCGATCGCGATGCTCAGGACGTCGGCGATCGTTGCCACTGACCCGGCTGCGGCGCCACGCCGATCTCCTGACCCCGGCGACGACTGTCTCCTCGCGCTCGCACACGCAGAACGGGCGGTCCTGGTCTCGGGAGATCAGCATCTGACCGGACTTGCGGGCCGGTTTCCGATCCAGACCCCGCGCGGCTTCCTCGTGACGCTCACCGAACAGCCGTGGCCCGCGAACTCCCGGACGCTCTCTCCTCGATTGCGCGGTCTCGGGCGCGCGCCGGCGCCTCTCAGAGCGGGTTCGTCCAGCGGAGGCCGGGGAAGCGGGAGAAGTCCGCATCGGCCGAGCAGAGCTCGGCGCCGTGCCCGATCGCCAGGGCGGCGAGGTGGGCGTCCGTCGTGAGGTTCCCGGCCGTCCCGAGCGGCTCGAGCAGGTCGCGAAGCACGGCAGTGTGGCGACTCGTCGGGTGCACCACCGTCGCGCACGGCTGCGCGAGCCACGATTCGACGAGCCCGAGCGCCTCGCCCGCCGTCAGCGGCGACTCGAAGACCCGCGGCTGGGTGACGAGGCGGGCGAACGCGACCACGACCGTCCGGTGAACGCCGCCGCCTCGCTTCCCGAGAGCGCGTCATCGAGCCGGCGCGGGCGCTCGCATGGCGCGGCGGGGTCTCGTCGACGGCGTAGAGGAGGAGGTTGACGTCGGGGAGCTTCACCTGCGCAGCTCGAGCTTGCGTACGGTCTCCTCGTCTTCGAGCTCTCTGGCGAGGCGGAGGGCACGGTCGAGGTCGATCCCGGGACGGAGGCCGAGCCGCGCCGTCGGGACCCGGTAGGGGCGACTGCCAACGCCCGCAGCACCGAGCCCGCGTCTGAGCGCGTCGTTCAGGACCTCCTCGAAGGGGAGCCCTCGCTCCCTCGCGATCGACCTGAGCCTGGCGGCGATGTCGGGATCGAGTGTGACCGTGGTACGCATTGACGCATCATGGCATCAGCAATTGGCGTATCGACCTACTCTGGCGCTCTGATCAATTTGAACTAGAGAGCCCCTGCTCGCGGTTGCGCACAATGCCTTCGATGGAGACATCGGTCGGGTTCCGGCGGCTGGTCGTCACGGCGGCGGTCGCGGTCTGGGCGCTCGTCGTCGTCGGCGGGATCGTGCGCGTGTCCGAGTCGGGGCTCGGATGCCCGGACTGGCCGCTCTGCCACGGGAAGTTCGTCCCGTCCGGGTACAAGGAGCCGGTGATCGAGTTCTCGCACCGTGCGACGGCGGCGGTGTCGATCGTGCTGCTCGTCGCTGCGACGGTCTGGGCGTGGCGGCGCTACCGGGACCGGCGCGAGGTGCTCGTACCGCTCGCGATCGCGGTCGCGCTCGTGCCGTTCCAGGCCGTGCTCGGGGCGATCGTCGTCTGGCTCGAGCTGCCCGACAGGCTCGTCGGCGTCCACTTCATGGTCGGGCTGACGATGCTCGCGCTGGCGACGTTCGCGGCGGCGGCCGCAGTTCAGAAGCCGCGAGCCATGACGGCCGCCTTCGAGCGGACGGCGCTCGCGCTCGGCGGAGCGTGCCTGCTGCTGGTCTCGCTCGGGGCGGGAGTCGTCTCGACCGACGGGATGCACGCGTGCGGAGCGGAGTGGCCGGCCTGCAACGGAGGCGTTGCGAGCGGCGGAGGGATCGCCGTCCTCCAGGTCGTCCACCGCTCGACCGGCTACCTGGTCTTCGCGCTCGCGCTCGCCCTGCTCGTGCTGGCACTGCGTGGACGTGGGCCGCGGCTGCTCGGGGCGGCGCCGGCCTGCATCGCGCTCGCGCAGATCGGCTTCGGCGTCGGAATCGTGCTCTCGGGCCACGGAGGGCTCCCCCATGACGTATTCCGGATCCTCCACGTGGCGGGAGCGGCAACACTCTGGGTATCGGCGGTCGCCGTCGCCGCGTCGGTGCTCGTGCCGGTCCAGTCGGCTGAACGTTCCGGGGCACAGACCGCGCCCGTTACGAAAGCCGCCGTCCAGCCGGCAGGGCGATGAGCAGGCGACTCGTTGCGATCGTCGGAATCGCACTCGCGGTGGCGATCGCGCTTCCCGCCGCGCTCGCGTTCGCGCTCGTCGACGGGCGCGGAGGAAGCGGGGTGCTCGAGGGGACGATCTGGGTCGCGAACGAGGGCTCCGACCGGCTCACCGGGATCGACGCCGACACGCACACCGTCGTCACCGTGTTTCCCGGAATCGCGGGGCCGCACAACGTCCAGGTCTCGCCGGACGGGATGACCCTCTGGGCGACGAGCACCGGCGGTGGGCTCGTCGCAGCGATCGATCCGGCGGACGGGACGGTCCGCGGCGCCGTCAAGGTCGGCGAGCTACCCGCACACGTGGTCGTGACCCCTGACGGCCGCCGGGCACTCGTTGCGGTCTCCGGCGAGGATGCGGTCGCCGTCGTCGACGTCGAGACGATGGAGCAGGTGCACCGCCTGCCTACGGGCAGCTACCCGCACGGGCTCCGCCCGAGCCCGGACGGCAGCACCGCGCTCGTCGCGAACATGGGTGAGGACACGGTGACGCTGTTCGACGTCGGGCAGCTGCGCCCGCTCGGCGAGATCGAGGTCGGCGAGACGCCCGTTCAGGTCGCCTACGCGCCGGACGGACGGTACGCCTACGTGACCCTGAACACTCCGGGGGAGGTGGTGAAGGTCGACTTGGAGGAGCGGCGCGTCGTCGACCATGTCACCGTCGATGCCGGGCCGGTGCAGATCGCCGTCACTCCGGACGGCAAGACGCTCCTCGTTGCGTGCCAGGGCACGAGCGAGGTCCCGGGCGACACGCTCGTCTTCGTCGATGCCGCGACGATGGTCGTCTCCGGGGTGCTCGTGGTCGGGAACGGCGCCCACGGCGTGGCGATCGACCCGAGCGGCCGGCAGGCGTTCGTGACCACCACGCTGGCAGGCGACGTCGCGATCGTCGATCTCGGGACCCGAACCGTCGTCGACCGCGTGCAGGTCGGCGGCGAGCCGAACGGCATCAGCTTCTCGCCGGTGCCGGCCGCGCACGCCCGTGAGGCCGAGGTCTTCGAGCGCCCGCTCGAGGTGACGCTTCCGCTCGGCGGCAGCGTCGACGGCGGCGGCTCGGGCTCCGGGCACCAGCACTGATCGGCCCGGTGCCGGGCCGGGCAGATTGAGCTCCGGCGCGTTAGAGCCAGTGGTGGAGCCACCACTTCTCGAACGCGACCTTCCCCCAGTGGAGCGACCGTCCCGGCCGGCGCAGTACAACCCGCGGCTCCGGCTCGGCGAAGAAGTCCCCACCCGCGAAGCCGGCTCGCCCGTCGCCCAGCTCGAGCCAGCAGTGCCCGTGTCCCTCGAACACGCTGTCGGGCGTCCCGCCCCTCGCGGTTGCCGCGATCCGCCTCGCGACCACCTTCGCCTCGGCGTGGGCAAAGACCCCTGCCTTGGGTAGGGCCTTCCCGTTCGGGAGCTTGATCGTCGCGACGTCGCCGATCGCGTAGACGTCGTCGTAGTTGGTCTGCAGCGTCCTCGCATCGACGTGGACGAACCCCGACAGGCCGAGGAGCGGCGAGGAGCGCACGACGTCGGGCGCACGATGGGGTGGCACGACCATCACGAGATCGGCGCGGTGCGTACGCCCGTCGGAGGCGACGAGCTCGCATGCCTCCGGCCGGAGCTCCTCGAAGGTGAAGAGCGGGTGGTACCGGATGCCGCGCGCCGCCATCAGCTCCTCGACCGACTCCCCGAGCGCCGCGGGCGCGACCGGCAGCGGCGTGTGCTCGGGCGTGAACACGTGGACCTCGACGTTGCGACGAATGCCTCTCCTGCGGATGAACGCCTCGGCGAGGAACGCGGCCTCGTACGGAGCCGCGGGGCACTTGAAGGGCAGCTCGGGGACGAGGATCGCGACGACCCCGTCGGTGAGCCGACCGAGCGCCTCGTGGATCCGCGCGCAGCCTTCCGCCGAGTAGAGGTTGTGGGCCATGCCCTCGAAGCCGCATACCTCCTCGGGTGCGAGCCTGGCCCCGAGCGAGATGACGAGAGAGTCGTATCCGAGCTCACCGGCCGTGGTCTCGACGACTCCTCGCTCGAGGTCGAGGGAGCAGGCCTCTGCGTGCCTGAACTCGATGCCCTTCCTCTGCAACCGGTCGAGCGGGCGGCTGAACTCGCCGGGGCGGCGCTCTCCCACCAGCTGCCACAGCAGCGACGGCTGGTACACGTGCTGTCGCTCCCGGTCGACGAGCACGACACGGTGAGCCGCCGGGAGGTGGCGCCGTAGCTCATTGGCAGCCACGACCCCACCGATCCCGCCGCCGAGCACGACGGTGCAACGGGAGCGCCCGACGGCTCGGCGCGTCTCTGGGCGGATCGCCGGCCGGCGCTCGACCATCTGCTCGATCGCCGCGGCGAACCCGGCCTCGTCGAACTCGTTCTCCGAGAACACGACCTTCCCATCCGGGCCCACGAGCACGCTCCACGGCACCCATCCGTTCGTGAGCGCACGGAAGAGGGCTCCGTCCTCGTCCGGGATCACGGGGAACTCGAGCCCGTGCTCCTCCTTCCAGGCGCGGCAGGCCTCGGCGGTCTCGATCGCCCCGATGTACACGACCTCGAGCCCGGCGCCGGCGAACCGCTCGTGGAGCCTGACCACGGCGGGACACTCCCGCCGACAGCCCTGTCAGGTCGACTTCCAGAACACGAGCAGCACCCCGCCCGTGCCCCGCACCGGCAACCCCAGCTCGGCGACCGGCACGGCCGTTCCGGGCTCGACGCCACCCGACAACCCGTCGAGAACCTTCATCTGCCTCCCACTACTCGGAGATCACGGCCGCCGGGAGCCCGCACGATCCGGTCCTGCCAGGGGACGGGGCGCATGCGCTGGTACGGTAGTCCTTCCCCGATGTTCGTGAACCGCATGCCCCGGTACGAGGTGCTGTCCGAGGAGGCGATGGGCGCGCTCGAGCGAGGCTGGCGGCGTCTCATCTCCGAGATCGGGGTCGAGTTCCTCCACCCGGACGCCCTGGAGCTGTTCCGGCGCGCCGGGCAGATCGTCGAGGATCGGGTCGTGCGGTTCGACCCGGATTTCGTGCTCGAGCAGGTGGCGAAGGCTCCCTCCGGGTTCGACCTGCGGGCCCGGAACCCGGCGCGCACGGCGCACCTCGGGGGCGACCACATGGTGTTCTCCTGCGTGCAGGGCCCGCCCTTCGTCCGCGAGGGGAACGTTCGCAGGGAGGGAACGCTCGAGGACTACGGGCGCTTCGCCCGGCTCTGCCAGGTCTTCGACGAGATCGACACGCCCGGCGGGCTCGCCTGCGAGCCGAACGATCGGCCCGTCGAGTCCCGCCACCTCGACATGCAGCTCGCGCTCCAGACGCTCACCGACAAGCCGTACATGGGCGCGCAGATCTCCGATGTCGCGGCGCGGGACTCGCTGGAGATGGCGGCGATCCTCTTCGGCGGCCGGGACGAGCTCGAGCGCGAGCCTGCGATCTTCTCGGTCATCAACGTCAACTCGCCGCTGCGCTACGACGATCGGATGATCGGGGCGCTGCTCGAGTACGCGGCCGCCAACCAGCCGGTCGTCGTGACGCCGTTCCTGCTCATGGGCGCGATGTCGCCCGTCTCGATCCCGGCCGCGCTCGTCCAGCAGACGGCGGAGCAGCTCGCCGGGGTAGCGCTGATCCAGCTCGTGCGACCCGGAGCGCCGGTGGTGCTCGGCTCGTTCCTCTCCCACACGGACATGCAGTCGGGGTCGCCCGGCTTCGGAGGCCCCGAGTCGGCGCTCGGCCTGCTCTGCTCCGGCCAGCTCGCGCGCCGGCTCGACCTCCCCTGGCGGGCCGGCGGCGGCTCGCTCACCTCGAGCCAGACCTGCGATGCCCAGGCGGCCTACGAGGGGCTGAACACGATGCTGCCCACCTTCCTGGCCGGAGCGAACCTCGTGCTCCAGGCCGCGGGCTGGCTCGAGTCCGGGCTCGTCTCCTGCTACGAGAAGTTCATCATCGATCTCGAGCTGGTGCGCTTCCTCTGCGAGCAGTTCCGCCCACTCGAGATCGACGAGGCGAGCATAGCGTTCGACGCCCACGCCGAGGTGCTCTACGGCGGCCACTTCTTCGGAGCCGAGCACACGCTCGAGCGCTTCCGCGACTGCTTCTACCGCCCGCTCGTGTCGTCGACGGAGAACTTCGATCGCTGGCAGCGCAACGGCGGCAAGGATGCGACCGAACGGGCTGGCGAGATCTGGAGGGCCGCCCTCGAGCGCTACGAGCAGCCGCCGCTCGAGGAAGGGCTACGCGAGGAGCTGGACGCCTTCGTCACCCGCCGCCGGGCCGAGATCCACGCGTAGAGGCTCAGCCGGCGAGGGCGCGTCGCACGGAAGCGGCGGCGTCGACCCCCGTTCTGGCCGCCGTCTCCATCGAGACGAACTCGCTGACCCAGTCGCCGGCGAAGAAGAGCCGTCCGCCGACCCCGCGCTCGAGCGTCTCCTGGGCGCGCCACCGACCGGGGGCGGCGAAGGGGCCCGCATGCGTCCACTTCTTCACCATCGTCTCGGCGATGAGCCCGCGCACCTGCGGGTAGAGGCCGTCGAGATCGTCGAGGAAGCGGTCGCGGATCGCGTCCTCGTCGAGATCGAGCAGGGCCCGGCCGCGGCCACCTCCGGCGTAGACCATGAGCACGCTTCCCTGCTTCGGCGCCGATCCGGCGCGGAGGAAGTTCGCGTGGTTGAAGAACATGTTGAAGCTCCGGTCCGGCGTCAGGATCGAGTACAGGTCGTCCCACGGCATCGGCTCGGTCTCACCCGTGAGGATGCTGAGAACGACCATCGGGCCGAACGTGATCCGCCCGAGCGCCTCGGCAGCGTCGGCCGGGAGGTCGCGGGCGAAGGACGGGATCGCGGGTGCGGGAACCGCGAGGATCGCAGCTCGCGCGCGCACCTCACCGGTCCCGCCTGGCCCGTCGTAGCGCACGGTCACACCGGCGCCGTCGAGCGCGACGTCCTGCACGCGCGCCCCGAGCCGGATCGAGTCGCGAAGCGAGGCGCCGAGCGCCTCGGGCAGCTGTCCCGAGCCGCCGCGCATGTTGCGCCCGAGATCACCGGTGTCCCAGACGTGGCCGAAGAGCGCCGCCAGCGCGGACTGCGAGATCTCGTGCGGCTCGGCGATCGAGCGGTTCGCGATCGCACGGTAGATCTCGAGCGCCTCCGGGTGAAGGTCGCCGAGGAAGTGCGCGAACGTCTCGTCCCCACGGTGGCGCAGCGCCCGCAGGCGGATCGCGGCGTCCGTGTCGCCCGGGCGCGGCCGGATCAGCTCCATGTAGCGGTCGGCGTCACGTTTCAGGCGGAGCCCGGCGCGCGCGAACGACATTCTTCCTGCGAGGGAGAGCGGTAGCAAGAGCGGGAACAGCTCCGGGCGGGTGTCGCGGACGAGCTTGCCGCGGTGGAAGACGTTCAGCATCGACCCCGTGATCGGCATCACCTCGAGCCCAAGCTCCGCGACCATCCGCCCGACGACGGAGTCCGGCGGCGGAAACATGTGTGCGCCGACGCTCAGCGCCAGATCCCCCCGGCGGCTGGAGAGGATCCGGCCCCCGACCCGGTCCTCGGCCTCGAGCACGAGCGGCGAGAGCTCCTGTAGCCGCGCCGCCGCCGTCAGGCCTGCGATGCCTCCACCGACGATGACGACGTCGCGATCCTCCACCACCGCCGGTCACTCTACTCCGCTCCCGGGCACGGACAGAGCGACTCGCCCTGCTCGATGGGCTACGGTTCGAGCCGGCATGGACTTCGAGCTGGGCGAGGATCACCGCGTCATCCGGTCGACGGTCCGTGAGTTCGCGGAAGCCCGGATCGCGCCCGTCGCCGAGGAGCTCGACCGGGAGCACCGGTTCCCGTACGAGCTCGTCGCGGAGCTCGGGGAGCTCGGCCTGATGGGAATGCCGTTCCCGCAGGAGTACGGCGGGGGCGGGGCGGACACGCTCGCCTACGCGATCGCGATCGAGGAGCTGGCGCGGATCGATTCGTCGGTGGCCGCCACCGTCGCTGCCCACACCTCGCTCGGGACGATGCCGATCTACGCGTTCGGCGCCGAAACGCAGCGCCAGGAATGGCTACCGGACCTCGCCTCGGGCAGCCGGCTCGCCGCGTTCGGGCTGACCGAGCCGGAGGCGGGCTCGGACGCCGGCGCCACACGCACGACGGCGGAGCTGCGAGACGGCTCCTGGATCGTCAACGGCTCGAAGATGTTCATCACGAACGCGGGCACGTCGATCACGGCCTGCGTGACGATCACCGCGAGGACCGGGCCCGACGAGATCTCGAACCTCGTGATTCCGAACGGCACGCCGGGCTACGAGCTCTCGCCGCCGCTGCGCAAGCTCGGCTGGCGCGCTTCCGATACGCGCGCCCTCTCGTTCCACGACTGCGTCGTTCCCGGCAGCGCGCTGCTCGGTGAACGAGGCGCGGGGCTCAGGCAGTTCTTCGAGATCCTCGACGGCGGCCGGATCTCGATCGCCGCGATGGGCCTCGGGCTCGCGCAGGGCGCCTACGACCTCGCGCTTGCGTACGCGAAGGAGCGGCACCAGTTCGGCCGGCCGATCGGCTCGTTCCAGGCGATCCAGTTCAAGCTGGCCGACATGGCGACCGAGGTGGAGGCCGGCCGCCACCTCGTCTACAAGGCCGCCTGGCTCAAGGATCGCGGCCGGCCGTTCGGGCTGGAGGCGGCGATGGCGAAGCTGTACACCGGCGAGCTCGCGCGACGCTGCGCCAACGAATCGCTCCAGATCCACGGCGGCTACGGGTACATGGACGAGCAGCCGATCTCGCGTCTCTACCGCGACCAGAAGATCCTCGAGATCGGCGAGGGCACGAACGAGGTGCAGCGGCTCGTGATCGCGCGGCGCCTGGGGCTCTGACCGTGGTCGTTCTCGACTCCCGTCTCGACCCCGCGAGCGGCAAGTTCGAGCAGAACGCCGCCCGTATGCGTTCGCTCGTGGCGGAGCTGCGCGAGCGGCTCGCCACCGTCGTGCGAGGAGGCCCTGTGGAGGCGATCGAGCGGCACCGGGCGCGCGGCAAGCTGACCGCCCGTGAGCGAATCGCGCTGCTGTGCGATCCGGGCTCGCAGCTCCTCGAGCTGAACGCGCTGGCCGCGTGGGGGCTCTACGGGGACGAGGCGCCCGCCGCCGGCATCGTCACCGGCATTGGCACCGTTTCCGGCAGGGACTGCGTGATCGTCGCGAACGACGCCACGGTCAAGGGGGGCACGTACTTCCCGCTGACCGTGAAGAAGCATCTCCGCGCGCAGGAGGTGGCGGCGCAGAATCGCCTCCCGTGTGTCTACCTCGTCGACTCGGGCGGTGCCTACCTGCCGCTGCAGGCCGAGGTGTTTCCCGACCGCGACCACTTTGGCCGGATCTTCTTCAACCAGGCGACGATGTCCGCGGCCGGGATCGCGCAGATTGCGGCCGTGATGGGCTCCTGTACCGCCGGGGGCGCCTACGTGCCTGCGATGGCGGACGAGGCGATCATCGTCAGGGGCACGGGCACGATCTTCCTCGGTGGGCCGCCGCTCGTGAAGGCGGCGACCGGCGAGGAGGTGACGGCCGAGGAGCTGGGCGGCGCCGACGTCCACACCCGCCGCTCCGGCGTCGCCGACCATCTCGCAGACTCGGACGAGGACGCGCTCGCCCGCTGCCGCGAGCTCGTCGCCGGCCTGCCGCGCCCGGCGAGCCGCCTCCCGTGGGAGCTCGCCGAGCCCGAGCCGCCCGCCCATGATCCGGCCGACCTCATCGGCGCCGTACCGACCGATCCACGCTTTCCGATCGACGTGCACGCCGTGATCGGACGGATCGTCGACGGCTCCCGCTTCGACGAGTTCAAGGCGCTGTACGGGGAGACGCTCGTCTGCGGCTTCGGCCGGATCGAGGGGATCCCGGTCGGGATCCTCGCGAACAAGGGTGTCCTCTTTTCGGAGTCGGCGCTGAAGGGGACGCACTTCATCGAGCTCGCGTGCAAGCGGCGGATTCCGCTCGTGTTCCTCCAGAACGTGAGCGGGTTCATGGTCGGCAAGCGCTACGAGGAGGGCGGGATCACGAAGGACGGCGCGAAGCTCGTCGGGGCCGTCGCGTGCGCAGCGGTACCCAAGCTCACCGTTGTGATCGGCGGCTCCTACGGGGCGGGTAACTACGCGATGTGTGGCCGCGCCTACGAGCCACGGCAGCTGTGGATGTGGCCGAACGCCCGCATCTCCGTGATGGGCGGCGCCCAGGCGGCCGGCGTGCTCTCCCAGGTTGGGCGGGCCGATCCCGAGGAGATCCGCGCCCGCTACGAGGAGGAAGGCAGCCCCTACTACTCGAGCGCACGGCTCTGGGACGACGGGATCATCGAGCCCTCCGACACGAGGGCCGTCCTCGCCCGGGGCCTTGCGGCGAGCCTGAACGCGCCGATTCCCGACACGACCTTCGGCGTCCTCCGGATGTGACGAGCGTGCCCGGGCATCGCCCGGTCACGGGAAGCGCTCGAGGCCCGGGTTGAGGTCGAGGGCGGCGCCGTTTCGGCACACGGCCGGCACGATGTACTCGAGGTTCGATCTCCGGCCGAGGTTCTCGACGAGCTGCTGGCGCATCATCTGCGCCGCGTCTTTCTCCGGGAGCCCGAGCCGGCGGCCGAGCTCGACCCCGGTCTGGAGCGCGTAGCACTCCGTCTCCCCCTCGTCTGCGAGGCCGTGGAGGTGCCAGGCCTCGTGGGCGAGCACCGCGATCGCGCGAGCGGTGCGACTCGAGGTCACCTCGTCCTCGAACGCGAGTCGGTGCAGGTCGAAGCAGCGTTCCGGCGTCAGGTAGGCGAGCGTGCCGCCGACCGTGGCGACGCCGTCCGCGTGCTGGACGATGCCGACATGCTCCCCGGTCTCGTCGCAGCGGATCGAGACGCGCTTCCCCGCGATCAGCGATGCCTCGTCGGAGAGGCGCGTCTCCACGCGTGCCTGCTCGGAGGCCGAGAGTGAGCCCCAGCCCGTCCGGGACTCGACGGCCCAGACGAGCGCAGCCAGCGCCGCGAGCACCGCAACGCCTCCGAGGAAGCGGGGGATCGGGCTCTGGCCGCGGTCAGCGGTCACCGTCTCCGGCGGCTCCCCGTCGTCCTCCTCGGCGCGTGCCTCCTCTAGCAGCGCCTCGAGCTCGTCACCCGTCTCCCCGGCATACGGGATCCAGAGCTCTCCGGTGCGGTCGCGCACGAGCAGCAGGTCCTTGGCCTCGCCTGCGTACCCGTAGCGGTCGAGGTCGACCTCCTGGGGATCGCGGCGGGGTCGGGCGGACGTCTCGGCCCTCAGGGCTCCCACGACGAAGCTGACCTCGAGGCCGGCAGCGATCGCGAATGCGAGCCAGATCGGGACGGTCGAGCGCAGCCAGTGCGGCCCGAAGATCCAGGCGGCGACGAACGTGGCCAGCACGATGCGGACGAGCGCCGCCGAGCCCGGGCGCCACTGCGGCCGTCCCCTCACGCTCTGACGGTAGCGGGACGGGAAGACCCTGCGTTGATAGCCTCCGAGGCGCGCCGCCGTCTCCACGCCGGGGTGCCCTCCCGCCCGTGTCCACGCATTACCTCGTCTCAGCGACGCTCAGCGGCTCCGGCGGCGCCCGGTGAGCCGCGAGAGGGCTACTCGCCGACTCGACGTGCTCGGCCTCGGCGTCTCGCTCACAGGCTGGGCCGACGTGGTCGAGAACGTCGCGCGCGACTTCGCGTGGTTCGAGCGGCCGGTGCTGCCGCGGGCCGACGTGTCGATCGTCGTGGAGCGGCGCGCCCCGGACTACGAGCGCTTCGGTGCCGCGCTCTCGTCGTTCGTGACCCCGCGAAACGTCGTCTATCAGCTGGAGGGGAGGACGGTCGTCGACTACTTCGGCCGCGTCGTCTCGGTGCTCGATCGCAGCGACGGAAGCCTGGTCGTCGAGGGGGAGGATCTCGCGATCGTGCACGAGGCCGTGTACCTGTTCGTTCTCTCGCGGGTCGGAGAGCACCTCGACGCCATACGGCTACCTCGCCTCCATGCGCTCGGGCTCTCCGGCGCGCAGGGGGCGGTCGCGCTGATGCTGCCGTCGGGTGGCGGCAAGAGCACTCTTGCCCTTCGCGCGCTCGAGGCCGATGGTGTGCGCCTGCTCTCGGAGGACAGCCCCTTGCTCGATCGCGACGGCCGGCTGCACCCGTTCCCGCTGCGGATCGGGATCAATGCGACCGACGCGGAGCGCCTGCCCTCCGAGCACGTTCGCCGTCTCGAGCGAATGGAGTTCCATCCGAAGCTCGTCCTCGATCTCGAAGCGTTCGCCGACCGGATCGAGCCCGACCCGAGGCCCCTGCGCCACATCGTGATCGGCCGGCGGTCGCTCGGCCCGACGGCGTCGTTGACGCCGCTCCCGCGCTCGGCCGCGCTGAGCCCGCTCCTGCGCGAGATGGTGGTCGGCGTGGGCCTGTACCAGGGCATGGAGTTCGTGCTGCAGCGCGGAATGCGGGACGTTGCCGGAAAGGTCGGCGTCGCGGCAATGCGGACGGCCTGGGCGACGGCGGCTCTCAGACGCGCACGCGTCTGGCAGCTCGTGCTCGGGCGCGATCACGAGCACAACTGGGACGCGCTCCGGCCGCTGCTCGTCTGAGCTGCTCTCCGGTCAGATCGGGTGCGCACGGCGACCACCGCAGCTCCGCCCCCGATCACGCCCCGATCCGGAGCGGCGTGCGAACCGGGATTGCGCTCAACCTGCCAGGGCCTCGATCACGCGCCGGCGGCGCTCGGCGAACGGCAGGGCGGGCGCGCCGGCGGCGACGAGAGGGCGGAGCCGCCCGGCGGTCTCCTGCTCTCCGAGGCCGGCCGCGACCTCCCGCACGAGCTCCGCCAGCACCCCGTCGTCGCCGTCGAGGCGGTAGCCGTTGCGGGTCAGGAGCTCGTCCGCGAGGCTCACCGAGGCGCGCTCGTTCCCGACGGCGAGCGCGTGGCGTCGATTCACGGCGACGAGCAGCGCGGCGGCGAGCTCCGTCACGTCGGTCACGTCCTCGTACCGGTGGCGTCGCTCGGGCCGGAGCACCGCGCCTTCGAGGCTCGCACCGTTCCGCATCGACTCGCGGTAACGGGCGTCGATCTCGACGGCGTCCAGGAAGCCGAGCTCGGGGCTCGCCCCGCGGCCGGCGTGGTGGAGAATCGTCATCCTGAGCTGCTCCCCCGGCGTCAGGCCGTACACGGTGCTCATCGTGTCGGCGAGAGCCCGGGCGACGTCCTCGACGGTGCAGCGGGCGCCGAGCGTCCAGAGGCGCGCATGGTTCGGTGAGTCGAACGCCAGCCCGGGCTCGCTCCAGCCGAGCCCGGCGAGGCGCTGCCGCTGGACACCCGTGAGCGCCGGCCCGGCCTCCCAGCGCTCGGGCTCGACCGCCTCGCCGTAGACGATGCGGCGCTCGCGGTTCACGAGCACCTGAACGTACCGGTCCTCCGCATCGAAGATCACGGCGTCGCCCGAGTCGCCCTGCTCGAGAACCTGCTCGAGGCCGACCTCGAACAGGACCGTCGATCCGTCCCACTCGACGAAGACGTTCTCGGAGACCTCGAACACCCGCCTCGACTCGGCGAGCTCCCGTAGCAGCGGCGCAAGCTCCATCGGCGCAGCGCGCGGGTCGGGGTTCTCGTCGAGGTCGGGGGCGGCGAAGGAGAGGACGGACTCGACCATCCCGACGAGCTCCCGGTGGTCACCGGCGAGCAGCAGCACCGTGGCGAGGTGCACGTGGTCGTCGACCGTCTGGAGACGGTCGCCGTCCCTGCTGCAGAGACGGAACCGCCACGGCGGGTCGAGCTCGCCGGGTCCGGGCAGCGCGAGCACGAGACCGTGGGAGAGCTCCACGGTCAGGGCGCAGCGCTCGAAGCTCAGCTCGACCAATACCACCTCCGTCTCGCGTAGCGGCCCGGATCGCCGATCCGTTCGCGGGCCAGCTCGGCGAACTCCGGGCCCGTGATCGTTCCCCGCGCGTCGAGCGCCTCGGCGAGTGCCAGGATCCCGCCCTTCCCGATCCGCCGCAGCACTCGTTCGGCGTCTCGGTCGGCCAGCGCCACGAGCTCCCGAGCATCGGCGTCGACGTCGGCGAGGAGACGCTCCGAGGTGTCGGGGCTGCGCGGCCCGCGGCGACGAACGATCGCGTCCGGATTGAAGCGACCGGTGCGCCGACCCGCACCGTGAAGCTCGACGAGACGCAGGGCGGCCTCGCTCGCGCGCAGGTTGTCGCACGCGGCGCCCGGGCCGCGCGAGCCGAGTGCCACCTGCTCTGCGGCCGCGCCCGCGAGGCCCATGGTGAGCTGGGCGAGAACCTCGTCGAACGAGGGCAGCCGGCCCAGATCACCGGTCACCGCTCTACCTGCGGTCGTTCCTCCCTCCACCGAGAGGAGCCACAGCTCGAGCCCGAGCGCGAGCGCGACAAGCCCGTGCCCGACCTCGTGCACGGCAACCCTCAGGCGCTCCCCGGGTGCGAGCGCCGCGAATACCGGAGGCGCCCCCGCCAGGCGGCGCGCGAGCGTCGCGACCAGGTCTGCCTGGGTCAGGGTCGGCGTACGGTCCTCGCGGAGCGCGTTGCCGACTGCGAGCCGCCACGCCTCGGCGACTGCCTCCTCGATCGTCGAGGCGGTCGTCTCCGCGGGAAGCAGCTCGGCCAGCAGGGCCACGTCGAGCTCGCTCACGCTCTCGACACGGGCGGCGAAGTGAGACAACAGGGCGCGTCGTCCGTCCCGGTCGGGCGGGCCGAACTCGATGTGCACTCCCAGCCGGCCCGAACGCAGCAGCGCCGGGTCGAGACAGTCGGCGTCGTTCGTGCAGCCGACGAACAGGACGCCGTCGGGCTTGCCGCGGGTGCCGTCGAGCTCTGCGAGCAGGGCTGCCACCGTGGCCGACCTCGTGGGTCCCATCCCTGGCCCTCGACGGCCGATACTCCCGAGCTCGTCCCAGAACAGGACGACGGGACGGCCCTCGACGGCCGCATCGCGGGCGAGCGCGAACAGCGCCTCGACGTCGTTCGGGCGCAGCGTGTCGGCCGTCCGCGGAAAGTCGCGCACGTCGACGAAGAGGGCGTCCGTCCTGGTGGCGAGGTACCGGGCGAGCAGCGTCTTGCCCGTCCCCGGCGGGCCCTCGAACAGCACGCCGGGCTCGAGCCGCGCACCGTGTCCCCGGTAGCGCCCGGCGTTGTCGAGCCAGTGGACGAGCTCCTCGACCCGAGCGACGATCGCGTCGATCCCGACGATCCGCTCGCGGGCGACGGGCGCGAACTCAGACCCGGTCTCGAAGAGCCGGCGCCGGGCCCGCAGCGCGCGCCGTCCGGGAACGCCGTCCGTCGCTTCCGAGTCCGCCTCGTCCGCGTCGTCGAGCCAGGGAATGTCGATCAGCTCAGCCATCCACCTCCAAGTCGCCGCTCGCGATCCGATTCCTTACGTCGCGTCACGCGTCCCGGTGCCGACCGGCTCAGCGGCGCCTGCTCGGGCGCGAGCTCCGGGGCCCCGTGCTACGGCTCGTGCCGCCCGTGAACGCCGAGAGCTGGACGAGCTCGCCGTCGAGCACGAGGCCGGAGCCGACGATGTCCTCGCCGGAGATCCGGACGTCCTCGCCGAGCCCGGGGGAGGGACCGAGCCTTGCGGGCGCTTCGCCGACCGCGACGAGGAACGCCTCGGCATCGACGGGCGTCCCGTCGAGCCGTTCGAGGGCATCGAGCAGGTAGCCCTGGAGCAGCCTCGGGTAGAGCCGCGCGAACGCGTCGGGGCGCGACAGGCAGTCGAGCGACAGGCTGGCGGCCCGCTCCGGCCCGGTCTTCCCACCGGGTAGTGCCAGGATCGCGCCGCACTGGCCGCCCTGGAGTGGAAAGGAGCCACGCAGGCCGGCGAGGTCGCGTTCGCGCGTCGCGAACAGGTCGGCCTGCGCCCTCGTCGCCGAGCGAGCCTGATGGCGGGCGAGCTTCTCGGCCACCGCGTCCCACACGACCCCCTGGGCGCCTCCACGCGCGGGCCCCGCCGAGGCGAACACCTCGGCCTTGCGGCGGCGCAGCTCCGGGTAGGCGGCGTGCGGCGCGATCGAGAACGCATCAGACCGCCGGCTCCAGCGACCCTGCTCGACACAGGCGACCGGGATCGGCAGCTCGCTTCTCGACGGCACGAGCACCGTGAGGTCGAGAATCCGGTTCTGCTTGGCGCCGACGAGCTCCTCGCCGTCGTAGAGCAGCACCGGGGTCTCGAGCGGGTTGTGCACGAGCAGCTCCGGGACCGTGCCGTCGGCGTTCAGCTCGGTCACGCGGAGCCCGAGCGGCAGCGCCTCGTCGAGGGTGACGTAGCGGGCCGCCGGCGCCCGCCGGGGGAACAGGGGGTAGACGGAGATGCCGCGGTGGACGAGCGGCTCTCCGAGCTGGATCGTTTCGTCGATTGCCGACATGGTGGTCATGGTGCTCCCTTCCTCTGGTCAGAGGGGAGTCACGGAGACGACCGCCCGGTCTTACGCGCCGGGTCAGGCCGTGAACAGGTCGGGCCTTCTAACCGACGACCTCGATCTGATCCGGCGAGGAGGCCTCGATCTCCGGGATTCCTCGGTAGAGCTCGATCGTGCCGGTGACGCAGATCGTCCGGCCCGCGTAGACGTCCTCCGGCGGCCCGGAGAACGCGGCGCGGTCACGACCCCAGATCACGACCGTGAAGCGGCCGTTGTCCGGATGGTCGACGCCGAGGTTCAGGAACGTCGGCTGCCGGTTCGAGCCGGCGGCGAAGTGCGTGCCGGCGACCGGGCCCTCGACGGTCCTTCGCGCGCCCACATGCGCGGCTGCCTCGTTCCACGGAACGGCGCCGGAGCAGGAGAGCGCTCCGCCGGTCTCGGGCGGAGGCACGCCGCTGCCCGTATTCGCGCCGTGCGCCGGGTCGAGCGGCGTTCCCGGGCACGCACCCCAGAGCCCGCGACTCGCCGCCTTCGCCTCGCGCGCTGCGCGGAGGAGTTGCTTCGCGTAGACGCCCCGGTCGCCCCCGTAGAACCAGACCGTTGCTGCTCCGCGACGCATGAGCACGACGTTCAGGGTCCTGTCGCCGCGGTAGACGTAGCGCAGGAGGCGTCCGTAATCGTCGACCCGATCGAGCCGGGGGTCGGCGACGAGCCGCACGCGCGTCCCGGGCGGCAGAAGCGACTCGAGCTCGGCCGAGGACTCGGGCCCGTAGCACTCGCCCTCCTGGGTCTCCGGAGCGTCGATCTGGACGAGCCGCACCCGCCGTCCGTTCGCGAGGACGATCGTGTCGCCGTCCGTCACCTCGGCGACGACGGCCGCCTTCCCTCGCGGGCGGTTCGGATCGGGCTCGTCGGTGACCGCCGGAGTCGTCCCGTTCGCTTCCTCGGTCGCCGTAGCCGTCCCCGGCGTCCCGACCGGCTCCGGCGCGGACGGCGAAAGGGACGAGCTGCATGCCGTCGCAAGCCAGGCGACCGCGAGCACGAGGAGGAGGCCCGCACGCATCGTCCACCAATCGTCGCAGCCGTGTCCGGCGTCTTACGGCCGGGGGGTGACACTACCCTCTGCCCATGAGCGAGACAGTCGCCGATCCATCCGCGCTCGTCGACGCCGTGATGACGGCGAGCAGCATGGCGACGAGCTATCTCCACGGCGATCGTCACTGGCGGGCCGTCGCGCTCGCCGCGCTCGAGCTCGCCCCGTACGTGCCCGGGGCCGACACGTCTCTCGCCCTCCTGTTCGCCCTCTTCCACGACAGCAGGCGCGAGAACGACGACGAGGATCCGGGTCACGGCGTCCGCGGGGCGGCTCTCGCGGCGTGCCTCCACGGTCGTGCCTTCGAGCTCACCGTTCCGGGGCTCGCGACCCTGATCGAGGCGTGTGCGCGGCACACGGACGGCGAGGTCTCCGACGACCCGTCGATCGGTCTCTGCTGGGACGCCGACCGGCTCAACCTCTGGCGGGTCGGTAAGGAGCCCGACCCGCGCCGCCTCTCGACCGTTGCCGCGCGTAACCCAGCGGCGATCGCCGCGGCAGCCGACTACCACGGGCTCGCGCCGTCCTGGTCCGCGCTGTTCGAGCGGCTACGCCCGGAGCCCGGGTAAGAAACCGCGCGCGGCGCCTCGACTCTCGTTCGACATGCGCGCCCAGGGAAGGGATCCGCGGAGGGGACGTAAGATCCAGGTCTGGCTCGCGCGACTTCGATCTGGATGTACGAAGAACGGGACGACGAGGACGCCCGGCTGCTCGCCGCGGGCGAGCACACCGCCGTGATCGCCCGCTACTTTCCCGTCGTCGAGACCCGTGTCCGGGCGCGGATCCGCGGCGTCGAGGCGGATGACGTCGTCGCAAACGTGCTCCTGCGGCTGTGGACGGAGCTCCAGCGTGGCAGGCGCTACTCGGTGCCGTTCCGCGTCGTCGTCCACAATGTGATCGGCTGGACGATCAAGGCCCACTTCGAGGCCCTGAAGGGGAGGCCGGTCTCGCTCCCGGACGACTACGACGTTCCCGGGGGCCAGGAGGTCGAGTACGACGATTCGCTCGGGCCGGTCCTCGCCCGGCTCACGGAGCACGAGCGCATCGTGTTCGAGTTGCGCGCCTTCCTCGGCTGGACGGCGAAGCAGGTGGCGGAGGCGCTCGGGATCGAGCCGAACGCCGTCGATCAGACGTACCATCGCGCGAAGGGCAAGCTCCGCAGGCTGCTCGAGGAATGAGCAACGACGTGCTTCAGCTGTTCGAGGAGTTCGCCGCCCGGTACGCGGCCGGCGAGGCGCCGGACCCGCGCCCGTACCTCGACCGCGCCGGAGCGCATTCCGACCGGCTCGCGGCGCTCATCGAGCGCCACGTCGAGGCCGCGCCGCTCCGCACGCCCGGGCCGGACGAGGTCGCCGCCCTCGAGAGCTGGCTCGAGCGTGGCGAGCCCACGCTCGTCACGCTCCGTGTCCGGAGGGGCGTCACGCGCGACGCGGTCGTCGACGGGCTCTGCCGTGCGCTCCAGATCGCAGCCGCGAAGCGCGAGAAGCTCGCCGGCTACTACCACCAGCTCGAGAGCGGGCTGCTCGACACATCCCGCATCGATATCCGCGTCTTCGCCGTTCTCGCGACGATCCTCGGCGTCGACCGATCGGAGCTCGTGATCCTCCCGGGCCGTCCTCTCGTCCCGGAGCAGGTGTACTTCCGCCAGACGGAGTCGCTGCGACTGCCGTCGATCACCTCCGACCGGACGTTTCCGACCCCACCCGGGTCGTCGCAGGCCGGCCCGCCCGCGGAGCGAGATGAGGTCGACGAGCTCTTTCTCGGCCCGCTCGACTGACCTTCAACCCGGCGCCGGCTTTCCTCGCCATTGACTCGCCGGGTGCCGGCGGACCAAGATGAGCCATGCCCGGTCCGGTCACCGACCCCCGCGCGGCAGCGCTGCTCTGCCGCCACCGCGAGGCCTTTCCCGGCCCCGGCCTACCCGTCCCCGTGGAGGCGATCGCCGAGGACCTGCTCGGCCTGCGGGTCCTGGACGGTGCCCTCCACTGCTCGGGCCTCCTGCTTCCGGCCGAGCGTGAGATCTGGGTCAACGAGGCGGAGACCGCTGCGAGCCCCGGCCGCCGGAGATTCACGATCGCCCACGAGCTCGGTCACTGGGTCTGCCAGGTCTGCGAGGGCCATTCCGCACCGGTCTACTGCCGCGACACCGATCTCGCCGAGGCGGCCGATCGGGCGCTCGAGCGCGAGGCGAACGTGTTCGCCGCCGAGCTGCTCATGCCCGAGCCGGACGTCCGAGGCGTTCGCCGCGGAGCGTCCGTCGCGGACGTGGCGGCGCGGTTCGCCGTCTCCACCGAGGCCATGCACTGGCGGCTCTACAACTTCGGGCTCGTCGAGCGCCCGGATGCCCGGGAGCAGCACGCGCCTGCGTAACGATCAGGCGTGGTCGCGGTACCGCGCGTCGCTCACCGCCGCCGCGGAACGACCTCGAAGCGGGCCGATCGGGCGACGAGGCGGTAACCGTCGTCGAGCAGGTACCGGACCTCGTATGCACCCGGTGCGAGCGGCCAGGCGCCCGCAGAGTCACGATCGAACGAGGTGGAGCCCTCGATCGAGGTGTGCGTGTACTCGTAGGCGAGGTAGCCGCCGTTTCCGCACGACCCGGTGCTGCAGGTCGTCGCGTACGGGTTGTTCCTCCCGGAGCGCGGCCGGAAGATCGCGACCCAGTCCCAGCGCATCCCGGGCGCGTTCGCCCAAGAGACGGTGATCGGCTCACCGGTGCGGTACGTGCCCTTCGAGGTCGTCAGCGTCGTGGGCGAGCCCGCCTCGTACAGCCAGAACGGGCTCCGGGCGATAGGGCTGCGGTCCCCGGCGACCAGCACCGCCTCGTAGGCCCCGGGGGAGAGCGAGGCGGTGGGAAAGCGGAGCGCACCGTCGACGGGGCCGGCAGGACCTGTCGCCAGCTCGGCAACCGCGTCGTCCGGCTGCAGCCCTGCCGGGACGAGCACGACCCCTTCGCCGGGCTCCCCGGGAGCATGGAAGGCGACGTTGAGCTCGTCTCCGACGGAGAGACGTCTCGACTCGACCGCGACGAAGGCCGGCGCGACCCCTGGTGTCACGACGAACGTCGAGACGACGCCGCGGTGATCGCTCGGGAACGGCTCGACGGGCACGTCGACGTCGGGGCCGCCGAGCTCGCCCAGGATCCGGCTCTCGGTCGCAACGGCAGGACCCGCCGCCAGCACCCAGTCGATCCGGTCGTGCACCTCGCGCGGGTTCGACTCGGGCCCGCCCGGCGTCCAGGTGAAGCCGGGCACCGCCACCGGGTCGGGGCGGACCTCACGGTAGGAGTCCCGGAACCCTGCCTGCTCGAGTGCGGCGCTCACCGGCCAGCGGAACGGGTAGCGGACGGCCGGGCGCACCTCGGCCACCTCGGCCGTCCAGTCGAGGTGCGACGGTGAGTTGAAGTCGCCGACGAGGAACACGGGTATCCCGGCCTCGGCGAGCGCCGGCAGCACCGCGAGCTGCGGCTGGATCGCCGGAAGCCGCACCGACTCCTCGAGCGCACGTAGCTTCGCCCTCGACATGCCGTCGCGCACGCGGTACGGGCCGTACGGAACGGCGGGAAGATGCACGCTTGCGACCGCGACGATCCGGCCGGGTGCCAGCTCGGCGAACAGGTAGACGCCGTTGCCGCCGGGCGGGTCGATGAGCGGGTAGCGAGACACGATCTGGAGCCGTTCGCTCGCGTACCAGCCAAGGGCCTCGGCGACCCTCGAGGTGTTGTGCTGCCCTTCCTCGAGCCCGACGATGTCGGCGCCCGAGGCGCGAATCGCGCCGACGACCTTCGCGAACGTCGCCTGGCAGCCGTTCGGGTTCACACACCAGCGGCCGGTCCCCAGGTTCAGCTCGTCCCCGCCGTAGAAGATGTTGAAGGTCATCACGCGCAGCGTGGTCGGCGCCGAGACGCCGAGCGGGCCCGGACCCATGCCCGCCGTGCGTGGCGATCCGCCGGCGGCCGCGGCGGCAGGCAGGGCGAGCGACATCGCAGCCACTACGGCGATCGTCATCGCTCGGAGGGCCCGGCGCCGCATCAGGCCCGCAACGCTAACCGACGTCGGGTGATTTGACATGTGACTGTTTGGTCACGTATTGTCTGACCATGGTGGACGACGACCGCGTGTTCAGGGCTCTCGCCGATCCGACGCGCCGCTTCCTGCTCGACCTGCTCTTCACGCGTGACGGCCGCACGCTGACCGAGCTCGAGTCGGAGCTGGAGATGACGCGGTTCGGGGTGATGAAGCACCTGCGGGTGCTCGAGGACGCCGGTCTCGTCGTTACACGCCGGTCTGGCCGGGAGAAGCTGCACTTCCTGAACCCGGTGCCGATCCGGCTCGTCCACGACCGGTGGATCGACAAGTACAGGGAGCGCCACGTCTCGGCGCTCGCAGACCTCAAGGCCGAACTGGAGGAGACAGCATGAGCACGACGACGGAGACAGCCGTATCGACGCAGGTGTACCGGATCCACATCCGCGCGACCCCGGAGGCGATCTGGGACGCGATCACGAAGCCCGAGTGGACGGAGCGGTACGGGTACGGCGGCATCGTGGACTACGACCTCCGTCCGGGAGGCACCTTCCGCGCGCGCCCGAATGCGGCCATGGTCGCCGCAGGCGCCGAGATGGGCTACGAGACGCCGGACGTGATCCTCGACGGCGAGGTCATCGAGGCGGACCCGCCGCGAAGGCTCGTGCAGACCTGGCGGCTGCTGATGGATCCCGAGACCGCCGCCGAGGCGTTCACCCGTCTGACGTGGGAGATCGCCGCAGGCCAGGGCGGCGTCAGCAGGCTCACGGTCACCCACGATCTCGCGGGTGCGCCGAAGACGGCGGTGCTCGTCTCCGGCGAGCTGGAGGACACGGGAGCAGGCGGCGGCTGGGCCTGGGCGCTCAGCGATCTCAAGACGCTGCTCGAGACCGGCACGCCGTTCGCGGGCTGAGCCAGAGTTCGCCGTGAACGGAGGGGCCCTGCAGGCGCGGGGCCCCTCCGTCAGCGGATCTCGACGATCGTCGCCGTCCAGGAACCGCGGGGCGCCGTCACCTCGGCGACGTCGCCCACGCCCAGGCCGAGGAGCGCGGAGCCGAGCGGCGAGGACGACGACACGGCGCCGGCACCACCGAGGTTCGAGATCTCGACCTCGATCCGATCGCCCCGCTCGTCCTCGACGGTCACGTGCGACCCGATCGCGACGACCTCCGACCCTGCGGTCTCGACGATCTCGGCGGCCTCGAGCCTCGCCCGCAGGATCGTGATCCGCCGCTCGAGCAGCCCCTGCTCGTTCTTGGCCGCGTGGTACTCGAAGTTCTCCGACAGGTCGCCGTGGGCCCGCGCGACGGCGATCGCCTCCACGATCTCGGCACGCTTCGGCCCCTCGAGCTCGGCGAGCTCGGCGGCGAGCCGCTCGTGCTGGGCTCTTGTGAGCTGATCACCCATCAGCGAAGGAGCGGGTTCCGCCCGTCTTCGAGCGGGAGGGAGACGACCTCTCCGCCGTTTGCGACCGACTGGTAGGCGGCCGTCAGCACCTCGACTCCGAGGCGCGCCTCGCCGGCGTTGCTCGCGGGCGGCTCCCCGGTCTCGATTGCCCCCACGAGCTGCTCGAAGGGCGACGAGCACGTGAATCCGTCGAGGTACCCGGCCGGATCAACCGCCCGGCCGTCGAGAAGCACGAGGTCGCCGAACGGGTGCAGGGTGACGTTCGCGTCCGCGAACTGCAGCTGCAGCTCGTTGTGCCAGTTCCTCGGCGAGAGCGCCTCGGAGACGTCCATCGGCGGGAGAGAGCGGAGCGTCTGCTTGCCGGTCGCGAGCACGGCGAAGAACGAGCCGTAGTCGGCGACGATCTGGCCGAAGCTCTCGACCCCGGCGTCGCGATAGACATCCCAGGGAGCGGACGACTTGGCCTGGACGGTGCGAGGCCGGCCCCAGAGCCCGACCATGTAGTCGATCGCGTAGCACCCCATGTTCGTCAGCTCACCGCCGCCCGATCTCGCAGGTGGGTCGAGTCGCTCGGGCCACACCCCGGCCAGCGGGAAGTCGATCGAGAAGGTCATCCCCCAGCTGTGGGCGTGGTGGAGTGGCTCGCCGAACCGGCCGGCATGGACGTCCTCGAGCAGCTTCGCGGTGAGCGGGTGGAAGCGGATGACGACGATGTCGTGGACGAGCTGCACGCCGTACCGTTCGACCGCCGCTTCGATCTGCCGTGCGGAGTCGAGGCTCTCGCACATCGGCTTGTTCAGGAAGATGTGCTTTCCCGCCGCCGCAGCCCGCTCGACCCAGCCGGCCTTGTCGGACGGATCCGTGCAGATCGCGACGACGTCGATCGCTGGATCCTCGATCAGCTCGCGCGCATCGGTACAGAGCTCCAGGTCGAGTGCTCGTGCGAGCGCGGGCCCGCGCCTTGGATCGCGCTCGTCCTGCCAGCCGGCCACGAGCTCGGCCCGCGGCTCGCTCCGGAGCGCGGCGACGACGAACTCCCCGTGGGTACAGCAGTTGCCGAGGACCCCGACCCGGTATCGCCCACCTCTGCTCATCGCCCGGAGGATACGGGCGTCTGGCCCCGCCGTCACTCCCCCTCGTTCCAGGTGAGCACGAGCCGGAGCTGCTCGAAGGTCTCGGGTGACTCGCGGTGCCCGTCGGGCGTCCCGCGGCGCAGCTCCGCGATCCTGGCGAGCGCGGCCTCGGGCGAGGAGCCGTGGCGGACGAGCCAGGCCGCGGCGACGGTACCGCTGCGGCCGACGCCCCCGAAGCAATGGAGGTAGATCGTGCGCCCCTCGGCGAGGCCCACGTCGATCGCGTCGAGGATCGTGCGAAGCTCCTCGCGCTCGGGCGCGGTGCTGTCGGGGATCGGAAACCGGACGTGCCCGGCGATCGGGTGCTCGCCGCAGCGATGGGCTCCGGCCGCGATGATCGGCGCGTACGCGGTGAGCCCGTATTCTCCCTCCTCGGTGAGGTCGAGGAACAGGTCGATGCCCGACCAGGAGAGCCGCCGCAGGAAGCGGCGTCCGAGCGTGGGGTCGGCGGCGAACGGGTACTCGCCGACGAGCAGCCGCCCGGGCCGAAGCCAGTAGGAGTCGTCCAGCGGATGGGCGGCCAGCGCCACCTGCTCCTGGAGCGACGAAACCGTCCGTTCGAGCTCGTCGAGCTGGGGCTCGAGCCTCTGGTCCTCTGCCCGGAGGCGGGCCTCGTGCAGGAAGGCCCGGTAGTACCAGAGCGTGTCCGCGTCGGGGTTGAACCGCTCCCACAGTGCCTCGCCCTGCGAGCGGTAGTCGGCGAGCAGGCACCGTGCGTTGTGGAGCTTGTCGGCGATCGAGACGCGCAGCGCCTCGTGCGAGGCCTGCGCGACGTGGGCGAGATATGTCCGCTTGCGCTCACACCAGGGGCGCTCCCCGGCGCCGCGCTCCTCGCTCACCTCGGCGACGATCGAGGCCACGCGCCGCCCGAGCTGCTCCTCGATCGCGGCGATCGGGACGCCGCGATCCTCGACCGCGTCGTGCAGGAGCGCCGCGATCAGCTCGTCCTCACCGCCGCCGCTCTCCAGCACGAGCGAGGCGACGGCGAGGAGGTGGCTGACGTAGGGGACGTTCGTGCCCTTCCGGAGCTGTCCGCCGTGCGCCTCGACGGCAAAGGCGACCGCCTGCCCGACTCGCTCTCCCAGCTCGAGGCCCACACGATCGAGCGTACCGGCTAGCCCGCGATCGCCACGTCCGGCGCACGGTGATCGCCGTGGCCTCGGCCCGGCCCGGCAGGAGGTACGCGCGACGCTTCAGGCGACGGCCGTGGCCTCGATCTCGATCATGAGGCCCGGAAACGCGAGGCGGGTGATCCCGAGCAGCGTCCCTGCGGCCTGGATCCCGGCGGCGGCCTGACGCTCGCCGAGCAGCTGTGCGGCCTCCGTGAAAAAGAGCTCGATGTCGGTGACGTAGTAGTTGAGGCGGACGACGTTCGCGAGGCTCATGCCCGCATCGCGCAGGACCGTCTCGAGGTTGTCGAGGGCCTGGGCGGCCTGCGCGCCCATGTCGCCGGGATGCAGAGTAGTGCCGTCTGCGTCGACCGAGGTCTGACCCGCGCAGTAGAGGACACGCTCGCCGCCGGTCACCTCGACCGCCTGCGAGAACCCGTACCGGTCCTGCCATGTCCACGGGTTGACGTTGCGTTGCTCCACGAGCGACCTCCCTAGTCGAGCCTCGACTGCTGCGGGCAGACTACGGAACCGATGGACACGATGCTCCGCCTCAGCGTGCTCGACCAGTCGCCGATCCCGGCGGGATCGACCGGCCCTGACGCGCTGCGCAACACGCTCGACCTCGCGGCGCTGACCGACCGGCTCGGCTTCGAGCGCTACTGGCTCGCCGAGCACCACGCGACGCCGATGCTGGCCTGTGCGAGCCCCGAGGTCGTGATCGCCGCGGTCGCCGCCGCGACCTCGCGGATCCGTGTCGGGAGCGGCGGGGTGATGCTGCCCCACTACAGCCCGCTCAAGGTTGCCGAGACGTTCAGCGTGCTCAGCGGCCTCCACCCGGGCCGGATCGACCTCGGCCTCGGGCGGGCGCCGGGCACGGACCGCCAGACGATGGTCGCCCTGCAGCGCGACCGCCGCCAGCTCGCGCCCGATGACTTCCCCGACCAGCTCGTCGAGCTGCTCGCGTACCTCGAGGACAGCTTCCCGCCGGAACACCCGCTCGCTCGCCTCGCCGCGCTGCCGGGCCGGCCCGAGACGCCGGAGGTCTGGCTGCTCGGCTCCTCGGCCCAGAGCGCGATCTGGGCCTCCGAGCTCGGGCTTCCGTACGCGTTCGCGGACTTCATCAGCCCGGCGGGCGCCGAGACGGCCACGCTCTACCGCGAGCGGTACGCGCCCTCGGAGCGAAGTCCCGCTCCGCGGGTGGCCGTCGCCGTCTCGGCGATCTGCGCCGACTCCGACGAAGAGGCCGATCGGCTCGCGGCGAGCTGGCGGATGGCGATCACGCTGCTCCACCGCGGCCACCTGACTCCGGTGCCACCGGTCGAGGAGGCGGAGCGTTGGCTTGCCGGCGAAGGGCTCTCGGGCGTCACGCCGGCGGGCCGCCGGCTCGTGACAGGCTCGCCCGACACGGTCCGTGCCGGGCTCGAGCAGGTCGCTGCCGCCTACGGCGCCGAGGAGCTGATCGTCCTCACGACGACCTACGACCACGTCGCGCGGCGCCGCTCGTACGAGCTGCTCGCCGAGGCGTTCGGGCTCACGCCCTCGGGTGCCGCGACTCAGGCGGCGACGAGCTCTTCCAGCTCGGCCGAGTAGCCCCCGCCGGCCGCTGCCGCGTTGCAGCGCGCCCGGTGCAGGAACGCACCCTGGGCCGCCTCGACGTTGTCTGCCGATCCGCCCCAGGCCTTGAGCGCCGATGCCTGGAGAGCCCGTCCGTAGGAGAACGAGAGCGGCCACGGACGGCCGTCGAGCCGGTTGATCGCGTCGAGGTTTCGCGTCGCCTCGACCTCGGACTGCCCGCCCGAGAGGAACACGATGCCGGGCACGGCCGCCGGCACGTGACGGCGAAACGAGTCGAGCGTCGCCGCCGCGATTCGCTCCGGGCTCGCCTGATCGGCGTTGCCCTTCCCGGGGATGACCATGTTCGGCTTGAGCAGCGTGCCCTCGAGATCGACCCGCTGCCCGGCGAGCTCCTCGTAGAGTGCCTGGAGCGTAAGGGACGTCGCCTCGTGGCAGGCGTCGAGCGAATGGTCGGTGTCCATCAGCACCTCGGGCTCGACGATCGGAACCAACCCCGCCTCCTGGCAGAGCGCCGCGTACCGCGCCAGCGCGTGGGCGTTCGCCTGGATCGCGTACCGGCTCGGGCGTCCGTCGCCGATCGAGATCGTGGCGCGCCACTTCGCGAACCGGGCGCCGAAGCCGTGGTACTCGGTCAGGCGCTCGCGCAGGCCGTCGAGACCCTCGGTCACCGTCTCGCCGGGTGCGCCCGCGAGCGCCTTCGCGCCCGTGTCGACCTTGATTCCCGGGACGACGCCTTTCGCAGCGAGCAGCTCGGCGAACGGCGTGCCGTCGTCCGAGCGCTGGCGAATCGTCTCGTCGAACAGGATCACGCCGCCGATGAACTGCTCGAAGCCGGGAGTCGTGAACAGGAGGTTGCGGTAGAAGCGCCGGCTCTCCTCGGTCGACTCGACGCCGATCGAGTCGAAGCGCTTCTTGATCGTGCCACTCGACTCGTCCGCGGCGAGGATGCCCTTGCTGTCCGCGACGATCGACTCGGCGATCACCTTCAGCCCGTGTCCCATCAGCTGTCCTTTCGCAGGGTTCTCAGCTTCTCCGACGGATGGTACGCGGCGATCCGTCGCACCGTTCCGGATCGCGAGCGCATCACGAGCGACTCGGTCTCGATCCCGGCTGCGCTGTGGCGGACGCCGCGGAGCAGCGAGCCGCTCGTCACGCCGGTCGCGGCCACGAAGACGTCCTCGCCCGCGACGAGATCGCTTGCGGTCAGCACCCGGTCGATGTCGTAGCCGGCCTCCGCGAGGGCGCGACGCTCCTCGTCGTTGCGCGGCCAGAGCTTCGCCTGGATCTCACCGCCCATGCACTTGATCGCAGCCGCGGAGATCACGCCCTCCGGGGTGCCGCCGACGCCCATCAGCATGTCGACCCCCGTCGACGCCTGCGTTGCGGCGATCGAGGGAGCGACGTCGCCGTCGCGGATCAGATTCACGCGGGCGCCGGCCGCTCGCAGCTCGGCGATCAGCGCATCGTGCCGGTCGCGCTCGAGCACGACGACCGTGAGCTCGCCGACCTCCATCCCTTTCGCAGCCGCGACGGCGCGGACGTTCTCGGTCGGGGAACGCTCGATGTCGATCGCCCCGGCCGCCTCCGGCCCCACGGCGATCTTGTCCATGTACAGCGCCGCACCGGGGAAGAACATCGAGCCGCGCTCGGCGACGGCGATCACGGAGATCGCCCCGGCGATCCCGAGCGCGGTCAGCCGTGTGCCCTCGAGCGGGTCTACCGCGACGTCGACCTCCGGGCCCCAGCCCGCGCCGACGAGCTCCCCGTTGAAGAGCATCGGCGCCTCGTCCTTCTCACCCTCGCCGATCACGACGACGCCCTGCATCGCGACCGTGTTGATCATCCGGCGCATCAGGTCGACGGCCGCCTGGTCGGCGGCGATCTTGTCGCCCCTGCCGATCCAGCGCGCCGCGCCCATCGCGCCGGCCTCGGTCACGCGCACGAGCTCGAGCGCGAGGTTCCGGTCGGGAGCGGTCGGGTCGTGATCGGAGGCCATCACCTCCGATCGTAACGCCCGGGGCCGGTGAGCGGCGAGAACGTGGACGTCAGCCGACGGCCGACGTGAGACCAAGCGCCTCGAGGTGATCCTCGAGCAGGCGGCGCGAGGCCGCCGGGAAGTGATCCGACGGCGGGCGCAGGCCCGGAGTCGCGAGGACGCCGCGTCTCTGGAGCACGAGCTTCGCGCAGTGGTTGAAGTGGTCGATCGAATGCTGGATCTCGAACAGGATCACCGGGAGGATGCGCCTGAACAGCTCGTCCGCACGGGCGCTGTCGCCTGCCGCCTCGGCCTCGTAGACGTCCACCAGGAAGTCCACGAGGTCGACGCCCGGGATCAGGCCTGCGGCCCCGATCCGCACCGAGTCGAGCAGGTACATGGCGGCGTCGCCGCCCCAGACGGTGAACTCGCTCCCGAGCGCCTCGATCCAGGTCGAGAGCTCCGCCGGCCCTGCCTCGAGCTTGACGAGGCGTACGTTCGGCGCGCGCTCGGCGATTCTGCGGAAGGCGTCGATGCCGACCGTCTGGCCGAGATACGCCGGCGCGTCCTGGATCATCACCGGGACCGAGACGCTCGCTGCCACCGAGACGAAGTAGTCGACGAGCGCGCCTGCGCCGAGCCGCGCCGACACCGGGGTGGGGAGGACGATGCAGCTCGCACCCTCCCGTTCGGCGTGCAGTGCGAGCTCGCGCGAGGTCCCGAGGCTCTCTGCTCCGGCGCCGACGAAGACGGGGACGCGGCCGGCCGTCTCCTCGAGGATCGTGCTCGTCAGCGAGCGGCGCTCGGCTCCGCTGAGCTTCAGCACCTCTCCGGCGAGACCGAATGCCACGAGCCCGTGTGCTCCGGCCTCGATCGCGAAGCGCACGACGCGCCGCTGGGCGTCGAGATCGACCTCGCCGTCCTCGGAGAAGGGCGTGCACAGGGCGGGGTAGATGCCCTTCCAGGAATCGATCTCCGGCGTTCGCGTCGTGGTCATGTCCCCTCGCGGCTCTGGTGTGGTCGCCCGATCATCCCAGATCGCGCCGTCGCCGGGCGCAGCCTGCCCTCGCCAGCGGCGCCGAGAAGTCGTAGGCTTGTGCCTGTACCACGCAGCTGGCGATCACGAGGAGGCGAGAGTTGGCGACGGTCGAGGAGCCGCGGGCAGCGGCAGAGTCGTTCATCCGCCCGGACGGCAAGGAGAAGGTCACCGGGACCGGCCGGTACACGGCCGACCTGACCCTGACCGGGCAGGTCTACGCAAAGCTCAAGTACGCAGACCACACGCACGCGCGCGTGACCCGCATCGACGCGTCGAAGGCGCGAGCGCTTCCCGGCGTCTTCGCTGTCCTGACGCACGAGGACGTTCCCGAGGTCAAGTACGGAGGGATGGTCCAGGATCGGTACCTGTTCGTGAAGGACAAGGTGATCTGGGAAGGCGACGTCGTCGCTGGCGTCGCCGCGTTGACCGAGGAGATCGCGGAGCAGGCCGTGAGCCTGATCGAGGTCGACTACGAGCCGCTGCCGGTCGTCGACGACTTCGCGACCGCTCTCGAGGCGGGTGCCCCGCTCGTCCACGACGACTGGGAGACCGACTCCGGCGACGACACGATGGGTCGCGACCGCAACCGGATCGGCTACTCGACGATCGTGAAGGGCGACGCCGACGCGGCGATGGCGACCGCGGACGTGGTCGTGAAGGGCCGGTACGTCTCGGACTGCTCGCAGGGCGTGCCGATCGAGCCGCGCGCGGTGATCGCGCAGTGGACAGGCGACAAGGTCACGATCTGGACGTCGTCGCAGGTGCCGTACGCGGCGCGAGGCGGGGTCGCGACCGTGCTCGAGATCCCCGAGTCGCACGTGCGGATCATCGTCCCGCTGCTCGGCGGCGGATTCGGCGCGAAGTGCGACTTCCACTTCGAGGGCCATGTCGCCGCTCTGGCACGGGCCGCAAGGCGCCCCGTGAAGCTCGTGTTCTCGCGGCACGAGGAGTTCGTCGCCGTCGACCACCGGCGCGAGGGCATGGTGATCGAGCTCGAGACCGGTGCACGGAAGGACGGGACGCTCGTCGCGCGCCGTGGGCGGCTCCTGCTCGACAAGGGCGCGTACTGCGGCGAGGGCGGCTTCTTCGCCCAGATGGCCGCGATGCACGCCTGCGGCCCGTACGTGATCGAGAACATCAACGTCGAGTCGTCCCTCATCTACTCGAACACCCAGCCGTCGAGCTCGATCCGCGCTCCGACCGCTCCGCAGCTCTGCTGGGCGGTCGAGCAGCACATGGACGAGCTCGCCCGGGCGCTCGAGCTCGACCCGGTCGAGCTCCGACGCCGCACCCTGATCGAGGAGGGCGCCGAGGGCCCGACGCGCCAGGTGTTCGGCACGCTCGGGATGAAGGAGACGCTCGAGCGGGCGGTCGAGATGATCGGCTACGGGCAGGAGCTGCCCGAGGACGAGGCGATCGGCGTCGCCTGCGGCTGGTGGCCGTGCTTCGGCGCCCCGGCCGGCGCATACGTGAAGCTCAACATGGACGGCACCGGCTCGATCGTCACGGGTGCCCAGGAGAACGGAACCGGCGCGGTGATGGCGTTTCCGATCATCGTCGCCGAGCAGCTCGGCATGAAGCCGGAGGACTTCACGATCCTCTATCAGGACACGGATGCCGCACCCTGGGACATGGGCTCGTGCGGCTCCCAGACGACTTTCAACAGCGGCAGGGCAGCGCTCGCGGCGGCCGTCGAGGTGCGTGAGAAGCTCCTCGACGCCGCGGCGGATCAGCTCGAGGTGTCCGCCGCCGACCTCGAGCTGGCAGACGGCGCCGCGCGGGTGAAGGGCGCTCCCGAGAAGCTGGTCACGATCGTCGACCTCGCGGGCTCGGGAACGACCTTCCACGGCACCGGGTCGGGCGACATCCCGGAGCCACCCGAGTGCGACGCTGAGGGGTGCGTGGGCCGGCTCGGGCTCGAGTCGTTCATCGCCCCCCAGCTGATCACCCACGCCGTGCACGTCAAGGTCGACCGGGAGACGGGCGTCACCCGGGTCCTGCGGGTCGCAGCCGCGCACGACTGCGGGATGATCCTCAACCCGATCGGTGCGAACGGCCAGGTGTACGGCGGTGTCGTCATGGGGATCGGCCAGGCGCTCACGGAGGGCACCCAGTTCGACTCCGACGGCCGGCAGCTGAACCCGCACCTGCTCGACTACAAGCTCGTCACCGCGAGCGATGCGCCGCAGGTCGACGTCAGCTGGGTGCAGACCGACACCCCGAACGCGGGCCCGAAGGGCTCCAAGGGCATCGGCGAGCCGCCCTGCGTGGCGACCTCGGGCGCGATCGCCAACGCGATCACGAAGGTGATCGGGGCACCGGTGCACGAACTGCCGATGACGGCCGAGCGCGTCTGGGCCGCGAGCCAGGGGGGTGACCAGTGAGCGGCACGTTCGTCAGTGCCGCCTCCGTCGAGGAGGCGGTCGACGCCATGAACGGCGGGGCGCGCCCGGTCGCGGGCGGGACCGACCTCGTGGTCGGCGCCCGCCAGGGCAAGGCGCCGCTTCCGGAGGCGATCGTCGCGATCCATGCGATCGGAGCGCTTCGCGGGATCACGGGCTCCGGCGGCGGGATCCGGCTCGGCGCGCTCGCAACGCACGCGGAGATCGTCGCGCACCCCGTGATCAGGGAGCGGTTCACGGCGCTCGCCGACGCCTCGGCCATCGTCGGCTCCCATGCCACGAGGGCCCAGGGAACGATCGGCGGCAACGTCATGAACGCCTCGCCTGCGATGGAGACCGGTGGGCCGCTGCTCTGCTTCGGCGCCACGGCGACGCTCCAGTCGGCAAGCGCCTCCCGCGAGGTCGCGCTCGCCGATCTCTGGTCGGGCCCGGGCCAGACGACCGCGGCTCCCGGCGAGCTGCTGGTCGCGATCGACGTGCCCGAGCTGCCCGCCGGGGCCGGGTCGTGCTACGCGCGGCTCGAGTACCGGCGGCAGATGGAGATCGCGGTCGTCGGTGCGACCGCCGTCGTCGTTCTCGACGGCGGCTCGGTGACCGACGCCCGTATCGCGATCACCGCGCTCGCGCCGACCATCCACCGGGTCGCGGCGGCCGAGACGGCGCTCGTGGGCACCGACGGCGGTCGAGCAGCGGCCGAGGCGGCCGCGCAGGCTGCGGCAGCCGCCGCCGCCCCGATCTCCGACGTTCGCGCCTCCGCCGACTACCGTCGCGCGATGGCTGCCGTCATCGCCCGCCGGGCGATCGAGGCCGCCGTCGCGCGCGCAAGCGGCGCGTCGATCCCCGTCCCTGCCAGCCCCGCGCTTCACGGCGCCGTCCGAGGAATGCCATGAGATACCCGGTCACGCTCCATGTCAACGGCGATGCCTACCCCGTGGAGGTCGAGGCGGGGGCATCCCTCCTGCACACCGTGCGCGACGTGCTCGGGCTCACGGGCTCGAAGGAGGGCTGTGACGACTCCGAGTGCGGCGCGTGCATGATGCTGCTCGACGGCCAGCCCGTGAACTCGTGCTCGTACCTGGCCCTGCAGGCCGACGGGCGTGAGCTCACGACGGTCGAGGGGCTCGCAGAGGACGACGAGCTCAGCCCGCTCCAGGCGGCGTTTCTCGAGAAGGGCGGAGTCCAGTGCGGCTTCTGCACGCCCGGGATGCTCGTCTCGGCAACGGCGCTCCTCCGCTCCAACCCGAGCCCGACCGAGGAGGAGGTGCGGATCGCGCTCTCCGGGAACCTCTGCCGGTGCACCGGCTACGACGGCATCGTCAAGGCGGTGCTCTCGGTCACCGAGGCAGGAGCTCGAGTCTAGGACTTCGTCCGACCCCGGGGGCGGTCCGGACCGCCCCCGGGGTCGCTTCCCTGCGAGCGCTGGTGCCGACAGACGGTGACGGGATCGTGCACACTGCACGAGACAGCGAGACAACCAGGGAGCCGCCCGCCCGCGACTGCGGCGTCGTCGGGCCTGGCCCGAGGTGGAGACGGTTCCCGATGTTGCCCGCGCAGGGCTACCTGCGCGGGAACCGGAAGGAGTCACACTGAGGGCCGCCATCGTCCTGTTCGTCCTCGTTCTCGCACTGGCGATCCCGGCTTCCGGTATGGCCCATCGAAGCCCCGAGCTCGGGATCGTTCACGAGATCGGGCACATGATCAAGGACACGAACCTCCTGCGGGCCGACAACGGCAAGCCCCCGTTCCCGACGGACGACTCCTACCTCGCCGCGAGCGACACGGAGGTCCTGTCCGGGATCCTCGACCTCTGGAGCGAGCGCTTCGACCGGCAGCTGAAGAAGAGCTTCTGGTGGCCGCTCGCGCTGTGTGAGTCGGGCGGCAACTGGGCGATGAAGGGCAAGTACCACGGAGGCTTCTCGTTCCACCCGCTCACGTGGAAGGAGTACCGCTCGAAGCGTCTCCCCAAGTACGCGTGGCAGGCCACGCCGGGAGAGCAGATCCGGGTCGCCCGCAAGGTCCAGGCGGCGCAGGGCTGGGAGGCCTGGCCCTACTGCTCGAAGAAGATCGGCCTGCGGTAGCCGGTAGCCCTACAGCGTCGCACCGAGGATCCAGGGGTTGAACTCCTCGGATCCGATGCCCGCCGTCTCGCTCTTGGTCTGCTTGCCCGAGGCGACGGCGACGAGCTCGTCGAGAATCGTCTCACCGAGCTGCTCGAGGGTCGCGCCGCGCAGCACGACGCCCGCGTCGATGTCCATGTCCGGCTCCTGGCGCGTGTAGAGGTCGCTGTTCGTGGCGATCTTGAGCGAGGGAGCGGGCCGGTAGCCGAACGCGGACCCGCGGCCGGTCGTGAAGACGACGACGTTGCAGCCCCCGGCGACCTGGCCCGTCACCGAGACGGGATCGTAGCCAGGGGTGTCCATGTGGACGAAGCCGCGCTCGGTGACCCGTTCGCCGTAGGCGACGACCTGGTTCAGCGGTGTAGAGCCCGCCTTCGCCGCGGCCCCGAGCGACTTCTCGTAGATCGTGGTCAGGCCGCCGGCCTTGTTCCCGGGCGTTGGGTTGTTGTCGATCGAGGCTCCCCACCACTCGGTGTAACGCTCCCACCAACGGATCATGTCGACGAGGCGCTGTGCCACCTCGGGGGTGCTCGCGCGGCGCGTCAGCAGGTGCTCAGCCCCGTAGATCTCCGTGGTCTCGCCCAGGACGACGGTGCCTCCCTGCCGTACGAGCAGGTCGCAGGCCTTTCCGAGGCCGGGATTCGCGGTGACGCCGGACCAGCTGTCGGAGCCGCCGCACTGGAGCGCCACCATGAGCTCCGAGACCGGCACAGGCTCGCGGCGGGCGCGATCGGCGCCCGGGAGAAGCTGCTTCACCGCCTCGATTCCGGCGGCGACGGTCTGTGCATACCCCCCGTCCTGCTGGATGGTGATGACGCGCGGGTGGTCGGCGTCGGTCTCCGTGTGCTCGATCATGTCGGCGGGCTGGTTGACCTCGCAGCCGAGGCTGAGGATCACGTACCCCGCGACGTTCGGGTGGTGCACGTTGCCCATGAGCGTCCGCTGGAGCTGGTGCATGGCCTCCGACCCGATGTGCGCGCCGCACCCGCCCTTGTGTGGCAGCGCGATCACGCCGTCGACGTTCGGGAACGCGTCGAGCGCGCCCGGATGCTCGAAGTGGCGCGCCACCGAGACGACGGCCGACGCCGAGCAGTTCACGGAGGCGAGCACGGCGACGTAGTTGCGCGTCCCGACCCGGCCGTCGGGGCGGCAGAACCCCTCGAACGTCCGCCGCTCCGCCTCCGGGATCAGCTCGACGGGCCGGTAGTCGACGCAGAAGGCATGGTCACGCTCGAAGGGCCGCATCTCGAGGTTGTGGCTGTGGACGTGGTCGCCGGGCGCGACGGGCTGCGTGGCGAAGCCGATGATCTGGCCGTAGCGCCGGATCGGATCGCCCGCTCCGATCCCGGTGAGGCAGAGCTTGTGGCCCGGTGGAACGAGCCGCGAGACGCGCACGTCACCTCTACCCGGAAGCTGGACGACGGTGCCGGCGGCAAGTGGCTGCTTCGCGATCACAACCTGGTCGTCGGGGTGCAGGTGCACGGCGACCGCCTCGAGCTCGACCGGCTTCCCGGGAGCCCGGGCCAGCGTGATCGGCATTCCGCGCTGCTCGTTCGCCATCGCTGCTCCTCCGCCGTTCCGTGATCCGACGGGCCCAGCGTACCCGGACGGCGATCCCAGGCACCCGCGGAGAGTCGGCACGCCGGCGTGACGGTGTTGCTACAGTGCTGCCTACATCGCGAGTGGCACGCGCAGTGCGTGTCCGCCAACCTGGGTAGCCCCGAGGTGGCAGGTCCGAGAGGACGATGTGGCTCCGCTGGAGCAAGAGGCTACGGCTCACACGTCACCGCTCGAACCGCCGCCCCCGGTCTCCCAGAAGTATGGAGGAGGAGAGAGCGAATGGCAGACCCACGACCGGAGACGCTGGCGCTCCACGGAGGCCAGGCACCCGACCCGACGACGAATGCGCGGGCGGTTCCGATCTACCAGACGACGTCGTACGTGTTCGACGACACCCAGCACGCCGCCGACCTGTTCGCGCTGAAGGTGCCGGGCAACATCTACACGCGGATCATGAACCCGACCTGGGACGTGCTCGAGCAGCGCGTCGCAGCGCTCGAGGGCGGCATCGCCGCGGTCGCGCTCGCGTCCGGCCAGGCCGCGGTCACGTACTCGATCCTGAACCTCTGCCGGGCCGGCGACAACATCGTCTCGGTCTCGACGCTCTACGGGGGGACCTACAACCTGTTCGCCCACACCCTGCCCCAGTTCGGGATCGAGGTTCGCTTCGCCGACCCGGAGAGGCCCGAGCAGGTCGCGGAGCTCGCCGACGACAGCACCCGGCTCGTGTTCGCCGAGACGATCGGCAACCCGCGGCTGAACGTCGTCGACATCCGCGCCTGGGCCGATGCCGCCCATGCGCAGGGCCTCCCCCTGATCGTCGACAACACCGTGCCGACGCCGATCCTGTGCCGCGTCTTCGACCACGGTGCCGACGTCGCCGTTCATTCGGCGACGAAGTACCTCGGAGGCCACGGCACCTCGATCGGCGGCATCGTCGTCGACTCCGGGGCTTTCGACTGGACGGCCCACGCCGATCGCTTCCCCGGGCTCACGAAGCCCGACCCCAGCTACCACGGCGTCGTCTGGACCGAGGCGCTCGGCCCGGCTGCCTACATCGGCAGGGTGCGCACGGTGCTGCTGCGCAACACGGGGGCCGCGATCTCACCGTTCAACGCGTTCCTGCTTCTCCAGGGGGTCGAGACGCTGCCGCTGCGCATGGAGCGCCACAGCCAGAACGCGCTCGCCGTCGCCCGTCACCTCGAGCAGCATCCGCAGGTGACCTGGGTCACGTATCCGGGGCTCGAGTCGAGCGAGCATCACGAGGTTGCGAGCCGCATCCTCAGCGGCGGCTACGGCGGGCTCGTCACGTTCGGGATCGAGGGCGGGCGGGAGGCGGGTCAGAGGTTCATCGAGAGCCTGCGACTCTTCTCGCACCTCGCGAACATCGGCGATGCGAAGTCGCTCGCGATCCACCCGCCGACGACCACGCACTCCCAGCTGAACGACGAGGAACTCGCTCTCGCCGGAGTGACGCAGGACATGGTGCGGCTCTCCCTGGGGATCGAGCACATCGACGACATCCTCGGCGACCTCGAGAGCGCGCTCGCCGCGGTGCGGGAGCCGGTCGCCGTCTAGCGGCATGACGGCCGTCACCGAGCCAGCTTCCGGGTCGGTCGGCCTGGTCGAGACGCAGCGGGTCGTCCTCTTCGACGAGGGCGCCCCGCTCGTCCTCGACTCCGGTGCGACGCTCGCCCCCGTCGAGGTCGCGTTCGAGACGTACGGCACGCTCGACGCGGCCGGAACGAACGCGGTCTTCGTCTGCCATGCGCTGACCGGCGACGCCCATGCGGCCGGGCACCATGGGGATCCCTCGCGCATCGGCTGGTGGGACAACCTGATCGGATCCGGTCGGCCGCTCGACACCGACCGCTACTTCGTCGTCTGCGCGAACCTGCTCGGGGGCTGCCAGGGCACGACCGGGCCGTCATCCCTCGACCCGCAGACCGAAACGCCCTACGGGCTCCGGTTCCCGCTCTTCAGCGTCGCCGACCTCGTTCGCGTGCACCGGGCGCTCTGCCGCCATCTGGGGATCACCCGGTTGCTCGCGGCGATCGGCGGGTCGCTCGGCGGGATGCAGGCGCTCCAGTGGGCGCTCGACGCGCCGGAGGAGCTGCACGCCGCGATCACGGTCTGCGCGTCGGCGCGGCTCTCGGCCCAGAACATCGCCTTCTCGGCGGTCGCGCGTGAATCGATCATGCGCGACCCGGCCTTCCAGGGGGGCGACTACTACGACAGCGGCAGGCGCCCGGACATCGGGCTCGCGGTCGCCCGGATGATGGCGCACATCACCTACCTCTCGGAGGTCGGGATGGGCGAGAAGTTCGGACGGCGGATCCAGGACGCGGAGGAGCCACGGTTCGGGCTCGAGGTCGACTTCCAGGTCGAGAGCTACCTCCAGCACCAGGGCGAGAGCTTCCTGAAGCGCTTCGACGCGAACTCCTACCTCTACCTGTCGCGCGTCATGGACTACTTCGACCCGTTCCCCGACCCGGAGGAAGCGAAGCGCCGCCTCGAGCCGGTGACGACCCGCTTCCTCGTGCTCTCGTTCGATACCGACTGGCGCTTCGACACCGAGCACTCGAAGGAGATCGTGCGGCCGTTGCTCGCAAGCGGGGTGCCGGTCACGTTTCGCGAGATCGCCTCGCCGCATGGCCACGACTCGTTCCTGCTCGAGGTTCCCGACTACCACCGGACGGTGGCGGCGTTCCTGCGCCGCGCGTACGAGGACGTCTGCAAGCGCTGATGCGACCCGATCTCGACGTCGTCGCGGGGCTCGTCCCGACCGGAAGCAAGGTGCTCGATCTCGGGTGCGGGGACGGTACGCTGCTCGCGCACCTCTACCGTTCGCGCGGCTGCGAGGGCGCCGGCGTCGAGATCCGGGGAGACGACGTGATCGCCTGCATCGAGCGAGGCGTGCCCGTGATCGAGGCCGACCTGGACGAGGGGCTCGCCGACTTCGACGACGCCTCGTTCGACATCGTGGTCGTCTCCCAGACCCTGCAGGCGACGAGGCAGCCGCTGCTCGTCCTGCGTGAGGTGATGCGGGTCGGCCGCCGGGGGATCGTCTCGATCCCGAACTTCGGGCATTGGCGCCTGCGGGCCGATCTGTGCCTCCGCGGCCGGATGCCGTCGTCGCCGGCCCTTCCGCACGCCTGGTACGACACCCCCAACATCCACCTCGCGACGATCACCGACCTCGAGCGGCTCCTCGCCCGGGAGGGGATCAGGACGCTCGCCCGCGTCCTGCTCGGCGTCGACGGCCGTTCCGCCGGCGCGGTCTGCTCGCTCTCACCGAATCTCGCCGCGGCCGGGGCCGTCTACCTGCTCGAACGCTGAGTCGGGCCATGGCGCAAAGCGCCTCGGAGGGTCGGGGGCTCCGCGTCCGGGGCGCGCCGTAGACTCATATCCGCCAACCCGGGGGTTTCATGGCGCGACGGCGGTTCAGGAGTGTCGGTACGGCCGTGCTCCTTGCTCTGTGTGGGCTTGCGCTGCTTGCGTCGAGCTGCGGTGGGGGCGAGCCGACGCTCGGATCCGACCCGAACCGGGTCGATTTCGGCGATCAGGAGATCGGCAAGCGCAGCGCGGCCCAGACGGTGGAGATCGCGAACGACGGGCGCGACGACGTGACCGTCGAACGCATCGCCTTCGAGGGCCCGAACAACCACCAGTTCGTGCTCTCCGACGCGAGCGACTGCCGCGAGGGAGTCGAGCTCGAGGAGGACGAGTCGTGCCGCCTGGCCGTGCAGTTCGCTCCCTCGGGCCTCGGCGATCGCTCCGCAACGCTCGTGATCGAGTACGAGAGCGAGGAGAGCCCGCTCGAGGTCGAGCTGCAGGGAACCGGAGCCGGCGAGCCGGCCGTGTCTCTCGGCACGAACCGGATGCAGATGGGGAGCGTGCTGGTCGGCAAGGGTCCGCGGACGCAGCAGACGACGCTCACGAACACGGGAAACGCTCCGCTCGAGCTCGACTCGATCGCCGTCGAGGGCGACACGGGCGACTTCAAGCTCGGGAGCGCGACGACGTGCTCGGCTGGCACACCCCTGCCGGCCGGCGGGAGCTGTGTGATCGCCGTGGCATTCTCCCCGACCGAGACAGGCTCCCGGAGCGCTGCGGTCGTCGCCGAGCACAATGCGTCCGGAAGCCCGAGCCGGATCGAGCTCACCGGCACGGGCACGGCGAATGCGAACGCGAAGATCGAGCCGTCCTCCCTCGACTTCGGCGCGATCGACGTCGGCGCGGCGAGCGGGGCGAAGAGCGTGAAGCTGTCCAACACGGGCGGCGCCCCGCTGACGGTCACCGGGATCGGCATCGGCGGGACGAACGCCGGCGAGTTCAGGCTTCAGGGCGGGTGCGGCAAGGGAGTCGTGCTCGCTCCCGGCACCTCGTGCTCGGCCAAGATCGTGTTCTCCCCGGCCGTGGAGGGCAAGCGATCGGCAACGCTCGCGATCGTGACCGACGCGTCGTCGAACCCGAAGGAGATCGCGCTCGAGGGAACGGGGAGCGTTCCGGCCGAGCCGGCCTGAGGCTTCCGGGGTACGCCGGTTGCTGCCGGTCAGCGACCGATCTGCGCGGCGAGCTCCTCTGCCGACGGGAGCTTTCCGTCGGGGGTGACCGTGTCCACGAGACCGGGAATCACCTTCGCGAGCACCGACGCCGCCTGATCTTCGGAGATGCCGAGCTGTCCCGCGACGGCCGCGACCTGGTCGCCCGACAGCACCTCCTGCACCTGCGCGCCGCTGATCTCCTCGTTCGGGCCCGTCCCGACCCACGACCGTGCCTGCTCGCCCATGCCCTTGCTCGTGAAGCCGTCGAGCAGGTTGCCGAGCCCACCGCCGCCGAGGAGCTGGGTGAGAAGCGGAGCGAGGCCGGCCGCGAGCTTGCCGAGATCGGCCCCGCCGCCGCCTCCGGTCAGCTCGCCGACCAGGTCGCCGATCCCGCCGCCCCGGCCTGCGCCGAGGAGCCCGCCGAGCAGATCGTCGATTCCGGCCATGATGCAGTCCTTTCTCCCGAGGGGGCGCGCCTCGGCAACTCTGACAGGTCGGTGCCTGCGCCGGGAGCGCTTGCCGACAGTGTGTGCGTCCCGCGGTAGACTGTCGCGCTCATGACTGCCGACGGTTCCGGAGAGCAGATGTCGGCCGCCCCGGCCGAGCCTCCTGGTGAGGCGTCCGAGCCAGCGCCTGGCACGCACGGGCGCTTCCGCTGGCGCCGCTGGGCGAGCCCGGTCCTGATCGTCGTCGCGACGATCGTGCTCTTCGTGTCGGTGCTCGCGATCTGGATCGACTACTCGGTGCTCGACTCCGACGAGTTCTCCCAGACCGCGGGCGAGATCCTCGCCGACCCGCAGGTGCAGCCGGTGCTGGCGAAGTACATCGTCGACCAGATCTTCGCCTCGGTCGATGTCAAGGAGTCGCTCGAGGCGGCGCTCCCGTCGCCGCTCAACCGTCTCGTCGGCCCCGTATCGACCGCGCTCCAGGACGTCGCGGTGCGAGGGACGACGCGCCTGCTTGCCACGCAGGAGTTCCAGGCGCTGTTCCAGGAGGCCGTGCGGATAGCCAACCAGAACTTCATCAACGTCGTGGAAGGCGATGCCACCGCGATCGCGACGATCGACGGCAAGGTGATCTTGAACCTCGAGCCGCTCGCGCAGCGTGTCTTCGAGCGCCTTGGGCTCGGAACCGAGACGCTCACCCGGCTCCCGATCGGGCGGGGTCAGATCGTGATCATGGACGACACCCAGCTCACGGCCGTCCAGAAGCTCGTGAACACGCTGCAGGCCGTCGCGAAGTGGTTCTGGGCGATCGCGCTCGTGCTCTACGTGGTCGCGGTCTGGATTGCGAGGGGGCGCAGGCGCGAGGCGCTGCGCGGGATCGCGTTCGGGTGGCTCGTGGTGGGCCTGGGGCTGCTCGCGATCGTCCGGCTCGGAGGGCCGCGCCTGGTCGAGACGCTCGTGGCCGTTCCCGAGAACCAGGGGGCCGCGCAGTCCGTGTGGAACATCCTCACCGCCAACCTCAAGGACACCGGCCGCGTGCTCGCGCTGATCGGCGGGATCATGCTGCTCGGCGTCTGGCTCGCGGGTCAGGGGCGGCGTGCAGTCGCGATCCGAGGCTGGTTCGCCCCCCGGATCGCGCACCGTCCGGCCGTGCTCTTCGGCGGTGTCTTCGTGCTCGCGCTGCTCGTGCTCGCGTTCGGACCTCAGCGGGAGAACCGCTCGTTCTTCTCCGTGCTGATCGTGCTCGCCTTCCTCGCGCTCGGCGTCGAGGCGTTACGCCGCGTCATGCTCCGGGATCTCGAGGTCGGCACGATGCCGGTCGAAGACGAGGCGCAGACGAGTCAGTAGCGCGGCGCCGGCGCCCGTGGGCTAGGCTCGTCTCGTGCGGATCTCGATCCTCGTCGTGTCTCTCGCCCTGCTCGCGGCTGTCGTCGCGGGCTGTGGCGCCTCGGCGCCCGAGGCGGCCTTCACGGCGACGCCCACGACCGGGCAGGCGCCGCTCGCCGTCACCTTCACCGACGCGTCGACGAACGAGCCGACGAGCTGGCGCTGGGACTTCGGCGACGGCGAGACCTCGACCGAGCAGAGCCCCACGCACGAGTACGCCCTTGCCGGCGAGTACACGGTGACGCTCACGGCGACGAACGACGAGGGCTCCGGCGACCTGATCAAGCAGGCGCTGATCGCCGTGACGCCGCCGCCGAACCCGGTGTGCGCCGACCTCCAGGAGCTGCGCGCGACGCTCGGCCGGCTCCAGGAGCTCGAGCTCGGGCCCGGCGTGCTCGGAGAGCTGAAGCAGATCGGGTCGGACGCCAAGGCGATCCTCGACCGGCTCCGCACCGACGCGGCCGGCGAGTATGCCGAGCAGCTCGCCCAGCTCGACCAGGCCTACGAGTCGCTCACGGGTGCGATCAGCGCGCTCCAGAGCTCACCGACCTCGGCGATCGGTGACATCGTCGCCGCGGTCACGAACGGCTTCGCCGCGATCGACGCGGTCGAGTCGGCGATCAGCGAGGGGTGCGGGTAGGCGGGACCGTTCGGTAGGGTGGCGGGCATGACTCGCATCTTGCCGTTCCTCCTCGTGCTTCTTCTCGCCGCCGCTGCCTGCGGAGGCGGGGACGAGGCGTCGCTCCCTGGATCGTCCTGGACGCTCACCTCACTCGACGGCGCCGAGCCCGTCGGTGAGAAGGCGATCACGCTCGCCTTCGCCGATGACGGAACGCTCGCCGGTACGAGCGGCTGCAACCAGTACGGCGGCGGCTTCACCGTCGATGGCGACGCGCTGACCGTCGAGCCGCTCCGCTCGACGAGGATGGCCTGCGAAGACGATGTCATGGCGCAAGAGTTCGCCTACACGACCGCCCTCGAGGCCGCGCAGAGCTTCTCGATCGACGGCGACACCCTCGAGATCGTCTCGTCCGAGGGCACGCTGACGTTCGCCGCGGCCTGACTCCTCCGCGGCGAACGTCGAGCGAGCTACGCGAGCAGGTTGCCCTTCAGCTTCGCGTACTCCGCGTCGTCGATGACGCCGGCGTCGTGGAGTTGCTTGAGCTTGGTCAGCTCGTCCGCCGTCGAGACGCCTGCAGCCGCCCTCTCGGCGGCCTGGGCACGGGTGATCATCTGGACGTCCTGAGCCGTCATCTTCGGGCGCGCGATCATGTACGCCAGGATCCCGATCAGTGGGAGGAAGATGACGAGAACGATCCACATCGCCTTCTTTCCACCGCCGATGTCGTCGCGCCGGAAGATGTCCGCGACCACGGTGATGAAGATCCAGAAGAACATGACCCAGAAGAAGAAGACGAGCATCCACCACAGGACGTCCCAGAAGCTCGTTTCAGCTAGCAGCATTCGATTTCACCCCCTTTCGGTGCACCGCGCAATCATGTCTGATCGGGCGGACGCTCTGCGGGCGCGAGGCGCACCGCGCTAGGATTGCGCCACCGTGCAGATCCAGGGGGCCGAGTCGATCGAGGTCGGAGAGGCGAGGATGTCGACGCGAAACGGCGTCGCGATCATGCTTCTCAGCCTGCTGACGCTCGGCATCTTCGGCGCGATCTGGTGGTACCAGGTCAACCGTGAGCTCCGCGACTACTCCCAGGCGGTCACTCGGCCGTTTCGGAACTCACCCGCCGGCGCGTTGATTCTCTTCCTCTTGTGGCCCCTGGCCTGGTGGCCGATCCTCCTCACCACCTACATCACGGCGCGCCGTATCCGTACCGTGCAGGAGTGGGTGGAGGCCCCGAAGCGGGTCTCGCCGCTCGTCGCGACGCTGCTCGCCCTCGTCCCCCTGCTCGTCCCGCAGGCTCTCTACCTCCAGAACGCCCTGAACGATGCGTGGCTCCGGGCGAAGGCGGGCGCCGGCCCGCCGCCCGACTACACGGTCGCCGGGGGTGGGCAGGAGCTGCTCGCACGACAGCTCGACGCGGGGCGCGGCGATGGGCACCGCTTCGGCTGAGGGAGCGCCGACCTGAGCAGGTCGAGCCTCGTCGTTCTCTCGTTTCCGAGCAAGGTGGCGGCCGAGCAGGGCCTGCACGAGGTGGAGCAGCTCGCCGGCGAGAAGCTCCTGTCGCTCAAGGACGCCGTGATAGCGGTCAAGAACGGCGACAGGGTCGAGCTCGACCAGACCAAGGAGCTCTCGGTCGGCCAGGGAGCGATCGTCGGAGGGGTTGCCGGGACGCTCCTTGGGCTCGCGCTCGGGGTCGTGACCGGCGGCGCCCTCGCCGGCCTGGCGGCGGGCGGGATCGCCGGGGCGTTCGACACGGGCATCAAGAACGAGCGGCTCAGGCAGCTCGCCGCCGATCTCGAGCCGGGGCATGCCCTGCTCGGGCTACTGATCGGGAAGGCCGACTGGGAGGCGCTGAGCGAGCACGCCGCAACGCTCGGCGGCGAGCCGCTCGTGCTCGAGCTGACTCCCGAGGCACACGAGGCCCTCGAACGGCGTGGGCCGGATGAGATCCGGCCCCTACGGTAGATCGGGGTCAGGGGCCCGCTTGGACCCGCTTGGTGCGCAACGGGCGGTAGATCGGGGGTCAGGCCCCGTTTGTTGCACAACGGGCGAACCCACCGACGGGCGAATCGACGGACGGTAGGGGCGGGATCTCATCCCGCCCGGCTGCTACGCGGGCGGGTCTTGCTCCTCGGGCCCGCACCGGCGCCTCGCGAGGAAGTACGCGCCGAGCCCGGCCGGCAGCGGAGCCCAGAACGATGCGAGCCGGTAGGCGAGCGTCGCGATCGCGGCGTTCGCGCCGCCGACTCCGGCGAGTACGAGCGTCCCCGTCAGGCCGGCCTCGACGAACCCGAGACCGCCCGGCGTGATCGGAATCGAGGAGAGGATCGAGGCGACGACGAAGGCGAGTAGCACGAGCGAGGGGTCCGGCTCGGCGCCGACGGCGGCCAGCGCGGCGACGAGCGCGAGGTAGTCGAACAGCCACCGTCCGCAGGCGGCCAGCAGGGCGACCCACCAGCGCGAGCCGACCGCGGCGAGCACGAGCGTCCGCTCACGCGCGACGCGTTCGGAGAGCCCGCTCGTCCGGGTCTTGCGCCGCACCCGGTTGAGAAGCCACTCGACCCCTCTCGCGACCGCGATCAGGGGCCGCTCCGAGACGGCGAACCAGGCGCCGACTCCGAGCATGGCCGCGAAGGCCCCGATGCCGACGTACGCGGTCTCGCGGAGCCCGTCGGCGACCTTGAGCCCACCGAGGATCGCCGGCAGGCTGAGCACCGGGAGGCCGAGCATGACCGCGAAGAGCACGATCGAGACCGCGGCGAGGCCCGACGCGGCCCGCGAGCCGTCGACGCCGCCGCGAACGAGCATCCGGTACTGGAGTGCGCCGGCGGCCGCGATCCCGCCGGGCACGACACGACCGAACGCATTCCCGGCGAGCTGCGACGTGCCGACCGCGAACCAGCTCGAGGTCCGGAGCGCGATGCGCTGGAGCTCCCAGATCGCGAGGAACGTCGCCGCAACGAACACGAGCACGATCCCGAACCACATCGGGTCGAGCCGGTCGAGCTCGTCGGCCGAGGAGAAGACATCGATCAGGCTCGGCGCGAGCAGGTAGAGCGAGACGGCCGTGACGAGCAGCAGCAGCGAACGGGTGATCACCTTCCGGCGCACGCCCCCCATTCTCGCGTCCCCCGCGGCTGAGCGGCCGGCTCGGCCGGCCGCGACCCGCATGGGAGCCGGGCGGGGTCCGGCCTTCTGTCGCCGGGCCGACTGCAGAGCCGCTCTCGGGGGCGGGCCGGATGAGATCCCGCCCGATCGGTCGGGCTACCCCACAGCTCCGCAGGGCGGCGACCGGTGCGGCTGAGATCCTTGCGCCGTGGATGACCCGACGCCCGATCAGGTCGGTTGGCTCTCCCGCCTCGTCGAGGTGCTGAAGCACCTGCTGCGGGCGCTCGTCTTCGCCGTCCAGAAGTTCGGGCGCGACCGCGGCCCGCAGCTCTCGGCCGCGATCGCGTACCGCGTGCTGTTCTCCCTCGTACCGCTGCTGACGCTCATCGTCTCGCTGCTCGGGATGCTGATGAAGGACGATGTGCGCCGGCAGGAGGTGATCGACTACATGTTCGACAACCTCCCGCTCGCGGACGACGCCCAGCTCGACCTGGAGCGGTACCTCACGGATATCCCCACGCCGGCCAGCATCGCCGGGCTGCTCAGCATCCTCCTTCTCCTCTGGGCCGCCTCGGGAATGATGGGGGCGATCCGGATCGGGGTGACGACGGCGATCGACGGGGAGCGCAGTCGACCGTACCTACGGTCGAAGCTGCTCGATCTGCTGCTCGTCATGAGCGTGGGCGTGCTGCTCCTGCTCTCGTTCACCCTCTCGCTCCTGTCCGGGGCTGTCAACTGGTTGGGCGATGCGCTGGCCGAGGTGCTCGGTGTCTCGGGCGCGGGTCGCTCCGGGCTGCTCGCGATCGTCATCTCCCTCCTGCTCGTCACGGTGGTGTGCCTGGCGATCTACCGGTTCCTGCCGGTGTCCCGGCCGTCGTGGCGGGCGGTCGGAGTTGCGACGGCGCTCGTCGTGATCGCGACGCAGGTCGTAGCCGTCGGCCTTCGGTTCTACCTGTCGGAGATCGCGAGCTACAACCTCGTCTACGGGTCGCTCGGGTCGATCTTCGGCTTCCTGTTCGCCGTCTACCTCGTATCGACCGTCTTCCTGCTCGGCGCCCAGGTCGTTCACGCGTGGCCGTGGACGGCCGAGCCGGGGCCTCCCAGTGACGAGCCGCTCGGGGATCGAATCCGCAACGAGATTCGCGGGCAGCTAGGCCTTCGCCCCCCTGCCGGCAGAGACGACGGCTAGCTCCCGGCCCGCAGGTCGATCGACTCACTGGGCTCGACGAGCCGGATCTCGACCTCCGGCGCGTAGACGGCCGCGTGGCGGGCGAAGTCCGGCCCCGGTGTCCGCAGGTAGGCGGGATCGAGCCGGTGGACGCCGAGTGGGTGCAGAACACCCCAGTGGATCGGCACCGCGATCCTTGGCCGGATGAGCGAGAGCGCCCGAGCCGCCCGCTCGGGATCGAGGTGGCCCTTTCCGAGCTTCGGCCCCCAGCCCCAGACGGGAAGCAACGCCACGTCGAGGTGATCGGCGGCGAGCCCGGCCATGCCGTCGTACAGCTCCGTATCGCCGGCGAAGTACACCCGTCGGTTCCCGAGGACGACGAATCCGAGGCACACCTCCCTGAGCCCGCCGGGCATGCGGCCGTGCTCGGCATGGACGGCGCGGATCGCCACGGCCCCGATCGTCGCCGTCTCGCCGGCCGTCAGCTCCACGACGTTGCGCATCCCGATCCGCCCGAGCCTCGTCGCGGTTCCCGGCGGGCCGATGACGAGCGTCTGCGGATCGAGGAGCCTGAGCGAGGCGCGGTCGAGATGATCGGCGTGGAAGTGGGAGAGAAGCACCGCATCGAGCGACTCATGGACGACCCGGTCGATGTCCGGCCGGCGCGCGCGAAGCAGGCCGATTCGCGCCCGCAGCAAGGGGTCGGTCAGCAGACGCGTACCGTCCACCTCGATCAGGACGGTGGCGTGACCGAGGTAGGTGAGCCGGTCCACGCAGGGTGCCGCGATGGGCTCAGTACGGTCTGGCCCGGCCCTCGAAGGCCTCGGCCAGCTCGCCCTCGCGATCCTGCGGGAACGAGACGGTGTCGGGGTCTCCGTCGGAGATGAATCGCGCCCCGGGATCGTCGGCCAGGCGGTCGAGCCAGAACCAGGACCCGTTCTCGAAGGCGGGATCGAGCTCGGCGCGAATCCGCGGGATCGCCGTCCCGTCGAATGCGTCGGAGAACGGTGACGGGGCAGGCTCGGCACCGACGAGCATGACGCCCGCGAACTGGTAGTCCTCGCCATCCCAGGAGCCGCTGACCGCGAGGCTCTCGTCGTCCGGCATCACGCCGAACGGGAGCGCCATGGTCACGACCTTCCGGTCGGGAAGGGAGTCGTGGATGACGCGGTTGCCGAGCACGAACTGCTCCTGCACCTCCTCGTCGGAGAGCTCCGACAGGTTCAGATGGTCCTTCGTGTGGTTCGCGACCTCGAACCCGTGGTCGACGAGCCAGTGGAGCACCTGCCCCGTCTGCCCGCCTGCCGCGAACGGATCGCCGTTGACGTAGAAGGTCCCCGCCGGGACGAAGCCGGGGTGCGTCTCGGCGAACTTCAGCATGATCCCGACCGCGGTGCTCGGGTCGATCTGGCCGTCCGCAGTCAGGGCGATCTGGCTTGCCGAGCCGTCGTCGAAGGTGAGGACGACCGGGGTCGTGCCCTTCGGGACGTCGATCGTGCCGTTGACGAGCGCGGATGCCGTGATCGGACGGTAGCCCTCGTCGTAGAGCCGCTGGAGCTCCCTGCGGAACTGCTTCGGCGTCAGGTCGTACTCGCTCCCGCCGCCACGGACGACCTGGTGGTACATGAGCACGGGCACGGAGCCAAGCTCGTTCACGGCCAGATCGGTCACCGGCCCGGTGCCCGTCGAGGACGACCCCTTCGGCCCGGCGATCCCCTCCACCACCGGCGGCTTGAGGCCGACGGTGGGAAGCTTCGCCTTCGAGTCGAGGGCCGCGGTCGTGTACGTGACGGCCGGATCCCAGAGCAGCCACTCGTCGATCCCGGCATCGTGGGTCGCGTCGATCTGGGCGCGCACCTCCGCCGGCCCGTACTCGACCCCGAGCGAGAAGTCCTGGAGCCACGGGACGACCCGTGCCCCGGTTCCGCGGACCGCCCGCTCGTAGTCGGCGAGCGAGGCGGCGACGATCTCGTACGGCTCGGACTCGGGGCTCGTCAGCCCGTACTCGCCGGAGCCCCAGTGGGACGGGTAGACCATCGGCGCGATGTAGTCGACCTCGGGCGCCATCCGGCTCACATCCTGGGCGATCTCGTCGGGACGGGTGACGGCGATCCCGAACACGGAGACCCCGACGAGCGTCTTCGTCGGCCCGAGGGCCTCCTTGCTCTCGACGAGGAAGGAGATGATCGGGTCGGACGGATCGCCCTGAAAGCCCGGGAAGACCATGCCGTCGAGCGGGCCGTCGGGGCGGCGGATGTAGTCGTAGAGAATGTCGTCGACGCCGAGCTTCGCCGCGGCGACCCCGACGTCGATGTTGTACTGCCGCACCGTCTCGTTCGCGAAGTTCGTGAACGCTGCGACGTCGTCGTAGCCACCGGTGTAGGCCCCGCCGTCCGCGGTCTGGATGACCTGCTTGCGATCGCCGTTCTCCCAGGCGTGGCGCGCGAGGATCGGGTCGCGGAAGACGACGAGCCGGCCGATCACCCGTACCCCGAGCTCGTGGAGCTGTTCGACGGCTGCGCCGAGGTCGAACGTGTCGTGAACGGCTCCGATCTCCTGGGCGAGCGGTACCGGCGCGTCCCAGCCGATCACGCCGGCCTCGTCCTTGAGATCGAGCTGTACCGCATTGATCTGCCCGTCCTCGATCATCTGCAGGATCGCCGTGCGAAGCTCGTCGCTCGCCCAGGCATCGGCGCTCACGTGCACGGCCCGGACCGGATTTGGAGGCTCCCGCGGGGTGATCAGCACCGGGACGTCGGATGCGGTCCGGTTGCCCGCCGCGTCGACGGCGACGAGCGCGAGTGGCTGTGACGGCGGCTCCGGGGCCGAGATCGTGTAGTGGCCGTTGTCGAGCTCGACGGCCGTCCCGTTCACGGTCAGCCTGACGGCGTCGGGTGCGTTCCCCTCGACGGCGAAGGGCGATCGCACCGTCGCCTTGAGGATGTCACCGGGCAGCCCGAGGTCGGGCGGGGTCGTGTCGACCGAGAAGCTCCAGGCCGTGGCGGCGGAGCTCCAGGGGGCGACACCAGGTAGGCGGACCTTTACCTCGTGGTCGCCGTCCACGAGCTCGGTGGGACGCAGCACGACGCGACCCTCGACGAGCTTCGGCCTCGCGGCCGGCTTCTCGCCGTCGATCGTCCACGTCGCGCTCTCGAGCGTGTTGGCGTCTCCTGCGATCGAGAAGCTCAGCTCCTTCAGGCCTTCCTTGCTGATGAGCACGCCCTGCGCGGGCCCCTGCGCGTCGAGGTCGGGCGCCAGCGCACGCAGGACGACGAATGCGACGAGCGTCAGACCGACCGCGGCGACGACCGCTGCGATGACGAGCGGGCTACGCGGCCCGCTCCGCAGCCGATCGCCTCGCAGCCGTCCTACCCTTCGGCCGGGAGGCGCGCCGGCCGCAGCCGTCCCGGCGGAACCGCCGTTCAGCGAGTCGAGCTCGTCGCAGAGGAGGCCGATCGCGCGTGCGGCGGCCCGGAGCTCCGAGCCGGCGCCGTTCGTGGCGATGCGATCGGCGAAGGCGCGGGCTTCCGCGATCTCGTCCGGCGTCAGCGCTCGGGGCGGCGCCGGTGCCTCGTCCCAGTCCCAGCTCTCGTCAGCGGCCGCTCCCGCACGGTGCCGTTCCGCCTCGTCGGCGAGCCGGACGATCGCGCGCGACGCCTGGCGGAGACGTTCGTCGCCGTTCGATCCGACCCGCCTCGCCCAGCGTCTGATCTGGACGATCTGCTCGGGGGTGAGCTGGGGCGCGTCGGGGGCTGCGACGGGCATCGGTTCAGGGTAACGCCTGGTATGGAAGCACGGCGTGAATCCCCACGACGCCGCCGGGATTCAGCGGCGAGCTCGAGCCTCCTGCCGGGCCGTCCGGTCCGTTCCAGGCTCAGGGTGACGCGAGCGAGCGCAGGTGCTCGAGGATCCGGAACGTGATTCCCCAGACGACGAGCTCGCGTCCGGAAGTCGTCACGACGTAGGCGGGAACGGGCTCGGACTTCTCGGGTACGGTCGCCACGGTCGTGACGAGGGAGTCGAGCGCGACCCAGTAGGCAGCGGTGAGCTCGTTGGAGACGGAGATCCGGGGTCGGGCGTGTAGGGCCGCGACGTAGATCGCGATCCGCACCGTCTCCGGCCAGGGCCCCTGCGCCAGCCAGGCTCCGGCCGACCCGACGACCCGCCCGTGGGCCTCGGGTACGAAGCCGACCTCCTCCTCGGTCTCGCGGAGCGCGGTGCGCAGCAGGGATGCGTCGTCCGGCTCGTGACGGCCCCCGGGGAGCGCCACCTGCCCCGACCAGCGGTCACCCGCGTGGTAGCCCCGCTGGACGAGCAGGAGGGCGTCCTCGTGGAGGCAGACGAGCACGGCGGCCTCGAGCTCGGCGCCCGCGAGCTCCGGATGCGGGATCTCGCGGAGCGAGGCCTCGAGCTCCTGGAGACGTGGGAAGGCGCGGCTCACAGATCGAGGATCGCGAACCGGGCGCCGGCGTGCAAGCGAAACGCGACTCGCCACCCCGGTCGAGAGGGCCGGATGGGATCCGGCAGGGCCGGATGAGATCCGGCCCCTACAGGGGCGATCGTAGGGCGGCGTCTCACCCCGCCGGGCGCGTCGTCGGGACGGGATCTCATCCCGCTCGCCCTGCGCGGGGCGTAGGAGCGGCGTCTCGCCCCGCCCGTCTGCGTGGGGTGTGGGGGGGCGTCTCACCCCGCCCGTCTGCGTGGGGTGTAGGGGCGGGATCTCATCACGCCCGCCCGGGGGGCTCAGCCGCGCAGCAGCGAGCTCGGGCGGTAGTCGCCCGCGGGGAGGCTGACGAGCGTCGCGTCGTAGTCGGCGTCCGTGGCGCCGAGCACCCGGTTCTCGCGGATGAAGGGGAGCGGCGTCTCGGGGTCGTCCGAGTCGATCTCGCGGGCGAGGCGATGCCCGTCGAAGATCGCGTCGGCGGCCAGGCGCGGAGCGACGCAGTCCCCGATGCGGTAGAGGCCCTGGATCCCCTCGTCCGCGAGCTGCTCACCGCGTCCGGCGAGCTCGCGGTAGAGGCCGTCGTTCGAGACCCGCTGGGTCGTCAGCACGACGGCGTCCACCTCCCACTCGAGCGGCTTGTCGGTCGCGTAAACGTGGCAGCCGTGCACGCCGCCGGGCTCGATCGACTCGACCATGTGCTCGGGGAGCAGCTCGACGCCGAGCGCGCGGAGCTGGCGGTTCAGCCGTGGGGCCTCGAGCGTGAACGTCGAGTACGGGGAGACGAGGCTGAACGGGGTGACGAAGGTGACCTGCTTTCCCTCGCGGGCGAGCTTCTCCGCGAGGCCGACGCCCATGTAGTACCCCTCGCAGTCGTAGACGAGGACCCGATCGCCAGGGACTTCCTTCCCATCGACCATCACCTGCTCGGGGGTGAGGACGTGCGGGAGCGCTGCATCGGCACCCGGGATCGGCGCGTGCGTCGTGCCGGAGAGCCCGTCACTCGCCCAGTGAGCGCCCGTCGCGACGACGACGAGGTCGGCCCCGTAGGTGAGCACGGCGTCCGCGTCGAGCCGGGCTCCGAGCACGACCTCGACGTTGCGGAGCTTCCCGAGCTGGATGCGCCGGTAGTTCACGATCCGCCCCCACTCGCCGAGCCCGGGCAGGCGCGGCACCCAGCGCATGATCCCGCCGAGATCGTCCCCTTCATCGACGAGGTGGACGCGGCGTAGGCCGCGCTTGCCGAGCACGATCGCGCACTCCATCCCCGCCGGTCCGGCACCGACGACGAGCACGTCGAGGTCGGCGTTCGCGGCCGGCGTGAACTTCTCTGGATGCCAGCCGCGCCGGTACTCCTCGCCAGCCGTCGCGTTCTGCGTACAGATGAGCAGCGCCCGCTGCATGTAGCGCGCGGCACAGATGTTGTTGCCGATGCACTCGCGGATGTCGTCGAGGCGACCCTCGTCGATCTTGCGGGGGATGAACGGATCGGCGATCGAGCCGCGCGCCGAGCCGATGCAGTCGATGACACCGCTGCGCACCATCTCGACCATCGTGTCGGGGCTCGTGAACCGCCCGACTCCGACGATCGGCTTCGTCGCGTGCGGCCTGGCGCGCTCGAGCCACGGCCGCTCGTAGTTCTCGGCACCGAAGCGGCACGACAGTGTGTCCTCTCCCCACTCGGCGAGGCTGCCGCCGATCTGGAAGTCCCAGAGGTCGATCAGGTGGTCGGCGGCGGCGATGAAGCGGTGGCTCTCCTCCTCGGTCAACGCGCCGGGGCGCAGCGACGCGATACAGATCCGCGCCGCGATCGCGCAGTCGTCCCCGACCGCCTCCTTCACCTGTTCGATCGTCTCGAGCCAGAACCGGGCCCGGTTCTCGAACGAGCCGCCGTACTCGTCTGCCCGGCGGTTGTACCACGGGTCGAGGAACTGCCAGGTGATCGGGTAGCCGTGGCCCCCGTAGACGTTGACGATGTCGAAGCCGGCGGCCCGCGCCCGCTTCGCCGCCTCGACGTAGTGACGCTGCAGCTCGCGGATTCCCCGCAGGTCGAGCTCGTAGCACGACTGGACGAACAGGTAGTCGCTCGGCAGTTGCGAGACGCCGGCCGCGGGCATCCGGCTCTCGTAGTTGCGCGCGTGCGCGGCGCCGTACCAGAGCTGCACGCCGGCGAGTGAGCCGTGCTCGTGGATCCGCTCGCACATGAGACCGAGATTGCGAACGTCGGTGTCGTCCCAGAGCCGCGCGCCGACGCTCGGATGGCCGTCGCTCGAGGGGTGGATCGAGCAGTACTCGGTCGAGATCGCCGCCCAGCCGCCCTCGGCGGCCATCGCACGGAAGTGCGCCTGGACGCCCGGCCAGTCCGAGCCGAAGCTCGAGCAGTGCGGCGTCTTGTAGAACCGGTTTCGCATCGTCCTCGGGCCGATCCGGACCGGCTCGAAGAGGAGGTCGTACCGGGGGTCTCGCGCCATCGCGCCGAGCGTAGCGGGCCTGAAGCGGTCCCGCCCGTTTCGATCAGGTGCGAGTTGCTAGCGTCAGGCGCGGTGCAGACGTTGCTGAAGCCTCCCGCGGACGGGGCTCGGAGCCGGCATCCGGACACGTTCGCCGACGCGATCCTCGTCGTCTCGTTCGGTGGCCCGGAGGGGCCGGACGACGTGATGCCGTTCCTCGAGAACGTCACGGGCGGTCGGGGCGTGCCGCGTGAGCGGCTCGAGGAGGTCGCCCACCACTACGAGCTCTTCGGCGGCGTCAGCCCCATCAACGCTCAGAACCGCGCGCTGATCGGAGCGCTGCGGCTCGAGCTCGATGCCCACGGGGTGGACCTGCCGATCTACTTCGGCAACCGCAACTGGCACCCGCTGCTCGCCGACACGCTCCGCCGGATGGCCGCTGACGGTATCCAGCGGGCGCTCGCCTTCATCACCTCGGCCTTTTCCTCCTACTCGGGGTGTCGCCAGTACCGCGAGAACGTCTTCGTCGCGCAGGAGGAGGTCGGTTCGGGGGCGCCCGAGGTTTCGAAGCTCCGCGCGTTCTGGAACCACCCTGGCTTCATCGAGCCGAACGCCGAGCTCGTGCGGGCGGCGCTCGCCGAGATCCCCGAGGCGGGTCGCGGCCGAGCGCGCGTCGCGTTCACGGCCCACAGCATCCCCTCGGCGATGGCGCGCCACTGCCGCTACGAGACCCAGCTCCGAGAGGCAGCGCGGCTCGTCGCCGAGGCTGCCGGGGCGAGCGCGTACGACGTCGTCTACCAGAGCCGCAGCGGCCCGCCGCAGGTGCCCTGGCTCGAGCCGGACATCGGTGACCACCTTCGCGGGCTTGCCGCCGGGGGAGCGACCGACGTCGTCGTGTCGCCGCTCGGCTTCCTCTCCGACCACATCGAGGTGCTCTACGACCTCGACCACGAGGCCCGCGAGGTCGCCGGCGAGCTCGGGCTGCGGATGATCCGCGCCGGCACCGTCGGCACCCACCCCGCGTTCGTGGCGATGATCCGCGAGCTCGTCCAGGAGCGACTGGACCCGTCGCTCGAGCGGCGCGCTCTCGGCCGTGAGGGCCCAGCGCCCGACGTCTGCCCGCCCGGCTGCTGCCTTCCAGGTACCGGCCGGCCGGGACCGTGGGAGCCCGGCCGCCGGGAGCGCGTCAGACCGCGATGATCTCGACGAGGCCCGCCAGGCCGCGGAAGTCTTCGGCGTTCCGGGTGCAGAGCGGCAGCCCGGCGGCGAGCGCCGTCGCTGCGATCAGAAGATCGACCGCTCGCGGGCCGCGGGCCTTCCGTCCCGCGGCGGCGGACGCCGCGTAGATCCGGCCGTACGCGCGCGCAGCCTCGTTGTCGAAGGGGAGCGGGTCGAAGACTGCCTCCGCCCGCTGGAGCCTCTCCTGCCGGCGCGCGCGTTCGTCGTGGTCGCTGGTGGCGTGCGGTCCAGCCGCCAGCTCGGCCATCGTCAACGCGCTCACCGCCAGCTCGGCCGGAAGCGTCGCCGCATCGATCCTCTCGAGGTCGACGACGACCGAGGTGTCGAGAATCCCGCGGCCGGGGCGTGCTCGCTCAGGCACGCGGCTCGAGCGCCTGACTCGCAACGGTATCGAGATCCGTTCGGAGCCGCTCATAGTCGACAGACGGCGCAGCGCGGAACGCCGCAACCACGGCCTCGGCAGCAACGAATCGGTGGCGGCGAAGCGGCGTCAGCTCGCCGACGGGAACGCCGTTTCGCGTGATCACGAAGGTCTCGCCCTCGTCGAGCTTCCGCATGATCTCGCCGCTCTCGTTGCGCAACTCGCGTTGGCTGATCTGCCGGGCCATGCCTGGAATCGTAGCACGGCGTGCTACGAGAGGACGCTGGTCGAGGCGGCTCGGCCCGTCGGTGAGCGTGCGGAGCCACCGACCGCTTGGATCAGAAGAGCCCGGAACGCAGCGCTTCGCTCGAGAGGATCTCGGGTCGGGTCTTCCACTGACCGGCCGGGGATGACCAGGCCCAGTGCTCATCCGGGGCATCGAGCCACAGCCGGACCATGGTGGCAAGCGAGTCCGCTCGAATCGATCGGAAGTCCTCGTCCGTCCAGTTCACCACTCGAACGGCTGCCGTGGCCGAATCGCGTCCAAGATCGGCCACGAGCCAGGTTTCCCCGTTGATCTCGCCGAGCGGAAGCCACGACTCCTCCCAGTAGTAGCCCGGGTCGAGTAGTTCCTTCTGTTCGCCGACGAGGTTCGGGTCGGCTCCGCGAGCGATGGCCTGCTGCATCAGGCTTGCGTACTCTGCAGACTCGAGGCCGAGGGGCGTGAAGGCGCTCGGCGCGAGGGTCACCCCTTCGGCCCGTCCGACCTGCCCGTCGTGCCAGCCGAACCACTCGACGATCTCGGTGGGCACCGGAAGCCCTGTGAGCGAGCGTCGGACGACGTCCTCGGCGAGTCCGGGTCGTAGGCGGTCGAAACGGTCGAATCCCTTGCGTGCCCAGGTCCCTTCCAGTTCAGCCAGCAGGCCCGTGAGCTTCGTCATCAGCACACCCGCTTGGTGCTCGGCGCTCCTGGAAAGCTCATCGGGATGAGCAGGAAGGGCGTCCCCGTGCCAAGTCCCTTCGACGTGATGCACGACACCACAAAGGCTCCGTACAGCCGGCCGGCATTCTCGTTCTGGATCCGATTGAGGAACTGGAGCTTCGCACCTGGCGGGCCGGCCACGAATGCCGGTCCGCTCTGGCCCGAGGCGAGGTACGGGAACTCGTGACATGCCTGGCCGATCGGCGTCGGCAGGGCACAACTCGTGTCGACCAAGCCGGTGAGGGGATCAGGAGGCGGAGCGTTGTACCAGGACTCGGTCAGGCCAAAGGACGCAAGGTACGAGAGACGCTCGGACCGCGGGACGTAGGTGAGCTGCACCCACAGCGGGTTCCTGGTCGCGATCGCTTCCCAGTCGTGCTGGGTCGTGGCCGGATTGTCGCTTCCGGGGCGAAGGATCCGGCGGTTCTCACAGGGTCGTGATTCTCCACCGAACGGGTCAGGCGCTCCGGTCGAGGTCGCCTTCGCGTATGCCTCGTTGACCATCCAGACGCAGCGGGCCGCGGCCGTCTGGGCGGCCGCGAGGGTGAGGCCTGTCGACGCCGCTCGCTCGAGGTAGAGCTCCGCGAGGGAGTCCTGGTAGCTCACCGGATTGCCACGCACCGCCGGCGCGGTGAACGGGGCAGGGGCGGGGACGGCACCTGGGGCGGCCGGAGGCGCAGGGGGCGCCGGAGTTCCGACACCGTCGTTCAAATCCGCCAGGTGCCAGAGCAGGGCGGCCGCAGCCGCGCCGCCCCCAACGGCTGCGACCGAGGCCGCTCTCGCAAGAGACGGACCGACCCGCAGGCCCGCGGCTCTTGCCGCGGAGAAGGCGAGGCCCTGGTCGCAGACGCTGCTTCCCTGGAGGTAAGTCGCGCCCGGGATCGAGCAGATCTGGAGGACGATCTCCGCGTCGGTGAGGCCGGCGAGCTGTGCTTCGAGCCAGGTGAGGTCGATTCCCTGGTTCACCTCGGCGCCCCGTTGGCCGCTCGTGAACGTGATCGAAGCAAGGGCACGGATGTCGCTCGTCGGTGGCGCTGACGACCCGTCCTGTGCCACGTAGGCGGTGTACGTCCGCGATTGACCAAGCAGCGGCGCGGCCGATGCCGAGAACGTCGTCAAGGTACCGGCCGAGCCGACCGTCTTGTAGACGAGCCTGCTGCCCCCGCTGTCGTACAGCGTGAGAACATACGGGCCCGCGAGCGGACGATCGAGCGTGATCGTGAGCGTCGCGGACGGCTGAGCGGCAGTGACGGTGTCGCGGTCGCTTGCGAGCTCGAGGGTGCCGAGCCAGCCAGCGTTGCCGACCGACGTCTCGCTCGTCGCCCTCACGTCGTTGACGGGCGGCCCGATCGTCGGCGCGTCCTGGGCGACGTAGGCGGTATAGACGCGCGTCAGGTTGTTCCCGGGCGCAACGCTGAAGGAGAAGCTCGTCAGGGTCCCGGCGCTGCTCGCTGTCTTCAGGAGGATTCGCGTCCCGAGATCGTCGTAGACGGTCAGCTGGTACGGATCGACGAGCGGGCGATCGAGCGTGACCGTGAGCGTCGCCGATGCCGCGTTCGCGTCGGTTTGTCCCCGGTTCGTCGATAGCTCCACCGAGCCGATCCAGCCGAGGTGCTGGACGGACATCGGGCTGCTGGTGGCGAGACTCGACGGTGGCCCCGTGGCAGGCGCGTTCGACGACACGTAGGCCGTGAAGACTCTCGTCTGGTTGCTGGCAACGGAGAGGCCGAACGAGTTGAAGGCCTGAGCGCTCGCGGCGTCACGGGCGAAGACCCGGGCCCCGAGATCGTTGTAGGCGGTCAGGTACTGGCCCGGGCACAGGGGAGAGCTGATCGACGCCGTCAACGTCGCCGACGGGCTGTTCGAGTCGATCGTCGCCCGATCCGTGGCGAGCGTCACCGTCGGTACGGTGCACACCGCGCCGGATGATGCGGGGCCGAGCAAGACCGCTCCCACGAACAGAGCGGCAAGGCGTGCGACGCGGCTCGGGTGCGACATCCCGGCCTCCCTCCATGACGGGGACGAACCGCACCGATCCTAGGGGGTCCCGCCGGAACTCAAGATGTCCGAAACGGACGGTCTCGCGGGCCGCGGGCGTGAGATCCAGGTCTGGCGGGGTTGGCGGTCAGGCCCGCGTGACCGTGATCTCGGTCGCGTGCACGCAGGTGCTCTCGCCCATGTCGCTCTTGCGGCCGGAGACGAGCGCGTTCACATTCGCGCCGCCGTCACGGCGCGGCCAGCGGCCCTTCGGGGCGTAGGCGACGCCGGGCTGAACGACATCGGTGAGCTCGACGGTGAGCACGAGCGATCCCGTCTCGCTCCCGACCCGAACGTGGTCGCCGGCCGCGACGCCGAGAGCGTCGGCGTCGATGCGGGTGAGCCCGATCGTCGGCTCGCCGAGCTTGCGAGAGATCCTCGCGTCGTTTGCGAAGCTCGCGTTCAGGAGCCACGGCGAGGCGGGGGAGAGAAGCCGTAGCCGACCCTCGGTCGGGCGTGGATCGACGAGCGGCAGCGGCGTGCGCGGGTGCCCGTCGGCCTCGGCCGCAGACGAGGCGAGCTCGACCTTGCCGCTCGGGGTCGGGAAGCGCAGGTCCGGGAACTGGACGAGCGGCTCCTCGGAGATCCAGACGGTGCCCCGCGCTGCCAGGTCATCCCATCCGAGCCCGAGCCCGGTGCGCTCGAGCACCGTGTCGATGAGCGAGCGATCGGCCTCGTGAAGCTCCGGCTCCGTGTAGCCGAGCGCAGCGGCGAGCCGGCGGAAGATCTCCGTGTTCGGCAAGGCCTGCCCGGGCGGCTCGGCCGCCTTCACCTGGGCCGAGAGGCTGACGTTGAAGTACGAGGCGACGAGATCGTCGTGCTCCAGGAAGCTCGTGGCCGGGAGCACGATGTCGGCGAAGTCGGCGGTGTCGGTCTGGAAGAGGTCGATCACGACCGTGAACAGATCTTCACGGCGTAGGGCGTCGTGAAGCACGGTCTGCTCGGGATTGGACGCGGCCGGGTTCATGTTCCAGCAGAGCAGAGCCCGCGAACGGTCCGGGTCGGTCAGGTACGAGGCGAGGTCCATGTGGCTGATCGTCGGCGGGTCCGGGCCGAGGCCGGGCGCAGCGATGTAGTCGTCGTCGACCCGCCGGCTTTCGTGCCCGTTCAGATAGAGGAAGCCGGTACCCGGCCTGCCGAGGTTGCCCGTGGCCGCCGGAAGCGCGGCGATCGCGCGCATCAGGTTCCCGCCGAGCGGCTGACGCTGCAGGCCCTGGCCCATCCACAGCAGCGACGGGCCGCGCCCGTACACTCGTGCGGCCTCCTCGATCTCGGCCGCGGACACGCCCGTCTGCTCCTCGCCCCAGCTCGGGGTGCACGGCTCGAGCAACGGCTCGAGCTCGTCCCAGCCGACCGCGTGGGCCTCGAGAAAGCCGCGGTCGAGCAGCCCGTCGCGGCGGATCACGTGCAGCATCGCGAACGCGAGTTGCGGCGTCCGACCCAGGGAAGGGCTGGAGATGGAGGTCGGCCTGCTTCGCCGTGGGCGTCGCGACCAGGTCGACGACAATCACCGTTCCGGCGCCTCGGGCAGCCGGTGGTCGTGGGCGTGCGGCGCGGTCGCCGACGGGTTGGCGCTCCCAGACGACGACGCAGGAAGCAGCGTCCCGCGCCGAGCGCGGATCGAACCCGTCGACCGAGGGTTCCGTAGACGTAGCCGAGCGCGGCGTGGCCGGCCAGGTTGCAGACCGTGTCGGCCTCGACCTCGGTCGCGCCGAGCCGCCGGATCAGGCGCAGCGGGAAGCTGTACCCGAGCAGGGCGCAGGTTCCCGTATAGTGCGCGTTCACGATCGTCGTGGCGCCGTGCTCGTCGATCACGGCCCGGAGGCGTACGGCGATCTCCGCGAGCGCCTCGTCCCACGAGATGGGCTCAAAGCGACCTTCGCCTTTCGTCCCGAGCCGTCGCAGCGGCGTCGTGAGCCGTTCCGAGCGGTCCTGGAGCACGCCGTTGTAGGCGAGCGTGCATTTGCGACAGAGGGCGCCGCGACTGACCGGGTGCTCGGGGTCGCCGCGGACGACGAGCCGGCCGTCTCGTTGCAGGACGAGCACGCCGCAGGCGTCGTAGCAGTCCCGCGGGCAGGTCGTGCGCGTCGGGGCGGCAACGGGCTGCACTTTCGGATTGATAGCGGGACCCTCTGATACAACGCGGCCAACTCCGAGCGGCGAGGAGCGCCAGGAGGGCTACCGGGATGCTGATCGATCGGCAGGGAGTCGAGATGACGGCCGCGGGCCAGGCGGTGGTCGACCGCTACGACCGTGCCGTCCAGGAGCTCGTCCACTACGGCCCCGCGATGCTGCGCCTGCCCGAGGAGGCCTACGTCGAGGATCCGAGCTGTCCGATGGTCAATGCCCTGCGGGCGTACTTCTGCCTCCTGACGACCGAGCCGTGCGACGTCGCCGATGGGCGCAAGCTCGTCGAGGACTTCCGGCGGCGGGTGCCCGACGAGAGCCTGACCGGCCGCGAACGGGCGCATTTCCGGGCGGTCGACGCGCTTCTCGCAGGGGACTTCCTCGGCGCCGCGACGGTGCTGCGAGGGCTCACCCGGGAGTGTCCGCGCGATGCGCTCGCCCTGTATGTCGGGCACAACCTCGACTACTTCATGGGCGATGCGCTGGCGTTGCGAGACCGGGTGGCGGAGGCGCTTCCGGCGTGGTCGGGAGCCGACGCGCTGTACGGCCCGATGCTCGGCATGCACGCCTTCGGCCTCGAGGAGTGCGGCGACTACGAGTGCTCGGAGGAGGTAGGGCTCCGCGCGCTCGAGCTCGGCTCGAAGGACGTGTGGGCGATCCATGCGGTGGTGCACACCTACGAGATGCAGGCGCGGTTCGGCGACGGCGTGCGCTTCTTCGAGCAGCGGATGGGGGACTGGTCGGACAACAACTACTTCAAGGTCCACAACTGGTGGCACTACGGCCTCTACAACCTCGAGGTCGGGAACCTGGACACCGTCTTACGCGTGTACGACGAACGGATCTTCGTCGAGCCGGCGCTGAACGTCGCCGTGAAGATGTGCGACGCGTCGGCGATGCTCTGGCGGCTGCTGCTCGACGGGATCGACCAGGCGGAGCGCTGGAAGCCGCTCGCGGCGGTCTGGGAGGAGTTGATCGACGAGCCCTGCTACGCCTTCAACGACATGCACGCCGTCATGGCGTTCGTCGGCGCAGGCGACGTGGCGCGTGCCGAGCAACTCGTCGCTGATCGCGAGCGCTGGCTCGCGCAGCCCCATCCGGGCGTCACGAACTTCGCGATGACCGCGCGGATCGGATTGCCCGTCTGTCGCGCGATCGTTGCGTTCGGGAGGGAGCGGTACCGCGACGCGGTCGCACAGCTGATGCCCATTCGCTACAACCTGAACGAGTTCGGCGGCAGCCACGCCCAGCGAGATGCGGTGCTGAGGACGTTGCTCGAGGCCGCGCTCCGCGGTGGGCAGCTCGACCTGGCGGAGCGTCTTGTCGCCGAACGGATCACGGTCAAGCCGGGGAGCCCCTACAACTGGCTCAAGCGGAGCCAGGTCGTCCGCGCGGAAGGTGACGAGGTCGCGGCGGGCGAGGCCGAAGGCCATGCGATCGGCCTCGTCCGTGCGTCGGGTCTCGATCCGGTCTCAGCGGCGGCCTAGGCGCGTCGGGTGAGCAGCCCGAACGTGCTGGACACGCTCCGGTTCGCGAGTGTGTCGACCGGAGACCGATCGCCGGCGCCCAGGCTCGCGAAGGTGATCGACCAGACGCGCTGCATCGGCTGTCACGCCTGCACCACCGCCTGCAAGTCGGAGAACGACGTCCCCGTGTCCGTCAACCGAACGTACGTCAAGTCGGTCGACGTCGGCGCGTTTCCCGAGGCCAGGAGGGCGTTCCAGGTCACACGGTGCAACCAGTGCGAGGACGCGCCGTGTGTGGCCGCGTGCCCGACGGCCGCGATGTTCCGGCGACCGGACGGCATCGTCGACTTCGACAAGCGGGCCTGCATCGGCTGCAAGGCCTGCATGGCGGCCTGCCCGTACGACGCGATCTTCATCAACCCGGACGACCACTCGGCCGAGAAGTGCAACCTGTGCGCACACCGGCTGGACATCGGGCTCGAGCCGTCGTGCGTCGTCGTCTGCCCGGTCGGTGCGATCCTCGTCGGCGACCTCGACGATCCCGGCTCGAAGGTCGCGCAGATCGTTCGCCGCGACGTGGTCGCCGTGCGGCGACCGGAGAAGGGGACACGCCCGAGGCTCTTCTATCGGGGGGCACATCAGGCAACCCTCGACCCTCTCGCCGCGAGGCGCCCGGACGGCGGGCTCTTCATGTGGGCCGAGCAGGGATCGCTGTCGCGCCAGGTCGTCTCGGGCAGCCCGGCGGGCACGAACTCGTCGGCGGCCGCGCTGCTCTCCTACGACGTGCCCCGCAAGGCGCCGTGGGACTGGCGCGTCAGCCTCTACACGTGGACGAAGGGGATCGCGGCGGGGGCGTACCTCGCGCCGCTTGCCGTGGCGCTCGCCGGCCTGCTCCCGTGGACGAGCTCGCTGTGGCGGTGGGCGGCCCCGGCGGTCGCACTCGGGTTTCTCGCCCTGACCGGGCTGATCCTGATCCTCGATCTCGAGCACCCGCGGCGCTTTGGCTACCTGTTCCTGCGCCCCCAGTGGCGTAGCTGGCTCGTACGAGGGGCGGTCGTGATCACGGCGTACGGGGCGGTGCTCGCGCTCCACCTCGTCCTCTCGGCCGCGGGGCAGGTCGAGGCCCAGAAGTGGCTTGCGGTCCCGGGGCTTCCGGCGGGCGTGGCGACCGCGATCTACACGGCGTACCTGTTCGCCCAGGCCAGAGGGCGCGACCTCTGGCAGAGCCCGCTGCTTCCGCCCCACCTGCTCGTTCAGGCCCTGCTGCTCGGGGCCGCGGTCTCGCTGCCCCTGGCGCGCTGGCTCGCCGCGGAGACCGCGGGCCCGCTCGAGTGGCTGCTCGCCGGTGCCGCGCTCGCCCATCTCCTGATGGCACTCGGCGAGGCGACGCTGCCCCATCCCACCGCGAATGCCCGGGCCGCTGCCCGCGAGCTCTCCCGCGGCCGCTACGCACCCTACTTCTGGCCCGGGCTCGCGCTCGCAGCCGTCGCGATCCTGGCGCCGGTGATCGGCGTTGCGGCCGTGCCGCTCGCACTGCTCGCCGTCCTCGCTCACGAGCACGCCTACGTCCAGGCCGGCCAGGCGGTACCCCTTGCCTGAGCGCCGGCACGCTCCGCACGCCCGGCTCGCCCGGCACGATCGGGCTCCGTACGCCCGGCACGCCCGGGCTCCGCGCGCCCGGCACGGACTGTTTCCCGCGCGCACGCGCGGGGGCCACCCCTTGCCTCCTCCCGCTATCGAGCGTATCGCCGGGAAGCGCACCGGTGTGTGCCGGTTCGTGTCGGATCGCGCGCGAGAGCGAGGCGGGATCGTCCCCGGGCGTGTCCCAGGCGGGGTCGTCCCCGGGGGTGTCCCGGCGAGCGCCCGCGTTCGGCGTGTGGCGACTCGGGGCGCGCTGCCCCGGGGTGCCGATCCGGCGCCCGCACCGCGCCCGTTGGCGGGTCGCCCGCTCGCGAACGGCCCGGGTCGATCTCGATGAGCGGGCGCGGCGAGGCGAGGCCTGCAGCCGGCAGCGCTCGCTACCCGGGCCCGAGCGGAACGCAACTCGACGCGTATCCGCCGAAGGAGCGCTGGGACGACTGGGTCGAGCTCGACTCGAAGGCGTGGCCCGAACGGGTCGAGCGGCGTTCGCTGCTCGTGCCGACGACCTGCTTCAACTGTGAATCCGCCTGCGGATTGCTCGCCTACGTCGATCCCGAGACGTTGACGGTGCGGAAGTTCGAGGGGAATCCCGAGCACCCCGGATCGCGCGGCCGGAACTGCGCGAAGGGACCGGCGACCCTGAACCAGATCACCGATCCGGACCGCATCCTCCATCCCCTGCGCCGGGCCGGCGCCCGTGGTGAGGGACGGTGGGAGAGGGTCAGCTGGGACGACGTCCTCGACGAGCTCGCCGGGCGGATCCGACAGGCGATCACGGAGGGTCGCCCGAACTCCGTCATGTACCACGTCGGGCGCCCGGGCGAGGACGGCTTCACGGAGCGCGTGCTCGCAGCCTGGGGAGTCGACGGCCACAACTCGCACACGAACGTCTGCTCGAGCTCGGGACGGGCCGGCTACCACTTCTGGATGGGCCTCGACCGCCCGAGCCCCGATCACGCGAACGCCGAGGTGATCCTGCTCGTCAGCGCTCACCTCGAGTCCGGCCACTACTTCAACCCGCATGCGCAGCGAGTCATGGAGGGCAAGGCGAACGGCGCGAAGCTCGTCGTCCTCGACACGCGCCTCTCGAACACGGCGACCCACGCCGACCACTGGCTGGCGCCGCGGCCCGGCACCGAGGCCGCGATCCTGCTCGCGATCGCCCGCCATCTGATCGAGACCGGCAGCTACGACCGCGAGTTCGTGCGGCGGTTCTGGAACTGGCAGGAGTACCTCGCGTGCGAGCACCCGGACGGGCCGCAGACGTTCGAGGAGTTCGAGCGCCGGCTCGCCGACACGTACGCGGAGTTCACGTTCGAGCTCGTCGAGCGTGAGTCGGGCGTCTCTGCCGGCACGATCGAGCAGGTCGCCGGGCTCGTCGCCTCGGCGGGCACGCGCCTGTCGACGCACACGTGGCGCTCGGCCACGGCGGGGAATCTCGGCGGCTGGCAGGTCGCCCGCTGCCTCTTCCTGCTGAACGCGCTGCTCGGGGCGGTCGCCACCCCGGGCGGCACGTTCCCGAACGCGTGGACGAAGTTCGTCCCGCGTCCGATCCACACGCCGCCCCACCCCGAGACCTGGAACGAGCTGACGTGGCCCGAGGAGTACCCGCTCGCGATCCACGAGCTCTCGTTCCTGCTTCCGCATTTCCTCCGCGAGGGCCGCGGCACGCTCGACGTCTACTTCACGCGGGTCTACAACCCGGTCTGGACGAATCCGGACGGCTTCTCCTGGATCGAGATGCTGAGCGACGAGCAGCGTGTCGGCCTCCACGTCGCCCTGACCCCGACCTGGAGCGAAACCGCCTTCCTCGCCGACTACGTGCTACCCATGGGGCACGGATCGGAGCGGCACGACCTCCACTCGTACGAGCAGTACGACGGGCAGTGGGTCGGCTTCCGCCAGCCCGTCCTCCGCGCCGCCGCCGAGCGGCTCGGGCGCGAGATCGCCGACACGCGGGAGATCAACCCCGGCGAGGTCTGGGAGGAGAACGAGTTCTGGGTCGAGCTCTCCTGGCGGATCGACCCGGACGGCGAGCTCGGCATCCGTCGCCACTTCGAGTCGAGAGAGCATCCCGGCGAGAAGCTCTCGGTCGACGAGTACTACGCATACATCTTCGAGCACTCGGTGCCGGGGCTGCCGGAGCGTGCCGCGGCCGAGGGCCTGACGCCGCTTCAGTACATGCGTCGCACCGGCGCGTACGAGATCAGCCGGGGCACGGGCTGCCGGCACGTCGAGCCGGTTCCGGCCGAGGAGCTCGAGGACGTCGTGGTGGACGCTGACGGCCGGGTCTACACGAGGGCCGAGCGGCCGGCCGGGCCGAACGTCGTGCCCGTCCCGACGATCGACGGTGATGCCGACGGGCGACGCTTCGTGGGAATCGAGGTCGACGGGGCGATTGTCCGCGGGTTCCCGACCCCGAGCGGTCGGCTCGAGTTCTACTCGCGGACGCTCGCCGAGTGGGGCTGGGGCGAGGCCGCCCTGCCCACGTACCTGCGAAGCCACGTGCACGCCGACGCGCGTCGGGAGGACGAGCTCGTCCTGATCCCCACCTTCCGGCTTCCGGTCCAGGTCCACACCCGCTCCGCGAACGCGAAGTGGCTCGACGAGATCGCCCACACGAACCCGCTCTGGATCCACACCGCCGACGCGGATCGGATCGGCGCCCGAACCGGCGACCTGCTGCGGGTCGAGACGGAGATCGGGCACTTCGCGGTCAGGGCGTGGGTGACGGAGGGGATCCGACCGGGCGTCGTCGCCTGTAGCCATCACATGGGCCGCTGGCGGCCCGAGGGTGAGCGTGGGCAGCGCCAGGCGATGGTGCCCGTGCGACTCGAGCGCGACGGCACGCTGTGGCGATTGCGGAAGCTGTCCGGTGTGGAGCCGTTCGACTCGAGCGATGCCGACACCGGCCGGATCTGGTGGTCGGACGCCGGCGTGCACCAGAACCTCGCGTTTCCCGTCCACCCTGACCCGATCTCCGGGATGCACTGCTGGCACCAGGCCGTGCGCGTCCGCCCGGCCGAGCCCGGCGACCGTCCCGGTGACGTCGTCGTCGACACGGCCCGGTCGCGAGCGGTGTACGAACGCTGGCTCGGGCTCGCGCGTGGCGCGCGGAGCCACTCGCCCGACGGGACGCGGCGTCCCTACTGGCTGCTCCGCCCTCTGAAGCCCCCACGCGCGGCGTACGCCCTGCCTCCTCGCGGCTCGCAGTCGTAGCGGCCGTGGCCCGGGAGCGCCGTTTCCTGTCCCGGTCGGTGGCGATCGGCGACCTCGTTGCGGGAGCGAGCGTCGCGGTCGTGCTGATCCCGCAGAGCGTCGCCTACGCCGAGCTGGCCGGGGTTCCCGCGACGGCGGCGCTCCCTGCGGCCGCAGCGGCGGCGCTCGGAGGCGCCGTGCTCGCGTCCTCGCCCTACCTTCAGACCGGCCCGACCGCCCTGACCTCGCTGCTCGTCCTCGGTGCTCTCGGTGCGCTCGCCGGCACGGGAGAGGCCGCGCTCGAGCAGGCGATGCTCCTCGCGCTCACGATCGGCGTGATCCGCGTCGTCCTCGGGCTCGCCCGGGGCGGCGCGGTCGCGTTCTTCGTCTCCGATCCGATGCTCGCCGGCCTGCTCCCCGCTGCCGCGATCACGATCGCGGCGACCCAGCTCCCGGCGCTGCTCGGCGTGACGGAGATCCCGGAGACCGGGATCTTCCAGCGGGCGGGCTGGGCGCTCGCCCACCCGGCGTCCTGGGACACGACGACCGTGGGGCTCTCGGTCGGGGCGATCGCCCTGATGGTGCTCGGGAAGCGGCTCGGGGTCGGGCTGGCCTCCGTTCCGCTCGTCGTCGTGGCCGCGGTGGTCTGGAGCGCGCTCGCCGACTTCGGAGGCGCAACGATCGGCGACCTGCACGCCGGGGCTCCAACCTCCCCGTTCGGCCTGCCGTGGGGAGGCCTCGGCGGCCTGCTCCTACCGGCGCTGATCATCGCCGTCGTCGGGTTCGTCGAGCCGACGACGATCGGCCGGACGCTGCTCGAGCGCGACCGCCGCTGGAATGCCGACCGCGAGCTCGTCTCCCAGGGAGTCGCCAACCTCGCCTCGGGCTTCGCGGGCGGCTTTCCCGTGAGCGGCTCGTTCTCGCGCAGTGCGCTCAACCTGGCTGCCGGCGCACGGACGCGCCTGAGCGGGGCGGTCAGCGGTCTCCTCGTGCTCGCGTTCATTCCCTTCGCCGACGTGCTCGGCGACCTTCCGTCGGCGATTCCCGCCGCGATCGTCGTCGTCGCGGTTGCGGGGCTTGCCCGTCCGCGGCGGCTCGTTCGTCTCGCTCGCTCCTCGAGGACGCAGTTCGGCGTCGCGCTCGCGACCTTCGTGCTCGTGCTGGTTCTCGCTCCACGGATCGACGAGGCGGTCGCGATCGGTATCGCACTCGCGGTCGGCGTTCACCTCTGGCGTGAGATGCGGGTGCCCGTTGCAGTCCATGTCGAGGGAGACGCCCTGCACCTTCACCCCGCGGGAGTCCTGTGGTTCGGCTCCGCGGCCCGGTTCGAGGACGAGGTCGGTGAGATCACCGCAGCACACCCGGACTGCACGAGCCTCGTCATCCATCTCGACGGGCTCGGACGAGTCGACCTGACCGGCGCCCGCTCGCTCGCGCGGGTGCTCGAGGAAGCACGCCGCCGCGGGCTCGAGGCCTCGGTCGAGGGGATCCCTCCCACGACCGGAGGCATGATCGGGCGTGTCCTCGGCGGGGAATCGCCGGGCGAGCGACGCTGACCCGGAACGGATCCTCTAGCGGCTGTTCTGGATCCGAAATACGCTTGTTGGTTGCGAATATCCACCGAATCCCCTATCTTTTGGATCCAGAGGTACGATTCCTGGATCCAGCGTGCTCAGAGCCCGGCCGGGTCTGGCGCATTCTCAGAAGGGGGCGGACACACATGACGGACGACCGGCGGAACGGGCACGCCCACCGCGACGGCATCGAGCGGCCGTACACGAGCGAGGACGTCGAGCGGTTGCGCGGTTCGATCCACGTCGAGCACACCCTCGCCCGGCGCGGCGCCGAGCGGCTGCGAAGCCTGATCGCGAGCGAGGCATACGTCCCGGCGCTCGGGGCGATGACGGGTGGCCAGGCCGTGCAGATGGCCCGCGCCGGTCTGAAGGCGATCTACCTCTCCGGCTGGCAGGTCGCGGCCGACGCGAACCTGTCCGGCAACGTCTATCCCGACCAGAGCCTGTATCCGTCGAACTCTGGTCCCGCGCTCGTCAAGCGAATCAACAGCGCGCTGCTGCGCGCCGACCAGATCGACTGGTCGGAGGGCAGGCGCGATCGCGACTACCTGCTGCCGATCGTGGCCGATGCGGAGGCCGGCTTCGGCGGCCCGCTGCACGCGTTCGAGCTGACGAAGGCCTACATCGAGGCAGGTGCGGCGGCGGTCCACTTCGAGGATCAGCTGGCGGCCGAGAAGAAGTGCGGCCACCTGGGCGGCAAGGTCCTCGTGCCCACCTCGCAGTTCGTCCGGACCCTCGCTGCTGCGCGGCTCGCCGCCGACGTCTGCGACGTTCCGACCGTGATCGTGGCGCGCACCGATGCTCTGGCCGCGACGCTCCTGACGAGCGACATCGACGAGCACGACCGGGAGTTCACGACCGGTGAGCGGACGAGCGAGGGCTTCTACATGGTGCGTCCCGGCATCGAGTCGGCGATCGCGCGCGCGCTCGCCTACGCACCGTACGCGGACATGATCTGGTGTGAGACCTCGACGCCCGACATGGACGAGGCGCGCCGGTTCGCCGAGGCCGTCCACGAGCAGTTCCCCGGCAAGTTGCTCGCCTACAACTGCTCGCCGTCGTTCAACTGGAAGCGGAACCTGACCGACGACCAGATCGCCGGCTTCCAGCGCGATCTCGCCGCGATGGGCTACCGCTTCCAGTTCGTGACCCTTGCCGGCTTCCATGCCCTGAACGCGTCGATGTTCGAGCTCGCCTCGGGCTACGGCGAGAGCGGGATGGCCGCCTACGTGAAGCTCCAGCAGCACGAGTTCGCGATCGAGGAGTTCGGCTACACGGCGACGAGGCACCAGCGCGAGGTCGGTGCCGGCTACTTCGACGCCGTCGCGCAGATCGTCTCGGGGGGCGAGAGCTCGACGCTCGCCCTGAAGGGCTCGACCGAGGAAGAGCAGTTCTAGTCGGTGGATACGGTCGTCGACCGTTTGGATCCAGAATCGGTCCGTTTGGGTGAGATTCCCGCATGCGGGGCTTTACTTGGATCCAGAGCTTCGCTAAACTGGATCCGCTAACGGACGAGCGAGAGGATTCCGACCATGACCCAGACGGTTCGCGTGGAGCTCACCCGTACGGCCGATGCCGCCGGCATCCTCGTCGACATGACCGCCAGAGGCTTCGAGGGCGAGCTCGAGCGCAGCGAGTCGGGCGTGGCAGTCGTCCTCGCCGGGCGTGGCGAGACCCCCGAGCAGGTCCTGCGCAAGGTCTGGCTCGGGCTCGAGGAGTCGATCGCTTCGCGCCACCTGCCGCTGGTTCCGTTCGCGGACGCCGCGGGCAGCTTCGTCCTGCGTCCCGCGTTCGTCTAACGGGACGGGAGCATACTCGGGTCGGATGGGACCCGGCCCGCGCCTGCTGTTCGTCTCAGCGTGCACCGTGACAGCGCTTCTTGGGGCGTGCCGTGGCGACTCGTCGTCCGGGCGGGATCCCGGCCTGGGTGGGCAGATCCTCGTCACACGCGAGAGGGAGCCGTCCCTGCCAGCCGGATGTCGCGCCTCCGACGTCGGGAGGGCCGTCCTCGCGGCCTTCGAGGCCGTGAGCAGTGGCGACGCCAGCAGGATCGACGAGGTCTTTGCCCCGACCCAGCCGAACCAGGGGGAGACCGGCTTCCAGTGGTATTCGATCAGCGTCGAGGGAGCCGGTGGCGGTGCTCCGAACGTGGACACCGTTCTCGACCGAAAGGAGCTCGCCCCCTACTTCTCCGCCCGCTTCGACCACGGCGAGCACCTCCGGCTGCTGATCCTGGACGCGCGCGTGCAGGGTGACTCGCCGTCCGGTGTCGGAGGCGCGATCTTCGTCGCACGAGCTGCCGACGATCTGCCGGGCGGGAGCGGACGCGAGTGGCTCTCCCATGGCAAGTACGCGCTGAACTGCCGTTCGAGCACCCTCTACGTCCTTTCGCTCGCAACGGACACCCGCGTGCCCGTCTCCACCTTCGACCCGAGCAGTGCGCCCTGTCCGCTCCCCGACGGTTGGCGAACGGACGGGTCCCCGGTCGCCTGTACCCCGTAGGCGTTTCGACCGGGTGGGTCGCCTGTAGGAGCTGCGGGCGGGATGAGATCCCGCCCCTACGCCCTCGCCACCTGTAGGGGCCGGATCTCATCCGGCCCGCAGACCGGTGACCGCCGAGCCCTGCTCGGCTCCCGCGCGGGTCGCGGCCGGCCGAGCCGGCCGCTCAGCCGCGGAGGCCCGGGCTCAGGCGCTCCGCCTGCGCCCGGCGTCGCGCTCGTGGAGCTGGGCGCCCATGTGGTCGAGGATGACCTGCTGCATGTGGCCCGAGGCGAGCACGTGCTCGCGCGCGAGCGTGCGCGCTCCGGACTGGCTGCCCGCGGCGATCGCCTCGCGGATCGCCCGGTGCTGGAGATCGTTGCGCGCGTAGAGCTCGTCGATATCGAGCCCTGCTGCCCACACGGTCTGGCCGAGGAACGTCCGGCGGGCACTCTTGGCGAGCCGCTCGATGTACGGGACGTTCGCGGCCGCGTAGATGACGTCGTGGAACGCGTGGTTCGCCCGCGCCCACTCGGAGATGAGTGTCGCGTCGTGCTCGCCCTCGCGGGTCTTGCGCCGGAGCTCGAGCGTGAGGGCCGAGAAACGAGCCTCGGCCGCGTCGAGCTCGGCGAGATCCTCGGCCGTCATGTTCGGAACCGCGAGCTCGGTGGCGAGGCTCTCGAGCTCGGCGCGCACGAGAAACGCCTCGCGCAGCTCCTCCCGCGAGAGCATCCGCACCCGGACGCCCTTGTTCGGCTCGAACGAGACGAGCCCGAGGGCGGCGAGCCGCCGCAGCGCCTCCCGGATCGGCGTCCGGCTGACGGCGAAGCGCTCCGAGAGCTGCTCCTGTCGCAGCACCGAGCCGGGCTCGAGCTGCCCCGAGACGATGTCCTCCTCGATCGCGAACGCGATCTCGTCGGCCTTGGTGCCCGCACCCTCCATCGTCAGGGCAGTGTACGCCCCCGCGAAGCAGGGCCCGGCGGCGCCCTCAGACGACGCGGTTCAACAGAGCCTCGCCGCTTCGCAGCCGCCGGCAGTTCTCGGCCGCCAGCTCGAGGCTGCGGTCGAACGTCTCCGGGGTCAGCCAGGCGACGTGCGGCATCACGACGACGTTCTCGAGCGAGAGCAGCTCGCTCCCGGTCGCGACGGGCTCCCGGGCGAACACGTCGAGCGCGGCGGCCCGCAGGTGCCCGCTGCGCAGCGCCTCGACGAGCGCAGGCTCGTCGACGAGACCGCCGCGGGCAGTGTTGACGAGCACGGCTCCGGGCCGCATCGTCGCGAACGCGGCCGCGTCGAGCAGCCGCTCGGTCTGTGGCGTGAGCGGAAGGTGCAGCGAGACCACGTCGGCCTCGGCGAGCAGCTCCGGCAGCGACCGCCACTCTCCGACGGCGTCGTGCTTCGGCGAGCCGGCCGTGTAGACGACCTGCGACCCGAGGGCGACGAGGATGGGCGCGAGCAGGCGGGGCACGGCACCGTAGCCGACGAGGCCGACTGTCCGGCCGCCCAGCTCGCCGAGCCGGTCCTGGACGTCCGGCGAGAGCGACCACCCTTGCCCGTCCCTGGTGGCCCGGTCGTAGGACGGGATTCGCCGGAGTGCCGCGAGCATCAGCGCCAGAGTGAGCTCGGCGACCGCCCGGCTGTTCGTGCCCGGGAGGTTGCAGACGGCGATCCCGCGGGCCCGGGCGGCATCGAGGTCGATCGTGTTCACGCCGACGCCGATCTTCTGGATCAGCCGCAGCCGGGGAGCCGCAGCGATGTGCTCGGCGGTGAGCGGCCGCAGGACATGCCACAGCACCTCGACCTCGGCGAGCAGGCGGGCGAGCAGCTCGTCGTCGTCCTCCGGGCAGACGGCGATCTCGAGGCCGTCACCCGAGAAGGCCTCGAGTCGCTCCCGCAGGCCGCTGCCCGCCGCGTAGTGGAAGACGACCCTCACGGCCGCAAGACTATGGTTTCGGGCCATGAAGGTCGTCGTGACCGGTGGAACGGGCTTCGTCGGGCTGACGCTCGCGAGGAGCCTGCTCGCGAAGGGGTCGCTCGTCGGGGCGTCGGGCAAACCGGAGCCGATCGAGGAGCTCGTCCTCTTCGACGGCGTGCTTCCGCAGGAGCGCCCGCACGGGCTCGATGAGCGCGCGGTGCTCGTCCAGGGCGACATCGCCGATCGGGATTCGGTCTTCTCGCTCGTCGACCGGGACGACTGCTCGGTGTTCCATCTCGCGTCCGTGGTGAGCTTCGGGGCCGAGCAGGACTTCGACCTCGCGCTGCGCGTGAACCTCGACGGCGGACGCCACGTGCTCGAGGCCTGCCGGGCCCGCGGCGGGCGCTCGCGGCTCGTCTTCAGCAGCACCTACGCGGCGTTCGGCGGAGAGCTGCCGCCGGTCGTCTCCGACTCCACGAAGCTCTCCCCGGAGACGACCTACGGAACGACGAAGGTGATCCTCGAGCTGCTCGTGAACGACTACACGCGGAAAGCGTTCCTGGACGGTCGGACCGCGCGGCTCCCGACGGTGATCGTCCGCCCCGGAGCACCGAACCTCGCGGCCTCCTCGTGGGTCAGCGCCGTGTTCCGCGAGCCGCTGAACGGTGTCGACTTCACGCTTCCTGTCGGACTCGATCTCCGATGCGCGGTCGGCGGCGTCCGGACGGTCGTCGGCGGGATCGTCGCCCTGCACGATCTCGACGGAGCGCGGCTCGGTGCCGATCGCTGCGTGACGTTTCCGAGCCTCTCCGTCACCGCGGGCGAGATGGTCGCCGCCGTGAAGCGCTTCGGGGACGAGCGGGCGCTCGGCGAGATCTCGGTCGAGCCCGACCCGCTGATCGAGCGGATCTGCGGGAGCTGGCCGAAGGCCGCAGGCGTCGACCGGGCGCTCGAGCTCGGGCTACCGATCGACCCGGACCTCGACACGATCGTGCGAGCCTACGTCGAGGACTGGCTCGCGCCTGCGGCCTGACCCAGCCAGAGGGCGAGCGCGGCGATCGAGCCGGCGTCCGAGAGGGCCCGAAGCGTCTGGCCGACCGGCCGGCGCTCGAGGGTGATGTCCTCGTCCTCGTCGCTCTCGGCGCTCGCGGGCGAGAGGCCGGTCGCCTCGTACACGTGCGTCAGCTCGCTCGAGTAGGCCGGGACGACGTAGAAGCTCCCGATCGGGCGCAGGGAGGCCGCTGCGAGACCGCACTCCTCGGCGAGCTCGCGCGCCGCCGCCTCCGCGGGTGTCTCTCCGGGCTCGCACGATCCGGCCGGAAGCTCGAGCGTTCGCGTCCCCGGAGCGCCCGGACGTGACTGCCGGACGAGCACGAGCTCGTCCCCGTCGACGACGACGAGCGTCACCGACTCCGGGTGGTGGATGAACCCGAACCTGCTCACTGCTCGCGCGGCTCCCAGCGGAACGTCCGCAGGGCGATCGCGAGCCCGGCGAGGCCCCAGAGCAGGAGCACGACGAGATCCGTCCACGACGAGCCGATCCCCTTGCCCTCGATCAGGCTCTCGCGAATCCACTCGAGCAGGTAGGTGAGCGGCAGCACGTCGGCGATTGCCTGCAGGAAGGCCGGCATGGTCTCCGTCGAGAAGAACGCGCCGGAGATGAACGTCATCGGCAGGTAGATCGCGGTGATCACCGCCGACGATCCCTCGCCGCTGCGAACGAGCCCCGTCGCAGCCAGGCCGAGTGCCGAGAACGACGCCGTGCCGACGAGCAGCGCCAGGGCGAAGGAGCCGGGGCTCGACGGGAGCTCCGCGCCGATCGCGAGGCCGAGCAGGAGCTGTGCGACGGCCATCACCCCGACGACGACGAGCGTCGACACGATCAGCGCCACGAGGTAGGTGCTCGTCGGCAGCGGGGTCCCGCGAACCCGCTTGAGGACGCCGGACTCGCGGCGGATCACCATGTTGATCGCAAGGCCGGCGAAGGCGGTCGCCACGATCCCGTACCCGAGCATCCCGGCGAGCAGGAACGTCGCCCCGTCGATCCCGTCGACCTCCCGATCGCCGTAGACGGACCCGAGCAGGCCCAGGAACACGATCGGTAGCGCGAACGTGAAGACGGCCGACTCCCGGCTGCGCCAGAACAGGCGCTGCTGGTTGCCGAGCTCGTGGGTGAAGAGCGCGGTCGTCACCCGTCCTCCTGCGTCAGCTCGATGTAGACGTCCTCGAGGGTCGGGCGGCGCACCTCGAGCCCCTCGAGCTCGGCGCCCCGCTCGACGGCGCGGGCCGTGAGCTCGTGCAGGGTCCGGGTCGGCTCGTCCGTGCGCACGACCACGGGCTCCCCGTCGCGCAGGTACCGGATCTCGACGGCGCCGTTGGCCGAGAGGAGCGCCTCGGGCGTGCCGGTCGCGACGATCTGGCCCTCGCGCAGGATCGCGAGCCGGTCGGCGAGGTGGTGAGCCTCCTCGAGATAGTGGGTGGTGAGCAGGATCGTCTTGCCGAGCTCGCGCAGGCCGCGCACGGTCTCCCAGGCCTGCCGGCGCGCGGCCGGGTCGAACCCCGTCGTCGGCTCGTCGAGGAACACGAGCTCGGGGTCGCCGGCGAGCGCAAGCCCGAGGTCGAGGCGCCGGAGCTGGCCGCCGGAGAGGGTGCGAACGCGGGTATCGCGCTTCTCGGCGAGACCGACCAGCTCGATCACCTCGTCGACGGCGCGTGGCGCCGGGTAGTAGCCCGCGAACAGCGTCAGCGTCTCGCGCACGGTCAACCGTGGGTAGACGGCAGAGGACTGGAGGACGATCCCGATCCGCGCGCGAAACGCCGGGGACGGGTTGGCCGGATCCTCTCCGAGCACGGACACGGAGCCGCCGTCGCGCCGGCGGTAGCCCTCGAGGATCTCGACCGCCGTCGTCTTCCCGGCCCCGTTCGGCCCGAGGAGCGCGAACACCTCGCCGTGAGCGACCGTGAACTCGATGCCGTGGAGCACCTCGCGGGTGCCGTAGGCCTTGCGAAGGCCGCTGACCTCGATCGCCGGCACTGGGCTAGCCGGCCAGGGTGATCTCGACCGAGGCGGCCGGAGCGAAGTCGGGCTTCGGCTCTCCGGTCAACGCCGCGGCGATTCGCGAGCAGTCTGGCTGGTGGCCGACCGCGACGACCGCCTCGCAGGCGCCGACTCCGAGGACCGCGCGCTGGAGCGTCTCCGCCGTGGCACCGGGAGCGAGGGCCTCGTCGACGCGGACGTCGGCGCCCACCTCGCGTGCGATCAGCTCTCCCGTCTCGCGCGCCCGGAGCAGCGGGCTCGTGAGGACGAGACAGGGCGAGACGCCCGCCTTGCGCAGCGACTCGCCGACCCGGCGGGCCTGGTCGCGGCCGGTCGACGTCAGCGGGCGCAGCTCATCGGGCTCACCCTGCGCGGCCTCGGCGTGGCGGACGAGAAACAGCTGCATCCGGGTTGAGGATACCCTCGGGACATCCGCCGCCCCGGGGGGTTCGGCTACGATCCGGCCGTCCTCGGGCGACCCGGGGAACCGTCGACCAGGAGTGCTGCTGCCGATGCTTCTCACCCGTCTCGGGATTCCGTGGCTCTGGGGGGGCGACGTCGAGAAGGGCTGGGTGTTCATGCGCTACAACGTCGTGCCGATCACGGCCGAGATCATGGCGCCGCGGTCCTGGGCCTACGGCACCGACCGGATTCCCGAGCACGGGGGCGCCGTGCTCGCCGCGAACCATCTCTCGGCGATCGACCCGCCGCTCGTCGGCTCGTTCTCGCGCCGGGCGCTCTGGTACATGATGAAGGCGGAGCTGCTCGACATCCCGTTCGCCGGTGAGGCGTTGACGTGGACGGGCGCGTTTCCGATTCGTCGCGGCGAGGGCGACCGTGAGGGGATGCGGAAGGCGCGCGAGCTCGTCCGCGAGGGGCACATCGTCGGCGTGTTCGTGGAGGGGACGCGCCAGCGCTTCGGCTACCCGGGCGACGAGATCCATGCCGGAGCGCTCATGATCGCGATGAACGAGCACGTGCCGGTGATCCCCTGCGGGCTCGAGTCGTTCGGGTGGTCGAAGCGGAACCGGCGGGCGTGCGCGGTCGTGTACGGGGAGCCGATGAGCTTCGACGATCTTCCGCTCAACGGCCGGGGCTACAAGGAGGCGGCAGCAGCCGTGTCGGCCGAGATCCGGCGCCTGTGGCGCCAAGCTGCCGAGGCGGTCGCGGCCGGCTTCCCCGAGACGCTGCCCGACGGCACGAGGCGGTTCAGCTGGCCGAGGCGCCGTGAGTTCATCAAAGCCGGGACGCCGAGGCGCATGAGCGGCCTCCACTGAGCGGCGTGGCCGGGCCGCGGGCATTCCGGTACGTGATCTGCGACGTCTTCACGGACGTCCCCCTCGCGGGCAACCAGCTGTGCGTGTTCACGGACGCGCGCGAGATCCCCGAGGAGCTGTTACAGCCGATCGCGCGGGAGATCAACTTCTCCGAGACCGTGTTCGTCTACCCGACCGCGGCAGACGCCCACGTCCGGATCCGGATCTTCACACCGTCGGACGAGCTGCCGTTCGCCGGGCACCCGGTGCTCGGGACGGCCTTCGTCCTCGCCGGGCCGATGCAGCTGCTCGAGCTGCGACTGGAGACGGGCGTGGGAATCGTTCCGGTGGCGCTGGAGCGCGAGCGCGACCGGATCGTGTTCGGGCGCATGAGCCAGCCCGTACCGCAGGTCGTGCCGTTCGGGCACGAGCGTGAGCTGCTGACCGCTCTCGGCGTCCGCGCGTCCGAGCTTCCGGTCGAGCGGTACGACAACGGCGCCCCGCACGTGTACGTCGCGCTCCCCTCCGAGGCCGAGGTCGCCGACCTGCGCCCGGATCTCGGCGCGCTGGCGCGTCTCGGGCCCGCGGGCCCCGCAGCGGTCGGCTTCAACTGCTTTGCCCGGGCAGGGTCGCGGTGGAAGACGCGCATGTTCGCGCCGGGCGCCGGTGTTCCCGAGGATCCGGCAACCGGCTCGGCCGCGGGCCCGCTCGCCTGCCACCTCGCCCGTCACGGCGAGATCGCCTTCGGTGAGCAGATCGAGATCTCGCAGGGTGCAGAGCTCGGCCGGCCGAGCACCCTGTTTGCGGTCGTCGAGGGGTCGTCGGAGCGGATCGAGCGGGTCGAGGTCGGAGGCTGCGCCGTCACGGTCGCCCGCGGCGAGCTTCGGCTGTAGGGCCGTTCGCGCCGACGGCGTCGGGACGCTCAGACCCAGGCGACCCCGTTGATCTCCGGGAGCTCGACCGTCAGCGCACGCCAGAAGCGACCTCCGTCGGTCGAGAGGTAGAGGCGGTTCCTGGCCGCATAGACGAGGCGATCGGGTGTGGCTCCGAACGCGACCGCCTTCCCGGCGCCCAGGCCGCCGCCGGCCTCGTTCCAGGTCTGACCGCCGTCGTTCGAGACGAGGAGCGGCGGGCGACGGTCGAGGAGCAGGACGACGGCGGGCCCGCAGGCGGTCAGGTCGACGACCTGGTTGAGCGCGAACGCGGGAACGACGTCGGCGGGCCGCTCGCGGGGCGGTAGCGACTCTCCCGCCTCGTACTCCGCGATCTCGGCTTCCCCGTCCTCGAGCTCGACCCGGAACACGCCGTCCTCGCACTGCACGAGGAGCACGTCGCTCATGCCTACCTGCTCCCTCAGTACGAGAACACGGCGGCGGGCTCGTCGCCCATCCACTCGAACAGCGCCATCCCCCCGGCGATTCTCGCGTTCGGAACGAGGTGCTCGGCCTCGATCCCGCGCGTCCTGCAACACGGCTTGCAGCAGTACAGCTCGCCTCCGGCCTCGGCCACGGCCTTGAACAGGTCGCCGACGGGCCGGTACCCGGGCTCGACGACCTTGTCTGCCTCTCCGGGCAGCGCGAGGTGAACGGCCTCCCGGGTGAGGAAGATCACGAGCTCCTTGCCCGAGGAGAGCGCCGAGTCGGCGACGAGGAACGCCACGGTCACGGCATCGGGATCCTCCGGCCCCGACGAGAGGTTCACGACGACCTTTCCAGCCACTGCAGCCTCCTTTCCGGCCGACGCTACCACGCTGCGGAAGGGGAGACGGTTCCTGCGGTCGAACTGCGCAGCATGCCTACCGCCGTCACCGTCCTGATCGCCGGGGGGATCGGCGCGCTCTCCCGCTGGTACGTGGACGGGCTGTTCAGCAGGCGCGATCACACCTTCCCGCTCGGGATCTTCGTCGTGAACGTGAGCGGGGCGCTCGCCGCCGGGTTCGTCTCCGCGGTACTCGGTGAGCGGTTCGATGCCCCGCTGTGGGTCAGGACGGCGATCCTGACCGGCTTTCTCGGGGGCTACACGACCTTCTCGACGCTCTCGAACGAGAGCGTGCGCCTGTTCCAGGACGGTCTCCCCGGCCTCGGGCTGCTCAACGCGTTCGGAAGCCTCGGCGCCGGGCTCCTTGCCGCGTATGTCGGCATCCTGCTCGGCCGGCTCGTCTGACGCGCCGCACCACGGCCCGGGCGCCTGTCCCGCCCGCCGTAGAATCGCGCCATGTTCGAAGGGTTCCGCCAGGAGCGAATCACGACCGCGGGAGCGGAGATCAACCTCCGGATCGGCGGCACCGGGCCGCCCGTGCTGCTCCTGCACGGCTTCCCGCAGACGCACGCGATGTGGCACGAGGTCGGGCCGCGGCTGGCGCGCCGGCACACGGTGGTCTGCCCCGACCTGCGCGGCTACGGGGACAGCTCGAACCCGCCGGGTGGCGACGACCACGCCGGCTACTCGAAACGCGCGATGGCGGCCGACCAGATCGAGGTCATGGCCGCGCTCGGCTTCGAGCGCTTCGCGGTCGTCGGGCACGATCGAGGCGCCCGGGTCGCCCACCGGCTGGCACTCGACCACGCGGAACGACTGACCCGCGTCGCGCTGCTCGACATCGTCCCGACCTGGGAGATGTTCCGCAGCGTGAGTCAGGCGATGGCCACGAGCTACTACCACTGGTTCTTCCTCATCCAGCCCGACGGCCTGCCCGAGCGGATGATCGGCCTCGACCCCGACTTCTTTCTCCGCGAATGCCTCCGGCGCTGGAGCGCCGGGCGCGACGGGTTCTTCTCACGGGAAGCGGTGGCCGAGTACATCCGCTGCTTCCGGGATCCGGGCAACGTCCATTCGGCCTGCGAGGACTACCGGGCAGGCGCGTCGATCGACCTCGAGCACGACGAGCCCGACCTCGGGAAGGTGAGCGAGCTGCCGCTGCTCGTGCTCTGGGGCGCTCACGGCAGGCTCGCCGCCCTCTTCGACGTTCCCGGCGTCTGGGGCGCCCGCTTCCCGAACGTGCAGGCCCGGTCGCTGCCGTGCGGGCATTTTCTCGTCGAGGAGCGTCCCGACGAGACGACGGCCGAGCTGCGCTCGTTTCTGGACGGCTCGTGAGCACGGGCGAGGTGCGGACGGAGCGGCACGGCCCGGTCGGCGTGCTGACGTTCAGCAACCCCGAGCGGCGCAATGCGCTGACGCTTGCGATGTTCGACGCGGTGCCCGGCGCGGTCGCCTCGCTCGCGGACGATCCGGAGGTTCGTGCGATCGTCGTTCGCGGCGAGGGCCGCGAGGCGTTCTCGGCCGGGGCCGACGTCGGGGAGTTCCCGGAGGTTCGCGGCACGCCCGAGGCCGCGCTCGGGCACGGCCGGAGCGTGGACGCAGCGGTCAGCGCGATCGCCGCGACCCGGACGCCCACGATCGCGCTGCTTCACGGTGCGTGCTTCGGCGGCTCCGGTGGGATCGCTGCGGCGTGCGCGCTTCGCTTCGCGGACGACGGTCTGCGCTTCGCGATCCCGGCCGCCCGGCTCGGCGTCGTCTACGAGGTGGAGCCGATCCGGGCGCTCGTCAGGGTCGTCGGTGCGAGTGCCGCCTACGACATCCTCGTCTCCGGCCGCGTCGTCCACGCCGAGGAGGCGCTTCGGCTCGGCCTCGTCAACGTCGTGCTCCCGCCCGACGAGCTCGAGGCGCACGCGTTCGAGTACGCGGAGCGCCTCGCCGCGAACGCGCCGCTCTCGCTCGAGGGCGCGTGGCTCGCGATCCGGGCGCTTCAGGAGCCCGAGGGCTCCTGGTGGGAGGAGCTCGAGGCCGTGAGGCGGCGTGCGATGGCGAGCAGCGACTTCGCCGAGGGGCTTGCGGCCTTCCTCGAGAAGCGCGAGCCGCGCTTTCGCGGGGAATGACGCTCCCCACCGCTCGGCCAGGCGGCCGTACCGCGCCCGGGCCTCTCACCGTCCTCGGTGTCTCGCTCGCCGCGCTCGCGGCAGGCGCGTTCGCGACGGTCGGGATCGGCGCGCTCGCGCCGGAGCTCCAGGCCGACCTCGACTTCTCGCGCGCGGAGATCGGCGTCCTGACGGCGATGAACGCGGCAGGTGCCGCGTTCGCGTCGCGCCGGGCCGGGCGGCTCACGGATGCGGTCGGCCCGGCCCGCGTGCTCGTCCTCTCGCTGGCGCTGTTCGCGGCGATGGTCGCGACCTGGGCCCTCGCCCCGACCGGAGCGGTGTTCATGGCCGCGGTGCTCGTGGCCGGGCTCGCCTACGGCGGGATCAACCCACCCACGAACGTCGTGATCGCCGGGCAACTCGCCCAGCGTCTCGGCCTGTTCATGTCGATCAAGCAGACGGGCGTGCCGATCGGAGGGTTTCTCGCCGGGCTCGTCCTGCCGTCCGTCGCGATCGCCGCCGGGTGGCGGGCGGCGTTCGGCGTGGCTGCGGCGTTCGCGCTCGCGATCGCGGTCTGGGGGCTGCGACTCCGCGGCGCGGCCGTCCTGCGCGGCCGGGGCGAGGAGAGACGGGAGGACGGGCTCCCGCTCCGCGAGCGGCTCGGGATCAGCGTCTACGGGGCGCTGATGGCAGGCACCCAGTGGGTCTTCCTCACGTACCTCGTGCTCTACCTCACGGACGCCGAGAGGCTCAGCCTCCATCTCGCCGGGGCGGCGCTCGCGGTCGCGACGGCGGCGAGCGTCGCGGGGCGCCTCGCCTGGGGCTGGCTCTCCGACCGGCGCGGGAAACGGACCGCCGTGCTCGTTGCCGCATCGGGCGCAGCGGCGGCGATGCTCGCCCTGCTCGCTGCCGGAGCGGGCGGGCCCGCGGTCTGGCCGATCGTCGCCGTGACGGGCGCCGCGCTCGTCGGCTGGAACGGCGTGTTCCACGCGCTCATCGCCGACCGGGCCGGGCCGGGACGCCTCGGCCGGCTCTCGGGCGAGACGATGACGTTCGTGTTCGGCGGCGCGGTCGTCGTGCCGCCGCTGCTCGGGCTGATCTCCGAGCGCACGGACTCGTGGACGCTCCTCTGGGCGCTCGCGGCCGCCCTCGCGGTGCTCTCCGCGCTCGTGCTGGTCGCCGGCCTTCGGCCCCGTCCGGCGCGGGTGACAGGCGAGCGGGTCGGCCCGCGCCGTCAGCCGCGGGCCTCCTGCTCGAGCACGTCGTGGAAGAAGGCGGTCACCACCTGCACCGCCTCGTCGGGCGCCTCGAGCAGGTCTGCGTGGCCGATCGTGGGGAACTCGTACAGGCGTGCCCAGTCCGGGACGGCGTCGACGATGTCCTGGGCCGAGAAGCCCGAAGGCGCAAGGCGCGGCGGCGTCATGATGTCGCGGCTGCCGTTCGTGAACAGGATCGGCCTGCGGATCGTGCGTGCGAGCGGCTCGAGGTCCATCTGCTCCATCGCGAGGCACGCGTGGCGGACCGTGTACGGGGAGTTCTTGCGAATCACCGACCGGACCAGCTCGAAGATCCCGGGGTTCTCCTCGATGAAGTCGGCCGAGACGGCCTGGATCGTGACGAGGTCGGAGAGCTCGTCGAGCGGAAGCGCCTCCGACAGCACGCGCCAGTTTCGGAACATCGTCCGCCGGTAGACGTCGCAGCGGGCCATGCCACAGTCCGCGCAGGCGGCGATCACCCGCTCCGGGTACTTCGCCGTGAATGCGATCGCGACCATGCCGCCCATCGAGGTGCCATGCACGAGCGCGCGCTCGATCCCGAGCGCGTCGAGCAGGCCGGCGCCCTCGTCTGCCCAGCCCTCGACCGAGTAGCTCTCGATCGGGCAGTCGGAGCGCCCGTAGCCCGAGGCGTCGTAGGAGAGAAGCCGGAAGCTCTCGCGGAAGCCGTCGTTGACCATGGCGAAGTTCTGCCGCCCGAACAGCGAGCCGCCGAACTGGAGGATCAGGGGCCGATCCTCGGGGCCGGTGAGCTCGTAGTAGAGGCGGAGGTCATTCACGGTCGCGTACGGCATCGATCGCTCCTTCCCGCCCGGGTGTCGCGACCCGGGTGATGGTCGCCTTCACCGCGGGGCACACTACCGCGAGGGTCTCGAACGTGGAAGACTCTGCACGAGCGCCGACGGAGGAGGAGAGCATGGCCACGATCGACCTGTCGCTTTCGATCTCGAACGGGATGCCCGCGCACGCGCTGTTCCCGTCTCCGATCATCCTTCCCTACGTCGATCACGAGCAGGCGAAGGCGGCGGGTCTCGGGGAGCCGGGCGACCCGTTCACGTACGCCGTGAACTACATCTCTATGCTCGAGCACGTGGGCACGCACGTGGATGCGCCCCTGCACCTCGGCGCCGCCGGCGCCTCGATCGACCAGATGCCGCTCGACTGGTTCGCCGGGAAGGCGGTCTGCCTCGATCTGCGCCACGTCCCCGACCTCGGTGACATCGACGTGGCCGATCTCGAGGAGGCCGAGCGAAAGGCGGGCGTCGTGATCGACGGGCACATCGTCCTTCTCTGCACCGGCCTCCACGAGCGGCACTGGCCGAACCGTTCCGTCGTGACGAGCAACGCCGGGATCACGACCGCGGCCTCGCACTGGCTCGCCGATCGCTCGCGAGTGCACGGGGTCGAGGGCCCGTCGACCGACAAAGCCGGCACGAAGGAGTTCCCGAACCACCGCGTCTGCCGGGATCGCGGGCTGATCCACTACGAGTGGCTCGTGAATCTCGAGCAGCTCCTCGGCAAGGGCGAGTTCGCGTTCACCGGCTACCCCTTGAAGTGGGAGGGTGGCACCGGCTCGCCCGTGCGCGCCGTCGCCGAGCTGCGCTGATTCGGTAGCCTCTCTGCCCGTGAGGCCGCTGCGCGCTCTGCAGCAGCGGTGGTCTTCCCGACGAGACACGGCTGAGGAGGAAGTCTCTTCATGACGGAGCCCGAGCGGCTTGCAGCCCATGAGCGCCTGGCGACGGGAGGGCTCGCGCGCTGGGCGCGCGCCTGCACGTCCCATCCCTGGCGGGTCGTCGTCGCCTGGGTCGGGATCGTGGCGCTGCTCGTCCTCCTCGTGGCGACCGTGGGAGGCGATCTCCGGGACGAGTTCGAGATCCCCGGCTCCGACACGCAGCGTGCGACGGATCTGATCGAGGCCGAGTTCGCCTCCGAGCAGGGCGGCGTGCTCAACCTCGTCTTCGCCGCGCCCGAGGGCGAGCAGCTCGACACTCCCGAGCGCCGGCATGCGATCGAGGCGGCGATCGCGCGCCTCCAGACGCCCGAGTTTGCTCCGACCGAAGACGGGGTGGGGATCGAGAGCGTCGGCGACCCGTTCAGCGCGGACACCGTCTCTGCCGACGGCCGGATCGCCTACGCGGAGGCCCAGTTCAACGACGTCATCGACGAGAACGATCGCGAGGCGGTCGTGGCGGTCCAGGATGCCGTCCGCGAGACCGTCGAGCCGGCCGGCGTGACCGTCGAGTTCAACGGCGACGCGGAGTTCCCGCCGGTCGAGCAGGGTACGTCGGAGGCATTCGGGATCCTCGCCGCGATCATCGTGCTCCTCTTCGTCTTCCGCACCTTCGTCGCGATGATCATCCCGATCGGGCTCGCGCTCGCCGCCGTCGGGACGGCGTTCCTGCTGCTGTTCATCCTCGCCGGCTTCACGGCGATCAACACGATCACCCCGATCCTCGTCTCGATGATCGGCCTCGGGGTCGGCATCGACTACTCGCTGTTCATCGTGACGCGATTCCGGCAGCTCCTGCACGAGGGGCTCGCCCCGCGGGTCGCGGCTGCGGAGGCGAGCGCTTCGGCCGGTCGGGCGGTGATCTTCGCGGGTGCGACGGTGGCCATCTCCGTCTGCGGGCTCGCCTTCTTCGGTCTCGACTTCGTGACGAAGCTCGGGGTGGGCAGCGCGCTCGGCGTCCTGACGACCGTGCTGATCGCGAGCTCGCTCCTCCCGGCCGTGCTGGCGCTGCTCGGCCACAAGATCGACCGTCTGAAGGTTCCGTTCCTGCGGCCCGTCGACGACTCGGAGACGGCCCGCGAGCGAACCCTCGTCGCGCGCTGGGGACGGTTCGTCACGGCCCATGCGCGCGTCGTCTTCCCGGTCGTGCTCCTGATCGTGGTCGGGCTGGCGGCGACGTCTGCACTCGTTCGGCTCGGCGCTGCCGACCAGGGCACCCAGCCGCTCGAGCAGACCAGCCGCCGCGCGTACGACCTCCTCGCCGAGGGGTTCGGAGCGGGCTTCAACGGCCCGATCCCGATCGTCGTCGACCTCCAGGGCGACCCGGAGGCGGCGCAGCGGATCGCCGCCGGCGCCCGCGGCGTCGAGGATGTCGCGTCGGTCGGCGATCCGCAGCTGAACGACGACGGGACCGTGGCGATCGTCTTCGTCACGCCGGAGTCGGCTCCGCAGGACGAAGCGACCGACCGTCTCGTCGACCGGCTCCGCCACGACGTCGTACCGGCCGCTGTCGCGGGCGGCGACGCGGTCGCCTACGTCTCGGGCCAGACGGCGGCGTTCAAGGACATCGGCGATCGGATCATGGAGCGCATGCCGCTGTTCCTCGTCTTCATCATCGGCGTCACCTTCCTCGTGCTCGCGATGGCGTTCAGGTCGATCGTCATCTCGGCGACGGCCGCGATCACGACGATCCTGTCCGCGTTCCTCGGATTCGGCGTCCTCACGCTGGTCGTACAGGAGGGTCACCTGCTGGGTCTGACCGGCCTCGACCGGACCGGACCGATCGAGACGTTCGTGCCGCCGATCGCATTCGCGATCCTGTTCGGGCTCTCGATGGACTACATGGTCTTCCTGATGAGCCGGATCCGCGAGGAGCACGTTCACGGGCTGCGGACGCGACAGGCGGTCGAGCACGGCATCGCGGCCATCGGCCGGGTGATCGTGGCCGCCGCGCTGATCATGGGGACCGTCTTCGCCGCCTTCATCGCGAGCGCGGATCGCGCCCCCAAGGAGTTCGGGATCCTGCTCTCGGTCGCGATCCTCGCCGATGCCCTGGTCGTACGGATGACGCTCGTGCCCGCGCTGCTCACCCTCCTCGGCGAGCGGTCGTGGTACATGCCCGGCTGGCTCGACCGGCTGCTCCCGAACCTGACGATCGAGCCGCCCCACGACGGCGAGGCGCGGGAGGCCGTCGCGGGCGCCGCCGAGCCCGAGCCGAGCGAGGCCTGACCGGGCGGGCGGCGCCGGATCAGGGATTGACCGGCAATCCGGGCCGGGCTATAGTCGGCCTCTCGTTGCATTGGCCACAACCTGGAGGAGGCGGCCTTGCGTTGGTTGATGGTGGTTGCGGTGGCACTGGTCGCAGCGTTTGCGCTGGCGTCGGCTGCGAGCGGTGGAACCTCGCTCGCAGCCTGTGGCGAGGAGGCGCCAGGCGGGCTGTGTGGAATCGTCGACGTCCCGCTCGATCGTGATGCACCGGGCGCCGAGACGATCCCGATCGCGTTCGAGCTCTATCCTCGCCGGGATCAGTCCGCGCCCTCGCTCGGGACGGTGATCGTCGTCCAGGGAGGGCCGGGAGGCTCCTCCACCGAGCTGCGGTTCTTCTACGACTTCTTCGGGCCGCTCTTCGACCAGCGCGACCTGCTGCTCGTCGACGTGCGGGGAACAGGGAAGTCGGACGCGATCGACTGTCCAGAGCTTCAGGAGGCGTTCGACGTCACGCTGGAGATGATCTCCGGCTGTGCGGTGGCGTTGGGAGATGCGGCCGACCTGTACACGACGGTCGACGCGGTCGAGGACATCGACGACGTGCGGGCAGCGCTCGGGATCCAGAAGCTCGACTTCTACGGCGTCTCCTACGGGACGCAGATCGGCCAGGTCTATGCGGTCAGGCACGGCGACCGGCTGCGGACGCTCGTCCTCGACTCCGCGTACCCGATCACACAGCGTACGGATCTGTGGGACTTCGACCGGGTCACCGGTAGGGCGCTCCTGTCCTCGGTCTCGCGGCTCTGCGAGCGCAGCTACCTGTGTGGGCAGGTCGGCGGTGACGTCGACCAGCGCATGCGCTCGCTGATCAATCGTCTGCGAAGCCAGCCCGTCACGGGCGAGAGCGTCGGCCCCTTGAGCCCGGAGCCCGTCCGGGTGACGGTCGATGAGGCCGAGCTGATCAAGATCGTGTCGGGCTATGGCTACGAGCCCGGGCAGGTCGAGATCGACGGCGCCCACGCGGCCCTCCGACGAGGCGACGAGGTACCGCTTCTGCGACTTGGCGCCGAGATGGTCAGTTTCCCGGCTGGACCGGCCACGAGCATCTCCATCGGCACATACTTCGCCGTGTCGTGCACAGAGACGTCGTACCCGTGGGACGTGTCAGACCCGCAGGACGTTCGGATCGCGAAATGGGAGGCGGCGTTCGACGCGATCCCGGACGGGACGTTTGCGCCCTTTGCCGTACCGGCGTGGCGCGAAGCGGCGGGCGATGGCTGGGTCGGGCTCCTCTCGACGGCGTGCGTGGCGTGGCCGGCTCCGAACCGTGCCGTTCCGCAGCTCGTTCCGCCGGGTGCGGCGCGGACCTCGGCGCCCACGCTCGTGATGAACGGCGATCTCGACAAGGTCACGCCGACCGAGGCTGCGGTCGGCGTGGCGGCCGGCTTCCGGAACGGTACGTACGTCGAGTTCGCCAACGCCGGTCACGGCGTCGCCTTCAGCGGGCCGTGCGCGATGGGCGTGCTGATGACGTTCGTCGAGACCATGGACCCGGGCGACACGAGCTGCGCGGCCGATCCGCCGCCCTTCTACGGCTACACGACGTTCCCGCTCGTCGCGGCCGACGGGATCCGGCCCGTCGAGCAAGCGAGCGGCGACCACTCGACGAAGCGGGACCGCAAGGCCGTGGCCGCGCTCGCGGACACCATCCTCGATGCGCTCGGCCATTACCCGAACGGCGTCGGGCTCCGCGGCGGCTTCGTCTCGCCCTTCCCGGAGTACATCGAGGAGACCGACTCGCTGCGGCTGAGCCTCGACGGAGCACGCTTCGTCACCGACGTCGCGGTCACGGGCTTCGTCGACTTCTCGTTCCAGACCGGCGACTTCACCGGCAAGCTCAGGATCAGGGGGAGCGGCACCGCCTCGGGAGAGGTGCGGTACTTCGACCCCGCTGATCCGGCCGCTCCGATCGAGATCCGCGGCAAGATCGGCGGTCGCAAGATCGCGCTCGACCTCCCCGACGTCACCTGAGACGGCACGCCGCTCAGGGATCTCCCTGAACCGCCGACCGGCTCAGGGGGATCCCTGACGACGTCGCCCCCGGGCTTCCGTAGCTTCGGCGCATCCGTACCGCCGACGAGGAGGAGCCCACGATGAAACCACGTCTCGCCCTGATCTCTGTCCTGGCGGTCGCCGCTGCCCTGTGGCTGGCGGTAGCCGGCCAGGCCGCGCCGCCCGGCCCCTGCGAGGAGGGGTCCGGAGCACTCTGCGGCACCGTCTCGGTGCCGCTCGACCGAGCCGATCCGGCGGGCGGCTCGATCGCGATCGCGTACGAGCTCTATCCGAGGCGTGACGCCTCGCAGCCGTCGCTCGGGACGATCCTCGCGGTGCCCGGTGGTCCGGGCGGGCCGGCAACGACGATGCGTGGGGAGTTCCTCGCGCTGTTCGGCCCCCTGCTCGACCGACGCGATCTCCTGCTCGTCGACGAGCGGGGTACCGGAAAGTCGGGGGCCATCGACTGTCCGGCGCTCCAGCATGCCGTCGGTAGCCGGGAAGCCGCTGTCGACGCCTGCGTCGCGCAGCTCGGTGCCGCAGCCGACCGCTACACGCTCGTCGACACGGTCGAGGATCTCGACGCCGTCAGATCAGCGCTCGGGATCGACAAGCTCGATCTGTACGGGTTGTCGTGGGGCACGCTCGTCGGTCAGGAGTACGCGCTGCGCCACGGCGAGCACCTTCGGTCGCTCGTGCTCGACGGGGCGATGCCGCTCGTGGAGCGAACGGACAGGGGGAACGCGTTCACCCACGACTCGGATCTCGCGCACGCGACCGCCGACGCGGTCCGTCTCCTCTGCGAGCGGAGCGTCGCCTGCACGAGCGTCGGCGGCGACGTGACGGCCCGCTTCTCTCGTCTCGCGACGAAGCTTCGTGCCCGTCCGGTCGCCGGCATCGACGAGGCGGATCTGATCCGGGCAACGCAGGGCGGAAGCTCCAATCTCAACCAGGTGGACGGGGCGGGGATGGCCCTCCTGCGCGGAGACGCGGCCCCGATGCGGCGCCTGGTCGCAGAGGCTCCGTTCAGCTGGGGCGACGCCGGTGACCCCGTCGAGTTCTCGATGGGCGCCCTGGATGCGAGTCTCTGCAATGACCTGCCGACCGTCTGGGATCGCGACGGCTCGCCCGAGGAGCGGGAGGCGGAGCTGGGTGCGGCGCTCTCGGCACTACCGTCCGGCGCGCTCGGGCCGTTCTCGGCCTCGGCATGGTTCGCGTCGGGTGCCGGGCTCGTCCAGGTCGACTGCCTGCGATGGCCCGCCCCGACCGGTCTCGCGCCGATCCTTCCTTCCGGAGCCTCGTACCCGCCGACGCCGACACTCGTCCTCAACGGCGACCTGGACCTGCGCACGCCGCTCGAGGGCGCGCGGAAGGTCGCGGCGAGGTTCCCGAACGGCCGGCTCGTGGAGCTGGCGAGTGTCGGCCATGTGACCGCTCTGAACGGTGCCTGTGGCGCCACGCTCACCGACACGTTCATCTCGGAGCTCGAGCCGGGCGACGCGTCCTGTGCCGCCCAGCCGATGCCCGTGTTCGGCTACTCACTCTTCCCGCTGCGCGCGCGGGACGAGCGTGGCCAGCTCGAATCTCACCGCATCGACCGGAGCACCGCGCGGGACCGGCAGGTGGTGCTCGCCGTGGTGGAGACGATCGTCGACGTCTTCACGCACGCCGACGCCGGTCGCGGCCTCCGGGGTGGAAGGTTCGACGTGGGTGGAACCGCGCAGGTTCCGGTGTTCGCCCTCCACCGCGTTCGCTTCGTCCGTGACGTCGCTCTCGACGGCAACGTCTCGCTCGACCAGGGGACCCTCAGGATTCGCGGTCAGCTCGCGATCCACGGCGTCGTCGCCGGGACGCTCCGGATCCGCCTGGACCCGGGAAGCCCGGTGATCGAGGTGGCCGGGAAGCTCGGCGGGCGCAGAATCGCCGTCACGATGCCGGTGGCGAACTAGCTCCGCAAGTAGGTGAGCACTGCGAGGACACGCCGGTTGTCGGCCGGCGTGTCCTCGAGCCCGAGCTTCATGAACAGGTGGCGGATATGGGTCTCGACCGTCTTCGGGCTCAGCCAGAGGGCCTCGCAGATCCCCTGATTCGAGCGTCCTTCCGCCATCAGCCCGAGGATCTCCCGCTCGCGTTGGGAGAGATCCGCGAGCGGATCGTCTCGCCGCTGCCGTTCGACGAGCTCCGCGACCACGGCTCGGTCGACCACGCACTCCCCCGCGGCGACCCTGCGGATCGCGTCGATGAGCTCGTCCGTGCGCCCGACACGTTCCTTCAGGAGGTAGCCGACCGCCCCGGGAGCCTCCTCGAGGAGCCGCATCGCATAGCGCGGCTCGAGGTGCTGGGAGAGGACGAGCACGGCCGTCTCGGGATACCGGGTGCGGATCTCGTTCGCGGCGACGAGGCCTTCGTCGGTGTTGGTCGGCGGCATCCTGATGTCGACGATCGCGACGTCGGGCTTCCGGTCGCGGACGAGGAGCATGAGGCCGCCCGCGTCGATAGCCTGCCCCGCCAGCTCGAAGCCGGCATCTTCGAGGAGTCGCGCGACGCCCTCCCGCACGAGGGCAGCGTCGTCAGCGATCACGACCCGCACGGGATCTCCGCAACGAGCGTTGAACCCTCGCCGGGGGGGCTGGCAACGATGAGCGTCGCGTCGACGGCTGCGAGCCTGTCGGACAGCCCGCGCAGCCCGCTGCCCTTCGCCGCGTCCGCGCCGCCGACCCCGTCGTCCGCGACGGCGATCCGCAGTACGGAGCCCGACCGGGACACTTCGACGGTCGCGTACGTGGCGTGGGCGTGCTTGGCGACGTTCGTGAGCGCCTCCGCGACGAAGAAGTAGGCGGCGAGCTCTGCCGTCGCCGGGAGCCGTCCTCCGACGCTGCCCCGGATCTCGACAGGGAAGGAAGCCCGGCGGGCAAGAGACTCGAGCGCCGCGTCGAGGCCGTCCTCGGCGAGCACCGTCGGGTGGATGCCGCGGGCGAACTCACGCAGCTCCGCGAGGGCCAGCTCCAGATCGTCCTGGGCGAGGGCAAGGGCCGCGACCGCGTCCGGATCTCCGGTTCGGGCCTGGGCCAGGCGGAGCTTCAACGAGAGCCCGACCAGGCGTTGCTGGGCGCCGTCGTGGAGATCCCGTTCGAGCCGGTGGCGCTCGGCATCGGTGGCCTCCACGATCCTGGCGCGCGATGCCCTCACCTCCGCGAGCTGGGCCAGAACCTCGGCGGCGAGCCGCTCGTTCTCGAGCACGAGCCCGGCCGCGGCCGCGACCGAGCGCACGAGATCGGGATCGTCGAGGAGCGCTGGATCGTGGATCAGAGCGGCGACCCGCACGCCGGAGGCGGTGACCTGGGTAACCGCGCGTTCCCCCGGCCCGGGGAGCGTGACCGGGTGGCCGCCCCCGTCGACCCAGCCCCGGGGCTCGTCGATCCAGTACGCGATCTCGAGCGAAGGGTCGCCGAGCGTCCTCGCGAGGCGCTCTCCGAGCGTCGTCGGGCCTCCCTCCCGGAGATCGACGACCAGGCTCGAAACGCCCGATCGGCGCAGCCTGCCCCACGCGAGGCCGGCGAAGTACCCGAGCGGCACGAGCATCGAGACCGCCCGGTCGACCAGGAAGAACGTGTCCGCGAGCGACGAGCTCGCACCTGCGTCCGCCTGGATCGCAAGCCAGGCCATGCTCGTCGGGACGGTCAGCAGCCCAGCGGTCAGGAGCGGCAGCGCCACACGCCGTGGGGCTGGCTGGAGCCGGACGAGGCGGGCCACGATGAGGACGGCCATCGAGACCGCGACGAGCAATCCCAGGGCCGACGCCGCCCGGGAGCCGATCTCGAAGGGGCGTTCGTCGAACGGGCTGAACACGCTCCGGGTCGGGTCGAGGAGGATCCCGGACAACGTGCCTACGACGACGGCGACCCAGGCCGCCACGATCGTCGCCCGCGCGGCCCGAGACCAGGCCCGGCCCTCCGGGTACGAGAGGATCAGCCAGACGACGAGCACGAGCGGGGCGCTCTCGAAGAGCCGGCCGACGATCCAGGCCGCCGAGCTCTCCGCGGCCGCGAGGGAGGCGAGGGGCCAGGTCGCCGCGATCGTGACCATGAGGCGGCCCGGAACTCTGGGGCCCCTCCTGCAGAGTGCCGTGACCCCGCCCGCCGCGAAGAGGAGCGCGGTCGCGACGTCGGTGGCAACACGCCAGCGCTCGAGCCCCTGGTCGAGCCCGAACCAGGCCACGAGCAGGCACTCGGCGCCGATCACCGGGAGCAGGAACACCGGGTCGATGGCGATGCGGCGCCTCACCGCCGGCACCAACACGATCGGTTCCGCCATCAGGCGAGGAGGGCTTCGAGCGCCGGGCCCGAGAGCCGCGACTTGGGGATGAACCCGCGCGCACCGCTCGTCGCGATGCGCGATCCGAAGTCGCTCGCGTCGTGACTCGAGGTCATCACCACGGCAGGGCACCCCGGACCCTCGAGGCGGCGGGCGACCTCGAACCCGCTGAGGTCGGGGAGGTTGACGTCCAGGAGAACGATGTCAGGGTTCGTTCGTTCGACCTCTCGAAGCGCGCCGAGACCGTCGGCCGCCTCGCCTGCGATCTCGAAGCCGTCGGCCTCGAGTACCGCGCGGGCGAGGAGGCGGAACTCCGCATGGTCGTCGACGATCACGACGCGCTGCGCCACGTGGGAATCGTTACACACGCCGTCCCGTCTGGAGGTCGGGGGAAACCCTGAACCGGGGCATGCCCGGGGGAATCCCTGACGACGCGTGACGGGCGCCGTGATTGCATACGGGCTCGGGTCGACACCGGCTGGATGGGATCATGGAGCGCATGCAGATCGCCACGGATGTGGAGCGCGGCGGCGCGCGTCCCGCGGCATCGCGACGGACGCGCGCGATCGTCGTGGGGGCGACGGTGGTCGGCCTCGCGGCCGGGATCGCCCTCGTGTTCGGGCTGGGTGGCCGGAGCGCCGCCTCCGCGCAGAGTGTGGTCGCCACGATCCGTGTCCCGGGCCATCCGGGATGGATCACGGTCGGCGAGGACGCCATGTGGCTTTCGATGAACTGCGACATCGGCGGACCGTGCCAGACCAGGGGGTTCGTCCGGATCGACCTGGCGACCGGTGCGGTCGACCGGACCGTCGCGCTCGAGGGCGAGCCGAGCTTCAGTATCCGCGTGGGCGACGCGCTGATCGCGGGCTACTCGCCCAACGGATTCGGCAAGCCGAGCCAGGTTCTGCGGCTCGACTGGACGACGGGTGACATCCTCGCGCGAGCCTCGTTCCCGTACGGCAGTGGACAGCTCGCGGCGGGTGACGGGCAACTGTGGCTGTCGGCCTTCCGGCCGGACAACGCAGGGATCGTCCAGCAGTTCGACCCGGTCACGCTCCGCCCGATCGGCGAGCCACTCCAGTACTCCGGACACTACTCCAACGGCCTCGCCTACGGGGGCGGGATGCTCTGGGCGTCCGCCTCCGTGGACTCTCAGCTCGTCCGCATCGACCCGCGGACGGGCGACATGGCCCAGGTCACCGTCGGGCGCTTTCCCGTGGGAATCGCCGTGGCGGGCGGGAGCGTCTGGGTGGCCAACCGCGAAAGCGGAACCGTCAGCCGCGTCGACCCGACGACCATGACGGTGGTCGGCGAGATCGAGACCGGAGGGAACTCGACCTGGATCATCGGTGCCGCGGGTTCGGTGTGGGTTGCGAGCCAGGACGAGGGGACGGTGACCCGCATCGACGCGGTGACCGGAGAGAGGATCGGACAGCCGATCCGGATTGCCGAGCCGTCGACGACGGATGCGGCTGCCCAGGCGTTGGCGGCTTCCGAGGACTCGGTCTGGGTCACGAGCCTGACCGAGGACACGGTCTCGCGCATCGACCCGAGCCGGTGAGGAGCGCAACTACCGGAGCGGGCCGCGCAGCGCACCTCTCGCAGCCCAGTAGCCGCACATGCCGTGAACGCCGCCCCCGGGCGGCGTTGCCGACGAGCAGAGGAACAGTCCGGGAGCCGGGGTCGAGTACGGGCTCAGTCGTGCGACGGGCCGCGTGAACAGCTGGCGAAGGTCCTGGAGGCCGCCGTTGATGTCGCCGCCGGCGTAGTTGGGGTTGTACGCCTCGAGCGCGGCCGGGCCCATCACGTGACGGGCGAGGATCCGGTCGCGGAAGCCCGGTGCGAACCGCTCGATCTGCGCCTCGATCCGGTCGGTCATGTCGACGGTCGAGCCGTTCGGGACGTGGCAGTAGGCCCACGCGGTGTGCTTGCCCTCGGGCGCCCGGCTCGGATCGAAGAGGCTCTGCTGCGCCAGGAGCACGTAGGGACGCTCCGCGTGCTCTCCCCGCTCCATCGTGCCGCTCGGAGGCGGCGATCTCCTCGAGCGTCCCGCCGAGATGGACGGTCGCCGCCCGACCGCACTCCTCGGACCGCCACGGGATCGGGGCGTCGAGCGCGAGGTCGAGCTTGAAGACGCCCGGGCCGTACCGGTAGCCCTCGAGCCTTCGCCGGTACCCGTCGGGGAGCCGGCGACCGGCGATCCGCAGGAGCTCGCGCGGCGTGAGGTCGAGGAGCACCGCGCGGCTCGGCGGTAGCTCGTCGAGCGAGTCGACCCGCCGGCCGGTCTCGATCTCGCCCCCGAGCGAGCGGAGGTAGGAGGCGAGCGAGTCCGCGATCGCCTGCGAGCCGCCCTTCGGGACCGGCCAGCCGACCGAGTGCCCGAGCAGACCGAGAACGAGCCCGAACGATGCGCTCGGCGAGCGCTCCAGGGGGAGCATCGAGTGCGCGGCGAGCCCCGCGAACAGCGCCCGCGCCTCGGCTCGCGAAACCGGCGGCGGGCGATGCCGGAGGCGGGTTGAATGGCCTCGAGCCCGAACCGCGAGAGGGTGAGGGGAGCGTGCGGCAGGCGGAGCGGGCCGAGGATCTCCTCGAGGATCGTGCCGGATCGAGCGACGAGCGGCCGCATCAGCCGCGCCCAGCCCTGGGCGTCGCCACCGAGTGTCGCCCCCGTCGCCTCGAACGACCGCTCGAGCACGGCGGCCGTGCCGTCGTCGAACGGGTGGGCGAGCGCGGCAGGCGGCTCGATCCATTCGAGCCCGTGGTCGCGAAGCGGCAACGATCGGAAGAAGGGCGAGGCAACGCCGAGCGGGTGGATCGCCGAGCAGACGTCGTGCCGGAAGCCCGGGAGCGTCAGCTCGGCCGTCCGCATCCCTCCTCCGACGGTCGGGGCCGCCTCGACGACGAGCACCGAGCGGCCCGCCCGTGCGAGCGTGATCGCGGCCGCGAGCCCGTTCGGCCCCGAGCCGACGACGATCGCGTCCGGCACGCGGGCCGCTACCCCGTCGACTTCGAGCGGAACGCGTGGAAGCCGTTGCGAATCGCCGCCGAGTTCCGGATGTTCCCGGTCTTCGACCACTGCCGCTTGCGGTCGACGCAGACGACCTGGGTCTCGACCGGTGCCTCGACGCCGAAGTGCGCCGCGAGATTCGCGAGCGTCTGCTCCCAGAACCGATCCTCCTGGCGGTGGCCGCCGAGCGAGAGGCCGAGCTCGGAGAGGGGATCCTGGGCGCGCATGAGCACCTGGGCCTGCGCGACCGTCGCGCCGCCGTCCTCGGCGGCGCTGAAGGTGATCCACCCGGCGAACATGTGTCCCTGCGGCGTCATCAACGTGAACGACTCGTCGTCCGCGTACAGCACCATCACTCCGGTCGAGAGCTTGATCCCGCCCGCGACGCTGGCCCGAATGAGCGCAACCTCGCCCGGGTTGATCCCCGTCAGCGGCGCGTAGAACTGGTTCCCCTTCGGCCAGAACGAGGGGAAGCGCTCCTTCCACGTGCGGATCACGTCGGTCGGGGTGCCCACGGCGGGGTCGAGCCGGACGCGGTACGTCTTCTGCCACAGCTTCCCGAAGCCCTGGATCGGGCCGACGAGCTGCTTGCCCTCGACGAGGTTCTTCGCGCCGGCGGGAACGTCCTCGACGTGGAGCTTCGAGACGGGCTTCGCCCAGTTCTCGGCCCCGCGCGGGCTCCCGGTCTCGTTCGTGCTCATCGCTCCTCCTCAGGATGCCGCGGCGAGCGCGGCCGCCTCGTCGTCGTAGATCCCGATCGCCTCGTCGAGACGGGTCAGCTCGAAGATCTGCCGGTAGTGATCGTTGAGCCCGAAGGCGAGCAGGCGTTGCTTCTGGCGGTTCGCCCGCACGAGCAGGGTCACGAGCAGTCCGATCCCGCCGCTGTTCATGTACTCGAGCCCGCCGAAGTTCAGGATCACCGCACGAGCGCCGGACGGCGTCGCGCGCCCGTAGGCGTCCATGAGGACATCCTCGCTCGCGGCGGTGATGTCGCCCGAGATGTCGACGATCGACGTGCCGTCACCGGGACTGCGAACGTCCATCGTCAGGGTCGTGCTCGTCATTCAGGCACCTCCTCCGTTGTTCCCGGCTGCGTTCCGCCGACGGCGGCCTCCTCGTCCGGGAAGATCTGCATGAAGTCCGACAGGCGGGTGATCTCGAAGATCTCCCGGTAGTGATCGGCGAGCCCGCACGCCGTCACGTCGATGCGGTCCCGGCGGGCCTGGGCGAGGACTCCGACGATCAGGGCGATGCCCGTCGAGTTGATGTAGTCGACCCGGCCGAAGTTGAGGAGCACCGCCGGCGGGCTCCCGGTCGTCGCCTCGGCGTACGCTGCGTTCAGCGCCTCCTCTGCCGACCCGTCGATGTCGCCCGCGAGGTCGATCAGCGCGACGCCGGCGCGGCGTCGTACGTCCGTCTCAAGCCGGGTTGCCGGCACTGTCGTCTCCTTTCAGGTGGAGCACGAGCTCGACCGTGTGGTGGGTCTCGTCGCTTCTGACCACGAGCTCGTCGACCATGTTCTCGATCAGGAAGAGGCCCCAGCCGCGCGGCTTCTGCAGTCCTGCGAGCTTGGCCTCGATGTCGGGCGTCTCGGCCTCCGCGATCGGGCGCTCTCCGCCCTGGTCGGTGATGCTGACCCGCAGCTCGTCCTCCGACGACGTGACGCGGACCCGGACGGGCAGCTCGGGCCGGCCCTGGTTTCCGTGCTCGATCGCGTTCATCGCCGCCTCGGCGACCGCGGTCTTGAGACGCTCGAGACGGGTCGAGGGAACGGCGAGCTCTTCCACGGAGCCGGCGACACGGGTCATCACCTCACGCTCGTTGCCCTCCTCGCTCCGCACCTCGAACTCGGCGAGGAGCCGGTCGCTGCCGTTCATGGCAACCGGCTGGACGACTCCCGTGCGTTGCAGCGCGACCATCGTGATGTCGTCCTCCTGCTCCCAGCCCTCGCCCGTGAACGACTCGAGCTCGACGAGCAGACGGTCGATCAGCTCGGTGCCTGCGCCGTGCTCGGCGACGAGCGCTGCGAGACGTGGCCCGCCGAACATCTGCCGGTCGGGATCGTGCGCCTCGACGAGCCCGTCGCTATACAGGAGAAGGCTGTCGCCGGGAGCGAGCGACGCCTCGTTCTCCTCGTAGGTCATCCCCGTCATGAGCCCGAGCGGCATGCCGGTCGCCCGCAGCTCGATCGGGCCGACCGCGGTTCGCGCGAACGGCAGGTTGTGCCCGGCGTTGGCGAAGCGAAGCACGCCGGTCGCCGGGTCGAGGACGCCGTAGAGGCAGGTGACGAACATCTTCGGAGGGATGTCCGGGCAGAGCAGCTCGTTCACCCGCTCGAGCACCTCGCCCGGCGAGACGACCCGCTGGGCCGAGGCGCGCAGCACGCTCCGCGTCGCCGCCATCACCATCGCCGCGGGCACGCCCTTGTCGGTCACGTCGCCGACGACGAGCCCGACCTTGCCGTCGGGCAGCTCGATGAAGTCGTAGAAGTCGCCGCCGACCGCGCGGGCAGGGCGGTAGTAGGCCGCCACCTGCCAGCCCGGGAGGTCGGGGAGCTCGGTGGGAAGGAAGTTCTGCTGGATCAGCCGCGCGACCTCGAGCTCCTGCTCGATGCGCTCGCGCGCCCTGACCTCCGCCTCCTGCTCGCGGACGAGCTGGCCGACCCTGACGGCCGGCGCCGCCTGCGCGGCGAGGTTGTCGAGCAGCTTGCGGTCGTCGCTCGAGTAGGCCTGGTCGGAAAGGCGCGGGCCGAGGTTCAGGAGCCCGATCAACTCGCCCTGGCTGACGAGCGGGACGACGAGCTTCACGCCGGCCGCACGCAGCCCGGCGAGCGCCGGAGACTCGAGCTCGAGCGCCTCGATGTCGACGGCACCGGTGGCACCCTGGAAGTAGGCGATGATCGGGTCGTTGGGGGCGATGTCCACCGGCGGCGCATCGAGCTCGCGCAACCCGACGGCGGGTACCTCCGGTGCCGGCGCCTGGGCGTCGGTGGTCGCCGTCCGGCTGCGGCCGAGCCTCCGTCTGAGCGCCTGCGGAAACGTGGTCATCTCGGGTCCTTTCTACTCCCCGACCGTCCGGAGATCGTTACGGGGAGTACCGGCGTCGCTCATCGCTCGACCTCTGCCGCGAAGAGGCGCCGCTCGCCGTCGAGGCCCTTCAGCGAGAACGCGCCGCGATCCGTGAAGCGGATCGGCGCCCCCGCCACGAGGTCGGGTACGACGCCCGAGACGAAGATCTCACCCGCGCCTGCCTCCGAGGCCACCCTGGCCGCGACGTGGACGGCGATTCCCCCGAGGTCGTTCCCGATCAGCTCGCACTCGCCCGTGTGAATGCCTGCGCGCAGCTCGAGGTCGAGCTCGCGAACTGCGTCGAGGGCGGCCGTCGCGCAGCGGATCGCCCGGGTCGGGCCGTCGAAGGTCGCGAGGAAGCCGTCGCCCAGCGTCTGCACCTCCTGTCCGCCGAAGCGTTCGAGCTCCTGCCGTACCACCTCGCGGTGGTCCTCGAGCAGCTCGCGCCACCGCCGATCGCCGAGCTCGCGGGCGCGCTCGGTCGAGCCGACGATGTCCGTGAACAGCAGCGTCGTCAGGATGCGGGCCGGCTCCGGAGTGCCGCGGGCGCCGGTCGCGAACTCCTCGATCTCGCCGAGCACTGCCTCCGCGTCGCCCGCCCAGGGCCAGTGGTCGGCGCCCGGCAGCTCGATCAGCTCGGCGCCGGGGATCCGCTCTGCGAGGTAGCGGCCGTGCTCGACGGCCACGAGCGGGTCGTCCGTGCGGTGGAGAACGAGCGTCGGTGCCGCGATCCGTGGGAGCGCATCGCGCACGTCGAGAGCCGTGTTCATCTGCATCAGCGTCGTTGCCATGCCGGGGCTCGCCGAGAGGCGGACGAGGCGGGCGAACCAGGCCCTGTACCGGTCGTCGGCCTCGGTCGCGAGAAGCTCCGCACCATCACCGCTTCCCCAGCCGTCCTCCGACGCCGAGAGGTAGAGCTGGATCGCGGCAGGGCTCCAGCCCCACTGGTACTCATCGTCGGCGGTGAACTTCGCAAGGCCCGCGTAGAGGACGAGCCCCGCGACCCGGTCCGGGCTCTCCGCAGCGAATGCGGCGGAGAGCGCAGCCCCCTCGAAGACCCCGAGCAGGATTGCGCGCTCCGACCCGGCGGCGTCCATGACCGCACGGATGTCCGCGACGCGCTCCTCGAGCGACGCCGCGCCGGCGACCGGATCCGAGAGGCCGGTGCCGCGCTTGTCCAGGAGGACGAGCCGGGAGAACGACTCCAGGCGGCGCAGAAAACGGGCGAACGGCGAGTGCTCCCAGCTCCACTCGACGTGGGAGAGGAAGCCGGGCACGTAGACGAGGTCGATCGGTCCGTCGCCGGCGACCTGATAGGCGATCGTGACGCCGTCGTTCCGCGCGTACCGGGTCTGCGGGGAAGAAGTCACGCGACTCTCTGCAGCGGGTGTTGGAGCGGCAGGTGGCAGTATTCAACTACATTGCTGACGGTCCCGGAAGCGGCGCGACGCACGGGAAGGAACCCCGAGACGATTCGCCGCTGGATTCGCTCCGGGCGGCTGCGATCGCGCAAGGTCGGAACCCAGCACCTCATCGATGAGCGCGACCTTGCCGAGGCGATTGCCCGGGAGCCCTCCCTGCCGCTGCCCGCGGGATGGAGGACCACCTGGACGGGCGAGGCGATGCCCGACTGGGTCGCCCTCGTTCGCGGGGCCCGGGACGCTCGCTGAGCGTGCTCGTCCTCGACGCCAACGTCGCCCTCGCCGCTGCGGCGCGCGAGGGCGGCTTCGAGCCGTTCGACGGCGAGGAGCTCGTGGCGCCTCCCCTGTTGTGGCCGGAGGCTCGCTCCGCGCTCCACGTCGCAGTCTGGAGGGGGCTCGTCTCGGAGCGGGTGGCCGAGCGCTCCCTCACCCTTCTCGAGTCCGAGATCGTGCGCGAGCACCGGCACCGCGGCCTCGGACGGGAGGCCTGGCGGATCGCCGGCGAGCTCGGCTGGCAGAACACGTACGACGCCGAGTACCTGGCACTCGCCTCGCTCGTCGGCGCAGCCATCGTCACCCTCGATCGCCGGATCCAGCACGCCGCCGAGCGGCTCGACATCCGAGTCGATCTCTCGAGGCTGCGCTGACCGCCGGCTCATTTCTGGGGTTCCCGGAGCCAGAGCGACACGTGGGCGGGCTCCAGCGTCTCGCGCACGGCGGCGCCGAGGTTCGTTGCGAGCTCGTCGAGATCGACCTCGTCGCGGAGCCGGACGCTGAACGCGGTGAGCGTCTGGTGGGCGTCGTAGCGGCGCCGGTAGAAGCGCCGGTCGACGAACGCCTGGATCCGGGCCCGGGCCGGGCGGAAGAGGGCGGCGACGGCGAGGGTCGAGCCGGCGATCGCGAGGTCGTTGCCGCGGGTCAGGCTGCCGAACACCGCCTGCAGGCCGAGTACTATCGCGAAGTACAGCCCGGCGAGCCCGCCGGTCAGGACGCCGTAGACGAGCGTCCTGCGAACGATCACGTCGACGTCCCACAGCTGGTGGCGGAGCACCGCGATGCCCGTCGAGATCGGGATTCCGGCGATCGCGACCACGACCCCTGGCCAGCTCCAATCGTCCGGCATTGCGAATGCGACGACGAGGAGCAGGACGCAGGCGGCAAAGGCGCGGACGACGAAACGCAGCTGTTCCCGCTCGCGGCCCGATGCCCGCCGTAGGCGGATCACGAGCGAGGCGAACGAGAGGACCGCAGCGATCCCGAGCACGACCCCTGCGACGAGCAACACGACCTCGGCGCCCGGGACGCCGAGCGGATTCTCGACCGCGACGAACTCGACGCCGTCCTGGGGCCCGGCCGTGAGCGCAGCGCCCACCGTTCCGATCGAGAGCGCGCCGAGCGTCGCCCACAGGAGCGGTCGCCAGCGGCGCGACGGGAGGCTCCCGTTGGGAAAGAGCAGGATCAGGATCGTGAACGGCATCGTGACCGCCGGGAACCAGAACCAGGACGAGATCCACACCGAGGCGTCGAAGCCCGGAGCTCCCGGCCGCACGAGGTAGGCGTAGGCGGCGTACTCGTAGGACGTGAACCCGAGGGCGAAGAAGAGCGAGGTGGCGGCGAAGATCCACCCGATCGGGTTGGCAGGCTGGCGCCGGCCGACCAGGGCGCCGATCGGCAGCAGTGTGAGGGTCATGACCAGGATGGTGGAGGTGCTGGCGGCATTGGCGCGCCTTCCCGCCTCAGACGTCTCCACGAGGAGCATGAAGACGAGCCCCGCCAGGACGATGACGGCGACGGGGATCCATGCGTGCCTCGCGACGCGGGTCGCGAGGGAGCGGGCGCTCATTCGCTCGCGCTCCGCTGCCGGAGCCAGAGCGAGACGTGCGCCGGCTGCATGGTGTCGTGCACGACCGTGCCGAGGTCGTGGCCGAGCCGGTCGAGGTCGACCTCGTCGCGGAGCCGGGCGCTGAACGCTGCGAGTGTCCGCTCGGCGTCGTAGCGACGGCGGTAGAACCGGCGGTCGACGAACGCCTGGATCCGCGCGCGGGCGGGGCGGAAGAGAGCGGCGACGGCGAGGGTCGAGCCGGCGATGGCTAGGTCGTTGCCGCGGGTGAAGCCGCTGAACGCGGCCTGGAGTCCGAGCACGATCGCGAAGTAGAGTCCGGCGAGCCCGCCGGTCAGGACGGCGTAGGCGAGCGTTCGCCGGACGACCAGGTCGAGGTCGTAGAGGTGGTAGCGGAAGATCGCGATGCCGGCCGCGATCGGGAGGGCGGCGAACCCGAGCGCGATCAGCGACGCGAGCAGGTTCGAGTCCGGCACCCAGAAGATGGAGGTGACGAACACGGGCACCGCGGTGACGAACCAGCGGAGCTGCTGGCGCTCGACGGCGTCGCCCCTGCGGTAGCGCAGGATCACGGAGACGATCGCCAGGAGGCCCGCAAGCAGCACGCCCGGCCACGCCCACCCTCCGTTCGTGAGGATGACCGAGTCGACCTCGACGGGCTTCGCTGCTCCTTCGACGCTCGAGAGGGTGCCGGGCTCCAGGGCTGCCTCGAGCAGCACGACGAGCGTGGATGCCGCCGCCAGCCAGCCCACCGCGCGCCAGCGGCGCGACAGCAGGCATCCGGTCGGGTAGACGAGCAGCAGAAACGTGCCCGCGCCGAACGCCGCGATCGGGAGGAAGTCCGCGATGAGACCGGCCCAGCGGCCGCCGGGGACCGAGCCGGGATTCCAGCGGAGGGCGTAGACCGCGTACTCCTGGGCCAGCAGGCCGAGCTCGAACGTGAGCCCCATCCCGAGGAAGATCCAGCCGACCCGGTTCCCGAACCTGCGCGAGACGATCAGCGAGCCGACGGCCGTGTAGGCGAGGAACGCGACGATCGCGCCCGAGTCGGCACCATCGAGCACCCCGGAGACCTCGAGCGACCGTGTCACCACCCACAGGGCGAACGCTGCGGCGGCCACGAGCACCGAAAGGCCGAACAGCGTCCAGGCGATGCGGCCTCTCACCTGGGCGCTCCCGGGCCCCTGATCCAGAGCGACACGTGGGCGGGCTGCATCGTCTCGTGGACGACGGCGCCGAGGTCGTGGCCGAGACGGTCGAGATCGACCTCGTCGCGAAGCCGGGCGCTGAACGCTGCGAGCGTCTGCTCGGCGTCGTAGCGGCGCCTGTAGAAGCGCCGGTCGACGAACGCCTGGATCCGGGCCCGGGCCGGGCGGAAGAGGGCGGCGACGGCGAGGGTCGAGCCGGCGATCGCGAGGTCGTTTCCCCGGGTGAAGCCGCTGAACGCGGCCTGGAGGCCGAGCACGATCGCGAAGTAGAGCCCGGCGAGCATGGCGGTGACGGCGCCGTAGACGAGGGTGCGGTTGATCAACCGGTCGATCTCGTACAGGCGGTACCGGAGCACGGCGATCCCGACCGAGACGGGAAGCGCGATGAGGGCGATCGAGAAGAGCAACCCGACGACGCCCGAGAACCCGCTGATGTAGTTGAGCGGGAGCAGGAGGATCAGGAAGCCGACGCTGGCTGCAAGCCATTTGTACTGCTCGCGCTCGAGTCCTTGCGAGCGGCGGAACCGCAGGATGAGGCCGATCCCGGCGACCGCGAGCGAGACCAGGCAAGCGGCGATGATCGGCCAGATGATCACGATGTAGGAGTCCCAGCTCGTGAACGAGAGCGGGTTCTCGTAGGCCTCGTACGGCGGGTCGAGCCGGCCGGGCGTCGTCGCGATGACGAACCAGACGATCGCGAAGCCGGCGAGGACGGCGCGAACGAGCACGCGCCACCGAGGCGACGGTAGGTTCCCTTCCGGAAACAGAACGAGGAGAAGGAAGACGCCGGCGATCAGGGGAGTCCAGGCGCCGGAGGTGACGGCTTCTGCTGCCGTCCCGCCCGGGAGGCCGGCCTCGGGCCTTGCGAGCAGCGCGAGCTCACCGTAGATATCGAGAAGGCCGCCGGCGAGGAGCCCGATGGCCGAGAGGGAGAGCGCCCAGCCGACGCGGTTGTCCGGCCGCTTCAGGGTGATGAGCGCGCCGACCGCCGCGAAGGACAGCGCCATCAGCAGGTCGGTCACGATGCTCGCCGGGGAGTCGACGATCTCGTGCGAGGGGTCCAGCTCGAGGAACGCGAACAGGACGACGATGCCCAGCGTCAGGAGCACCGAGACGGCGAAGGCGATGTGAGCCGCAGTGCGGCTTTTCGGGCGGGCGCGGTCTCGGGATGGGGTGGGGCTCATGGGCTCGTGACCCCTGTCACCCGGCGATTCTCGCGGGTCAGGGCTCGGTTCGGAAGGGTGCGCGGGCACGGGTCGGTCGTTGCTCCTTCGCTCGCTTCTCCCGCATCCTCCCGCCCCGCCGTCCGGAAAGCGTTACGAAACCGCAGGGGCGGCTACACTCGTTGCGCTCATGGCTCCTCTGACCCTCTGGCTGCTCGGCCCGCCGCGGGTCGAGGTGGACGGGGAGCCGATCTCCGTCGACACGCGCAAGGCGATCGCGTTGCTCGCCTACCTCGCGGTCGAGGGCGAGCGGAAGAGTCGCGACACCCTCGCGGCGCTCCTCTGGCCGGACCACGACACGAGCCACGCTCGCGGTGCATTGCGGCGGACGCTCTCGTCGCTCGCCAAGGGCCTCGGCGGGCGATTCCTCGAGATCGAACGCAGCGCCGTTCGGCTGGATCCGACCGAGTCGTGGCTGGACGTCGCGGCATTCCGTGCGCTGGTCGCCGAGGGGCGCGACGACGAGGCAGCAAGCCTGTACCGCGGCGATTTCCTGTCCGGCTTCGGGCTTCGCGACAGCCTCGCGTTCGAGGACTGGCAGCTCTTCGAGGCCGACAGCCTCAGGCGAACCTACGCCGTCGCCCTCGAACGCCTCGCCCGGGCGCGCGCCGAAGCCGGGCGTCTCGACGAGGCGCTCGGCTCCGCCCGGCGCTGGCTTGCCCTCGACGAGCTCCACGAGCCCGCGCATCGTCTCGTGATCGAACTCTATGCCCGCGCCGGTGACCGCCTGGCCGCGCTGCGGCAGTACCGCGAGTGCGTGCGGGTCCTGGATCGCGAGCTCGGGGTCGCCCCGCTCGAGGAGACGACGGCGCTGTATGCGGCGATCAACGAGAACGTGCTCGTTGCGGTTCCCATGCCCCTGCTGGTCTCCGAACCGCCGGTGCCCCGGGCGCCCGGAGGCTATGAGCTCGTGGGCCGCGGGCGGGAGCTGGCGGTGCTCGGCGAGGTGCTCTCAGCCTCCTCGCCCGACGGCCGGCTCGTCGTGGTCGAGGGCGAGGCGGGCATCGGGAAGTCGCGCCTGGTCGACGAGCTCGCCGAGCGGGCTGCCTCGGACGCTGTCCCGGTCGCCCGGGCGCGCTGCAGCGAGACCGAATCGACGATCGCCTACGCCGTGGTGGCCGACGCGCTTCGCGACGGGCTGGGCTCGCCCGGCGCCCGTGAGCACCTCGAGGCCCTGCCGGCGCACTGGGTGGCCGAGGCGGCCCGGCTCGTGCCCGAGCTGGCCGAGGGCCGGGAGGTCGCGGGCCCGCACACGGAGGGGCCGGGAGCCCGGAGTCGCTTCCTCGAGGGCCTCAGCAACGCCCTCGTCGCGCTCGCCCGCCTCGTGGTCGTCGACGACGCTCACTGGGCAGACGAAGGCTCCCTCGAGGTGCTCGCCTACGTTGCGAGGCGGATGCGCGGGAGGGCCATCTGCCTCGTCCTGACCTGGAGGACGGAGGAGGTCCCCGAGGGACATCCTCTGCGCAGGCTTGCAGCCGAGGCCTCCCGAGGCGGAGTGGTCGCGACCATCGCGCCGTCACGGCTCGATGTCGGTGAGGTCGCGGAGCTCGCCGCCTCGGCCGGGATCCCGGAGCTGGCTCCGCGCGTGTACGAGGAGAGCGGCGGCCTGCCGCTCTTCGTCGTGGAGTACCTCGCTGCGGCTGCGGAGGCCGGTACCGACGGCTGGGAGCTACCAAGCAGCGTCGCCGGGCTGCTCGGCGCGCGGGTCGCCTCTGCCGGCGAGAGGGCACGGCAGGTGCTCACGGCTGCCGCCGTCCTCGGGCGCTCGTTCGACTTCGAGGTCGTACGCGAGGTCAGCGGCCGCGGGGACGACGAGGTCGTGGCGGCGCTCGAGGAGTTGACGCGAAGGCGCTTGCTGGACGAGGTCGCGGACGGCTACGACTTCGCGCACGATCGTGTCCGCCAGCTCGTCTACGAGGAGACGAGCCTGGCCCGGCGCCGCCTCCTGCATCGCCGCGCGGCCGAGGCGCTCGCCGCCCGGGAACGCCGGGATCCAGGTGGTCAGGCGGCGGCCGTCGCGGATCATTTCCGGCTGGCCGGGCTCGAGGCGGAAGCTGCCGACCAGCTCGTGATCGCCGGCGGGCGGGCCCGGGCCCTGTACGCGAACGTCGATGCGCTCGCCCACTACCGCTCTGCGCTCGCGCTCGGGCACCCGGAGCCGGCGAGGCTCCACGAGGCGATCGGAGATCTCGAGGTGCTCCAGGGCGAGTACGCGGCAGCCCTACGCAGCTACGAGACGGCGGCGGCGCTCGCGACTCCCGCCGAGCTTCCAGAGCTCGAGCGGAAGCTCGGCGTCACCCACGAACGTCGCGGGGACTACGGCCTGGCGCAGGGCCACTTCGAGGCGGCAGCGGCCGGGGAAGGCGAACGCGATCCGTCCTGGGCGGCAGGCCTCGAGGTCGATCGGGCGCTGAACGAAAGGCGTCGGAGCGATCTGGAGGCTGCACTCGCCCACGGGCGTCGGGCTCTCGAGCTGGCCGCCAGGAGCGGCGATCCGGAGGCGCTGGCACGTGCCCACAACGTGCTCGGGGTTCTGGCCTCGGCCGAGGGAAGACACGACGACGCCCACCGTGAGCTGGTCCGGAGCCTCGAGCTGGCCGAGGCCCTGGTCGACCCGGCGCCCCTCATTGCGGCGCTCAACAATCTCGCGCTGGTTGCCCGGTCTCGCGAGGCGCTCGACGAGGCGATCGACCTCGAGCTGCGCGCTCTGGAGGCGTGCCGCGCCTACGGTGACCGCCACCGGGAAGCGGCCATCCACGGGAACCTCGCCGATGCCCTCCGTCAGGCCGGCCGTGACGAGGAGTCGATGGAGCATCTCAAGCTCGGTGTCACGATCTTCGCGGAGGTCGGCGGCGATCCGGCCGACCTCCGCCCGGAGATCTGGAAGCTCGTCGAGTGGTGAGCCGCCGGCTCCGGACGGTCCCCGGTCAGGCCAGCCTGGCGAGGTAGTCGATCACCTCCGCCGAGGTCGTCACCTCCGCGTAGCGGCGGTGGACATCGCGCAGGTTCGACTCGTGGGCGTCGCGTCCCTGATCGCCGATGCAGTCCTCCGGCAGGAGCGTGCGGAAGCCGTAGGAGAACGCATCGACGGTCGTCGCCCGCACGCACCCGGACGTCGTGCAGCCGGTGACGATGACCGTGTCGCGGTGTGCGGCCGTGAGCAGGGAGATGAGCGGCGTGCCGTGGAAGAACGAGGGCCACTTCTTCGGCACCAGGACGTCCGAGTCGTCCCAGAGCCTCCGGTCGACCTGCGCCCAGCGAGAGCCCGGGGTGATCTTCGCGCAGGGCGGCAGCTTGATCGTCCAGAGGCCGAGCTCCTGCTCGTCGCGCCACTCGACGACGGTGTGGAAGACCGGTACGCCCGCAGCACGGGCGACGGGAAGGAGGCGAGCGGTGTTGACGGTGGCGCGCTCGATCAGCTCCGCTCCGCCGAACTCGAAAGCGGGGTCGGTGAACGCGTACTGGAGGTCGACGACGAGGACCGCGGGCCGCTCACCGGGCTCGATCCGCGCCTGACCGTAGCCGCGGGCGACCCACGGGTCGTTCTCTGGAAGCTCGATCGCCAATGCAGGCTCCTCTCGGATCTCTTCCCGGGATCCTAGGTACATTGCATACACCATGGCGAAGACCCTCTTCGATCGCGTCTGGGCGAGCCACGTCGTCCACGAGGAGGCAGGCGAGCCGACCCTTCTCTTCATCGACCTCCACCTCGTTCACGAGGTGACCTCACCGCAGGCGTTCGACGGCCTGCGGATGGCGGGACGCAGGGTGCGGCGTCCGGACCTGACCGTCGCGACGATGGACCACAACGTTCCCACCGACGGCGGGCCGGTCACCGATCCGCTCGCGCAGGCCCAGCTCGACGCCCTCGCACGGAACTGCGACGAGTTCGGCGTTCCGCTGTATGCGACCGGCTCGGGTCACGAGGGGATCGTGCACGTGATCGGCCCCGAGCTCGGGCTGACGAAGCCGGGAATGACGATCGTCTGCGGCGACAGCCACACGTCCACCCACGGTGCGTTCGGCGCGCTCGCGTTCGGCATCGGCACCTCGGAGGTCGAGCACGTGCTCGCCACCCAGTGCCTCCCCCAGCGCAGGCCGAGCTCGATGCGGATCACGTTCACCGGCGAGCGTGCGCCGGGCGTGACCGCGAAGGACATGATCCTCGCGGCGATTGGCCAGATCGGCGTGGCAGGCGGCGCGGGGCACGTGATCGAGTACGCCGGCGACGCGATCAGCGCGCTCTCCATGGAGAGCCGGATGACCGTCTGCAACATGTCGATCGAGGCCGGTGCGCGGGCCGGCATGATCGCACCGGACGACACGACGTTCGCCTACCTCGAGGGTCGGCCCGACGCCCCTACCGGCGCCGACTGGGAGCAGGCACTCGACGAGTGGCGGCAGCTGCGCACGGACGACGGCGCGCGTTTCGACCGTGAGGTCGAGGTCGACGTGGACGCGCTCGTCCCGCAGGTCACGTGGGGCACGAACCCCGGCATGGTCGCACGGGTCGACGGGGTCGTACCCGACCCGGCCGACGTCGCAGATCCCGACCAGCGGGCGTCGCTGGAGCGCGCGCTCGCCTACATGGCGCTCGAGGCGGGCACTCCCATCCGCGACATCCCGATCGACCGGGTCTTCATCGGCTCGTGCACGAACTCACGGATCGGCGACCTCCGTGCCGCGGCCGGGGTCGTCGCCGGTCGCCGGGTCAGCGAGCGCGTCCGAGCGATGGTCGTGCCGGGATCCGTCGAGGTGAAGCACCAGGCGGAGGCCGAGGGCCTCGACCGGGTCTTTCGGGAGGCCGGCTTCGAGTGGCGTGAGCCCGGCTGCTCGATGTGCCTCGGCATGAACCCCGACATCCTCCAGCCCGGCGAGCGCTGCGCGTCGACCTCGAACCGGAACTTCGAGGGCCGCCAGGGCCGGGGAGGACGCACGCACCTAGTCAGCCCCGAGATGGCGGCGGCCGCAGCGATCGCGGGCCACTTCGTCGACACGCGCGAGCTATGAGAGCGTTCGCCGCCGCAACCGCCAGGGTCGCCGTGATCGACCGGCCCGACGTGGACACCGACCAGATCGTTCCGAAGCAGTTCCTCAAACGCATCGAGCGGACCGGCTGGGCGGACGCGCTGTTCTTCGACTGGCGTCAGGATCCCGAGTTCGAGCTGAACAACCCGGCCTACGCGGGCGCGAAGATCCTGCTCGCGGGCCCGAACTTCGGCTGCGGCTCCTCCCGGGAGCACGCGCCCTGGGCGCTCCAGGACTACGGCTTCGACGTGATCATCGCGCCGTCCTTCGCCGACATCTTCGTCTCGAACTGCGTCAAGATCGGGATCGTCCCGATCGTGCTGCCGGCCGAGCGGGTGAAGGAGCTCATGGAGCTCGTCGACCGCGAGCACGGCTCCGAGCTGACCGTCGACCTCGAGCAGCAGCTGATCGTGGCGCCCGGCGGTGAGGCGATCTCGTTTCCGTTCGACCCGTTCACGCGCCGGCGGCTCCTGAACGGCTGGGACGACATTGGCCTGACACTCCGCCACGAGGGCTCGATCACGGCCTACGAGGCCGCGCATCGCCCGGCCGTCCACACGCTCACGCTGCCTCGCTGAGCCTGCTGGTCGGGCGCTGCCCAACATCCGTTAAAGCCACGTTCATCTGCGCTTAACGGCGCGCAACCCGGGTTTACGCGGGTCGCGATACAACGGGATCGTGGTCGAGGATCCCCCCGTCAACAGGTACCGGTCGGAGCACGGTCGCCACCTCGTTCGCCGCGGGCTGCCGCTCGTCGTTGCGGGCGGGATCGGCGCCGGGATCGTGCTCGGGGTCGGTGCCGTCACCGGTTTCGGGGGCGAGCAGTCCACGATCATTCGCCAGGTGACCGTCGAGGCGGAGGCGGCCCAGAACGCCGTGCTCGCCGACACGGCGAACGGGGAGCTCAGCACGCAGGAGATCTACAGGCGGGCAGCTCCGGGCGTCGTCAGGATCACCTCGATCGCGGACGGTCAGGCGAGCGCCCCCGACGGCTCGAATAGCGCGCTCGGGTCAGGCTTCGTGATCGACAAGGCCGGCCACATCGTCACGAACTACCACGTCGTGGCGGACGCCCAGGAGGTCTTCGTCCAGTTCTCGAGCGAGGAGTCGGTGAAGGCGCAGATCGTCGGCTCCGACCCGTCGACCGACATCGCGGTGCTTCGTGTCGACGAGCACTCGATGGCCCTGACACCGCTGACCCTCGGCGAGTCCGAACGCGTTCAGGTGGGCGATCGGGCGATCGCGATCGGGAACCCCTTCGGGCTCGACCGCACCGTCACCGAGGGCATCGTGAGCGCCCTGCAACGCGACATCACCGCCCCGGACGGATTCACGATCGACCACGTGATCCAGACCGACGCTGCGATCAATCACGGCAACTCCGGAGGCCCCCTGCTCGACGCCCAGGGGCGGGTCATCGGCGTCAATGCCCAGATCCAGAGCGGCGGCGTCGACGGAAACGTCGGCGTCGGGTTCGCCATCCCCATCGACACGGTCAAGGGCGTGGTGGCCGAGCTGATCGCGAGCGGCAAGGTCGAGCATGCCTACCTCGGCGTGAGCATGAACACGATCACCCCCGACCTCATCGAGAACGTCACGCTTCCGGTGGACGCCGGCGTGCTCGTGGCCGAGGTGCAGCCGGGCAGCCCGGCGGCCCGGGCCGGGCTTCGCGGCGGCGACAACCCCGTGACGGTGAACGGCGTCGACTACGTCCTCGGCGGCGACGTGATCACGGCCGCCGACGGTGCTCCCGTGACGTCTCTCGAACAGCTCCGCGACATCGTGCTCGGCAAGAAGCCGGGCGACACCCTCGACCTGGAGGTCATCCGAGACGGGCAGGACCTGACGATCTCGGTCGAGCTCGGCACACGGCCGAGCACGGCGACCGGATGACAACGCCTTCGCCCCGCCTCCCCGGGGCGGAGCTTCCGGCGGCCCCACCCTCCCTGGGGGCTCACGAGCCGAAACGCCTGCCAATGCGCGGCTCCGACGGAAGCGCGACAGGCCGGAGACCCACCGCCTGCCCGGGTCTCCGGCCACCCTCTTTCCCCTCCCAGCGCCGAGGGGGCCGGCAGTCCGGCCCTCTCGGCGTGCGGGTCCCCGGGCCCGCACCGGGCGCCAGGATCTACCATGGCCGTGTGCCGCTCCACTCCGAGACGATCCAGGTCGCCGGCGTTCGGTGCGAGCGATGCGTGATGCGGCTTGCGGGAGCGCTCGAGGGCCTCGAGGGCCTCGAGTCGGCCAACGCGAACCTGATGGGCCAGGTCATGCTCACCTGGGACGACGAGCGGCTCACCCGTGATGCGATCGTCGAGGCCCTCACGCGGTCTGGCTTTCGCCCCGCGGCGCCTGCCTGAGCGGGAATACAGAACCGGTCACGGCCGTTGCCGCCAGGGAAGGTGGTAGCGTCCGCGTTCGTGAGCGAGGTCGGAGACGGGGAGGCGGCCAGGCGCATCGCGCTGGACGCGCGCAACCGCGTGCGCTTCGAGGAGGAGGCGCTCGCGCTCTCCGAGCAGGTCTACCGGGTCGCACGCCGCCTCGCGCCGTCGCGTGAGGAGGCAGAGGATCTCGTCCAGGAGACGTACGCTCGCGCGTTCCGTAACTGGCGCTCGTTCGAGGCCGGCACGAACCTGCGCGCGTGGCTGTTCCGGATTCTCACGAACCTGAACATCGATCGCGGGCGGCGGGAGCAGCGTACGCCGACGATGGAGCCGATCGAGGAAGGCGACTACTTCCTGTACAACCGGCTCGAGGCGGCCGGTGGGGGAAGCGACGAGGACAGGGCCGTCGAGCGGCTGTCCCAGGACGGCGTCGTCGAGGCCCTCTCGGCGGTGCCACACGACTTCCGCGACGTGATCGTCCTCGTCGACATCGGAGACTTCAGCTACCGGGACGCGGCGCAGATCCTGGACATCCCGATCGGTACCGTGATGTCGAGGCTGCACAGGGGCAGGCGGATCCTGAAGCACGAGCTCGCCGAGCGCGCGCTTCAGGTCGAGTAGGGGGTCAGGGCAGGCACATGGGAGACCATTCCGACTGCGGGTGCGGGAAGTGCGAGGAGCTGTTGCAGCCGTACCTCGACCGTGAGCTGACCGACGCGGAGCAGACCGAGGCCGCGAGGCATCTGGAGGCCTGCGGCTACTGCGCCCGGCGGTACCGGTTCGAGGCGTCGCTGCGTCGCTACGTGCGCAAGTGCTGCGACGAGCCGATGCCGAACGAGCTCAGGCAGCGCCTGCTCTCGCTCCGCACGCCGACGATCTGAGGGCCGCGGTCGGGCCGGATGAGATCCGGCCCCTACAACGGCCCGTCCTCACGGAGCGGGGCCGTCGGCTGTGGCCGCCGGGGTGGCCGGGGTCTGTGCGGGTCGTTGGGTCTGGTGGGGGCGGGACATCTCATCCCGCCCGGTGTGTGGTTGCGGCCGGGGCTGCTCCCGTGCGGGTCGGGCTGGATGAGATCCGGCCCGCGCCCGGCTCGGCTCAGCCAGCCGGGCCGCGACGGCCGACGATGACGACGAGCCGGTTCGGGTCCTCACCGCCCGGAAGCGGCGTCGTCTCGACGCCGAGCGCCGCCGCGAGCCGCGCTGCGATCTCCTCCCCTCCGGGCGCGTAGTACACCCGCGTGTCCGGGTAGTCCCTGCGGGGCGCGTCGGCGACCTCGCCGATCGTGTAGGCCATCCCGGCGATCGCGTTCGCGACCTGCGTCGCTGCGTTCGCGCGGTCGGTGCCGTTGTACACGGCGACCTCGATCTGCCACGGCTGGGGAAGCGCTGCGGCCTCGACCGTCGTCGGCGGGGCCGTGGTCGTCGCCTCCGCGACGGTGGCCGGCACCGGCCGGTCCGACCTCGAGTCGAGCCCGAACCAGACGGCCGCGCCGACGGCCGCCGTGAAGAGGATCGCGGCGGCGAATCGCGCTGAGAGGACGGTATCGATGATCCGCGGCCTGACCGGGAGCCCGACCAGTTGACGCGCCTCCCGTCTCGAGACTCCGAGCGCCGTCGCGTAGACGAGCGCGGCGGCGAGCGCGTCCTGGGTCGTCTCGAAGCGATAGACACGGGCCTCCTCGAGCGCGCGGACGGTGTCCGGGTCGAGATCGGCACGCGCAGCGGCCTCCTCGACCGACAGTCGGCGCCGCGCCCGGGCAGCCGCGAAGGGCGACCCGGAATGGGCCTCGGTGGCGTGGCGGGGTGGGAGGTCAGTCGTCGTCAAGGAGTTGCTCGACTCTGCGGAGATCATCGGCCGTATCGACGTCCTCTGGAGGCCCGAGGTCGTCGCAGGCAACGAGGACGGCAGCGAGGCCCCTTCCCCCGGCGTCGGGGACCCGCTTCCAGGCGTCCCGTCCGAGGCAGACGGGGTGTCCACGCACTCCACCGTAGCTCGCCGCGACGACGGCGCCCGTACCGGCCCGCCAGGCGTCGACGACGCGGTCGACGGCGGCCGGCGAGAGGAGCGGGCCGTCGGCCAGGACGATGACCGCCGCCTCGGTCTCGGCGGTCAGAGCCACGAGCCCGGCGCGAAGCGACGCGCCCGGCCCCAGCGCCCAGTCGTCGCAGGTGACGGTACGGGCGCCCTCGACCGCGAAGCGGTGAGCGCCGAGCACGACGACCACGTCGTCGACCGCGCTGTCACGAAGACGACGGAGGACATACGGCAGCAGGCGCTCCTGCTTCGGACCGCCGAACCTGCTTCCTGCGCCGGCCGCGAGGACGACCGCGGCGATCATCAGGCCGGGGTGGTGAGCGTCTCGATGTCGGCGAGGTGCACGAGCTTCTGCGTGAGCCGCGCGAGGCGGCGCTGCTCGGCCTCGTCGTCGAGCTCAGGGAGCGTGCGCCAGAGGTCGCGGGCGCACGAGAGCAGCTCCGCGATCCGCTCGCGCACCTCCGTGTAGCCGTCGCGCTCGTCGGCCGCGTTCAGCGCCAGCCCGAGCGCCCCCACCATGTCGGGCTGGCGCATCCAGAGCAGCGGGGTCAGCATCGTCAGGTACGTGTGGATCCGTGCGAGCACGATCGGCTGGTGGATCGTGCGCGTCCCGAGGTGGGGCGGTGACATCGCCTCGGGCTGCCGGCTGTCGGAGATCCTGGACGCGTTGGCGCCGAGGACGCCGCGCAGCTCCTGCTCGCCGAAGCCCGCGAGCTGCGCGATCCGCAGATCGAGGAGCAACGAGGTCGGCTGCTGGCCGTACGGGTAGTCCGATGCGTAGAGGATCTGCTCGGGCGCGACCCGGCTGTAGAGGTCGAGGACGTCGACGGCGGCCCACATCGACGTGTCGAACGCGACGCTCGGGTTTCCCGCGAAGGCGTCGGCCAGGGCGCCGAGGTCGGCGATCCCGCCGTGGGCGATGATCAGCGACGCCTCCGGATAGCGCTCCACGAGGCGAGCGAGGTCGGCCGCGATCGGCGGCAGCCCGCGACCGCCGTGAATGAGGATCGGTACGCGCCGCTCGGCCGCGATCGCAAAGATCGGTTCGAGGCGCTCGTCGTTCAGGGCGAACGCCTGCGCGCGCGGGTGCAGCTTGATGCCGCGGGCACCGAGATCGAGGCAGCGCTCTGCCTCGGCAAGGGGCGTCTCGGCGAGGTCCAGGCGAACGAACGGGATGAGCATCCCGTCGGCTCGCTCGGCGGCCGCGAGCGTGCGGTCGTTCGCGGCGCGAAACCCCGGGTGACGGTCGGGCTCGTCGAGGCAGAAGCAGAACGCGCGGGTCGCTCCTGAACGCCGTAGGAACGCCAGGAGCTCGTCGAGGGGGCTGACGAAACCGTCGATGTCGGTGCCGTGGTGGATGTGCGCGTCGAAGATCTCGGCACCGTCGGGGATCCCGTCCCGTACCTCCTCCTCGTACACGGCGACGAGAGCCTCCGCGCGCTCGAGCACGTGACGCATGCCGTCGAGATTACCGGGACGGGGCGGTCGGGGTCAGACCAGGCGGCGATCGGCGGCCCAGCGGGTCAGCTCGTGGCGATTCGAGAGCTGGAGCTTGCGCAGTACGGCCGAGACGTGGGTCTCGACCGTCTTCACGGAGATCGAGAGCCGCAGCCCGATCTCCTTGTAGGCGTAGCCCCTGGCGATCAGCTGCAGGACCTCGCGCTCGCGGGGGGTGAGCTGGTCGAGCTCGGGATCGGCGCTCACGATCGGGGCTCCGGCGAACGCATCGAGGACAAAGCCGGCGAGGCGGGGCGAGAAGACCGCGTCGCCCTCGGCGACCCGGCGGATCGCGGCGGCGAGGTCGGGGGCCGAGATCGCCTTCGTCACGTAGCCGCGGGCGCCGGCGCGGATCACGGCGATGACGTCCTCGGCCGCGTCCGACACCGAGAGGGTGAGAAACCGCACGCCCGGGCACGTCTCGCCGACCCCGCGGATGACGGCCTCCCCGCCGCCCGCGGGCATGTGGACGTCGACGAGGACGACGTCCGGCTCGAGCTCCCGGATCCGTGCGATCGCACCACCGACGTCCCGGGCGTCGCCAACGATCTCGACCTCCCCGTCGAGCTCCGCGCGGACGCCGGCGCGGAAGAGGTCGTGGTCGTCGACGAGGAAGACCCGGGGGCGGCCGTCGTCGCTCACGGGACCGGCGTCTCCTGCGGTACCGCCTCGCGCCCGCGCTGCCGGGGCAGCAGCAGCTCGACCTCGGTTCCCTCGCCGAGGGCGGTCGTGATCGTGGCGCTGCCACCGTGGCGCTCCATGCGACCGACGATCGATTCTGCGATTCCCCGGCGGTCGGCAGGAACGCCGGCCGGGTCGAACCCGGCGCCCCGGTCGCGGACGTAGACCGCGATCCGGTCGTCCTCCACCTCCAGGTAGACGGCAACGCGGTCGTCGCCCGACAGCCGGGCGGCGTTCACCACCGCCTCCCGTGTCGCGGCCACGAGGGCCTCGCCGTCGGCGTCGAGGGGGCAGTCGCCCACGGAGACGAGCTCGACGTGCACGTCGTGGAGATCCTCGACCTGCTCGCAGGCCCCGCGCACGGCCGCGGCCACGGAGCTCTCCCCCGGTGCTGGGTCCTGCCCGTACAGCCAGGCCCGAAGCTCGCGCTCCTGGCGGCGGGCCAGGCGGACGACCGTTTCGGGGTCGTCCGAGCGGCGCTGGATCAGGGCGAGCGTCTGCAGGACCGAGTCATGGAGGTGGGCGGCGAGCTCGGCACGCTCCTGGGAGCGAATCCGCTCCCGCCGCTCCACCGCGAGCTCCTGCCCGAGGCGCCTGAGCCAGGGCAGGAAGATCAGGGCCAGTCCGGCGGCGACGACGGCGGCGGCCGCGAGGCCCGTCCCGGTCGTCTTCACGCTCAGGCCGAAGGCGAGGAACGTCGCGATCCCGGCCACGAGCAGGAGAGCGCCCGCGACGATCCGGACCGTCGCCGCCCCGCGCGGCTGCGCGTGCGGCACCTCCCCGTCGCCGGCGAGCGTTCGCTCGCGGAGCCCGCGGACGCTCTGGGTCAGGGTCGCCCGCTGCTCCGGGCTCGACCGTTTCCAGAGGAGCGCAAGGCCGGCGGCCGCGAGCAGCGTAGGCCACACGAGGCTGTCGCCCGGCCAGACATGGACCTGGCGGAACAGGAGCAGCAGTCCGAGCAGCATGAGCCCCACGGCAACGATCCGGACGGGCTCAGCGGCCCGGTGCGGCGGCGACCTGCGTTCGGGAGGCCGGTCGTCCTCGGGGATCAGGAGCCAGCACAGCCCGTAGGTGACGACGCCGAAGCCGCCGGCGAACGTCAGGGCCACGAACGCGAGCCGAACGAAGACCGGATCCACGCCGAGGTACTCGCCGATGCCGGCAGCCACGCCGGCGATCACGCGGTCGTCCGCACTGCGATAGATCTTCCGGTAGCTGGTCACGGTGCTCCCCGCCTGCAGGAGAGTGTCGCACGTGGTGACCGGGCGCCGGTATCCGGGATCACCCCGAGGCGGGCTCGGGGGACGATCCGGGACGCCTCGGGGGAATCCTCGATTGTCCGGGGCCGGGCACGGGAGCAGACTGGCCGCATGGACAACACACGCCGTCTGCTCACGCGCAACACACGCGAGGGGAAGGTCGGAGGCGTCGCGGCAGGGATCGGCGACTACCTCGACATCGACCCCGTCCTCGTACGCCTCGCCTTCGTCCTCCTCCTCTTCGCCGGGGGTGCGGGGCTGCTCCTCTACCTGGTCGCCTGGCTGATCATCCCGGCAGGCGACGTCGGGGCAGCGCGACCAGCCGCCCCGGCCGCGCCTCGCTCGCACGAGCGAAGCGGTCGTTGGCTGCTCGGAGCCGTGCTCGTCGCCTTCGGAATCATCCTCTTCGTGGTGCTGGGCGGCGGCCCCTGGTGGCTCGATCCGGACGTCTTCCTCGAGGCCGAGATCCTGTGGCCGCTGCTCCTCGTCGCCGCGGGCGGAGCGCTCCTGCTCTGGCGTCGCGACCGCGGGCCGGACGGCGGGACGAACGATGCAACACCGGGGCGGGTCCGCGCCGGACGCTGAGCCTCCGGCCGGGCCCGGGCCTGTCGATCGGGCCCGTGGCGGCCGACGCGCCCGTGGCGCCGACCGTCGAGGCCGACCCGGCGGCCCCGTCCGACGCCGCTGCCGAGGATGCCTCGGAGCAACCGACGCAGCCCTCGGCGGCCGCGTTCGCCGCCGACCCGACGTCCGAGCTCACCACCGAGACGACGTCCGAGTACCCGACGTTCGAGGAGCTCGCCTCTCCGTATCCGCCGCCGTCCGGTCCCGTCCCGATCTGGTCTCCGGTCGTCGCCGACCGTCTTCCGGAGGCACCCGCACGCCGTCGCCGCCTGCCGGTCGGCTGGATCACGCTGGGTGCGATCCTCGCCGCGGCCGCGACGGCAGCGCTGCTCGACGTCACCGGGGCGCTCGCCGTTCCCGTGGAGTGGCTCCTCGTGATCGCGCTCGGCCTCTCGGGGATCGGCATCGTGGTCGCGGCCTGGTACGGGCGCGTCCGGGGCCCCGTGGCCCTCGCCGTGCTCTCCGGGCTCGCGCTCATGGCCGTCTCGGTGGTCGAGGTGCCGCTCCGGGGCGGGATCGGCGAGCAGACAGTCCAGCCGTCGAGCATCGACGAGCTGGGCTCCGAGTATCACCTCGGTGTTGGCAAGCTCGTTCTCGACCTCCGCCAGCTCTCGCTCTCCCAACCGGTAGGCCGGGTCGAGGCCGGGGTGAGCGTCGGGGAGCTCGTCGTCCTGCTCCCGCCGAACGCGATCGCCCAGGTGGACGGACGCGCGTCGGTCGGCAAGGTCGAGCTCTTCGACCGCGAGCGTGCCGGCGTGCACGTCGACGAGTCCTATCCCGGGCCGGCCGTCGCGGGGCAGCCGGCGCTCCTGACGCTCGATCTCGAGGTCGGCGTCGGCCGTGTCGAGGCACGGACCGAGGCGACGCCGCCGCCCGGCAGCTCGTTCTAGCTGCTCGCGTCCGGTCCGCCGGGCTGGGATCAGTCTCCGCGATCGCGGCCACTCTTGACTTCGGGGGGGCACCTGCAATACTCGTAGCGCTCGTCCCGGCGCGTGGCGCAACGACGAATCTGCGGTGAAGGGAGCGAAGCGATGGTGCCTTCGCAGGTTCGTGAGCGACGGAGTCCCGTCTTGAGGTCGCGGAGGGGGCGGTTGGCGTCAACGGGTGTGGTCGCGGTTCTGCTTGGACTGCTGTTCGCGGCGGCGGCCTTCGCCGGGACTGTGATCTACAGCGGCTCGAGCCCTATCAACCCGGGCGGGTACTACCAGACGAATGGCTGGGCGAATCGCGACTGGAATGCGGCGTGCCGCATTGGCAACTCTGGGAAGATGTCGGTTCAGTACCTCAACACGGGCGGTGGCATCGTCGCCAGCTCGGGGCCCAAGTACACGAACTGCAGCCCGACCCCACCGGTCACGGTGATCCTCGAGAACAACGGCTACTACAAGTCTCGCTGCACGAACGCGGGGACGGTGGCGTTCACGGTCGCGTGTCAAACGTACACCCTCTAGCCCGGAGACGAGCATGATTCTCACTCGTAGACGCTCCAGAGTCCTGCTGGGAGTCACCGTATGCGCGGTGGGCGCCGCGGTCGGTGCAACCCTCGCGATCTCGACGGGAACGAGTGGAACCGGGGCGCCACCATCGGCTCTGGGATCCCTGTCCGTGTTCGTAGAGGCGGCGCCGCCCCGTGCGGAGCCTGAGATCGCCCATCTGGCCGATGGTCCATGGGCGGATCGGGGCGACCTCTCGAAGCTGCGCGTGCTCGGCGAAGCCCTCGGAAGCTTCGACTCCCGGCTGGTCGCATTCCCGTCCTTGTCCGGCGGCACGATCTGCTACTCACTGCTGGCGGCAAGGAACACCGACCCCGGGATGTCGTACTGCTATCCGCCGCTTTCGTCGAACCTCCCAGCGCCGCTTGCTGGCCTGCACTTCGACGTCTCGACGCTGTACTCGGCTCTCGACGGGAAGCCCCACGTTCAGGTCTTCGGGCTGGCCTTCGATGACGTCGAAGGGGTCCGCGTGAGGATAGGCGATGCGTGGCAGGATGCAGCACTGGTGAAGAACGGCTTCTACCTGGATCTTCCCGATCATCAGCTCAACGACGTCGAGGTCGTTGAGGCGACCCTGAGCGACGGCTCGACGCAGACCTATCCCGTGCCAAGGACTCCTGTATAGACAACCTCGCGGCAATCGCGGCGGTCTCTTCGTGGCCGGCGCTCCCCCGGGAGCGCCGGGGTGGACCGATGTCCACTGCCGTGGCCCGCCCTCCGGGTTCCCAGGGCCGGATTGCCGCCGAGATCGACCTGAGGTTAGATCAGCTCGAGAGCACGAGGAGCTTCTCGAACGGCTCGGGCCCGTCGAACGGGCCGATCAGCGCCAGGTTGAGCCGGTCCTCGCGGATCAGATCCTGCCCGACGCGCTGGACGTCCCCGGCGGTCACCGCGTCGAAGCCCGCGAGCACCTCCTCGACCTCCCGCACGCGGCCCTCGAGCACCTCGCCTCGCAGGCCGAAGAGGATCAGGCCCTTCGGGTCCTCGAGCGAGAGCACGAGGCGGCCCTTGACGAAGTTCTTCGCCTTCTGCAGCTCCTCGGCCCCGACCGGCTCGGCGGCGATCCGGGTGAACTCCTGCACGATCGTCGAGATCGCGTCGTCGATCCGGGCGATGTCGACGCCGGCCTGCGCGTAGAGGGTCCCCGTGTCCGTGTAGCCCATGTTGTGGCTGAAGACGTAGTAGGCGAGGCCGCGACGCTCGCGGACCTCCGTGAAGAGCCGGGACGACATCCCGCCGCCGAGCACGGTGGAGAGCAGCCCGAGCGCGTACCGGTCGGGGTGGTCGATCGGGTAGCTCGGGACGCCGAACCGCAGATGCGCCTGGTCAGACTGCTTCGTGTGCACCTTCACGCGGGCGGCGCTCTGCTCGAGGCGGGCCTGCTCCGGGCCTGCCGAGGAGCCGTCCTGGACGTCGCCGAGCAGCGACTCGAGGCGCGGGACGAGGTCGTCGCCCAGTGCGCCGGCGACGCCGGCGACCATGCGGGGGGCGCGGTACCAGCGATCGAGATAGGCGAGGAACGTGTCCCGGGTCGCCGCGCGGATCGTCTCCTTGGTGCCGATGATGTCCCGGCCGAGCGGCTGGTCGTCGAACAGGAGCTGGTCGTAGACGCCGTCGACGTAGTCGCGCGGCGTGTCGACGTACATGTTCAGCTCCTCGATGATCACGCCCTTCTCGCGCTCGATCTCGTCCGGCTCGAACTTCGAGTGGCGGAGCATGTCGACGAGCACGTCGAGGGCGACGTCACGGTGCTCTGCCGCACATTTCACGTAGTAGCCCGTGTACTCCTTGCCCGTGAACGCGTTGAACTCGCCTCCGATCGCATCGATCTCGCCGGAGATGTGGCGTGCGGTCGGCCGCCGCTCCGTCCCCTTGAAGAACATGTGCTCGGCGAAATGGGCGATCCCGCCCGCCTCGCGGGTCTCGTACCTCGAGCCGGCGGCGAGCATCACGAAGCAGGCGACCGACTTTGCCTGCGCCATGGGCGCCGTCAGGACCCGGAGCCCGTTCGACAGCGTGGTCTGCTCGAAGCTGGTCACGGCGCCATGCTACCGACGGGCGCCTCGAGCTCCGCCGGTGGAGGTGCGCCGCTCAGAGCCGGTCGAGCTCGTCCAGCACACGATCGACCTCGTCGACCGTGTGGTAGTGGACGAAGCCGATCCGGACGGCGCCGTCGGTGAGGCCGAGCCGCTGCATCACCTCCACCGCGTAGTAGTTGCCCGACCAGGTGGCGATTCCGCGTTCACCGAGCGCGGTCGAGACGGCCTCGGGCGGCAGGGTCGGGTGGAGGATCGCGAACGTCGGCGTGCGCCCGTCCATCGTCTCGACCCCGAGCAGCCGGTAGCGTCGCGGCAGCCCGTCCAGGAACCGCTCGCCGAGCGATCGCTCGTGCGCGCGGATCGCGTCCCAGCCGATCGACCGCACGTGCTCGACGGCCGCCGTGAAGCCGGCGAGGGCCTCGTGTGACTGCGTCCCGGTCTCGAAGCGCGCTGCCACAGGCTCGTCGGGTGCCGGCCTGACCTTGTACGGACGGAGACGCTCGAGCAGCTCTCGGCGGCCGTAGAACAGGCCGAGATGCGGACCGAAGAACTTGTACGGGGAGCACACGAGCACGTCGGCGCCGACCGACGCGACGTCGATCGGGCCGTGCGGTGCGTAGTGCACGGCGTCGACCCAGGCCAGCGCGCCGGCCTCGTGGGCGAGCGCCGCGATCCGCTTCACGTCGGTGACCGTCCCGACGGCGTTCGACGCCCAGGGGAACGCGACGACTCGCGTCCGCGGCCCCAGTGCGCGCTCGAGGTCGTCCATGTCGATCGTGCAGTCGTCTTCGCCGAGGTCGACGCGGCGCACGACGAGGTCGCGGTCGCGGGCGAGCTCGAGCCAGGGCGCTACGTTGGCGTCGTGGTCGAGCCGCGTCACGACGATCTCGTCCCCGGGTGCCAGCTCGCGGCCGAGCGCGCGGCTGAGGGCGAAGTTGAGCGTCGTCATGTTCGCACCGAACCCGACCTCGGACGGCGAGCAGCGAAGGAACGCGGCGGCGGCGATTCGGGCCTGCTCGGCAACGAGAACGCTCCGCCGGCTCGTCTCGAACGCGCCGCCGAGGTTCGCGTTCGCCGTGCGCAGGTACCCGGCCATGGCCTCGATCACCGTGTCCGGAACCTGGGTTCCGCCGGGCGCGTCGAGCAGGGCCAGCGGCCTGTCGAGCGCCGAGAACCGGCGGCGGACCGCCGCGACGTCGAGGGGCGTCACACCCATCCCGGGAGCCCGAGCTCAGCGCCCGATGTAGGGAAGGTCGGCCTTCGTGATCGTCCGGTACGCGCCCGGGAGGGGGACGGACACCTCGTCGATCCTACGGTTCTCGAGATAGAAGTTCTCGCGCTCGGCGACGTCGTAGACGAGGCGATCGACGTAGCGCTCGAGAGTCTCCTCGGAGTCCGCGTCCACGAGGAACGTGATCGTGACCTGGTACGCCATACGTCCAGTCTGCCACGGCGGAGCGAGGTAGGCGGGTCGGTCCGGCTACGTGACCTCGGCGCCGTTGACCCGCCAGCGGTAGCGGGGCTTGGCCCGTAGCGAGTTGCCGACGAAGCAGCCGTGCTCCGCCCGCCCGAGCAGGCGCGGGAGTTCCGCGGGCTCGAGCGGGGGATCGATCGTGACGTCGAGGCGCAGCTCTGCGTCGACCTGGGCGTAGAGGCCGTCCTCCTCGCGCATTGTGATCGTCGAGCTCATCTTCGCCGACGCGGTCACCTCACGGTCGCGCGCGTAGTAGCGGAGGCTCGTCAGCACGCAGCGGACCATCGCGGCGAGCAGGAGGTGCTCGGGAGTCCACGAGTCGTCGGGACGGAGCGGCGGCCCGTCCTCGGCCCGGAGAGCCCCGTCGGTGTCGAGCGTGCCCGTGTAGGTGAAGACCCTGGCCCGTACGTTGCTCATCGCGCCCCTACCTCCTGCTCGAAGTCACGCATCGCCTCGACGAGGGCCTCGACCCCCTCCTCCGGGAGGGCGTTGTAGATGCTCGCGCGCATCCCGCCGACGCTCCGGTGCCCCTTCAGCCCGTCGAGGCCGCGGGCGCTCGCGAAGGAGACGAACTCGCGGTCGAGCGTCTCGTCGCCGGTGACGAAGGTCACGTTCATCTGCGAGCGGCTGGACGGATCGGCGGTTCCGCGGAACATCGAGCTCCGGTCGAGGTAGTCGTAGAGGCGGCCTGCCTTGCGGCGGTTCCGCTCCCCGATCGCGGCCAGGCCGCCCTGATCGAGGATCCAGCGGAGCACGAGGCCGACCACGTAGATCGCGAATGTCGGCGGGGTGTTGAACATCGAGTCGCTCGCCGAGAACGTGCGGTACTGCAACATCGGCGGCAGATCGTCGCGGCCGTGCTCGACGACGTCCTTGCGGGCGAGCACGAGCGTGACGCCGGCCGGCCCGAGATTCTTCTGCGCGCCTGCGTAGAGGAGGCCGTAGCGCCCGACGTCGAGCGGCCGGGAGAAGACGTCGCTGCTCGCGTCGCAGACGAGGAAGCTGCCGGGCGGGATCACCGGCTCCTCGGCGTACTCGGTGCCCTCGATCGTGTTGTTCGACGTGAAGTGCACGTAGACCGGGTCCTCGCTGTAGGAGGCACCGTCCGGAATCGCCCGGAAGCCGCTCTCCTCACCGGAGGCTGCAACGTGGGTGGAGCCGAGGCGTCGTGCCTCCGCGAGGGCTTTCTGCCCCCACGAGCCGGTGACGAGGTAGTCGGCGGTGCGACCCTCGGTCAGGAAGCTCATCGGCACCATGAAGAACTGGGTCGAGGCGCCGCCCTGGAGAAACAGCACGTCGTACCCGTCCGGCACACCTCCGACCGCGCGAACGAGCTCGACGGTCTCCTCGTAGACGGCGAGGAACGCCTTGCCCCTGTGGGAATGCTCGAGGATCCCGATTCCCGTGTCACCGAGCGAGACGAGCGCGTCGCGTGCCTCCTCGAGCACGGGGAGCGGGAGCACCGCCGGCCCGGCGGAGAAGTTGAAGATCCGCCGCACGGTGCGGTCACGGGCCCCAGCGGGTGCGCTCATCCTGCCGGGATTCTGCCTGGTCGGGCCAGCCGATCGGGAGGGTACCGTCCACCCCGGGCGATGGCCGTCTCGACCGGGCATGGGCTCTCTCTCCGGGCGGAGCAGATCCTCGACGAGGCCTCCGTCCTGCTCGAGCAGGACGGGCCCGAGGGGCTCACGATGCGCCGGCTCGCGGCGCGGATCGGGATCCGGGCGCCCTCCCTCTACAAGCACTTCGAGAGCAAGGAGCGAATCGAGCACGCGCTCGTTGCCCGCGGTCTCGACGAGCTGCGCCGCGCCGTCGAGCACGCCCGCTCACAGCCCGTGCCGACCGCGTCGGTCGTTGCCGAGCTCACCCGCTTCGCGCGGGGGCACCCGTCCCTGTTTCGGCTCCTCGCCGAACGGCAGCTCGTGCCGTCGCTCGGCGCCGACGCCCGGGAGCAGGCCCTGCTCGTGCTCGCCCAGGGCACGCTCGAGCTCGAGCGTGCCGGAACGCTCACGGCCGGCGAGATCGAGCAGGTCTGGAGCGAGGGGCTCGCCGCGTTCCGGCCGGAGGCCGTGCCGGTTCCGGCAGCGCGGCGCGCCGTCGTCAGCTCGGTGCGCTGGCCCGACTGATCCCGCCGCGCTCAGCTGCGGAAGTGGTTCGTGATCGGTAGCCGCCGGTCGCGGCCGAACGCCTTCGGTCGCAGCTTGACTCCGGGCGGGGCCTGGCGGCGCTTGTACTCGGCCAGGTCGGTCAACGAGACCGCCCGGTCGACGACCGCCGGATCGAAGCCGTCGAGGAGGAGCTCCTCGCGCGAAAGGTCTCGTTCGACGTAGGCGGCGAGAACCGGGTCGAGCGCGTCGTACGGTGGCAGCGAGTCCTCGTCCAGCTGGTTCTCCCGGAGCTCCGCCGTGGGAGGCCGCTCGATGATCGACGCCGGGATCAGCTCGCGCCCGGCCTGCTCGTTCAGGTAGCGGCTGAGCCGGAAGACATCGGTCTTGAAGACGTCCTTGAGGAGGGCGAAGCCTCCGGCCATGTCCCCGTAGAGCGTCGCGTAACCGACGCAGTACTCGCTCTTGTTGCCCGTGGCGACGAGCAGCCAGCCGAACTTGTTCGACAGCGCCATGAGGAGCGTTCCCCGGGCGCGCGCCTGGATGTTCTCCTCCGCGAGCCCGGGCTCGAGCCCGGCGAACGGGCCGGCGAGGGCGGCGGTGAACGCCTCGACGATCGGCTCGATCGCGAGCTCGAGGAAGCGGCACCCGAGGCTCTCGGCAACCGCACGGGCGTCGTTCCGCGTTCCGGCCGAGGTGAACCGCGAGGGCATCGACACGCACACGACCCGGTCGGCCCCGACCGCCTCGACGGCGAGTGCCGCCGTCAGCGCCGAGTCGATCCCGCCCGAGCTTCCGAGCACGATCTCCGAGAACCCGTTCTTCGCCGCGTAGTCGCCGAGCCCGAGCACGAGCGCGCGACGCATCTCCTCGAGCCCGTCGAGCTGCCCGGTGACCGTCCCGTGGGCGGTCTCTCGCTGCGGGTGCGGCGGGCCGAGGTCGACGACCTGCGCCTGGGGCAGCGTCTCGCGCTCCCGGGCGAGCGCGCGCCGCCGGGCGTCGCGAAGCCGGTGGCCGATCGCCTCGGTCGCGTCGATGTCGACCACGAGCAGGGCTTCCTCGAACGCCGGCGCGCGCGCGACGATGCGGCCTTCCTGGTCGATCACGAGCGAGTGCCCGTCGAAGACGAGCTCGTCCTGGCCGCCGACCGCGTTCACGAACGCGACCCAGCAGACGTTGTCGCGGGCGCGGGCGGCGAGCATCTCCTCGCGCTCACGGCCCTTCCCGAGGTGGAACGGCGAAGCGGACAGGTTGGCGATCACGTGGGCGCCGGCGAGCGTGAGATCGGTCGTCGGCGGGCCCGGCTGCCAGATGTCCTCGCAGACGGTCGGGCCGATGAGCGTCTCGCCGAGGGACAGCAGCAGCAGCTCCCGTCCCGACTGGAAGTAGCGATCCTCGTCGAAGACCCCGTAGTTGGGAAGGAAGCGCTTGTGGTAGACCGCGCGGACCGTCCGGTCGGCGAGCACCGCACAGGCGTTGAAGAGGTCGCGGTCGAGGTGGGGGACGCCGACGAGCGCCGCGATCCCGTCGGCGTGCCGTGCGAGCTCCTCGAGCCGCTGCCAGGCGGCGCGCAGGAACGCCGGGCGCAGCAGGAGATCCTCCGGTGGGTAGCCCGTGAGGGCGAGCTCGGGGAAGAGCACGAGGTCGGCGCCGGCCTCGCGCGCCTGCCCGAGTCGCTCGGCGATGCGATCGCGGTTCCCGTCGAGATCGCCGACGACCGGGTTGAGCTGGGCGAGTGCGAGTCGCATCCAGCCGGGAGGATACCGACTCGAGAGCGAAATCCTTGCGGGCCCGGGCTTCCGGAGGGGTTGACAGGCGGGCTAGCCATCACTAACTTAGTGGAGGCTAACCTGCTTGACGCTACCGGACTGGAGGCCAGGTGCGAGCGCGACTGCTGACGAGTGAGAACCGAAAGTGGTGGACGCTGGGGGCGGTCTCGTTCGCCCTCTTCATGATCATGCTCGACAACACCGTCGTGAACGTGGCGCTGCCGTCGATCCAGCGCGGGCTCGGGGCCGGGATCTCGGAGCTCGAGTGGGTGGTCAACGCCTACGCCCTCACGTTCGCCGTCCTGATGCTGACCGGCGGCAAGCTGGCCGACATGTTCGGTCGCAAGCGGATCTTCCTGATCGGCCTCGCCGTGTTCGCGGGCTCCTCGCTGGCCTGCGGACTTGCGGGCAGCGCCGGCGAGCTCGTCGCCTGGCGTGCCGCGCAGGGCGCCGGGGCCGCGCTGATGATGCCGGCGACGCTCGCGCTGATCACGAACGCGTTTCCTCCGAAGCAGCGGGGGATGGCCCTCGGCATCTGGGCGGGCGTGTCCGCGATGGCTCTCGCGATCGGGCCGCTCGTGGGCGGGCTGCTCACCGAGCACGTCAACTGGAGCTGGATCTTCTTCATCAACGTCCCGGTCGGGGTCGTGGGGATCGCGGTCGGCTGGTTCGTGATCGTCGAGTCGCGCGACACGTCGAAGGAGCAGCGTCTCGACCTGCCCGGGGTCCTGCTCTCGGCGGGCGGGCTCTTCGCGCTCACGTTCGGGCTGATCGAGGCGAATCGCTACGGCTGGACGTCGCCGATCATCCTCGGGCTGTTCATCGGAGCCGCCGTCGGGTTGGCCGCCTTCGTGCTCGTGGAGGCCCGCGGCCGGGCGCCGATGCTCGATCTGTCCCTGTTTCGCAACGGGACGTTCCTCGGAGCGAACCTCGTCGCGCTGCTCGTGACGCTCGCGATGTTCGGGGTCTTCTTCTTCATGTCCCTGTTCGTCCAGCAGATCCTCGGCTACTCGCCGGTCGAGGCCGGTGCGATCTTCCTGCCGATGACGATCCTGATCATCATCGTGGCGCCGCTCGCCGGGAAGCTCTCCGACCGGGTCGGCTCCCGCTGGCTCATGTCCGGCGGGCTCACCCTGCTCGCGATCTCGCTCATCGTCTTCTCGCGGCTCGAGATCGGCGACGGGTTCTGGAACATCCTGCCGGCACTGCTCGTGGGTGGGATCGGCATGGCCAGCGTGATGACCCCGATGAGCGCCGCGGCCATGGGCTCCGCTCCCGTGAGAAAGGCCGGCGTGGCGGGAGGCGTTCTGAACACGTTCCGGCAGGTCGGCGGCGCGCTCGGGATCGCCGTCATGGGTGCGATCCTGACCTCGCAGGAGTCCTCGGCGCTCGCCTCGGGCGCATCGCCCCAGCAGGCCTTCGTCGACGGGATCCACGTGGCGTTCCTCGTCGGCGCCGCGTTCGCGTTCGCCGGTGCCCTGACCGCGATCGTGCTCGTCCGCAAGCTCGAGCATCACCACGAGGCGCCCTCGGCCCTGGAGGCGGCCGGATGAGTGAGGCCGGGTCGCTGCGCCGGCCGCGGCTGCCTGCCACGGAGCGCCGCGTCGCCGTTCTCCAGGCCGCCTGCGGCGCGTTCGCCGAGGGCAGCTATCGGGGGACGACCACGGCCGAGATCGCCCGGGCCGCCGGCGTGACCGAGCCGGTCCTCTACCGTCACTTCGCCTCGAAGAAGGCGCTCTACCTCGCCTGTCTCGAGGATTCGTGGGGCCGGATGCAGGCGCTCTGGGAGCAAGCGATCGCGAACGAGCCCGATCCGGCAGGCTGGGTCAGGGCCGTCGCCGCCGCCTACCGCGAGTCGGGCGAGATCCGGGCGACCATCTCGAGCCTCTGGATCCAGGCGCTCGCCGAGGCGGCCGACGACGAGGAGATCCGCCGCTTCATGCTGCGGCACATGCGAGAGGTCCACGGCGTCGTCGAGGACATCCACCAGCGTGCGCGGGAGGCGGGAGGCATCGAGCCGGCTCGGGATCCCTCGGCGGAGGCCTGGATCTTCATCTCGATCGGCCTCCTTCGCGCCGTCAACGACACGCTCGGCGGTCTCGTTGCGGACGAGTTCCCGGCGATCGGGCAGTCGCGCCACACCTGGCTCACTGGCCGCACGTAGCGCCCCGCGCGCCCGGCCCTGCGCACACGAGAACGGCGACGCCCCGGAGACAGCGGCTCTGCGGCCCAGCCACGTCTCCGGGTGTCGTCGCCGAAGATCCAGCACCCGTAGCGTCCCGGCCAGAGGTGCTAGACGCATTCGACTATATCGCCGTGTCCGAAGAAGTCAAGTGACAAGGTGAAGCAGATGTGGCAACCTATGGTTCACTCTCCGATGGAGCCGACCACGGTCACCGCACTCCCCCAGGCCGCGTCCGAGGCAGCAACGCTCGGCGAACGGGTGCGAGCGCTGCGCCGGGCCCGCGGTCTCACCCAGTCGGCGCTTGCCGGGCAGCGGTTCACCAAGGAGTACGTGAGCCAGATCGAGCGGGGCAAGACCCGTCCGACCTCGCAGACGCTCGCGTGGCTCGCGGACCGCCTCGGCGTCGACGCCCAGTTCCTCGAGACCGGGGTGCCCGCCGGCGAGCGACTTCGTGCCGACAGCGTGATTGCCCAGGCCGAGGCGGCGATCGAGACGAACGAGTACGGGGATGCCGCCGCGCTGCTCGCAGGCCTCGCAACCCCGACCCCCGAGCTCGAGCTCCGTTCGCTGCTCGCCGGCTCGTGGGCTCGGATGTATCTGGGCGAGATCCGCGAGGCGCTTGCGATGGCAGAGCGCGCCCGTGCGCTCGCCGAGGGACCCGGATTCGGTGCCCTCGATCGGGCGGAGGCGCTCTACCGGATCGGGTGCTGCCGCTACAAGCTCTCGTCGATCTCCTCGGCGCTCGCGATCTACTCCGAGGCCCTCACCCTCGCGGAGTCGTCCGGGCTTCCCTGCGACCGGTTGCGCTCGCACCTGCTCGAGTGGCGGTCACGGTGCTACCGGCGCCAGCGCGACTTCGAGGCCGCCGGCGAGGACATCGAGCGTGCCCTGGAGCTCGCCCAGGGGCTCGACGACACGAGGACGGTCGCCCACGTGTACTTCCAGGCCTCGCTCGTCGCGGAGCGTCAGGGCCAGTGGGTGAGGGCGCGCTCCTATGCCGAGCGCGCGAAGGCGATCTACGAGGAGCAGGCCGACCGCCAGAGCGTCGGTCGGATGCTCAACAACCTCGGCGGGCTCACCTTCCTGCTCGGGAAGCCGGATGAGGCCGTCGAGCACCTGAAGAGCGCGTTCTCGCACGCGCTCGACGTCGGGAGCACGGCGGACGCTGCGCAGGCGATCTCGTCGCTCGCCCAGATCCACCTCCGAACCGGTCGCGTCGAGCTCGCCGAGGAGCAGGCCAGGCAGGCGCTCGAGCTTCTCGACGGCCGGGTCGACTTCCTCGACGAGATCGGCAACGCACAGCTCGTGCTCGGCCGGGCGCTCCTCGAGCAGGGGCGGCTCGACGACGCAGGGAACGCGTTCGCCGATGCCGAGTCGAGCTTCGACCAGCTCGGCTCGGGCAGCCACCGGGCGGCCGTCTGGATCGCCCGGGGCGACCTCGCGACGGCGCGCGGCGACGACCGCACCGCGGCCCGCCTCTACCGTCGCGCGGCCGAGACCCTCCAGGACTTCCGCTTCTGACGAAAGGAGAGGGCCGTGGCCCCGGCCCAGCGAGCGATCGTCGTCGCGGCTTCGCCGAACCGGTCTTCCAGCGCTTCCGCGTCCCCGAGACCGTCCAGGGACGGTTTTCGCGGACGATTCGAAACTCGCGCAACTCCGACCGATAACGGGAGGAGGTGAACGTGTTGTCGAAGGCTCGTGTGTTGATTGCTCTGGTGTCGATCGCGGCGACGGTGTCGGCGCTTGGCGCTGGTTTCTCTGACGGCCGGTAGTCGGTTCTCGATTCGAAAGGGAGGGTTCGTGATGTCGAAGGCTCGTGTGCTGATCGCTCTGGTCTCGATCGCGGCGACGGTGTCGGCGCTTGGCGCTGGTTTCTCTGACGGCCGGTAGTCGGTTCTCGATTCGAAAGGGAGGGTTCGTGATGTCGAAGGCTCGTGTGCTGATCGCTCTGGTCTCGATCGCGGCGACGGTGTCGGCGCTTGGCGCTGGTTTCTCTGACGGCCGGTAGTCGGTTCTCGATTCGAAAGGGAGGGTTCGTGATGTCGAAGGCTCGTGTGCTGATTGCCCTGGTGTCGATCGCGGCGACGGTGTCGGCGCTCGGTGCCGGGTTCTCCGACGGCCGCTGAGGTGCGGCCGCCGGCCCCGGCAGCTGGGACGACGACGGTGAGGGCGGGCTCCTCCGACGGCCGATAGGCAAGCGAGCGATCGGTCGGGGAGGAGCCCGCTCGTCGCCGGAGAACTCCGGCGCCGATGGCGCTCCCGTCTCGCTCCCAGCCGGTCGGCCGTTCCTCGCTCTGGCCGCTCGTCGCCCTGGTCGGGATGCTCGTGGCGGCGTGGCTCGTCGCCGTGGCGCTGATCGTCGCCGAGCTCGCCTGACGGGGCACATCGCCCGGTCCGTACACTCGGTGGATGCGCCGGGTCTCCCTGTCTGTCGCATCGGCTGTCGGAGCGGCGCTGCTGCTCGTCGCGTGCGGCGGCGGGAACGACGCGGGCACCGCGACCTCGACGGGCTCCGCCGCGGCGATCGTCGAGACGACGAGCGTCACGACCACCGCCACGGGTGAGGCGCCGGAAGGCTCGATCAACGCGCTGCTCCGGGCGAACCCGGCCGACGACGTTGCGCTCGTCTTCGGGACGATCGACTACTCGGTGGGCGAGAACCGGATCAGCTTCCTCGTCGTCAACCAGCAGAGCGAGCTGATCATCGCCCCGTCGGCGACGGTCAGGGTCGCGAAGGGCTCCTCGCTCGACGCCGTTCCGACGCTCGGGACGACGGCCCGGAGCCTCGACGTGGGGCTCTCCGAGGACGAGGTGGACGACGGGGAGTTCAACGCCCCGGCCGTCTACGTCACGCACCTCGAGCTGGACGAGGCCGGCACGTACACGCTGCTCGTCGAGCCCGAGGGCGGGGAGATCCAGGCGGTGGGGCAGATCGAGGTCGCCGAGACGTCGGCGGCGCCGGGAGTCGGCGATCGGGCGATTCCGTCCGACAACCCGACGCTCGACGACGCGTTCGCCGAGGACATCACGACCGCCCGGCCGCCCGACACCGAGATGCTCCGCTACTCGGTCGCCGAGAGCCTCGAGGAGGGTGTTCCCTTCGTCGTCACCTTCGCGACGCCTCGGTTCTGCCAGAGCCGTGTCTGCGGGCCTGTAGTCGCGATCGTCGACAAGGCGCGCCAGGAGCTCGAGGGCTCCGGCGTTCGCTTCATCCACGTCGAGATCTACGAGAACAACGATCCGCAACAGGGATTCAATCGCTGGGTCGAGGAGTGGAGCCTCCCCACCGAGCCGTTCACGTTCCTCGTCGGCGCCGACGGCGTGATCAGAGACCGCTTCGAGGGGCTCGTGACCGTCGGTGAGCTGACCGGCGCCGTGCGCGACACGCTTCTTCGCTAGGCTGATGACCGCGCTATAACTTTACTCTTTGAAGTAGGTTTGAAGGAGGAGCACACGATGGCTGAAGAGGGCTACGCGAAGCCGGTTCTCGTGTCGACGGACTGGGTCGCCGAGCATCTGAGCGCCCCGGACGTGGTCGTCGCCGAGGTCGACGAGAATCCCGATCTCTACGACGAGGGCCACATCCCCGGCGCGGTGAAGCTCCACTGGAAGGACGACCTCCAGGATCCCGTCGAGCGCGACCTCGTCGACCGGGCGGCGTTCGAGGGGCTCATGGGCGCCAGGGGCATCGGGAACGACACGACCCTCGTGCTCTACGGCGACAAGAACAACTGGTTCGCCGCGTACGCCTACTGGTACGTGAAGACGTACGGCCACGGCGACGTGCGGATCCTGAACGGCGGGCGCCAGAAGTGGATCGACGAGGGGCGCGAGCTCACGACCGAGACCCCGGTGCCCGCGGCGGCGAGCTACACGGCCAGGGAGCGCGACGAGTCGATCCGCGCCTATCGCGACCAGGTGCGGGAGTGGATCGGCGCCCCGGGGCGCGCGCTCGTGGACGTTCGTAGCCCGGGCGAGTACGCGGGCGACCTGCTCGCTCCTCCCGGCTACGAGCAGGAGGGCGCCATGCGCGGCGGCCACATCCCGACCGCCGCCTCGATCCCGTGGGCGACCGCGGTGCAGGACGACGGGACGTTCAAGCCGGCCGGCGAGCTCCGGGAGATCTACGACGCGAAGGGGGTCACCGCCGACACGCAGGTGACGGCCTACTGCCGGATCGGCGAGCGGAGCGCCCATACCTGGTTCGTTCTTCGCGAGCTGCTCGGCTACGAGAACGTCCGCAACTACGACGGCTCGTGGACGGAGTGGGGCAATCTCGTCGACGTGCCGATCGAGAAGGGCAGCTGATCGCTCCCGGGATCCGGCAGGGCCGGATGAGATCCGGCCCCTACAGGGGCTGCCGGCGCGTGCGCAAGGGCATCAGGGGCCTCCGGCGTGCGCGCAGGGGCCGATGACCCGTCCCGTGGTCGCCCAGCTGCTCGTCGTCGCGGCGACAGACCGCGAGCTCACCGGCGCCGGCAGGGCACGGACACTTGCGTGCGGGATCGGCCCGGTCGAGTCCGCGGTCCGAACGGCGGCCGCACTCGCACAGGCTCGGCCCGGACGGCTGCTGCACGTCGGGATTGCCGGGGCCCGGCGCGGCGGTGAGGTCGGGCTGCTCGACATCGTCGTGGGGAGCGAGGCCGTCTACTGCGACTCCGAGCTCGCGACGCCGCTCGCCGCAGACCCGGAGCTGCTGCGGACGGTGAGCGGTGCGCTGCCCGGTGTGCGCGTGCTCCCGATCGGGACGAGCGGCCGTGTCGGAGGTGCGAGGGCAACGCCGATCGAGGCGATGGAGGGCTACGCCGTGCTCCGGGCGGCGGGGCTCGCCGGCGTCCCCGCGGTCGAGGTACGGGTCGTCTCGAACGAGATCGAGGAGGCCGATCGCTCTCGCTGGCTGTTCGACGAGGCGTTCGCCCGCCTCGAGCAGGCCACCGGCGTGCTCGTGGACGCGCTCGGCGCCTGACGGGCGGGGACCTCGGGGTTCAGCCGGCGCTACGCGGGTCGCGGCCGGCCGAGCCCGTGACCGCCGGGCTCCGCCAGGCTCCAGCGTGGGTCGCGCCCGGCCGAGCCGGCCGCTCAGCCGCGAAGTCCGCTCAGCCGCGAAGTCCGTTCAGCCGCGGAGGAGTGGACGGGTCAGGCACGTCGGGCCGCCGTCTCCCTTGCGCGAGATCTCGTCGCCCCGGTACACGAGCACCTCGACCCCGGCCTGTTCCATTCGGCGTCGCGTCTCGTCGTTGCCCTCGAGGGCGAGCGCCAGGCGCGGAGCGAGCGCGAGCACGTTCGGGCCCATCGTCTCGAACTCCTCGTCGGCCACGTGGACGAGCCGGATCCCGCGCTCCTCCAGCAGCCGCACCAGCCGGACCGGCATGAGCGGGAGGTAGACGACGGCGAGGTCGTCGGCGAGCGGGGAGATGAACGACATCAGGTGCAGCACCTCGCCGGCCCCACGGTGGTGCGGCAGGTCGAACGCGAGCACGTCGACCTCCGGCAGGGCGGCGGCGAGCGCCGCCACCCCGGCCTCGTTCGTCCGGTAGCCGATCCCCACGAGCAGCGTCCGGGAGTCGAGCCAGAGTGTGTCGCCGCCCTCCACGGTCGCGGGTGGTTCGATCCTGCCGGCGACGGGAACACCGGCCGCCCGCAGATCGGCCTCCATCGCGGCGACCTCGCTCCGGCGGCCCTCCTTGCCGGGCCGCAACAGGATCGCTCCGGCAACGGCGACGAGCGCAGGGTCGTAGACGTAGATCGCATCCGGATTTCCCGGTTCGGGCGTTCGGCCGACCACGACCTCGGCGCCCGAGTCCGACAGCGCCGCGCAGAATGCCTCGTGCTCGGCCGCGAGGCCGACAGGATCGGGAGCAGCCCGCCAGCCGTACTCCCGCCAGGCGGCGATCGCGTCCTCCGCGGGCGCGCGCACGAGCACACGGCGAAGCGGCGCGGTCATGTCCTGGCAGCCGAACCGGGCCTCCCCGGTACCCTCCATGGCATGGAGCCTACTGCTCGGCTCACCGAGCTCGCGCCGGCCGGGGGGTGTGCGGCGAAGTACTCGGCGGCCCGCCTCGAGGAGCTGCTTCGCGGCTTTGCGCCGGTGGAGTCGGAGAACCTGCTCGTCGGGCTCGCGCCTGCCGACGATGCGGCCGTCTACCGGCTCGACGATGAGCGCGCGCTGATCTTCACGGTCGACTTCTTTCCCCCGCTCGTCGACGACCCGGCCGAGTTCGGTGCGATCGCCGCGACGAACGCGCTGAACGACGTCTTCGCGATGGGCGGGGCCCCGCTGCTCGCCCTCTCCGTGGCCGCGTTTCCCGAGGAGCTGCCGGGGGCGACGGTCGCCGCGGTGCTCTCGGCCGCCGACGCGAAGGTTCGGGAGGCCGGTGCGCTGCTCGCCGGCGGCCACACGATCCGCGATCCGGAGCCGAAGTACGGCCTCGCCGTGGTCGGGACAGCGTCTCCGGATGCGATCTGGCGCAAGAGCGAGGCCCGGCCCGGCGACGCCCTCTACCTGACGAAGCCGCTCGGAACGGGGCTCGTGCTCACCGGGGTCAAGCAGGGGCTCCTCCCGGACACGGCAAGGGCGCAGGCGGTGTCGGCGATGACCGAGCTGAACCGGGACGCGGCGGACGTGCTTCGCCCGCACCTTCCGCACGCCGTCACGGACGTGACGGGGTTCGGCCTGTTCGGGCACTCGGTCGAGATCGCCGAGCGAAGCGGTGTCCGGCTCGTGCTCGAAGCGAGCCGGCTTCCCGCGCTCGAGGGCGCCCTCGAGGCTGCCCGGGCCGGCATCAGGACGGGCGGCGACCCGCGCAACCGCGAGTTCGCCGCCGACCGGGCGTCGACCGCCGACATCCCCGACGAGCTCGAGCTGCTCGGCTACGACCCCCAGACGGCGGGCGGTCTCCTCGTCTCGCTCCCGGCCGCACACGGTCCCGTGCTCGAGGCCGAGTTCCGTGACCGGGGGCTCTTTCTCGCCAGGATCGGCTGCGTCGAGGCGGGCCAGGGCGTGCTCGCCGTCTGAGGCCAGGGCCGTGCCGGCACCGAGAATGGCCTCGACGGCCGGGTCGCTCCGAGCGCGCTGGCGTGCCCATCGCCTGACGCCGGAGGGCTTTCGCACCCTCTCGCTCGCCTCGGTCGGAGCGCTCTATCTCGTGATGGTGACCGGCGCGATCGTCCGGCTCACGGGGTCGGGCCTCGGCTGCGAGAACTGGCCACGCTGCGGTGACAAGCCGTTCCCGGAGAGCGGCCTGCACTCGTTCATCGAGTTCGGCAACCGGTTGATCTCGCTCGGCGCGATCATCCTCGCCCTCGTCGTCTGGGTGCTGTCACGGCACGTTCCCGACCTGCCGCGGCGGGTGACGCGACTCGCTCTGTTCGTAGCGCTCGCCACGATCGCCCAGATTCCTCTCGGCGGTGTCACGGTGATGCTCGAGCTGAGCCCCTACGCGGTGATGAGCCACTTCCTGCTCGCGCTCCTTGCGATCGGCATCGCGACGCTCGTCGTCATGGAGGCGCATGCGTTCGCGCGGGGCCGCGGTGAGTCCCGGTTCCCGCGCCCGCTCGCCTGGCTCTCGCTGCTCCTGCTTCCCTCGGCGCTCGCGCTCATCGTCACCGGCGCGTTCGTCACGGCCGCCGGCCCTCACCCGGGGTCGAGCGGCGACGAGATCCCACGGCTCGGGAACGTCGTCGACGCCGCGCACGTCCACGCGGTCGCGACCGGGGTGTTCGGAGTCGCGTTCGCGATCGCCGTCGGAGCGCTCGTCTGGCTCCGCCGCGAGGCGTTTCCAGAGCTCCGGCTGAGCGTCGTGATCATCCTGCTCCTCGGAGCCGAGATCGGGGTCGGGCAGTGGCAGTGGAACACGGCGCTCCCCTGGGGGGTCGTGCTCCTGCACGTCGCGCTCGCCTCCGCGATCTGGTGTGCGCTCGTCGCGTTCGTCGTCCGGCTCGCCTGGGCGGCGCAGCTTCGGCGGGCCGTTTCCGTGCGCGGTGCGGTTCCGGCGCACCGGCTCCCGTAAGATCTCGCCATCGGCGCCCACCTCCGCATGAGCCGCCGGCCCGCTCCGAGCCGGCCGATCCTCGTCACCGCCTTCAGGGGCTGGAACGACGGTGCCCAGGGGGCCACGCTCGCGGCGGGCTTCCTCGCCCGCGCCTGGAGCGCCGAGCGCTTCGCCGACATCGATCCGGAGGAGTTCTTCGACTTCCAGGCAGTCCGCCCGCACGTGTCGCTCGAGGACGGTCTCACACGGCGCATCGAGTGGCCCGAGAACGCGTTCTACGACGCCTCGATGGCGCTTCGGGAAGGGGCCGGTGTACGCGACGCGATCATCCTGATCGGAATCGAGCCGAACACGCGCTGGCGGACGTTCACGGGCGAGATCATCGAGCTGGCGCAGACCCTCGACGTCGAGCTCGTCGTCACGCTCGGAGCGCTGCTCGCAGACGTCCCCCACACGCGGCCGAGTCCCGTGACCGGGGCCGCGACCGATCCCGCGCTCGTCGAGGAGCTCGGGCTGAGCGTGTCACGGTACGAGGGGCCGACCGGGATCGTCGGCATCCTCCACTCCGCGTGCCGCTCGGCGTCGATCGACTCGGTCAGCCTCTGGGCCGCCGTTCCTCACTACGCCTCGCTCGCGCCGAGCCCGAAGGCGGCGCTGTCGCTGTGTCGCCGCCTCGGGGAGCTCGTCTCCGTGGAGCTCGAGCTCGAGGAGCTCGAGCGGGCAGCGGAGGTCTACGAGCGCCAGGTGAGCGAGGCGGTCGCGGCCGACGAGGAGACGGCGGCCTACGTCCGCGAGCTCGAGCGCCACGCCGACGAGCTCGCCGAGACCGAGGATCTGCCCTCGGGCGACACCCTTGCCGCGGAGCTGACGCGGTTCCTCCAGGAGCACGAGGCGAGGCGGCGGGAAGAGGAGGACTCGGCCGACTGAGGCGTCAGGCGACGGCCACGCCGGGTTCGGGCTCCCCGCTCTCGGGCGCGGGGCCGGGCGCGGGCGCGACCCCGGCGGCATCGCCGGCCGGCCCGTCGGTACTCTCCCCGGCTTCCGTTGCCGTCTCTGTCGCCTGCGGCTCCACGGCCGCGGGCTTCTTGCGTCTCCGCCTCCGCCGGGTCTTGCCGGCCCCTGCCTTCGGGGCCGGGAGGTTGTCCGCGAGCGCGCCTGCGACCTCGTTGACCGTTCCGAGGCGGGCGCGCGCCCGCTCGATGAGCTGCGTCGCGGTCGGCGTGTAGCCCTCCGCGGAGGCGAGCAGGGCCACGCCGACCTGGGTCGGCTGCTCGAGCGCGACGTTGACGAGCCGGGCGACGTTCTCCTCGTGCCGGTGACCACGTGAGTTTGTGAGCGCGCCGAGCAGCCGCTTCGCGTCGGGAAGCTCCGCGCTCGCACGCCGGTCCTGCACCTTGCGCGTCGCCCGCGCCAGCTTCCACGTCCAGCGCTCGACGATCTGCTCGGGCGCCTCGGCCTTGCCGTCGGCGAGCGCCCGCAGGAGAATACGGATCCCGGCCACGCGATCCTTCTCCCACATCGGCGACGAGGTCACGATCGTGACGAGATCGTCGAAGCTCGCGCGGTCGACCGGAGTTGCGACGCGGTCGCCGAGAGCGGCGAGCCGGAGCCTGCGGTTCGGGTTCTCCGCCGCGCAGCTCATGAGGAAGAGCTCACGGCATTCGCGGCTCGCCCGGGCGAGCTTCTCGGCGAACTGCTGCCGCTCGTCGAAGCGGAGCTGCCGCCCGGCGAGCCGCGCCCACAGCTCCTGCTCGTCGCCGGCAAGGCGCGACGGATCGACGCGCTGCCACTCGCGCCCGATCACGGCGACGCGCCGGCGCGGATCGGGTGTGACCGGCGCGAGCCAGCTGGCCGGAGACAGCTTGCGCCGGGTACGACGCTGCATGCGTCGGCGCGGCGCCGGCGTCACGCGCGCTCCGGGGCGGTAGAAGTCGGCGTCGAGGAGTGAGTGGAGCGTCACCGTGCGGTCGTTGTGCGTCGCGGCGGGATCGACGAAGTCGACGACGATCCCGGCCTCCTTGCGTGGCTGGATCCGCATGATCCGGCCGATCCGCTGCTGGTACACGCGCCGGCTCGCGGTCGGGGCGAGGTGCATGCAGACGGTTGCTCGCGGCGAGTTCCAGCCCTCGGCGAGCAGTTGGGCGTTCACGAGCACGTTGATCTCGCCGCGCTCGTAGGCCGCAAGGGTCTCGGCGAGGCGGAGCGGCGGGGTCCGCCCGCTCACCGCCTCGGCCTTCAACCCGGCTGCCCGCAGCTCGCGGGCGAGGTTGTAGGCGTGATCGACCCCGGCCGCGTACACGATGCCCGGGGTGGCGTCGAAACGGTCGCGGTACAGGCTCGCCGCGGCCTGGTTGATCAGCTCGTGGTCGAGGACCTTCGCGAGGGCCTCCTGGTCGTAGTCGCCGCCGACGATCGGGACGGACGAGATCGCCGCGGCCGGCGGGATCCGGAGGCAGCGCAGCGGGGCGATCAGCCCGCGCCGGGCCGCGTCGGAGAGCGGCAGGTCGTCGACGGAGGCCGGGAAGACGTCCGAGACCTGCTTGGCGATCAGCTGCTCGGTCGCCGTCATCCCGATGTAGATCGGCTCGGTGAAGCTACGAATCGCCGCGCTCGTCTTCTCGCCGAGCGCGGTGTGCGCCTCGTCGCAGATCACGAGCTGGTAGGCGGTGCGCGAGAGGGCATCGACGTGGCGCGCGAACCAGGCGTAGGTCTGGATCGTGATCGGAGCCTGGGGCGGGCGCCGTTCTGAGCGGACGATCGCCTCGGTGAAGCGGTGACCGTAGCCCTCCGAGGTGAGATCGCGGGTGAACTGGCTCACGAGCAGGCGGCGGTGCGTGAGGATCAGCACGCCCATCGTCCGGGCCGCCTCGACGAAGCCGCCCGCGGCGATCGTCTTCCCGGAGGCGGTCGGGTGCCGGAACCGGTAACGGCGCTCGGCGCCCGGGTCATCGGCGGGTGCGGGCTCGAGCTCCTCTTCCAGCTCCTCGTCGAGCTCCTCGTCCTCGTACTCCTCCGCTTCGAGCTCCGCCGGATGCCCGTTCTCGCCACCGTCGACCTGCTCGCGCTGGTGGCGGGCGATCAGCTCGGTGAGCATGCCGGCGAGAGCGTCGATCTGGTGGCGGCGGAGCTCGGTCCCGGACGCGAGGTGGGGCGCCGGCTCGGACAGCACGCGCTCGAGCCCGAGCATCAGCGAGAACTCGACCCGCCAGCGCGCCGACGGCGCCGTCAGGCCGGCGCGGATCTCCTCCGTCGCCTCGTCGAGCGCCCGCCGTCGCGCCGAGCCCGGAGCGAGCACGGCGGCGGGATCCTCGTCCGGATGGAGCAACGGCTCGCCGCCCCAGGCGGAGGCTCGCTCCGCGGCGGCAACTAGGTCGTCTCCAACCTCGGCGGGTACGGTGGTCTGCGCGGTCACTTCGTGCATGCGTGCACAGGTCGCGCGCCAGCCCGGAAAAGAGAGTGGCAGGCGCGCCGCCTGTCCGCCGACAGCATATCGCACGGGGAGGCGTGCGCAGCGGCCTGCGGGTCGTGGGCGAGATCGCCCCGGGGTGAGGATCCGGGCGGGAACCTTCGCAGCCGATACGGTGTCGAAGCTGAGATCGACGCAACGAAAGGAGCGCGCGGCATGAAGCGGACACTCACCTTCGCCCTCGTCGTGGGCCTGATCTCGGCCGCCCTGCTCGCCGGCGGCGCCACGGCCGCCACCGCCGCCTCCGGCGGGCTGAACGAGTTCGGAACCTGCATCGGCTTCCTCGGGTACGTGAAGAAGCACGCAAAGCGGCTCGTCGAGCCGTGGGGGCTCCCCGGTGTGACCGGTGCGATCGCCCTCCCGTCGGCGGAAGCCGACGGCGGCGGGCCGGAGGAGGGCCCGGTCGCCGGCACCGACTACTCGACGACGAACCTCCAGGAGGTCGGTGTCGACGAGCCCGACGTCGTCAAGACGGACGGGTCGAGGATCTACGCGCTCGCCGCCGGGCGCCTCCACGTAGTCGACGTGAGTGGCGGCGAGCCTCGCCTGCTCTCCTCGCTCGAGCTCCCCGATGCGTGGTCGGCCCAGCTCCTGCTCCACGGAGACCGGCTCGTCGTCCTCTCCGGCGGCGGTGGGGTCATGCCGCTCCGCGCCGGTGGCACGGGTGGAGGTGCGAGCTCGGACGCCCCGATGTTCTGGATGCCAGAGGTCGTGCTCACCGAGATCGACGTCGCCGACCCCTCGTCGCCGCAGGTCGTTCGCCGGCTTTCGGTCGACGGCTCGCTCGTCGCCGCCAGGCTGACCGGTGCGACCGCGCGCCTCGTGGTTGCCTCGTCGCCGTCCGGCATCGCCTTCGAGGGTCCCACCGGACCGGGCCGGGCCGCCGAGGCGAAGGCCCGGCGGAGGAATCGCGCCCTGATCGATCGCTCGACCACGAAGAACTGGCTTCCGTCCTACCGGCTCGAGGACGTTGCCACGGGCGGGGTCAGCGAGCGCCGCGCCGTCAGCTGCCGCCAGGTCGACCGCACCGATACCTTCTCCGGGCTCGGGACGCTGACCGTTCTCACCTTCGACCTCGAGACGGGGATCCAGCCGGTCGACACGGATGCGATCTTCGCCGGGGGCGAGCTCGCGTACGCCTCGCCGGACAGCCTGTACGTGGCCACGCAGCGCTGGGCCGACTGGGGCGGTCTCGAGGAGGGCGAGGTACTGCCCGCGCAGGTGACGACGGAGATCCACCGCTTCGACACCGCAAGCCCGGGCTCGACCGCCTACGCAGCGAGCGGCGTCGTCACGGGCTACCTGCTCAGCCAGTGGGCGATGTCCGAGCACGAGGGCTTCCTCCGGGTGGCGAGCACGGACGCACCGATCTGGTGGGACTTCCCGCCGGCCGGCGAGCCCGAGAGCCGCGTCACGGTGCTCGCGCAGGACGGCGGCAGCCTGCAACAGGTCGGCGAGGTGACCGGGCTCGGCCGCGGCGAGCGGATCTTCGCGGTGCGGTTCATCGGGGCCACGGGCTACGTCGTGACGTTCCGGCAGGTCGACCCGCTGTATGTCGTCGACCTCTCGAACCCGGCCTCACCCGCCGTTGCTGGGGAGCTTCAGCTGCTCGGCTACTCGGCGTACCTCCATCCGATCGGCGAAGGCCTCCTGCTCGGCGTCGGCCAGGACGCAACACCCGAGGGGCAGCTGCTCGGAACGCAGGTCTCGGTCTTCGACGTCACCGACCCGTCGAGCCCGCGACTCGTCGACCGCCGCAGCCTCGCGCCGGGTTGGTCGGAGGCCGAGTGGGATCATCACGCGTTCCTCTGGTGGGCTCCCACGGGGCTCGCGGTCGTGCCCGTCACGGCGTCGGTCTGGGACGAGGCGACAGGGACCGTGCAGGATCTCGGGGGCGCGGTCGGGCTGCACGCGGGCGCCGGCGGCCTGAGCGAGGTCGGCCGGGTGAGGCACCCCGCCGGGCAGATCCGCCGCTCGCTCGTGGTCGGCGACCTGCTCTACACCGTCTCCGACGCCGGTATCCGGGCGAGCACGCTCGCCACCCTCGCCGACGAGGCCTGGCTACCGTTCCCCGGCTACGTGGCAGAGCCTCCGCCGATCGCCGAGCCCGCGCCGGGCGGGGGCGGGGGCGAGCCGGGCGCACCGCCGGCGAGCTGAGGGCACGGCACGGCCCGCCGCCTCCCGCCGGGCGGGAGAGGCCTCAGCTGCGTGCGGGCTTCGCGGCCTGCTGGGCCTTGCGCTTGTCGCGCTGCTTCTTCTTGCGCTGCCGATCGGCCCGCCAGCGCTTTCTCGAGATCGAGCCTCGTCCCATCGGGGGCGAACGATAGCCGATCGCGTTAGGGTGCCCGTATGGGTCTCGACCCTTCCCGCACCGTCACCGAGCTGAAGGAGCTTCGCGAGCTCACCGGGGACGAGCACGGGGCGCAGCGGGTCTGCTGGACGGACACGTGGGCCCGCGCAAGGGAGTGGATGCGCGACAGGCTGTCCGGGCTCCCCGTCGAGGTCGAGGTGGACGAGGCGGGAAACCAGTGGGCGACCCTGCGCGGCGATTCGGAGCGCGCCGTCCTCCTGGGCGGGCACATCGACTCGGTTCCGAACGGCGGCTGGCTCGACGGTTGCCTCAACGTCGTCGGCGGCCTGGAGGTGCTGCGGCGTCTGGCCGCCGAGGGAACCCCACCCGTGACCGTGCGGCTCGTCGACTGGGCCGACGAGGAAGGTGCACGCTTCGGGCGGAGCCTGTTCGGATCGTCTGCCTGCGCGGGCTCGCTGGGCGACCTCGAGCACCTGCGATCGCTTCGCGACCGGGACGGGGTCGGGCTCCCCGAAGCGCTCGCCGCTCACGGCGTCGATCTCGATCGGGCCTCCGAGTCGGGGCGTCAGCTCGCGACTGCGGCCGCCTACCTCGAGCTCCACATCGAGCAGGGGCCGGTTCTCGAGTCCCTGGGCCTCCCGCTCGGAGCCGTGCTCGGCACCTTCGGCGTCGAACGTCACCGGATCGTGTTCCGCGGGCAGGCCGCCCATGCGGGCTCGACGCCGATGGATCAGCGACGCGACGCGCTCGCCGGTGCGGCGCGCCTCGAGCTGGAGATCCGCGAGCTCGCCCGGGGGACGGGCGGTGGTGCGGTGTGCACGATGGGCGGCGTGATCACGAGACCCGGTATCGCGACCTCCGTCGTCGAGGAAGCCGAGTGCCTCCTCGATCAGCGCCACCTGGACGCGGCAGACCTGGCGGGGATGCTCGCAGCGGCCAGGGAGGCGAGCGAGCGGATCGCCGGGGAGGAGCGCATCGACGTCGCCTGGGAGCGCATCTGGGGGATCGAGCCCATCCTCTTCGACGAGACGCTCGTCGGCTTCTGTGACGAGGCGATTCGCGAGATCGCCGGCGAGTCGTACCGGCTCCCGAGCGGCCCCCTCCACGACGCCGCGGAGATCTCGCGCGCCGGGGTTCCCACGGTCATGCTCTTCGTGCAGAGCCTGCGCGGGCTGTCGCACACGAAGCTCGAGGACACGAGGGAGGAGCACCTCGAGCTCTGCGTCGCCGCCCTCGATCGCCTCGCCTCGCGGACGATCGACTGGGTCGCCCGCGGCTGACGGCGCGGCTCGGCCGCGCCGGACCCGCGTAGGAGCGGCCCACAGGGCCGCGGTCACGGTCCCGCGGCTGACGGCGCGGCTCGGCCGCGCCGGACCCGCGTAGGAGCGGCCCACAGGGCCGCGGTCACGGTCTTCGCGGGCAAGCGTTACGCGGGGCCTGGTCCTGCCCGGCGTGGTGTGGGCGTTCTGGGGTGTAGGAGCGGGATCTCATCCCGCCCGCCCCGATGGGGGCCGTCAGCGGCGCGCGCCCGCTCCCGGGTTTGCGCCCTTGCCCGTACGGTCGCGCGGCTTCTTGACCGCTGCGGCCGGGTTTGGGTTGCGCTTGCGGAAGTCGTCTGCGATCTGGTCGAACGTGCACCAGCGCACGCCGGCGTGGCGGTTGATGTGCTCGATGATCCGCTCGTGCATCATCAGTACCTGCGCCTTGCCGCTCACGTCGGGGTGGATCGTCATCGCGAACACCGCGTAGTCGTACTCGCGGTACACCCAGTCGAACTGGTCGATCCAGATCTGCTCGAGCTGCCGCGGGTTCACGAAGCCGTGGCTGTTCGGCGACTTCTTGATGAACATCATCGGCGGCAGGTCGTCGAGGTACCAGCTCGCCGGGATCTCGATCAGCGGCGTGACCTTGCCGCGGCGTAGCGGCTTCATCCAGGCGCTTGCCGGCTTCGCGTAGTCGATCTTCGTCCAGCTGTCACCCACGCGGACGTAGTGGGGGTGGAAGTCGTCGTGCATCAGGGAGTGGTCGTACTTGATGCCGTGGGCGAGCAGGAGCTCGTTCGTGACCGGCGAGAACTCCCACCACGGAGCGACGTAGCCGGTGGGCCGCCGTCCCGACACCTTCTTGACGAGGTCGATGCACTTGACGAGGATCGTCTCCTCCTGCTCGCGCGTCATCGCGATCGGGTTCTCGTGCGAGTAGCCGTGGACCCCGATCTCGTGCCCCGCGTCGGCGACCATCCGCGTCTGCTTCGGGAACGTCTCGACCGAGTGCCCCGGGATGAACCAGGTCGTCTTCAGGCCGTAGTAGTCGAACAGCTCGAGCAGCCGCGGGGTTCCGATCTCGCCCGCGAACATCCCGCGCGAGATGTCGTCGGGCGAGTCCTCGCCGCCGTACGAGCCGAGCCAGCCTGCGACCGCGTCGACGTCGACGCCGTATGCGCAGAGGATCTCCTTCGCCATCTCCGTCCTCCTGTTCGTCCGGTGGTGTGCGGTCTGCGTCGTACTACGCTAGACGCATGTGCGGGCTCTGTGGGGTGCTGGGTGTCAGCCACTGGGCCGAAAAGGGCAGCGACCGGCGCGTGAGGATCTTCCGGGTCGAGCTCCTCCGGAAGGTGCTGCGGCACTTCGGGCTGTCTCTCGACGACTGGGGCGGCAGCGTGTACGTCCTGCGGGACGCCAAGGGGAGCGCCGAGGTGGTCGCTGATCTCGGCGGGCTCTGGCAGGCGGCCGAGCGGCTCGCCGGCAGGTCGCTCGACCCCCTCGACCCGGCGCTCGTGCGGGCTCTCCGCGGCGATGGCTAGGCCGCTCCCGGTCTCGATCCTCACCGGGTTCCTCGGGAGCGGCAAGACGACCCTGCTCTCGCGGCTGCTCGGACACCCGAGGATGGGCGAGACCGCGGTGATCGTCAACGAGCTCGGCGAGGTTGCGATCGACCACCATCTGCTGCGTCGGGTGGACGAGCGGACGGTCGTGCTCGCGAGCGGGTGTGTCTGCTGCACGCTGCGCGGTGACCTGGCCGACGAGCTTCGAGACCTGCTCGACCGTCGTACGCGCCGTGAGCTGCCACCGTTTCGCCGGGTCGTTCTCGAGACGACGGGCCTCGCAGACCCCGGGCCGATCCTCTCCACCCTCGTCTCCGAGCCGATGCTGCGCCACCAGTTCGCGGTCGAGGCCGTCGTCACGACCGTCGACGCCGTCGCCGGGCTCGAGACCGGCAGGCGACGCCGGGAGTGGGCGCAACAGGCGGCCGCTGCCGACCGGCTCGTCGTCACGAAGGGCGACCTCGCCGGGAGGGCCCGTGTCGATGCTCTCTGCGAGGAGCTGGGGCGGATCAACCCTGCGGCCGACGTCCTCGAGGTGGCCTTCGGCGCCGTCGACCCTCGCCGGCTCTTCGGTGGTCGCTGCAAGCTCGCCGGCCGGGCGGCCGCGCAGGTCGACCATGCCCACACCGACGTTGTCCGCTCCTTCGCGCTCGAGCTCGACCGACCGCTCGACTGGGCGGCCTTCGGGGTCTGGCTCACGATGCTGCTCCAGAGTCGCGGGGTCGACATCCTCCGGGTCAAGGGGCTCCTCAACACGGGAGGACCCGGGCCGGTGCTCGTCAACGGCGTCCAGCACGTCGTCTACCCGCCCGAGCATCTGCCGCGCTGGCCGGACGGCGATCGGCGCTCCCGCCTCGTCTTCATCGCGCGCGACGTCGAGCCCGGCGCCCTGCGAGCCTCGCTCGAGGCGTTCGCCGCTCTCCGCGGCTGACGGCGCGGCTCGGCCGCGCCGGACCCGCGTGGGACGGCGAGACGTTCCTTCGGTCGGGATGTAGGGGCGGGATCTCATCCCGCCCGCTCTTGGCCGCCCGCTCGCCGGTTGCCGGCCCTAGTCCCGGCGGTGGAGCTCTTCCTCGACGCCGCGCTTCACGCCCTTCGCTCCCTGCCCGAGACGCTTCCAGCGCTCGGTGTTCAGCAGGAACAGGAGCACGACCATGAGGACGATCGCTCCGACGACGATCAGCACGGTGGGAGTCTACTGCCTCCTGCTGCTAGCACTCGTGGCGGTATCGCGTGGGGACCTGGCGCGGACGACGGCGGGTCTATTCGGATCGGATCAGCTCTGGCGAGATCCGGGGGCTGGCGGCGATCACGGTGAGCGCGGCGATTGCGAATGAGGCCACGATTCCGATTGCGCCGAGGGTTGCGGCCTGCTGCCATGGCGGCGGCAACGCTGCACTGTCGAGTTGGAGGAACGTTGCGCCTGCGAGGAGTCCTGCGACTGTAGCGAGGAGGCAGCCGAGGGTGGTGGGGAGGGCTGCCTCGAGCCATTGGGCGCGGCGGAGCAGTGAGGGAGGCACGCCTGCGAGCTGGAGCGAGGCTACCTCCCGGCGGCGGGCTACGGCCCTGTCGATGGCTGCGACCCCGAAGGCAAGTAGCCCGAGGGAGAGGATGACTGCGGCTAGGGCCCAGACGAGGCTGCGCAGGCTCGCGACGAAGTCGTAGCTCTCCCAGTCGGCACCGCTATCCGGCTGGATGCCGGCTGCGAGCAGGTGATCCCTCAGATCGCGGCCGGGATCCGCGGTCAGGAGCAGCGTGCGGTCGGTGCGGGCGACTAGGTCGTTGATCCCTGGTGTTCTCGGGGGGAGCAGGATGCTGGCATGGAGCGGCTCGATCGGCTGGGCAGGATTGTTGTCGGGAAGGCCTTCGCCCGACAGCTCGTGGCGCGGGAGCGGTAGCGTGAGCTCTGTCTCGAGCCGCTGTCCTTGCTGGACGGCCCATAGGGTCAGGCGGTTTTTTGAGGGCTCCCAGCTTCGGAGGAGAACGACGGGGCGACCCTCAACACAGCCCTGTAGGCCTGGGGCGAAGCCGGCGAGTTGGGCGCAGGTAGCCACGATTGCGGTGCAGTGGTCCCATCGAGTTGGGCCGCAGCGACCATGCAAAATGGGGATGGTGGTGACAGTACGTACGCCGTCGACGAGCAGTGCGCTCGCTGCCACCCGCTTTGCGGTGCGCGCCGGCACCGTGACGGTGTTTCGTTGTTCGTCGAGGAGCTGCGCCGCCGCGGCACGGTATTGCGGGGTGCTCTCGAAGTTCACGACGACTGCGCGCGCTCCGACGACAAGGAAGAGCCCGATCACCAACGCGCTCACGACCCGGTTCATCGAGGCCGGCTGCGCCTGTAGCCTGCGCGCTGTAACCATGGCGGTCGGACCGCTGAAGACCTTCAGGATCAGATCGGCGAGCAGGCGCACGAAGACGGGTACGACGGCGATGATGCCGATGCCGATCAGCCCTATGGCTGCGAACAATGCGACGACCGTCGAGTCGCCGATGCCCTTGGTCGGGTCAGCGCGGTAGACGAGCAGGCACAGGCCCAAGCCAATCGCCAGCGGTAGGGCACGCCAGGGGGAGGGTCGTTTGGTGTCCGCTCGCCGTGACCTGGTGAGAGACGTCCGCATGTCGAGCCGTTGCGGGAGGGCGGCGAGCGCCATGATCGTCAGCGGCACGGCGCACACCGCGAGCAGCTGCCAGGCTGTTGAGGGCGCCAGGTCGTCGGCCCGCCAGCTCCGACCGGCCACATGGACAGAGGCGAGCAAGGGCCGGGCGAGCCAGAATACGGCCCAGCCGAGGACTGCTCCGACTGACGCGGCGGTTCCTGCCTCGACGGCGGCGACCGCCCGTGTCTGGAGGGGCGAGAGTCCGAGCAACCGCAGGTTGGCCAGGCGCCTGTCCCGGATGGACGCAGATAGGCGACCGGCCGTGGCGGCGAGGGTGAGCGTTGGCAGCGCGATGGCGGCCACGACTGCCGCGAGCAGGCGGCGCATCTCGCTGGCCTGGTAGAGCCCTGGGACGCTGGCCTGCTCTGCGGCGGCGATCGCCCCTACCGTCACCAGCATGAGCGTGCCGATGGCGGCTGCTAACAGAACCAGGCCGGAGCGCAGACGTTGACCAGGAGCCGCCCAAGCGAGCCGCGCGCCGAGCGCGACGACCGGCCTCATCTCGCCGCCGCCGCTGCGTCCAGCCGGCCGTCCCGGATGGTCACGAGCTCATCAAGGTGCGAGGCGACCATGTTGCTGTGCGTCACGAGGAGCAGCGCCGCGCCGAGCCGGCCGGTCAGAGACGTCATTGCATCCAACACGACCTCGGCGCTCACGGTGTCAAGCGATCCTGTCGGCTCGTCAGCGAGCACAATGGGAGGCTCGTGCACGAGCGCGCGGGCGACCGCGGCCCGTTGTGCCTGACCGCCCGACACAGCGCCGGCGCGGGAGTCGGCAACATCGGCTACCCCGAGTGCGTCCAGCATCTCGAAGGCGCGAGCCCCCGCGTCGCGGGCGTTGTGGCCGAGCAACTGGAGGGGCAGCATGACGTTCTCGATGAGCGTGAGTTCAGGGACCAAGTCGCCGAACTGGAAAACAATGCCCATTCGTCGCAGACGGAGGCGGCTGCGGGCTGCCTCGCTGAGCCGGTCGACGCGGATGCCCTCGAGGTGAACCTCACCGGCGTCGGGGCGAATCACGCCGGCCAAGCAGTGAAGCAGCGAGGACTTACCGGAACCCGAAGGGCCCATGAGCGCAACCCGCTGACCGGCTTCGAGCGCAATATCGCAGCCGAGCAGGGCTGGCGTGTCCCCGTATGAGAGACGGACACCGCGGCCTTCGAGAACGACGTCAGCCACGATGTGCTTGCTGGAGCTGCTTGCCGATGGTGTCGAGACGCTGACCAGACTGCTCGATCCAGCGGAGGTCGGCATCGAGGTGAGCGAGCTCGTATGTGACTGCTAGCAGGTCCGCAGCTGCTGCCCGCTTCCGTTCGCGTTGCAGAACGCGCATGCGCGCAAGGTGGGCCTGCCGCTGGCGGTCGAGTACCTCCTCAGCAGCCCGGCCGGAGAGCAAGGCCACCGTGACCCGCGCGTAAAGCGAGCTCACGGCGAAGATCTCGGGATCCTGCGGCCGAAAGATCCAGTCTTCCACCGTGGCCACCCCCGCAGAAGTGATGCGGTAGCGTCGGCGCTCGGGTCCGCCACCAGCCTCGACCTCGAGCACCTCCGCGAAGCCGTTCCTCTGGAACCGGGCGAGCGAGGAGTACACCTGTCCGAACGCCAGCGGTCGCTTGCGAGCGAACCAGGTGTCGTACTTGTGCTTCAGGTCGTAGCCGTGCGCAGGCTCCCGCTCGAGCAGCGCAAGCAGCGTCGAAGACGTGGACACACGGCAACTATACACTCGCTGTATACATTGAGCGACGAGTGAGAGCCCAGCAACAGCCACGACGTACTCCGGCGGCTCTGGCGCCGAAGCACTCAAACCACTAGATCGTCAGCCCGGTGAAGCGGGACAGCTCGGTCGAGATCCGGAACATCTGCCCTGTCAGCAGGAGCACCCCGAACGCGATCAGCAACGAGGCCGACACGAGGCGGACGGCCCGCCAGTGGCGCCGGATGAAGCCGGTCCAGGAGAGCGTTCGCGTGAAGGCGAGACCCGCGAGCAGGAACGGCACGCCGAGGCCGAGCGAGTAGACGCCGAGCAGGATCGCGCCACGGGTCGGGCCGGAGCCGCCGAGCGAGAGGGTCAGGATCGCAGCGAGCGTGGGCCCGAGGCACGGGGTCCAGCCGACGGCGAACGCGACGCCGGTCAGTCCCGAGGTCAGATAGGTGCCGCCTTCGGCGACGTGCAGCCGCTTCTCCATGGCGAGCAGCCGTGGCAGCGGCACGCCCGCGTAGACGAGCCCGGCGAGGATCACGAAGCTCCCCGCGATCACCTCGAGCGTCTGGCGGTGGACGAGCAGCGCGTTGCCGAAGTACCCGGCGCCCGCGCCGAGGAGGACGAACATGATCGTGAACCCGAGCACGAACATCGCGGTGAGCGACACGACCCGGCGCGACGGCGCTCCGAGCTGGTCGAACGTCGCCCCCGAGACGAAGCAGACGTAGCCGGGGACGAGCGGCAGCACGCACGGTGAGATGAACGAGACGAAGCCGGCGGCGAAGGCGAGCAGCAACCCACCGGCGTTCAGCTCGATCGTGCGCGCGAGGATCACGTGCCGTCGGTGGTGCTCAGGCCGAGACCCTGCTCGAAGCCGGCGACGTCGGTGCCGCCCACGACCTGTCCCGTGATCCGGTGCTCGGCGTCCAGGAAGAACGTGGTCGGCATCCCGATCACGCCGAGCTGCCGCTGGATCTCGCCGTCCGCATCGGTGATGCTCGGCCAGTCGAAGCCGATCTCCTGCTGAAGCTCTCGCGCGTCGCTCGCCGCGTCCTGGAGGTTGATCCCGACGATCTGGATCTCGGGGTGTGCCCGTGCGAGCTCCATGAGCGCCGGGAGCTCATCCCGGCACGGTGGGCACCACGAGGCCCAGAAGTTGAGGACGATCGGCTTGCCGGCGAACTCGGCGAGGCTCACGGTCTTCCCGGTGGTCGGATCGACGCCGTTGAGCGTGAGCGCCCCCTCGGGCGTTCCGGCGGGCGCCGAGCCGACCTCGCCCAGCTCCGGCGTCGAGACCGCAGTCGCGCTCTCCCCCGGCGCGGCCGTCGACGCCGCGCCGCATGCCGACGCGGCAGCGGCGGCGAGCAACACGGCGAGCACCGCGAGCGCGGCCGGACCATGCGCTACGCAGGCCCGCAGGCGCTGTCGGCGCGAGATTCCGGTCAGGATCGCTCCCTCCTCGAGTACGGGCGGGCTCATGCCCGATGCTAGCTTCCTGATGGTGCCCGAACACGCTGACTTCCGTACGACGTCCTGCTGAGCGCTCACGATTGCGTCGACGGTGAACTGGGTCGACGTCCTCGTGCTCGTCTGGGTGGCGCTATCGGCGCTCGTCGGCTACCAGCGCGGCCTCGTCGGGCAGGTGCTCTCCCTTGCCGGCCTGGCGATCGGGGCGCTCGTCGGCTCCCGCCTCGCCCCGTTCGTGCTCCCGGACGGCAAGGCCTCTCCGTGGGTGCCGTTCGCGAGCCTGATCGGTGCGATCATCGGAGCGATCCTGTTCCAGACGGCTGCCCGCTATCTCTCGGGGACGTTCCGGGGAACAGTGCTGCGCGGGCCGTTCAGGCTGGTCGACGCGGCCGGTGGGACCGTGGTCGGTGCGATGCTCGGGATCGCCGTGGTCTGGCTCGCCGGCGTCGTTGCGCTTCAGATCGGCCAGGACAGCGCCCGCCGCACGGTTCAGGGCTCCATGGTCGTCTCGAACCTCGTGGACGTCGTTCCGCCGGACGACGTGCTCCAGGCGCTCGCCCGCTTCGATCCGCTGCCGCTCGTTGCGTCGAGGCCGGACCTCCAGCTTCCGCCGCCGGACCCGACGGTGCTCGCGAATCCCGTCGCCGAGCGCGCCGCGGCGAGTGTCGTGAAGATCCACGGCGCCGCGTGCGGCCTGAACGTCCAGGGCTCGGGCTGGGTCGTACGGCCCGGCCTCGTCGCGACGAACGCCCACGTGATCGCAGGCGTGAAGCACCCGCGGATCCTCGCTCCGAACGACCAGGTGCTTCGAGGTCAGGTCGTCTACCTCGACGTCAAGGACGACGTCGCCCTTCTCGCCGCGCCCGAGCTTCGGCTGCGCCCGCTCCGCCTCTCCGACGAGCCGCCCGATCGCGACAGCGTCGTGCTGCTCGGATACCCGGAGGACGGAGCGCTGACGAGCATCGCCGGCTCGGCCGGGCGCCCGCGCAAGATCCTGACCCGCGACGCCTACGGCGAGAAGATCCGCCTGCGCACGGTCGTCCCGCTCCGTGGCACGGTCAGGCACGGGGATAGCGGCGGGCCGGTCGTGAGCGAGACCGGTGACGTCGTCGCGATGATCGCGGCTGCCGCCAGGGAGGGCAGCGGCGGCTTCGGCGTGCCCGTCTCGGAGATCGAGCAGGGGCTCGAGTCGGAGCTCGAACCGGTCGGATCCGGCCCCTGCGTCTAGGCGAGCGCCCGGTCGTGCAGGGCGGCGGCCGCCGTGGCCGTGGATCTCGTCGCCGCCGCGACGGCGAGCGCGCCCGCGAAGGCATAGCCCGCGATCCACAGGGCGCTGGGCTCGCCGTCGACGGCCGCTCCCCAACCGAGCGCCAGGATCGCGGCCAGGGAGATCGTCGCCGACATCGAGACGATTCCGGCGGTCACGAGCATAAGTGCCAGGCGTCGGCGTCTCGCGAGCGCAGCCGCCACGCCCGCGAGCGCGAGAGCGGCGGTAGCGAGCAGCAGCATCGCGATCGCGTCCTGCTGCGCTGCGGGCGCGAACCCGTCGGGCCAGGCGACTCCCGCCGGTGATGTCCCCCAGGCGGGCGGCAGCAGGCCGTGCGGGAGCGGGAAGGCGATCAGCACGGCGGGCACGAGCGCGGCGAGCAGCAGGAGCGCGCTACGCCGGATCGCGCTCGCCGCCGCCGTGGTACGGAGCTCGCGGGCGAGCTCGCGGGCAGAGCCGAAGCGTGCAAGCGCCCCGCCGTCGCCGTGCGTCTTCGCCGACTCGCGCAGATGGTCTTCCACCTCCGCCAGGATCCGTGCCCGGATCGAGCGCGGGAGCGCGCGTCCGAGCTCGTCCAGGTACTCGTCGATCCCGTTGCTCACGTGACTCCTGTCAGCACGGCGTCGATCGCGCCGGCGAAGCGGCGCCACTCCTTCGCCTCGGCAGAGAGGGTGACTCGCCCGCGGCGCGTCAGCTCGTAGGTCCGACGCTTCCGCCCGGTCTCGGCGGACCAGGCGCTGCGCAGCAGGCCGCGCTCCTCCAGCCGGTGCAGGGCCGGGTAGACGCTTCCCTCCGGGAAGTCGAACGTACCCGCGCTTCGGCCGCGCAGTCGCTCCATCACGAGATAGCCGTGCGCCGGGCCTTCATCGAGGGTGGCAAGCACGAGCAGGTCGAGGTGGCCGCGCGGTTCGTTCATACTTAGTTATTCTAGGTAAAGAGTCTCTAGGTGTCAAGCCCGGGCGGGATGAGATCCCGCCCTTACAAGGGCCGGGTGGGGTGCGATCCTGCCCCTACAACGGTGGGGCGGGATGAGAGATGCCGCTCTCACAAAGGTCGGGCGGGGTGAGTTCCGGCCCTACAAAGGCCGGGCGGGATGAGGTCCCGTCGCGCCCCTACAGGTCTTCCCGGCGAGCGCACCCGGCGATGTCGCTCTCCCCACACCTGTAGGGGCCGGATCTCATCCGGCCCTACCCGTTCCACCGAGGGCCCTTCCGACCCAGTCGGGAAGCTCGCGCAGGAACGCCGGATCGAGCGAGTGTCCCATCGGGCTCTCACGGTAGAGGACGTCGAGGCCCGCCGCCGTGAGTCGATCCCGGGCGTCGTGTCCCCAGTCGATGCCGATGACGGGATCGTGTGTCCCGTGACCGATGGCGACAGGCAGCCCGGGGCGGGCGAGGTCGAGCTCGAACCCCTCGACGGTGGGTACGAAGCCCGAGAGCCCGATCGCGGCGGCAGGTGAGGGTCGCCCGGCGCCGAGTGCGAGCGCGTAGGACATCACCGCTCCCTGCGAGAAGCCGCCGATGACCGTGCGCCCGTGCGGCACGCCGACCTCGGCGAGGAAGGCGTCCAGCCAGCCGGCAAGGAGCGGGAGGGTCGAGAGGAAGGTCGGCGGGTCCGGGTGGCCGATCTGCCGCACGCGGTACCAGTGGGCGCCGCCGGGCGGCAGCGCGAGCGGGCCCCGGGGCGTCATCCCGATGAGCCGTCGCTCCGGATCGAGCAGGTCGAGGAGCGGGAAGAGATCGTGCTCGTCTGCACCGCGGCCGTGCAGCAGCACGAGGGCGCCTGCGGGCTCGGCTCCGGCCGGACGGACGCGATGGACGATGTCGGCGACTCCGGTCACGCTCTCGCCCAACCCTCGCGCGGGTCCGGAAGCGGGGTCAGCGCTGGCTCGATCCTGGCGCGCATCGGCTCGAATCGGGGAGGGAGCACGAGCGACTCGCCGAGGTGCTCGAGCGGCTCGTCGGTCGTGAAGCCTGGGCCCATCGTCGCGATCTCGAACAGGACGCCGCTCGGCTCCCGGAAGTAGATCGAGCGGAACCAGAACCGGTCGATGATCGGCGTCGGGCGGGCGCCGCCCTCGGCCGCACGTGCCCGCCAGGCGTCGTGCTCGTCCATCGTCGACGACCAGGCGACGTGGTGGACCGTACCGGCGCTCGGCACGCCCGGCTCGGGCGGCGGCGGGTCGTAGGCGTAGAGGCCGCCGCGCTGCTCGGCGCGCGCCACCCACCCGTCGCCGGCGGGAGCGAACCCGAGCGCGTCCTCGAGGAGGTGCCGGCTCCGCTTCGGATCGGCAGCATAGGCGCGCACGCCGTCGAAGCCCTGCAGGGCGACCTCGGCGGAGATCTCGGGATGCTCCGCCACGAGCGGATCGTCCGCCGTGTCACCGACCACGAGCTCGAGGCCGAGGCCCTCGGGATCGGCGAACTGCAGCCGCCCGTCCTCGAAGCGGGTCGCGAGCCCTTCCTCGTCGAGCCGCCGTGCCCAGAACCCGATCGCGTCGTTCGACGCGACACGCCACGTGATCCGGTGCACCATGCCGGCGCCGGCACGCCCCGGGCGTGCGCCCGGGTACTCGAAGAAGGTGAGGTCGGCGCCCGGGCTTCCGAGCTCGTCGGCATAGAAGAGGTGATAGACGCTCGGATCGTCCTGGTTGACGGTCTTCTTCACGAGGCGCAGGCCGAGCACCCGCGTGTAGAAGTCGAGGTTGCGCGGTGCGTCGCCGGTGATGCAGGTGATGTGGTGAATGCCGTCGAGACGCATCGACCGCTCCTTTCTCGTGGCTGTCGGAGGCGGACGGGATGGGGTCCTGCCGCTGGCCGAGGCCAAGATGATTGCATGAGCAATCATACTAGCACGGCGTCTGCCGACCCGCGTGAAGCCGACCGGTACCGTTCGCGGGATGCGGCCGCTTCTCGTCATCGAGCAGGAATGGCGCCTCGCGGGTCTCGGGCTGCTCGGGCACCGCCTCGACGCTGCGGGGGTCCCCTACCGGCGCTTCCGTGCGTGGGAGCACCGGTTCGAGGACGTCGACCTCCGCGACTACTCGGGGATCGTGCCGCTCGGTGGCAGCGCCCATGCCTGGGAGGACGAGAGCCATCCGTACCTGCGCCACGAGCGGCGCCTGCTCGCCGACGCCGTGGAGGGTGGGCGACCCGTCCTCGCGATCTGCCTGGGCGCCCAGTTGCTGGCGCGAGTGCTCGGCGCCGAGGTGCGCGAGGGCGGACGCCACGAGGTTGGCTGGCAGGAGATCCGGCCGGTCGAGGGAGCGAGGGACGACCCCCTGCTCGGCCACCTCGCCGGGCCGGTCGGTGTCTACCAGTGGCACATGGACGCATTCGAGCTTCCGGCCGGCGCGTCCCGGCTCGCCGAGAGCGGCATGTTCCCCAACCAGGCGTTCCGGTACGGAAGCGCCTGGGGCGTCCAGTTCCATCCGGAGGTCGACTACGCGACCTTCCGCGTCTGGCTCGCGAACCACCCGGGCGTCTGCGAGCAGCTCGGGATCGACGAGCCCGGCCTCGACGCAGCCGTCCTCGAGGGCTCGCTCCGCGATCTCGGCTGGCGCAGCGAGCTCTTCGATCGCTTCGCGGCGCTCGTGGCCGCGAGCGAGGCACCCGGTTCGTAGGCGACGGTCGTTCTCCGACCCGGCGATCACGCATACTGTGCCGCTGGTAACGAAACCGGAGAGAGGAGAGCCCCATGGGGTTTCTTGACAAGCTGTTCGGGCGTGGCAAGGAGATGGCGTCGAAGGCCGGAGACGTCGCGGGCGACGCGGCAGCCAAGGCCGGCGATGTCGCGGGTGGCGTCGCGAGCAAGGCCGGCGATGTCGCCGGGGATGCCGCGGCGAAGGCCGGCGATGTCGCGGGTGGGGTCGCGAGCAAGGCTGGAGACGTGGCCACCGATGCCGCCGGAAAGGTCGTCGATGTGGCCGGCGATGCCGTGGACCGCGGCAAGGAGCTGATCGGCAAGGGTGACGAGGAGACGCCCGCGGGCGGCGGCTCGGCGAGCTAGGAAGCCCCGGGCCGCCCGCTCGAGGGTCATAGCAGCGGATCAGGCAGCTGCGGCAGGCGGGCCTCGCGTAGACTGAGGCCCGCCATGGAGCCTCCGGACACCTTCCGCGCCTACGTGGCCGAGCACGAGGCGGGCGTTCCGTCCGCCGTGAGAGAGCTCGACCGCTCCGCGCTAGGCGAGGACGGCGTCCTCGTCCGGATCCAGTGGTCGTGCCTGAACTTCAAGGACGGGCTCGCCTCGCGGCCCGACGGCAAGGTCGCCCGGCTCTCGCCGCTCGTCCTCGGGGTCGACCTCGCCGGGACGGTGCTCGCCTCGGACGACCCGCGGTACGCAGCGGGTGACGTCGTGCTCGCCCATGCGCACGAGCTCGGCGTGAGCCACCACGGCGGCCTGGCCGAGCTGGCGCGGGTCCCGGCCGACTGGATCGTTCCGCTCGCCGGAGGCCTGACCGCCCGGGAGTCGATGATCCTCGGGACGGCCGGCTTCACCGCTGCGCTCAGCGTCGTCGAGCTCGAACGCCACGGCCTTGCGCCCGGCGACGGGCCAGTGCTCGTCACCGGCGCGACCGGCGGCGTCGGCAGTTCCGCCGTCGCGATTCTCGCCGCGCGCGGATACGAGGTGCATGCGAGCACCGGGAAGGCGGAGGCGCACGACTGGCTCCGTGAGCTCGGCGCCGGCGAGATCCACGGCCGCAACGAGATCGAGGCCCACGCGGAGCGGCCGCTGTCGAAGCAGCTCTGGGCGGCGACGGTCGACAGCGTCGGGGGTACGACGCTCGCTGGCGCCCTCGGCTCGACGCGCTACCGGGGTGCCGTCGCCGCGTCGGGCCTGACCGGTGGCGCCTCACTCGAGATGACCGTGATGCCGTTCATCCTCCGCAACGTCGCCCTGCTCGGGATCGACTCGGCGAACACGCCGGAGCCGCTGCGCCACGAGGTGTGGTCGAGACTCGCAGGCGACCTCCGGCCGCGTGACCTCGAACGACTCGTCTGCGCGGAGATCGATCTCGACGGGGTGCAGGCCGGCCTGGACACGCTGCTCGCGGGCGGCGCCCGCGGCCGCTTCCTCGTGCGCCTCTGACCTCCGGGGCGAGGCGGCGCGACGTCGGTGGCGGGGAGGCTCCGTCACCGGGTCGGCGGCGGCCCGGGCTGAGGGCCGCCGTGGGCACCATGCTCGGCCTTTCGTGCGAGAGCGACGCGTGACGAGACGTCGAGCTTGCGGAAGATGTTTCGCAGGTGGGTCTCGACGGTCTTCTGGCTGAGGTAGAGCTCGGCGGCGATCTCGGGGTTGGTCTTGCGCTCGACGACGAGCCGTGTGATCTCGAGCTCGCGCGCAGTCAGCGAGTCGAGGCCGTCTGCGCCGGCCCTGCCCGGGCGCGTGCGTCGGTGGGTGCGACGGCCGAGCTTTCCCAGCTCGCGTTCGGCCTCGTCGCGATAGCGAAGCGCACCGCAGGCGTCGAGCTCCGCGGCCGCACGCTCCAGCTCGGCGACCGCACGCTCCTGCTCGCCGGCACGGGCGAGGGCGCGGCCGGCGAGCGTGCGCGAGAGAGCCGCCTCGATCGGCGCTCCGGCCTCGCCGGCGGCTGCCGCCGAGGCCAGCGCCAGCTCGGCTGCGAGGGCGGGTTCGCCGGCGTGTAGGTCGACGGCCGCCGCCGCCCGGTCAGCCCAGGCGCTCGCCAGCGGAAGCCGCACGACCGCTGCCCACGCCTCCGCGCACCGGGCCGCGCGCTCCGCCTCCTCATGTCGTTCGAGCGCGAGCCAGCAGCGCGCGAGCAGCTCGAGGCAGTGGGCCCGCCAGCTACCGGGAATGAGCGTGAGCTCCTCGCCGCCCGCGGAGCCGACGAGCACCTCGACCGCACGATCCGGCTCGCCGGTCTCGAGCAAGGCCCCGGCGAGCCGTACGGCGGCCCAGGCGGAGTGGAAGCCCGTGCCGAGGTCGTGGCTCGAGTCCACGCTCTCCTGCGCGGTGGCGAGGGCAAGCTCGAGATCCCCGACCGCGAGGGCGACGACGGAGCGGTTGAAGAGGTTCCAGACCAGCGCCTGCGTGTTGCCGGTCAGGCGCGCCGCCTCGATCCCACCGTCGAGGAGCTCACCCGCCTCGGCCAGCTTGCCGCGCACGAACCAGACCCGCCCGAGGATCTGGACGAGGACGAGGAAGAGCTCGCCCTGTCCGGTCGCGCGGCCGACGGTGAGGGCACGTTCAGCGTGCACGTCGGCCTCCGCGTACCGATCGAGATAGAGCTCCGAGCCGGCAAGCCAGGCCGCGGCGTCGAGGCGCAGTGAGAGCTCGTCGTCCGACTGGCAATCGACCAGGGCTGCTGCCTCGAGACGCTCGGCCTCGGCGCGCTCGGGCGACCCGGTCATCGAGTCCTCGAGCGCGAGCACGGCCAGAGCGGCCGCGGTGAGGGGAGCGTCTCCGAGCAGCCTCCCGGCGTTCACTGCACGCTCGGCCGCTTCTCTCATCGCTCCGTACCTCGCGCGCCAGAACCCGTTCATGGCGAACTCGATCAGGAGCGCCAGGGCCTCGGGCGAGCCGGTGTCGGGCAGGTTCGCGAGGGCGTCCGCGAGCCGGGCGCCTGCCTGCTCGTGCTGCCCGAGGGCGCTCTCCACGCCGGCGCAGGCGCGCACGAGCCTGGCACGTGTCGCGTACGAGTCGCCGGGCACGATCGCGAGGGCTTCCAGCAGGGCTCCCTGGCTGTCGGCGAGGTAGCCTGCCGCGGTCAGCGCACGCGCGCGGGCGGAGAGGAGCTCGATCCGCTCCTGCGGGGGAACAGCCTGCGGGAGCAGGCGCAGCGCGTCTGCGAACCAGCGCGCGGCGCTCGCCGGCGCCAGCCGCACGGAGGACTCGCCGGCCTCGCGAAGGACGGCGACCGCGCCGAGGTCACCCTCGCGTGCCGAGCGCTCGACGTGATGGGCCCGTGCCACTGCCGGCGCGCCCTGTCTCGCGAGCGCCTCGGCGCACCGTTCGTGCGCGCCCAGGCGCCACCCGCCCGCGGTGGTCTCGTACACGACTCGCCGGATCAGCGGATGCCGGAAGCGAAAGCGCCGGGGTACGTCGGTCGGGCGCACGAGATCGAGCTGCAGGAGCTCGTCGATCGCGTCGAGCGCGGCGGCCTCGGTCGTCGCCGCCGCGGCTGCCGCCAGCTCGGGCTCGAACGGGTCACCCGCGACCGCCGCCCCATTGAGCACGAGGCGCCCGGCTTCGGTCAGCAGCGCCAGCTCCGCGTCGAGCGACGCGGCGACGGCGGCGGGGACCGCAACGCCGGTCAGGGCGAGCTCGCCGGCGGGAGCGATCCTGCTCGTACGGTCGAGCGAACGTGCGAGCTGTTCGAGGTAGAACGGGTTGCCGCCGCTCTCCTCGTAGAGAACGGCTGCGACCCCGGGCTCGACGGCGCGGCCGAGGAGCTCTCGAGCCTGGGCGGACGTCAGGGCCCCGAGTTCGATGCGCGTGAGCGCGCCGGCCCGCTGCGCCCGTTCGATGGCGACCGAGAGGCGTTCGGGCACCGGGCGGGGTCGGAGCGCCAGCGCCATGAGCACTGTCGCTGCCGGCGGTCGGCGCAGCAGTGCCCCGAGCAGCTCGACGGACGCCGAGTCGGCCCAGTGGAGATCGTCGAGCACGAGCGCCAGGGGCGTCGTCCCGGCGAGGTGCTCGAGCAGCGTGCAGACCGCCCGATGCGTCCGGTAGCGCTCGTGCTGGACCGCCACCTGGCGGGTCGTCGCGAGACCCGACAGCGACGGGAAGACCGTCGCGAGCTCCGTCCGCACGTCCTCGCCCAGGCCTGCCAGCCGGGCTGGATCGAGCCCTCGGAGGTACTCGTCGAGCGCATCGACGAAGACCGAGAACGGCAGGTCGCGCTCGAGCTCCGAGGCCGAGCCGGAGAGGACGAGCCACCCACGCGCGTCCGCCCGCGCGGCCAGCTCCGCCAGTAGGCGGGTCTTGCCGATCCCGGGCTCCCCCACGAGCTCGATCGCGGCTGCACGGTGGTCGAGCTCGGCGAGCACCCGATCGAGCGAGCCGATCTCCTCGGTACGCCCAACGAGGTGGCCGGCAAGCAGGGTCATCGCTCCCGTCGCGAGGATAGATCAGGGTCCGCGAATCCTCAAGATCAGGGTGTGGGATCAGGGTGGCCCCCCGATGTCAGGGGGACCGCAGGGCGGCAAGCTCGACTCATGTCCCGTTACCTGCTCGAGCACCGGCACGAGGCGCGCGAGTGCGGCGTCGTCTTTGCCTCCTTCAGGGGCCACGAGAGCCCGCTTCGCCACCGACCGACGCTCGCTTCGTGCCGCTCGGGCGGGCACGCGATCTGGTGGACGGTCGATGCGGCCAGCGAAGCGGACGCGCTCGGGCTACTGCCCTTCTACGTCGCCGAGCGCACGACCGCAACGTGCGTGAGCGAGGTCGAGATCCCATGAGCGACTGCCAGTCCGCCATGACCGCGCCGGAAGGAGGAGCCATGAGCCCCGCAACTGCCGATACCCGCGAGCTCGCCGAGCGCGAGAGCGACGGTATCCACGTCCTGTTGCTCTGGCACCCGGACGGGAACGATCTCACCGTCGAGGTCGAGGACACCCGGGGCGGCGATCGTTTCCAGCTCGCGGTTGCGCCCGATCGCGCTCTGCACGCCTTCTACCACCCCTACGCCTACGCGGCCTAGAAAGGAGGAACGAGCATGTCTCGCACGACGCACGGCAACCTCGCGGCCCGCATGGGTCGCTGGAGCGCCGCTCACTGGAAGACCGCCACCTTCGGGTGGCTCGGTCTCGTGGCCGTCGCCTTCGCGCTCGGCGGCCTGGTCGGAACGAAGAACATCGATTCGAACGCGTCCGGGCCGGGCGAGTCCGGCCGGATGGACCGGATCCTGGACGCCGGCTTCCAGCAGCCGGCAGGGGAGAGCGTTCTCGTCGAGAGTCGCTCGCTCGTCGTTGGCGATCCCGCGTTCACGGCCGCGATCGACGATGTCGTCGCGCGCGTCTCGAAGCTGGCCGACGTTCGGAACGTCCGCTCGCCGCTCGAGCCCGGCAACGCCGGTCAGATCGCTCCGGACGGGCGCTCCGTGCTGGTCGAGTTCGAGATCCGAGGCGAGAAGGACGACGCGGCCGACAGGATCGAGCCCGTTCTCGCCGCCGTCGCCGCCGCGCAGGACGCCCATCCCGGCTTCTTCATCGGCGAGTTCGGTGACGCGAGCGCGGAGCAGGGGCTCGTGACCGCATACGGGGACGACCTGGAGAAGGCCGGGCTGCTCTCGCTGCCGATCACGCTTGCCATCCTCGTCGTCACCTTCGGTGCGCTCGTGGCTGCGGGGATTCCGCTGCTGCTCGCGCTGACGGCGGTGTTCGCGACCTTCGGCCTGCTCGCGCTCCCAAGCCAGATCCTGCCTCAGGCTCAGCAGGCGCCCGCGCTCGTGCTCCTGATCGGGCTCGCGGTCGGCGTCGACTACTCGCTCTTCTACCTGAAGCGTGAGCGTCAGGAGCGGGCCGCCGGGCGCAGCGAACGGGCAGCCCTCGAGGCTGCCGCCGCAACCTCCGGCCGGTCGGTGCTCGTCTCCGGACTGACCGTGATCGTGGCGATGGCCGGGATGTTCCTGACCGGCGACGAGACGTTCGCCTCGCTCGGCGTCGCGGCGATCCTGGTCGTTGCGATCGCGGTGCTCGGTTCGCTGACCGTGCTGCCTGCCCTGCTCTCGAGGCTCGGCGACAACGTCGACCGGCTCCGCGTCCCGCTGCTCGGCCGGCGCCGTGGCGAGGCCGGCGAGGGTCGGGTCTGGGGCGCGATCGTCGACGGCGTCCTGCGCCACCCCGTGCTGTCGGCGACGCTCGCGACCGGGCTGCTACTGGCGCTCGCCGCGCCGGCGCTCGGGCTGAGGATGGCGACCCCGGGGCCGGATACGTTCCCGTCCTCGCTCGAGGTCGTCAAGACGTACGAGCGGATGCAGCAGGCGTTCCCGGGCACCGCGATCCCCGCTTCCGTCGTCGTCAAGGCGCCGAACGTGAACGCGCCCGAGGTACGGGCAGCCATCGACGAGCTCGAGGAACGGGCACTCGCGAGCGGCCGGGCGTTCGAGCCGATCACGGTCGAGACGAACGAGGCCGCGACGGTCGCGAACATCACCGTGCCGATCGCGGGCACGGGAACCGACGCCGCGTCGAACGCCGCTCTGGCCGCGCTCCGCGAGGAGATCGTGCCCGAGACGGTCGGCGCGCTTCCCAACGCCGAGGCTGGCGTCACCGGCCTGACCGCCTCCTGGACGGATCAGGCCGACGAGCTGAAGTCGAACCTGCCGCCCGTCGTCGCGTTCGTGCTCCTGTTCGCGTTCGCCCTGATGCTGGTCGCGTTCCGCTCGCTCGTGATCGCGGCCAATGCGATCCTCCTCAACCTGCTCTCGGTAGCCGCCGCCTACGGCGTGCTCGTGCTCGTCTTCCAGCATGGCGTCGGCAAGGGGCTGCTCGGCTTCAGCTCCACCGCGGGCATCGACCCGGTCGTGCCGCTGCTCCTGTTCGTGATCCTGTTCGGCCTCTCGATGGACTACCACGTGTTCATCCTCAGCCGGATCCGCGAGGCGTTCAACCGTGGGGCCAGCACCGAGGAGGCGATCGCCGACGGGATCAGGTCGACCGCGGGCGTCGTCACGAGCGCCGCGATCGTGATGGTCTGCGTCTTCGCGATCTTCGCGACGCTCTCGATGCTGTTCTTCAAGCAGTTCGGCGTCGGCCTGGCGGCGGCGATCCTCATCGACGCGACGATCGTGCGCGGGGTGCTGCTTCCCGCGACGATGAAGCTGCTCGGCCGCTGGAACTGGTACCTGCCCTCCTGGCTCCAGTGGCTGCCCCGGCTCGAGCGGCACGAGCTCGCGTCCGGGCTCGCACACGAGGTCGAGGTCCCGGCGGCGGTCGAGCGACAGCCCGCGCAGGTCGGCTAGCGGAGCCGCATCTCGACGCCCGCCCGGATCGCCGTTCCCCATCGACAAGACACGAACTCGACTCGAATCCCAAAGGAGCTCTCATGCTGGCAGGAAGAATCGCACTGATCACCACCGGAGTCCTCGCGGCAATGCTTGCGGCCGCGCTCCTGGCCGGCTCCGTCTGGCTCTTCAGGGCCGATACCGACTCGGTCGGCTACGTCGTCTCCGGCGATCACCAGATCGCGACGGCCACCTACGGGTTTGCCTCGGAGGACCTCGACCTGAACGGCGACTGGAGCTGGCTCTACGACCGCGGCCCGAAGCTGCGCGTGGGCGCCGAGAGCAGCGAGCCGCTCTTCATCGGCATCGCCCGCAGCGACGAGGTGGAGCGCTACCTGGCAGGCGTCGCCCACGAGCAGGTCACCGACCTCGACCTCGACTCCTTCGCCCTCACGAGCGAGCAGCAGCCCGGCACCACGGCCCCGGCCCTCCCGGCCGACCAGGGGTTCTGGGCGGCGAGCGTCCAGGGAGCCGGTCCTCAGACGCTCGAGTGGGACGGCGGCTACGGTCAATGGTCGGTCGTGGTCATGAATGCCGACGCCAGCCCCGGCGTGGACGCCGGCGTCAGCTTCGGCGCCCACATCCCCCACCTGAACTGGATCGCCATCGGCGGCGCGATCGGGGGAGGGCTGCTCGCCCTCGCCGCCGTGGGGCTGATCGGCCTCGGGATTCGTCTCAGGCCGCGGTACCCGCTCTCGACCTCTCCGGCAGCACCGGCGGCCTGACCGGCCCCGGCCCGCACACCGCGCCCCGGGCTCGCCGCCCCGCACACCCGGGCGAGCCCGGGCCGGCTGCGTCTGCGACCTTCCGGGCTGCAGGCGCTATGCCGCGCATGTGGTATGGCTACGCCATGCCACGCACGCGAATCAGCACGACCGTCGACGCGGAGTTGCTCGCGACAGCGCGACGCGCGCGTGAGGGCCTTGCAGATGCGGTGCTCATCGACGAAGCGCTCGCCGCCCTGCTGGGCCGGTGGCGCGCAGCAGAGCTCGATGCTGCCTATTCCGCCTACGACACCGACCCGCTGGACGAGCACGACGAGTGGGGAGACCTCGCGCCGTTCCGCGAGGCCGCCGGTGCGTCGTGACCGTGCATCCGGCACGAGGCGAGGTCTGGTGGTGTGAGCCTTCCGACGTCGCCCGTCGGCCGGTTCTCGTCCTGTCCCGGGACGCGGCGATACCGCGCCTGCGGGCGCGCGCCGACCGGGCCCTGCACGACGACGACTCGCGGGATCCCGAGCGAGGTCGTGCTCGAGCCGGCGAAGGATCCGATCCCGCGCCGCTCGGCTGTCAACCTCGACGCCCTCGAGAGCGTGCCGATCGCGACGCTCGTCGAGCGCCTGGGCCGGCTCAGCGACGAGCGAATGCGCCAGATCTGCCACGCGCTCGGGATCGCCGTCGCCTGCGAGGGCCGACGCTTCGTGGAGCCGATCTCGCCATGAAGCTCGGAAGGGTCGGCGTCTGGATCGGAGGGCTCGCCGTCGCGTCAGCGGCCGATGCGCGGCCCGCGGTCCGGGAGATCGAGAGCCTCGGATACGACACGCTCTGGTATCCGGAGGGGTTGGGTACACGTGAGTCGTTCACGAACGGCGCCGTGCTCCTGGGCGCGACCGATCGCATCCGCGTGGCTTCGGGCATCGCGAGCATCTGGGGCCGCGACGGGGTCTCGGCCGCGAACGCGGCGCGCGTGCTCGCGGATGCGTTCGACGACCGTTTCCTGCTCGGCCTCGGAGTCAGCCACCCGCGGCAGGTGGACCCCCGCGGGCACCGCTACGAGAAGCCCGTCGCACGCATGTCCGCCTTCCTGGACTCCCTGGACGACGACCCGTTCGTGAGCCCCGACGGCCTGCCCGTGGAACGGCCGCCGGTGCCGCGCGTGCTGGCCGCTCTGCGACCACCGATGCTTCGGCTCGCCGCTGCGAGGGCGCTCGGCGCCCACACCTACCTCGTGCCCGTGGAGCACACCCGCCGCGCGCGCGAGCTTCTCGGCCGGGACGCGCTGCTCGTTCCCGAGCAGAAGGTCGTGCTCGCCACCGCCGGCGGTGAGGCCCGCGCGCGGGCCCGATCGGCGATCGCCTGGTACCTCGACACCCCGAACTACCGTGACAACCTCCGGTGGCTCGGGTTCTCCGAGGCTGACGTCGCAGGCGGCGGTTCCGACGCGCTCGTCGACGCGCTCGTCGCCGTCGGCGACGAGGAGACGATCCGCGCCCGGGTGGAGGAGCACCTCGACGCGGGCGCGACCCAGGTCGCGATCCAGCCGGTCGAGGACGGCGACCCCTTCGGTCGCGAGACGCTCCGCCGCCTCGCTCCCGTGCTGCTCACCTGAGCTTCCCCGGCCCGTCCTCGCAACCCGGGGGTTCAGCCTCGATCCAGTGCTGGAACAGACGGGTCACACGTTGTGTGCTCTGCTGGATCCGTGAGACGGTGCATCAAACGGGTCGCCTGCTCTCTACCGAGGCCGCGGTGACGAGCCGCCCGCTTCCGCAGACCCGAGCCGACGCCCTCGCGAGGGCGCTCGACCTCGATCTCGAAATCGGCGTCTGCCATGCGTGTCTCAGCTTCGTCTCGTTCGCGCTGGCTGACGGCGATCCGGCGGAGATTGCACGTCAGGTGCGCGGGATGACGCCGGATCTGTGGGATGACGGGCTGGCGGAGCCGGCGCTCGCCGCGGTTCGACACGCGCGCGACCTGCGCGTGCCCGATGCAGAGGCCGCGCTCGCCGACCTCGAACGACGCGGCGGCAGAAGCCCGGTCGCACGTTCGATCGTCAGGCGGTTGGCAGAGGATCTTCGCCGCCGCACACACACGGAGATGCGCCTCGAGGCGCTCGCCCGTGACCGGCTCCGGTCGGCGCCCCCGGAGCTCAACTGAGTCGAGGGGCTTCGACGACGAGGTCACGGTCGAGGCATCGGTGCCCGCGACGACTCCGGTCTGGACGGGGCTTCCCGTGGAGGCGAGGCCCGGCGATGCGGTGAAGGCCAGCGCCGCGTTCGTCGAGCGCGTACGTGCCCCGCCTGATCGAGACCGAGGGCGACCCGTCTGTGGAGACTCGCGCTGCATTTCCTCACGACCGGCGCCGGCATCGCCGTGCGCAAGGGCCGGCGTCTCGGCTGTGCGATCCTGAGGCGTGCACCCGGTGAGCGTCGTGGATGGCGAGCGGGTCCTGGCCGACGCAGTGGATACCTACCAGGCTGCCCTTGGCGAGCGGTTGCTGGCCGCCTACGCGCTCGGGAGCCTCGCCCATGGCGGGTTCAGCGGGCTCGTCAGCGACGTCGACCTCGGCCTGATCGTCCGCGATCCGGGGCTGCCGGAGGACGATGCGACGATCCGGGTGGTCGCCGAGGGCGAGCGGAGCAGGGGCACGCTGCTGCACGAGCGGCTCTCGGTCTTCTGGGGCACTCCGTCGACGCTGGGCGGAAAGAAGGAAGGTGGGCGCTTTCCCGCCCTCGATCGGTTGGATCTCCTCGAGAACGGCCGGCTGCTCACCGGCGTCGACGTCCGCCACAGCCTGCCGCGGCCAGGCTACGACGAGATCGTGATCGAGGGTGCGGAGTTCGCGCTCGACCACCTGGCCCGCGTGGGACCGTCCGCCGATCCGGGGTCGAGACGGGCCGGCGGCGAGGGCGCGCTCGAAGAGATCTGCTCGCCGGACGTCTTGCTCGCCCGCGGCGTGCGCCCGCTGACGAAGACGGTGCTCTTTCCGGTTCGGTTCCTCTACACGGCTGCAACCGGCCGCGTCGGCACCAACCACGCGGCCATCGCCTGGTATCTCGAACGCCCCGCGGGTCCCGGCACCGCACTGGTCAAGGCTGCGCTCGCCTGGCGAGCGGCCGGGCCGACCGACTCCGAAGCGGCGATCGAGCTTCTCCGGAGCGGGCTGGTGCCTCTCTACGTTCACTACCTGGACGACCAGGTCGAGCGCCTGGCGCTCCTCGGCCGCGCCGACCTCGCCCGGGCGTTCGAGGAGTGGCGCGACCGGCTTGTCGAGCGCTCGCGTCGCCGCTGATACTCTCGACGGAGACGAGTGGGCCGATGATGTGAGGAGGTGATCCGGCGTGCCGCCGTCGTCCAGGCAGGAACGCAAGGCGGAGGCGTTTGCCGCCCTCCACGCCGGAGAGCCGTTCGTCCTCCCCAACCCGTGGGATGCAGGCTCCGCCCGTGTCCTTGCCGCGCTCGGGTTCGAGGCGCTCGCGACCACGAGCTCCGGGTTTGCGTTCACGCTCGGCCGTGTCGACGGCCGTGCGACGCTCGACGAGACGGTCGACCACGTCGCCGGTCTCGATCGGGCGACCGAGCTTCCGCTCTCCGTCGACCTCGAGGACGGTTACGGGGCCGACCCGGCCGACGCCGCGCTCGCGATCTCGCGCGTGGCCGAGGCCGGCGCAGTCGGCGCCTCGATCGAGGACTACGACCGCAGCGAGGGGCGCATCTACGAGCTGTCGCACGCCGTCGAGCGAGTCGCCGCTGCAGCCGAGACCGCGCACGCCCTCGGCTTCCCCTTCCAGCTGACGGCACGAGCCGAGAACTACCTCCGCGGCAACCCCGACCTCGACGACACGATCGCTCGCCTCCGCGCGTTCGAGGAGGCCGGCGCGGACGTTCTCTACGCGCCGCGTCTGCCGACGATCGTCGAGGTCCGGGCTGTCTGCGATGCCGTGACGAGGCCGGTCAATGCGCTCGCGCACCCGGAGCTCTCCCTTTCGGAGCTGGCCGATGCCGGCGCACGGCGTATCAGCGTCGGCGGCGCCCTGACCTGGGTCGCGATCGACGCGATGGCGAAGGCGGCGAGCGCGATTCGCGACCGCGGCGACTTCAGCGCCCTCGCGGTCAGGCTCCCGCTCGCCGAGTGGCTCGAGCCGGGCGAGCCCACCACGTAGGTCGACGCCGCACCAGTCACCCGAGCGGGCCGAGCGGCCAGGCGCACGGCCGGGCGGGGCCTGGAGAATTCCGGGCGTCGCGTTACGGTGCGGGCGTGAGCCCGTGGCGGCGCATCACGTCCGCGAGCGCTGCGGGGTCGGGCGGGCCTGCCGTTGCGTCTGCGACGACGGCAGCGATCTCGCGAAAGTAGTCGGGCCCGAGGATGCCGGGGGTGACGATCCCGAGAGCCCTCGCGTCGGCATCGCGGGTGTTGTCGAAGCAGTGGACGGCCCCACGGGGAATGCAGAGCGCCTCGCCGGGGCCAACGTCGGTCGGAACGCCCTCGATCGTCCAGGTCAGCACGCCTTCGAGCCCGTAGATCGTCTCCTCGTAGCCGTCGTGGCTATGGGCGATCGGCACTCTCGCTCCGGACGGGACGTCGAACTCGAAGACGGCGACGGAACCTCCCGACGCCTCGCCCTCGAGCAGGAACCGGATCGCCAGCTGGCCGATCCTGATCTCTTCGCTCGTGCTGGTCACCATGACGCCTCCTCACGCTAGGTGGTAAAGTGTTTTGACGATACATGGTGCCCGAAGTAAAGTCAAGTGGTTTTACTCAATCTGCCGCGGAGCAGCCCCTCGGGCCGCCGATGATCGGGGCCCTTCTGCGGATGCCATGGGAGCGGGTGATGAGACGGATGCTCGAACGGCTGCATGAGCACGGGTTCGACGACCTGGACGTGCCCCACCTGAACCTCCTGCTGTACCCGGGCCCCCAGGGCGCCAGACCGTCCGACCTCGCCGCCCGGCGAGGGATGAGCAAGCAAGCCGTCAACTACCTCCTCGGCGAGCTCGAACGCCTCGGCTACCTCGAGCGCCGGGCCGACCCGCAGGACCGACGCTCGAAGCGTATCGCGCTCACCCACCGCGGCGAGCGGGCCGGATACACGATCCGCGACGCCGTCGCCGAGATCGAGCGCGACTGGGAAGCAGAGCTCGGGCGCGAGCGCTTCGGGGAGCTGCGCAGTCTCCTGCTGGAGCTGAACGAGCTGCCGTAGCCGCACGGCCTGTGCACCGGTTCTCCGGGCTGCTGACTTCGCGTTGATCGCGGCGTCTGCCCGACAATTCGACATGGAGGTCGAGGTGGGGGCGATACACGTTCACGAGTTCATGAGCCTCGACGGCGTGGTCGACGCGCCGACGTGCGCGTTCGGCTACGGCTTCCACCCCCGGATGGGTGAGGCGATCGGCGGCGTCACCGGGCGATGCCGAGGCTCGCGGCGTGTGAGTCGTACGACAACGGCGTCGTCTACCTGGCTTACCGACCGCAGGTTTGAGGCCGCCGCGTCAGGCAGCCACGATCTCCGAAGCGGCTCGACGCATTTACGCAGGCGCCGATGGGCGTCGTCCGCGTGAGTCGGGCAGGGGCGTGACCCTGTGGCCGAGGCGACGGGCGGCGTGGGCGAGCGGCGGATTGGCGGTGGCGACCGTGTCGCCTTCCTCCAGTGAGGCGAGCAGCACGCAGTCGGCGAGCGAGAGCTCGGCCGTTCGTCGCCGGTAGAGCTGTGCCCGCAGTGGGCCTGCGCGTCTCGCTCGCTCGCGGTCGAGGTCGCGCACGGCGAGCGATTCACCGAGAAGCGGTTGCACATGGGCGTCGACGACGTCTACGCCGAGGCCGACTCGGCGAACGAGCTGGTCGTACAGCTCGGCCAGGTTGCTGGTGGTGACGGCACAGTCGCCGCCGCGGAGAAGCTCGGCGACCTCGACCGCGGCACGCTCGCCGGTAGCAGCGGCCACGAGCGCGTAGGCATCGAGGAGGATCATCGGTCGCGGCGAGCCTCGGCGGCGGCCTCCTCGGTGCGGCTCTGGGCCCGCATCTCCTCGCTGGTCGGCCCGCCGCCGCCGGCGGCGAACCCGATGAAGCCCTCAATTGGATCGGCGACCGGGCGCAAGAGGAGGTAGTCGCCGTGATCTTCCAGCGCGACCCGCTCGGTCTCCCAGCGGCGCCTCACGGGCGCGGGCACGGTCACCTGACCACCGCGCGAGATGCGCGTCATGGTCGTACGTCCATCCATGAGGACAGTCTAGCGCATGAGCGGTGAAGGGCTCATGACCTCGCGAACCATCCCTTCGAGATCCGCAGGGTCGCGCCAGCGGGCCGTCCCGCTTCCGACCCGCGAGCCTTGGGACCGCCCAGGCGGCACCACCTTCCATTCCGTCAGCAATGGCCTCGTACACGTGGAAGAGGTGGCGGGCTCGCTACCTGCCGAGCGCGCTCGAGGTCCTGACGCTCGACGCCGCACGGGTGAAGGACATCACCGCCTTCGTGTACCCCGAGCTCTTACCCCGCTTCAGCTTGCCCGCCAAACGCTAGAGACCAGCGCCCCTCGCACGAAGATGGGTCGACGTCGCCTACGCTGGTGTCGCGCAAGGCGCAGGCGAGGAGGCAGGAGCGTAGAAGGAGGCCCACGCGCCCGGCCTCTCCTACGGGGGCGTCGCCCAGGTTCTCGGCTAGCTCGGCGAAGCGCCGAGGATCCGGCCGGCGAGGACGCTCTGGTGCCAGCTGACGAGCACCCAGCGTCCGTCTGCGTGGACCCAGGTGGTCGTGAAGCCCATGAAGCGCTGCCGGAAGCCGGCGTCGCGCGGCTTGCCGCGGAATGTCGAGAACCCGCTCACGTGCCCGGTCGTACCCCAGACCTTCACCGCCGTCTCGCGGGGCACCCACTGGAACGACTCCCAGACGCCCCCGTGGAACGCGATGTGGTCGACGAACTCCACCTTGGTCATGCGCCAGGGGTAGTCCTCGTCGAGGATCTCGGAGTCCTCGGCAAAGAACGAGTAGAACGTGTCGAGGTCGAGCGCGTTGAGCGCTGCCGCCCAGTCCTCGAAGGCGCGCTCCAGGCCGGCTGGCGTGGCGTCGTACTGCATGGCGGTCTCGTCGTCTCCCTGCGCGGCTCGCGGAGCCGGCGGCGCTTGAGACTACCACCTGCGCCGCCGGGCTGCCCCGGGCCGCACGCCGGGCGCTCAGCGGTGTCGCGGTCGTCGGGCCTCGGCCGAGGCGGCGGGAATCCCCTCGAGGCCGGCAGCATGGAGGACCCTCTGGTCGAAGGAGGCAATCGCGGCGCCTGCGGAGCGGGCGGTGGCGAGGCAGTAGGCATCCGGGAGGCTGATCGGGTGCGCGCCGCGGAGACGTGCGGCCACGACACCGACCGCCTCGTTCGGCCGGTGGGTCACGACGCCGAGGGCGTCGATCGCCTCGCGCGCGGCCCGCAGTCGCTGCCGCTCGGTTGCGGGGGCGACGAGGACCTCGGTGAGGTTGACGACGCTGATGAGCAGGCTCGTGTCACGGTGCCGCCAACGACGGAAGAGCGTTCGCGCACGGTGGTGGTGGGGATCGTTGCCGTCGAGCGCGCCGATCAGGACGTCGGCGTCGAGGACGACCTTCACCGCTCGGCGTCTTCCCGGTCGAGTTGCTCCAGGTAGCCGGGCGGGTAGGTACCGGTGAGGGCGCCGAAGGCACGTTCGAAGCTGACCGTGCCGCGGCGGACGCGCAGCTCACCGTCCTCGAGCGCTTCGATGACGACCTGATCGCCGGCGTTCAGCCCCGTCGCCTTCAGCACTGCCACGGGGATCGTGATCTGGTTCTTCGTCGAGATCTTTGGCATTTCCTTTACGATATCAGTAAAGGCCTTGCCTCTTGGCAGCCCCGCAGGAACAGCGGCATCGTCACCTGAACCGGCCGCGGGGCCGGAGGCATCACCCTGCGTTCGCGTCCAGTGGCTGTGACGGCGTCAGGACGCCGCGACGACGTCTGTCGGCTCGGCGGGTGCCGGCAGGTCGCCTTCGGCCAGGAGGCGGTGGACGAGTCGAACTGCGATCGCTCCTTCGCCGACCGCGGAGGCGACGCGCATCACGGAGCCGTTCCGGACATCCCCGGCTGCAAGGACGCCCGGCATGCTGGCTTCGAGCGAGAACGGGCGGCGCGACAACGGCCACAGGTGGGCGGGGATCTCGTCACCGGTGAGCAGGAATCCATGCGGCTCCCTCGCCAGCTCGACCGGCAGCCACTCTGTCTGCGGACGGGCGCCGATCAGCACGAAGAGCGCGTCCGCCGGGACCGTCTCGTCGCCGCCGGTCGGGCCGTCGCGCAACACGAGCTGTTGCAGCCGGCCATCCCCTCCGCCACCGGCGACGGTCGTACCGGTACGGACGACGATCTTCGGGGAGGCCTCGACGGCGCGGACGAGGTAATGCGACATGCCGGCCTCGAGCGAGCTCGCCCGGACGAGCAGGGTGACGCGCCGGGCGTAACGCGCGAGGTGGAGTGCAGCCTGCCCGGCCGAGTTTCCGCCGCCGACGACGAATGCCTCCTTGCCTTCGAGCGCCGGCGCCTCCGCCGCAGGCCCACCGTAGAAGACGCCCGCGCCGCTCAGCTGCTCGAGCTCGGGGATCCCGAGCCGCCGGTAGCTGGCACCTGTCGCGAGAATGACGGCGCGAGCGTCGACGCGCCGGTCGTCGTCGAGCGTCAGCGTGAGCCACTGGTCGTCAGATCGCTCCAGCGCCGTCGCGCGATGCAGGAAGAAGAAGCTCGCTCCGAAGACGAACGCCTGCTCATACGCCTGCTCGGCGAGTCGGCTGCCGCTGATGCCTCGTGGGAAGCCGAGGTAGTTGCGGATCAGCGGGCTCGATCGTGCCTGGCCGCCGATGCCGCCTGCATCGATGACGAGGACGCGCAGACCCTCGGATGCCCCGTAGACGGCGGCGGAGAGGCCCGCCGGCCCTGCGCCGACGACGATGACGTCGAACTTCTGTTTCTCGAGGCCGGACGGGGCTCCAGCGACGGCGGCGATCTCCGCGTTCGAGGGGTCGCTGAGCGTGTGGCCTCCCGGCAGCACCATCAGCGGGAGCCGGGCCTCCGGGCCGGCCTGTGCGATCAGCTCGCGACCCTTGTCGGAGTCGGCGAGGTAGAACGAGTGCGGGACCGAGCAGGTCTCGAAGATCGCCCTCAGCTCGTAGGCCCGACCCGACCACTCCTCGCCGACGACCTGCACGGTCTGCGGCACGAGCCGCCGCTCTCGTGCCCACTCGAGCAGAAAGGTCGAGATCGCCTCGTGGAAGACCTCGTCGGGCGCTGTGCCCGGGACGAGCACGAAGTGGTCGACACGCCCGAGCGCCAGCTCGTCCCGAAGCGTCGCGGCGGTGGCGGGGTCGGCCCATGCGGCCGGGGAGACCAGAGCTGCACGCTTGGCCTGCGGATGGAGTCGGCGGGCCCGGTCGAGCAGCGCTCCGTCGTCGTCGGTGGCGGACTGCCCTGCGAGCACGAGGGCCACGTCGGCGCCTTCCGCGCCGAGCCGCTCGAGCACCCGTTGCGCCTCGGCCGGATCGCGCACGGCCTCGACCCGGTAGTGGCCGCCGTAGCGCTCGATCAGCTGACGCTCGACGGCAGCGAGCGCCTCGGGATCATCGTCGACCGCGAGCATGACCGGAGGCGCCATTGCCCCCGATTCTACGTGGCGGTCTTCGCACCGTAGACCGCGCGCCGCGCGATACCCGCTGCGAGCCTCGCGGATCTGCTCGGTGAGCAGGGCATGGCGCCCGTCACGCGCCGACGGCTTCCGGGCGCGCTGGGGCGTGGTGGGCGTGATAGCCGCTCGTCGTGACGCCCGGCTCGCGCAGTACCGGTCCGACCCCGACGCGTGACGCGAGTGTCTCCACGATGTGCCTCAGCGCGCGGAGCGGGTCGAGCTGCCGCCGCTCAGCTGCCGGGGCGGATCAGCCCGGACTCGTAGGCGAGGACGACCGCCTGCGCACGGTCACGCAGCCCGAGCTTTGCGAAGACCCGCCCGACGTGCGTCTTCACGGTCGTCTCGGAGACGACGAGTTGCGCCGCGATCTCCGTGTTCGAGAGGCCGCGAGCGACCAGCTCGAGCACCTCGGTCTCGCGCCCGGTCAGGTCGGAGAGGCCGGCCGGGCGCGCCGGCGGTGCGAGCCGGTCCGCGAAGCGCTCGAGCAGGCGTCGTGTCACGGTCGGTGCGAGCAGCGCCTCGCCCGCGTGGACGACCCGGATCGCGTGCGCCAGCTCGTGGCGTCCCGCGTCCTTCAGGAGAAAGCCGCTCGCTCCGGCACCGATCGCGGCCGCGACGAGCTCGTCGAGGTCGAACGTCGTCAGGATCAGGACGCGCGGCGGCTCCGGGATGGCCTGGAGGCGCCGCGTCGCCTCGATCCCGTCCATCACGGGCATCCGGATATCCATCGCGACGACGTGCGGGTGGAGCTCGCGGGCACGGTCGACGGCCTCGCGGCCGTTCGCGGCCTCCCCGATGACCCGCAGGTCGTCCTCCGACTCGAGCACGGTGCGCAGGCCGGCGCGGACGAGCTCCTGGTCGTCGGCGAGGAGGACGCGGATCGTCATCGTCCACCCGCGAGCGGGAGCCGTGCGATGACCTCGAAGCCGCCGCCCTCGCGCGGTCCGGCGCTGAGCACGCCGCCGCAGAGGCGTGCGCGCTCGCGCATCCCGAGCAGCCCGTGCCCCGGCACGGCCGGCTCGGAGGCGGCCGTGCCGTCGTCGGTGATCTCGAGCCCGAGCGCGTCGTCCTCGAAGCGGACGACGACGCGCGCCCGCGCTGCCCGGGCATGGCGCCGGACGTTGGTCAGCGCCTCCTGCACGATCCGGTAGGCCGACTGCTCGACAAGCGCCGGGAGCGCGCGCTCCGCGCCCTCGACGACGAGCTCGGCCGCGACGCCGCCCTCACGTAGCTCGGCGACGAGGCCGGGGAGGGCGTGCACGCCCGGCGTCCCGTCGTCTTCGTCGGCCCGGACCGCGCCGACGATCCGGCGTAGATCGGTGAGCGACGAACGGCCGGTCTCGCGGATCGCCGAGACCGCACCGTGCGCCCGCGCCGGGTCCCGCTCGATGAGCACGTCGGCGGCGTCGGCCTGGACGACGATCGCGCTGAGGGCATGGGCGAGCGAGTCGTGGAGGTCTCGCGCGATCCGCTCGCGCTCGTCGCGCACCGCCGCGGCGGCGACCGCCCGGCGCGCGAAGACCCGGTCGCCGAGCAACGTCGCCACTGCCACGAGCAGGAAGCCGCCGAAGAACCAGCCCGAGTCGACCTTTCCGCCCCCGACGCTCGGCGCGCCGAGCGCAGCGGCGGTGCCGGCGGCGACCACGGAGAACGCGATCCGCGGGCCGCACGCGGCGGCCAGCGTGTAGGCGGCGAGCCCGAGTGCGAGCCATGCGGCCGTCACCTCGAGCCCGAGCGCGCCGCTCGTCGCGATCGCCCCAGCGATCGCCACGAACGTCACGAGCGGCCGGGCCCGCCGCAGGGCGATCGGCAGTGTCCCGGCGAGGCCGAGCGCGATCCGCACCGCCTCCGGCCGGCTGGTCGGCGTCTCCGGGGGTAGGACGGCGAGGACCGCGAGTCCGAGCGCGATGAGCGGGTCGCGGTGGCGCCAGGCGAGGTCGGCGAGCCGCACGGTGCGCACGCTACTACGCTGGCCGCCCGCCGCCGGGGCGGGCATGCTCACGGACCGAGCCGGCGGACGCGACGGGCGCTCCAGGCGAGCGCGACGACGCCGCCCGGCGTGAGCAGGAGGAAGGCGGCGTAGACGGGCAGCTCGCCGGCGAAGGGCTCGAACGCCGCGAAGGTCGCGACCGCCATCGCCGGGAGCGCGAGGAGGGCGCCGAGCGAGCTTCCGCGTAGGCGCGGTGCCGACGGTCGGGGCGCCGGCGCCGCTAGCGGTGCTCGGCGCAGGAGCAGGAGCGGCGCTGCGATCAGCACGAGGACGAGCCGGACGGAGAGCGGCGAGGTCGGGGCGACGCCGAGCCCGTACCAGCCGGCGAGCGCGAGGCCGGCGAGGGCGACGGGCACGCGGCCGGGACGCTCCGGGAGGGAGCGTCCGAGGCGGTCGCAGAGCGCGTAGGCCAGCCCGAGGAGCGCGGCGAGCGCCGTCGCGTAGACGGCGAACGCGCCGAGCGTCGGCACCCCGTCCCCGTCCGGCTCGTGCACGTAGCCGGCCGCCCAGAGCCCGAATCCGGCCCCGACGGCGGCGCTCGCCGCGATGGCACGAACGAGGCTCCCGCGCAGGGCAGCGGGCAGGGCGACCCAGCCGACGCAGACCGTCAGGGGCGCGTGCCAGGCGAGGCCTGTCCACGAGATCTGCTGTGGGGCCGTGACGAGCACGGTGCCCGCGAGCGCGCCCTCCGCGAGCCAGCCGAAGAGCGCGCCGACCACGAACCAGCCCGCCCAGGTGCCGACGGCGAAGCGCCGGGCGGCGGCCAGAGCGAGGTAGGAGACGACGCTGTAGGCGAGCCAGGTCAGGGCGACGCCGCCGAGGCCCTCGTCGTCGCGCCAGCTGGCCCAGAAGACGCCCTCGGAGAAGACCCAGGAGACGGCCCCGAGCGAGAGGGCGTGAGCGAGCCCGGGAAGCGTGCCGCGAAGGCGGGGGAAGGACATCGCTCCGACGCTACCCGCGGCCGGGCCGACGGACGTCATGCTGGAGGACGATCCGCGTCGGTCTGGCGGGGGACGGGGTTGCCAACCGGCCAAGGCGCGGCGGGTCTGTCCGTTTTCTTGGTGCAGGTGTGGTCTGAGTTGAGCGGGTGCCGCGGCTTCCGGCCCGGAGGGCCGGGAACGGCTCGGAAAGGAGACCAGACCATGTCCGAGCACCACCCGGAGGCGACGATGCCAGTCGGCGCCTCCGAGCTTGATCTTGGGGATCTGCCGGACGAGCTGATCGACGAATTGCTCGCCGGGGCCTGCACGCCGGAGGAGATCGCCGGCCCCGAGGGGCTCTTGCAGCGGCTGACACACGGTCTCTGCGTGCGGAGGACTCTCGGCCTGGTCGCTGCCGCTCGGTCTCGCCGCGATCTCGGACCGCCGAGACAGCCGCGTTCGTCGCGGTACCCGGCACGTTCTGGAGGGACTGGCGCCGCATCGGACTCGCGTTCCTTCTCCCGCTCTACGGCACCCTCCAGGTATTCGCGATCGGCGACCCCGGTGAGACGGACGGCTGGGTCAGCGGCCTGCACCTTGTGCTCGCGCTCATCGTCCTGCTGCAGGCGATGATCCTCGGCGGAGCGATACAGGTGTGCCTGTCGGCGCGCGAACCGCTCACGTGAGCGTGCCCACGGACGCATCCGTGATCGCGCGGCTCTCGCGTGGGTCGCTCAGGTGGGGAGCAGGATGATGGTTCCTTCCCGGGCGACAGCGCCGAAGTGGCGGTGATCGAGGGTGAGGACGCTGCCGCCGTGACGTTCGGCGCAGGCGATCACGGATGCGTCGGCGAGACAGAGCGGGAGGTCGGCGTAGCGGCGGACGAGCTCGCGGATTCGGGCGAGGTCGTCCTCGCCGGGCTCGAGGACGAAGGCGCGTTCCTGGAGGTCGGCGAGGAAGGCGTCGAGGACGTCGAGCCCGAGGCGCTGCTCGATCAGGTAGCCGATCTCGGCGAGGATGCCCGCGGGAACCAGATAGGGGCCGCGGTCGGCAAGAAGCGTCTGGCTGATCGGCTGGTGATCGGGGTCGCGCCGGTTGAGCAGCGCGAACAGCGCGGAGGTGTCGAGCGTGACTATCGCTCGCCCCAACGGCGATTGAGCCAGGCTTCGCTCTCGCGCGCGGAGAGGTCCGCATCCTCGCCCAGGCCGAGTGAGCGCGGTTTCGGCGACGCCATACCTTCGAGGTAGCGGCGCAGCGCCTCGCGCACGAGCTCGGCCTGCGGTCGGCCGCTCCGTCTCGCCTGCTCTTGCAAGGCCCGCTGCAGGTCGGTCGGGAGGTAGAGGGTTGTCTTCTCCACACCGTTACCATACCACATACCATATATGGCATTGAGAGTGTCGAACAGTCCAGCTGGCCAGGCCGCCGCGTATCGATCCGGGCTCCGCTCGCCGTTCCGCACGTATCAGAGATAGCGAGGCTGCGGTCGAGCACGGCGGCGTAGTCGTGCCAGTCGGCCTCAGTCGGGCGGCGACGAAGCCAGGCCTTGATGCCGCGCACGACGAGGTCGAGCTCGTGCTGGGAGATGATCCACCCTGGGTTCGTTGGAGGCTCTGTTAGGTGGCGGCCACCATTGGTCTGTTGTCTGTCCTGTTATTCAATTGTTCGTACTCGGCGGGCGGCAAGTCATCGAGTGCTTCGTGGAGTCTCTGATCGTTGTAGAAGCCGATCCATCCTCGTGTCTCGTGTTCGGCGTGTTCGAAGCTGGGGAAGCGGCGCCCGTCGACGAGCTCGCTCTTGAAGGTCGCGACCCAGGCTTCGGCCATCGCGTTGTCGTAGGCGTCTCCCTTGGAGCCGACCGAGGGTGCGATCTTCAGCTCCTCGCGCCGGTCGGCGTAGCTGAGGCTCAGATACCGACTGCCCCGATCGCTGTGGGCCATCAGGCCGGCGTCGGGGCGACGGAGGCCGTTCGCCATCTCGAGCGCGTCGAGCACGAGCTCGGCGCGCATGTGGGTGGCGAGCTGCCAGCTGACCGAGCCGGGGTCTGACCGAGCCGGGGTCAGACCTTGCGCTACAAACGCGGATTTCCAGGGGTTCCCCTCAACACGCGTAGGCTCTTCAAGCCGCGACACGCCGAGACAGGCGTAGGTACGTGTTGCGCTGCAAGGTCTGACCCCGATGCCCGGAAAGGGGCAACCGTCTCGCTCTACGTCGATGGCGCGAAGGCCGGAGAGGGGAGAGTCGAAGGCACCGTGCCGATGGTCTTCTCGGCCGACGAGACCTGCGACGTCGGCTCCGACACCGCCTCGCCGGTCAGCGACGACTACACCCCTGCGGGCAGCCGCTTCACCGGCACGATCCAGTGGGTGCAGATCGACATCGCCGAGGACGCCGAGGACCTCGACCACCTGATCTCACCGGAGGAGCGCCTCAAGATCGCGATGGCGCGGCAGTAACGGACGGAGGGTCGTTTCACGCGGGGCCGCCTGGCCGGGCTCATCCTGCCCGGGATGGGCGGCGGCGTCCGAGTTCAGCCCCACGACGCTCCTCGCCGAGACGATCCCTGTGGTGATGAAGAATCTGCAGGTGGCCGGGGTCGCCATGGGACACCCGTAACGAACCGCTGCCTCGTCTACGCGATCGATCGCGTGCCCGCGCGGAGCCGATGAGTCTCAGGCCTCGGCCAGGGCGAGCTCAGTCGGCGGAGCCGGCCGGGACCACCCATTCGCAGGGTTGGCCGGTGACGGCGGCGATGCGGTCGAAGTCGGCGTCGTAATGCAGCACGCTGAGGTCTCGCGCTTCGGCGGCGGCTGCGATCAGGAGGTCTGGCACCTTGCGTCCACGCTGGTGCCGGGTAGCGAGCAGCCGCTGCACTTGCCGTGCTCGGCGGACATGATCGCCGGTCGTCTCGATCAGCTCGAACACCTGGAGGGCGTCGATGAGGCGATCCCACTCCGCTTCGTTGCGAGCCGAGTAGCCGATCTCGAGGTCGCTGATCCCAGCTCGCGCGAGCTCGCCACGGCCGGCTCTCGGCTCGATAGCAGCCCGGATCGACGGATCACCGAGGCGCGTGAGCACGCTCGTGTCGATCAGATACGTCAGCGCCACGCTTCCTCGCGACCGGTCAGCTTGGCGCGAGCGAGTCGGTCGAGCGACCGCTTCACCCGTGCACGCTCGTCACCTCCTGCCTGGCGCAAGGCCCGATTGACGGTCTCCTTGATCGTCTGGGTGCCAAGCTCGGCGCGAGCGGCGCGCAGAGCATCCTCGTCGATGTCGATCAGGTGCTTCGCCATCTGCGCAGTATATATCAACGATCTGCGGTATATCCATAACGCGACGACGCTGCGAGGCGGCCTGGAGCCTGCAGCCAGGACGCTAGCTCGGCGAGGCGCCGAGGATCCGGCCGGCGAGGACGCTCTGGTGCCAGCTGACGAGCACCCACTGCCCGTCTCTGTGGGCCCAGGTGGTCGTGAAGCCCATGAACCGCTGCCGGAAGCCGGCGTCGCGCGGCTTGCCGCGGAACGTCGAGAACCCGCTGACATGCCCGGTCGTGCCCCAGACCTTCGCGGCCGTCTCGCGGGGTACCCACTGGAACGATTCCCAGACGTCGCTGTGGAACGCGATGTGGTCGACGAACTCCACCTTGGTCATGCGCCAGGGGTAGTCCTCGTCGAGGATCTCGGAGTCCTCGGCGAAGAAGGAGTAGAACGTGTCGAGGTCGAGTGCGTTGAGTGCCGCCGCCCAATCCCCAAAGGCGCGCTCCAGGCCGGCGGGCGTGGCGTCATGCTGCACGGAGGTCTCCTCGTCTCCCGCGCGCGGCCCGCGAAGCCGCGGCGATTCGTGCGGGAGAGCCTAACACGTGCGTCGCCGCTGCCGCGGACCACTCCGTAGGTGCGTGAGTGGCCTCGGGAGGACCCGCACCGGGGGGCTCGGCGTTGGCGAGATCGGGGAACGCGTACTTGCCGATGACCTGCAAGGCGAGGTTCCCGCGACCTGGGCCGAGCGTCTGCATTCGGCAGAAGCTCTGGGCCGACGACGGTCCGTCTTCCGATTTCAGTCGTCGCTGTCGAGGAGCAGGGTCGGGAGGATCGCGCAGAGCCAGTCGACGACCCGCTGCTGGTTCCACCCGCGCTCGGCCGTGAGCTGGAAGTAGACGGCGTCGCCGAAGATCGTGAAGAAGACGTCCGTGGCCGAGTCGATGTCGAGCCCGTCGGGCAGACGCCCTTTCCGCGCGAGCATCTCCACGATCCGCCTGTAGGCGGCGTAGCGCATCTCTTCGTGGTGCTCGTGTGTCCGGCGAACCTCCTCGTCGGCGAGCGCCGCGGCCCGGAGGACCTCGGAGATCGGAGTCGCCCGCGCGAACAGGGGCGCCGCTCCGCGGACGAAGATGCGTAACGCGGTGGCCGGGTCGGCCTCGGCCTCCATCGCCTTCCACCAATCGGTCTCCTCCGGGGGCGTCGGCTCGTCGCCGAGGACGGCCGCGTCGATGACCGCGCTGATGAGCTCGGGCTTCGTGTGGAACACGAAGTACACGGTCTGCACGGCGACGCCGGCGCGCTTCGCGATCGCCGTCATCGTCGCCCCGTGGAAGCCGGAGCGGAGGAACTCCTCGTGCGCAGCGTGGAGGATCTTTCGACGCGTTGCCTCCGCTTTCCGGCGCCGTGCTCCGGGCTTGACATCTGTCATCGCAGGCGGCAGGATACCGGCTTTAGACACTAGTGTCTAACACTAGTGTTTATATCCAGCAAGGAGGCCTCGAGTGAGGACGCTGACCATCGAGCGAACCGGAGGCAACAGGGTCTCGACGCGAGTGCCGGGGCAGCTCTGCTTCTGGGCCGGGGTCCTCGGTGCCGCATCTGGCCTCTTTCTGGCCGTCGTGCCTCCGGCGGTCGACGACGACCGGTACAGCTACCCGCTCACCGCTGCCGGCTTCGCGCTCATCCAGTGCTGGTTCGTCGTCCAGCACCTGGGGCTCGTGGCGGGGCTGGTCGGGCTCGGCCGCCCGGCGGCGGTGGGCGCTCGCCGCGGCGGCGTGTTCGCAGCGATCGTCGGCATGGGTCTCTTGACAGCAACCGAGCTGGCCGCGATCGGCGCCGCGCGCTCGACGTCTGCGGAGGCGGGAACCGGCCTGCTCGACGCCCTCTACGGCATCTCCTCCGTCGTGGTGGGAATCGGGTTGGTCGGGGCGGGGGTCGCGGTGCTCCGGGCGCACATCTGGCGAGGGTGGCGGCGATGGCTCCCGCTCGTGCTCGGCGTCTACGTCTTCGTGCCCATGTTTCCGGCGATGTTCGGTGGCTTCCTCGCAGCGCGCCTCGCGATCACCGGTTGGATGCTCCTCTTCACCCTGCTCGGTTGGGCACTGATGCGGAGGGTCGCGCATGAGCAGCTCGGAGGCCACCGGGGCGACACCACACGACCGCTCGGCTGTCGGGTGGCGTCGCGCGTTCGCGTGGATCTTCGCGCTCGGCTCGTTGACCGTCGTGCTCGGCGTCCTCTGGCAGGCGTTCACGATCGTGGCCTACATCCGTGGCGCGGGGGATCAGGCGCGCGACCTGCACGTTCTGGGCTCGTATCTCGTGCACACGGTCGAGATCGTCGTCCTCCTTGCGGCGCTCGGAGCGTTCTGGGGCGAATGGCGGCGCGTCGTGATCGCATTCCTGTTCTGCGTGGTGGGGACGATCCAGGTGTTCGTGATCGGCGACACCGACAGGCAGGGAGGGTGGATCAACGGCTTCCACGGGCTCCTTGCGCTCGTGATGCTCCTCTGGGCGGCATGGTTCACGAGCCTCGGCGTCCGAGCGCTGCTTCAGGCGCGAGACGGGAGCGACGGGACTCGAACCCGCGACCTCCGGCGTGACAGGCCGGCGTTCTAACCAGCTGAACTACGCCCCCGAGCCGGCGCATTGTAGCTGGGCTATCGAGGCGCGAGCCGGTTGAGCGTGACGGCGTGCGCCTCCCCTGCCTCAGCGCGCCGCCTCGAGCGGGAAGCTGCGCCGCAGGAAGGCGTCGAACTGCGGGACCGTGAACTCGTTCAGGCCGTACGACGGGCTGTAGATGAGGCCCTTCGCGATCAGGCGGGCCCGCGTCGGCGCAACGCTCTCGGGGCCGGGGCGACCGAGGCGCGCGGCGATCTCGCCCGACCGGTAGGGGCCGGAGCCGAGCTGAGCCATCGCCGAGAGGTAGGCGAGCTCGGCGCGCGAGGCACGGCCGATCCGGACGCGGAAGAAGCTCTCGTCGAGCTCGAGCTGGACGAGCTCGTGCGCACGCTCGACGTCGGCGAGCGTGATCGCCGGGCCGGCGGCAACGTTCCAGACGTGCTTGCCGTACTCCTGGAGGAAGTACGGGTAGCCCTCGGTGAGAGCGACGATCCGGGCCGCGGCCGCCGGCTCGAGCCCGACCCCTTCGGCGAGAGCGGGAAGCTCGAGCGCCTCCCGTGCGGCACGCTCGTCGAGCCGGCCGATCGTCTCGAACCGGAAGAGCCGCTCGGCGTACGACTTGGCGGCGCCGGTCAGGGCGGGCAGCTGCGGCAGTCCGGCGCCGGTGAGCGTCAGCGGAAGCTCGCGCTGGGCGACCTGGTGGAGCGCAGCGATGAGCGCCTCGAGCTCGACGCGATCGAGGAACTGCACCTCGTCGAGCAGGAAGACGATGCCGGTCTCGTGCTCGGCGGCAGCCTCGCCCAGCGCGACGAAGAGGTCGGAGACGTCGTCGCCGAGGTCGCCGGAGTCGGCGAGCCCGAGCATCGCCTCGACGTCGACCCCGATCTCGAGCCCTTCGGGGATGCGAACGGTGAACGCCTTGAAGACGGCGGCGGCGCGGCGGGCGCGCTCCTTCATCCGCTTCGCCGGGCTGACGGCGAGTAGCGCGCGGCGCGCGAGCCTCGCGACGAGCGGCCGGAACTCGGTCTCGCGGGTGATCTCGCTCTTCGCCGTCCGGAACCCGGCCTCCTCGGCGATCGACTCGAAGGCGTTGAGGAGCACGGTCTTGCCGACCCCGCGGAGGCCGGTCACGAGCACGCTCTTCTCCGGGCGCCCGAGCTGCAGCCGTGCGAGCAGCACGCGAAAGGCCTCCAGCTCCCGGTCGCGGCCGGTCAATGCCGGCGGGCGCGAGCCGGCCCCCGGCGCGTACGGGTTGCGGATCGGGTCGATGCGCGGAGTGTAGTGACTTATGCGTAACTTATCGGATCTCGATAAACCTGCAACAGCTCGGTACATCTTCCCTTGACGGCCGCGGGCCGCCCCCGGTATACCCCGGGCGAGCGATGAAGCGTCGTCAGCGTCCACCGGAGCAACTCTCCTGGGTGCGGGTCCCCGACGAGGCCGAGCTGCCCGAGGAGGTGCGGTCGCTATTCGCGCGGGCGCGCGAGAAGCTCGGGTTCGTCCCCAACGTGCTGCGGGTCTGGTCGTTGCGGCCTGTGCACATGCTCCTCTGGCGCAGGTACATGGACGAGCTGATCAAGGGGGACTCGGGCCTGACCGAGGCGCAGCGCGAGATGATCGGCGCCGTCGTCTCGGCCACGAACCGCTGCCACTACTGCATCACGTCCCACGGTGCGGCCGTGCGGGTGCTCACGGGCGATCCGATCCTCGGAGACCAGCTCGTCTCGAACTACCGCCACGCCGCGATCTCGGCGAAGGAGCGCGCGATGCTCGACTACGCGGTGAAGATCACCGAGGAGTCGCACCGCTGCTCGGAGGAAGACATCGACGCCCTCCGGAAGGCCGGCTGGAGCGACGAGGACGTCATGGACATCGCCGAGGTCGCGGCGATGTTCAACCTCACGAACCGGCTCGCGAGCGCGCTGGGCTGGCTGCCGAACGAGGAGTACCACCGAGCCGGTCGTTGAGCCAAGCCGCGGCGGGCCACGCCGAAGGGAGGCAATCCGCGCTCAACCCGCGTGCTCGTGCTGCCGATGACAAGGCCACGATGACGTGGCTGCTCGTCGCCCTCGTGCTCGCCGCGGCAGTAGCGGTGATGATCGGCATCCTCGCCGAGGGCACGAACGCCCGCACGCGCGCCCGCGGCCGCTGACCCGCCCCACGCCCGCTCGTATCTGGCACCGTGGTCTGCTCCTCGTCGAGGAGTGAACCGGCGCCGCGCGTCCGCGGCCCTCGACGGCGGCCGTTCTTGCCACTACACTCCGCCGATCCGGCGAGCGGGGGACGGGTGGCAGAGGACGGCGCGGGCAGCGAACAGGGGTTGAAGGCGAACGCGATCGGGTTCGTCGACGCGCTCGTGATCGGGCTCGCCTCGACCGCGCCCGCGTACTCGCTCGCAGCCGTGATCGGAGCCGTGACCGTGGCCGTGGGCGTACACACACCGGCCGCCCTGCTCGTCTCGTTCATCCCGATGTTCCTGATCGCGGCCGCGTTCTTCTACATGAACCGGGCCGACCCGGACGCCGGCACGACCTTCTCCTGGGTCACGCGCGCGATGGGCCCGTGGGCCGGCTGGGTCGCCGGCTGGGCCGTGTGCACCACGGGAATCCTCGTGATCGGATCGCTTGCCGACGTCGGAGCACGCTACTTCTACCTGCTGATCGGAGCCGACTCGGCCGCCGCCTCGAAGGGGGCGGTGATGGCGCTCGCGGTCGCGGTGATCGTGGTGATGACGGCGATCTGCGTGGTGGGTACGGAGATGTCTGCGCGGGTCCAGAACGTGATGATCATCGGGCAGGTGCTGGCGCTCGGGATCTTCGGCATCGCCGCCCTCGTCAAGGTCTACTCGGGGGACGCGCCGGAAGGTGCGATCAGGCCCGAGGCGAGCTGGTTCTCGCCGTTCGAGATCGGCGAGTTCAGCGCACTCACGGCCGCGCTCCTGATCGGCGTCTTCATCTACTGGGGGTGGGAGAGCGCCGTGAACCTCGCCGAGGAGGTCGAGGACTCGAGCCGGACACCCGGTCGGGCGGCGATCGCGAGCACGCTGATCCTGCTCGCGACCTACGTCGGCGTCTCGACCGCCGTGGTCGCATTCGGCGGCATCGACCGGCTGGCCGAGTATGACGACGACGAGGGCGTCTTCGCGACCCTGGGCGCCGAGGTGCTCGGGTCGCCCTGGGACAAGATCGTCGTGCTCGCGATCGTCACCTCGGCGATCGCCTCCACCCAGACGACGATCATCCCGGGCGCGCGAGCATCGTTCTCGATGGCACGGGCCGGCGCGATGCCCGTGTCGCTCTCACACGTTCACCACCGGTTCCGGACGCCACACGTCTCGACGATCCTCGTTGCCGTGCTCGCGATCGCCTGGTACGTGCCGTCGAACCTGATCTCCGAGAACTTCCTCTTCGACACGCTCTCCGCGCTGTCGCTCCTGATCGCCTTCTACTACGCGCTCAGCGGTCTCGCGTGCACGATCTACTACCGGCGTGAGCTGCTGCGCTCCGTGAAGAACTTCCTCTTCATCGGGGTGGCGCCGCTCGCCGGCGCCCTCATCCTCCTCGCCATGTTCGGCAAGTCGGTCGTCGACCTCGCCGACCCGGAGAACTCCTACACCGGGACGACGTGGCTCGGCGTCGGCCCACCGCTCGTGATCGGCCTCGGGTTCCTCCTGCTCGGCGTCGTCGGGGTGATCGGGTGGCGCCTGACCGGGCACGAGCGCTTCTTCGGGCGGAAGGCGCCCGAGGCCGTCGATCCCGACGTCGCTGCCGGCCGCGTCAAGGCCGTGCTCGAGGACGTGTGACGTGGGCGTGATCGTCGTCGGCTACGACGAGTCCGACTGCGCGCGGGAGGCGCTCGCGCAGGCGTTCGCGCTCGCCCGCGGGCTCGGCGACGACGTGGTGATCGCCTACGGGTACTCGGCCGCCGGCCCGCGCCGCGGCGAGGAGCTGCACGAGCTGAACGTCGCGCTGCGCGAGCTGGGAGCGCACGCGCTGGCCGAGGCCGAAGGGCAGCTGCGGGAAGCCGGCGTCCGCATCGAGACCGAGCTTGTCCAGGCCCGTGCCGCGGAGGCCCTCATCGAGGTGGCCGAGCGGCGCGGCGCCCGCATGATCGTCGTCGGCAGCCACGGCGAGGGGTTCCTCGCCGGCGCCGTGCTCGGCACGACGCCCCACCGGCTGCTGCAGCGATCCCGCACTCCCGTGCTCGTCGTCCCCACGCGCGGGTAGCCCCGCCCGGGCGCCCGACCGGGGCGGTGGGCGCGGCCGCAGTCGGTATCCTCGCCGGAGGCACGGCTCTCGGCACGCCCGCTCCGGGCACCCTCGGAACAGTGAAGCGCCTCGTACTCGTCTCCCTGTTGCTGGCCGTCCTGGTGGGAACCGGCCAGGCGTCTGCGGCGACGTTCCCGTGCGGGCTCTCGGGGCCGGGGCCGCTCCGGGCGGAGTACGCGGGAAATGCCGTGCTGTTTCGCATGTCGACCTTCGGAAGGCCCGGGATCGTCGTCGCTGCCCACGACGCGCCCGGCTCCGAGCTGCTGCGCCAGCTCGGCGCCCGGACCGTCTACTGGTACATGAAGCTCCAGCGGATCGTCGGCACGCCTCCCGCGCCGGCCGATCCCGCGACCGTCGAGCCGGCGGCGCAGACGCTGTTCGACAACGCGGTGCGGATCTCGGGCTGCTCGACCCCGGTCATCGTGCTCAACGAGCTGTGGGGCCAGTACCGGCCGACCCCCTGGACGCCCGAGACGATCCGCTATCGCCAGAACATCCTCGTGCTCGTGAAGGCCCTCGCTGCACGGGGTGCCGTGCCGCTGCTGCTCGTGCCCGGTCCCTGGTACGGGAGGCGCGCCCCGTTCGTCGGGGGCGACGCGATGATCTGGTGGAGCGAGCTCGCACGCTACGCGCACATCGTCCGTGAGATGCACTTCGATGCTCCGTACATCCGACGGCTGGGGCCGATCATCGGTGCCCGAACCCGGCGGATCGCGATGCGCAACGCGGTCGCGCCGTTCCTCGGGCTCGGGATACCTGCAGAGCGAATGGGGCTGATGCTCGGGTTCCAGTCGGGGCCCGGAAAGGGCGGACGCGAGGGGCTGAAGCCGCGGGAGGCCTGGTTCGAGATCGTCAAGCAGGACGCGCTCTCGGCCCGGCAGGTGGCCGGTGAGCTCGGGCTCGGCTCGATCTGGTCGTGGGGCTGGGCGACGTTCTCGCCGGAGAGCGCCGACCCGGACAAGGCCGCCGCGGCGTGTGTCTACCTCTGGACGTACGATCCGACGCTCTGCGACGGTCCCGCCGCGGCCGGGCCCCGTTTCAACGCCTCGCTCACGCTCGGTCAGATCCTGCTGCCGCCAGAGGTGCAGTGCCAGACCCGGCTCGGCCGTATCGAGATCTCGGCGCTCGAGCGGCTCGAGCCGGCGCTGGGCGATCGTCGCGAGGCCCTCGCGGCGCTGCTCACACGCCTCGTGCAGCGGCGTGAGCGCGGAGTCCGGGTCACGGCGGCCGACATCGCGCGGGCCGAGCGGGACGTCGTCGATCGCGCCTTCGGCGGCGACACCACCGCATTCGCAGCGTTCCTCGCCGAGCGTGGGCTCGAGCGCGGGCTCGCGCGCGAGATCCTCGCCGATCAGCTCCGCGCGGAGTCCTTCGGCGCCGTCGTCCAGATCCGGTATGGAGCGACCTCGCCGGGCTCGTTCGCCACGCTGCGCGTCAGGGACGCACTGCGTACGGCGATCTGCGTGCGCGACGAGCTGCCTCCGCCGAGCGCGTTCGACTGGGGCGCCTCGCTCGCCCCCCTCCAGGTGACACCGTCCACCGTGTCGGTCGCGACCAGCCGCGGTGTCGTCCCGCGTGGCGGAACGACCGTCCTGAGCGGTCGGGTTGCCGGGATCCGTGACGACCGGCGGGTCACGGTCTACGCGCGCCGCTCGACGGGCTCCGGCTACGTCGCCATCCGGAGCGTCCCCGTGGCCGCCGACGGCCGCTTCGACGTGACCGTCTCGCCGAGCGGGACGACGTTCTACCGGGTGCTGGCAAAGGGCGCCGTGAGCCCGGCGCTGCTCGTTCGGGCCCACGGGCACCGCTGAGCGCAGTCCGCCCGCGCTCGTACGCTCTTTCGGTGCGGTCGGGATCCATTCTGAGCCTGGGTCGGGTTGGTCGGGAGTTCGACAGCGGCCAGGTCGCCAAGATCCTGTACGGCTCGATCATCGTGCTGGCGCTCGAGGTCGCGCTCGAGGACCATCCGCCGCCCCCTCCCGAGGTGATCGGGTCGATCGTCGGCACCGCGTTCGCGGTCATGCTCGCGGAGCTCTACAGCGACGTGATCGCTCTCGAGCTCGGCAAGCGCCGCCGGGTGCGGCGGGGCGAGCTGGGCGCGATCTCCCGGAAGACCTCGGCAGTCGGCTTCGGCGCCGTGTTCCCGGTGCTCTGGTTCGCGCTCGCCTGGGCGGGGGTGATGGGGACGGGAACGGCGTTCGCCGTCTCGAAGTGGTCGGGGCTGGGGCTGATCGGCTTCTACGGCTTTACCGCAGGGCGGCTGGCCGGCAACGGCCTCGTGCGCTCGCTCGTCCAGGCCGCCGCGGTCGTGATCGTCGGCTTCGTGATCATCTCGGTCAAGGCTCTGTTCCACTGACCGCGGCCTTCCCGGTCGTATCGCGCGGGGCGAGCACCTCCACGGTGAGATAGGCGACGACGACCGCCAGGATGATCAGCGGCGCCACGCCGAGGCCGCTCTTCGACGTCAGCAGCAGGGCGATGATGACGGAGGCGAGCGGGAGCCGCAGGACGGCGACGCAGGCGGCGCCCATGCACACGGCGACGGCGGCCGTCTCGGCCAGGCCCGGAAGATGCGAGGCGAGCAGGCCGCCGGCGGCGCCGAGGAAGAGCGCGGGGAAGGTCGGGCCGCCCCGGAAGCTGCCGAGCGACACAGACCACGCGAGCCCCTTGAAGACGAGGAGGAGAACGAGCGTCGACATCGCGAGCCCGGGGCCGTCGTCGACGAGCGATGCAAAGGCGTCCTGCCCGGAGAACAGCACCGCGTTCACCGGCTCCCCGGTCGCCTCGGCGAACCCGATCGCGAGGGCGCCGATCACGAGCCCGGCGCCCACGGTGAGGACGAGCGGCCACCGCGAGACGATCGATCTCGACCGGCGGGCGATCCTGATGATCGCGACCGTGACGACCGCACAGGCGACGGCGAGGACGGCACTCCACAGCAGGTCGCTCCAGTCGGGCAGCGCGTACGCCGGCAGCGCCAGGGGCTCGAGCGCCCACGCGCTCGTGCTGAGCCCGGACCACGATCCCATGCCGGTGAACACGAGCGAGCCGATCCCCGCGGCCATCAGCCCGGGGAGCAGGACGAGGGGAAGCGTCGGCCCGCCGAGCCCTGCTGCCTCGAGGATCACGACCGCCCCGATCACGGGAGAGCCGAAGATCGTCGAGATCGCCGCGAAAGCGCCTGCCGCGCCGAGCACCGCCATGAGCCGATCCGGTACATCACGCCTCGCCTGCCGGACGGCGAGGACGGCGCCGCCGGCGCCGAGCGCGATCAGCGGCGCCTCCGGACCGAGCACGAGCCCGAGCCCGAGCGTGGCGACGGCGGCGAGCGCGATCCCCGGCAACTCGACCGGCCGTGCAGGGCTTCCCGTCGCCAGCCCGTCCGCCGGCTCGTGGCCGCCGCGTCCCGGGAGGCGCACGATCGCGAAGGACGTGAGCGCCCCGGCCAGGGCGAGCCACGGCAACGGCCACCACGACGGGGCGCCGTCGAACCCGAGCGCGGCGGGAAGCTCCTCGTACACGCCCTGCTGGATCCCGTGGACGAGCTCGAGGAATCCCCAGGAGAGCAACGACACGAAGAGGCCGATCACCGCCGCGATCGCGAGCAGGACCCGGTAGCTGCGGCTCCGCAGCAGCGTGGCCGGGTCGATCGCCTCCGCGGCCCCCTGGCGCTCGTCGTCGGTCGGATCGGTCACCGTTCTCCCGCCGTGGTCATCGGCCAGAAGCGTAGAGCGACGGGCGGAAGCCGGTATCGATCCCCGGGCGAGCCGGTGACGCTCCCATGGGCCGTGCTGGACTCGAACCAGCGACCTTGGGATTAAAAGTCCCCTGCTCTACCAGCTGAGCTAACGGCCCCGGACCTGAGAGTAGAGCACCGCATCGATGCCCCGGACGGGGGGCCTCGGTTCACCTGCCCGGGTCATGCACGGAGCGTCCTGCTCACGCATGCTCCTGTGCGGGGGGTCGCGAAGAACGTGGGACACACAGCCCACGTTTCGACCGGAGAGGCGGCTCGGTTCGAGCCGCCTCTCGCCTTTCCGGTGGCTGCACGACGTCGCCGGGCGCGTTTCGCTCGCGCACGTCATGATTCCCGGCGTGGCGATGGAAAGCCCGGCGGTGATCGACGGTCGCTGGCAGGTGCCTGCCGGCTTCAACTTCACGCGCGACGTGATCGAGGCGCTCGCGACCGACCCGACCCGACGCGCGCTCGTCTTCGTCGACGCCGGCGGCGGCCGGCGCGAGCTGACGTTCGCCGACGTCGCCTCGCAGGCGGCACGCTGGAGCGGGCTCTTGCGGGAGCAGGGTGTCGGCCGGGGAGATCGCGTGCTCGTTCTCTGCGGCAAGACGCTCGACTGGCATCCGCTCGTTCTCGGGGTCTTGAAAGCCGGCGCGGTCGCGATCCCGTGCTCCGACATGCTGCGAGCGAAGGACCTTGCCTTCCGCGCGGGGCACTCGGGTGCCCGTCTGCTCGTGGCCGATCGCGGCGCCGAGGCTGAGGTCGAGCTGATGCGCGGGCTGATCGAGCGGCCTCCGCACGTCCTCTACCTCGATGAGGTGGCGCCGGCTCTCGCCGCCCAGCCCTCGTTGGCGGCTACCGAGGACACGGCGGCGGGGGATCCGGCGTTTCTCCTCTACACATCGGGCACGACGAAGAATCCGAAGGGAGCCGTCCACACGCACGGCTACTGCTTCGCGCAGCGGATGCAGGCCGAGCACTGGCTCCAGTCTCGTCCCGACGACCTGGTCTGGTGCACGGCGGGCACCGGCTGGGCGAAGTCGGTGTGGAACGTGCTGCTCGGGCCGTGGAGCACAGGCGCTCCCGTGGTGCTCCACGAGGGCCCGTTCGTGCCGGCGGAACGCTTCGAGCTCGTCGCCGACCTCGGCGTGACGGTTCTCTGCCAGGCACCGACGGAGTACCGGCTGATGGCGAAGCTCGACGGGCTCGATCGCTTCGACCTCTCGGGGGTGCGCAACGCCGTCTCGGCTGGCGAGCCGCTGAACCCCGAGGTGATCCGCACGTTCCAGGACAGCTTCGGGCTTGTGATCCACGACGGCTACGGCCAGACCGAGAACTCGCTTCTCGTCGCCAACCTGCCGGGGCGTGAGCTCCGCGTGGGGGCGATGGGCCTGCCGACCCCCGGGCACGACGTCGCCGTCATCGGCGACGACGGGGCGGAGCTGCCGGTGGGCGCGGAGGGCGACGTGGCGCTCCGGGGTCGGCCACCGACGCTCTTTGCCGGCTACTGGGAGCAGCCCGACGAGACCGCGGCGGTGTTTCGCGGCGACTGGTACCTGACCGGCGACCGGGCGGTGCGCGACGGGGACGGATACTTCTGGTTCACGGGCCGCTCCGACGACGTGATCCTCTCCGCTGCCTACCGGATCGGCCCGTTCGAGGTCGAGAGCGCTCTCCTCGAGCATCCCGCAGTGGCCGAGAGCGCCGTGATCGGCAAGCCGGATCCCGATCGCGGCGAGATCGTGAAGGCGTTCGTCGTCCTCCGACCGGGCCGCGAAGGCGACGAGGTACTCGTGCGCGAGCTCCAGGAGCACACGAAGCGCGTCACCGCTCCCTACAAGTACCCGCGCGAGATCGAGTTCGTCGCCGAGCTGCCGAAGACTCGCAGCGGCAAGATCCGTCGCGTCGAGCTCCGCGATCTCGAGCGGCGACGGGCGGACGGCGATTCCCGGGCCGGCTGAGCTCCGGCCCCGACCGGCAGCGAGCCGTGTTCCATCTCTGGCACCAGAACCACGGCGGGATCGGCGGGCACGTGTTCCTGCTCGACGAGCAGATGCGTGACCTGCGCGAGGAGCTGACGGCCCAGGGAATGGTCTGTGGCCGCGAGGGAGGTCGAGGCATCCCGCTGCACAAGCTCGAGACGCCCGGAGATCACTTCGTCTCGCCGGTCGAGCTCGACGAGGCCCTCGACGTGGCATCGGGCGAGCCCGCGGCGATCGCCGATGAGCGGCTCTGGCGGGACTTCCTCGCCTTCCTCGAGGGCGCCGCACACCGCGGCGGCCTCCGAATCAAGTAGGGGCGGGATCTCATCCCGCCCGTTCGTGCCGGTCGGTGGTGGGCCGTGTCCGGAGGGTTGCGTGGGGCTGTAGGGGCGGGATCTCATCCCGCCCGCCGCTCTCGCTGCCGTTACCCGGCCTGCTCGGCCTTGCGCATCCCGCGCAGCGCCCAGAGCAGGAGGAGCCCTGCCGAGGCGAGTGCCAGCGCGAAGGCGAGGCCGACCCAGACCGGGTCGCCCGAGATCAGGCCGCGCCCCGCCTCGAGGATGTACGTGATCGGGTTCACGGTGGCGATCGCGTGGATCCAGCCCGCGAGCAGGTCGAGCGGCACGTACACGGGAGCGAGGAAGAGGAGCAGGAACACCGGCGTCTGCATGGCGGGGCCGGCCTGGATCGTCCGGACGCGAAGGGCGATCCCGGCCGCCCAGAAGCAGCCGGCGAGGTTCAGCAGCAGGGCGAGCACGACGAGCCCGAACAGATCGACGCGGCTGCCCCCGACCTCCATGCCCGAGGCGAGGGCGACGGCGGTGATGATGACGGCGCTGAAGATCCAGCGCCCGATCGCCCCGAGCACGTAGCCGGCGAGGATGGCCGAGCGCCTCGGTGCCGCCAGCATCATGCGCCTGCCGAACCCGCTCTCGAAGTCCCTCGCGATCGAGAAGCCGTTGAAGACGCCGCTGAACGCCGCGGACTGGAGAAATACGAACACGTACTGGAAGGCCGTGTAGCCCTTCGGAAACTCGAAGCCGGGGATGTTCGCGGCCGCAGAGAGGCCCCCGGCGAAGGCGACGAAGAAGAACAGCGGGAACATGATCCCGGGAATGAACAGCGAGCGGTTCGTGAAGTAGATGTGGAGGTTTCTCCACGCGACCCCGAGGGCGACCGATCGGTACCGGGCGGTCATGTGCGGGTCAGCCTCCTCGACAGCGACATGGCCGACCCGATCACACCTCCGACGACGATCGCCAGCGCGATCGTGAACCCGAGGGCCAGCGCCTGGGCGTCCCAGCCGACGATGACGAGGCTTCGGATCGCCTCGATCAGGTACGAGACGGGATTCGCGGTTGCGACCGCGCGGAACCAGTCGGTCTCGATCAGGTTTCGAGGGAGATACATGGAGGAGAACCAGAGGACCACGACCCCGATCGGAAAGAAGCCCTGGATCGCCTCGGTCGTTCCCGTCCAGAGCGCGAGCATGGAGCCGAGCGAGCCGAAGCCGACCGAGATGAGCAGCGACAGCAGCACGAGCACGAGCACGCCGCCTGACCCGCTCGCGAACGACACTCCGGTCGCGAGCCCCACCACGAGGTACGTGATCGCCTGGATGAGCCCGAGCGCCATCACGCCCGCGAGGTGGCCCGCAAGGAGCGCCGTGCCCCGGAGCGGGGAGAGCGCGAGCCGGTTCAGGAAGCCATGCTGGATGTCGTAGGCGAGGTCCTGCCCGGAGGTGAGCGTGGCGAAGACGGCGCCCTGGAGGAAGCTGAACGCGAGGAAGAAGGAGAGGTAGGAGTCGGTCGGGAAGCCGGGGATGTCCGTGATCGCCCGGAGCCCTCCGCTGTTGACGGCGAGGAAGAGCAGCGGAAACACGAGCGCCGGGACGATGTTCAGCGGCTGGCGGAGCGTTCGGAGCACGGAGCGCCGTGCCACCATGCCGATCTGGAGCGCCGGGCCGCTCACTCCGGGCTCGTCGCGGCGCCGTCCTCGGCCGCTCCCTCGAGCGTCCGTCCGGTCTTGGACAGGAAGACGTCGTCGAGTGACGGTGCATGTAGCTGGATGTCGGCCACGCGTACGCCGGCGTCGTCGAGTGCCCGCACGATGGCCGCCAGGTCCTCGGCCCCGTGCGCGAGGCGGACGGCAACCGCCCGGGGGGTTCCCGCGCATGGCTCGCCGAACCGCGCGAGGATCGCTCCGATCGCGTCGCGATCCGAGCCGTCGGCAGGGATCGCCTCGAGCCTCGGCCGCCCGATCTCGGCCTTCAGGACCGGGGGGGTGCCCTCGGCGACGATCCGGCCGTGGTCGATGATCCCGACGCGGTCGGCCAGCGCGTCGGCCTCCTCGAGGTACTGCGTCGTCAGGAACACCGTGACGCCTTCCTCGTGGGCGAGGCGACCGACCTCCTCCCAGAGTGCGCCGCGACTCTGCGGGTCGAGGCCGGTCGTCGGCTCGTCGAGGAACAGGATCCGTGGCCGGTGGACGAGGGCGAGCGCGAGATCGAGGCGCCGCTTCATGCCGCCCGAGTACGTCCGGACACGCCGGTCGGCGGCCTGGACGAGCCCGACCCGCTCGAGGAGCTCCCCCGCCCGGGCCTGGCGCTCGTGGCGCGGGAGCGCGTAGAGCGCCGTCTGTAGTCGCAGATGCTCTCGCCCGGTGAGCAGCGGGTCGAGCGCGGCCTCCTGGAGCGCGGCGCCGATGTGCCGCCTGACCGCCGGCCCCTGGCTGACGACGTCGAAGCCGGCGACCCGCGCCGTCCCCGCAGTCGGAGGGAGGAGCGTCGTGAGCACCATCACCGTTGTCGACTTGCCGGCCCCGTTGGGCCCGAGAAACCCGTAGATCTCACCCGGGGCGACCTCGAGGTCGACGCCGTCGACGGCGCGAATCCCTCCCTTGAACTCCCGTACGAGGCTCTCGACCTCGATCGCCCGCTCGCCCGGCACGGCACGAAGGTTACGCACGGTCGAGCGGGTGGGCCGGAGAACCCGCCCCGTTCCGTTCTCGGCGGCAGGGCGGGCGGGATCAGACCCCGCCCCTACAGGTCAGGCCGGGTGCTTCCTGTAGGGGTCGGATCTCATCCGGCCCTTGCCGGGCGGGGCGACCTCGGTGGGCAGGGATTGCGGGTCTGGGTGCGAAAGGCGACGGTTGGTGTGCCGTGTCCGGGCTGTGGTACGGTTCTCGGTCATGTACGGGGGGGCAGGTGCCCCGCCGGATCAGGGAGGGAGCATGGAGCGAGCGGGTGTGAGGAAGGGCCGGCGCAGGGCGGCGTTGCTTGCGGCGTTTGTCGGTGTGGCCGGGGTGTTTCTGAGTCTGGGGGTGGGGAGCGCCAGTGCGGCGGCAACCTGCAACTACGCCGGCGGTGTGGCGACGATCACGCTGCAGAACGACACGGCGGTCGTCTCGAAGGGGTCGTTGAACCATCTGAACGTGAACGGCGTGTGGTGTGCGCCGGCGCTCGTCAACGGCGATCCTGCCAACAACGGGGTCTGGTACATCTACGTGCAGGGGAACGGGACGGCCGACGCGCTCGTGATCGATGAGTCGGGCGGGATGTTCGAGCCGGGGATCGTGCCTGACGGCTACGACGACAATCTGCCGGCCGGGGTCGAGGGCAAGAACGACGTCGAGTTCTGGCTCGCTGGTGTCGAGGCGCTGTCGATTCTCGGGAACGCGGCGGCCGACAAGATCACGATCGGCTACGACCAGACGGCCGACTCGGGGTTCGCGGGGATCGTGAACCTGAACGACGACGAGGACGCCGACGTCTGGCTGGACGGCGGCCCGTACCCGGTGATCTCGGTGGACGGGCGTGGTGGTGACGATGTGATCTCCGGGAAGGGCAGCCACGGTACCGGTGTGGCTCACGGCACGGGCGATCCGACCGACTCGCCGGGCCTGACGCTCTCTGGCGGTGCGGGTAACGACCATCTGCAGGGCGGCGAGAACGACGACTGGCTTGCCGGTGGTGCCGGCGACGATGCGATCGACGGAACGGCTTCCGGGTCAGAGCCCGCCCTTCACCGGGTCCTGCGCCGTTGAGATCGACGTTTCGAGCGGGCCTGGAGTTCCTGGACTGGACGGACGGCGATTGGGTCGACTATTCGACTCGACTGGCCTGGTGACGGTGGATCTGGATCCGGGCGAGGTGCAGGGGCTGGTTCTGGTAGCGGCCCGGATGCGGGTACGGATGTGCTCCAGAGCATCGAGAACGTGCTCGGCTCGCCGGGTAACGACTCGCTCTCGGTGACAACACCTACAACCTGCTCGCCGGTGGTGCCGGTGATGACACGATCGCCGGTGATGCCGGGGACGATTGTGAGCGGGGTAACGACGGTAACGACACCTTCAACGAGAACGAGGGCACCTCGCAGGCCCAGGGCGTGACCGGCACCAACAACGGTCTGGATCTGATGGTCGGCGGGCGGGTCTGGATGACACGATCAGCTACTCGAGCGTCGACCTGGGTGGTCGTCTACCTCGAGCCGCTGCCGACCGGGATGATCCACGGCGGGAACGACGTGAGCTGCTGACCGGTCGCAGGAGAACAACTACGGCCTGGTTCCGGACGGTGCCGACCTGAACGGTGACGGTGACGCCTTGGATGCCCCGGATGAGGGTGACTGTGTGTTCCTTGACACGGAGAACGCGGTCACGGGTTCAAGTAACGATGTGTTGTTTGCGGCCTACACGAACAACCGGGCCGACAACGAGTTCACGGGTGGGGCCGGTAACGATGTTGCGATCGCCGGTGCCGGCAACGACGTCTTCCATGAGGGTGCGGCAGCGAACGGGGCCGACGACATGGACGGCGGGCACGGGCACCGACACGTGATTACGCTGCCCGTTCGAACAGCGTGAGTGTGTCGCCTGGAGGTGGTGTCGACAACGACGGTGAGGCCGGCGCGAGGGCGACAACTGCGGTGGTGCTCGACCCGGCCTGCGCCTCACTGGGGCGACCCCGCGAGAGCGGCTTCCGGTTGGCCTGGCGGTGATGAGGTGGCAATCCGCTCGGGGCCAGGATGCGTCGAGGAACGCAAACGGCGGTTCGGGGAACGACCAGTTGGTCGGTTCGATGCCGGGAACGTGTTGAACGGCAACGCTGGTAATGACGCGTTGACGGGTGGCGGCTCGACGGACACGTTGAACGGTGGTGACGGTGACGATTGGATGTCGGGTGGTGCGGGTAACGACGCGCTGGCCGGCGGCACGGCACCGACATGCGACTACTCCAATGCCGGCTCTGGTGGTGTTGCGTGAACGTGAACCTGACCACGGGCCAGGCTTCGGTGAGGCAACGACACCCTGTCCGGGGTCGAGAACGCGAACGGCTCTTCAAGGCCTGCGGATGCGCTTCGTGGTGATGCCGGCAACAACACCCTCAACGGTCGCGGTGGTGCTGATGCGATCCAGGGTGGGCTGGTGATGACACGATGAACGGCGGGATGGCCTCTGATGAGCTGTCTGGCGGTGCCGGTAACGACCGTGAGCGGTGCTGGTGGCGCGGATGCCGTGAACGGCAATGCTGGTGATGACAATCTCGCTGGTGGCCCTGGTGCTGACACCTTGAACGGTGGCGGTGGCGATGATGTGATTTCTGGGAACGCCCAGAAGGACTTCATGCGGGGCGGCCCCGGCTTCGGATCGCTGCAACCCCGGCACGCCCGGGCTTGCTCGCGGCGATGTCGCGCTGGTTGTGAGCTAGTTCGTAGCCAACTGGTTCGGCATGATGGGCGCGGGGCCGAGAGGCCCGCCCCCTCCTCGTTACGGAGTGGCCGGCCAGGATCAGACCCCGCCCCACACCACGGGTTTGCCGGTTATTGGCCATGATGAGATCCCGCCCCTACACGCCCCGCCGGCCGGGGTTGACGACCCTCATGCCGCGGGAGCCACCCGCGGGCCGGGCGGGATGAGATCCTGCCCCTACACGCCCTGCCGGCCGGGTTGACGACCCTCATGTCGCGGGAGCCCTTCACCCCCGCGGGCCGGGCGGGATGAGATCCTGCTCCTACAGCTCCGGGGAGGCCGAGGGTCGGATCCCGTGGCCTCCGGGACGGTGGGGCCCCGGCGTGCCGCCTTTTCTGTAGGGGCCGGATCTCATCCGGCCCGCGCGTCCTCAGACGGCTCTCGGGCAGGAGGCCGACCACTGCGGAAACGAACTATTCCGGATTGTCGTTGTCGGCCCAAGCTGGTACGGTAGGCGACTGTGCCCGGGGGGTCGAGGGCCTCGGCAGGAACGTGAGTTGGGAGGGAGCATGGAGCGATCGGGTGTGAGGAAGGGCCGGCAGGCGGCGTTGCTTGCGGCGTTTGTCGGTGTGGCCGGTGTGTTTCGAGTCTGGGGGTGGGAGCGCCAAGTGCGGCGGCAACCTGTTCCTACGCCGGCGGTGTGGCGACGATCACGCTGCAGAACGACACGGCGGTGGTTTCGAAGGGCTCGTTGAACCATCTGAACTGCGAACGGTGTCTGGTGTGCGCCGGCGCTCGTCAACGGCGACCCGGGCAACAACGGTAACATGTACATCAACGTGGTTTGGAACGGCACGGCCGATGCGCTCGTGATCGATGAGTCGGGTGATGTTCGAGCCGGGATCATTCCCGACGTCGACGCCACGCTTCCGGCCGGGATCGAGGGCAAGGAACGACGTCGAGTCGGCGCGTTTGCTCCGGTCGGGCCGCAGCTCGGCGACGTCGAGTCGGTGAGCGTCCTCGGGAACGCGGCTGCCGACAAGATCACGATCGGCAACGACAGCACCGCCGGTCCCAGCCTGGATTCGGAAGGGACGATCGCCGACGGGAACGGGGGAATCGCCGTCTCCGGGCTCATCAACCTGAACGACGACGAGGACGCCGACGTTCGGGGCGTGACGGATCGTATACCCGGTGGTTTCGGTGGACGGTCGCGGTGGTGACGATGTGATCTCCGGGAAGGGGACACGGTACCGGCCCCGCGCACGGTGTCGGTGATCGCCTGACCGCTGGGCTCGACGTTGTCTGGTGGTGCGGGCACGATCATCTGCAGGGTGGCGAGAACGACGATTGGCTTGCCGGTGGTGCCGGTGACGATGTGATCGATGGAACGGTCGATGAGGAGCCTGGTCGGTGGCGGGTATTGCGATGTCTCGATCGACGTCTCGACGGGCCAGCCTGGAGTTCATGAACTGGCCGATGGTGACTGGGTCGACTATTCGGCTCGACGGCCCGGTGACGGTTGATCTGGATCCGGGTGAGGTGTAGCCTGGCCCTGGGAGTGGCCCGGATGTGGGTACGGATGTGCTCCAGAACATCGAGAACGTGCTCGGCTCGCTCTGGGAACGACTCGCTCTCGGGTGACAACACCGACAACCTGATCGCCGGTGGTGGCGGTGATGACACGATCGCCGGTGATGCCGGGAACGATTGTGAGTGGGGCCAGGACGGTAACGATATGTTCAACGAGAACGAGGCACCCTGCGGCCCAGGGCGGCACCGGTAACAACAACGGTTCCGATCTGATGGTCGGCGGGGCGGGTCTGGACGACACGATCAGCTATTCGAGCGTTCGACCCGCGTGGTCGTACCCGAGCTGCTGCCGACGGCAGTAAGGAACGGGTCTGGCTACTTCTGCTACTCCTGGTTCCAGGAGAACAACTACGGCCTGGTTCCGGACAGGTGACCTGACCCGCGACGGTGATTCGTTGGATGCCCCGGATGAGGTGACTGTGTGTTCCTCGACACGGAGAACGCGGTCACGGGTTCGGGTAATTGATGCGGTTGTTTGCCGTGCCTACACCAACAACCGGGCCGACAACGAGTTCACGGGTGGGGCCGGTAACGATGTCGAGATCGCCGGTGCCGGCAACGACGTCTTCCATGAGGGTGGTATGAACGGTGCCGACGACATGGACGGCGGCACGGGCACCGACACGTGCAGGACATGCTGCTCGTTCCTCGAACAGCGTGAGTGTGTCGCTGGATGGTGTCGATAACGACGGCGAGCTGCGAGGGCGACAACTGTGGTGGTGTCGACCCGGCCTGGGTTCCTCGATGAGAACTTCCCGCGGAGCGGTTGGCCGGGCGGCGATGAGGGCAATCCGCTCGGCCAGGATGTCGAGAACGCAAACGGTGGTTCCGGGAACGACCAGCTGGTCGGTTCGATGCCGGGAACGTGCTGAACGGCAACGCGGGCAATGACGCGTTGACGGGTGGCGGCTCGACCGACACGTTGAACGGCGGTGACGGTGACGATTGGCTGTCGGGCGGTGCGGGCAATGACGCGCTGAGCGGCGGTAACGGCACCGACACCGGTGACTATTCGAATGCCGGCTCTGGTGGTGTGGGTGTGAATGTGAACCTGACCACGGGCCAGGCCTCGGGTGAGGGTAACGACACCCTGTCCGGGGTCGAGAACGCGAACGGCTCCTCGTTTGCGGATGCGCTTCGTGGCGATGCCGGCAACAACACTCTGAACGGTCGCGGTGGTGCTGATGCGATCCAGGGCGCTGCCGGTGACGACACGATCAACGGCGGCGACGTACGGATGGTGCCTCGGCGGCGGTGCCGGCAACGACTGTGTCTCGGTGCCGGGTGGCGCGGATGCGATCAGCGGCAATGCTGGTGATGACAATCTCGCTGGCGGCCCCGGCGCTGACACCCCAAGGGTGGCGGCGGGAATGATGTGATTTCTGGGAACGCCCAGAAGGACTTCATGCGGCGGGCCTGGCAGCGACCGTTGTAATCCGGGTACGCCTGGGTTCGCTCGCGGCGATGTCGCGGTTGGTTGTGAGAAGCCAGCATCTAGCCTTCCCGGCTAGCAGCACGAGAACGAGGGGGCGGGCCGAAAGGCCCGCCCTCCTCGTTACGGAGGCTGGCCAGGATCAGACCCCGCCCCACACCACGGGTCGGGCCGGGTTGGGTTGGGCCGGGCGGGATGAGATCCCGCCCCTACACGCCCCGCCGGCCGGGTTGACGACCTCATGCCGCGGGAGCCCTTCACCCGCGGGCCGGGCGGGATGAGATCCCGCCCTACACGCCCTGCTGGCCGGGTTGACGACCCTCATGTCGCGGGAGCCCTTCACCCCCGCGGGCCGGGCGGGATGAGATCCCGCTCCTACAGCCCGGGGAGGCCGAGGGCTGGATCCCGTGGCTCCGACGCAGGGCCACGGCGTACCGCCTTTCTGGTGGGGGCCGGATCTGATCCGGCCCATTCGTCCTCCAGCCTCGCGGGGAGAGACGCGGTCGGATCGTGCGGTGTGCCGTCCTCCTGCGTGGCCTCCGGCGGTGGGGCTCCCGGCGTGCCGCCCTTTCTGTAGGGGCCGGATCTCATCCGGCCCACCTCCCGTCCGCAGACGGCTCTCGGGCAGGATGACCACTGCGGAGACGAAACTATTCCGGATTGTCGTTGTCGGCCCAAGCTGGTACGGTAGGCGACTGTGCCCGGGGGGTCGAGTGGCCCTGCGAATGTGAGTTGGGAGGGAGCATGGAGCGATCGGGTGTGAGGAAGGGCCGGCGCAGGGCGGCGTTGCTTGCGGCGTTTGTCGGTGTGGCCGGGGTGTTTCTGAGTCTGGGGGTGGGGAGCGCCAGTGCGGCGGCAACCTGTTCCTACGCCGGCGGTGTGGCGACGATCACGTTGCAGAACGACACCGCGGTCATCTCGAAGGGCTCGTTGAACCATCTGAACGTGAACGGTGTCTGGTGTGCGCCGGCGCTCGTCAACGGCGATCTCGCCAACTCCGGCGTCCAGTACGTGCTGGTCTTCGGTAACGGCACCGCCGATGCGGTCGTGATCGACGAGTCGGGCGGAATGTTCGAGCCGGGGATCATTCCCGACGTCGATGCGACGCTCCCGGCCGGGATCGAGGGCAAGAACGACGTCGAGTTCGTGCTCGCCGGTGTGCCTGCCGGTGCGCAGGTGATCGGCGGCGTCGAGAGTCTCGTCATCCTCGGTAACGCGGCCGCGGACAAGATCACGATTGGCGACGACTCGACGCCGGATTCGCTCGATCGCCGCCGTCGGCCAGATCGGTCCGGTGGCCGGGATCGTGAACCTGAACGACGACGACGACGGCGTGTGGATCCCGTCGCGGTCCGACTGCGCCTGGTGATCGCGATCGATCCCGAGATCGGGGTCGACGGTCAGGGCGGTGACGATGTGATCTCGGGCAAGCGCAGCCACGGCACCGGTGTTGCCGACGACGACGGGCTCGCCCTGTCCGGTGGTGCCGGGAACGACCATGTCCAGGGCGGTGAGGGCGACGACATCCTCGTCGGTGGCCCCGGTGATGACGTGCTCGACGGGAACGGCTCGAGTGAGAACCCGGTCGCGGGCGCGGACTGCGGGGTCGAGATCGATCTCTCGACGGGTGAGCCTCGAGTCCCTGGAGTGGGCGACCGGGTGACTAAGCCGACTATTCCGGGTCGACGGGCCCGGTGACGGTTGATCTGGATCCGGGTGAGGTTCAGGGGATCGGTTCCGCAGCGGCCCGGATGCGGGTGCCGGGATGTGCTCCAGAACATCGAGAACATCAACGGCTCGCCGGGGAACGACACGTTGTCTGGTGACAACGCCAACAACCTGCTTGCCGGCGGTGCCGGTGACGACACGATCGCCGGTGATGCCGGGAGCGATTGCGAGTGGGGCGAGGGCGGTAACGACACCTTCAACGAGAACGAGGGCACCTCGCAGGCCCAGGGCGGGACCGGTACGAACAACCCGTTCCGATGATCGGCGGGGCAGGCCTGGGACGACACGATCAGCTACTCGGAGCGCCCGACCCGGGTGGTCGTCTACCTGGAGCCGCTGCCGACCGCCGCAGGGGGCGGCGGAAGAGCATCCGCTTGAGCTTTCTTGGACTGGAGAGCAGCCACGGGCTCGTCGGTGACGGTGCGGATCTCGAACGGTGATGGTGGATTCGCGGGATGCTCCGGATGAGGGTGACTGTGTGTTCCTTGATACCGAGAACGCGGTCACGGGTTCGGCAACGATGTGTTGTTTGCGGCCTACACGAACAATCGGGCCGACAACGAGTTCACGGGTGGGGCCGGTAACGATGTCGAGATCGCCGGTGCCGGCAACGACGTCTTCCATGAGTGGTGCGGCAGCGAACGGTGCCGACGACATGGACGGCGGCACGGGCACCGACACGTGGCGGATTACGCCGCTCGTTCGAACAGCGTGAGGTCGTTTGATGGTGTCGACAATGACGGTGAGGCCGGTGAGGGCGACAACTGCGGCGGTCTCGTGCCGGGTTGGGTGCCTTACTGGTACTGTACCTTCAGCAGACCACCTGGTCCTCGGGTCGGGGGCGGCTTCCCCGGCGGTGATGAGGGCAATCCGCTCTCTGGCCAGGATGTCGAGAACGTGAACGGTGGTTCGGCATGATCAGCTTGTTGGTTCGGATGCCGGGAACGTGCTGAACGGCAACGCGGGCACGACGCGTTGACGGGTGGCGGCTCGACGGACACGTTGAACGGTGGTGACGGTGACGATTGGATGTCGGGTGGTGCGGGTAATGACGCGCTGGTGGCAACGGCACCGATACGGGTGACTACTCCAATGCCGGTTCTGGTGGTGTTGCGTGAACGTGAACCTGACCACGGGCCAGGCTTCGGGTGAGGGTAACGGACACCCTCCGGGTCGAGAACGCAAACGGTTCCTCGTTTGCGGATGCGCTTCGTGGCGATGCCGGCAACAACACCTTGAACGGTCGCGGTGGTGCTGATGATCCAGGGCGCTGCCGGTGATGATGTGATGAACGGCGGCGATGGCTCTGATGAGCTGTCGGGCGGTGCCGGTAGTGACCGTGAGCGGTGCTGGTGGTGCTGATGCCGTGAACGGCAATGTTGGTGATGACAATCTCGCTGGTGGCCCTGGTGCTGACACCTTGAACGGTGGCGGTGGCGATGATGTGATTTCTGGGAATGCCCAGAAGGACTTCATGTGTGGTGGGCCTGGCAGCGATCGCTGCAATCCGGGTACGCCCGGGTTCGCTCGTGGCGATGTCGCGGTTGGTTGTGAGAGCTGTCTGCAGCCAACTGGTTCGGTATGACGGGGCGCGGGCCGAGAGGCCCGCTCCCGTCGGTTTCCCGGGTTCCTCTGCTCCGGGGCGGGACGAGATCCTGCCCTACACCCCGGGGCCAGGGGGTGAAGTCCCGCCTCTTACAGCCCGGGGGCGGGCGCGGGATGAGATCCTGCCCTACAGCCCCGGGAGGACAGCGGATCGGATCGTCCGGACCGGGCTTGTCGTCCCGGCACCTGCCCCGTCTATGATCGCGCCGATGGCCGGGTTCGCCGAGACGATTGCGGGTGCGTACGCGGTCGAGGGCCCCTCGATCGAGCTCGGGCTCGGCGTGTACGAGGGGGCCGTCGTGCCCGAGGCGGCTGTCCGCGTGCCCCTTGCGATGATGACCCGTCACGGCCTGATCGCGGGTGCGACGGGTACGGGCAAGACGAAGACGCTGCAGGGGATCGCCGAGCAGCTCTCCGCCCACGGCGTTCCGGTGTTCGCTGCCGATGTGAAGGGCGATCTTTCGGGCCTCGCCGCTCCGGGTGCTGTGGACGGGCCGGCACCGAAGCGGATGGCCGACCTCGGGCTTCCGTACGAGCCGACGGCGTTTCCGGTCGAGTTCCTCTCCCTCGGCGGTATGGGCCCGGGGATTCCGGTGCGCGCGACCGTGTCCGACTTCGGGCCCCAGCTGCTCGCGAAGATCCTCGGTGCCAACGAGACCCAGGAGCAGAGCCTGGCGCTCCTCTTCCGGTTCTCCGACGAGCACGGGCTGCCGCTGCTCGACCTCGCCGATCTCCGTTCGCTGCTCACCTACCTCGACTCCGACCAGGGGAAGGAAGCTCTCCAGGGCCTCGGGGGCGTCTCGTCACAGACGATCGGGGTGCTCCTCCGCTCGCTGGTCGCGCTGGAGGACGGCGGCGGCAACGAGCTCTTTGGCGAGCCCCAACTCGCAATCGCCGACCTGCTGCGGATCGCACCGGACGGGCGCGGCGTCATCTCCTGCCTCGAGCTGCCGGCGGTGCAAGACAAGCCGCAGCTGTTCTCGACCGCGCTCATGTGGCTCCTCGCCGAGCTGTTCGAGGAGTTGCCCGAGGTCGGCGACCTACCCAAGCCGAAGCTCGTCTTCTTCTTCGACGAGGCGCACCTGCTGTTCCGCGATGCGACCGACGCGTTCCTCCAATCGGTCGTGCAGACGGTGAGGATGATCCGCTCGAAGGGCGTCGGCGTGTTCTTCTGCACCCAGGTGCCGAAGGACGTGCACCCCGACGTGCTCGCCCAGCTCGGGAACCGCGTCCAGCATGCGCTACGAGCGTTCACGCCCGATGACGCGAAGGCGCTGAAGGCCGCGATCTCGACGTATCCGCGCTCGGACTTCTACGACCTCGAGGAGCTGCTCCCGTCGCTCGGCATCGGCGAGGCGGCGGTGACGATCCTCTCCGAGAAGGGGGTGCCGACACCGGTCGTGCACAGCCGCATGCGCGCGCCGGCCTCGCGGATGGCCCCGGTGGACGACATCGACGGAGCCGCCCGATCGTCGTCGCTCTGGACGAAGTACGGGACACGCGAGGACCGCGACAGCGCTCGCGAGCGCCTGGCTGCCCGACTCGAGAAGCCGACGCCTCCTGCGAAGGCCCCGAAGCCGTCGGCCGAGCAGCGCAAGCGTGCGCAGGCGACGAAGGACGGCGGCGACCTGCTCACGGACATTCTCACGTCGACCCAGGGGAAGCAGATCCAGCGCGAGCTCATCAGGGGTGTGTTCGGGATGCTCAGGAAGCACCTGTAGCGCCTCGCTACCCTGGACGCATGCTCCACCGGCCGACCCGACGCGACTGCGCCCGCGCGCTCTGGCTGCTCGGGCTCGAGCCGCCTGTCACACACCGGGAGCTCGGCGCCGCGTGGCGTGCACGGGTCGGGCAGGCCCACCCCGACCGTCACCAGGGCGACGGGGCGAGACGAGAGGCGGCCGAGACGCTGACCCGCGCCCTGAACGCGGCCCGCGAGGTCGTCGAGAGGTGGATCGCCTCCGGTGACGACTGGCCCGCGCCGCTCTCCGGTCGAGCCCGGCCGCCGGACGAGCCGCGTCGTCGCCGGCCGCCTCCGCCCGGCCACGCAGGGCCCTCCCCGCTGCGGCCCTGTGCCGAGACCGGTCTCGTGCCCGGGGACCGCGTGCGCGTGTGGCCGTACGACGGGGCGAGCGAGCGCGTCGAGTGGATCGAGCGCGATGCGGGCGGCTCGGTCGCCTGGGTCAGGCTCGAGGGCGGGACCCTCGTCCGGGCATGCCGGGTGCGGCTCGCGTCCTTCTCGTGCCTCGTCTGCGGCGCCTGTGCCGGCCCGGCCGTAGCCGACCCGGCGCTCCGTCCCTGCCCGGAGTGCCTCGCCGACCTCAGGCGGCTGGAGCAGGCTCCGGACGACGCCGAACGTATCCGGAGGGCGCTGGAGGCGCGGGCGACGGCGGGGCTCGCGGCCGCACGTGCCGTCGGCGACCGGCGGCTCGAGGATCGCGCGCGCTCTCGTCGAGGCTGGGCGCGCACGCTCGAGCATGTCGGGAGCGGCGAGCTCCAGCGCGCGCTCCTCGAGCGCTTCTCCTACGCGTTCGAGGCCTGGGCGGGAGCCGGGGCTCAGACCGTCGCTTCGCCGAACGGGGGCTTCGCCTCCGCCTCGGGTCGCCAACCCTTGCCATAGCAGCCGACGGCGCCGCGGCCCTGGTCGTGTCCGACGGTCAGGACGACGTTCGTCAGGGTGCGATCCCCTTCCCGGACGCAGTCTCGAGCCAGTCGTCGATGAGCCGCCGTGCGATCGAGACCGTCGGGGGAAGCTCCGGCAGCGCATCCGCCCGGAACCAGCCGACGTCGGCGATCTCCTCAGGGTCGGGGCGGAGCTCGCCGGAGGTCCACTCGGCGGTGAAGCCGACCATCAGCGAGTGGGGAAACGGCCACGGCTGGCTGCCGAAGTAGCGGAGGTTGCCCACCTCGATCCCGACCTCCTCGCCGACCTCTCGGTGTACGCACTCCTCGAGCGACTCGCCTGGATCGACGAACCCGGCGAGAACGCTGTAGATCGTCGAGGGAAAGCGGCGGCCGTGGGCGAGCAGGATCTCGTCGCCTCGCGTGACGCGAACGATGATCGCCGGTGCGACCCGCGGGAATGCGAGCAGGCCGCACGCCGGGCAGGCCATCGCCCGTTCTCCGCGAGCGGGCTCGGTCGGGGTGCCGCAGCGGCCGCAGAACCGATGCGTCCGCTCCCAGTCGACGAGCTGCAACGCCCGTCCGGCGAGCGCGAACGCCCGGTCGTCGATCCGCCCGAACAGTTCGCGGAGCGTGGCGAAGGCCATTCCCGGCGGCGCCTCGGCCGAGTCGGGGATCCCGATGGCCCAGCACTCCGACTCGGCCAGCACGCCGATCCGGTGACGCACGTCGGGATCGAGCCCGGGGATCTCGTCGTGCCGCGGAATCCCGACGAGCGGCTCCCGCTCGACGACGAGCAGCTCCGACCGGCGAAACGCGAAGCACCACACGGGGTTGTCTCGATGATCGCCCACCGCCGCATTATCGATGCGGCGGCGAGCGGGCCGCCCGGTCGGGCCGGGCCGGATGAGATCCGGCCCCTACGGGAGGCGTGACGGATCCCCGCCCGCGCCGGGTCGTTGGAGGTGGAGGGGCGGGGTCTCGTTCCGCCCCGTCGACCGGTTTCGTCGGGAGCGGGTGGCGGGCCGGGGTCTCGTTTCACCCCTGTCGATCGGTTTCGTCCGGGAGGGGTGTAGGGGCGGGATCTCATCCCGCCCTGGTCTCTCGTTTTCGCTCTCGTCAGATCAGGCTGCGCGTCGCCGCCGGCTCGAGCGCCAGCTCGAGAACCTCTCCCAGGCCCATCACGGGGTGGAAGCGGAGCTCCTCCCGGACGTTCTCGGGCACGTCGTCGAGGTCGGCCCGATTGCGCTCGGGCAGGATCACGTCCGTCAGCCCTGCCGCGTGGGCGGCCAGCACCTTCTGCTTGAGCCCCCCGATCGGAAGCACGCGTCCCTGGAGCGTCACCTCGCCGGTCATCCCGACCGTGTGCCTGACGGGCCTGCCGGTCAACAGCGATGCGAGCGCCGTGGCCATCGTGATTCCGGCGCTCGGGCCGTCCTTCGGGATCGCACCCGCCGGAACGTGCACGTGGAACGTCCGGTCCTCGAAGGCCGAGTCGTCGATCCCGAGCTCGTGCGCATGTGCGCGCAGGTACGAGAGCGCGATGCGAGCCGACTCCTTCATCACCTCGCCGAGCTGACCGGTGAGCACGAGCTCGCCGTCTCCCTTGCCCTTCATCGACGTCGCCTCGATGAACAGGACGTCGCCGCCGGTGCCCGTGACCGACAGGCCGGTCGCAACGCCCGGTGTCGCCGTGCGCTCGGCGGCCTCCTGGAAGAACCTCTGGCGGCCGAGCGCGTCGCGCACGGCCTCGAGGTCGATCACGATCGGCGTCTCCGCCGTCCCCTCGGCGACCCTCGTCGCGGTCTTGCGCAGGATCTTGCCGAGCTCGCGCTCGAGCTGGCGCACGCCGGCCTCGCGCGTGTACTCGGCCACGATCGTGTGCAGCACGTCGTCGTCGATCTCGGTCTCGTCCTCGAGCAGGCCGTTGCGCTCGCGCTGGCGAGGCCACAGGTAACCGCGGGCGATCGCCGCCTTCTCGTCGATCGTGTAGCCGTCGAAGCGGATGATCTCCATCCGGTCGAGGAGCGGCCCGGGGATCGTTTCGACCATATTCGCGGTGGCGATGAAGAACACCTCGGAGAGATCCAGCTCGACGTCCAGGTAGTGGTCGCGAAACGAGTGGTTCTGAGCCGGGTCGAGGACCTCGAGCAGCGCCGAGGACGGGTCGCCGCGCCAGTCGGCACCGACCTTGTCGACCTCGTCGAGCATGATCACGGGGTTCATCGTTCCGGCATCGCGGAGCGCGCGCACGAGGCGCCCCGGAAGGGCGCCGATGTACGTGCGCCGGTGTCCGCGGATCTCGGCCTCGTCGCGCACGCCGCCGAGCGACATGCGCACGAACTCACGCCCGAGCGCCCGGGCGACCGACTCCCCGATCGAGGTCTTGCCGGTGCCCGGCGGGCCCACGAGCGTGAGGATCGCCCCCGAGCGACGATCCTCGGCGATGCCGCGGTCCTGGCGGAGCTTGCGAACGGCCAGGTACTCGACGATCCGGTCCTTCACGTCCTCGAGGCCGTAGTGGTCCTCGTCGAGGATCTCGCGGGAGTGCACGGGATCGAGGCGCTCCTCGGAGCGCTGCGACCACGGGATCGCGATCAGCCAGTCGAGGTAGGTCCGGATGACCGACGCTTCGGCGGACTGCTCGCCGATCCGGTCGAGGCGGCCCAGCTCTCGCTCCGCCTGCTCGCGAACGTCGTCCGGCATGCCGGCCTCCGCGATCTTCTTCAGGTACTCCGCGGAGATCGAGCCCTCGTCCTCGCCGAGCTCCTTGCGGATCGAGTCGAGCTGGCGCCGGAGGATGTACTCGCGCTGCTGCTTCTGCACGCCCGAGTCGACGTCCTCCTGGATCCGCTTGCGCACCTGCAGCTCGGCGAGCCGCTCGTGCTGGATCTCGAGTGCCAGCTCGAGCCGCTCGCGCACGTCGAGTGTCTCGAGGACACGAACCTTCTGCGCAAAGCTCGCGTCGGGCGCATAGCCGGTCGTGTCGGCGAGCGCTCCCGGCTCGGTGATCGAGCGCAGGAACGAGGCGATCCGACCGTCGTCACCGCGCAGCTCGAGGATCTCCTCGACGACGGCGCGGTACTCACGCTCGAGCTCACGGATGCGCCCGTCCTTCACATCGTCGGGGTCGATCCGCTCCTCGGCCCGTACCCGCAGCCGGCCTTCGGGGTCGGCGTGAGCTGCGCCTGCGACCGCGCGATGCAGACCCTGGAGGGTGTACGCGCGCGCCCCGCCGGGCAGCTTCACCCGGTCGACGACCTCGGCGACGGTGCCGACGTCGGCATAGTCGCCGTCGTGGACGGGAACGAGCAGCACCCGCTCCTCGTTACCGACATCGACGGGGAGCGTCACGGTCATGTTCGGGAAGACCACGACGTCTTCCAGCGGAACGAGCAGGAACGTGGTCAAATCTCAGTCACCCTTTCGCAGATCTTCTGCGTGATGTTGTCTAACTATAGCTTGAGAACGAACGAGTGATGACCACCTATTCCGGGGATCCTTCGCCCGCGCCGGCCGACCCCTCGTCGCAGCGCCGGTCGCACCTGCGCCGGATCGGCCGCCTGTTCCTGCCCTACCGCGGTCGGCTCACGGCCGTTCTCGGTCTCATCCTCGTCGCCGCCCTGCTCGGGATGGTCTCGCCGTTCCTGCTGCGCGAGGTGCTCGACGTCGCGATCCCCGACAAGAACACGGCCCTGCTGACGGCGCTCGTCGCCGGCATGGTTGCGATCACGGTGCTGACCGGCGTGATCGGTGTCTACCAGACGCTGCTCTCGAACCAGGTCGGCCAGCACGTGATGCACGACCTGCGGACGGCCGTCTTCCGTCACCTGCAGCGCCTCTCGCTCGCGTTCTTCACGCGCACGCGAACGGGCGAGGTGCAGTCGAGGATCGCGAGCGACATCGGCGGCGTCGAGAACGTCGTCACGTCGACCGCTACCCAGATCGTCTCGAACGTGGCGACGGTGGTCGCGTCGGTCGTCGCGATGTTCGTGCTCGACTGGCGGCTCGCCGTCCTCTCGCTGGCGCTGCTCCCGCTATTCGTCCTGCTCACGCAGCGCGTCGGCCGGGTGCGACGCCGGATCACGACCCACCGCCAGGAGACGATCGCCGACATCGGCAGCCTCGTTCAGGAGTCGCTCTCGGTCTCCGGGATCCTGCTCGGGAAGACGATGGGCCGCGGAGCGCAGCTCGCAGACCGTTTCGAGGGAGAGTCGGCGCGCCTCGCCGAGCTCGAGATCAGGCAGCGGATGGCAGGCCGCTGGATGATGGCGACGATCCAGATGAGCTTCGGGATCATGCCCGCCGCCGTGTACTGGCTCGCCGGCCAGCCGTGGATCGGGTCGATCTCGATCGGGACTGTCGTCGCGTTCTCGACGATCCAGACCCGCCTGTTCTGGCCGATCCAGTCGCTGCTGACGTCCAGATCGACGTCACGACCTCGCTCGCGATGTTCGATCGGGTCTTCGACTACCTCGATCAGCCGATCGACATCCGGGAGCCGGCGACGCCGCGCGCGCTCGGGGCCGTCACGGGCGAGGTGGCGATGCGGGGAATCTGGTTCCGGTACGAGAGCCCCGGGCCCGGAAAGGCCGTTGCGGACAGCCCGCTCGCAGGAGCGTGGACGCTCGAGGACGTGTCGTTCATCGTGCCGCCGGGAACGACGACGGCGATCGTCGGGGAGACGGGCGCCGGGAAGACGACGCTCGCCTATCTGGCGGCCCGGCTCTACGACCCGGAGCGCGGCTCGGTGACGATCGACGGCGCCGATGTGCGGGAGCTCTCCTTCGAGCGCCTCGCCGAGCTCGTGGGCGTCGTCTCGCAGGAGACCTACCTGTTCCACGCCACCGTTCGCGACAACCTCCGGTTCGCGCGCCCCGACGCCACCGACGCGGAGATCGAGGCGGCGTGCGAGGCCGCCCAGGTCCATCACGTGATCGCCGCCTTGCCCGACGGGTACGACACGGTCGTCGGCGAGCGCGGCTACCGCTTCTCGGGCGGCGAGAAGCAGCGTCTCGCGATCGCGCGGACGATTCTCCGCAACCCGCCCATCCTCGTCCTCGACGAGGCGACGAGCGCGCTCGACACGCAGACCGAGCGGGCCATGCAGGAGGCGCTCGACACCGTCTGCGCCGGGAGGACCACGATCGCGATCGCCCACCGGCTCTCGACGATCCGTCACGCCGAGCCGATCCTCGTCCTCGACGCGGGCCGGATCGTCGAGCGCGGGACGCACGACGAGCTGCTCGCCGCCGCCGGCCGCTACGCCGAGCTCGCGCTGCGTGACGCCGAGGCCGAGACGTTCGCCCTGTAGGTCGGAGGGAACGCGAGGTCCGGATGGCACGATCGGGGCGGGATGAGTTCCCGCCCCTACAGACCGGGCGGCCGCGCGGCGGGGTCTTCGTTGGTGTCGGTGGCGTCGCGGCAGGACCTTTCGTAGGGGCCGGATCTCATCCGGCCCGCTGCCCGGAACGGCGTTTCGGGCTCTCCCGCTCGAGCGCCCACCGCAACGGGTTCGTCTCGATGTACTCGCGGAACGCCTGGAGCTCCCGCTCGTCGCGCACGATGCGGTCATAGAAGCTGCGTTGCCAGAGCGGAAAGCCCGCGCGGCGGCTCGCACGCGCCTTGGCCATGCCGACGACGGCGGGTAGCGGTGGCGGCCGGCGCTCGGCGGCTCGATCGAGGACGATGATCGCGTGCACGTGATTGGGCATCACCGTGAGCGCGTCGAGGCCGATCGCGTCGTGGTACCGGCCGACCCCTACCCACGCGGCGCGGACGAGCCGCCCGAGGCTGCCGAGCACCATCCGGTCGCCGGTCACCTCGCCGAGAAGACAGACCCCGTCTCTCGTACAGACGGTCACGAAGTAGACGCCCGTGGAGCGGTAGTCGTACCCGGGCAGGCGAAGCGAGCGGCGAGCGTGCACACCGGCGATTGTTGCCCGGCAAGGCGCAGCAGTCTGTGCCGGGACCGTGTCGATTCCCCGCCGGGCGTGGGCGGGATGGGATCCCGCCCCTCCACGCGGGGGTGGCACGGCAGGACCTTTCGTAGGGGCCGGATCTCATCCGGCCCGCGCTGTGGCTACCGGCGGATCGTGAAGGTCGTCTCGAACAGCAGGTCGCCGTATCGGTTCGCGCTCTTCTTGCCGAAGCCCGGCCAGACGTACACGGTGTAGGTGCCCGGCCGCATCGCACGCTGCTTGCCGGCGAACTTCCACGTCTTCTTGAACTGGTAGGAGGGCTTCTTGGGCCAGGCGCTCAGCACCTTCTTGCTGGCGGCGGTGCCGAGCAGGCTCCCGCCCGACCAGAGCTGGAGGTTGTAGTACGTCGCGCCCTTCGACGGCTTCCAGGTCATCTTCGGCGGCTTCTTCAGGACAGCACCTTCCGCCGGGGAGAGCAGGGCGGTCGCGCGGGCGACCGCGATCACGGCGACCCCCGCGGAGCGGTTTCCCGCCTCGTCGAGCGCGACGATCACGTACCGGTACTCGGTCCCGACCGTCAGGCCCCTGTCGAGGAACCTGCTGCCCGGCCCGCCGAACACGACCGACGAGGCCTCGCCGGCCTTCCCCGGGGTGCGGGTGATCTCGACACCCGAGTAGTCCTCGTCCACCGGCGGCTTCCAGGCAACCGAGACGGTCCGGTTGCCGGTCGACGCCTTGACCTCGCGCACGTTGCCCGGCGGCGTGCGGTCGTTGCCGGATGGCACTGCGTCCGGCCCGATCTCGATCGTCGCCGTGGCCGTCGCCGTGTTGCCCGCGTCGTCCTTCGCCGTGAACGTGATCGTCGTGATCCCGAGCGGCAGCGTCTCCGGCGCCGAGGCGGTGACCTTCGGATCGGGATCGACGATGTCGGTCGCCGTCCCACCGTTCAGGAACTCGACGACCGCCGGGTCGGTCGCCGGCACCGGGACCGTCGACCTGACCCCCGTGTCGGCCGGCGGCGTCAGCGTCGGCGCCGTCGTGTCCTGGACGGTGACCGTGAAGGACGACAGCCCGAGCCTGTCGTCGCTGTCGGTAGCCCAGCACTGGACGGTCGTGACCCCGAGCGGGAACACCTCTCCGGACACCGGGTCGCACTTGGTCTGGAGGGGGCCGTCCGAGGCGTCGGTCGCGGTCGCGGCCGGGTAGTTGACGACCGAGCCCTCGGGCCCGTTCGCCTCGACGGTGCGGTTCGCCGGCACGACGACGAGTGGTGCGCCCGCGTCCTGGACGGAGATGGAGAAGCTGTTCGACCCCACGTTGTTCCGCGCGTCTGTGGCAGTGCACGTCACCGTGGTGACGGCATTCCGAGGGAACTCGGTGCCCGAAGGCGGGTTGCAGGTGACGGTCGCGATCACCCCGTCAACGAGGTCGGTCGCGGTTGCCGTGAACGTCACCACCGCGCCTGCCGGAGCCGGGCCGGTCGGTGTCACCGTCATGTTCGCCGGAACCGAGACGACCGGCGGAGTCGTGTCCTGGACGGTGATGGTGAAGGAGCCGCTGGCGGTCGCGTTGCCGCTGTCGGTGGCTGAGCAGTTGACGGTGGTGGTGGTGATCGCGAACGTCGATCCGCTGGCGGGGAGGCAGTTCGCTGTGAATGGGCCGCCGTCTTCGGTGTCGGTCCAGGTTGCGGTGTAGGTGACGACTGCGCCGGCGCTGCTCGTGGCTCCGGTGGTGATGTTGGCCGGCAGGCTGAGGACCGGTGGATCGTTTAGTACCGGCCCTAGCGGCATCGCGGTCGCCGTCGCCACCACGACCGCTGCGGCAATGGCGATGGGTGCGAGCACGCTGAAGATCCTCCTGCCCATGCGCTACCTGGCGAAGATCGCGACGGCGAGGCCGATCGCGGCGCTCGCGAGGACGGCGGCGCCGATCAGGCCGATCTCGAGCCGCCTCGCGGCGAGCGAGGTACCGATCGCGGAGTTCGGGAGCGACGCGACGCCGAGCAGGACGACGGAGAGGCCGAGCAGGGCGAGCAGGATGGGCGCGACGCCCGAGAACGAGGACGAGCTTCCGCCCGCGGAAAGGGACGGCCCGGCGCTCGCGTTCGAGGCGGGCTCTACATCGACGGCCGGAATGAGCTCGGTCGTGGCCGTCGCATCCTCCGCGCTCCCGCTCGCCTCGCTCTCGACCGCCTGCTCGAGTGGGCCGGCTCCGGCGTCGGAGGCCCGGGCACGAGTGTAGGCGAGGCGCAGCTTCGCGGCCTGGGCGGCCTCCCGACGCTCGATCGCCTCCTGCTTTGCCTTCGCCGCCGCCGCGGCAGCCTTCTTCTCGGCCTCGCGCTGCTTGCGCCGCCTCTCCTTCTCGGCCGCGGTCAGGCCGCCGCCCGAGGACGCCGCGCCCCCCGACGAGGACGACGAGCCGCCCGACGAGGAGGAGCCGCCCGACGAGGAGGAGCTTCCTCCGCTCGAGCTAGGAGGCGGGCTCGGGCTGGGAGAGCCCCCGCCGCTCGAGCCCCCGGAGCCTCCGCCCGAGGGCTGGGGGTCGGGCGCCGCGTCAGGGGGCGGGCCCTCGCCCGGGGTGGCAGGCACCGTCTCGGTGGGATCGGCCGCCGTAGCTCCGAGCGCCGCCGGCGACCAGACGAGCGCAACGATACACACGAGCCCGAGCACGCACAGCGGCCCGAGCTGCCTGACAGCCACCTTTCTCACAGTCCCACCTGGAATGGTAGCCCCCATTCGAGGGATTCGTCAGGTGGAGGCCGAACGATCGCTCGGCAGGGTGAAACGGAGCGCCCGGGTCGTCCGAACGAGGTACGCAGGGCGAAACGCCCCGGCCGCCGGCGCCGATGAGGGAGCCATGATGTCCAGATGGGTCTTCGCCGTTGCGGTCTTCCCGCTGCTCTGGCTCGCGCTATGGGCGGTGGGGCTGTTCGGGTCGCTGAGCCTCGCGCAGATCACTGCGCTCGGGTTCGTGGCCATCGTCGCCTACCTCACGCAGCCGCTGTGGATCTGGCGACTCGCACACAGCTCCGACGGCTGGGAGGAACGGTCGAGGATCGTCCGCGAGACGCCGGCCGTGCTCGCCCCGGCTGCCGCCGTCGTCGCGGTCACGTGGGCGTGGCTCGCGATGCCGGGCGGGGTGGCGGCGTCGACCGTGCCCATCGCGCGCGCCCCGGGCGAGGAGTGGCGGCTGTGGATCCTCGCCTTCCCGTTCCTCGTGGTTCTGTTCGGCTGGGCGTTCGCGATGCTGCGCGAGGAGCGAACCCCGCTGACACTCGCGGCGGCGCTCGCTCTGCCGCTCAGCGCCCCGGTGCTCTGGCTGTGCCTCTGTCAGCCCGTAACGGTTTGAGGAGGACGCGGGCCGGATGAGATCCGGCCCCTACGAAGAGCGCCGAAGCCGCCCCGTCCCGGGCCCGCGTCGGGTTCCGGTGCCAGGCACGTGCCTGGCACCGGACACACACGCGTGACAGCTCTACCCGGGCTTCATCACCATCGCGAACACGGCGAGCACGAGCAGGGCGAGCTCGATCCTCGTGACCACGAGGATGCGGTGGAACCGTCTCCCTGCCTCTGCTGACGCGGCTCCCTGCTCGTTCACGATCCGCTCGATCCGTGCACCCTCGGGCCCGAGGAAGGCACCGCCGAGCACGGCCGAGAGAGCCCAGACGGCGAGGCTGAAGCTGACCCACGCATCGCCCATGCTCGACGGCCCGTCGGCGACGAGCCCGAAGCCGAGCGCGACGAGAACGACGGCCGACGGCATGAACACGTGTCCGCCCACCCAGCCGGCGTCCTGCATGAGCCGTGCGAGCCGGTTCGGATCGTTCGTCCTCGAGGCGCGGAACGCGTACACCTGCGTGAGGGCACCGCCGCCGACCCAGACGACGGCCGCGAGGACGTGGAAGAAGAGCATCCAGTGGTAGCCGTCGTACACGCGACCTCCTTCCCGGGAGCTGAACGGCGCCAGTTTCCATCGTCAGGCGGACGGCACCGGCGACCGCGGTCGAGCAGCGTCCCGGAGAAGTACGCTGTGCCCGTCTCGCACCGCCATGCAGCTGGAGCTTCGGCATCTGCGCTCGTTCATCGTCGTCGCCGACGAGCTGAACTTCAGCCGGGCGGCCGGACGGCTGCACATCGCCCAGCCGGCGCTCTCGGCCCAGATCCGGCAGCTCGAGCGCCAGCTCGGCTGTCGTCTCTTCGCCCGGACGACCCGCAGGGTCGCGCTGACACCGGCCGGGACGATGCTGCTCGCTGACGCGCGCGAGATCGTCGCCCGGGCAGACGCGGCCGTCGCCAAGGTGCGCGCTGCCGCGCGCGGCGAGCGGGGCCTGGTGCGTGTCGGGTTCGTCGCGCACGGCGCCGCCGAGCTCGGCGGCGAGATCCTGCGGCGCTTCGCCGAGGCGTACCCCGCGGTCGAGACGAGCCTCGCCGAGGCGGCGACGCTCGAGGAGCTCCAGCACGACCTGCTCGACCGCGAGTCGGACGTGGCCTTCGCCTGGCTCCCGCTCGTCCACGGTGAGCTGGTCGCGGAGGAGCTCCGGTCGGAGGCGCTGCTCGTCGGGCTGTCGCACGAGCACCCACTCGCGTCCCGCGCCGCCGTCACCGTCGCCGATCTTCGGGCAGTGCCGATCGTGGCGCCGTGGGAGGACGTGCCCTTCGAGCTGCTCCGCCCCTGGCTCGGCGAGGCCCGCCCTGCCGGGCGCCGGCCCGAAGATCCGAACGGCACCGAGCTCGGTGAGTGCCTCGCGATCGCCGGCCGCGGGCAGGCCGTGTACTGCGTTCCCGAGTCGGTCTCCCGCTTCTACTCACGTCCGGGCCTCGTGTTTCGCCCTGTCAGCGATGCGACGCCGTCGCGGATCGCCGTCGCCTGGCGCCGCGATACGCCGAACGCTGCGGTTGCGTCGTTCGTCGAGACCGCGCTGGCGGTCACCTCGGCGATTCAGAACGACAGCTTCTGAATCCCGCTCGCGATCGGTATTTCCCTTCGCTCGTCCGCGGGCGTACGGTGCAGACGAGCGCGTCACGCTCCGGCGGCTGACCGGAAGCGGGAGCGCGAGCGCCCGGGCCGTTCGGGCCGGGCGCGGACAGGCCCTCAACCGACCTCGAGGAGGTCTCCATGCGACCAAACAAGGCACGACTAACCCTGCCCGCCCTCGCAGCACTCGGGCTCGCGGCCGCCGTTCTCGCCGGGTGCGCCGCCACCCGACCCGGAGCCGATGCCGCGGCGGCGACCGGAGCCTCGGCGGCCGTGCTGGCGGCCCCGTCGCCGCTCGAGCTCGCCGCGCCGACCGGCACGCGGCCGATCGGCGCGGTCTCGCTGTACCTCGTCGACCGCACCCGCGTCGACCCGCTCGCCGGGACGCCCGGACCGCGCGAGCTCTCCGTACGCGTCTGGTATCCGGCCGCGTCGCCTGCCGACGGGCCGCCCGTCGGGTACATGAGCGAGGGCGTCTCCGCCGCGATCGAGGGGGCCTTCGGGCTACCTGCGGGTACGTTCGGAGAGCTTTCCGCCCACGCCTCGGCCTCGCCTCCCGTCGCCGACGGCCGGCATCCGCTGCTCCTCTTCTCCCACGGCCTCGGCACGATGCACCAGTTCGACACGAGCCTCCTCGAGGAGCTCGCGAGCCGCGGGTACGTGGTGGCGGCCATCGACCATACGTACGACGCCGCCGTCGTCGAGCTCCCCGACGGCCGGGTCGTACCGGGCATCGCTCCGGCCGTTCCCGATCCTGCGCAGCGCCGGCAGCTCCTCTCGACCCGCGTGGATGACCTTCGCTTCGTGCTCGACCGGCTCGTGCGCCTCACCCGCGCGGAGTCGGGGTTGCTGGCAGGTCATCTCGATCTCCGCCGGATCGGCGCGCTCGGGCATTCGTTCGGCGGCGCGACCGTCGCCTCGGCGATGCTCATCGACCGGCGTATCGTCGCGGGCGCCGACCTCGACGGGAGGGTCTGGGGGCGAGTGGTCTCGAAGGGCCTCGACCGTCCGTTCATGCTCCTCGTCGGAGACTCGCTGACGGTTGGCCTGACGCCGGATCAGGCCAGGTTCTTCACGCGGCTACGGAGCGAGCGGCACGCCCTCCGCCTCGTCGGTGCCGGGCACTTCAGCTTCACCGACCTCCCGCAGTTCGCGAACGCCCTTCCCGGGCTCGACCAGCTGTTCGACATCGGATCGATCGACGCCGCTGAAGCAACCCGTGAGGTGCGGGCCTACGTGACGGCCTTCTTCGACGAGGCCCTGCTAGGCCGGCGCAACCCGCTGCTCGACGGGGCCTCACCCGATCACCCGAACGTCCGCTTCCTCGGCTGATCCGGACCGACGGACGACCACGAAAGGAGCACCGAGATGACCGATGAGCCGACCACGGCGGTCGGGCCCGGCGAGGAGAGCCTGCGCAACCACGCCCTCGACCGGATTCGCCGCCGCCGCGCTTTCAGGGCGCACCTGGCCGCATACGTCGCCGGCACACTGCTCGTCGCCGCCGTCTGGGCCGTGACCGAGTACCACAACGCGGGCGGGTGGCCGACCGGCTTCCGGACGGGGCGTAGAGACCACGACTGGGATCCGTGGGTCATGTACCCGCTGATCGGGGGCACGCTCGCGCTCGCCGTCCATGCCTGGCTCGCCTTCGTTCGCCGTCCCCTGACCGAGGGCGAGATCGAGCGCGAGGTGGAACGGCTGCGGGCGGAATGACGGTCGGTGCGCGGGCACGGGTACGATCCTCGCGCCCGCCCAGGTCGAGCGAAGGAGGCAGCGATGCCCGTGCCCGCGCACCGGATCGAGAGCGAGCCCGCGATCGGGCCGTGTCTCCCCGACACGGCGGTGGTGGCGACGTGAGCGGTCGCTGGGAGTTCGACCTGGTCGACCTGTCTCGACCGATCAGCGAGCGCACGGCCACCGGCCTGTTCGGCGACATCGGGAGCCCCGACTACTCGCGGGTCGAGATCGACTACCTGGCCGACTGGTCGACCGCGAACGGGGCGGTGGCCCGGTTCTCGATCTTCGACCACATCGGCACTCACCTCGACGCCCCGATCCACACGAACGAGGACGGCGCGTCGCTGGAAGGGGTCGACATCTCGCGGCTGATCGGTGAGGCGGTCGTGCTCGACCTGTACCGGGGAGACGTCGACTACGGCTACACGGCCGAGGATCTCGCGACGGCGTTGCCGGAGATCCGGGAGGGCGACATCGTGCTCATCCACTCCGGCTACCGCGACGTCGAGAAGCCGACCGACCGGATCAAGCAGACGTACCTGACCGTCGAGGCTGCGCAGTGGCTCGTCGACCGGGGCGTCAAGGCCGTCGGCTGCGAGCCCGGCGGGATCGAGCACCTGCCCGACGGCTACTTCGTCCACCGCTGGTATGCGAAGGACACGCCGAACCCGCCCTCCTGGCCCGCCCACCGGGTCCTGCTGGGCGCGGACGTCTACATCATCGAAGGGCTGACGAACCTCGAGCGGCTCAAAGGGCAGCGGGTGCGCTTCGCGGCGCTGCCGCTCCCGCTCGCAGGGCTGACGGGCTGCCCGGTGCGCGCGGTCGCCTGGATCGACCGCTGATCAGCGTCAGCGCGGGGCGGGCGCTTCGGCGGTCGCGCGCGAGCGGAAGCTGAACCCTTCGTAGCCGCGCTCGACGATCCCCTCGCACTCCCTGCGGTACTCGCCGACGCCGGCAACGTAGGGGAGGAGCACGCGCGGCTTCCCCGGGACGTTCGCGCCCATGTACCAGGAGGCGGCGAGCGGGTAGAGCGTCTCCTCGCCGATCTCGCGGACGTGGTCGACCCATGCGCGCTCCGCCTCTTCCGTCGGCTCGACGCAGACGAGGCCGCGCTCTCGCATCGCGACGAGGCAGTCGGCGACGAAGTCGACGTGCTGCTCGATCGACACGATCATGTTGCTGAGCACCGACGGGCTGCCGGGGCCGGTGATCGTGAACAGGTTCGGGAAGCCGGCGACCGTGAGCCCGAGATACGACTGGGGACCGTCCGCCCACTTCTCGCGCAGCGACAGGCCGGACCGGCCACGGATGTCGACGGCCATGAGTGCTCCGGTCATGGCGTCGAAGCCGCTCGCGATCACGAGCATGTCGAAGCTGTGCTCCTCGTCGCCGACGCGCAGCCCCGTCTCGGTGATCTCCTCGATCGGTGTCTGCTTGACGCTGACGAGGCGCACGTTGTCGCGGTTGTAGGCCTCGTAATACGCAGTGTCGATGCACATCCGCTTCGTCGCGAACGGGTAGCCGTACGGGCAGAGCAGCTCGGCGACCTCGGGGTCGTGGACGCGCTCGCGGATCTTGTCGCGCACGAAGTCCGCAGAGACGTCGTTGGCCCTCGCGTCCGTGAACGTGTCGTTGTAGGCGGCGTGGAGATGGAAGCCGCCGCGGGCGTAGTGGGTCTCGAGCTGCTCGCGACGCTGCTGCGGCGTCTCGTCGAACACGCTCACCTCGCGCGTGAGCCACGGGTTGCCGCCGCCCGACTCACGCTCGGCCTGGCGGTACTCGGGATAGCGCGCCTTGCGCTCGCGTACCTCCTCGGGGTCGAGCGGGCGGTTGAACGCCGGGACGCTGAAGGCCGGTGTCCGCTGAAAGATCGTCACGTGGTCGGCGTCCTGCGCGATGATCGGAAGCGCCTGGATCGCGGAGGAGCCGGTGCCGATGATCCCGACCCGCTTGCCGGCGAAGTCGACCCGCTCGTGCGGCCACAGGCCCGTGTGGTACTTCTCGCCGGTGAACCGCTCGACCCCGGGGATGTCCGGCAGCCGGGGGACGGAGAGACAGCCCGTCGCCATGATGAGGAACGAGGCCGAGAGAACGTCGCCGCGGTCGGTCGTGACCGTCCAGCGCTGATCGTCCTCGTCGAAGGCCGCGCTCGTCACCCGCGTTGCGAACTGGATGTCGGGACGCAGGTCGAAGCGGTCGGCGACGTGCTCGAAGTAGCGGAGGATCTCCGGCTGCGCCGCATACCGCTCCGTCCAGGTCCACTCCTGCTGGAGCTCCTCGGAGAACGAGTAGGAGTAGGTCATGCTTTCGATGTCGCACCGCGCGCCGGGGTAGCGGTTCCACCACCAGGTCCCGCCCACGCCGTCGGCGGCCTCGAGCACGCGAACCGAGAAGCCGAGCTCGCGGAGCCGCTGGAGCGCGTAGAGCCCGGAAGCGCCCGCGCCGACGACGATCGCGTCGACGCGCTGCGTCCCGCTCCCGTCCTCGGCCGTCACCGGGTCAGGATATCGGGCCGGTCATTCCGTCCGCGCTTCGAGGGCCGGATGAGATCCGGCCCCTACGAAGGTCTGCCCCGTGCAGCGGCGCGCCCGCGCCGGTTCTTGCTGCCCGGTGTAAGGGCGGGATCTCATCCCGTCCCGATCCGGCGAAGCCGGATCCGACCCGGGTGATGCCCGCGATCAGGTCCGGCCGCTCGTGTCGACGGGTGGGATCGTGGCGGCCGTGCCGACCGGGTCGTCATGCTCGATCGTTGCCGCAACGACGACGCCGTCGTCGACCTCGAAGGTGACTCGCCGGTCGATGAAGTCGGCGGTCAACGCGCGATCCTCGCCGTCCTCGCGACCGACCCGCCACTGGCGTTCCTGCTGCTCGGCGAGCGCTGAGGCCTCCTCGAGCGTGAGCCCGACGAACTGGAGCGCCTCATCGTCGAGCCCGGTCCCGGGGACGGCGGTCGTGTCCGTGGAGGGCTCGGCGAGGTCGGCGGGCTCGGGGCCCGTGCTCGTCCCCTCGGTGCCGCCGCCGCAGGCGGCGAGCGCGATCGCGCCGACGAGGGCGAGCGCTCCGATCACGGCCAGTCTGTGCATGCTCAACCTCTCGCTCGGGGTCTGGGACTCTCCCCGGTTCGACTCCCGGGTCCACGCCGGAGTTCCCGCGTCAGTGCGCCGGGGTACGCCCAAGCTACCCGCCGGGAGCAGTGTAGAGTCCCGCCAACCGTCAGGAGGTGACGTATGGCACTTGCACGTGTCGTGTCGTTCGAGAACGTCGGGAACGACAGGATCGAGCAGTTGCGGCAGGAGTTGCGCGAGGGCGAACGGCCCGAGGGGCTCCCGGCCACCGAGGTCATGATTCTCCATGACCCCGAGGCCGAGCGCTCGCTCGCGATCGTCTTCTTCGACAACGAGGAGGACTACCGGATCGGCGACGCTGCGCTGAACGCGATGCCGACCGGCGACACGCCCGGCCGGCGCACGTCGGTCACGAAGTACGACGTCGCGATCCGCATGACGGCGTAACGTCGGGAGCCCGGTGGCGGCGGGCCTCTGCTCCGCCGCCACCGACCCTCCGGAGACGCCTTACCCGGCCTGGTTCTCGCGCAGGATCCTCGCGAGCGACCTGAGAAGCCCCCAGGCGATCGAGCCGTTCTTCTGCACGAGCGGGCGGAACTCCCAGAGCGTCAGCCCCCAGCAGCCGAGATCGCTCGTGGCGGTGATCGTCGCCATCCGCGTTCCCTCGTCGATCAGGGCGATCTCGCCGAAGTAATCCCCCGGCCGCAGCGTGCCGCGGCCCTCGCCGCCGATCGTGATCGCCGCCTCGCCCGACTCGACGACGTAGAACGCCCCGCCCCCGGTGCCTTCCCGGATCACGGTCTCGCCCGCGGGAAACCGGCGGGCCTTGAACAGGCGAGCAACCTGCTCGAGGTCGCGCTTCCCGAGGTCGGCGAAAAGCGGGACGCGCCGAAGGACGTCGACGGGGGCGCCCGCCATCAGGAGCCCGTCCGTGTGACCGCGCGGCACTGCAGCAGGTAGAGCTCGCCGCCGGCGAACGCCCACTCGATGTCTCTGGCCGGCCCGTAGACCTGCTCGCACCGATCGGCGAGGCGCCCCAGCTGCTCGAGCTGCTCCTCGTCGAGGCAGAGCCGCTCGGTGAGCTCGGGCGGCACCGCCCGCTCCTCGGTGCCGCCTCCCGGCACCTGGTGGATCGCGACCTTCTTCAGCCCGGGTGTCTGCTCGAGCACCTCGCCCGACCGGGAGATCCGGAAGTGATCGGGGATCACCTGGCCGGCGACGACCGCCTCGCCGAGCCCCCAGCTCGCCTCGATCACGCGCTCGTCCGCGCCCGTGATCGGGTTCGTGGTGAACATGACACCGGCGCTGTCGGGGTCGAGGAGCCTCTGGACGACGACGGCGACGCTCGGGCGTGTGAACAGGCCCACGCGCTGGCGGTAGGTGATCGCCGAGTCGGAGTTCGCCGACCACCAGACGTCCCGCAGCGCCGCGGCGAGATCCCCGGACGACGGGACGTTGAGGAGCGTCAGGTGCTGTCCCGCGAAGCTCGCCTCGGCGCCGTCCTCGTCGACGGCGGACGAGCGAACCGCGAGGGGCCCGCCGAGCGGGCGGGCCGCCTTGTCCACCTGCCTGATCGCACGCTCCTCCCCGGACGCGACCGCCTCGACGACGTCACCGGACAGGGCGATCCCGGGCGGAACGGGCAGCCCGTCACGGACCGCCTGGCCGAGCCCGACGGCCTTCGAGCCGAAGAGCCCGGTCTCGAGCGCCTTCCCGAGCGGGACGACCGTCTTCATCCGAGAACGGTGACCTGGCCCGTGTCGCCGTCGACGCGCACCCGGGTCCCGTCGGCGATCCGCTCGGTCGCGTCGCGCGTGCCGACGACGCCGGGGATCCCGTATTCACGGGCCACGATGGCCGAGTGCGACAGGAGCCCCCCGCTGTCGGTGACGAGAGCTCCGAGCAGCGGCAGCAGGATGTTGAACGCCTCGGTCGTCGACTGGGTGACGAGCACGTCTCCCTGGACGATCCGCCCGAACTCGGTCGCCCCGGTGACGAGCCGTGCCGGCCCCTCATAGGTACCCGGGCTCGCGGCCAGCCCGCGCAGGACGCTCTCCTCGTGCGCGGCCTCGGAGCTGCCGAAGAGCATGCCCAGCGAGACCATCGTCGCGCGCATGATCCGGCCGGCCGCCGGCGGCAGGCCCGACAGGTCCGGTGGAGGGGGAGGCGGTGGTCCGAGCGTCGGCGGAGCGTCCTTGGCCGTGTGGGCGATCCGGAAGCCCGCCCGTGCCGCGAGCTCGTCACCCGAGGGCTGGTCGCCGCCCGAGAGCAGGGCGCGCATCTCGTCGAAGCCTGCATCCACGAGATGTGCCGGATCGTGGATCTGGCCCTTCTCCGCGAGCCGGCGGCCAGCCGCGAGCACGGCCCGGCGCATCAACCCCGAGGCCCAGATGTCGCTGAACACGCCGCGCTCGTCACGGAGGCGGTAGGTGAGCCGCGCCTCGCCGAGGAGCTCGTCGAACCCGGCCCGGTGCTCCTCGGGTACCCTCGCCCGGACCTCGTCGATCCGGGCCTGGACGCTGGAGCCGTCGGCCTCGTCGTCCTCGGCTGCGGCCCGGATCGCACGCAGCAGCGCGTCGGGCAGCTCGAGCGCGCGCGGCTCGGAGATGTCGAACCCGTCGAGCAGGCGGTTGCCGACCAGGTCCAGGTAGTCGGACACGGCCGCTCCCGTGTCGCCGTCGAGCGAGCGGAGGGCGTCGAGCGCGCGTCCGGGCTCGTCGTCCGAACCCAGGAGCTCCCGGGCTCGGGTATCCGCCCTGATCGCGGCAACCAGCCGCTCGAGCTCGGCCGACGCCCCGGCGGACACGGGCGCGGCTCCGCGCAGGAGGCCGAGCAGCTCGGCAGGCGCGATTCCGGTCCAGTCGCCGACGTGCGCCACGAAGTCGCCCGTCGGGATCACGGCCGAGGCCGTGAAGCGCATGTGCTGGGTGATCATCGCCGCGTGGTGGTCACGGCAGCGCTCCAGGTACGCGATCAGCTCCGCGTCCGTGAGCCAGTCGGGGTCGATGGACTGGAGCTCGCGGTGGATCGCGATCGCCGCCGGCTTGGCCTGCTCGTCCCATTCCCGCAGCTGCTCGCGCCACAGCTTCCCGGCGAGGACCTCCTCGGCCCGCTGGAAGCGGGCGGGCACCTCCTGCTCGGGGGCCGGCACGAGCGCCTTGTAGGCGAAGCCGTTCACGTACCCCATCTCGAGGCCGGCGATCAACAGCCCGTAGTAGCGGGCGAAGTCGCTCGTCCCTCGCCAGAAGGGCTGCGGATGCATCTCCGCCCAGTAGCGGGTCGCAGGTCTCGGGAAGTGAACCGGATCGAGCTCCCAGCACCCTGGTCCAGGGGGCTCGAAGCGAAGCTCGGCCACGCTCTGCGTAGCGGTCATGGGGGATTCCTTTCGTTCGGGCGTCAACGAACGGCGGAAGCCGGTACGGGCGATTATGCGCAAAGTTGCTCATGTTTGTCGACCGGCGCCGGGAGCTGCGGTGGGGCAAGGCCGGCCTCGTCATTCCCACCCGGGTGAGCGACGGCGGTCGACGCGCTCGTGGGTGCCCCTGGTGCTCCTCCTGATCACGTTCGACCTCGACCGCCCGACGCGGGGGCTCGTGACGGTTCCCGACGCGCCGCTCGTCGCGCTGCGTGCGTCGATGGAGCTGCCACCCGCAGCCGAGGCGCCAAACATGCCCTAGATGGTGATGAGCTGCCGTGCTAGCCGTGGAGCAGCCGCCAGGTGGCGGCGGGCGGCCGTGCCGGATCGATCCGGTCCCAGCGCATGGGCGCGACCGGGCCGTTGTGGGGAGCCGTCCGCACGAGCTCCGGGTCTGACCGGGCCTCCTCGATGACCTGTTCGTAGATACCGATCACCTCGTCCAGCTCGCGGCGAGCGAAGCTCTCGGTCGGCTCGACCGTGAACGGCTCGGGCGAGGTGACCGGATGGTGGCTCATCCAGTGGGCCGGAAGCCCGTAGTCGGTGATTCGATCACGCACCGCCTCGGTGCCGACCCCGGTGTCCGCCACGAGCTGCTCGAGGCTGTAGCGAACGACGTCGAGACGGCGGTCGTCGTTCGCGGGCATGGCGGTCGTGATCCCGGGCACCTTGCCGAGCTTTCCGTGGACGTAGTTGTTGTTGAGCACGGCGTAGCGAGCGACGTCGGCGATCCGGTCGGGCCCGATCGCCCGGATCCAAGCGTAGGCCTTGACGAGCGAGGGGACGTTTCCCAGGTAGCCGGCGACCCGACCGATGCTCTCCGGGCGGTCGTGGTCGCGGCGGTAGCCCTCGCCGTCCCGGACGATCACGGGCACGGGGAGGAAGCGCGCGAGCTCCTCGGTGACGCAGAGCGCGCCCACCGCCGGCCCGTAGAGCGAGATCGGGGCCCCGAACGTCTTGTGGAGGTTGAAGTGGGCGAGGTCGAACCCGCAGTCGCGGGCGCGGACGAGCCCGAGCGTCGCATTCGCGTTCGCCTGGTCGAACCCGCACAGGCCGCCGGCGTCGTGAACGACCTCCGCGAGCCGGTCGATCTCCGGGTTGAAGACGCCCGTGTCCTCGGGGTTGTTGAGGAGGAGGCCCGCGGTGCGCTCGGACACGGCGGCCTTCACGGCCTCGAGCTCGGCGTAGCCGCGCGGGCCCGGGGCCACCTCGATCACCTTGAACCCGGCCGCCGCTGCCGTCGCGGGGTTCGTCGGGTGCGAGGCGAACTCGCTGATGATCTCGTCGCGCCCGGTGTCGCCCCGGCTCTCGTGGTAGGCGCGGATCACGAGCACGCCGCTGTAGATCGCATGGGCGCCGCCGAAGCCCTGAAGCGCGCAGGCATCCATGCCCGAGAGCGCCTGCAGGCACTCGCCGAGCTCGAAGAGCAACCGAAGTGCCCCCTGCACCGACTCGTCCGGCTGGTCGGGGTGCAGCTCGGCGAGGCCCGGCGAGCGAGCGATCAGCTCGTTGGCGACCGGCGGGTACTTCGGCGTCGTCGTTGCCGCCGTCATGTCGAGGGCGACGTTGTGACCGAGCGACATCTGGGAGAGACGCGTGTAGTGCCGCACGACCTGGGGCTGCCCGAGCTCGGGGAGCGCCGGCGGGTCGGTGCGGCGGAGCTCGTCGGGCAGCGTCCCGGCCGTCTCCGGCCCGTCGAACCGCGGCACGAGGATCCCGCGCTCACCCGGGGCGCCGAGCTCCTGGACGCACGGCTCGCGCCACGCGGCCGGCCGGCGGTGCTCGTTCCCGTTTCCCTTCACGCGACGATCTCCTCGAGCGCGGTAGCGAGCCGGTCGATGTCGGCCCGGGTGTGCCGTTCGGTGACGCAGTAGAGCGCGCACCCTGCGAGCTCTGCGAAGTCGCGACCGAGCGGGGCGCCGCCGAAGATGCCTCGCTCCGACAGCGCTGTGTTCACCTCCGGCACGGTCACGCCGGCCGGCGAGAAGTCGACGACCCATTCCTTGAGCCCGGGCGCCGGGAACCGGCAGGCGACGAGCCCCGGGATCCGGGAGAGGCGCGAGACGGCGTAGGCGCGGCGTTGCATCAGCCCCTCGGCCAGATCGGCCATCCCCTGCGGGCCCATCGCGGCCAGGTAGGTCGCGGCGACGATGCCCGCGAGGGCGGAGCTGCACCCGGTGAAATCGGTGGCGGCGCCGCGCGTCTCGTAGGAGGTGACCTCGAAGTTCCCCCAGAAGTAGTCGTGCTCGCCCTCGCGCTCGGTGGGGACGGCGACGATGAAGATCGACGGGAGCTCTGCGACGACTCTCTCGTCGAGCGTCGTCGCGAGGAAGCCGGCGGACGAGCCGCCGAACCCCATGTGATGGCCGAGCGGCTGCAGGTCGCCGCAGGCGATGTCGGCGCCGTAGTCACCCGGGGGAGCGACGGACCCGAGCGACGTGGGGTCGGCACCGACCACGAGCAGGGCGCCGGCCTCGTGGACGAGTCGCGAGATCGTCCGGAGCTCGGGCTCGATTACCCCGAGGTAGCTCGGTACCTCGAGATAGAGGCTCGCCGCACCGTCGAGCGCGCTCTGCAGGCCGGCCAGGTCGATCGCGCCGGTGTCGTCGAGGAACGGGATCTCGACGAGCTCGAGCGAGCGCGGCAGGCGCGACGCGATCTGCAGCCGTCGTTGCGGGCCCGCGCTCCGCGCGACGAGCACCCGCGAGCGGCCGGTGACCCGGGTGGCCATGAGCAGGCCGACGCTCGCACCCCAGCCCCAGTCGTAGGTCGGGACGGTCGCGAGGTCGAGCCCGGTCAGCTCGGCGATCATGCTCTGGTACTCGAAGATCGCCTGGTAGGCCCCGTGCGTCGAGGCCGGGCCGAGGCCGAAGAACGCGGTCGTGAACTCCCCGCGCGACCCGATCTCGTCACAGACGGCGGGAACGTGGTGGTTCCAGCACCCACCGCCGAGGAACGAGAGCATCGTGTCGCACGCGCTGTTCTCGGCGAGCGCGGCACCGAAGTATCGCCGCAGGTCAGCCTCCGCCGCGAGCGACGGCGGCAGGTTCACCGGTGCCTTGGCCCGCAGGCGCTCGGGTACGGCGGCGAAGAGATCGTCGAGCCCCGAGACGCCGATCTCGGCGAGCATGTCCGCCGTCGTCGCCGGCGCCGAGTTCGGGATATAGGGGTGCGCCGGACGCTCGGCCACGGGAGCGAGACCATAACACGGTCGTGGGCCACTGGCGGCAAAGCCTCGCCGCCGGACCGACGAGGTCGTCGGCCCAGCATTGATCGGCGGGAGGTGTGATGGTAGGCTGCTCACCTGGCAACGCCGTTTCCACTGTGGCAATTGTCGTGAGCGGGGTCGAGGAGACCCGCGCCTCCGAGCATGTGCTACGGCCGGTCGTCCTCGGAATCGTCGGCGACTCGGGCTCGGGCAAGACGACGATCAGCCGTGGGCTCCTGCGGGTCCTCGGCGACGGCTACCTGACGCACTTCTCGACGGACGACTACCACCGGTACGACCGGCGGCAGCGCGCGGAGCGAGACCTGACGCCCCTCCATCCCGACTGCAACTACCTCGACATCCTCAGCCAGCACCTTCGCCACATCCGGGCGAACGAGCCCGTGCTGAAACCGGTGTACCGCCACTCGGACGGGAGGTTCGGCCCACCCGAGCACTTCACCCCGAGCCCGTTCGTCGTCGCCGAGGGGCTGCTCGCCTACTACACGCCCGAGCTGCGCCAGATGTTCGACGTGCGTGTGTATCTCGACCCACCGGAGGAGCTGCGCCGGGGCTGGAAGGTCAAGCGCGACGTCCACCACCGCGGCTACACGACCGACGAGGTCCTGCAGGAGCTCGACCGGCGAGAACAGGAGGCGGAGACCTACATCCGACCCCAGCGGCGCCACGCGGACATCGTGGTCTCCTTCGGCCCGGGGCGTCGCGGCGACCCGACGCACCTCGACGCGCACCTGTTGCTGCGCGACAGCCTCGTCCACCCGGACCTCTCGGTCGTCGTTCCGGCCGACGAGGCGAAGCTGCGGCTTGACGAGCGCGACGGCGACCAGGAGCTGTTCGTGTCGGGCGAGATCAGCGCCGCGCGCGCGGCCGAGATCGAGGAGGTGATCTGGGAGCGCATGCACTTCGCCAGCCACCTGCGCCACCAGCGCCTCGGCGAGTTCACGCGCGGCACCGACCTCCTGCGCTCGCATTCGCTCGCAGTCGTGCAGCTGCTCATCCTCTACCACCTCGCGACGGCGAGGGCGGTGGTCGCGCTCGGCGGCCAGACGGTCCGCCCGGTCGATCCGGCCGTCGCCGGATAGCGACGCTCAGGCCGTCGCCTGGAGCTCGCGCCTCACCGGCGCGCTGTCGAGCTCGTCGGCCCAGAGGAGGATGTCGGCGGCGAGCGAGGGTGGGCAGCCGAGGTCCCGGATCAGGTGCTGTACCTCCGCGAGATCGATCGCCCGTCTGCGCAGCAGCCGGCCGGCGTCGCGGATGCTCATGCCGAGCGACGTGAGCGCCTCGTGCTCCGAGGTCTGCTCGCGCATCTCCACCATCGCCAACCTCCTCGATCGCCTGCTGCCCGCCGAAGGCTACGACTGTCCGATCGTTCGATCCAGACGATTCGGCAGCGATCGATAGAGCATCGCCTATCTCAGCCTGTATTGCGCACGCCGGCCGCGATCCCGGTGACCGTCGCGAGCGCGGCGTCGCGCGCGGAGCCGTCACCGCCCCGGTACCGGCGAAGCTGCTCGACCTGGAGATCGCCGAGCAGATCGACCCAGGGGTTTCGCATGGGGAGGCGGGCCTTCAACGCCGGCCGTCGCTCGAGGAGCACCGCCTGCCCCGTGATCGCGAGCACGCGCTCGACGGTGCGCTCGTGCTCGGCCGAGAGGAGCGACCAGAGCCCGTCCGCTGCGGTGCGATCCCCGGCGAGCCGCAGGTACCGCTCGCCCGTGCGCAGGTCGGACTTGAAGAGCGCGAGCTCCAGGGTCGCGACGAAGGCGTGGAAGAACGGCCAGTTGTCGACCATCTCTTGCTCGAGACCGAGCGAGACGGCGCCGAGGCCCGAGCCGGCCCCGTACCAGGAGGGCATCAGGATCCGGTTCTGGGTCCAGGCGAACGTCCACGGGATCGCGCGCAGCGAGCGGACGTCCGTGCCGCCAGGGCGTGAGGCGGGGCGAGATCCGATCGGCAGCTCCGCGACGAGATCGAACGGGGAGCATTCGTGGAAGAAGGTCGGGAAGGCGGGATTCGCCTCGACCAGATCGCGGTAGACGCGCCGGGAGGTGTCGGCGATGCGCTCCATCGCTCCCTGCCACGGAGCCGGTACGGCGCAGGGCCCGGGGGCACCGGTCAGCCTCACGAGCGCCGAGAGAGTCTGCTCGAGGGAGCGAAGCCCGAGCTCCGGGTGTGAGTACTTCGCCGTGACGACCTCGCCCTGCTCGGTGAGCTTGAGCTGCCCGGTGGCCGCGACGGCAGGCTGGGCGAGGACCGCCGCATGCGGCCGGGTACCGCCGCGGGCCGGCGAACCGCCCCGCCCGTGGTGGACGCGAAGCACGATCCCGAGCCGGCGAGCCTGCTCCCCGAGTTGCTCCTGGGTGTGGTAGAGAGACCACTGCGCGGCCGCGAAGCCCTCGTCCTTGGCAGAGTCCGAGTAGCCGAGCATCACCTCCTGAACGTTCCCGCACGCTTCCACGTGCGCGCGGTATGCCCCGGAGTCGTAGAGGCGTGCCATCGTCTCCAGGGCGCTGCGGAGGCTGTCTCCCGACTCGAACAGGGGCGCGACCGGCGGCACGGCGCCCGCCCGGCGAGCGAGCCAGAGCGCGCAGAGCACGTCCGAGGCCTGCTCGGTTCCCGAGACGATCACGGTCCCGATCGAGCGCGGGTCGAGAGCCGTGAGCTGCCTGATCGCGGAGAATGTCGCGGGGACGCGTGAGAGCGGCTCGGGCACGACCCCGGCGTCGGATCCGCGGCTGCATCGCTCGAGTGCAGACTCGAGCGCAGCGAGTCGCCCGGCTTCGTCGGCCGCCTCGGCATAGCCGGGGAGCAGCGCGGCGGTGGCCTCGCGAAGGCGGCCCGAGTGCTCGCGTACGTCGAGGCTTGCGAGGTGGAAGCCGAAGATCCGGATCTGCCAGAGGAGGTGACGAAGCGTGCCCGAGCGCCCCACGGAGCTGCTCGCGGCGCATGCCAGCTCGATGTCCGCCTCGAGCTCCGCCGGTCCCGCGTACCCCGGCTCGGTTGCCGCGCCGCCCTCAGCCTGCTCGACCGTGACGCCGAGGCGGTACCAGGCCAGGTAGAGGAGCAGCCGCACGGGCTCGTGTCGAAAGCGCTCGACGAGCTCGTGCGCGCCGGGCAGCTCCTCTACGCAGCGTTCGATACGGGCCGAGATACCGCCCGTGTCGAGCACCTCGTCGGACTGGGTGTACAGGCGGGTCAGGAGCCGCACCCGGTCGCGCAGCAGGCGCAGCGCCAGCAGTCGGTGCTCCCGGGCGGTCGCGACCACCGAGGCGGGGGTGACCGCCGGATTGCCGTCCATGTCGGCACCCGACCAGCTCCCGAAGGAGAGCGGCGTGGTCTCGAGCTCGACGTCGAAGCAGCGCTCGAGCTCGAGCATCGCGTCGGCCGCCGTGTCGAAGAGGACCCTCTCGAAGACGGACAGCGTGCGGCGAACCTCTTCGCGAACGTCGGGCCGGATCCGTCGCACCTCGTCGGTCTGCCACCAGATGGCGAGCGCCTCGCGAATCGCACCTTCGAGCCGGCGGGTGCGTACCGGTCCTGCATCGCCTCGCCCGAGCGCCTCGAGCGCGCCCTCGATCGCCTCGAGCTTGTACCGCACGGCCCGGCGCGTCGCGTCGCTCGGGTGGCTGGTGAGCACGAGGCGGCAGTCGAGGGTGGCGAGCAGCTCGGTGCGCGCGCCGGGGTCGAGCCCGTGAAACAGCGCCCCGACCTCCGCGAGCGACTCGGGTTGCGGGGCGCCGAGCTCGGCGTCGTAGCCCCGGCAGCGGCGCCGGCGCTCGAGCTCCTCGCAGAGGTTCGCAAGCTGAAGCTGCATCGAGCACGCCCGCGCGACCGCGAGCGCCCCTGCGGCGGGCAGCGCGCGGATCGCCTCGGCGAGCTCGTCGGCGGCGCCGTCATCGCCCCCGCGCCGACGTACCGAGAGCCCGTGCAGCTGCCCGAGGCGGTCGCGCAGGTCGTTCTCGCCCACATCCTCGAGCAGCTCGGTCAGCAGCCCCCCGACGAGGCCGAGGTCGCGATCGAGCTCGGCGAGCTCGGGCCGGGGAGGTAGCACGACGTACTCGGCGGTGATCGCCACGTGCCCCTCCCTCGCTTCAGCTAGGCGCCACCGGATCGGGGATGCTCGCCGCCCGGGCCACGAGGTTCTCGGCCATCCGGATCGAGGCGGCGTCGATCAGCCGCCCGTCGAGCGAGACGGCGCCCTTCCCCTCGCGGGCTGCCTCGGCGAGCGCCTCGAGGATCCGTCGGGCGCGATCGATCTCGGCGGGATCCGGTGTGAACACCTCGTTCGCGAGCGGCACCTGCGACGGGTGAATCGCCCATTTGCCCTCGAAGCCGAGCGCTGCTGCTCTGCGCGCGCACGCACGGTAGCCGTCCGGATCCGACACGTCGCCGAACGGCCCGTCGATGGGCCGCAGCCCGTAGGCCCTGCAGGCGACGACGAGGCGTGACATCGGATAGTGCCACTGGTCACCCCAGTGGCGCTCCCGGTGCCGATCGTCGTCCGGGTCGGTGAGCACGGCGTACTCGGGGCTCGCGCCGCCGATCGACGTCGTCCGCGCCGAGGTCGAGGCGGCGTAGTCGGCCACACCGAAGACGAGCGCCTCGAGCCGGTCGGGACAGGCCTGCGCGATCTCCTCGACGTTCGCCATCCCGAGCGCCGTCTCGATGAGGGCGTGGACGCCGAGCGGCGGCAGGCGACATGCGGCTTCGAGCTGCGAGAGCAGCGTGACCACGAACTCGAGGTCCGAAGCGCGGCCGACCTTCGGGACGAGGAGCGTGTCGAGCCGGTGGCCGGCGCGCTCCATCACCTCGACGATGTCGCGGTAGCACCAGTGGGTGTCGAGGCCGTTGATGCGAACCGAGACCGAGCAGTGCGACCAGTCGAGCTCGAGCAGCGCGGCGATCACGTTCTCCCGGGCACTCTCCTTGTCGTCCGGGGCGACCGCGTCTTCGAGGTCGAGGAAGACGACGTCTGCGTCCGCATGCGCTGCCTTCTCGAGCATCCGTACGTTCGAGCCGGGAACGGCCAGCTCGCTCCGGTGGAGGCGCTGCCGGTTCCCCATCACGCCACCGCCAGCGAGCGCGACCCGGCGAGGACGGCGTCGAGCGCTTCGAGCACCCGCTCGCCCATGTCGACGGTCGCGTTGACCCCCATCAGGCCGATCCGCCAGATCGGGGGTGCCGACGGGCCCAGCCCGCCGCCGATCTCGATGCCGTGCTTCCGCGCGAGGCGGAGCTGCACCTCGCGCCCGTCGACCCCGTCGGGCACCCTGACCGCGGTGAGCTGGGGAAGCTGCACGTCCGCGTCGGCGAGCAGCTCGAAGCCGCGCTCGCGCAGCCGCGCCTGCAGGTGTCGACCGGCCAGTGCATGCCTGTCCCAGCGCTCCGCCATCCCCTCGACGAGCGCGAGTCGAAGCGCCTCGTGCAGGGCGTACACGTGGAGAATCGGCGCCGTGTGGTGATACACGGGCGGCCGCTCGAGCCAGTACCCGGCGAGCAGGTCGAGGTCGAGCGAGAAGGGCACCTGGGCGCGACGGGCTCGCATTCGTTCGACGGCACGCTCCGACAGCGAGATCGGAGCCATCCCGGGAGGGGCCCCCAGGCACTTCTGCGTGCAGGAGGCGCAGGCGTCGACGCCCCAACGCTCGGGCTCGAGCTCGATCCCGCCGAGCGAGGTCACGCAGTCCGCGACGAGCAGTGTCTCCCGACCTGCGAGCTCGCGTGCAAGCTCCTCGAGCGGATGGCGGACGCCGGTCGAGGTCTCCGCGTGCACGACGGCGACGGCGCGCGCCCGCGGGTTCCGTGCGAGTGCCTCGAGGAGTGCCTCGTTCGGCACCGCCTGGCCGAGCGGAGCCTCGACGGTGACGACCCGGGCCGCGGCCCGTCGGGCGATCTCGGCGAGCCTCGCTCCGAAGAAGCCGGCGACGCCGACGATGACGGTGTCCGCCGTGTCGAGGAGCCCGGTGAGGATCGCCTCGATTCCCGAGGTCCCGCTCGCCGAGACGGGGAACGTCATCCCTGCCCGTCGCCGGTAGACCTGCGCGAGCATCGCGGTGACCTCGTCGCAGAGCGCCCAGAACTCCGGGTCGAGGTGACCGAGCTGCGGCCGCTGCATCGCCTCCTGGACGGACGGCGCGATATTCGAGGGGCCCGGGCCCGTCAGCAGGCGCGGCGAGGGCGAGAGCGGGGAGAACGGTGTCTGCGTCATGGCACGACGATACGGACACTCTTCGTCTTCATCCATACGAATGAGCAGTTTCTGATAAGGATGTCTCGATCAAAGATGGCCGTGACGCTCACACAGCTCCGTGCGTTCGCCGCCGTCGCCGAGGCGGGAAGCGTGCATCTCGCGGCACGCCGGCTGTACGTGAGTCAGCCGTCGGTCTCCGCCGCGGTGGCCGCGCTCGGAAAGGAGCTGGGCGTCGGCCTCGTGGAGCGCAGCGGCCGCGGGATTCGCCTCACGGGGGCTGGGGAGGCCTTCCTGCCCTACGCGACCCAGGTGCTCGGGCTTCTCGAGCGGGGGCGGGAGGCCGCGCAGGAGGTGGCGATGCCCGAACGCAGGCGCCTGCACCTGGTCGCGGTCAACACGGCCGGCGAATACCTCGTCCCCGCCCTGATCGACGCGTACCGGCGCAGGTACCCGGAGACCGACGTGTCGCTCGAGATCGGCAACCGCCGTGTGGTGCTCGACCGCATCGCCTCCCATACCGCGGACGTCGGCATCGGTGGGCGCCCGATTGCGAAGGGGGTGGCGGGCGAGCCGTTCCTCGACAACGACCTCGTCCTCGTCGGCAAGGAGACCGGGCCGGACCTCGCCGAGGCGACGTGGCTGCTCCGCGAGGAGGGCTCCGGCACGCGCGCGACCGCCGAGCGCTTCCTCGCCGAACTGGGGGTCGAGCCGAGCGTCGTCCTGACGCTGGGCTCGAACGGAGCGGTCAAGCAGGCTCTTTCGCTCGGGCTCGGGGTGACGTTGATCTCCGAGCTCGCGGTCGCAGCGGAGCTCGAGTCGGGCGAGCTCGTTCGGATTCCCGCGGCGGGAACCCCCATCTCGCGCCCCTGGTATGCGCTCGTCGCCGAAGGCGTGCCTCAGCGGCCGGCGGTGAAGCAGTTCCTCGCGTTCCTGCGCTCCCCGGAGGCGCGCGACGCCGTCAGGCGTGTCGCCGCCACGGATGGTGGTTCCCCGGGCTCGCCGCGCCGGTAGCCGCCGACCACGGGGCGCCCGGACGGAGCCCCGTCCCGGTCACGCAGCCGCCTGCGCCGGCGTCAGCTCACCTGCGACGCGGTTCGAGACGAGCCGGTCGATGTCGTGAGGGGCGTACCCGAGCTCCTCGAGCACCTCTCGCGTGCAGGCGCCGGGAGCGAGACCCGCGTGACGGACGGCCCCGGGTGTGCGGGAGAGTCGCGGGGTCGGAGCGGGCTGGAGGACAGGGGCCTCGCCGTCGGGGCTCACGACCTCCACGAAGGAGCGGCGCTCGCGCACGTGCTCGTCCGCGAGCAGCTGGGCGACGTCGTAGACGGGCCCGCACGCGGCGCCGGCGGCCGAGAGCGTCTCGACGACGTCGCTGACGGGACGCCGTGAAGTCCATTCCTCGATCAGGCGGTCGAGCTCGTCCACGTGCGCGAGCCGGGCCGGGCCGGTGCAGAACCGGGGATCGGTGCGCAGCTCCGGGTGCCCGATCGCGTCGAAGATGCGTAGTGCGGCCTCGTTCGCCGAGCCCGAGAGGACGGCCCAGCCGTCTGCGCAGCGGTAGACGTTCCGCGGCGCCGAGAAGACGAGACGCGACCCGTACCGGCCGTCCACGTGACCGGTGCGCTCGTAGATCGCCGGCCCGGGGCCGACGATGTCGAGGAGCGATTCGAGCAGGCTCGCGTCGATCACCTGGCCCTCGCCGGTGCGCTGCGCGTGGTGGAGCGCGACCATCACGGCGAACGCGCCCTGCAGGCCGGTGACCTCGTCTGCGAGCGCGATCGGGGGAAGGGTCGGCGGACCGTCGGGCTGGCCGGTGCAGTGGGCGAGCGTCGACATCCCCTCGGCGATCGTGCCGAAGCCGGCCCGGCCGGCGTACGGGCCGTCCTGCCCGTATCCCGTGACGCGGAGAACGACGAGCGACGGCTTCGCGCGCAGCAGGACCTCGACCGGGTCGAGACCTAGCCGTTCGAGCGTTCCGGGCCGGAAGTTCTCGACGACCACGTCGGCCCGCTCGACGAGCTGCAGCAGTGCGGCCCGGCCATCGGGGTGCTTCAGATCGAGCTCGATGGGCCGCTTGTTCCTCCCGACGAGGCGCCAGTAGAACGAGTCGTCCCCGTCGGTCTCGCCGAGCCGGCGTGCTCCGTCGCTCTCACCCGGCCGTTCCACCTTGATCACGTCGGCGCCGAAGTCGGCGAGCCGCCGGCACGCGCTCGGTGCCGCGAAGATGGTCGCGAGCTCGATGACGGTGATGCCCGCGAGCGGGCCCTTGCTCGAGCTGGTCGGCTCCAAAGGTGTCCTCCCTTTCCGGGTGCTTGTCGCCCATCGTGCTCGATACTCATCGAGAGATCATCACGAATTCGACTTTTTCGATAGATGGATAGCGATGAGTCCGGATCCGGACCCGGATTCACCACAGGCCGACCGGCTCCGGGATAGAGCCGGACCGATGAATCGAACGGACTCCGTGTTGCTCGGCGAGCCCCGGCGGGGCACGCTGGGGTCGTGACCGCGGGGACGTACATGCGAGCCGATCCGCCGGCGCTCGAGCCGGGCAGCAGCCTGAGCGAGGCGGTGACCCGGCTCGACGAATCGTCGGCGGTCGCGGCACCGGTGATCGAGGGCGGGCGACTGATCGGGATCCTCTGCCTCGACTCCGTGCGGGCAGTCGGCGGGAACGGTGCGGCGCACGCCCGGGTGCGGGACTGGATGGTGCACCACCCCGAGACGATCGACAGCGAGCTGCCGCTCGATCGCGCGGCGACGCTGCTGCTGCACAGCGGCCTCGACCATCTGCCCGTGACCGAGCGCGAGCGTGTCGTCGGCATGCTCTCGCGCTCGACCCTCGAGGGGGCAGAAGCGCTCACCGACTGCGCTCCCCGGGGCGTCTGAGCCTCTCTCGGGAGCGCTCCTCTAGCAGTGGTGGCCGCGGGAGCGACCGAGCCGTTCGATGAGGTCGGCCGCGAACCGCAGGCCGTCCCGGGACCGGATCGCGGCCCCCGTCGCGGCCATCCGTTCGCGGAGTGCCTCGTCGGCCGCGAGGCGGTCGATCGCGGCAAGGAGCTCGGCTTCGTCGAATCGGTAGGTGTCGAGGCGCGTGCCGAAGCCGAGCTCGTGCACGCGCTGGGCGTTGTCGTGCTGATCCCAGAAGACGGGCAGCACGATCATCGGCTTACCGAAGTGCATCGCCTCGGTGATGGTGTTGTTGCCGCCGTGGTTGATCACGAGGTCGCACTTCGGGATGACGGAGGTTTGGGGCAGCATGCTCGCACCCCACATGTTGTGGGCCAGCTCGAGCTCGTCGGCCCGAGGCCCCTTCGAGACGATGAAGCGGTGCGGCGACCCGGCGAGCACCGACACCAGCCGGGACATCAGCTCGATGTCGGCCGAGCCCAGCGTTCCGAGCGACAGGTAGACGAGCGCCCCGGAGCGCTCGCGCAGCTCGTCCGGCACCTCGAAGGGCTCGTCGGTCTCGCGCACGCTCGACTCGAGACGATGCCAGGTGGGCGCCAGCCGGCGCTCGCGCGGATAGTCGAGCGCCTCCGGGTACAGGTACAGGTTCAGGTGCTCGGACTCGTGGATGAACTCGAGGTCGGGCAGCGGGGGCGCGCCCGAGTCGACGACGAACGCGTTGTAGCGCTCCCAGGTTTCGCGATGCGTTCGCTCGTACTCGGCGCGGAACCCCTGCCAGCCGCTGTGGTCATCGATCGGGTAGCCGCTGAACGTCGGTGCCAGTCCCGGGTCTTTCAGCTCGAGCGGGTTGCAGCTCACGATCCGCACCCACGGCGCTCCGTGGGTCAGAAGCGCCGGGAACGCGTTGACGTTGTCCTCGACGATCACGTCGGGCCCGGTGCGCTCGAGGAGTGCCCGCAGCGTGGGCTCGCAGTACATCGCCCCGTCGATCAGCGACGTGAACCCGGGCTCGATGACCGTCGCCAGCTGCTCCACCGTCGACCTGCGGAGCTCCGGTGCGGTCTCGGCGATGAAGTCGACCCAGGCCTGCCCGGCGGCCTGCGGCTCGTCGAGCTCGGGCGGCGGGGCGAGATCGATCAGGGCCTCCTCGAAGCCGTGCGGCTCGAGCTTGCCCTTCCACGACGACTCGGCCGCGAACACGACTCGGTGGCCCCGCTGCCGAAGGACCTTGCCGATGCCCACGCAGTTGTTCGTGGGCCCGTACGCGCTCTCCGGCCAGAACACGATCGTCAACGGTTGGTCGGCCATGGGGTCATCCTCGTGAGCGTTGCTTCTCGGGGTCGTAGATCGGGAGGGGCCTCACGGTCGCGGGCCGCCCGCCGGCCGAGAGTCTCGTGCCCTCGCGCGAGCGTTCGCTCGAGACAACGGCCAGCGCAAGCGGCCCGCACGCGGGCGTGATGACCGCGCTCGTCACCGTCCCGACCGAACCGTCCACATCGCGAACCTCGCTGCCACGATCCGGCAGCTCCAGGCCGTCGAACGTGAGCGTCACCAGTCGAGATGGCGGCGCCTGCGCAACCGCGGCGCACGCATCGCGTCCGATGAAGGCATGATCGAGCTCGACGAAGCGATCGAACGACAGATCGTAGGGACTCGTCACGCCCGACCAGTACTCCCTCCGCGCCATCACCAGGCCGGCCTCGACGCGGAGCATGTCGATGGCGTCGAAGCCGATCGGAGCGGCGCCCGCCTCGACGATTGCCTCCCAGAGTCGCTCGGCGCCCCCGTTGCCGTCGAGGAGGTAGAACTCGTAGCCGCGCTCACCCGTGTAGCCGGCACGGACGAGGATCCCCCGGACCCCGGCGAGCTCGACGGGCTCGGGCATGAGCCCGAACCAGCGCAGCGCTGCGATGTCGACGTCCGTCAGGGCGGACAGGATCTCCAGCGATCCGGGGCCCTGGACGGAGATGTTGCTGATCAACTCGGTGACGTTCTCGATCCGCACGTCGAGGTCGGCCGTGTGCTCGACGAGGTGGGCGAGGAACCGGTCACTCGCGTCGTTGCCGAGCAGATAGGCCTCCTGAGCCGACAGCACGAGAGCCGTTCCCTCGTCGAGCATGAGCCCACGCTCGTTCAGGATCATCAGGTAGCGCACGGTGCCGGCCTCGACGCCCAGCATCGCCCGTGTCGTGAGCCGATCGAGCGCCGGCAGGACGTCACGTCCGACGAGGTGAAACTTCGCGAGGGACGAGACATCCCACAGCCCCGCCTTCCGCCGGACCGCCCAGTACTCGGCGGCGGGGTCACCGAACCCCCGTGTCCACAGCCGGCCCGACGACGACTCGTAGAACTCGGCGCCGGAGGCCCTCTGCACCTCGAAGAACGCTCCCGCCTCAGCGCCGCCGGGGCGGATTCTCACATCGACAGGCTTCATCAGGCGCGCTCCAGGTCGCAGCAGCGCAGGCTCCACGGCGCGCTCCGTTCGCAGATCATGCCATGCGGGCGCGCCGGGCATCGCGCGCTCGGGGACGATCGCGCCGTCGCGGTATCTCCATGCCGATCGACCAGGTGGATCTGCCTCGATCGACGAGGTCGACCGGGGACTCGCGCGACAGGGGCTCGAGGAGCCGAGATCAGGGCCTTCGCGAGTGGGCGGTGCCGGGCTCGAACCAGCGACCTCCTGCTTGTAAGGCAGGCGCTCTCCCAGCTGAGCTAACCGCCCGCAACGCCGATTGTAGGAGTTGCGCTCGACGTCCACTCTGGTCGACCGGGCGTTCGTGTGGCACCATCGAGTCGTGACCCACGTTCGTCGAGGCCGTGGCGGCCAGCAGGGAAAGCTGTGGCTCGACTTCGACGAGGTGAGCTGGCTCTGGTCGGAGCGCTCGCGCGGCGGGGATGCCCTTGCCGCCGCCATCGTGCCCGAGCCGCCCGCGTTCGTCCTCGCCGGAGGGCCGGCGTTCGCGGGCGCCGGTGCACCGACGGCCCTCGCGTCGCCAACGGCGCCGACGCTCACGCTTCCCCGCCCCGGCCGGTCACGGGAGCGCAAGCGGCGGCTCGTCAGCCGCTTCGCGCCGGCGGCGCTGCTCACGGCGACGGTCTCCGGGGCTGCCTTCTGGGCGCTCGCCGGCATGCCCGCGCTCCGGGCCGGCGAGCCCGCGCAGGCCCGCGCGAACGGGCCGGTCACCGCGGCGCCGGTCGTCGCGGTCGAGCCGACCCCGTCGGTGCCAGGCACGGCCGCGATCCCACGGTCCGCGCCGGCCACCTCGGAGGCTATCCCGGCCACCCCCGCGCCCGAGATCGCGTGGCACTCGTCGAAGGCGGTCGGGCTTCCGCACGCCGGGCGCCTCGTGCGCGGCGTGCAGCTACCTCTCGAGGGGCCCGGCTGGGTGACCTGGGACCCCGCGCGCGACCGCTCGCCGAACCGGGTGACGCGCCTCTGGGGCACGGATGGCCTCGTCCGCACCGTGCTCGCGGTCATCGCCGACTACAGCGCCGCACACCCGAACGCGCCCGCGCTCGTCGTCGGTGACATCTCCCGCCGGAACGGCGGCGAGATCGACGAGCACGCCTCGCACGAGAACGGCCTCGATATCGACGTCTACTACCCACGACGGGACGGAAAGCTCCGCCCGCCGTCGCGTGTCTCCCAGATCGATCGCGCGCTCGCGCAGGATCTGGTCGATCGCTTCGTCGCGGCGGGGGCACAGGTGCTCTTCGTCGGCCCGAGCGCCGGCCTGAGCGGGCCCGGGGACGTCGTCGTGCCGTACCCGAACCACAACGACCACGTGCACGTGCGCCTCGCACGCTCCGACGCCTGAGCGGCGTTCCCGATCCGCTAGCGTTGGCCGCAGGCCCCCATCGTCTAGTGGCCCAGGACACCGGCCTTTCAAGCCGGAGATCGCGGGTTCGAATCCCGCTGGGGGTACTGTCGGTCGTGCGCGAGCACCTGCCGTCCCGGGGGTCGGCACATAGGATCCGGGCGTGGACGTGCTCCTGCGAGCCGAGGGCCTGACCAAGCGGTACGGGGGCGTGACCGCCCTCGACCAGGTCACGTTCGAGATCGATGCGACCGTCACCGGCTTGCTCGGCCCGAACGGCGCTGGCAAGAGCACGGCGATCAAGCTCTTCCTCGGTCTGACGGCGCCAACGTCCGGGCGGGCCGAGGTGCTCGGACAGGAGGCCGGGCGCGACGAGCAGGTACGGGCCCGCCTGGGATACATGCCCGAGCACGACTGCCTGCCCTCGTCGGTGAGCGCGGCCGAGTTCCTCACACACATGGCCGAGACGAGCGGCTTGCCGCCGCGCCAGGCGCGTATCCGCGCAGCCGACACGCTGCGCCACGTCGGGCTGTTCGAAGAGCGTTACCGGCAGATCGGCGGCTATTCCACCGGCATGAAGCAGCGGGTGAAGCTCGCGCAGACGCTCGTGCACGACCCCGTTCTCGTGCTGCTCGACGAGCCCACTGCGGGACTCGATCCACCAGGGCGGGAAGAGATGCTCGCGCTGATTCGCAGGACGCACCGGGAGTTCGGGATCAGCGTCGTCCTGTCGTCCCATCTCATGGGGGACGTCGAGCGCACGTGCGAGCGCATCCTCGTGCTCGAGAACGGCCGGGTGCTCGAGGAGGGCGAAACGTCGACGTTCACCGAGGTGTCCGAGACGCTCTCCATCGAGGTCACCGCACGCCGGCCGGAGTTGATCGCCGCGCTCGCGCAGCGCGGCCTGACGGCCAACGAGGACGGAACCTCGCTCGTCGTCGACGGCGTCTCGGGCGAGCTCTACGATCGGATCCGCGACGCGCTCGTCGCGGCCGACGCACCGCTACGCCGGCTCGCGCCCCGGCGCCGCACGCTCGGCGAGCTCTTCCGACCCGGGGAGACGCACGACGAGGGTGCCACGTGAGCGAGCCGGTCTCCGGCCGGGTCTTCGACCTCGGCTTCCGCCGGTACGAGGGGCAACGCCAGGGCCGGCGCCGCGCCGTGCGCGCGGTCTACAAGGACGGCCTGCGGATCGCGATGGGCCTCGGACGCGGGGGTAGGGCCAAGATCCTCCCCTGGTTGTTCATCGCGGCGGCGATCGTCCCCGCGCTGGTGTTCGCCCTCATCGCGGGAGCCGTGGATCGACTTGCTTCAGGCTTCAGCGAGGAGCTCGATCTGCCCTCGCACGCCGACTTCTACGCGATTGCGGGCATCGTCCTGTTCGTCTTCGCCGCCGTGGTCGGGCCCGAGCTCTTCTGCCCCGACAGGCGCGACGGGACGATCAGCCTCTATCTCGTCCGTCCATTGCGGGCGACCGACTACGCGATCGCCCGGTGGGCGGCGCTGACGACCGTGATGGTGCTCGTCACCTGGCTGCCGCAACTCGTCCTGCTCGCGGGCCTCGCGTTCGGCGCGCCCGAGCCGGGCTCATACCTCGCGGATCACTGGTCTGACATCCCCCGATTCCTGATCGCAGGCGTCGTGATCGCGATCTATGTCTCGACGATCACGGCGATGGCATCGGCGTTCGCGAGACGCCGCGCCTACGCGGCCGCCTTCCTCGTCGGTCTGCTGATACTCGGCGGGGCGGTGATCGGCGGTCTGACGGACACGCTCAGCGCGAGCGTTGGCCGCTGGGTTGCGCTGCTCAGCATCGGCGATGTGCCGCTCTACGTGAACGACCTGATCTTCGGGGAGCAGACCTCGAGCATCGGCGCGGCCGCAGACCTCCCCGGCATCGTCCAGGTCGGCTGGTTCCTCGTCGTCGCCGGCACCGCCGGCGCGATCTTCCTTGCCCGCTACCGGAAGCTCTCGCTGTGAGCTCGGCCGGGCCGGCGGCAGAACGCGCCCCGATCGTTCGCGTCGACGACGTCTCGAAATGGTTCGGCAGCGTCGTTGCCGTCAGCGAGGTGTCCTTCGACGTGTACCCCGGGATCACGGGTCTCCTCGGACCCAACGGCGCCGGCAAGACTACCCTGCTCCGCCTCGTCACCGGGCTCGCCGAGGTCTCGCAAGGCGAGATCAGCGTCTTCGGCGATCACCCACGAAGCAACCCCGACCTCTACCGGCGGATCGGCGTCATGGTCGAGCACGAGGGGAGCTACGACTTCCTCAGCGGGCGCCGCTTCGTCGAGCTCGCCGCCAGGCTTCGCAAGGTCGACGACGCGGCCGAGGCTGCGACGAGATCCATCGAGCGCGTCAACCTCATCGATGCGGCCGACCGCCCGATCGGCACCTACTCGCGCGGCATGAAGCAGCGCATTCGCCTGGCGGCGACGCTCGTCCACGAGCCCGAGCTGCTGATCCTGGACGAGCCGTTGAACGGCGCCGACCCCCGCCAGCGCGGGGAGTTCCAGGAGCTCCTCCTCGTGCTCGCCGAGGAGGGCAGGACGATTCTCCTCTCGTCGCACGTTCTCGAGGAGGTGGAGGTGGTCGCCTCGCGCGTGCTCCTCGTCGTCAACGGGAAGCTGGCTGCGGAGGGCGACATCCATGCCATCCGCGGGGCGCTCGACGATCGCCCCTACCAGGTACGCATCTTCTGCGACAGGCCGCGAGTGCTCGGCGCCGGTCTGATCGGGCTCGACGCGGTCGATTCGGTGCAGCTCGACGACGCCGCGCTGATCGTGCTCAGCAGCAACGTCGGCGCTCTCCAGGCGGCACTTCCCCGCGCGGCGGCCGATCTCGGCGTCCGCCTCACCGGTGTCGAGCCCCTGGACGATTCGCTCGAGAGCGTCTTCGGCTACCTCGTCGAGAGCTGAGCGATGTCCTCGATCTACTTCCTCTCGCTCCGCCAGCTCCAGGGCCGCTGGCGGATCGCCGCCATACTCGCCGTCGCGGCGATCCCACTCGTGCCGGCGATCCTCGCGGCCACCGCGAGTGACAGGCCGACCGCGCTCGAGCTCGACGATGCGCTGATCAACGGCATCCTCGCGTCCGCCGTGCTGCCGATCCTCACGCTCGTGCTCGCGGCGCCGGTCTTCGGCAACGAGCTCGAGGACAGGACCCTGAGCAACCTCACCCTGACGCCGCTGCGGCGCTGGCGGATCGTTGCGCCCAAGCTCGCAGCCGCGATCTCGATCGCCGTGCCGCTGACCGCGCTGAGCGCCGTGGTCTCGGTACTGATCGCGTTCCAGGGGGCAGAGATCGGCGGCGCTGGACGCGCCGCCGCGGCCACCGCGATCGGCCTCGCGATCGGCGTGCTGCTCTACGGCACGATGTTCGTCTGGCTCGGGCTGCTCACCCGCCGCGCACTCGGGATCGGCCTGCTCTACGTGTTCATCTGGGAAGGGCTGTTCGGCACCTTCGTGGACGGATTGAAATACCTGAGCGTGAGGCAGTACTCGCTGAGCATCATCCATCAGCTCGACCCCGCCCGATTCGACGGCTCGAGCCAGACCGTGATCGGGCCCGCCGCGGCCGCGGTCGGCGCCGGCGTCGTCCTCATGGCCTTCGCGCTCCTGACCGTGCGGCGTCTGCGCACGATGGACGTGCCGTAGGCGCCCCGAGCACGCCCTCGGTCGGGCCCGCAAGGGGCGCGCGGGTAGCCGGCGAGGGGAGCCTGCGGGAGGGCGCAAACGCACGGAAGCGGGGTGGCGTTGCCTTCCGGGCCGTCGACGGGTTCGCCCTGGCCCGTCCCTCACCTCGAGGCGCTGGAGCCTGCTCGAGGCCCGCCCACTCCGGCGAACAGGTCTACGCGGAGGAGCGTCGGGTCGGCAGGTGGAGCCGGCGACGGAGCCCGCGGGCGCGGGATGCCTGCTCCGTCAGGTCCCCGGCAAGATCAGGCGCGTAGGCGGCGTCGAACGGGGCCTGGCTCGCCGCGGTCTCGTCGGCCCCGGCGTCGAACACCCCGAGCTGGGTGTTCCACAGCTCCACCTGCAGCCGCTCGACCTCCGCAGCGAGGATCTGCACGGCCTTGCCGGCGGCGGCGACCTCCGGCCGAGGGTCACGGACGAGAGCATCCCCCCAGGCTCGCAGCGCCTCGAACTCCTCGTCGCGCACGGCTGCAGACTACCGTTCCTCTGTCGGGATCACCACCTCTCCCCACAGGTTGTGGATCAGCTGTGGAGATCGGGGCGAACCGTGGCCGGCGCTAGGCTTCGCGTGTGGAGACGTTCGCGAAGGTGCTCCTGGCGGTGGCAGCGGTCCTGGCTCTCGTCGGCGGGGGTTTGCTGCTCGCGACGAAGCTCGGCTGGAGCGGCCGGCTGCCGGGCACCCTCGTCCTGCGGGGAGAGAGCTGGACGCTCTACGCACCGATCGGGCTCTCGATCCTGATCAGCGTCGTCCTGACGATCGTGCTGAACGTCTTCTTCCGGCGCTGAGCGGCTGACGGCCCGGCCTTGACCGGGCCGGGGCCGGATCTCATCCGGCCCGAACCGCGCGGTGATCTACGCGACGGCTCCGCCGCCGCTGACTGGCGGGTCCGGCCCGGCCGAGCCGCGCCGTCAGCCGCCGTCGAAGCTGACCGGGATCTCGACGACGTTCGTTCGCGAGCCGTCCTTGGCCGAGATCTCGTAGACGCGCAGGGTGCCGGTCGTGCCCGGCTCGGCCTCGAACTCGAGCTGTGCCTCCCAGGTCCCGCGACAGCCGGTACCGCAGGTCGCCGTCGTAAAGCCCTCGGGTACGAGCACGTTCCCGTCGGCGTCGACGAGCTCGTAGTTGAGCGTGGCCTCGAACACGTTCGCGGTCCCGCTCATCGTCAGCGGGCTCGTGACGGCGTCGAACGGAGCCGGGGTCTCGACGAGGATCGGCGGGGTCTGCGCCTCGTAATCGTCCCGGGTCTGCGGCCGGTCGAGCACGATGCCCTCGCTCGAGAACGTCTCGACCGGCTCGCCGTCGAGCATGAAGTCGACACCCTCGACCGTCGGGAACTGCGTCAGCGTGTAGACGACCTGGGCGAGCCGCGTGAACATCGCGAGCGAGCCTCCGCCGTCGTCGAACTCGCCCGAGAGGTCGACCGTTGCGATCCCGTCGGCGATGTCGAGGCCGAGCAGGGTCGTGCCCTCGGGGATCCCGGTGGTGAGACCGGCCGAGGCCTCCTCCTCCGTCGGTCCCTGAAGGAGCTGTTCCATCGCTGCCGCGCCGATCCCCTCGACCTTCTCGATCGTCCGGTGGGCGACCCCGACGAGCTCGCCGCGCAGGAAGTAGACCGACACGGTCGTCAGCTCGGCTGCGGGCTCGGTCTCGGTCGCCGGCTCCGTCTCGGTGGGCAGCGTCTCGGTCGGCAGCGTCTCGGTCGCCGGAGGCTCGACCGTCGTCGCCGGCTCCTCCTCGCCACCGCCGCACGCGGCCGTGAGCGCGAGCAGCACGAGCAGGACGGCGGCAAGTGGGGCGGCTCGTCGAAGCGTCATCGACATCAACTGTATGACACGCAGCGGACCCCGAACCTTGCGTGGAGTCACAGTGACTTCGCGGCTGCGATCAGCTTCTCGAGCGAGGCCCTCGCATCACCGAACAGCATCGCGCACTTCGGATTGAAGTAGAGCTCGTTGTCGACACCGGCGAAGCCGGCGGCCATGGAGCGCTTGAGGACGACGACGTTCTGCGCCCTGTCGACGTCGAGGATCGGCATCCCGTAGAGCGGGCTCTCCTGATTGGTGCGCGCAGCAGGGTTCGTCACGTCGTTCGCACCGATCACGAGGGCGACGTCGGTGCGCGGGAACTCGGGGTTCGCATCCTCCATGTCGAGGAGCGCCGGGTACGGGACGTTCGCCTCGGCGAGCAGGACGTTCATGTGGCCGGGCATGCGGCCGGCGACCGGGTGGATCGCGTACTTCACGTTGACGCCCTTCGCCTCGAGCAGGTCGGCGAGCTCGCGAACGGCGTGCTGGGCCTGGGCGACGGCGAGGCCGTAGCCCGGCACGACCATTACCTGCCGCGCGTAGAGGAGCATCACCGCGAGGTCGTCCGCCGAGACCTCGCGCACGGTCTGCCCTTCGGTGCCGGCGGCCACGGCTCCGGTCGCGCCACCAGACGGCGCGGCGCCGAACGCCGAGAAGAGCACGTTCGCGATCGAGCGGTTCATCGCCCGGCTCATCAGGATCGTGAGCAGCGTTCCCGAGGCGCCGACGAGCGTCCCGCCGATGATCAGCGCGTTGTTGTCGAGCTCGAAGCCGGTTGCCGCGGCCGCGAGGCCGGTGAACGCGTTCAGGAAGGCGATCACGACCGGCATGTCCGCTCCGCCGATCGGCAGCACGAGCAGCCCACCGAAGGCGAGGGAGAGGACGAGTAGCAGCACCATCCAGATCCCGTCCTCGGTCGCGCCCCCGATGATCGCGCACGCGAGCGCGGCCACGAACACGGCGCCGTTCACGACCTGCTGCGCCGGGAACGTGATCGGCGCGCCGCGCATCAGCTCCTGGAGCTTCGCGAACGCGATCGCCGAGCCCGAGAAGCTGATCGACCCGATCAGCGCCGAGAACATGATTGCAGCGTTCGTCTCACCCGTGATCGCGCCCGCCTCGGGAGCGAGGCGGTGGAACTCCGAGGCCGCGATCAGCGCTGCGGCGCCGCCGCCGACGCCGTTGAACAGCGCCACCATCTGCGGCATCGCGGTCATCTTCACCTTGCGTGCCGAGACCGCTCCGATCACCGACCCGACGGCGATCGCGACGACGATCAGCCAGTAGGAGTCGATCGACGGCGACGCGAATGTGAACGCGACCGCGAGCGTCATCCCGGCTGCCGCGAGGATGTTCCCGCGGCGGGCCGTGGCCGGGTGCGACAGGCCCTTGATCCCGAGGATCAGGCCCACCGCCGCGACCAGGTACATCAGGTTGATGACGTTCTGCGAGAGCGCGACCGGCAGCGTCATTCCTGCTTCTTCTCCGCGCCCGCCTCCTCCTGGGGCTTGCGCTTGAACATGTCGAGCATCCGGTCGGTGACGAGGAAGCCGCCGACGATGTTGATCGCCCCGAACACGACGGCGATGAACGCGAGCACCTCCTCGAGCGTCGAGTCGGCGGAGCCGAGGATGATCATCCCGCCGATCATCACGATCCCATGGATCGCGTTCGTGCCCGACATCAGCGGCGTGTGAAGGAGCGTCGGGACGCGCGAGATCAGCTCGATCCCGAGGAAGACCGAGAGGACGAGAATCGTGAGCGAGGCGACGATCTCGGCGCTCACGTGGTCACCGGCTCCTTCGTGGGACGCCCGTCTCTGGCCGCGCACGTGTCGCGCGTGATCTCGTCCTCGAAGTCGAGCACGAGCTCGCCGTCCTTCACGAGGTGAAGCAGCAGCGTCTGCAGGTTGCGGGAGTACATCTGGCTGGCGTGCAGCGGCATCGTCGAGGGGACATTGAGCGTCCCGATGATCGTCACGTGGTCGCGCTCGACGGTCTCCCCGGGCGCGGTGAGCTCGCAGTTGCCGCCGGTCTCGGCGGCGAGATCGACGATCACCGAGCCGGGTCGCATCGCCCGCACCGCGTCGGCGGTGATCAGGATGGGGGCCCGCCGGCCGGGGATCGCGGCCGTCGTGATCACCGCATCCGAGTCGGCTACGTGCTTCGCGATCAGCTCCTGCTCCCGGCGGTGCTGCTCCTCGCTCAGCTCGGTTGCATACCCGCCGGCGGTCTGCCCACCCTCGACCTCGAGCTCGAGGAAGGAGGCACCGAGGCTCTCGACCTGCTCCTTCACGACGGGGCGCGTGTCGAATGCCGACACGACCGCGCCGAGCCGGCGGGCGGTTGCGATCGCCTGGAGGCCTGCGACGCCTGCACCGAGGACGAGCACCTTTGCGGGCGGGATCGTGCCCGCCGCGGTCGTCAGCATCGGGAAGAACTTCGCCTGGGCCGTCGCGGCGAGCAGGACCGCCTTGTACCCGGCGACGGTCGCCTGGGACGAGAGCGCGTCCATCGGCTGCGCCCGCGTGATCCGCGGGATCGCGTCCATCGAGAACGCCGTCACGCCCCGCGCGGCGATCTCCCGCACGGTCGCGGTCTCGACGAGCGGCTGGAGGAACGCGATCAGCACCTGGCCCTGCCGCAGGAGCGCCGTCTCCTCGTCCGACGGCCGCTGCACCTTCGCGACCACGTCGGCGCTTCCGAAGAGCGTGGCCGCATCGGGCACCACCCGGTAGCCCGCCTCCGCGTACGCCTCGTCGAGGAACGAGGCCGCCTCGCCCGCTCCGGCCTGGACGAGAAGCTCGATCCCCGCCCCTGCGAGCCGCCCTGCCGCGTCGGGCACGAGCGCGACCCGGCGCTCGCCGGGCGCCGACTCGCGCGCGACGCCAACAGTTACTGGCACGCGGTGAGACCTCCGTCGAGCGTGAGGATCTGTCCCGTCACGAACGCCGAGGCCGGTGAGCAGAAGAAGAGCGCCGCGCCGACGAGGTCCTCGGGATCGGCGATCCGGCCGAGGGGGATTCGCGCCACGAGGCCGTCGTAGAAATCCTTGTTCGCGAGCATGTCCGCGACCATCTCCGTCCGCACGAACGTCGGCGAGATCGCGTTGACGCGAACGCCGTGTGGCGCCCACTCGGTCGCGTGCTGCTTCGTGAGCATGTTCAGGGCGCCCTTCGCCGCGACGTAGGACGAGTAGCCGGCGCGGAGCGCGAGCTGGCCGCGGACGGAGGAGATGTTGAGGATCGAGCCACCCTCACCCTGCCCGATCATCTGGCGGGCCGCCGCCTGGGAGACCCAGAGGACCGAGGTGAGGTTCATGTCCATGATCCAGTTCCACTTCTCCTCCGGGTAGTCCTCGGCCGGGGCAAGGATCCCAGTACCCCCTCCGCCGACGCCGTTGACGAGCACGTCGAGGCGGCCGAACGCGGCAACGGTCTTCTCGACTGCACGGTCGGACTGATCCCGGTGGACGAGATCTGCGGCGATTGCGAGCGCCGCTCCCTCGCCTCCGCAGGCGTCCCTGGCCGCGGCGGTACGCTCGGGCGAGCGGCCGCAGATCGCGACCTTCGCGCCGGCCTTCGCGAGCGCCTGCGAGATCGGAAGCCCGATGCCGCCGGTGCCGCCCGTAACGAGGGCGACCTTGCCGTCGAGGCGGAACTGATCGAGTGCGTCGGGCATGCCGAGGCCAGCATAATCCGTGCGTTCGGGCGGCGGTTCCGCAACCGCGACCACGGGCGGACGCGGCCGCTGTACCTGCCACGGTCTCCGATCGAGCGTCTAGGCTAGGAGCATGCACGAATGGCTGAGCGCAGCCCGGGATCGGCTGGCCGACGCGGTCGGCGACGCCCCTGCGACGTACGAGCTCCGGCAGGAGGACGTCGACGCGCTGCTCGAGGTCGCGCGCGTCGCCGCCCACGACAGCGGCGACCGCACGAATGCCCCACTGCTCACCTTCCTCGTCGGCCTCGCCCTCGGCCGGCACGGTGAGCGGACGCTCGCGGAGGTCGCAGACCGGGTGACCGGGGAGAGCGGCTAGCGACCGTCGCGCGTCGGGGAGCGATGCAGCAGATCACGATCCTCGAGGGCGCAACCTTCTGTATCTGCGACGAGCTCGGAGACCTCTCCGACCCCACGACGGGGTTCTTTGCCGCCGACACGCGCTTCCTGTCGCGGCTCATCCTTCGGATCAACGGCATCCGACCGCTTCTTCTCTCGCACGGCAAGGTGGAGTACTACTCCGCCGCGTGGTACCTGCGTAACCCCCTCTCCGGCGAGCTCGGGCAGGACGAGCTGTCGATCGCGCGTCACCGGTTCGTGGGCGACGGAATGCAGGACCGCATCGTCTGCACGAACCACGCCGGACACCCCGTCGAGTTCGAGCTGTCGCTCGACCTCGGCTCGGACTTCGCCGACATCTTCACGGTCAAAGCATTCGACACCGCGCTCGGCGATCCGGCTCACGCAACCCTGCCCGAGCTCGTCGAGCCCGTCTACGACCAGGGCGAGAACGAGCTCGTCTTCCGGGCTCCGAACGGGTTCGCCGCCCACACCCAGGTGATGCTCTCGGAGCCGGGCGAGGTCGAGCGCGGGCTCGTGCGGTACCGCATCTCGCTCGAGCCGCGTCACGAGTGGCAGCTACGGATCGACGTGATTCCCGCCCAGAACGGCAACGGTGTCGCCCGCCGCGCTGCCGAGCGCCACTTCGGCGACGAGCTCGAGCGGGTCAGGGAGTCGCTCTCGGCCTGGCACCTTCGCGTTCCGCAGCTGCGGAGCTCCTGGGAAGACCTCCAGCACGCGTTCGAACGGTCGGTGTCAGACCTCGCGTCGCTGCGGATGCGAGGCACCGGAACGCACGGCCAGCTTCCGGCCGCCGGAATGCCCTGGTTCATGGCCGTGTTCGGGCGCGACACGCTGCTCACGTGCCTGCAGACCCTGCTCTTCGGGCCCGACCTCGCACAGACCGCCCTCCACACGCTCGCCGCGCTCCAGGCACACGAGGACCGGCCGGAGATCGACGCCGAGCCGGGCAAGATCGTGCACGAGGTACGAAGCGGCCTGGGGGCGAAGGCGTGGTTCCCGGCCTACTTCGGAAGCGTCGACGCGACGCCGCTGTACCTGACGCTCCTCTCCGAGGTCTGGCGCTGGACGGACGACACCGGGCTCGTCGAGGAGCTGAAGGAGCCGGCCCGCGCAGCGCTCGACTGGATCGACACCTACGGCGACCGCGACGGGGACGGTCTCGTCGAGTACCTGAAGCGAGCCCCGACCGGCCTCGACAACCAGTCGTGGAAGGACTCGGGCGTCTCGATGAAGTTCGCCGACGGCCGCCTGGCGAAGGCGCCGATCGCCCCGTGCGAGGTCCAGGGCTACGTCTACGACGCGAAGCTGCGCACCGCCGAGCTCGCCCGCGAGGTCTGGCGCGACCGCGAGCTCGCCGATCGGCTGGAGCGCGAGGCCGCCGAGCTGGCACGCCGCTTCGACGAGGCGTTCTGGGTCGAGAAGCGAGGCGGGTACTACGCGCTGGCGCTCGACGCCGACAAGCGCCCGGTCGACTCGCTCTGCTCCAACATGGGGCACCTGCTGTGGAGCGGGATCGTTCCGCCCGAGCGCGTCGACCCGGTCGTCGACCAGCTGATGGGCGAGGAGCTGTGGTCGGGCTGGGGCGTTCGCACCATGTCGACCGCAGATGCGGGCTACAACCCGCTCGAGTACCACAACGGCACGGTGTGGCCCCACGACAACTCGCTGATCGCGTGGGGGCTCGTCCGGTACGGGCGATGGGCCGAGGCCTACCGGATCACGCGCCGGCTGCTCGGCGCCGCGACGTTCTTCGAGTACCAGCTACCGGAGGTCTTCGCCGGGTTCTCGCGCTCCGAGACGCCGTTTCCCGTCCCGTATCCGACCTCCTGCAAGCCGCAGGCGTGGGCGGCAGGGACCCCGGTGCTGCTCCTGCGGCTGCTGCTCGGGCTCGAGCCCGACCGGGCACGCGGCCGCCTCGTCACGCGCGCGCCCGAAGGGGTGCCGGACTGGGCAGGCTCGATCCGTCTCAGCGCGATCCGGGCGTTCGGCCGAACCTGGGAGGCGCGCCTGTCGGACGGAGCCGTGACGCTCGAGGAGGTGTGAGCCGCGCGATGCGGATCGCGATCATCAGCCCGGTCTGGTTCCCGGTGCCTCCGACCGGCTACGGGGGAATCGAGTGGGTCGTCTCGCTGCTCGCCGACGGGCTGGCCGAGGCAGGCCACGAGGTGACGCTGTTCGCGTCCGGCGACTCGCGTACGAAGGCGCGCCTCGTGTCCGCATACGACATCGCGCCGTCGGAGAAGATCGGCACGTCTCTCGTCGAGCTCGACCACGCCCTGCTGTGCTTCGAGCGCGCCGGCGAGTTCGACGTGATCAACGATCACTCGGGACTCGTCGGAGCGGCGCTGACCGCGACAGTCGAGATTCCGGCTCTCCACACGGTGCACGGCCCGCTCGACGGCGAGGCGGCGCCGATCTACGAGCGGATCAGCCGCGTGGCGCCACGGCTCGGGTTTATCTCCCTCTCGCTGAACCAGCGCCGGCCGCTGCCGGGGCTTCCCTGGGTCGCGAACTGTCCGAACGCCCTCGACCTCCACGCCTACCCGGTGCATCCGCATCGTGGCGACTACCTGCTCTTCCTCGGTCGCATGAGCGAGGACAAGGGGGCGCACCGGGCGATCGAGGTGGCGAAGGAGACCGGGATACCGCTGAAGCTCGCAGGGAAGCTGCGGGAGCCACTGGAGCGGGAGTACTTCGAGGAGTACGTCCGGCCGGGGCTCGGGTGGGGGATCGAGTACCTCGGCGAGGTGTCCCACGACGAGAAGGTGCAGCTGCTCCAGGAGGCCCGCGCGACGCTCTTCCCGATCTCGTGGGAGGAGCCGTTCGGGCTCGTCATGATCGAGTCGATGGCGTGCGGGACACCGGTCGTCGCGACGCGGTTCGGGGCCGTGCCGGAGGTGATCGAGGACGGCGTCAGCGGGATCGTGATCGACGACCCGCGCGACCTCGCCGCCGCGATCGAGCGTGCCGACGAGCTCGATCCAATGACCTGCCGACGCTACGTCGAGGAGCGCTTCTCCCGCGACCGGATGGTGGCGGACTACCTCGCCGCCTACGAACGCAAGGTGCAGTAGGCGCTGCGCAGCGGACGGCGAAGCCGGACGCGAAGCGCCGTCGAGCCCCAAGGGCTCGGCACCCATGTACGCGGCTGACGGCCCGTGAGCGTTGCCCTCCGGGCGACTCCTGCGCGGGTCGTGGCCGGCCGAGCCGGCCGCTCAGCCGCGGAGGCGGTCGGATCTCATCCGGCCCGAGTGTTCCCGGGGCAACGGTGACCCGACCCTCGTGGGTCGGGTCGACCGCTTCCTGGGAAGGGAGAGGAGAACCGGGAGGGGAGGAGTGTTCTCCACCCTGTCCGAGTGCCCTGGATCGGAAAACTTGCGCACCTTTCACACATCTGGTTCGTGATCTCGACCGGTGCCAGGCACCGAGGGGTGTAGGGGCCGGATCTCATCCGGCCTGGTCGTGCGGTGGGCGGTACGGGCGGGACGAGATCCCGCCCGTACGGGGTCGGGTGCCGTGTCGTCGTCTTGGCGTGCGGGCGTTCCGGGTCGGGTTGTCTCGGGTGTAGGGGCCGGATCTGATCGGGCCCTGGTCGCGCGGGGCGGTGTTGGGCGGGATGAGTGTTATGAAGGGGCCCGCCCCTACGGACTGGTCGGAGTCGAGATCCGTGACCGCCGAGGCTCGCCCGGCTCCTCAGCAGGTCCGGCCCGGCAGAGCCGGACCGTCAGCCGCTAATGCCGGAAATGCCGCCGATGGGTGAACACCATCGCGGCGCGGAACTCGTCGACCGCGGCGATCACGTCGGCGTCGCGCTTCGAGCCGCCCGGCTGGATGATCGCGGCGACCCCGGCCTCGAGCGCGATCCTGGGGCCGTCCGGAAACGGGAAGAACGCGTCCGAGCCGAGTGCAGAGCCAGTCGGGTCGTGGCCGTGCTCCCGGGCCTTCTCGACGGCGATGCGGACAGAGTCGACACGGCTCATCTGGCCGGCGCCGACCCCGATCGTGGCGAGATCCTTCGCGATCACGATTGCGTTCGAGCTGACGTGCTTCGCGACACGCCAGGCGAGCAGGAGGTCGCCCCAGCGTGCCTCGTCGGGCTCCTCGGCCGTGACCACGTCCATCGTCTCACGCTCGTCGACGTCGACGTCTGCGTCCTGGACGAGCATGCCGCCGAGCACGCGCCGGTAGTCGCGTTCGCCGGCGATCCCGCGGCGGCGCTCGCGGTTGTCGAGGATTCGCAGCGCCTCCTTGCGCCCGAGCACCGCCAGGGCGCCCTCGGCGTATCCGGGCGCGAACAGCACCTCGACGAACTGCTCCGCGAGCCGTTCGGCGAGCCCCGGGCCCACCGGCCGGTTGACCGCGACGATCCCGCCGAACGCCGACACCGGGTCTGCGGCGAGCGCCTTCGCGTAGGCCTCCTCGATCGTGCCCGCGAGAGCCACACCGCACGGGTTTGCGTGCTTGACGATCACACACGCAGGAACGCTGAACTCCTCGAGCAGCGAGCGGGCCGCCCAGAGGTCGTTCAGGTTGTTGTAGGAGAGCTCCTTGCCGGAGAGCTTCTCGACGCGTGAGAGCAGGTGCCGGCGCGCCCCGGGCTCGCTGAAGTACGCCGCCTTCTGATGGGGGTTCTCCCCGTAGGCGAGATCCTGTTCCCTGACGAGCGAGACGAGGATCGTGTCGGGGAAACGCTGCCACTCCGAGAACCACGTGTGAATCGCCGCCTCGTAGGCGGCAGTCGTCGCGAACGCCTCGATCGCCAGCTCCCGCCGCATCGAGAGGTCGAGGTCTCCGACCGTCCGCAGCTCCTCGAGGATCCTGCCGTACTGCGCGGGCGAGCTGAGCGCGGCCACGTGGGCGAAGTTCTTCGCGGCTGCCCGGAGCATCGCCGGGCCGCCGATGTCGATCATCTCGATCGCATCGGCCTCGGGCACGCCGGGTCTCGACGCGACCGACTCGAACGGGTACAGGTTCACGCAGACGAGGTCGATCGGCTCGATTCCCTCGGCGGCGAGCTGCGCCATGTCGTCGGCGTTGTCGCGCCGGGCGAGGACCCCGCCGTGGACTCGCGGATGGAGGGTCTTCACCCGGCCGCCGAGGATCTCCGGCGAGGATGTGACTTCCTCGACCGGCGTCACGGGCAGCCCGAGCTCGGCGATCCGGGCAGCCGTCCCGCCGCTCGCCAGCAGCTCCACCCCTAGCTCGGAGAGCCCGCGCGCCAGCTCGTCGAGCCCGCTCTTGTCGTACACCGACAGCAGCGCCCGGCGGATCATGGGCGCGAATCTAGACGATCGGCGAGCTGCCTGACGACCGCCGGCAGGAGCCGATGCTCCACGGCATGCACCCGCTCGAGCAGCGTCGCCTCCGAATCGCCGGGATGGATGGGTACCGCCTCCTGAGCGAGGGCGGGGCCGGTGTCCAGCCCTGTGTCGACCTCGTGGACGGTGACGCCGGTCACGGAGACCCCGGCGGCGAGCGCGTCGGCGATCGCCCGGGCGCCCGGGAAGGCCGGGAGCAGCGACGGATGGACGTTCACCACGCGGCGGGGAAACCGGGCGAGGAACTCGGTTGTCAGCAGGTGCATGTAGCCGGCACAGACGACGAGCCGCACGCCCCGGCCCTCGAGCCAGTCCGCCATCGCGAGGTCTCGAGCAGCCCGATCGGGGTAGCGGCCGAGCTCGAAGGTCCCGGTCGCGATCCCCGCGCGGGCGGCACGCTCGAGCGCGTAGACGCCCGGCCGGTTCGACGCGACGGCGACGACGGGGAGTCCGGCATCGACGAGTGCCTGGAGGTTCGACCCGGAGCCCGAGACGAGGACGCCGATCACGCGCCGTCGGCGAACACGACTCCGGAGCGTCCCCCCTCGATCCGGCCGATCCGCGGCAGGCCGGCCTGCTCGGCGAGAGCAGCCGGTACCACGGCGCAGTAGCCGATGCCGAGGTTGAAGACCCGACGCTGCTCGGCCTCGGGAACGCCGCGCTCGTCAAGCCAGGCGTAGACGGGCGGCCGCTTCCAGCTCTGCGGGTCGATCACCGCGCCGGCGCCGGCGGGCAGGACGCGCGCGAGGTTGCCGGGGATCCCGCCTCCCGTGATGTGGGCGAGGGCATGGATCTCGCCCAGCGCTCGGAGCCGGCGGACGTCCTCCAGGTAGCAGACGGTCGGAGGCAGGAGGAGCTCCGGATCGAACGCTCCGTCACCGAGCAGCCGCCGTACGAGCGTGAAGCCGTTCGCGTGCAGCCCCGCCGACGGGAATCCGACCACGACGTCGCCGGGCTCGACTCGCGAGCCGTCGATCAGACGGTCACGGTCGACGAGCCCGACACAGGTACCCGCGAAGTCCAGCTCGTCGTCGCGATAGACGTCCGGCATCTCGGCCGTCTCGCCGCCGAGGATCGCGCAGCCGGCAGGCCGGCAGACATCCGCCGCACCCGCGACCAGCTCGGCGACCTGGGCGAGATCGATCCGGGCGGCGGCCACGTAGTCGAGGAAGAAGAGCGGCTCGGCGCCGGTCGTCAGCACGTCGTTGATGCAGTGGGCGGCGAGATCGGCGCCGGCCCAGCGCAGTCGGCCGGCGAGCCGGGCCACGATGAGCTTCGTGCCGACGCCGTCGGTCGAGGCGGCCAGGAGCCGCTGATCGTCGAGCGCGTACAACCCCGCGAACCCACCGAGACCCGAGACGACGGCCTCTGTTCGCGTCGAGTCGACGGACGAGCGAAGGCGTGCGACGACCTCGTCGGCCTTCGCGAGGGAGACTCCCGCCCGCTCGTACGTCTGCTCCACCGCGTGTCGAATCCTATCGACGCAGGTTTCGCCACTTCGTACAATCCGGCCAGGCCTGCCTGTCCAGTTTTGCGGGCAGTGTCAGGGCGAGAAGCTCATCCGGTCCACCACCCTGTCGATGCTGACCGTTAGCGACATCGTTGCGATCCCCGCTCTCGGCCTGCGCGTCGTCGCGGGTGACGGCGGGACGGCCAACGTCGTCCGCTGGCTCCACGCGTCGGAGCTCGCAGACCCGACACCGTGGCTCGAGGGTGGCGAGGTCGTGCTGACGACGGGGCTCGGGCTCGGCGGGACGCCGGCCGCGCAGCGGGCCTATGTGCGCCGGCTCGCGAAGCACGGCCTCGCCGGTCTCGGCCTCGGCCTCGGGTTCGGGCATGAGGCGGTCCCGGCGCCCGCCGTCGAGGAGGCGGACAAGCTCGGGTTTCCCGTCTTCAGCGTGCCGTACGAGGTGCCGTTCATCGCGATCTCGAAGGCCGTCTTCACGCAGCTCGCGAGCGAGCAGCTCGAGCTCGTCACGCAGGCGCTCGAGGTACACGAGCGCCTCGCGCAGGCGGTGACACACGGGCGGACGCTGCAATCGCTGCTCGCGATCGTCGCCAACCATCTCGGCTGCAGTCTCGTGCTCAGCGACGGGAGCGGCCGCGTCCTTGCCGAGCGTCACGCCCGCAAGCGGCTCTCGTTCGAGGGGGCGCTCGAGCTTCCGGTGCTCGCCGACGACGAGATCGCGACGCTGCGGGCGATCCGCGAGCGGGGCGAGTTCGGGGAGTACGACCGTCTCGTGCTCCACCACGGGCAGACGGCGCTCGCGTTCGAGCTCAGCAAGCGCCACGCCGTATCGGCTGCCGAGCTTCGCCTGGCCGGAGATCTGCTCGACGACCTCGAGCACGAGCGCCTCGACGAGCGCGCGATCGCGCGACGGATGGCCGCCTTCGGGCTCGAGGCCGACCGAAGCTACGCGGCGCTCGTCGCCGTCTCACGGGACGAGCGGCGTGGGGAGCGCCTCCGGCTCAGCCTCGCGATCGAGCTCGACCGGAGGGCCGCCCGGTACCTCTCGACTGCGAGGAAGGGCCGGGCGGCGTTCCTCGTCGAGGCCGGTGACGAGGACGCGGCCCTCACGGTCGCGCGCGAGCTCGTGGCGGTCGAGCCGGACGCTCGCATCGGGGTCGGGCGCCCCGCCCAGGGTAGGGGCCTCGGGCGGAGCCTCCTCGAGGCCCGGGCGGCCCTGGACGCGACGGCGACCCCGGTGGCGTCCTACAAAGACCTCGGCTCCCTCGAGCTCCTCCTCGGCCTGCCCGATGCGGCGCTCGAGGCGTACGTCGATCGCGTTCTCGGCCAGGCGGCCCGGAACGGCTGGCTGCTCGAGTCGCTGTCTGCCCTGCTCGATGCCGGTTGCCGCTGGAGCGATGCGGCCGAGCGCCTGGGCGTGCACCGGCACACGCTTCGCTACCGGATGGAGCGGCTGCGCGAGCAGACGGGGCGACATCCCGATGATCCCGAGCAGCGGATGGAGCTCTGGCTTGCGGTCAAGGCGAGCCAGGCGCTCGCAGCCCGGAGCGAGCGCGCGATCAGCGACTGATCATGACCACGCCGGCCACGACGAGCACCGTCCCGATGATCCGGGGCGTCGTGATCGATTCCCCGAGGAACAGCGCCGAGCCGATCAGCGTCACGACGGGGTACGCAGACCCGGCCGGCACGATCAGGCTCGCGTCCCCCTTCGTGAGCGCGAAGAAGAGCAGGATCAGCGAGGCCGCGGCGCAGACCGCGGTGACGGCCGCCCAGGCGCCTCCGACCCCGAGCGGGAACTTCGCGCCCCGCCCGGCGGCGAGCGCGATCGAGAACGCGATGTAGGCAACGGGCACCCAGAGGACGAGCTGCTCCCAGGAGATCGTCCGCAGCGCGAGCTTCGAGGTCACCCCGGCGGCACCGAGGAGGAACGCGTAGCCGAACGTGGGAAGGATCCAGGGTGCCATGGCGGTCTGCCCTTTCTTGCCGGCGGTTGGAAACGACATGCCTCCGAGGACCGCACTCTATGACGGCCGGCGTACCCGTGCTAGCGAGCCGGTGGCCCGCCCTGGAGGCTGTGGCCGAAGCGCTCGTTCGTCGTCGCGAGATGGACGTCGACGATCGTGCTCACGTCGCGAAGTGACCGGCCCAGGATCGCCTCGATCCGCGTGAGCCGGTAGCGGAGCGAGTTCTGGTGCAGGTGGAGCGCCCGGGCCGTGGCCGGGACATCGAGGTCGCGCTCCACGAAGACGAGCAGGGTGCGGTACAGCTCGGGATGCCGTCGGAGCGGATCGAGCAGCACCGCCGCCTTGTCGTCGAGGGCCCGCTGGTCGGCCGAGGCCACCAGCCATTCGGCCAGCCCGAAGTCCTCGAAGCGGAGCGTTCGACCGAGGCGCGAGCCCTGGGAGCGGCGAAGGTGGTCGAGCGCGAGCTCGCTGTCGCGGAGGGAGACGAGCGCCCCGCGTCCGCCCCCACGAAAGGGTCTGCCCACCCCCGCGCGAGGCTCGAACCCCTCGCCGACGAGCCCGTCATCCAGTCCTCGAAGTCACGGTCGCGTTCCTGGAACAGGATCGTGACCCAGCCACGTCGGCGCGCGACCAGGCAGGAGCCCCCGCCGGCGTGCGGACACCTCGATGATCCGGACGGCCCGGCTCGCCTCGCCCACGCCTCCGCGCGCCCCCTCCCTGGCGAGGCGATCGGACTCGACGAGGGCGACCCGGGTGTCACGGTCGACGTCGAAGCCGAACGCGGCCAGGCGGTCAGCAGGGATGTCGACGGCACGCGCCGGGTCGAGGACATGGTCGAGCAGCTCGGCGCGGAGCGTGCGCTCGCCGGTGCGCATCGCCTCGCGCGCAAGGTCGACGACACCGAGCAGCCGCGCCGCCGAGTGCACGACCGTCCGTGCGAGCTCCGCGGCAGGACCGCGTTGACGGTGGCGACCGTGAGCCAGCGCCGGATGTCGTCGCCCGCGAGCACCGGCTCCGCGACGACGAACCAGCGTCCAACCTGGAGCTCGAGCCGTGGGGATCTGCCTGCAGCTCGCGCCAGATCGCCCCGCGCGGAGCAGCACCCACCGAGTTTGCGACCCTGCCGTCGAGGTGGTAGACGATCACGGACGCATCGACGAGCGTACCGAGCCGCCGGACGAGCGCCTCCTCGGGGTCATCGGAAGCCATCGCGTCGGCGAGGCTGCTCTCGATCCCGACGCGCCGCCGTAGCAGCCAGTAGTCGCCCGAGGCGAGCGAGCGGTCGACGAAGCCGACGATCTCGCGAAAGGGCGTCTCCGGTGCGATCGAGAAGAGCGGGAAGTCACGACTCCGTCGCCTCCTCGAGCATTGCGGCGGGAACGGAGCGAAACACGATCCCGACGCCAAAGCCGATCGCGGCGAGGGGCTTTCCGGCCGCCTCTGCCACGAGTGCGCGCTGGGCCTTCGCGTCTCCCCGGAGCCGGATCCCCGTGGTGAGGAGCACCCAGCCGCGCTCGAGCCAGCGCGTCGGGCCGGAGATCTCGATCGGATGCGCACCCGCGATCTCGCGCCGCAATGTGGCGGGTGACCCGGAGAGGAGCTCGAGCCCGAGCTCGTCCTGCGGCGAGCAGCTCGCGAAGCGTCAGCGGCATACAGGCAGGCTACCGCCTTCTTGGAGATTCAACGAGAATCGACTCAAGTCTTCTCGCTTTTCACGGTTGCGGCTCGCGCCTCGAGGCCCGATGCTGGCGCAATCATGGATACCGCAGCGCGAAACCTGAGGGTCGCCGTCGACGTCGGAGGGACGTTCACGGATGTCTTCGTGTTCGACGAGGCGACCGCGACGGCCCGGGTCGAGAAGGTGCCGTCGACTCCCCACGATCCGATGGAGGCGGTCGTCGAGGGCGTGAACACGGCCGGCGTCGACCTGAACGACGTCGTGCTCTTCTCGCACGGCACGACGGTTGCCACGAACGCGCTCATCACGCGCCGGTTCCCGAAGGTGGCGCTCGTCACGACCACGGGCTTCCGTGACGTGATCGAGATCCGCCGCAGCACGAAGGACGACCTCTGGGATGCCTACAAGGACGTCGCGCCTCCCTACGTGCGCCGCCGCGACCGCTTCGAGGTGGGCGAGCGCGTGGACTTCACGGGGCGCGTGATCGAGCCGCTCGACGAGGAGGAAGCCCGCCGTGTCGCGCGGGTCCTCGCCCGACGCGGTGTCGAGGCAATCGCAGTCTGCTTCATCAACGCCTACGCCAACCCCGAGAACGAGCGGCGGATGCGGGCGATCCTCGAGGAGGAGCTGCCCGGCGTCGCGATCACGACGTCGAGCGAGGTGCTTCCCGAGATCTTCGAGCACGAGCGGTTCTCGACCACGGTCGCGAACGCCGTGCTCTCGCCCCTCGTCGGCGGCTACGTGGAGCGGCTGAGCGAGAGGCTCACCGAGGGCGGCTACAGCGGCGACCTGCTCCTGCTGCACTCGGGCGGAGGGGTCATGACCTCGCGAAGCGCCGGAAAGTACGCGGTGCGACTCGCCGCCTCGGGGATCGCGGCCGGCGCGATCGCCGCCCGGCACGTGTCGCTCACGTGCGGGTACGAGAACGCGATCGGCCTCGACATGGGAGGCACGTCGACGGACATCTCGCTCGTCCACGCCGGGGAGCTGCGCGTCACGAAGGAGTGGTTCGTCGAATACGGCTACCCGATCTGCTTCCCGTCCATCGAGGTGCTGACGATCGGGGCCGGAGGCGGCTCGCTCGCGTGGATCGACGCCGCGGGGTCGCTGCGCAACGGGCCGCAGTCCGCCGGCGCCGATCCAGGGCCGGCCTGTTACGGGCGCGGGGGCACGCAGGCGACCAACACCGACGCGAACCTCGCCCTCGGTCGGCTCGGGACGACGCTCGTGGGGCGGATGAGCCTCGACCCCGATGCGGCCGCGGCGGCGATCGAGAGCACCGTGGCGAAGCCGCTCGGGCTCGGTCTCCACGACGCTGCGAGCGGGATCATCCAGGTCGCGAACGCAAACATGGCCGATGCCGTCCGCCTGATCTCGATCCGCCGCGGCTACGACCCGCGGGACTTCGCGCTCGTCGTCTTCGGCGGCGCAGGGCCGCTGCACGGAGCCGCGCTCGCGCGCGAGCTCTCGATCCCGACCGTGCTCGTGCCGCCGAACCCGGGGATCACCTCCGCGCTCGGCTGTCTGCTCGTGGACGTGCGGCACGACCTCGCGGAGATGTTCCTGCGGCGTGCGTCCGACGCCGACGCCGGCGAGGTGGAAGCGGAGTTCAAGAAGCTCGAGGCCGAGGCGCGTGAACGGCTCGCGCACGAGGGCGTGCCCGAGGAGGCAGTCAGCCTGCACCGCAGGATCGCGATGCGCTACCTGGGCCAGTGGCGCTCGCTGTCCGTGCCCGTCGACCGGCCGCTCGACTCGCTCGAGGGCGCGCTGGCGCGCTTCCATAGCGAGCACGAGCGCGAGTACTCCTTCCGGCGCGACGAGGCCCCGATCGAGGTCTACCAGCTCCAGGTCACGGCGGTGGGCGTGACGCCGAAGCCCGAGTTCGCCCGCCATGCGGCGGGTGGTGCCCATCCCGAGCCGGCGTCGATCCGGCACGTGCACTTCGACGAGGTCGGAGGCCGGGTCGAGACGCCCGTCTACATCCGCGACGAGCTGCCGGCCGGGCTCCGCTTCACGGGGCCCGCGGTGATCGAGCAGCTCGACTCGACGACGCTCGTACCGCCCGACGTGACGGCCGAGGTCGACGAGTGGCTGAACATCCGCATGTACATCGGAGGAACGAGATGAGCACGACGACGAAGCGGACACTCGACCCGGTCACGTTCGAGGTCCTCAAGAACGCGTTCGTGATCGCGGTCGACCTGATGGCGGAGCAGATCCTCCGTACCTGCTACTCGTTCGTCATCTACGCCCGCGACTTCTCGTCGGCGCTGTGTGACCGCGAGGGCAACACGATCATGCAGGGGTCGCAGGACATCGCGGTCCACGTCGGCACCCTCCACTTCACGTGCAAGGCGGTGATCGACGCGTTCCGCGACGACATCAACCCGGGCGACGTGTTCGCGATCAACGATCCGTACCTCGGTGGCACGCACTTCAACGACGTCAGGATCATCCGCCCGATCTTCCACGAGGGCGAGCTCGTCGCCTTCGCCCAGTCGAACGGTCACTGGGCCGACGTCGGCGGCTCGGTGCCGGGCTCGTTCGACATCCAGGCGAAGGAGCACTTCGGTGAGGGCCTCCGGATCACGCCGATCCGCCTCTACGACCGCGGCGTGTTTCGCGACGACATCGCGAGGATGATCGCCTCGGCGAGCCGCGCTCCCCGCGACATCGAGGGCGACATGCGCGCCCAGATCGAGGCCACGGCGGTCTGCGAGCGCGAGATCCTCCGCCTGATCGAGAAGTACGGCCGCGAGACCGTCCTGACGGCGTTCGAGGAGGTCCAGGACTACGTCGAGCGCCTGACGCGCCAGCGCGTCGCCGAGCTTCCCGACGGCACGTGGGAGACCGAGGACTACATCGACTACGACCCGGACGGTGAGGAGGGCCTCGTCCCGATCAAGGTGAAGCTGGCGATCGAGGGCGACCAGATCTACTACGACCTGACGGGCAGTCACGCAGCGGTCGGCAGCTTTCTCAACTCCGGCTTCGGCGCCTCGTTCTCGGGGCTCATCGCCGGAACGAAGACGTTCTTCCCGGACATCCCGCTCAACTCCGGCTTCTACCGCGTGATCTCGTACGACCTCGGGCCGATCGGCACGGTCGTGAACGCAGCCTGGCCGACCGCGGTGACCGGCTACTGCAGCGGCCCTTACGAGAAGATCATGAACGCCTGCTTCGAGATGTGGTCGCAGATCATGCCCGAGCGTGCGATCGCGGGCTCGTTCAACCTCGAGTACCTGCTCGTCGGCGGGCGCGACCTGCGCTCGCCCGACAGCCCGTACTTCATGTGGTACGACTGGATGGCCGGCGGCTGGGGTGGGCGCAACGGCAAGGACGGCTCCACCGCGACCGCTCCGATCTTCGGCGTCGGCCTCGCCACCCAGCCCGTCGAGGGGCAGGAACGCCTCTGTCCGGTGCTGACGTCCCAGCACGCGATCATCACCGACTCGGGTGGGCCGGGTCGCTGGCGTGGAGGCTGCGGCCTCGAGAAGGGCGGCACGCTGACCGACGCGGGCCGCACCGTGATGTCCTACAGCTGCGATCGCGCCCGCTCGGTGACCTGGGGTGCGAACGGCGGCCTGCCCTCGATCCCGCACGGCGTCTGGCTCAATCCGGGTCAGGACGGCGAGCGCTTCGTGGGCGCGGTGTTCTCGAACGTGCCCGTCGTCGCCGGCGACACCTTCACCCGGCCCTCCGCGGGGGGCGGCGGTTTCGGCGACCCGCTCGAGCGAGACCCGGAAGCCGTGCTCGAGGACGTCATCGACGGCTACGTCTCGATCGAGCGGGCGCGCATCGACTACGGCGTCGTCGTCGAGGAGATCGACGCCGACCTCTCGGAGTACCGGCTCGACTCCGCCGCGACCGAGGCAGAGCGGGCGAGCATCCGTGCGGCTCGCCGTGGCTGGCTCGAGGAGGACGCCGAATCGGTTGCGGCGCGTTACCGCTCCGGCGAGCTCCGCATCCACGACGTGCTCCGCCGGTACGGCGTGATCGTCGACTGGGGCACCGGCGAGCTGTTCCCGACCACGACCGCGCAGTACCGGGCGATGCTCCAGCGCCGCACGGCTGCTCACTGGGTCGACTGAGACGGCGGGATCGGACGATGGCGTCCGGAACCGTACGTGTTGCCGCGGTACAGGCCGCGCCCGCCTTCCTCGATCGCGAAGCGACGATCGCGAAGGCGGTCGCGCTCGTCGAGGAGGCGGCCGCAGCAGGCGCGCGCCTCGTGGCCTTTCCCGAGACCTGGGTGCCCGGATATCCGGCGTGGATCTTCTCGGCGGCCGGCTGGGACGATCCGGCCGCAAAGCGTGCGTACGGCCGGCTCGTCCGGAATGCCGTCGAGGTCCCGAGCGAGGCGACCGACGCGATCTGCGCCGCGGCGCGGGCAGCGGGCGCCGTCGTCGTGCTCGGGATGACCGAGCGCGACACCGACTCCTCGGGCGGGACGCTCTTCAACTCGCTGCTCTACGTCTCCGATCGCGGCGAGATCCTCGGCGTCCATCGCAAGCTCGTGCCCACGCACGCCGAGCGGATCGTCTGGGGGCAGGGCGACGGCAGCACGCTCCACGTGTTCGACACGTCCGTTGGCAGGGTCGGAGGGCTCGCCTGCTGGGAGCACTGGATGCCGCTCGCCCGCTACGCGATGCACGCGAAGGGGGAGCAGATCCACGTCGCCGCCTGGCCGGAGGTGGGCGATCCCGAGCTGCACCGGTTCGCGACGCGCCACTACGCGTTCGAGGGTCGGTGCTTTGCCCTCTGCGTGATCGGAGCGACGCTGACCCGGGAGCACATCCCGGTCGACTTCGAGCTACCCGAGGCGCTCGGCGCGGCCGACGACTTCGCGGCGTCGGCGGGGGGTGAGATCGCCGGGACGACGGTGTTCGCCCCGGACGGCACGGTCGTCGCGTCCGCGCCTGCCGGCGTCGAGACCATCGTCTACGCAGACCTCGAGCTCGACCGGATCGCCGAGGAGCAGCAGGCGCTCGATGTTGCCGGTCACTACAACCGGCCGGACGTCTTCGAGCTGCGCGTCGACGAGCGGCCGCGCCGTCCCGTCAACTGGCTTCGCGACGACGCCGTCTCCGTCGCCGAGGTGGAAGCGTGACCCACGGGAGAGCCCGCCGATGAGCTACCGGATCTCCGTCGACACCGGCGGCACGTTCACGGACGTCGTGGTCGCCGATCCCGACGGGCACCTGCGGATCGCAAAGGCGCTCACGAGCCGCGAACGGGCCTACGCGTCGATTCGCGACGGGCTCGAGCAGCTCCTGCCCGAGCTCGAGCTCACGCTCGGGGAGCTCCTCGAGCGCACCGAGGTGCTCACGTACGGCACGACGCGCTCCACGAACGCGATCGTCGAGGGCACGACGGCCCGGACTGCCTACTTCACCACCGAGGGCTTCCCCGACGTGCTCCTCCTGCGCGAGGGGGGAAAGCACGACCCGTTCCGTCAGCTCGACTACCCGCCTCCGTACATCCCCCGCTTCCTCACCTTCGAGATCCGCGAGCGCATGGACTCCGAGGGTGAGGCGTTCCTCCCCCTCGACGAGGCGAGCGTCGTGGCTGCGATCGAGCGTGCCCGGGCGCTCGGCGTCGAGGCGATCGCGGTCTGCCTGCTCTGGTCGATCGTCAACCCCGCCCACGAGCTGCGGGTCGGGGAGCTGATCGAGGAACGGTGCCCGGATCTCCCCTACACGCTCTCGCACCGGCTCAGCCCGATCATCCGGGAGTACCGGCGGGCCTCGTCGGCCGCGATCGACGCGTCGCTGAAGCCGCTGATGCAGGACTACCTGGCGAGCATGGAGCGCGACCTGCGCGAGGCCGGCTTCGCCGGCCATCTGTTCGTCTCGACGTCGTTCGGGGGCGCCTGGCGGCCCGACCAGATGATCGAGCGCCCGATCTACTCCGTGGGCTCCGGCCCGTCGATGGCCCCGGTCGCGGCGGTGACCTACGCTCGTGAAGAGCAGCCGGGCGAGGAGGAGTTGCTCGTCTGTGACACGGGCGGGACTACGTTCGACGTCGGTCTCGTCTCCGGCGGAAAGATCGCGACGACCGCGGAGACATGGCTCGGCGGCCGGTGGATCGGCCACATCACCGGGATCCGCGCCGTCGACGTGAAGTCGATCGGCGCGGGCGGCGGCTCGATCGTCTGGATCGATCCGGGCGGGCTGCTGCACGTCGGCCCCCGAAGCGCCGGCGCCGAGCCGGGCCCCGCCTGCTACGGGCGGGGCGGAACCGAGCCGACCGTGACCGACGCAGCCGTCACTCTGGGATGGATCGATCCCGAGCTCTTCCTGGGCGGCCGTCTGCGCCTCGGCGCCGACGCGGCCAGGGCGGCGATCGCGACCGTCGCTGCGCCGCTCGGAATGGGAATGGAGGAGGCGGCGTACGCCGCGATCACGATCGCGACCGAGAACATCGTCGGGGCGATTCGCGAGCTGACCATCGCTCAGGGGATCGATCCTCGCGAGGTGACGATGATCGCGGGCGGCGGAGCCTCGGGGCTCAACATCGTCCCGATCGCGCGCGAGCTCGGTTGCCGGCGCGTGCTGCTTCCGTCCACGGCCGGAGCGCTTTCGGCCTGCGGCGCCCTGTACTCGGACGTCGTCTCCGAGATCTCGCGAAGCCGGTACGCCGAGACCCGCTCGCTCGACCTCGATGCGGTCAACGCGACGCTCGCCGAGATCGAGGCCGCCGCCGACGGCTTGCTCGGGAGCCTGGCCGACCTGGCGCCGCGCGCGCTGACGAAGGAGTTCAGCGTCGAGGCCCGCTACCGGGCCCAGGTGTGGGAGCTCGACGTTCCGATCCCGTCCCGCCTGGGCAGCCCGGAGGACGTCCGTGCGCTCGAGGAGGCCTTCCACGAGGTGCACGAGCGGGTGTTCGCGGTGCGTGAGCCGGGCCAGTACCTCGAATGCCTGCTCTGGAAGGCCCGCGCGACGGCGGTCCTCGCGAAGCCGGACGTCCGCTCACGTGCGCTCCCGGCGGGCTCGGTGGTCGCGCCGGACGACGACGCGCCCGCCTACTTCCCGCAGACGGGGCTCGCGCGCGTGCCGCGCTACGACGGGGAGACGCTCCCTGCGGGAGCGCGCATCGACGGGCCCGCGATCATCCGCGAGCCGACGACGACGGTCGTCGTGTATCCGGGCTCGGCCGCCGAGGTGACGCCGCTCGGGAACTACCGGCTCGAGCTGACCGGTGCTGCCGTTTCTGAACCGCTCGTCGAGGAAGGTGTGACGCCATGAGCGAGCCGTTCGACCCCGTCCTGCTCGCGGTGATCGCGAACCGGCTCGACTCGATCGTCCGGGAGATGGAGAACACGCTGCTGCGAAGCGGTCGCTCGGCGGTTCTCAACATGGCGCGCGACTTCTCGTGCGCGCTGATCACCGCCGACAACCGGTTGCTCGCATCCGCCGAGGGCCTCCCTGTCCACGTGATCGGCATGGAGTTCCTCGCGCAGGCCGTCACCGATCTCCACGACGACCTCGCCGAGGGCGATGCGTTCCTCCACAACGACCCGTACCTCGGCAACACCCATCCGGCCGACCACGTGATCCTCGTGCCCGTGTTCTGGCAGGGGCGACACGTGTTCACGGCGGCCGCAAAGGCCCACCAGGCCGACTGCGGGAACGCGCAGCCGACCACGTACATGCCGTATGCGCGAGACGTCTACGAGGAGGGAAGCCTCATCTTCCCGGCCGTTCGCATCCAGCGGGACTACGAGGACAACCAGGATCTGATCAGGATGTGCCGCCGGCGGATCCGGGTGCCCGACCAGTGGTATGGCGACTACCTGGCGATGGTCGGCGCGGCGAGGATCGGAGAGGCGCGCCTCAAGGACATGTGCGCGAAGTACGGGAACGAGGTGCTCGAGCGATTCGTGGAAGAGTGGTTCGACTACTCCGAGCGGCGTATCGCGCACGTGATCTCGCAGATGCCGAAGGGAACGGTCGTCGGCGAGGGCCGCCATGATCCGTTCGGGCCGGCGCCGGACGGGATCCCGATCCGCGTCTCGGTCACGGTCGACCCCGACGCCGGCATGATCGAGCTCGACCTCACCGACAACGTCGATTGCCTCCCGGCCGGCGTCAACGAGTCGCGTACGTGCGCCATGAACAACTGCATGACCGGCCTCTTCAACTCGATCGATCCGGACATCCCGCACAACGCCGGCACGTTCCGCCGGGTCAAGGTCAAGCTGCGCGAGAACTGCGTCGTCGGCATTCCGACGTTCCCGCACTCCTGCTCGGTGGCGACGACGAACGTCGGTGAGCGACTCGTGGTCACGACGCAGCGGGCGATCGCCGACGCGTGGGAGGGCTACGGGCTGGCCGAGGGCGCCTGCGGGATCGGGCCCGGGTTCGCGGTCGTGTCGGGCACCGACTTCCGCAAGGCCGACGGGCCCTACGTGAATCAGAAGTTCCTCGGCTCGCAGGGGGGCCCGGCAGGCCCCGAGCACGACGGCTGGATCACCTACGGCAACTCGGTGACGAACGGGCTGATGTTCAGGGACAGCGTCGAGATCGACGAGCTGAAGTACCCGATCCGCGTCAGCGAGCTTCGCGTCCGTCCCGACTCGGAGGGGGCCGGGCGCACCCGGGGAGCTCCCGGGACCCGCGTGACCTACGGGCCGAAGCGCGATCCGATGACCGCGGCCTACGTCACCGACGGGAACGTGCATCCGCCCCGAGGTGCGCGCGGTGGAGGCAATGCGGCCCCTTCGATCGCCTTCCGGGTACGGGTCGACGGCGAGGAGGAGCCGCTGCGCCCGATCTCGCAGGAGCTGATCGAGCCGGGTGAGCTGCTCGGTCACCTGCTGAGCGGGGGCGGAGGATATGGGAGCCCGCTCGAGCGCGATCCGGAGCGGGTACGCGCCGACGTGCTCGCCGGCTTCGTCACGGTCGGGCGGGCGCGCGACGTGTACGGCGTCGCCCTCACCGGCAGCGCCGAGGACGGCTCGCTCCGGATCGATCCCGGCGAGACCGCACGCCTGAGGGCTCGATGAGCCGCTTCCCCACCTCTCGCCTCGACGACCGTACCGCGATCGTGACGGGCGCGAGCTCCGGGATCGGCTTCGCGGCCGCGGAGGCGATGGCCGAGGCGGGCGCCAGGCTCGTGCTCGTCGGTCGCGACAGGGAGCGTCTCGGAGCCTGCGAGGAGGCCGTGCGCGGCGCGGGCGCGCAGGCGGCCGTCTGCCCGGTCGATCTCACCGACGAGGCCGCGCCCGGCCGCATCGTCGCCGCCGCGCTCGACGCGTTCGGCTCGATCGACGTCCTCGTCCACGCCGCCGGGCTGTGGGAGCCTCGGCCGTTCCTCGAGGCGCCGCTCGAGACGCTGGATCGTCAGTGGGCCGTGAACGTGCGGGCGCCCTACGCGCTCTCGCACGCCGCGGTCCCGCACATGCGGGAGGGCGGGTCGATCATCACGATCTCGTCGATCGCGGGCCACATCGGCTTTCCCAACTCCGTTGCCTACTGCGCGACGAAGGGAGCGGTCGAGCAGTTCACGAAGGCGCTCGCGATGGAGCTCTCGCCGCGCGGGATCCGGGTCAACTGCGTGGCTCCGGGAAACATCCGGACCGCCATGAACGCTGCCATCCTCGCCGTGCCCGAGTACGAACGGGGCATGATCGACGATACGCCCCTGCGACGGATCGGCGAGGTAGAGGAGATCGCGCCGTCGATCGTCTTCCTCGCCTCGGACGCCGCAGCGTTCGTCCAGGGGGCGACGTTCCTCGTCGACGGCGGCTGGACGGCCCGCTGAGAGGGAGGCGCTGCAACGAGTTGCCAACCAGACCTTGATTTCGAACGTCTCAGCTTTGAAACTACCGCCGCACGCGCGGTTCGGGGAAAGAGAGGAAAGGAATGGCGAGATTGAAGGCACGACGGCTGCACCTGCTGCTGGCCCTGCTGGCTGCCGCGTTCGCGGTCGCCGTCGCGGGCTGCGGCGGCGGGGGCGACGAGACGACGACTCCGGCAGAGGAGCCGGCCGCGACGGAGATGGCCCCGGCCGAGGAGCCGGCGGATACCGGCGGAGCCGCGGAGACGACCGGCGGTGAGGCCCCGTCAGGCGAGCCGATCATGATCGGGATCTCGGCGGCCCAGACGGGGATCCTGGCGCCGTATGACCTGCAGCCCGGCCAGCTCTTCCAGCTGCGCATCAAGCAGATCAACGACTCGGGAGGCGTGCTCGGCCGGCCGATCACGACCGAGTGGATCGACACGAAGACGGATCAGTCGCTCGCCGCTACCAACGCGGAGGAGCTGATCTCGAAGGGCGCCGTGGCGATCATCACCACATGTGACTTCGACTTCTCCTTCCCGGCGACGAACGCAGCCGGCGCCCTCAACGTGCCCGCTCTCTCGCTGTGCGCGTCGTCGCCGAAGGCGGCGACCCCCGAGATCGTCGGCCCGCTTGCAGGCACGATGGGTCTCGGCTCCGATGCCGAGGGCACGGCGATGGCGGACTGGCTGAAGGCGAACAAGCCCGAGATCGAGAGCGTGTACATCTTCCGTGACGAGTCGCTCGAGTACTCGAAGGCGACGGCCGACTACTTCAAGGCGAAGTGGGAGGAGCTCGGCGGGACCGTCTGCGGCGAGGACACGTTCGTAGGCGGGCCCGACCTCGACCTCTCCTCGCAGGTGACGCGCCTGCGCGGTGCGGTCGGGAACTGTGACGCCATCTACGACGGCTCGTGGCAGCCGTACGGGTCGCAGCTGATCCGGGCGATCCGTGACGCGGGCATCGAGACGCCGATCGTCACGAACGCCTCGGTCAACGGCACGCTCACCACGGAGGTCGCCGGTAAGGTGTCGAACTTCTGGGCGCTCGGCTTCGCCTGCCTACCGACCTACTGCGAGGGCACGCAGTCGCAGTCGGTCGTCGACATCGCCGCGGCGTTCGAGGCCGAGTACGGCGAGCCGATCGGCAGCCACTTTGCGCTGCCCGGCTGGACGCTCGCCGACGCGCTCGTGGCCGCGATCGAACAGGCCGGCTCCACGGACGGCCCGGCGATCGCGGAGGCGCTCTTCGGCGGTGGTGTCCAGATCGACTTCTACGGCAGCCCGATGGCGTTCACCGAGGTCTGCCACCGGCCCCAGCCTGCGGCCTTCTCCGTCGAGGAGTGGCAGAACGGCGTGAACACGCAGATCGGGACCGCGACCGTCAGCTCGATTCCCGACATCGGCGACGGGAACCCGTGCGCCGGTACGCCCCCTCCGGCGGGCGGCTAGGCAAGGGCGAACGAGACCCATGACTGACGCCGTCGACGGCTCGGGCGCTGCGAAGCTCCACGTGGAGGGAGTCCGCGTGCACTTCGAGGGCGTCCGGGCCGTCGACGGCGTCGACCTGACCCTCGAGCGGGGTCGGATCATGGGCCTGATCGGCCCGAACGGGGCCGGCAAGACGACCTTCATGAACGCGGTCAGCGGCTTCGTCCCCCTGACGGGCGGCAGGATCGTGCTCGACGGGACCGACGTCACCGGCTGGCCGCCCGAGAAGGTGGTGAAGCTCGGGCTCGGCCGGACGTTCCAGGACGTCGCGACCTTCCCCGATCTGACCGTGTTCGAGAATGTCGAGCTGGGTGCGCTCGGCGCCGGCCTCGGCCGGCGCCTGGCGCGCCAGCGGGCGACCGAGCTGATCGAGCAGCTCGGGCTCGGGCGCCTTGCGCGGTCGTATGCGTCCGCGCTGCCCCACGGCGACGAGCGCCTGCTGGGCATCGCCCGCGCGGTCGCGCTCAATCCGAAGTTCCTGCTCCTCGACGAGCCCGGCGCGGGGCTCGACGACAACGAGAGCGCCGCGCTGACGAGGACGATCGCCCGGATCCGGGACGAGCTCGGCTGCGGGGTGCTGCTCGTCGAGCACGACATGCGCGTGATCTTCGGCGTCTGCGAGCAGATCCAGGTGCTCGACTACGGCAAGTCGATCGCGCTCGGACTTCCGGCAGAGATCGCCAAGGACCAGCTCGTGATCAAGGCCTACCTGGGCGAGAAGGGAGCGGCGGTTGCTCAGGCTGACTGACGTCTGGATCCACTACGGCCGGATCGCCGCCGTCCAGGGGCTCACGATCGAGGTTGCAGAGGGCGAGTTCGTCGGCGTCGTCGGGCACAACGGCGCCGGCAAGACGACGACCCTGAACACGATCGCCGGTGTGCTCAAGCCGACGTCCGGCGAGATCAGCTTCGACGGGACGTCGATCGGGGGGCTTCCGCCGGATCAGATCCTGCGAGCGGGTATCTCTCTCGTGCCGGAGAACCGGCGGATCTTCGCGCGGCTGACGGTCGGCGAGAACCTCAAGATCGGCACGACCAGCCGTGGTGACCGTGCTGCCGCCCAGGCCGACATCAACCGCATGCTCGAGCGATTTCCAGTGCTCGGAACCTACCGCGACCGTTCGGGTGCGAAGCTCTCGGGCGGCGAGCAGCAGCAGCTCGCGATCGCGCGGGCCCTACTCGCCCGGCCCAAGCTCCTGCTCCTCGACGAGCCGACGCTCGGGCTGGCACCGCTCATGGTCGACCGGGTCTTCGAGATCCTCGCCGAGCTCAAGGAAGAGGGCGTGACGATCCTGCTCGTCGAGCAGAACGCGGCCCGGACGATCGAGGTCGCCGATCACACCTACGTGCTGCGTAGCGGCGGGCGGATCGAGTTCCACGGCACCGCCGAGGAGCTCGGCAAGATCGCGGATTTCGAGTCGGCCTACATCGGCATGGGGCAGGCCGTTCAGTGAGCACCGGCATCCAGTACGTGATCGACGGAATCGCCTTCGGGAGCCTCTTTGCGCTGATGGCGCTCGGCCTCGCGCTCCTCTTCTCGGTCATGGGGCTCATGAACTTCGCCTACGGCGAGCTGATCATGGCCGGCGGCTTCACCATGTACTACACACGTGGTTACGGCTGGGTCGCCATGGTCGTGATCACGGTCGCCGTGGTCGTCGTGCTCTCGGTGCTCATGGAGCTCATCGCCTTCCGGCCCCTGCGCAACGCCTCGCCGATCACGCTGCTCATCTCCTCGTTCGCCGTCAGCTACGGGCTCCAGCAGCTCGGCTGGATGACGGTCGGCAAGGGGCCGCAGAAGGGCGTCGAGCCGTACCCGTGGCTGACCGTCCAGATGGACATCGGCGGCGTCCTCGTCTCGCGCCTCGCGATCCTGACGATCTGCGTGACGGTCCTGCTCCTGATCGGGATGACGATGCTCCTGAAACGGACGACGCTCGGGATGCAGCTCCGGGCGTCGACCGAGGATTTCCACATGGCCCAGCTCGTCGGCGTGCGGGCCAACTACGTGATCTCGGCGGCCTTCGCGATCACCGGCTTCCTCGCCGCGGCGGTGGCGCTCCTCTACCTGCTGCGGACCGGCTCGATCGACCCCGAGCTCGGCCGCGGGCCGCTTCTCATCGCCTTCGTCGGCGCCGTGATCGGCGGGCTCGGCAGCCTGCCGGGCGCCGCGCTCGGCGGCTTCGTGCTCGGCGTGGTCATCAACGTGCTCCAGGCGGCGCTGCCCACGAAGCTGGCGAGTCACACGACGATGTTCGCCTTCCTGCTCGTGATCGCGATCCTCGTGCTTCGCCCCGACGGTCTGATCACGGTCAGGCTCGGGTTCGTCTCCGCCGCCTGGAAGCGGCTCCGCGGCCCGTCTCAGGCGACCGAGGGAGCTGGATCGTGAACGGGCCCGGCCTCACCGAGGTGTTGCGCCGGATCTGGGTGCCGCTCTTCCTGTGTGGCGCGATCGTCGTCAGCTGGCTGGTCGTCCAGGGGCTGGGCAACACCGTCTACACGCGCACCGCCGTGCTGATGTTTCTGCTCCTGATCATCGTGCTCGGCCTGCAGATGTTCAGCGGCAACTCGGGCGTGCTCTCGTTCGGTCACATCGCGTTCATGTCGGTCGGCGCCTACACGTCAGCACTGCTCTCGATCCCCGAGGAGGTGAAGGAGTTCACGTTCCTCGACATGCCCGGGTTCCTGCGGTCGTGGGTCTTCCCGGCCGAGCTCGGGTGGTTCGCAGCGACGCTCGCCGGCGCGGGCTTCGCGCTCGTGATCGCGATCCTCGTCGCCCCGGCGATCGTCCGCCTCGCCGGTGTCCAGGCGGGCATCGGCACGCTCGCACTGCTCGTGATCGTGAACGTGTTCACGATCCAGACGGAGTCGATCACCCGCGGATCCAGCACGATGATCGGCGTTCCCGGAACCACGACCCTGCTCCAGGTGATGGTCTGGTCGCTCGTGTTCGTGGTGGTCGCGTATGCGTTCCAGCAGTCCCGGTACGGCCTGCAGCTGCGGGCAGCCCGGGAGAACGAGCGCGCGGCACGATCGGTCGGCGTTCGCGTTCCGATGGCGCGGGCGATCGCCTGGACGCTCTCGGGCTTCGTCGTCGGCGTCGCGGGCGCCCTGTACGGACACTTCTACGTCACGTTCGCTCCCGGCGACTTCTACTTCAACATCACGTTCCTGACGATCGCGATGCTCGTCGTCGGGGGGATGACGAGCGTCACCGGTGCCGTCGTCGGCGTCTACTTCCTGATGTTCGTGCGCGAGCTGTTCCGCCGCTGGGAGGTCGACGGCTTCGCCGGAGTGACGCCGCCCTCCGGGACAGCGAATCTCGTGCTCGCCGCCGTGCTGCTCGCGACGCTGGTCCTCCGGCCCAAGGGGATCACGGCCGGCAGGGAGATCAGCTGGCCGGGGGACTGGACGATGCCCCGATTCCTGCGCCGGCACCGCGCGCCGAGCACCGAGCCGGTCGCGAAACCCGACACGGCCGGCGAGACCCCCGCCGCGCCGCCCGAGTAGGCCCGGCGGCTACTCGTTCCAGAACGGCCGGCGCGCCCAGCCCTCCTCGAACGGGCTGATCGTCTGGAAGTCGACGCGCAGGTCGGAGATGCGCCAGACCTCCGCCTCGCGGCGATACCGGTCGGCATAGATGCCCGTGAGCCAGACCGCCTGCGGACCCTCGGGCCCCACGACCGTGCATGGCTGCCAGAGGTACCAGCGCCCCGTGGCCGTCTCCAGGTCGTCGGCGACCTCGATGATCGGGTTGAGCATGTAGTGGAGCGCCCAGACGATCTGGCTCGAAACGCCCGCGAAGAAGGCGCGGATCGCGTCGATCCCTTCGTGGCGGCCGAATCGCTCGCCCCCGTCCCAGACCGCGTCGGCGGTGAACAACGGGCTCATGCCGTCGGGGTCGTAGCCCGTGTCGCAGACGGCCGCGTAGCGGGCCTTGAGCGCCCGGATCTCCTCGATCGCCTCGAGCCTCGCCAGCCGGATCTTCTCGTCAGCGGTCACCCATCACCCTCCTGTCGGTCGCGGGCACGGTCACGGCGGGCGCCGGGCTTCGCGCCGGCAGCCAGCCGTAATGCTGCTCGTAGCTGCGGGCGATCGCGAGCAGCCGGGCATCCTCGAAGTGGCGGCCGACGAGCATGACGCCGACCGGGAGCCCGTCGACATCGGCGGCCGGAACCGTCAGCGCCGGGTGGCCGGTCATGTCGGTCGGGTAGGTGTTTGCGAGCACGGCCCAGCCGCGGCCGACGCGGTCGGCAAGGCCGAGCTCGGGAGCGACCGGGTGGGGAAGGCCCGGCGTTGTCGGCAGGAGCAGCACGTCGACGTCCGCGAGCGCGCGGTCATGGGCTGCGCGAAGCCACGGCCGCAGGTTCTGCGCCCGGGCGTACACGGCGCCCCGGTAGCGGCGCCGAAGATGTGTCCCGACGGCGAGCACGAGCTTCAGCTGGGGAGGAAGGGCTCCGGCCCGGTGCGTGAGCCCGTCTCGAAGGGCGAGCGCGAGGTCGGGCGCATAGCGGCCGGCCCAGTGGTAGCCATTGCCGCCTCCGGCCAGCAGCGCGGTCATGCCCTCGACGAACCCCGCGAACGCGATGTCCCCGCACCGGACGTGCTCCGGCAGGGAGAGCTCGACGAGCTCCGCACCGAGGGCACGCAACCGCTCGGTCGCCTCGCGTACGGCTATCCCGACGCGGTCGTCGCAGCCGACCTCCGCTCCGAACCCCTCGGCGACGACGCCGATCCGTATCCCCCCGAGCTCGTCCGGGGCCTGCGCGACCGCCAGGCGGTAGTCGGAGGCCGGTACCTCGCGCTGGCGCGGGTCGGAGGGATGCTTGCCCGCGATCACGCTCAGGAGCGCCGCGAGGCCCTCGACCGTCCGGGCCATCGGCCCGGCGTGGTCGAATGTCTGGTCGATTCCGGCGAGCCCGGTGTACGGGACGAGCCCGTGCGTGGGCTTCAGCCCGAGCGCTCCGCACCAGGCGGCGGGGACGCGGATGGAACCGCCCTGATCCGTCCCCACCGACAGGTCGACCCCCTCGTACCAGAGCGCGGCCGCCGAGCCGGACGACGAGCCCCCGGCCGTGCGCGTCTGGTCGAACGGGCAGAGCGTCGGCCCGTAGCAGCTCGTGTCGCCGCCACCCGAGAACGCGAGATCGTCCATGTTCGTGATCGCGACGATGCGGCCTCCGGCGCCGAGGATTCGCTCGACGACGACGCTGTCTCGCGCGGGGACGTAGCTCTCGAGGATTCGCGACCCGCACGTCATCGGCACGCCCGCGATTGAAATCGAGTCCTTGCAGGCCACTGAGAGACCGGAGAGGGGGCCTTCGGGCTCCGACTCGACGAGACACCAGCGGACGACCGCGTTGTACGGATCCTCGCCGGGGCCCGGTTGCCTTCCCAGGTCACGCCGTGCCGGCGCCACGGCGTCGACCGCGGGCGTGCGCGGATCGGGCCCGTCGAGCCCGTCGAGCACGCCCAGGACGAGCTCCGTGAGCGCGAGGTACTCGGGGAGCTCGTCCGGCGAGATGCCAAACCCGTGCTCACAGGCGAGCTCCTCGAGCTCCTCGGGGCGAATCCGTGGCAGCACAGCTTCCCTCCCGGCGATCATACGGGTTGACCCTCCACTCTCGAGAAGGCAGACTCTCGGCCAACGACGAAGGAGGGCGCGACGCCGGTGAGCGCATCGGCCATCATCGACCGTAGCGAGGCCACCGGGGGAAAGCCGGGCGTCACCTACCGGCAGGCTGGTGATCGCGGGGTGCTCGTCGAGTTCGGCGAGATGGAGTTCGATCTGGCGCTGAACTTCCTCGTCCAGGGCCTCGACGGGGCGCTGCGCGCGATCCCGCTGGCGGGCGTGATCGAGACGGCGCCGGGCTTCCGCTCGATCCTCGTCTCGTTCGACCCGCGTGAGGTCGTCGAGCCAACGGTCGTCGCGCACCTGCGCGGGCTCTACGATCGCCTAGAGGCCGAGTCGGAGATGACGATTCCGAGCCGGCTCGTCCATCTCCCCGTCGCCTTCGACGACTCGCAGTCGCGGGCGGCCGTCGCGCGCTACATCAACACCGTGCGCAAGGACGCCCCGAACGCCGAGGGCGGCAACAACATCGATTACATGGTCCGCTACAACGGGCTCGACAACCGGGAGGAGCTGTACGAATCGGTGCTCGCGACCGAGCACTGGGCGGCCTTCATCGGCTTCTTCCCCGGCCTGCCGTTCATGTTCCCGCTCGACCCGCGCCATGCCGTCGTCGCGCCCAAGTACAACCCGACTCGCGTGTGGACGGCCGAGGGGGCCCTCGGGCTCGGCGGCCCGTGCTGGGCCATCTACCCGGTCGAGTCCGCCGGGGGCTACCAGCTCGTCGGGCGCACCCTCCCGATCTACGATCTCGCCGGGCGGAACGCGGCCTTCCGAGAGAACCCGCTGCTCCTGCGCGCTGGCGACAGGGTGCAGTTCCGCCGGGTCGAGGAGGACGAGCTGCTCGCGCTCTTCGAGGACGTGCGCGCCGACCGGTATCGCTACCGGATCGAGGAGGGAACGTTCGACGTCGGCGCGTTCCTGCGGTTTCGCGACGAGATCAGGGCCGAGACGGGCGAGCGGCGAAGCCGGCGCGAGGAGGCGGCGGCCTCGGTGCCGCTGCCGTGACGGAGGTGTCGAGAGTGCGAAGTGCCGAGATCCTCGAGGGTGGGATCCAGACGACGGTTCAGGACTACCCGGGCCGACAGGGGATGCTCGCAAGGGGATTCTTCCCGGCCGGCCCGATGGATCACTTCGCCCACCGGGCGGCGAACCTGCTCGCCGGCAATCCCGTGCCGGCCGCGACGCTCGAGATCACGCTCGGCGGGTTTGCGCTGCGACTCGACGGCGAGGCCACGGTCGCCGTCTGCGGCGCCGAGGCGCAGCTCACGCTCGACGGCGACGAGGCGGCGATGTGGGAGAGCCACCGCGTCCCGGCGGGAACGGAGCTGCGACTCGGCGTCTCGCAGGGGCCCGGGTTCCGCCTTTACCTCGCGGTCTCGGGAGGGATCGACGTCGAGCCGGTACTGGGCTCGAGGGCGACCTACACGATGGGTGCGCTCGGCGGGCTCGAGGGGCGCGGGCTGAAGAAGGGGGACGTGCTCCCGCTCGGCGAGGAACCGGCCGGGGCGCCCACCCGGCCTCGCCGGCGGCTCGGCGAGAGCGTCCGGCCCGCGTACGCGCGTGAGTGGGAGATCGAGGCGGTACGCGGCCCCCAGGCCGATCCGGACTACCTCACGGCGGCCGACATGGAGCTGTTCTTCTCGCGTACGTGGTCGGTCGATCGCAACTCGAATCGGACCGGGATCCGCCTCGAGCCCCAGCTCTTTCAGTGGGCGCGCGCGTCCGGCGGGATCGCCGGGGGGCACCCCTCCAACATCCTGGACAACAGCTACCCGGTCGGGGCCGTGAACGTGAACGGCGACCTTCCGGTCATCCTCGGCCCCGACGGGCCGACCGCCGGCGGGTTCGTCTGTGCGGCGACCGTTGCCCACGTCGGGTTCTGGAAGATCGGCCAGCTCCGGCCGGTCGGCGACCGTGTCCGCTTCCGGGAGGTAAGCGTGGAGGAGGCGAGCCGCCTCGACCGTGAGCTCGACGAGCGCCTCACCGAGGCCAGCCTGGAGGAGGTCTGATGGCCGAACGAACGATCCAGTCCCCGTTCCCCGGCACCTTCTATCGACGGCCGAGCCCCCAGGACGACGCGTACGTGAACGAGGGAGACCGCGTCGAGGCCGGCACCGTCGTCGCGCTCGTCGAGATCATGAAGAACTTTCACGAGATCACGGTCGAGGAGGCCGGGGTCGTCGTCCGTTTCCTCGCCGAGAACGAGGATCTCGTCGAGGCGGGCCAGGACGTTCTCGTCCTCGGCGACTGAACCGCCGTGCAGCGGGTCCTCGTTGCGAATCGCGGAGAGATCGCCGTCCGGGTCATCCGCGCCTGCCGCGAGCTCGGGCTCGGCGCGGTCGCCGTCCACTCGACGGCCGACGAGGACGCATTGCACGTCCGCCTCGCCGACGAATCCGTGTGCATCGGGCCGCCGCACGCGCGTGACAGCTACCTGAACGGGCAGGCGCTGCTCGCCGCTGCGAAGCAGGCGGGCGCCGACGCCGTGCACCCGGGGTACGGGTTCCTCGCCGAGAACGCGGGCTTCGCGGCGGCCTGCGAGGAGGCAGGGCTCGTCTGGATCGGCCCTGCACCGGCCGTGATCGAGGAGATGGGCGACAAGGCGATGGCCCGGCGCCTGGCCGGGCAGGCCGGCGTGCCGACCGTGCCCGGTACCGACGGGGTCGTCTCGGCGGAAGGCGCTCTGGCGGTCGCGCGCGAGCTCGGCTTTCCGGTGATGGTCAAGGCTGCGGCCGGCGGCGGCGGGCGCGGGATCCGGACGGCCGGGTCGGAGGAGGAGCTCGCCGCGGTGCTGACCGACGCCCAGCGCGAGGCCGACGCCGCGTTCGGCGACGGCTCGGTCTACCTCGAGAAGCTCCTCGTCGGAGCGCGCCACGTCGAGGTGCAGGTGCTCGGCGACACCCGGGGGAACGTCATCCACCTCTTCGAGCGTGAGTGCTCGCTCCAGCGCCGTCGCCAGAAGCTCTTCGAGGAGTCGCCGTCCCCTGCTCTCGACGACGAGACGCGGGAGGCGATCACGGGCGCCGCGGTACGACTCGCCCGCGCGGTCGGCTACACGAGCGCCGGGACGCTCGAGTTCCTGCTCGACGCGTCGGGGGCGTTCCACTTCATCGAGATGAACACACGGATCCAGGTCGAGCATCCGGTCACAGAAGCCGTCACCGGCGTCGACCTCGTCAAGGAGCAGCTGCGGGTCGCCGCGGGCGAGGCGCTCTCCGTCGCCCAGGAGGACGTGCGGCTCGACGGTGCCGCGATCGAGCTGCGGATCAACGCCGAGGACCCGGAGCAGATGTTCCTGCCCTCCCCGGGGGAGATCACGGCGCTCGAGCTTCCCGGTGGGCCGGGCGTTCGCGTCGACACCGCCGCCTACGCGGGCTGGCGCGTCCCGCCGTTCTACGACTCGCTCGTCGCGAAGCTGATCGTGTGGGGTCGCGACCGGGACGAGGCCATGGCCCGCGGACGGCGTGCGCTCGGCGAGCTGCGCGTCGAGGGAATCAAGACGACGGCACCGTTCCATCTCGGGCTGCTCGACGATCCGGACGTGCGCGCCGGCCGCTACGACGTCGAGTTCCTCGAGCGCCGCGGCTGACGGCCCGGACCCGCGTGGGAGCTGCCCGGAGGGCGGCGGTCTCCGCGGCTGACGGCCCGGCTTGGCCGGCCCGGACCCGCGTGGGAGCCGCCCGGAGGGCGGTCACGTCCCGCTCTGGTCTCCAGAGCGACGCGGGCGGGATGAGCCGGCCCGCCCGCGTGGGGCTGCCCGGGGGCGTCGGTCCCCCGCCTGGTCCTCGAGCCGCGCGGATCCCGCCCTACACCAGACCTCTCTCGTGCCGCGCCCTTCTCGCCGTTCAGGCCCACCCCGGAGGGGCCGGATCTCATCCGGCCCTCCGGATCAGAGCGACGCCAGGGACGCGAGCTCGATGCCCGCCGCCTCGAGCTTTCGCCTGATCGCGGCGGCGATCTCGGAGCGTTCGGAGCGTCGCCGTGCACGCAGATCGAGCGAGCCTCGAGCGGGAGCGTCGTCCCGTCGAGCGTCGGGACGGTCCTCTCGGTGACGAGCTGCAGAGCACGTTGCGCCATCGTCTCCGGGTCGCGAAGCTGCTTGACGCGCTCGATCACGAGCGAGCCGTCGCCCGCGTAGTCGAGGTCGACGTAGCCCTCGGGAACGAACGGCACCCCGGCCCGGGCAGCGGCGGCCGACACGTTGGCCCCGGCGAGGAGGAGGATGATGCCCTCTCCCGCCTCGGCGATCGCGTCGGCGACGGCGCCGGCGAGCTCAGGATCTCCCTGCACCATCCCGTAGAGGGCGCCGTGGGGCTTCACGTGCTGCAGGCTGCCGCCCACGGCCTCCGCGAAGGCGCGCATCGCGCCGGTCTGGTAGAGGACGTAGTCTCGAAGCTCAACCGCGGATACGGCCATCCGACGCCGGCCGAATCCGAGCAGGTCGGGGAGTGCCACGTGTGCGCCGATCCCGACGCCGTGCTCGACCGCGAGCTCGACGGTGCGGCGCATCACGTGGGGATCGCCGCCGTGGAAGCCGCAGGCGATGTTCGCCGAGGTCAGCAGCGGCATCAACGCGTCGTCGTTTCCGAGGGTCCAGCGGCCGAACGACTCGCCCATGTCGGCGTTCAGATCGATCCGTGTCGCCATCGCGCGGATTGTAAGGGGAGCGTCGTCGATCCGTGCCGAGTCGCGGGCGTGCCGCAGGTGTCTCCGAGGCGCCCGCAAGAGCGCAGCGCCGTGCTCCCTTACCGCGGGCCCGACGCTGCCCGGTCGGCGACCGGAAGCTCGCGCCGGACGGGGAGAGGAAGCGCGGGGCTCTCGGAGTCGATCTCACGCGCCAGCCGGTGGCCGGCGAACACGGCATCGGCGATGAAGCCGGGGGAGACGCAGTCCCCGATCCGGTAGACGGCCTCGATTCCCTCGGCCCGCCATGCAGCGTCATCTGCCCGCAGCTCGTGGTAGACGGCGTCACGCGAGAGCCGCTGCGTGACGAGCACGATCGCGTCGACCTCGCGCTCCCACGGCTCGCCGAACTCGCTCTCTCCGCGGATCCCGCCGGGCTCGATGCCGGTCACCGTGGCGTTTCGCCTCATCCGGACACCGACCTCGTGCAGACGGCGACGCAGCAGCGGGCCCTCGAGCGTCGCGTCGCACTCGGGTGCGACGGCGTCGAACGGTGTGACGAGCTCGACCTCGTGGCCGTCGAGCGCCAGCTTCTCGGCCAGGCCGGCCCCCATGAAGTAGCCCTCGCCGTCGTAGACGGCGACCCGTCTCCCCGGCGGCACCTTCCCGCCCGTCATCACCTGCTCGGGTGTCAGGACGTGGGCGAGCGCGGCGTCGGCCCCCGGGATCGGCTCGTGGGTGACCGAGTTGAGGCCGTTGGTTGCCCAGGCCGCCCCGGTCGCGAGCACCACGAGCTCCGCGCCGTACTCGCGGACACCCTGTGCGTCGAGGCGCATCCCGGTCAGCACCTCGACGTTCTTCAGGCGGTCGAGCTGGATTCGCCGCCAGTTGAGCACCCGCGCCCATTCGCCGAGGCCGGGCAGCTCGGGAATCCAGCGCATGATCCCGCCGATGTCGTCCTCCGCCTCCACGAGATGCACGCGGCGGAAGCCGCGCTTGCCGAGCACGATCGCGCACTCGAGGCCGGCAGGGCCTGCTCCCATGACGAGCACGTCGCGGTCGGCGTTTGCGGCAACGTCGAACCGCTCCGGATGCCAGCCCCGGCGGAACTCCTCCCCGGCGGTCGCGTTCTGCGTACAGCCGAGGTGCATGAGCGTGTCGCCCTTGGCGATGCACATGTTGCAACCGATGCACTCGCGCACCTCGCCGTAGCGGCCCTCCTCGATCTTCCTCGGGAGGAACGGGTCGGCGATCGACGGGCGGGCCGAGCCGATGATGTCCCAGACGCCGGAGGTGACGATCTCCGCCATGCGATCGGGATTCGTGAGCCGGGCAACGCCGACGATCGGCTTCGCCGTTGCCTCCCGGACGCGGCCGGTCCACTCGAGCTGATAGCCCTCGCCGAAGAACCGTGACGCCCCGGAGTCGAGCGACCAGTCGACGATCGAGCCGACGTTCACGTCCCAGAGATCGACGAGGTGATCGGCGAGGCGGATGAACTCGAGCGACTCGTCGAGGGCGATACCGGGGGTGAGGTCGACGCCGACGCGGACGGCGACCGCCGCACGGTCACCGACGGCCTCGCGCACCGCCTCGAGCGTCTCGATCCACATGCGGGCCCGGTTCTCGAGCGGACCGCCGTACTCGTCGGTCCGCTTGTTGTAGAACGGCGAGAGGAACTGACCCAGCAGGTAGCTGTGCCCCCCGTAGACGTAGACGATGTCGAACCCGGCCTCGACCGACCGCGCTGCGGCTCGCGCCCAGTCGGCCTGCACGCGGGCGATGTCGTCGCGCTCCATCGCCTTCGGGACGTTCAGCGGGTGGTAGTCCCCTGCGAGCTGCGACGGGGCGATCGGCACCCACCGGGTCTCTGGCTGCTGCGCGTGAACGCCGGAGTGGGTCAGCTCGATCCCTGCGAGCGCCCCGTGCTCGTGAGCGGCATCGCACATGAGCGAGAGGTTCTCGTAGTCCTGCTCGTCCCAGACCTGGGCGGAGATGTACGGCGACTCGTCGGAATCGTGGCTGACAGGCGCGTACTCGGTGCAGACGGCGGCCCAGCCACCCTCGGCCTTGACGCCTCGGTGGGCGGCCTGCGAGCCGGGCTTCCTCGTGCCGAAGCCGGTGCAGTGGGGTACCTGGTAGAAGCGGTTCCGAAGCGTCTTCGGCCCGATCTGGATCGGCTCGAAGAGGATGTCGTGGCGCGGGTCGCGTGGCATGCGATGCAGTCTATGGGCCGGCGGGCCGACCGTCGGCCATACTCAGACGACAATGCTCGTCGACGAGCAGACCGGGCTCGCAAGCCGTCGCGCCTTTCACGAGGCGCTCCTGCGAGCCGACTCGGCCGCGAGCGGGGGAAGCCCCGTCTCGATCGTGCTCGCCGACGTCCGCCACCTCGCCGAGGCGAACGAGGAGCACGGGCACGCATTCGGCGATCGGCTGCTCCGCATCGTCGCCGATCTGCTCGTACGGGCCGTCCCCGAGGCAACCATCGTCGCCCGGGTCGGCGGCGACGAGTTCGCGTTGCTCCTCGAGGGCATCGACGAGGACGGTTGCGCGTCGGTTGCGAGCGACGTCGAGGCCTCTGCGCGTCATCATCCGGGCCTCGACGGACGCCCGTTCGCGCTCACGGTGGGATACGCGAGCTGCCCCCCGCAGAAGACGGTTGGCCTGGCATTCGCCGTCGCCGGCGAGCGGCTGGTGCAGCTCCGGCGCTAGCGCTTCTAGCTCGCGGCCCCGGCGGTGACGGTCGCCGCGACCTGATCGAGCGCAGCGCCGATCCCGGCGGTGATCTCGTCGAGCTGCGCCCGCGTCACGATCAGCGCAGGAGAGACCTGGAGCGCTCCGCCGACGAGCGTCCGGGTCAGCACGCCGTGCGCCCGGCAGGCCAGACGGAGCCTGTCGGGGAGCGTGGCGTCAGCCGCGACGAGCTCCGGGTCCGGCTGCACACCGGCGATCACCCCGACGCCCGAGCGCACCTCCGTGACGATCGGGTGGTCGACGAGCGGCGCCAGTGCCTCGGTCAGCTCTTTCTCCAGCTCGAGCGCGCGGGCGGGGAGCTTCTCGCGCTCCAGGATGTCGAGGTTCGGATGAGCTGCCGCGGTGGCCGTGGCGTGCCCCGAGTACGTGTAGCCATGACGGAACATGCCAGCCTCGCCGCTGAAGAACGGATCGGCAACGCGCGCACCGACGATCACCCCGCCGAGCGGAACGTAGCCGGACGTGATGCCCTTGGCGAAGGTGGCCATGTCGGGATCGAGCCCGAACCGCCTGCTCGCGAACCAGTCACCCACGCGCCCGTAGCCGCAGATGACCTCGTCGGAGATGTAGAGGACGTCGTAGTCGCGGCAGACCTGGCGAGCCTCCTGCAGGTAGCCGGCGGGAGGCGCGAGCGCGCCGCCGGCGCCGATCACGGGCTCGGCGATGAAGGCCGCGACGCGCTCGGCACCGATCTCCTCGATCGTCTGCCTGAGCGCGTCGGCGGAGTTCCACGGAACCTGGGCGGCGTCCGCGACGAGGGTGCCGAGCCCGGCCTTGAAGACCTCGGCGCCCGCCAGGCTCGTCCCGTAGGCAGCCATGCCGTGGTAGGCGCGCTCGCGGGAGATCACGACTCGCTTGTCGGGCTGGCCGGTGTAGCTCCAGTACCGGCGTGCGAGCTTCGCGGCGGTCTCGATCGACTCCGCCCCGCCGCTCGCGAAGAACACGCGTGCGCCCGCCATCGGCGCGATCGCAGCGATGCGCTCGGCGAGCTCCGTGGTGGGGCGGGTCGAGAGGTCGTCGTAGGCCGAGTAAGCCGGCAGCTTGCGCATCTGCGCGCTCACGGCGTCGACGATCTCGCTCCGGCCGTAGCCGACGTTGCAGTACCAGAGACTTGCGGTGGCGTCGAGGTAGCGACGTCCCTGCTCGTCCCAGATCTCCACGCCGTCGGCGCGGTCGAGGAGGAGCTCGCCGTTCTGCTCGACGGCGTGCATGTTCGCGACGGGGTGCCAGAAACGGGTCATGGGGGCAGGGTACCTCTCCTGCCCGGATGCTGTCGTGTCTGCGCGGGCTCACGGGCCATCGTCACACCGGTAGCCGCCGCGACCGCTCGGCGCCCGGCCACGGTTGCCGGCGCAGATGCTAGCGTTCAGGTGTGGTTGAGCATGCAACGGTACGGCCGGGCGCCCGGCTTCGCGGGACGGAGCTCGGGGCCTGGCGCGGGTTCCTCCGGGCGCACGCGGCGCTCGCGAAGCAGCTCGACGCGGAGCTTCTCGCGGCCCACGGGCTGGCGCTCTCCTCCTACGAGGTCCTGCTCGTGCTGGAGGACGCGCCGGAAGGACGCTTGCGCATGTCGGAGATCGCCGACTCGATGCTGCTCTCGCGAAGCGGCGTCACGCGGCTCGTCGACCGGCTCGAGAAGGAGGGTCTGATCGAGCGCGTCTCCTGCCCGACAGACCGCCGCGGGCTCCATGCGGTGCTCACCGAGCGCGGGCGCGAGCGGCTCCTCGAGGCGCGACCCACCCACCTCGCAGGCGTCCGGGCCGGGTTCCTGGCGAGGTTCTCGCGCCCGGAGCTCGAGCAGCTCTGCGAGATCTGGGAGCGGCTGCTTCCCGGCGCCTCCGCCTAGGATCCGTTCCCATGGGCGTCCCGGTCGGGATCGACGTCGGCGGTACGTTCACCGACGCGGCGCTGCTCGACGGTGACCGCATAGTCGTCGCGAAGAGGCAGGGGCTACCTCCATCCGCTCCGCGGTGACGCGCTTACGCTGGTGAGTTCCTGGGGCGGCGGCTACGGCAGCGTGCGATAGTGAGGCCATGAGCATCGTTGAGCACGACCTCGGGTTCCAGAGCGTGATCGGATCGGTGGAGGCGCTGCGCGAGATCCACGGCGAGCCGATCGAGATCGCGCGGCAGAAGATCATCGACCACCTGGACGGGCACTGCCGCGCGTTCATCACGCGCTCGCCGTTCTGTCTCGTCGCCACCTACGATCGCGAAGGGCGCTGTGACGTCTCGCCCCGGGGCGGGCCGGCGGGGTTCGTCGAGGTGCTCGACGACAGGCACCTCGTGTTCGCGGACGCGAGGGGCAACCGGCTGGCCGACACGCTCACGAACGTGGTGGAGACCGGACGGGTAGGGCTCCTGTTCCTGATCCCGGGTCTCGACGAGACGCTCCGTGTGAACGGGCAGGCCTGCGTGACCCGGGACCCGGCGATCCTCGAACGGCACGAGATCCAGGCGGGGCGGCCGCCACGGCTCGCGATCGGGATCGAGGTCGAGGAGGCCTACCTGCACTGTGCGAAGGCGTTCATTCGCTCGGAGCTCTGGAAGCCCGGGAGCTGGAAGGATCTCGACGGTCTCGCCCGCCCCGCTCAGATCTGGAAGGACCATGCGGCGATGTCGACGCCGGTCGAGGAGATCGAGGAGTTCCTCGAGGACGACTACGCGAACAACCTCTACTGGAGACCTGGCGACTGAGCCCGGACGCTACCAGGGGAGACGCGACAGGTCGACGTTCCCTCCGCTGACGACGATACCGACGCGGAGGCCCCGAAGCTCGTCCGCACGGCGTACGGCAGCGACGGCCACGGCCGCGCTCGGCTCGATCACCTGCTTCGTCCGCTCCCAGACGTAACGCATCGCCTGCACGATCTCGTCCTCGCCGACGGTGACGATCCGCTCGACGTGGTCGCGAACGATTGCAAACGTCCGCTCGGAGAGCGAGGTGAGCAGGCCGTCGGCGATCGTGGCCGGGGGAAGGGGTGGCTGGCGAACGCCGGTGGCGAGCGAGCGGGCCGCGTCGCCGGCGAGCTCCGGCTCGGCGCCGAGCACGCGTAGACCGGGGTCGAGGCCGTGGCCGGCGATCGACGTCCCGGAGAGCAGACCGCCGCCGCCGACCGGCGCGATCATCGCGTCGAGGCCGTCGACCTGCTCGAGGAGCTCGAGCGCGGCCGTGCCGGCTCCCGCGATGATCCGGTCGTCGTCGTAGGGGTGGATCTCGATCGCTCCCGTATCTGCGAGCACGCGTGCGATCGCCTCCTCACGGGCCGCCTGGTCGGCGTCGCACTCGACGATCCGGGCACCGTAGCCGGCGACGGCGGCGCGTTTGGCGGCCGGAGCCGTGCGGGGCATGACGATGTGGGCCGGGATGCCGCGGCGCCGGGCTGCGAGCGCGAGCGCCGCGGCGTGGTTGCCGGACGAGGCTGCCGCCACGCCCCTCCGCGCTTCCGCGTCCGTGAGCGAGAGCACGGCATTGGCCGCACCGCGCGCCTTGAACGCGCCGACCTTCTGCAGGTGCTCGCATTTCAGGAAGGCGCTCGCCCCGAGCCACTCGTCGAGCAGGTGCGACGTCATCACCGGCGTCCGGTGAACGAACGGGGCGATCCGCGCCGCGGCGGTGCGGACGTCATCGAGCGTCGGTGCCACGTCGTGATCGTACGGGTACGCTGCCGCCATGGAGGCGGCTCGGCCGGGGGCGACAGTCGAGACGAGGCCGTGAAAGTCGCCGTCAGCCCCGACGCGGCTGACCTGATCCGGCGCTGCGGCGGTGAGCTGTACCTGTGGGCCGGTCCGCTCCCCGGCGAGATCTCGTGCTCGGCCGGCGTTGCTCCGCCGGGAAAGGAGTGGCGGCGGACGTCGCGGCCCGAGCTCGAGATCTTCGTCGCGACCGGAACGAAGGTACCCGGCGGCGGGATCGAGATCACGCTCGCTCGCTTCCCGCGCAAGCGGCTCCAGGTCGGGCCGCTGCAGTAGCCCCGATGGACGCCGTCGAGCTCGTTCGCGCCCGAGCCAGCCTGATCGACGACCTGCTCGTACGGCTCGTCCGCGTGCGCTCGGACGACTCGCAGATCGGCGAGATCTGCGAGCTGCTGGCCGCGGAGGCCCGCGCGCTCGGGCTCGAGCGGATCCGGCCGGACGCGATGGGCAACCTCGTCGTCGAGGCGGGCGACGGGCCGCTCACGATCCTGTACGACACCCACGTCGACACGGTCGGCGCCGACCCGGTTGTCTGGGGCTTCGACCCTTGGGAGGGCCGGATCGAGGGCGGCGTGCTCCATGCGCTCGGTGCCTGCGACGAGAAGGGCTCGACCCCCGGGATGCTCCACGCGCTCGCGGCGCTCTGGGAGACGGGCGGGCTCGACGGGCTCCGGCTCGTCGTCTTCTGCAACATGGAGGAGCGCGCCGAGGGTCGCTCCGGCCGGCACCTGGTCGAGCGAGAGGGGCTGAGGCCGGACGCCGTGGTCGTCGGCGAGCCGACGAGCCTTCGCGTCAACCTCGGTCACCGGGGCCGTGCCGAGTACGCGCTCAGCTTCGCGGGCGAGCAGGAGCACGGAGCGCACGCCGATCCGGAGCGCTCGGCGATCGTCCGTGCGGCGAGGGCGGTGAACGAGCTGTCGACGCTGGAATGCCGGGACCACCCCGTGCTGGGCCGCGGCTCGCTCGCCGTGACGCGCATCCACGCGGCCGGCGGCTCGCACAACGTCGTCCCCGGCCGCTGCGACGTGTACGTCGACCGTCGCCTCACCCTGGGCGAGGACGCCGGAGACGAGCTCGAGCGACTCCGCGCGCTCGCCGCCCGCCACGGCGGCACTGCCGAGCTCCCCGAGCTCGACGAGCCGACCTACACGGGCCTGCGACTCGGCGGTCAGCTCGTCTTCCCGGCCTGGCTCACCGACGCAGATGAGCCGATCGCGCTCGCAGCGCTCGCTACGGCGGGGGCCGTGCTCGGCCGTCCGGTCGGGACAGGTGTCTGGGAGTTCTCGACCAACGGGACGTACTGGGCAGGCGAGGCAGGCATCCCCACGGTCGGCTTCGGGCCCGGCGACGAGCACGACGCACACACGCCGAACGACCGCGTCGCGCTCGGCGATGTTCGGACGGCCGCGGAGGTGTACACGCGCCTGCCTGCGGCGCTCCGGAGCGCCCTTTCCGGGCGCTAGGCTGTCGCCGTGGCGCAGCGGACAGTCACCCGGATCGGTGGGCACCTCGTCGCCGAGACGCTCGAGGCACTCGGCGCGAAGGTCGTCATGGGCCTGCCCGGAATCCACGCGCTCCCGATCTGGGAGGCCCTGCGCACGAGCTCGATCCGGGACGTCGCCTTTCGCACGGAGCTCGCGGCGGGCTTTGCCGCCGACGGTTACGCGCGCGTGACCGGACAGCCGGCGCCGCTGCTGCTCTCGACCGGCCCCGGGGCGCTGATCTCGCTCGCGTCCCTCATGGAGGCCGCGAGCAGCCACGTTCCGGTCGTCGCGATCGCCTCGCAGATCCCCGGCGACCTCATCGGCAAGGGGCGGGGCTACCTGCACGAGCTCCCCGACCAGCTCGCCTCCTTCGCCCCGCTCGTCAAGTCGGCAAGGCGTGCGGAGAGCACCGGCGAGATCCCCGAGGTGCTCGCCGAGGCGTGGCGGATCGCCCGGACGCCGCCGGGCGGCCCCGTCTTCGTCGAGATCCCGACCGACCTGCTCGCCGGAGAGACAGACGCGACCGTGCCCGAGCTCAGCGGCTCGCCTCCGCCACGCGCTGTCCCTGACGAGGCAGCGCTGGCCGAGGCGACCGGTCTCCTCGCCGGCGCGGACAGGCCGGCGATCTGGGCCGGCGGCGGCGTCCTGCGCTCGGAGGCGTGGGCCGAGCTCGTCGCGCTCGCCGAGCGGCTCGACGCTCCCGTGGCCACGACGTACATGGGCAAGGGCGCGATTCCCGAGGACCACCCGCTCGCCGTCGGCTCCGGCTGTGACGAAGGGGCCATGCTCGAGCTGCTCGAGACGGCCGACGTCGTTCTCGCCGTCGGTACGGAGCTCGGGGCCGAGACGACCCAGCAGTACCGCCTCCAGTTCCCGGGCCGTCTCGTCCAGATCGACGCCGCCGCCGAGCGGATCGGGGCCACCTATCCGGCGCTCGGCCTCGTGGGAGACGCCGGGGCAACCCTTGCGGCGCTTGCCGGCAGGCTCGAGCCGCGACGGGCGGACGGTGCCGCGCGGGCCTCGTCGGTCCGGGAGCGGATTGCCTCCGGCCTTCGCAACCGCGGCGAGGACGAGCTCGAGCTCGGCCTGCTCGACACGATTCGCGCGGCGCTCCCCCGCGACGCCGTCCACGCGTGGGACATGACGATCCTCGCCTACTGCGCGGGCGCGCACTTCCCCGCGCTTGCGCCCCGTCGCTTCCTCTACCCGCTCGGCTCGGGAACGCTCGGCTACGCCTGGTCCGCGGCGCTCGGCGCGAAGCTCGCGCTGCCGGGCACGGCGGCGCTGGCCGTTCACGGTGACGGCGGCGTCATGTACGGGCTCCAGGAGCTGGCGACCGCCCGCCAGCACCACATCGCCGCCAAGCTGCTGATCGTCGACGACGGGGCCTACGGGATCCTGCGCGAATACCAGGAGGACGCGTTCGGTGCAACGCACTCGGTGGATCTCGTGCAGCCGGATTTCGCGTCGCTCTCGGCCGCGTACGGCGTGCCGGCGCGCGAGGCGACGCCCGAGAGCCTCGGCGACACGCTGACCTGGGCGTTCGCGATCGACGGCCCGGCCGTCGTCGTCCTGCGGACGAAGCTCCACTGGATCCGGCCCACCGTCTAGCCGCCGTCACGGCACCCCTGTGATGACCGACTGGAGCCGCCTCGTCAAGCCGTCCCTTCTCGGGGTCGATCCGTACGACCCGGGCGAGAGCCTGAGCGAGCTCCGGGAGCGCTTCGGCCTCGACGAGCTCGTGAAGCTGAACTGGAACGAGGGGCTGTTCGGGCCCGGGCCCGGCGTGCTCGAGGCAGCAGCCGCCGAGCTCGAGAACGCCTGGATGTATCCGGAGCAGTCCTACGCCGACTTCCGCGCGGCCGTGGCCGCGTCGGTGGCTGCGCGGCCGGAGCAGGTCGTTCCCGCCCACGGGATCCAGGCGCTCGTGGCGATCATCGGGGCCGCGCTCGTCAGGCCGGGAGTCACGGCGGTCGTCCCGGCGCCGACCTACGGCCTCTACGCCCAGGCCTGGAGCGCAGCCGGAGCGGCCGTCGAACGGGTACCGCTGCGGGGCCTGCGGCTCGACCTCGAAGCGATGGCCGAAGCGACCCGGCGTACCGGCGCGCTCCTCGTCCTCGTGTGCGATCCGAACAACCCGACCGGCGCCGGGGTCGAGCCCGACGAGTGGGACGCGTTCCTCGAGCTGCTGCCCGGGGACACCGTCGTCGTCGCCGACGAGGCCTACGGCGAGTACGTCGAGCCGTCGCTCCGGCCGCCCCGCCAGCGTGACATCGACGAGGGCCGGCCCGTGATCGTGCTGCGGACGTTCTCGAAGCTCTTCGGGCTCGCCGGGCTACGCCTCGGCTATGCGCTCGCCCCGGAGCCGCTGGCGCGGTACCTGGACGTCGTGCAGGAGCCGTTCAACGTGAACCGCGCCGCGCTCGCGGCCGGCCGTGCTGCGCTCGCCGTTCCCGGTCTCGTCGAGCAGCGCCGCCGCGAGACGGCCGAGGCGCGCGAGGTGCTCGCCCGCGGGCTGCGGGAGGCAGGGACGACGCCGCATCCGTCCCGGGCCAACTTCCTGCTCGTCGACGTCGGCGTCGACGACGTCGCGCTCACCGAGGCGCTCCTGCGCCGCGGTCTGCTCATCCGGGCCGGGAGCGAGTTCGGGCTGCCCGGGCACGTGCGGATCACGGTCGGCCCCGTGCCGATCATGGAGCGCGTGGCCGCAGAGCTCGCCGAGATCCGCGCAACCCTTCTGGAAGCTCCGCAGACCTAGCTCGCCGCGGGTGGTGCGAGGACGCGGAGCGCATCCGCCGGAAGGCGCAGGGTCACGGGTGCGCCCTCCTCGAAGGGCAGCGGCGCTCCGTCGTTGGAGACGACGGCCGTGACGAGGTCTCCGCCGAGGGCCCGGATGCGAAGCTCGCGGAAGCTCCCGCGGAAGACCGTGTTCTCGATCATCCCGGGCAGCGAGTTCGGCTCGTCGGCTCCCTGCGGGGCGAGCTGGACACGCTCCGGGCGGATCACCGCCTTCACCGGCCCGCGGGCGGCGATGTCGCCCTGGCTCGCCCGGAGCGTCCGCTCGCCGACGCGGAGGACGCAGTCGTTGCCGTCGGACTCGACGGCCTCCGCGGTGATCAGGTTCGAGACCCCCAGGAAGTCGGCGACGAACAGTGTGGCGGGCTCCTCGTAGACCGCCTGCGGAGGCCCGACCTGCTCGATGCGCCCGTCGTTCATGAGCGCGAGGCGGTCGCTCATCGTCAGCGCCTCCTCCTGATCGTGCGTGACGAACACGAAGGTGATCCCGACCTCGGCCTGGAGGTTCTTCAGCTCGACCTGGAGATCCTTGCGCAGGCGCGCGTCGAGGGCACCGAGCGGCTCGTCGAGCAGGAGCACGCGCGGGCGCAGGACGAGCGCGCGCGCGAGCGCGACGCGCTGCTGCTGGCCGCCCGAGAGCTGGCTCGGCTTGCGGCTCTCGAAGGCGGAGAGCCGAACGAGGCCGAGCGTCTCCGTCACGAGTCGCCGGCGCTCGTCCTTCGTGACCCGCTTGTACTTGAGGCCGAAGGCGACGTTGTCGGCCACGCTCAGGTGCGGGAAGAGCGCGTAGCTCTGGAACACCGTGTTGACGTTGCGACGGTGCGGAGGGGTGTTCGCCATGTCGACGCCGTCGAGGAGGATCTGGCCGCTCGTGGGCCGCTCGAAACCGGCGATCATCCGCAGCGTCGTCGACTTCCCGCAGCCAGAAGGGCCCACCATCGTGAAGAACTCGCCCGGGGGCATGTGCAACTCGATGTCGTCGACGGCGACGAAGTCGCCGAAGCGCTTCGTGAGCGACTCGAGCCTGATCTCGCCTTCCATGGGCTAGCCCTCCAGGGTCGCGACCGCCGCGGCGCTTTCTCCCCCCGCAAAACGGCGGTAGACGAGATAGGCGAGCCCGAGGGTCAGGAGCGTCAGTACGAGCGTGATCGTTGCGAGTGCGTTCAGCGCCGGGGTCGGCGCGCCCCTCGCGGTCGAGTAGAGGAGCATCGACACCGTGTTCGTCTCGGCTCCGGCCGCGAGGTACTGGGTGATCACGAAGTCGTCGATCGAGAGCGCGAAGACGACTCCGGCGCTTGCGAGGATCGCGGGTGCGAGCAGCGGCAGGAGCACGCGGAACAGGCGGTCGTACAACGGCGCGCCGAGGTCCGCCGCCGCCTCCTCGAAGTCACGGCCGATCGAGACGAGGCGGCCCCGGACGATGACGACGACGTAGGAGACGGCGAACGTCACCTGCCCGATCGCCTGGGCCGTCGTCCCGAGGCTGATGAACGTGAAGATCTGCAGGAAGAGGAGCAGCAGGGCCACACCCATCACGAGCTCGGGCGTCACGAGGGGCAGCAGCATGAGCGTGTTCACGGTGCCGCTTCCCCGGCCCCGCCAGCGCTGGAGCCCGAGCGCGAGCATGACGCCGAGAGGAACGCTGATCGCCACGCAGATCACGGCGAGGAGCAGGGTGTGCTCGAGGGCAGAGAGCAGGGCCGGGTCGTGGAGGACGCTTCCGGTCGGGTCTCCCGTGAACCAGCGCATCGAGAAGCCCTGCCAGGTCGTGCGCGAGCGCCCGTCGTTGAACGCGAACAGGACCGCGATCGCGACGGGGATGATCGACCAGAGGATGTACAGCCCCGTGACCAGCGGCAGGAAGCGAGGCTTGCCCCACGGGTTTCGAAGCCAGGCGGTCACGCTTCGGCCGCCTCCTTCCCGGCCTGCCTCGTGGCGCGCAGGTAGTAGAGCATCAGCACGAGGAGGATCACCGAGAGCAGCACGGTCAGCACCGCGCCGACGACCTTCTCCGAGCCCTGGCGCATGAGCTGGTCGATCTGGTTCCCGATCAGCGACGTCTTCGCGGACGCGGAGACGAGGTCGGGCGTGTAGTAGTCGCCGAACATCGGCAGCGCGATCAGGACGACGCCCGCGAGGATCCCGGGCATCGACAGCGGGAGGGTCACGCGCCGGAACGCGCTGAACGGGCTGGCGCCGAGGTCGCGGGCGGCCTCGATCTGGCGCTGGTCGATCTGGTCGAGGGCCGCATAGAGCGGGATGATCAGGAACGGGATGTAGCCGTAGACGAGTGCGATCACGACCGTGGAGGCCTGCCCCTCGAGCCAGCCACCCTCGCTCCCGAGCAGCCCCAGGCTGATGAAGAGCTGGTCGATCGAGAGGTAGTGGAGGACCTTCGTCGCCCAGCCGTCGGGGCCGAGCAGGTTGATCCAGGCGAGCATCCGCATCAGGTAGTTGATCCAGAAGGGGAGGATGAGCAAGAGGAGGACGAGCCCCTTCCAGCGGCCGGCGTGGCGGGCGGCGAAGTAGGCGACCGGGTAGCCGACGAGCAGGGAGATGGCGAGGGCGATCGCCACGTAGGCGAAGGTGCGCAGGAAGACGGTGAGGAACTGCTCGCCGTTCCAGATGTTCTCGAGCACCTCGAGGAAGTAGCCGACGTTCCATTGGGTCGGGCTCCAGAACGGGACGACCTCGTTGAGCGTGTTCGTGTTGCCGAAGGCGACCGCGATGACCGCGTAGAACGCGACGAGGAAGAAGACGGACAGCCAGAGGACTCCGGGAGCCGCGAGCAGGCGCCAGAACCAGCGGCCCTCCATTAGCCGGCCTTGAACCTCGACCAGGCCTGCTCCCAGACCCGCTCACCCTCGACCGTGAGCTGGAGCAGTTCCTGGTTGAACCGGAACTGGTCGGGGCGGATGACCGCCGTCTCGAGCGAGCGTGGGATCAGCCCGCTCGTGATCAGCGCCTCTGCATCCAGGTTCTTCTGGGGCGGCGGGTACCCGTTGAAGTTCGCGAAGTTGTCGTAGGCGTTCTTCTCGTCGAGCATGAAGTTGAGAAAGGTGTGCGCGAGCACCGGCCGGTCGGAGACGCGCGTGATGCAGAGGAAGTCGTTCTGCACGACGCCGCCACTGTCCGGGCCCCAGTAGGAGAGGACGTCGGGCTTCGTGCCCGGCGGCATGTAGTAGATGGCGCCCGCGAGCAGGTCGCCCGACCACGTGTGATGGAGCCAGCTCCTCCCCTCTGGCAGCGTCTGGTAGGACGTGATCACGACCTTGACGTTGCAGATGTCCGTCAGCTCCTCGAGCGCCTTCCCGGCTGCATCGACGATCGTGGGATCCTCGGTGTTGACGTCGGCGACCTTTCCGGCCGTCATCGCGTCGCGTTGCATGGGCATGGAGAGCGTGTCGCGCTTGTCGTCGAGCACGCCGACCTTGCCGCGGTAGGCCTGCGACTGCCAGAGGATGTCCCATGGAACGTCCATGGCGGCGATGTCCTCGGTCACCTTGTCGTTTCGCCAGCCGATCCCGTCCCCCCAGACCGTGTACGGGACGGTGAAGCGTGCGCCGCGATCGTAGAACGGATCCTGGAGCTCGGGCCAGACGTTCTTCTCGAGGTTCGGGAGGTAGGCGTGGTTGAGTGGCTGGAGCAGCTGCTTGGCGATCAGCGTGACGATCACGCTCCCGCTCAGCCCGATGATCACGTCGAAGTCGACGGTGCCGGAGGAGAGCTTCGCGATCGCCTCGTCGGAGGAGTTGTACGTCCCGATCTTGACCTCGCAGTCGTACTGCTTCCCGAACTTCTTCACCAGCCCCGGATCGATGTAGTCGGCGTAGTTGAAGATGCGGAGCGTGCCGCCCTCCGGCGTGCCGCCCTCGGGGATCATCGGGTTGTCGTCGGTGATCGCCCAGGTGACGCTGTTGTCGTTGCGGGGCAGCGGCAACCCGCCCGGGCCGACGGGCTTCGGCTGGACGAGGCCCGATTCGAGCCCGCCGCCGGTGCCGTCGCCCCCCGTCTCCTCGCACGCGCCGATCGGAGTCGTCGTGTTCTGGCAGCCCGCGATGACGAACCCGGCCCCGACGCTCGCCGTCGCAGCGGCGGCGCTACGGAGGAACTGCCCGCGGGTCAGACCTGGCCTGTCTTTCGGGTGCCGCATTCCCCTCCCGGTTCGGTGGGCCGCACTATACGACGGAAGGGCGACGCCGTCGAGCCGGAGGGCGACGGGTCCGGGCTCTCAGCCGCGGAACATGCTGCGGGCGATCACGAGCCGCTGGATGTCGCTTGTACCCTCGTAGATCTCCTCGAGCTTCGCGTTGCGCAGCAGTCGCTCGGCCGGGTACTCGCGTGAGTAGCCGTTCGCGCCGAGGGTCTGGACGGCGGCCCACGCCGCGAGCCAGGCGGCCTCAGAGGCGGCGAGCTTCGCCATCGAGGCCTCCGTCGTGAACGGCTTCCCTGCGTCGGCCAGTCGGGCGGCATGGTGCGTCATCAGCCGCGCCTGGTCGACCGCCAGCTTGACGTCTGCGAGTCGAAACGACACGGCCTGGTACTCGTGGATGGGCTTGCCGAAGGCATGGCGCTCCCGCGCGTACTCGACGGCGACCTCGAGCGCGGCGCGGCCGATCCCGACGGCATTGGCGGCGAGCGCGACTCGCGAGCGATCGAAATACCGCATCAGGCCGTGGAAGCCCGTGCCCTCGTCGCCGAGCCGGCGGTCGTCGGGGAGGTGGCAGTCGCGGAAGAACAGCTCGCCGGCCGGGTAGCAGCGGGCGCCGAGCTTCGGCAGCGAGCGGCCCGGCTCGAACCCGGCGTCACCCTTCTCGACGACGAACGCGGTGATTCCCTTCGACCGAGTGCCGGGCGCGACGGTGGCGAAGACGACGTACAGGTCGGCGACGGGCGCATTCGAGATCCAGGTCTTGCGTCCGTTCAGCACGTAACCGTCGTCGACCCGCTTCGCATGGGTCGAGATCGCCGCGGCATCGGAGCCGCACTCGGGCTCGGTGAGGGCGAGGGCGCCCACGGGCGGCTCGGGCCCGCAGACCGGCGTGACCCATCGGCGCTGCTGCTCCTCGCTGCCGAGCTCCAGCACCGGGCCGGCAAAGAAGCTCCCGCCGCCGAAGCAGCCCGTGATCGAGCTGTCGCCCCAGGCGAGCTCCTCGTAGATGTGAACGCCGGTGAGCAGGCTCTCGATGCCTCCTCCTCCGAACGTCTCCGGCAGGTCGAAGCAGGTCAGCCCGGCCTCCGCGGCCCTGCGGAGCACGGGCCACGGAAACTCCTCGGTCTCGTCGTAGTGGGCGGCGACCGGTCGCAGCTCCCGCTCGGCGAACTCGCGGGCATGGGCGACGAGCCGGCGGTCGAGGCGGGAGAGCTCGAAGCTCACGGGCCTTTCTCCCCGTCCGTCCTCGCTCCGACCATGAGCACGTCGATGCCCGCCTGCACGATCTCGTCGTCCTGGTTCACGACCTCGACGGACAGCGTTACGATCCCGGTGTCCGGCCGTGAGCGCGACCGACGCGACGACTGGACACGGCAGCGCGCGTGGATCGTGTCGCCCGCGTACGTCGGGGCGACGAATCGTCGCTGCTCTTCGAGGTAGGCGAGCACGAGCCAGTCGTCGTCCTCGCTTCGCAGGCCGCTCGAGATCGAGAGCACGAGCAGCCCATGCGCGATCCGCCCGCGAAACGGCGTCTCCTCCCGGACGAACAGCTCATCGGTGTGGAGCGCGTTGAAGTCGCCCGAGACGCCGCAGAAGGCCATGATGTCAGCCTCGGTCAGCGTGCGCCGGGCCGTCGTGAACTCGTGCCCGACCACGATGTCCTCGAGATACACGCGTCGCATCGGCCCGCATCATCGCGGATTCCGCGCGCCGGCAGCGCCTGCCTCGGTCAGCGTGGTACCGTCAGGCCGTGGCGAACGGCTATCCGCACGTTCGGGTCGAGGGCGGGCCGCGAGAGCGGGGACGCCAGTACGGGGAGCAGGCTCGCGACCGCGTGCGCACCTCGATCGGCGCCTACCGCGCCGTCTTCGCCCACAAGACCGGCTGGACGTGGGCGCGGGTGCAGCAGGAGGCACGCCGGTCGCTGGCTCCGATCGCCGCCTTCGGGGAGAAGTACCTCGAGGAGATGCACGGGATCGCCGAGGGCGCCGCCGTCCCGTTCGAGGACATCCTCGCGATCAACGTCCGCACGGAGGTCATGTTCGCCGCTACGGCACGCCTGGCCGTCGGGGAGTGCAGTGCGTTCGCGGTCCTCCCGCAGGCCTCCGCGGACGGGACGACGCTCGTCGGGCAGAACTGGGACTGGCTCCTGCACTCGTTCGACACGGTCGTCGTGCTCGAGTCCCGCCAGGACGACGGGCCGGACTTCGTCACGGTCGTCGAGGCCGGCCTGCTCGCGAAGACCGGGATGAGCTCGTCGGGGATCGGGCTCGTGACGAACGCGCTCGTCACGGCCGAGGATCGCGGCGAGCCGGGAGTCCCGTACCACGTGCTCCTGCGGGCGATCCTCGACTCCGAGAACCTCTCGGACGCGCTCGCGACGGTACAGCGATCTCCGCGCTCGTCCTCCGCGAACTACCTCGTCGCGCACGAGGACGGGATCGCCGTGGACGTCGAGGCGGCGCCCGGCGACTTCTCGCGGATCTTCCTCCTGCATCCGGAGGACGGCGTGCTCGTCCATACGAACCACTTCCGGTCGCCGGCGTTCGACGGCACGGAGGTGTCGATCTGGGCGATCCCCGACAGCCCGCTGCGGCTCGAGCGCCTGAGGACGCTCGTCCGTGCCGAGCCGGGGCCGCTCTCGCTCGGCACGTTCGAACGGGCCCTCGCGGATCACGCGAACTTCCCGTCGGCGATCTGCTCTCATCCCGACACGCGCTACCACCCGCTCGAGCAGGCCGCGAGCGTCGCCTCGATCCTCATGGAGCTCGACAGCCGCCGCATGTGGGTCGCGGACGGCCATCCGTGCACGGCTCCGTACCGCGAGCTCGACTACGGCGAGTTCCTCTCGAAGCCCTCGCCCGTGCGACGCCAGCCGGAACCGGTCGGCTAGCCCATGAGCGGCCGTGTGCTCGTTGCCGACCCCTGGGTCGCGCTCGACGTCGTCGAGGAGGCGCTCGGCCCGGCGGGGGTGGAGGTCGAGGGGACGGAGCTCCTCGAGGGCGACGACGTCGTCGCCGTCATCGTCAGCATCAACCGCGCATTCGGACGCGCCGACCTCGCGCGGCTGCCGAGCCTGCGCGCCGTCGCGACGTGCTCGACCGGCTACGACCACATCGACCTCGAGGCAGCGGCCGAAGCCGGCGTCTGGGTGATCCACGCGGCCGACTACTGCGCCGACGAGGTCGCCGAGCACACGATCGCGGACATCGTCTCGCTGCTGCGGGGGATCTCGCCGCTCGACGCCCAGGTGCGCGAGGGCGAGTGGGACGTCTACCTGACGCTGCCACGGCGGATCGCGGGCACGACGCTCGGGGTCGTCGGCTGCGGGCGGATCGGGAGCCGCGTCTGCCGGCTCGCCTCTGCGCTCGGGATGCGCGTGCTCGCCAGCGATCCGTTCGTCGCTCCCGGGGCGATCAGGGCGACCGGCGCCGAGCCCGTCGAGCGTCTCGCAGACCTGCTCGCCACGTCGGAGGTGCTGACGGTGCACACCTGGCTCGACGAGACGACGAGGGGTCTGATCGGAGCCGGGGAGCTGGCGGCGCTGCCCGAAGGAGCATTGCTCGTCAACTGCGCCCGCGCCGGGATCGTCGACCACGCTGCGCTCGGGGAGGCCCTGCGCTCCGGGCACCTGGCGGGCGCCGCGCTCGACGTGCTGCCCGAGGAGCCCCCGCCTGGCGATGCCACCGAGCTCTCGTGGCCGGGAACGCTTCTGAGCCCCCATGCCGCCTGGTACTCGGCCGGGGCGAACGTCGAGGTGCACCGCCGCCCGGCTCACGACCTGATGCTCGTGCTCACCGGTCGCGAGCCGCTCTACCCGGTCGTGCGTCCCTCCGGCTAGGCATGGACGTCCTCGTCGTCGGCGGGGGGATCGTGGGTGCCGCCGTGGCGGCCGGCTGTGCGAGCCGCGGGATGAGCGTCACCCTCGTCGAGCGAGGACTGATCGCAGGCGGGGCATCGAGTCTCGGGCTCGCGCTCCTCGGCCGGCCGGTTCCGGCGGTGCTCGAGAGCCTTGCCGCAACGGGCGCCGACGGCTACCGGGCCCTCCACCGCTTCACGGGCGGGGCGTTCCTCTACGACGTGACGGCCTCCGCCTCGGGCCTGCGGCGGATCGATCCCCGGGCGGCCGCCGCGGCGCTCCTCGAGGAGGCGCGTGGACACCGTGCGACCGTTCACACGGGTTGCGACGTGAAGCGGCTCCTGCGTCAGTGGGGGAGAGTCGTCGGAGCCGCGACCGACGCCGGCGAGCTGCGCGCGTCGACGACGGTCGTCGCGGCCGGCGCCGGATCCTGGGGGGTCTGCCGCGAGCTCGCGTTCCACGCCCCGGTTCGCGGTGTTCCCGGCGAGGTGGTCGTAACCTCGCCCCTCGACCGGGAGCTCGAGCCTGTCGCCGTGGCCGGGGCCTGGGTCGCGCAAGATGCCGGTCAGCGGCTGTGGATCGCCCGCCCCGACGAGGCGGTATCGCTCCTCCCGGAGGAGCTCGCCTGCGACGAGCTCGAGCGCCGAGCGCTCGCGGCACCGATGACGCCCGACGGTCTGCCGCTCCATGGTCCCGTCCCGGAGCTCGACGGGCTCGTACTCGCCTGCGGCCACGGCGATCACGGGATCGCGCTCGCCCCCGGGGTGGGAGCCGCGATCGCGGCCGGGATCGAGTCCGGATCGTGGCGCACGGCGCTCTCGCCGGTGCGTTTTGCCCCCTCGCTCACCCCGTAGGGCGGGATCTCATCCCGCCCTCTGCCGCGGCTCGCAGGCGGCTAGGGCAGGTTCGAGACGAGCTCGTCGGGATCGGGCGCCTTCGCCTTGCCCGACTCGACGCGATCTCTCGCACGTTCGGCCGACGTACACTCGCACGCTCCGTAGGTGCCGTCCTCGAGCTGACCGAGGAGCTTGTCGCGAAACGCGACCTGGTCGGCCGAGGGCTCGGCGGAGGACGCGGGCGTCTGGGCGGCCGGGGCCGGCCCGGGTTCTGTGCCGCCGGACGCTCCCGGCTCGGTCCCGCCGCAGGCGGCGAGGACGAGCGCGACGGCGGCTGCGCCGGCGAGGGCGGTGAGACGTCTCACTGCGTCACCCCGAGGCGGCGCTCGCCGATGCGCCGGACGAGCTCCGCCACGAGCACGAGGACGAAGCTGACCAGGATCATCACGGTTGCGATCGGCATCAGGATGCTCGTCTGCCCGGAGACCCGGAGACCCGAGTACAGGTAGACGGGATAGGTCACCTGATCCTGGACGAGGAAGCTCGCGATCACGACCTCGTCGATCGAGATGACGAACGCGATCAGCAGCGAGGAGATGAGCGCCGGAGTGATCAGCGGCAGGATGATCCGCCGGAAGGTCGTGAACCACGATGCGCCGAGATCGAATGCCGCCTCCTCGATCCGCCGGTCGATCGACGCCAGCCGGGGCAGCACGAGCAGGACGCAGAACGGGAGCGCGAAGACGGTGTGCCCGATCAGTACCGCCCAGAGGCCGAGCGGGATCGGGAGGACGGGGGCGTTCGGCTTGAAGAGGATGAGCAGGGCGACGCCGAGCACCACCGTCGGCACGACGAGCGGGAGCAGGATGAAGGCCGAGATCAGCGGCTTGAAGCGCATCCTGCGGCGGGCCAGTGCGTACGAGACGAGCACGGCGATCGCGGTGGTGATCACGGCCACGCCCGCTCCGACCTTGAGGCTCGCGAGGAACGCCTTGCGTACGTTCTCGTTCTCGAACGCTGCCGTGTAGAAGTCGGTCGTGAAGCCGGCGAGCGGGAAGGCGACATTCGTCGAGTCGTTGAACGAGAAGATGATCAGCATCACGGTCGGGAGGTAGAGGAACGCGAGGAAGAGCGCGAAGATCCCGAGCAGCGTCCAGCGGCCGCCCCGCGACATCGTCACGTCGATCGCTCCCCCCTTTCTGCTCATGCCGTCGCTCCACCGCCCTGGCGCAGCCACTTCGAGGTCGCGAAGGTCAGGAACAGCACGACGGCGAGCATGAACACCGCGAGCACGGAGCCCCGCTGCCAGTTCAGCGCGCCGCCGACGAACTGCGAGGCGATCGCCTGCCCGAACATGTAACCCTCGTTGCCGCCGACGAGGGCCGGGGTGATGTACTCGCCGATCGAGGGGATGAACACGAACAGGAACGCCGCGACAACACCGGGTGCGGCGACCGGGAGCGTCACCTTGAAGAACGCCTGCAGCCTGCTCGCGCCGAGGTCGGTCCCCGCTTCCAGGAGTCGCCGGTCCATGTTCTCGAGCGCGATGAAGATCGGCAGGACGATGAACGGGACCCAGCCGTAGAGCAGGACGAGGATCACGGTGAACTGGCTGTAGATGAGGAACGTGATCGGGTTGTCCGGGTCGCGCAGGCCGAGCTCGAACAGCGCGCTGTTGATCAGCCCCTGGTCGCCGAGGATGATCTTCCAGGCGAAGATCCGCAGCAGGTAGCTCGTCAGGAACGGAGCGATGATCACGAGCAGCCACGTGTACTTCGACTTCCTCATCCCGAACGCCAGGTAGTAGGCGACCGGGAAGGCGAGCAGGACCGCCCAGACCGACGACGTCGTCGCCATCGTGATCGACTTGAAGAAGAGCCGGAGGAAGTCCCCGCTCGAGGAGAGCTCGGCGATCCGGATCAGGTTGTTGCCGGCCGGAATGGTCAGGAACGGCACGAGCAGGAGCGCGAAACACCCGCCGACGATCCAGTTCCCGTAGTGCTGGGAGAGCCGCTTTCCGAAGACGGCGCCGAGCACGAGCAGGATGAGGACGACGCCGACGACCCAGGTCGGGAGGTGCACGCTGGCCGTTCCGAACAGCTCGAGGTCGATGCCGGGGTCGAGGAAGTCGGCCCAGAGCTCCGTCGAGAAGCTCTGCAGCTCGCCGAGGATCTCCGAGGCGGCCTGGTTCGGCGCGAACCGCTCGAGGCCGAAGCTGAAGCGGACGATGAAGTAGATCGGGAGCAGGAAGAAGACGGTGAGGAGCGCGATCGCCGGCAGCGACAGGCTCCAGCTACCGACCTGCCCGCCGGCCCGGCGCATGCGGCTCTCCGACCGCCCCTCGGCGCTGGGAGCCGACTCGGCCGTTGCTCTCGTCGCCATTCGCCCTCCTGCCAGGAGCTCGCAGGAGGCCCGCGCAGCGATCGCCGCGCGGGCCTCCCGAGATGCCTAGGCGGCCTTGACCGCCTCGCCCGCCTCGGAGTACTCCTGGCGGTTCGGAAGCGGCTCCTCGAACCAGGTCCGCGGCGGCTCGAAGGCGGACGGGTCGTCGAGGCTGAGCAGCGGGATCAGGGTCTGGTCCTGGATCAGAGCGTCGGTGCCGTTCTGCTGCGCCCCGAGGTAGTACCAGTTGTCCGTGAGCGCCGCGGAGGCGGCCGGCGTGTTCGCGGCCGCGATCGCGAGCGACGTGCGGCCGGGACGCTCGGAGTGCGCGCCGAGCACGAACCCGCACACCCACCCGAGCCGTCCCTCCGTCGGCCACATGTAGCGGACCTCGACGTCCTTCATCTTCTCGTGGCGGCTCGCCTGGATGAAGCCGTCCGGCCACATGTACGTCGCCCAGATGTTTCCGTTGATGAAGTCGTCGATGTTCTCCTGGCTGTTCGACCAGAAGTTGCGGATGTTCGGCCTGGCCTTGGTCATCGTCTCTTTGGCCGCCGCGATCTGGTCGCTGTTCAGCTTGTTCGGGTCGATCGCGCCCTCGTTGATGAGCGCGCCGATCTTGATGATCGTGACCGGGTCGCTGTACATGGCCATCCGACCTGCATACGCTTCGTCGAGGAAGATGCTCCAGGTCTCGGCCCCGGGGTCGAGGGGGATCTTGTCGGCCCGGTAGACGAGCGAGCTGAACCCGATGTCGAACGGGACATGGTAGGTGAGCCCGGTCGCCGAGTCGACGCCGCCGATGCGGACCGCCTCGGGAATCCCCTCGTAGTCCGGGAGCAGCGAGAGGTCGAACGGCTGGATCAGCCCGGCGCTGTTGAAGTCGGGCCAGTAGGCGATGCACGGGTGGATCGCGTCGGGGCTGTAACCGGACGCGACCTTCGCGAGCGCCTGGATGTCGTTGTCGAGGAACGTGAACTTGAGCGGGCTCTTCGCGTTGTACTCGCTGTCGAGGTAGGTCTGCCACATCCACGGCGACGTGTCGTCGTAGCCCACCCACTCGAAGAACTCGATCGGCCCGTCCGGCTCCGTGGCCGGATCGAACGTCGGGCCGGCCGCTGCCTCCGTCGTTGCCGGCGGCGCCTCGGTCGTTGCCGGCGGCGCCTCGGTCGTTGCCGGCGGGGCCTCGGTCGTCCCTCCGCCGGCCTCGGCCGTGGTGGCCGGCTCGCTGCCCCCGCCGCCGCAGGCGGCGAGCAGGGTGCCGAGGCTCGCAGCGCCCGTGAGCGCCACGAAGCCGCGGCGGGTCATCTTGCGGTCTTCCATCATCCCGTTCTTCCCTCCTTCTCGCGCGGCGCTACGAGGCCGCCTCGACTCCCGTCTCCTCCCCCTCGTCGCGGGCCTCGCCCTCGCCCGCGAGCTCACGCACTCCACCGATCACGAAGCTGTGCTCGGCTGCCCAGTGCAGCGTGATCCTGTCGCCGACCGAGACCGGGCGTGCCCGGTGGCGAACCTCGTCGTTCAGGCGGTGAACGACGAGCCGGTCGCCGGTCGCCAGCTCGACGATGTACTGCGTCATCGAGCCGAGGTAGACGACGTCGGCGATCGTCGCCGACACCCTCGAGCTCTCGCCCTCGATCTCCTCGAACTTGACCTTCTCCGGACGCACGGTGACAACGATCTCGCCCGCCGGGGCGTTCTGTGCCGGCGCCATCAGCCGTTCGTTCTCACCGAGACGCTGAACGACGAAGCCGTTCTCGCGCCCGTCCGGGGTCATGTGGACGATGTTCGAGACGCCGATGAAGCCGGCCACGAACGGCGTCGCCGGGCGTTCGTAGAGCTCCCGCGGCTCGGCCACCTGCTCGACGAGGCCCTTCTCCATGACCGCGATCCGGTCGGACATCGTGAGCGCCTCCTCCTGGTCGTGTGTGACGTAGATGAACGTCGTCTGCGTCTCCTGTTGGAGGTGCTTCAGCTCGAGCTGCATCTCGCGGCGCAGCTTCAGGTCGAGGGCACCGAGCGGCTCGTCGAGCAGCAGCGCCGCCGGCCGGTTGACGAGCGCTCGCGCGAGCGCGATGCGCTGCTGCTGACCGCCCGAGAGCTGGCCCGGCTTGCGCTTCTCGAACCCCTGCATTCGCACCGTCTCGAGCGCCTCGGCAACCCGCTCCTCGACCTCGCGCCGTCCGACCTTCTTGATCTTCAGGCCGAAGGCGACGTTCTCCCACACCGACAGGTGCGGGAACAGCGCGTAGGCCTGGAAGACCATGTTCACCGGGCGCTTGGCCGGAGGCACGAACGTCACGTCGCGGTCCTCGAGCAGGATCCGGCCCTCCGTCGGCTCCTCGAAGCCGGCGATCATCCGCAGGGTCGTCGTCTTGCCACAGCCGGAGGGGCCGAGCATCGAGAAGAACTCGCCCTTGCGGATCGACATGCTCACGTCGTCGACCGCCTTGACGTCGTCGAAGGCCTTCGTGACGCGGTCGAGCACGATGTGCCCTTCCAGTGGCTGCTGCTCGTTGTTCATACGGCTCTACGGGTTTGACGGGTCAAGGCGCGTATTGTTAGCCGCGCCCCCGAGAAATGCAAGGAGGATGTTCGTGAGCCCCCGTCCGGCGATGGGCAACGTCAGGCGCCCGCAGATCCTCGAGGCCGCAGCGCGCGTGATCTCGCGGCGCGGCCTGACCGGGCTGCGGCTCGCGGAAGTGGCCGACGAGGCGGGCCTGTCGGTCGGCTCGATCCAGCACTACTTCGGGACTCGCGACCGCCTGCTCATCGAGAGCTTCGCCTACGAGACGGAGCGCGCCGTCGAGCGCTGGGTCGCGTCGGAGAACGGTGACGGAGACGCATGGGAGCGGCTCGTCGCGCTCGTCGACATCGTGCTCGACCCGCCGACGTTCCGCGAGCGGTGGACGCGGTGGGTGCAGTTCTGGGCTGCGTATGCGCGCGAGCCGAAGCTCCGCCGCTCGATGGGGCAGGCCTACGAGATGTGGCGCCAGCCGTTCCGGCGGGCCTTCGAGGACGGTCTCGCGTCGGGGGAGTTCCGGATCTCGATCCCGCTCGACCGGCTGGCGGACCGGTCGATCGACCTCCTCGACGGTCTCGCGCTCCAGGTGCTCCTGGAGGCTCCCGGAGTGACACTCGCGCGTGCGCGCGAGCTGCTCCTCGAGAGCCTCGCCGCCGATCTCGGGGTAGGGCGGCGGCCCGATGCCCCCGGGGCGAGGAGGAGCCGTGCCCGCGCCTGAGCTGATCCTTGCCGGCGGCCGGATCCGCACGCTGGACGAGACCCGGCCGCAGGCCACGGCCGTCGCGATCGACCGGGGGCGGTTCGTCGCCGTCGGCGGGGAGGAGCTGCGGTCGCAGGCCGGGCCGGCGACCGAGTTGCGCGAGCTCGCCGGAGCGACGGTCGTTCCGGGCCTCGTCGACGCGCACAACCATCTGCTGCACACGGGCGCCATGCTCGCGCAGGTTCAGCTCTACGACTGCCGGTCGCTCGACGAGATCCTGCGGCTCGTCGCGGAGCGCGTTGCGACGACTCCGACCGGGGCGTGGGTGATCGGTCGCGGCTGGGACGAGAGCCTGCTGGTCGAGCGCCGTCATCCGACGAGGCACGATCTCGACGCCGCCGCTCCCGACAACCCGGTCGTGCTGTTTCGCGTCTGGAACAAGCTCACGTGCAACTCGGCGGCGCTGCGTCTCGCCGGCATCGACCGCAGCACTCCTGACCCGCCGGCCGGCTCGCTCTACGCCGGCTCGTTCGAGCGCGACGGGCAGGGCGAGCCGACCGGGCTCTTCCGCGACCGTGCGAAGGAGCTGATCGAGCGTCACCTGCCCACCCCGGACGAGGACGAGCTCGTCGCGAGCATCGAAACGGCCTGCCGGGCATACAACCGGGTCGGGATCACGGCCGTCGGCGAGCCCGGACTGTGGCCGCACGAGATCCGCGCGTTCCATCGCGCCCGCCGCGAAGGGAGGCTGACGGTACGGACAGACATGATGATGGCGGGCTGGGGGTTCGGGTCGCCGGAGACCGAGGCCGGACTCGAGGAGCGCTTCGAGGGCGTCGGCGTCTCGGGTGGGTTCGGTGACGAGCTCCTCCGCCTCGAGGGGATCAAGCTGATGCCCGACGGCGGGCTCGGTGATCGGACGGCCCGCATGCTCGATCCGTATCCGGGCGGGAGTGGCGACCGCGGCCAGTGGGTCGTCGCTCCCGACGAGCTGCCGCAGCGGATCCGTTTCTGCCACGACCTCGGGTTCCCCGTCGACTGCCACACCTGTGGCGACGAGTGCCAGCAGGTCATCGTCCGTGCGTACGCCGCCGCGCAGGAGGCGAGCCCGAAGCCGTGGTTGCGTCATCGCGTCCATCACGCCTACTTCCCGACCGGCGAGACGCTCGAGCTGATGACGCGCTACCGGATCCCGGCGCTCGTCTCGAGCCCGTTCATCCGAAACCTGGGAGAGAGCTACGTCGTCTCGGTCGGCGAGGAGCGGGCGGGCGGCGTGATGCCGATGCGGACGTACCTCGACCGTGGCATCCCGCTCGCCGGGTCGTCGGACTCACCGATCACCGACTTCGATCCCTGGGTCGGGATGACGGCCGCCGCGACGCGGGCCACCGTCGCCGGCCGGGTGCTCGGCGCGGGGGAGCGGCTCTCTGCCGAGGAGGCACTCCGCTCGTACACCGTCGGCGGCGCGTACGCCACGGGTCGCGAGCTCTCGGTCGGCTCGATCGCGCCGGGGAAGCTCGCAGATCTCGTCCTGCTCGACCGCGACCCCCTCGCGGTCGACCCTGCGGAGCTGCTCGCCGTTCGGGTCGAGGCGACGATGCTCGGCGGACGCTGGGTGTTCGAGGGCGCGCCGTAAGCGACCCCCGCGGCCAATCGACGCAGGCCGTGCGGTGCGGCCGGTGCGGCGTCTCGCAACGTTGCGCCGAGCCCCATCCGCCGCAACGAGCGCGACAATCGGGGTCTGACCCCCTGACATGGCCGAACCGGCCGGGCCGTGCCTTTCGGGGCGCGTCCGGTGGGTGTCGGTGCGGCGTCTCGCAGCGTTGCGCCGAGCCCCATCCGCCGCAACGAGCGCGACAATCGGGGTCTGACCCCCTGACATGGCCGGAACGGCCGGGCTACGCCTTCGGGGGGTGTGGGGCGGGTGCCACTAGCGGCGTCTCGCAGCGTTGCGCCGGAGCCCGGCCGCCGCGCGGATTCCGGCCAGCGGTTACCGGTCGAACGTCATGTGAGGTGGGACTAGAGAGCCCAGTAGCGCGAGAGGTACGTCCGCGCCGCCGTGATCCCCGAACGGCCGCGGCCGGGATCGTCGGGGAGGTACGCGAGCGGGTCGCCGAGCGGATCGTCGAGCCCGAGGACGCCTTCCAGCGTCGCGTGGAGGCAGTAGCCCGCGTACGTCCGCGCGTAGCCGCCCTCCTGGACGAGCAGGAGCCGGCCGTCGCACAGCTCGTCCGCGAGCCCGGCGAGCGTCTCTCCGATCCGGCGGAACCCGTGCATGGACAGATTCTGACGTCCGTTCGGATCGAAGCCGCTCGCGTCCTGCCCGCACGCTCCGACGATCAGGCCGGGGCGGTAGGCACGGAGGATCGGACCGATCACCTCGTCGAAGGCGGCGCCGTAGACGGCATCGCCGGCGCCGAGGGACAGCTCGAGGTTCACGTTGTAGCCGGCACCGTCGCCGATCCCGATCTCCGCCGGCGAGCCCGTCTGGGGGTGGCTCGTGCCCCACGACCCGTGCTGCATGTGGAGCGAGACGGTGAGCACGTCTGCCCGCTCGTAGAAACATTCCTGGGTTCCGTTGCCGTGGTGGACGTCCCAGTCGACCACCGCAACCCGCTCGATCCCGGCCGCCCGCGCCCGCTCGGCCACGAGCGCCGCGTGGTTCACGAAGCAGTAGCCGTCGGCCCGGTCGGGCTGGGCGTGGTGGCCGGGCGGGCGCACGAGCGCGTAGGCGATCGCCGTGCGGCCGAGGAGCACCGCGTCGGCGGCCTCGAGGCACGTTCCCGCCGCGACGAGGATCGGCTCCCAGGAGCCGGGCGAGACGAGCGTCGTCCCGGTGACGGGCCCCCCTCCCGCCTCACAGAGGGCACGGATCGACTCGAGATACCGTCGATCGTGCACGACCTCGAGCTCCTCGAGCGTGGCGAGCCTACCCGGATGCCAGCGCAGGTGAGGCGCGATCGGACCGTGCTCGAGGGCTGCGCGCATGTTGCGGATCCGCTCGGCGTTCTCGGGGTGAAGCTCGGGCACGGCGACGAGCGGTGTCGGCGGCGCCTCGAAGACACCCGCCCCCGTGTCGTGCGCAAGCACCCGCTCGTCGAAGAAGACGTCGATCACGAGGTCGTATCATGCGTCATCCTGCGACGATACGGGAGGTTCGAGTGACGACGACGGCGGTCGACACGCCCCTGCGGGCCCGGCGCGAGGAGGGTGGGACACCTGTTCTCGACGAGTGGGGCTTCAATTCCGAGTACGGCGTTCTGCGCGACGTTCTCCTCGGCTCGGCCGACTGCTTTCGCTGGCTCGGCGAGGAGAACGCGCAGTACTCGGCGCTCGTCCGCGCGACCCTGCGCAAGGGCTACCGGTTCGACCGGGATCTCGCCCTTTCGCAGTACGCGGAGATGGTCGACGCCTACCGGCAGGCAGGCGTCTCCGTCCACACGCTCGAGGCACGCGAGGAGCTGCCGTACGGCGTCTACGCGCGGGACTCGAGCTTCATGACGCCGTTCGGCGCCGTGATCTGCCAGCTCGCGAGCCCGCGGCGTCGCGGCGAGTATGCGAGCACGCTGCGTTTCTACCTCTCCCAGGGCATTCCCGTCTACGACCTCGTCTCCGCCGGCAACTTCGAGGGCGGCGACTTCAACATGATCGAGCCCGGGTGCGTGCTGATCGGCTACACGGGCGGCCGCGGCGAGGAGGTGGCCGCGAAGCAGGTCGGCGGCTGGATGGAGAAGGAAGGGGTCGAGGTCCGCTACGCGCCGATCGACGAGTTCTACGTTCACATCGACCTGATGGTCTGCATGCTTGCCGAGAAGCTCGCGGCCGTGTGCCTCGACACGACCGAGCCCGACGTCGTGGACTGGCTCAGGTCGCGGAAGATCGAGATCGTCCCGGTGTCGTTCCGCGACACGATGGGCCTCGGCTGCAACGTCGTCGCGCTCGGCAACGACCGCGTGCTCTCCGTCGCCCAGTCGGAGGATCTGAACGGCAGGCTGCGCGCGCTCGGGTTCACCGTCTACGACCCGGACATGAGCCAGTTCCTGCTCGCGGGCGGCGGCGTGCACTGCATGGCGCAGGCGCTTCGGCGCGACCCGGCCTGAGCGCGATCGGGGACGGGGCACGCAATCTCGCGAGCCCCGTCCCGCCCGGTCGGGCGATTAGGATCGGATCGCGATCGCCTCGATGTAGGCGGCGTCGACGGCTAGCGCGTCCTCGCCGTGGCGATTGTGCCGGCGGGCCAGCTCGACGAGCGCCTGCTCCAGCCCGGCACGACCCGCCTCGTCGAGCGACTCGAACGCCTTCAGTGTCGGCCCGTACCAGGTGCGGAAGAACTCCACGAACTCCTCCGCGCTTCGGAAGCGGAACGTGTAGGTCCGCTCGTGAACGTCGAGCATGGCGATCCCATCGCCGAGCAGCTCTCGCAGGCCGTCGTCCGTTCCCCAGCGGAACGGCGACGCGAGGCCCGCGGGCGGCGAGGCGAAGCCCGCCGTCGTCCGGAAGAACTCGCCGATGTACCCATCCGGCGTCCAGCTTGCGAGCGCGATCGTCCCGCCGGGCCGGCACACGCGCACGAGCTCGCTCGCCGCACGCTGCTGGTCGGGGGCGAACATCACCCCGAACACGGACGTCACGACGTCGAAGCTCGCGTCCGGGAACTGGAGCTCCTCGGCGTCTCCTTCGAGCAGGGCGACGTCGAGGCCCTCGATCTCGACCCGCTTGCGACCGTGCTCGAGGAGCCCCGGTACGTAGTCGATGCCGACGACGTCACAGCCCCGTCGCGCCGCCGCGATCGCGGCGTTGCCGTTGCCCGTCGCCACGTCGAGCACCAGCGACCCGGCCCGCAGGTCGGCGCTGTCGGCAAGCTGCTCCGCGACGCTCGCGATCCGGCTCCCGACCGCCGCGTAGTTGCCGCTTGCCCACGTCGCCTGCTGGCGGCGCTTGACGGCCCCGAGGTCGAGGCCCGTCCGGTCGATCACTTGCTGCGTCATGTCTCCTCCAGAGATAGCACGACCGTTCGCGCATCAGTGTACGACCGTTCGTGCTAAATTGTCAAGGTGGATTTGACGACGGGATCGACAGAGGACGCTCGCGGGCGCCGACGACGGCAGGACGGTGAGCGCAGCCGCGCAGCGATCCTCGAGGCAGCCGCGCGACTTGCAACGGTCGAGGGGCTCGACGGGCTCTCGATCGGACGGCTCGCCGACCAGGTCGGGATGAGCAAGAGCGGCCTCTTTGCGCACTTCGGGTCGAAGGAGGAGCTGCAGCTGGCGACGATCGAGCTGGCCGACGAGATCTTCGTCGAGGACGTCGTCGCTCCCGCGCTCTCCCGGCCGACATCACTTGCGCGGCTCGAGGCGCTGTGCGAGGGCTTCCTGTCTCACGTGGAGCGAAGCGTCTTCCCCGGGGGCTGCTTCTTCGCCTCCGTGGCCGCCGAGATGGACACGAAGCCGGGGCCCGTCCGCGATCGCGCCTCCAGGACCGTCAGCGGCTGGAGGGAGCTGTTCGTCCGGACGATCGGCGAGGCGCAGGCCGAGGGGGGCATCGACCGGGGGGAGGAGCCCGAACAGCTCGCGTTCGAGCTGCAGGCGCCCCTGCTGCTCGCCAACTCCCAGTACGTGATCTCGGGCGACCACGACGCGATCGAGCGGGCTCGACGGGACATCCGGCGCCGGCTCGCGCTCGCCCGCGTCCCGCCGGGAGCCGGAGCCTTTCAGGTCGAGTAGAGCGCCGTCAGCGCGCCCTCGATCTCGCCGACGCGCTCGAGCGTCATGCCGATCTTCTCGGCGACCCGTCGAGACGTCAGATGCTCGGGGTCGACGAGGCAGACGAGGCGGGTGAGCCGCAGTTGCTCGAAGCCGTACCGGAGGATCGCACTCGCCGCCTCGGTGGCCAGCCCCCGGCCCCAGCGATCACGGGCGAGCAGGTAGGCGACCTCGACCTCGTCGCGTCCGTCGATCGTCCATGGGATCAACCCGCAGCGACCGATGAGCTCACCGGTCTCCCTGTCGGTCGTCGCCCAGAGGCCGAAGCCATATCGACGGTAGGAGACGTCGATGATCCACTCGAGCTCGTCCCGCGTCTGCTCGTGGGTCAGTGTCCCTTCCGGGAAGTACCTCCTCACCTCCGGGTCGCGGTAGAGGGCGTACAGTCGATCGAGGTCGTCCATCCGGAGCAGCCGGAAGGTGAGCCGCTCCGTCTCGAGGACAGTTGCCGGCTGAGCGCCCAACGTGACGGTGGCTCAGGCTCAGACCGAGATGACCGTGAGCGTGCGCGGCACGTTCGAGAGGATCTCGATCCCCTGCTCGGTCATGAGCAGGGTCTCCATGTAGCTCGCCGTGAAGCCCTTGTCGCGGTCGAAGAGGATGTTCTCGTAGTTCGTCACGTATCCGGGCTCCCAGGTGAACTGCTCGAACGCGTCGTTCGAGAGGTAGGTGTGCCCGACCCAGTCGGGAGGTAGCGCGATCCCGAGCGCGTAGCCTCCGACCCACCACACGCTCTCTTTCGGGAACCGCGAGAAGACGTAGTCCTCGGCCACCCGCTGAGCGACGTCGAGCGAATCGCCCGGGCGCACGGCCTTCTGCACCTCGAGCACGCTTCCCGCCGTGACCTCGAGGATCTCCCGCGCCTCGGGGTGATCCTCCCCGATCGCGAACGTCCGGCACAGGTCGACGTGGTAGCGGTTCACGACCCCGCAGGCGTCCACGTACATGACATCGCCGCGCTCGACCGGGCGGCGGCCCGGGGCTCCGTGCGTGCGACACCAGACGTGTGGCCCCGCCGAGACCATCGTGCGGATCGCGGCCTCCTCGCCGCCCGCGTCGGCCATGAGCCCGTTCAGTCGCGCGGCGACCTGGAGCTCGGTCATCCCGGGCCTGACCTCGTCCGGCAGCGCGAGAAACGCGGCATCGACCACGGCCGACGCCTGACGGATGCACTCGAGCTCGCGCGGCGACTTCACGAGCCGCACGCGGTCGACGATCCAGTCGCCGTCGACGATCTGCGCGCCCCGCGCCGCGAGCCGGTCTGCGACCTCGCGGACGAGAGGCGGGGAGGGGGATCTGGAAGACCACTCGATCCCGACGGTCCCGCCCGTCCAGCCGCGGGACACGAAAGCATCCACGACGCTGTCGACGGCGGTCTCGTAGGTGAAGAACACCGCCTCGTCGAAGTGGGCCGTCATCTCCACGAGCGTGCGGTGACGCTCGTAGTCGACGAACACGAGCGACTCCTCGTCTCGCGTGATCACGACGCCGAGTGGTGCGCGCGGCGGGTACCAGATCGACTCGAAGCCGGTCAGGTAGCACATGTTCGCCGGGCTGATCACGTACAGCACGTCGACTCCGCGCCGCTCGAGCTCGGCGCGGACGCGACGCGCGCGGTCGCGGTACTCGTCACGCGGGAACGGGAACGCATCCTCGGTCATCCTGATCGGTCATCCTATGCGGTCGTGGACGACGTGCACTACCTCTCCGCGACCGAGGCGATCCGGTGCTTCCGGGCGAGGACGCTCTCGCCGGTCGAGCTGATGGAGGCGGTGATCACCCGCAGCGAGGCCGTGGACGGCCGCGTGAACGCGCTGCCTGTCCGGTTCTTCGACGAGGCGCTCTCAGCGGCGCGCCGGGCGGAGGCCCGGTACTCGGGCAAGGGCTCGCGCCCGCGGCCGCTCGAGGGGATCCCGGTCGCGGTCAAGGAGGAGACGCCCGTGGCCGGCCAGCCGTGGACGCAGGGCTCGCTCGTCTACCGCGATGCCGTAGCCGACCACACCGCGGTCTGCGTCGACCGCGTGATCAGGGCGGGCGGCATCGTCCATGCCCGGTCGACGGCCCCCGAGTTCTCGTGCACGGCGTACACGCACTCACGGCTCTGGGGAGTGACTCGCAACCCGTGGAACCGGCGCTACAGCTGCGGCGGCTCCTCCGGCGGCTCCGGTGCGGCGCTCGCGTCGGGGACGGCGACCCTCGCCACCGGCTCGGACATCGGCGGCTCCATTCGCATCCCTGCCTCGTTCTGCGGGGTCGTCGGCTTCAAGCCACCGTACGGCCGCGTGCCCGAGGAGCCGCCGTTCAACCTCGACCACTGGTGTCACGAGGGCCCGATGGCGCGAACGGTGGCCGACTGCGCCCTGCTCGAGAACGTGATGGCCGGGCCCCACCCGTCGGATGTCGCCTCGCTCCGCCCGAAGCTTCGCATTCCTGCCCGCCTCGCCGGAATCGAGGGCTGGCGGATCGCGCTCTCGCGCGATCTCGGCGGCTTCCGGATCGACCGTGACGTTGCGCGCAACCTCGACGAGGCCGCCGATGCGTTCCGCGCCGCCGGGGCCATCGTGGAGGAGGTCGATCTCGGCTGGGAACACCGCGAGATCATCGAGGCGGCGCAGATCCACTTCGGCACGATCTTCTCGGCGCTACTCGCGGAGGAGGTGCGTCGCCACCCCGAGCTCGTGACTCCGTACGTCGCGGAGTTCGCCCGGCTCTCGAGGCGGGTTCGCAAGGGAGACTTCACCCGCGGGCTCGAGCTCGAGGGGCGCGTGTACGAGCGGCTCGGACCTGTGCTCGAGCGCCATCGCGTGCTCATCTGCCCGACGATGCCGCTGCCGGCGCTCCGTGCCGGCGACGACTACCTCGACCACGGGCCGGTCGTCGGCGGCGTGCGCCTCGAGAGCTCCTGGGAGATCCTCACGACCGCCGCGTTCAACATCTGCAGTCGCTGCCCGGTCATGTCCGTTCCCTCCGGGCTCGCACGAAACGGTGTCCCGACCGGCGTCTCGATCGTCGGCCGCACCTACGACGACGTCAGCGTGTTCCGGGCGGCCGCGGCGTACGAGCGCGTCAGTCCGTGGCTGCACGTCCCCGAACGACGTCCAACCCTCTGAAAGGAGAGACGATGGAGAAGCCGAGGCCGATGGTTGTACCGATGGATTCCGTCCCGCCCGTGCCGGCCGCCGACGCGGTGACGAAGGTGCGGATCGCCCGCCTGATTACGAGAGAGCGTTGTGGCTCGGGCCTGCTCTGCGGGGTCGCGTGGCTCGACCCGGGAGAGGAGACGAACACCTGGTCGTCGCGGGCGACGAACGACATGGGCCCGGACGATCACTGGTACGGGGCGGTCGACGAGACGTACTTCATCATCCGCGGCACGCTGCGTCTCACCTGGGACGAGGGCGTGCTCGACCTGACTCCGAACGACGCGGTCTTCCTCGCACCAGGCTGGACCTACCACCTGGAGAACGTCGGTGACGAGCCGGCCTTCTTCACGTACTCGATGACACCGACGCCCGAGTGAGCGCCGAGACCCCTCCGTACCCCGGCCGCAGCTGGTGGCTGCTCGAGGCCCTCGAGGAGGATCCGGGCGAGCCCTGCCCGCCTCTCCTCGCCGACATCGAGGCCGACGTCGTCATCGTCGGCGGCGGGTACACGGGGCTCTGGACCGCGCACAATTTGCTCGAGCTCTCGCCCGGCCTCCGGGTCGTGATCCTCGAGCGTGACATCTGCGGCGGCGGTCCGAGTGGGCGCAACGGCGGGTTTGTCAACGGCTTCTGGACGTACCTCGGTGAGCACGTCGAGCTGTTCGGCGCGGAGCGTGCGCTGGCCCTCGCGCGCGCCGGCGAACGGAGCGTCGTCGAGCTCGGGGAGTGGTGCGAGCGCCACGACGTCGACGCCTGGTACGTGCGCAAGGGCGAGCTTGCGGCGGCCACCTCGCCCGCCCAGGACGGACGGTGGCACGGCATGGTGGACGTGGCTCGCCGGCTCGGGGTGGGCGATCGCGCGCTGGAGCTGTCGCCGGACGACGTGCGGGCACGGCTCGTCCTGCCGCATCGCAGCGGGGGGATGCTCGTCCGGGAGAGTGCGACGGTGCAGCCGGCGCGACTCGCGCGTGGCCTGCGCCGCGTGGTGCACGAACAGGGGGCGAGGATCTACGAGACGACGCCGGCGCGGCGGCTTCGTGCCGGGGATCCGAGCGTCCTCTACACGCCCGGCGGCTCGGTCACGGCGGGGACGGTCGTGCTCGCGACGAACGCCTGGCTGGCGTCGCTGCCCGCGCTTCGCAGCCGCCTCACCGTCCGGGGCTCGTACATCGTCCTGAGCGCGCCCGCGCCGGAACGGCTCGCGGAGATCGCCTGGACCGGCGGTGAGAGCCTCTGGAACTACCGCTCGGCCGTGAACTACGTGCGGACGACACGCGACGGCCGTATCGCGTTCGGCACCGGCGGGATGCAGCCGGGGTTGGGAACGCGCGTCGACCCGAGCTTCGACTGGGACGCACGCCTGGTCGCCGAGGTCGCCCGGCAGTTCCGCCGGATGTTCCCGTCCTTCCAGGCTGTCCCGCTGGAAGCGGCGTGGGGCGGCCCGATCGACGTCTCGGGCGCCCACCTCGTGTTCGTCGACGAGCTTGCACCGGGACGGGTTCACGTCGCCGCGGGCTACACGGGCAACGGCGTCGGGCCGTGCCACCTCGTCGGGAAGATCCTCGCCCGCCGGACGCTCGGGATCGACGACGAGCTGACACGGCTTCCGATCGTCGGCTTTCGCCCGAAGGGCTTCCCGCCCGAGCCGCTTCGCTCGCTCGGGGGTCTCATGGTGAACGAGGCGGTGCTGCGCCTCTGCGCCGCGGAGGACGTCGGTGCGACCGTGGGGCCGGCGACGAGCTTCGCTGCCCGGCTCCCGCGTAGGCTCGGGTATCTGCTCGGGCCCTGAGCGCGGCCGGTGGGTGCCCCCAAACGGTCAGGCGACGAGCCCGCGTACCTGGCGCAGCGCGACGGTGAGTCCGGCGAGGCCCGTCTCGCCATGGGTCTGGAGCGAGCCGACGAGCCGGTTCAGACGCTCGTAGGCCTCGGCGTGGCCGGCGACGAACGCGTCGAACGCCGCGTCGATCGGGCGTCCGTTCGCGCTGTCGAGGACCCGGAGCGAGATGTCTCGGCGTAGCGACATCAGGTCGTCGCTCATCGCCTGACTCGCCCAGCGCTGCCAGCGGGACGTCTCGGGGAGCTCGAGCAGGCGCTGTTCGAGCCAGTCCAGGCTCAGTCGCTCGCCCGCGCGGAAGAAGGTGCCGGCGACCTCCTCGAGCCCCCGGCCGCTCAGCCGCGCGACCGCGATGATGTCGGGGGCGTGCGCGAGCTCGGGCTGGTAGGCGTGGCGTCGCGCGAGCTCCTCCTCGATCCCGCGTGAGACGAGATCCCAGACGACCGCTTCGCGAGCGGCACGCCACGTCTCCGAGCCGGTCTGCTCGATGATCGTCGAGAGCTGCTCGACGACCGGGGCCGCCTCCGCGATCGTCGAGCCGAGCGGCGCGCCGGGCGCGTTCAGGAGGTACCAGCGGGCGACGTCCTCGACGAGCGTGTCGACGCCGACCATCAGCACGTTCTGAACCGACGGATCGACCTTGCCGTCGAGAGCCTCGACCGCGTCCCATCGCTCCTTCGCCCCGCTCACGTACCGGGCGATCCAGTAGGCCCGTCCGACCTCCGCGGCGCCCGATCCGGTCTCGGCGGCGAGTCTCGACGCCCAGGTGATCCCGAGGTCGTTGACGACCGTGTTCGAGGTGATCGTCGAGGCGAGGTCGCGTCGCAGCGGGTGCTCCGTCGCGAGGTGGCCGAACCGTTCGGTGACGAGGGGAGGGAAGTAGTCGCGCACCGCATCGAGCAGGAACGGATCGTCGGGCAGGCTGGAGGCCTCGATCTTCGTCTCGAGGCTCCGCTTCGCATAGGCGAGAAGAACGCAGAGCTCGGGCCGGCTCATGCTCTGGCCGGTGCGTGCCCGCTCGCCCATCTCCTCGCTCGAGGGAAGGCTCTCGAGCTCCCGCTCGAGGAGCCCTTCCTGCTCGAGCCCGACCATCAGATCCTCGTAGGCCTCGATTCGCTCGTATGAGACCGCGGCCTCCTGCGACAGGATCTGTGCCTGCAGGTAGTTGTCGTAGAGCACGTGGCGGGCGACGTCGGGCTCGGCCTCCTGCAGGAGCTCGTTGCGTTGCTTGCCCGTCAGGTCGCCGGCCGTCACGGCGATCCCGAGCAGGATCTTCAGGTTCACCTCGTGGTCGGAGGTGTCGACGCCGGCGGAGTTGTCGATGAAGTCGGCGTTGATCCGGCCGCCGGCATTCGCGTACTCGATGCGGCCGCGCTGCGTGAAGCCGAGATTCCCGCCCTCGCCGACGACGCGGCAGCGCAGCTCGGCGCCGTTCGCTCGGATCGCGTCGTTCGCCCGGTCGCCGGCCTCCTGGTTCGTCTCGCCCGCGGCCTTCACGAACGTCCCGATGCCCCCGTTCCAGAACAGGTCGACCGGGGCGCGGAGGATGGCTGCCATCACCTCGACCGGGCTCAGCGTGATCCCGTCGTCACCGAGCCCGAGCACCCGGCAGGCGTCGGCGGAGAGAGCGATCGCCTTCTCCTGGCGCGACCACACCCCGCCGCCGGGCGACAGCTTCGTGCGGTCGTAGTCGTTCCACGACGATGCGGGCAGCTCGAAGAGCCGTCGACGCTCGGCGAACGACGCGTCCGGGTCGGGGGTCGGGTCGATGAAGACGTCACGGTGGTCGAACGCGGCGACGAGCCGGATCTGCTCGGAGAGCAGCATGCCGTTGCCGAAGACGTCGCCGGACATGTCTCCGACGCCGACGGCGGTGAACGGCTGCGTGGCGACGTCGTGCCCGAGCTCGCGGAAGTGCCGCTTCACCGACTCCCACGCTCCTCGCGCGGTGATCCCGAGCTGCTTGTGGTCGTAGCCGTGCGATCCGCCGGAGGCGAAAGCGTCGCCGAGCCAGAAGCCGTACTCGGCGGCGATGCCGTTCGCGATGTCCGAGAACGTCGCCGTTCCCTTGTCTGCCGCGACGACGAGGTACGGGTCGGGCTCGTCGAGGATGCGGACGCCCTCGGGGTGGACGACCGTGCCGCCGACGAGGTTGTCGGTGAGGTCGAGCAGCCCGCGAATCAGCGTCGAGTACTGCTCGGCGACGTCGGCCCTGAGCGCGTCTCGATCCGCCGGCGGGTGCTTGAGCACGAAGCCACCCTTCGACCCGACCGGCACGATCACGGCGTTCTTGACCATCTGGGCCTTCATCAGGCCGAGGATCTCCGTGCGGTAGTCCTCCTTGCGGTCCGACCAGCGAATCCCGCCTCGCGCAACCTTCCCGCCTCGCAGGTGGACGCCCTCCATCTCCGGTGAGTACACGAAGATCTCGTAGAGCGGGAACGGCTTCGGCATGTCCGGGACCGCGGCGGACGCGAACTTGAACGAGAGGTGCGCCCGGCCGGGACGGAACGCGTTCGTCCGCACCGTCGCGAGCACGAGCCCGAGCTGTGCCCGCAGGATCCTGTCCTCGTCGAGGCTCTTGACCCGGTCGAGATCGGCACGGATGGACGCGACGAGCGCCTCCTCCGCAGCCGGGTCGGGCGAGCGGGCGGGGTCGAAGCGCAGCTCGAAGAGCTCGACGAGCCCGCGGGCGATGTGCGGGTTCCGGGCAAACGTCTCGTTCTTGTACTCCATGCCGAAGGCCGCCCCGACCCGGAGCCGGTACGTGCGGTAGGCCCGGAGGATTCGAACCTGCTGCCAGGTGAGCCCGGCCGTGATCACGAGCCGGTTGAGGGAGTCCGATTCGGCCTCTCCTCGCCAGATCGCGGAGATCGCGTCGGCGACCCGGGCGCCGCACGCGGTCAGGTCGAGGTAGTTGCCGTCCTCGCCGAGGACGCCGAAGTCGTGGAGGTAGACATCGGCCTCGCTCTGCAGGCGGGTCGGGATCTCCTCGACCACCGCGAGACCGAGGTGCTCGAGGATCGGCATGAAGTCGGAGAGCCTGACCTTGCCCCCCGTCTTGTAGAGACCGACCCGGGTCAAGCGCTGCTCGTGGTCGAGCTCGTTCTGCAGGGCGACGGCGAACGGCTCGCCCGCCTCGAGCCGCTCGAACTGCTCGATGTCGAGCAGCGAGAGGTAGATGTCCGTCGTGGACTTGTAGTACGTGGGAAGGAGCGCGGCGTACCGGTCCGCGAGGATGTTCCCCTTCTCCTCGCCGTGGAGCTGTGTGAGCCGCTCGCGGAGCCGATCGTCCCACGTCCGGGTCGCCTGGACGACCTCCTGCTCGAGCTCGGCGAACGAGATCTGCGGGATCGTGTCGCCGACGTGAACCGTGAAGTGGATCCGGGCCTGCTCCTCGTCGCCGAGCGAGAGGTGGTAGTCGATCGACGAGCCGCCGAACCGGCTCAGGAACAGGTCCTGAAGGCGGAAGCGCAGCTCGGCGTTGAAGCGGTCGCGCGGGAGCGCAACCAGGACCGCGACCCGTCCCTCATCGAGGTTCGGCCGTACGAAGAGCTGGATCTGCCGGCGCTCCTGCAGGTCGAGAAGGCGGACGAGCGTCCGTCGAAGCTCCTCGACGGGCGCCGTGAACAGCTCGTCCTTCGGGAACGACTCGAACATCTCGATCAGCGACTTGTAGTCGTACGAGCCCTCGAGATAGTCCTCGGCGATCGCGATCTGGCGGAGCTTCCGGGCGAGGATCGGCGTCCGGCTCGCAGGCTCCATGTACGCCTTGCGCGTGAACAGGCCGAGCAGGCGCAGGGCGCCGGTCACCACGCCCTCCCCGTCCACCCGCTTCACCGTGATGTCGTCCATCTTCGCGTGGCGATGGACGGTCGAGAAGCGGTTCGTCTTCGAGACGACGAGGAGCGGCCCGACCAGCAGACGGTCGCGGAGCGCGGCCTCGACCGCGGAGATCGGGACGGGCTCGCGATAGCGCGAGCGGGCGTCGTCGGCCAGGATGCCGAGCCCGAGGTCGTGGATCACCGCGAGCCGCTCGTCGCGGAGGTCGTACTCGCGGTAGCCGAGGAGGACGAAGTTCCCGTCGGCGATCCACTCGAGAAACGCCGTCGTCTCCTCGATCTCGTCGACGGCGTACCGTGCGCCGCTGCCCTGGGCGGCCTCGATCATCGTCGTGACCCGGGTCTTCATCGCGGCGCGGTCGCGAACGGCTGCCCGGAGATCGAGGAGCGCGCGCGTGACTCGCTCCTCGGTCTGGGTGAGCTGCTCGGGCGTGAGGTGCCGCGAGACCTCGAAGTGCATCACCGACTCGCGGATGGCTGCTTCGCGGGCGTGGAGGATCCGCCGGATGCGGCCCTCGTCGTCGCGCTCGACGCCGACGACCGGATGGATGACGTCGCGAACCTCGAGCCCTTCGGCCCGCAGCGCCTCCGACACGGTGTCGACGAGGAACGGCGAGTCCTCGCAGTTCGTCTCGACCACGCTGCCGACCGTCGAGTAGCCGTTGCTCGCGAGCGTCGGGTTGAAGGCGCGGATGACGAACGGCCGCTCGCTGCGGAAGTCGGCGAGCTCGAAGATCCCGATAATCTCGCCGAAGAGTTCTTCGGCCGCGATCTCGGCCTCCTCCTCGGGCGTCATGCGGCGGACGTAGGCGCGCGCGAACTCGCGGATCGCCGCGACCCGCCCGGCGGGGACGCGTTCGGCGATCCGGCCGAGCAGCTCCTGGACGAGCGGGCTCGTACCGCCTGGGACGTCGGTGCCGGGCTCGGCCGCGCTCATCGGATCATCGGGTCATCGGGTCAGATCGTGCGCCATCTCCTCGAAGGCCGCGACGTAGCGATCGCAGTCCTCGAACGTGTGCTGGACGGAGAGCGTCCACTCCTCCTCCCGTCCCGGGGTCATGAAGATGCCGCGGTTCAGGTTGTAGAGCCACGCGAGATCGGACAGCGCGGGATCCTGGTTGGCCTTGAACGACTCGTAATCCACGATCTTCTTCGGCGAGAACGTGACACAACCCTTCGACCCGACCCCCACGGCGTATCCCGGCAGTCCGTACTTCTCGATCACACTCTCGCAGCCGGCGAGGATGTGGTCGTTCAGGGCGTCGAGGTGGGCGTACGCCTCCGGGGTCAGGACCTCGAGGAGGCTCGCACGTGCCGCGGCCATGCAGAGCGGGTTTCCGTTGTAGGTGCCGACCTGGTAGACGTCCCCGTTCTCGACGACCTCCATGACCTCGTCGCTCGCGCCGATCGCGCCGGAGGGGAGGCCGCCGCCGAGGGCCTTCGCGAGAGTGACCATGTCGGGCACGACGCCGAAGCGCTCGGTGGCGCCGCCGGCAGCGATGCAGAGGCCGGTCTTGACCTCGTCGAAGATGAGCACGATGCCGTGCTTCCGCGTGAGCTCGCGGACGGCCTCGAGGTACCCGGGCTCCGGGAGCACGACCCCGAGGTTCATCATCGCGGCCTCCATGATCACGCAAGCCGGCTTCCGATCCTCGGCGATCAATCGCTCGAGCCGTCGCTCCATCGCGCCGGCGTCGTTGAACGGCACCGCGATCGTCAGCCCGACGACGCTCTGCGGGATCCCGCCGCCGTAGGGAAGCGAGGCGAGATCGTCGCGATCGCCGATCTGGTCGTAGGGAACGCCGATCGAGACCATCACGTAGTCGTGATGGCCATGGTAGGAGCCGAAGATCTTCATGATCGTGTCGCGTCCCGTGTACGCGCGGGCGATCCGGATCGCATCCATCGTCGACTCGGAGCCCGAGTTCGTGTAGCGCCACTTGGGAAGGCCCCACCGGCGGGCGAGCTCCTCGCCGACGACGACGCCGTCCTCGGTCGGAGCCGCGAAGTGCGTGCCGAGCTCGATCCGCTCCTGGACGGCCTTCGAGATCGCTGGGTGGGCATGGCCCTGCACCATCGACCCGAAGCCGTTGTGGAAGTCGAGCATCGGGTTGCCGTCGACGTCCCAGACCCTCGCGCCCTTCCCGTGGGAGAGGTACAGCGGCCAGGGGTCGCGTACCTGGTAGGAGGAGGCGACCCCTGCAGAGAGCGTGCGCTTCGCGCGTGTGTACAGCTCGTGCGAGCCCGGCGTGCGGTCGTCGAGTCGGGATGCCTCCCGCGCGGTCAGCTCCGCGATCCGATCTCGGTCGATCTCGACTGGCGTGCGTACTGCCATGTGCTCTCGGCTCCCTTCTCCGGTCGTCGGGACCTCGAGGCGAGGTCCGACCGCCGTGACGATATCGCCGCCGGACGCGGGAGTCCGGCCGTCTTCTCGTGTCAGACACCACGATACGCAGCGACGACCGTGCCGTGTCGGGCCTCCCTCGGAACCGCTGTCTAGACTCGCGTGATGGCAGTGGTCGACGTCGAACGCGACGGGTCGGTTGCGGTCGTGACGCTGCGCCGCGGCGCGAAGCTGAACGCGCTCTCCGCGGAGCTCGAGCTCGCGCTGGGACGAGCGCTTGCAGCGCCGGACGTGGCGGGATGCCGCGCCCTCGTGCTGACGGGGGAGGGCCGCGCGTTCTCGGCCGGAGCCGACATCGGCGAGCTCGGCCGTCACGATCCCGCGGCGACCCTCTCCTACTACCGCACAGCGGGAGCCGTCTACGAGCAGCTCGGTCGCCTCTCCCAGCCGACCGTTGCGGCGATTCACGGCTACTGCCTGGGCGGAGGCCTCGAGCTCGTTCTCGCCTGCGACTTCCGGGTCGTCGCCGAGAGCACGGTGCTCGGCTTCCCCGAGGTGGCGCTCGGGATCCTGCCGAGCGCCGGCGGGGTGACGCGACTCGCCAGGGCCGTCGGCATCGCCCGCGCGAAGGAGCTCGCCCTGCTGGGCGAGCGCTTCTCCGCCGCGGAGGCGCGCGAGCACGGGCTCGTCACCGAGGTCGTGCCGGACGGCGAGGCTCTCCCACGCGCCCTCGAGCTCGCCGGGCGACTCGCAGCGCTGCCGCCGCTCGCCGTGGCGGTCACGAAGGAGGCAATCGAGCTCTCGCCCGACGCTTCGCGCGAGGCGTCCCTGCTGATCGAGCGGCTCGCCTACGGGCTCCTGGCCGGGACGGACGATTCGTCGGAGGCCGCCCGCGCCTTCGCGGAGAAGCGCGAGCCCCGCTTCGAGGGGCGTTAGGGGAGCGCGCGCTCGCGGCGAAACGGCAGCGGCTGTGCCGGGGTGGCCTCGTCGATCTCACGGGCGAGCCGGTGGCCGTCGAAGACCGCGTCGGCGATCAGCTGAGGCGCCACGCAGTCGCCGATCCGGTAGACCGCCTCGATCCCTTCGGCCTCGAGCGCAGAGACGTCGGCGCGCAGATCGAGGTACAGCCGCTCGTTCGAGAGCCGCTGGGTGACGAGGACGATTCCGTCGGCCGCGAGCTCCAGAGGTTGCTCGAACTCGTCGATCGCCTCGACCCGGCCCGGCTGGATCGAGGTCGGGAGCACGCCGGTCAGCATGCGGACCCCAGAGGCGTGCAGCTGCTGGCGCAGCAGCTCCTGCTCGAGGGTCTCGTGGCAGAACGGGGCGATCTCACCGAGGCACGTCACGAGCTCGACCTCGTATCCCTCGGCAGCGAGCAGGGCGGCGAGGCCGGGCGCCATGAAGTAGCCGTCACCGTCGAGAACGACGACCCGGCGGCCCGGCGGTCGCTTCCCGTCGAGCATCACCTGCTCCGGCGTCAGGACGTGCGGGCCGGCGGCGTCGGCGCCGTCGATCGGCCCGTGCGTGAGCCGGTTCAGGCCGTCCCCGGCCCACCTGGCACCGCTCGCGACGACGACGATCTCTGCGCCGTACCCGCGTACGTCGTCGGCGGAGAGGTGGAGCCCGGTGAGCACCTCGACATTGCGCAGCTTTCCGAGCTGGATACGCCGCCAGTTCAGCACCCGCGCCCACTCCCCCCGGCCGGGGAGCTGCGGCACCCAGCGCATGATCCCGCCGGTCTCGTCCGCCGCGTCCACGAGGTGCACCCGGCGGAAGCCGCGCTTTCCGAGGACGATCGCGCACTCCATGCCGGCCGGGCCCGCACCGACGACGAGCACGTCACGATCTGCGTTCCGGGCCCGGTCGAACCGCTCCGGGTGCCAGCCCCGGCGGTACTCCTCGCCCGCCGTCGCGTTCTGGGTGCACCCGACGTTGCCGCCCGGGTCGGACTTCGGGATGCAGACGTTGCAGCCGATGCACTCGCGGATCTCGTCGTACGCTCCCTCCGCGATCTTGCGAGGGAGGAATGGGTCGGCGATCGACGGGCGCGCGGCGCCGATCACGTCCCAGACGCCCGAGCGAACGATCTCTGCCATCCGGTCGGGGCTCGTCAGCCGAGACACGCCGACGATCGGCCTGGCGGTCGCGTCGCGACACCGCGACGTCCACTCGAGCTGCCAGCCCTCGGGAAACAGGCTCGACGCGCCGGAGTCCTTCGACCACTCCGAGGCCGACCCGACGTTCACGTCCCACAGGTCGACGAGGTGGTCTGCGAGCTCGATGAATGCGAGCCCCTCGTCGAGTGAGACACCGTAGGGCGAGAGCGCCTCGACCGCGATGCGGGAGGCGACGGCGCACTCGTCGCCGACAGCTTCCCGGACGAGCTCTAGCGTCTCGAGCCAGAACCGGCCGCGGTTCTCGAGCGAGCCGCCGTACTCGTCGTCGCGGTGGTTGTAGAACGGCGAGAGGAACTGCATCGGCAGGTAGCTGTGCGCGCCGTACACGTAGACGATGTCGAATCCGGCGGTGCGCGCTCTCCGCGCGGCCGCGACCCAGTCGGCCTGGACGCGCCGGATGTCGTCCTTCTCCATCGCCTTGGGGGTGACGAGCAGGTAGTCGGACATGAGCTGGGAAGGTGCCAGTGCCGGCAGCCGCCACTGCCGCCGTGGGGAATGGACGCCGGAGTGGTGCAGCTCGCAGCCTGCTAGCGCCCCGTGCTCGTGGGCGAGCTCGCAGGTGACGGCAAGCGCGCGGACGTCGTCGTCGTCCCAGAGCCGGGCGGAGATGAACGGCGTCTCGTCGGAGTCGGGGCTGACGGCGCAGTACTCGATGTTGATGGCGCCCCACCCACCCTCGGCCTTCACCGCCCGGAAGTGCGCCTGGTGGAGCGGCTTCTCCGAGCCGAACCCGCAGCAGTGCGGTACCTGGTAGAAGCGGTTCGGGAGGGTCTTCGGCCCGATCCGGATCGGCTCGAAGAGGATGTCGTGCCGGGGGTCGCGCACGGTCAGAGGCTCTCGCCGTACCTCGAGTCCCGCCAGGCGAGCGCGGCCTTGAGGCCCCGCTCCTTCGCGATCGCGTTGAACTCCTGCTGCTCGGGAGTGTCCGCCGTGTTCAGGACGGCCGAGAGCTCGAGGTTCATCCCGACCGCCTGGCGCAGGCCCATCGCCTCGTAGGCGCGGGTGAGGGCGATCTTCGTGAGCCGGAGCACCGGGAGCGGTGTCGGCGCGATCTTCCGCACGAGGGCCTCGACCTCGGCTTCGAGGGCATCGAGCGGGACGACGTGGTTGACGAGCCCGAGCCGGTGCGCCTCCCGGGCGTCCACCGCATCCCCCGTGTAGAGGAGCTCGTTCGTCTTCTTCTGCCCGAGGACGAACGGCATCAGCAGCGTCACCGGACCGGAGCCGAACCGGATCTCGGGCTCGCCGAGCTTCGCGTCCTCGGTCGCGACGATGAGGTCGCAGGCCATCGCCAGCTCGCACGCGCCCCCGAGGCACCAGCCTTTCACGGCCGCGATCGTCGGCTTCGGCAGACTCCACAGGCGCATCGTGACGTCGACGTCGCGGGCGAGCTCCTCGCGCCACGGGTAGCTGCCGTGGATTCCCTTCTCGGCCTCGGACGAGATGTCGAACCCGGCCGAGAAGGCTTTCCCGGCCCCCGTGAGCACGACGACCTTGACCTCGTCGTCCCGCTCGGCCTCGTCCATGGCTCGATGGAGCCGGGCGACGATCTCCCGGTTCAGCGCGTTCAGCTTGTCCGGGCGGTTCAGCGTGACCCAGGCAGCAGGCCCGCGCCGCTCGTAGAGCACGACCTCTTCGCTCATTCAAATCCCTCCAGTTCCGTTACGAACCTGGCACGATCTGCGCGCATCGCGCGCGTTCCGGTTCCGTATGCTCGGCAGCGGGTGGTGGGTTGCCCCCCACCCAGGGTGGGGACGTGGGACGCGGTACGTGGGACGCGGTACGTGGGACGCGGGGCGCGGGTGTGGGGCCGGATGGACGTGGAGCCCCGGGGTCGTGGGGACCCAGGATGTGGGACGCGGGTTGTGGGACGGCGGGAGCGATGCTCCCGCCCTGGCTTGTCGTCGGGGGACGCGCATCAGCCGACGACCACCAGCGCGTCCACGGCCGTTGCGCCCTCCGGCCCGAGGATCAGGGGGTTGACGTCGATCTCTGCGATCTCGGGATGGTGGAGCGCGAGCTCCCCGAGCGCGACGAGCGTGCGGGCGAGGTCGTCGAGCGCCGCCTCGCTCGCAACGGCCGCGAGCCCGGGCGCCTCGGCGACGAGGCGCTGCGCGGCGGCCCGGTCGAGGGGGGCGAGGGCGACGGCGGCGAGCGAGAGAGCCTCGACGGCGACGCCGCCCAGCCCAACGGCGAGCACCGGCCCGTAGTCGGGGTCACGCGACAGGCCGCAGATCGCTTCGGGGCCCGCGTGCACCTGCCGGGCGACGAGGACGCGCCCGCCGAGACGCGACGCGGCCGCGTGCGCCGCTGCGGCACTCTCGACTCCGAGCGCCACGCCGCCGCCGGCGCTCTTGTGCGCCGGGCCGTCGACCTTCACGACCACCGGAAACCCGAGCTTCTCGGCGACCGTCGCGGCCTGCTCGGGGCTCGCGGCCCTCGCACGAGCGGCGAGCGGGACGCCGTAGCGCTCGAGGATCAGCGCCGACTCGAACTCGGGAAGCGCACCCGGCCGTAGGAGACCGTCGAGCTCGATCGGCGTGCTGAGGGATTCGGGCGGGAGCGTCGGGTGCCAGGACGCGACCGCGGCGATCGCCCGGAGCGAGTGCGCCGTGCCCCGCAGCAGCGCGAGGTCGCGGTCGCGAGCGAGACGGGCGAGACGGGGTGGGGGATCGCTCGTGTGCACCGAGGTGACCGCGCCGAACAACGCGTCCGTCCGATCGACGGCATCCGCGAGCGACCTCACGACCATCGTGCACCAGCCGTCCTCGTCGACGCCCCGGAACTGGGACAGGTCGACCTGTCCGAGGAGCACGTCATAGGCGCCGGACTCCGCGAGCACGTCGAAGCAGCGCGGGTACACGACGTTCTCGTCGCCGATCGCCCACGCATCGAGCGGGTTCTCGGGCGAGACGAGATTCTCGAACTCGGCCTGCAACCGGGAGGCAGTGTCGTCGGGAAGCGGCTCGAACGGAAGCCCGACCGCATCGCCGTGATCGGCGAGCAGGGCACACTCGCCGCCGGACTCCGACACGGCGGCGATCCGTGGCCCGCGCGGCCACCGCTTCCGCCCGAGGACCTCGAGCATCTCGAACAGGTCGTGCACGTCGGCCACCTCGATCGCCCCGAAGCGCCGTAACAGCGCCGAGAAGGCTCTCGCGGAGCCGACGAGCGCGCCGGTATGGGCGAGGGTCGCGCGCGCGGCCGCGTCGGAGCGCCCCACCTTCAGGCAGACGACGGGCTTGCCGGCCTCGGCGGCGACCTCGAGCGCTGCCGCGAAGGCCGCGGGCCGGCGAACCGTCTCGAGGAAGAGCCCGATCGCGCGCGTTCCCTCGTCGCGGGCGAGGAACGCGAGCAGGTCGGCGGCATCGCGATTCAGCTCGCCACCCGACGAGATCACGGTTCGGAAGCCGATTCTGGGGCCGGTCGCGATGCACGCCTCGGCGATCGATCCCGACTGGGCGACGACCGCGACATGACCGCCCACGAACGTGTCGGGCACGGTCCCGATCCACGTGGAGGGCCCGTCCGGAGACGCCGCGCCCATGCAGTTCGGGCCGATCACGGCGGCACCGGCAGCATCGGCCAGCTCGCGGACGCGCTGCGTCACGGGAGGCCCCTCGGCACCGGCCTCGGCCCCGATTCCCGGCACGATCAAGGCCCGGATCCCGGCGTCGAGCGCGTCCTCGACCGCCTGCTCGATCCGCGTGTGGGAGACGAGCAGGAAGGCGAGCTCGACCGCGCCGGGCAGGTCGCCGAGGCTCGGATGACACGGCAGGCCGAGCACCTCGGAGCGATTCGGATTGACCAGATACACCGTTGCCCCGCCGCGACACGCTCCCTCGATCGGCCGCGGGTTTCTCTCCGAGGCACCGACGATGACGAGCGAGCGTGGGAACACGAGCGGCTCGATGCCGTTGCGAAGGGCTACTCCGGGCTCGACCGTCATGCCGGAGAGAGCCTACCGTCGCCGGCCGTGGCCCAGGTAGCATCCGCCGCTGTGCACGAGAAGCGGATCGAGATCAGGTGGCGCGACATGGACGCCTTCCTCCACGTGAACAACGCGGCCTATCTCACCTACCTCGAGGAGGTTCGCGACGAGTGGCTCGATCGTGTCCTCGGTGAGACCACCGCGAAATGGGACTTCGTCCTCGCCAGGGTTGCGATCGACTTCCGCCGCGAGCTACGCCAGGATGACGACACCGTGGTCGCGAGCTGCAGGCTCGAGCGGATCGGGACCTCGAGCATCCACACCGTGGAGGAGATCCGCAAGCTCGACGGGTCGCTCGCGGCCGAGGCACAGGCGGTGCTCGTCGTCCGGGAGCGCGGGGAGCAACGCTCGCGGCCCCTCACCGACGTGGAGCGTGCCGCCTTCGAGCGTGAGACCTAGTGGATCATCAGGCAACCTTCGCCGGTTTCGGTTCACGGGCGGTTTTGCAGGCGACGATGCGTCGGGTGAGGTGTCGAAGCTTGGGGTTGTCGCGGTGAGCGTTGCGCCAGTCGATGTAGTCGGCGATCAGGCGAGCCTGTGTCTGGTGGTCGGGGTGGTCGGTGCCGGCGAGACAGAAGTAGCGGAGTCCTTTGAACTGCGGCTCGATCCGGTTGAGCCAGGAGCCGTAGAACGGTGTGTAGGCGAGTTCCGCGTTGTTGGCGACCGCCCAGGCGCGGACGTCGTCGCCTTTGTGGGGAGAGAAGTTGTCGAGGACGAGAGCGATCCTGACCTCGGCCGGGTAGCGGGCTCGGAGCTGGTCGCAGGTCGCGAGGAACTCGACTCGTGTCTTGTGCTCGGCGATCTCGCCGCTGAGCAGGTCGTCTCCGACGTCGAGGGTGCAGAGGAGGTGACGGACGCCGTGAGGCCGCGTGTAGGTCGCCCGGATCCGCTTCGGTTTCTTGCGCGGTGCCCACGCTTTGCCTCCGGGCTGCGGCTGGAGGTTCAAGGGGCCGAACTCGTCTATGCAGACGACGACGGTCGGGTCGTCCGGCCCGGCTTCGGCGAGCCCGTCGGCGATCGCGTACAGCTCGAGGATCCGGTTCTTCTTCGCCTCGTAGTCGGGGTCGTTGGAGCGCTTCCAGGTTCTCAGGGCTTGAAAGCTGACGCCTTCCTCACGCAGCAACTGCCTGAGCCCTTCGTGGGAGATGTCCGTCACCACCTCCTCGGCGACCAGGTAGTCGGCGAGCTTGGCCAGGCTCCAGGTCGCGAACGGCTGGCCAAGATCAGTCGGGACGGCGAGCGCGATCCGCTTGATCGCCTGCCTCTGGGGCAGCGTGAACGTCCGTGGCCGGCCACCCCGGTAACGAGGGTAGAGGGCATCGAAACCGTCCCGGTTGAAGTTGTGGATCACCTCGCGGACTGTGTCAGCGTCGCTGAACACGACCCGGGCGATCCGAGGCGCCGGCATCCGCTGCGCCGCCAACAGCACGATCTGCGCCCGCCGCCAAGTGACGATCGAGCCGCTTGTGCGGCGGACCATCCGCAACAATCGGTTGCCTTCCTCGTTGCTGATCTCCCGAAGCTCCACGCGCGCCGCCATTGTCCCCTCCCGGTCGAAGATCGATCGGGAGTCCCACTTCGACACGGGCACCGAGGACCCTTCAACGAAACCGGCGAACGTTGCCGGTTACTCCACTAGCCCTCCCGGTCCGCCTGCTCATCGGTCTCCGCCTGTTGTTCCTCCAGCTCGCGTCGCTCCCGATCCGCGGCGCGCTTCTCCTCGTCGGCACGATGGGGCCCTCCCCCGGGCCGGATAGCCAGGTTTCGCCCCGGGCCCGGCAGTCGAACGCGCCGCTTACGCTTCCGTGCCATCACGCCGGGGCCGCTCGACGACCGGGTGTGGTGACAACACGACTCCGCCGACACAGGAGGTTGAGACCGCACCGCGACGTTCGCAGACGCTCCGCAGCTCGAACACTTCGGTGGCTCAGTCGTAGACGATGACGCTGCGGGCCGTCTCGCCGGCCTGCATCCGGCGAAACGCCTCGTTCACGTCGTCGAGGCGGCAGCGGGTGATCATCGGATCGAGCCGCAGCTCGCCTCGCCGATAGAGATCGATCAGGATCGGGAAATCGCGCAGCGGTACGCACGAGCCGTACCAGCAGCCGCGCACGCTCTGCTCCTCGAGGGTCAGCGTGAGCGCATCGAGCGGGATGCGCGCATCCGGAGGCGCCATGCCGACGAGGATGGCGTGGCCGCCGCGTCCGGTGAGCGAGATCGCGAGCTCGATCGTCTGGGGCCGCCCGATGGCTTCGAATGCGAAGTCGACACCGCCGCCGGTCAGATCGCGAACCGCCGCCGTCGCGTCGGTCGCAGCCGCGTCGACGGTGTCCGTCGCGCCCAGCTCGCGGGCGAGCGCCAGCTTCTCGGGTACGACGTCGACGGCGACGATCTGCGCGGCGCCGGCGATCCGGCAGCCCTGGATCACGTTGAGGCCCACACCTCCGCAGCCGACCACCGCCGCCGTCTGCCCGGGCCGGATTCCGGCCGTGTTCAGTGCCGCACCCACACCGGTCATCACGGCGCAGCCCATGAGGGCGAGCTCCGCGAGCGGAAGCGTCGGATCGACCGGGATCGCCGTCTGCGCGGGCACGACCGAGCGCTCGGCGAACGACGAGGTGTTGTAGTGGTGGATCCGGCGGTCGCCGATGTGAAAACGACAGCTCCCGTCCTCCAGCGAGGAGTCGTACCAGGCGACGTTCTCGCAGCGGTTCGGAGTGCCCCGCGTGCACGAGCGACAGCGTCCGCAGTAGGGCAGCCACGTGAGCATGACGTGGTCGCCGGGCCGGACGTTCGTGACCCCGAGGCCGACCTCCTCGACCACCCCCGCGCCCTCGTGGCCGAGGATGGCCGGGAGCGAGGTGGGATGGATGCCCTGGACGACGTGCAGGTCGGAATGGCAGACGCCGCTCGCGACCATCCGGACGAGGACCTCGCCCTGCTTCGGCGGGTCGAACTCGACCTCCTCGACGACGAGCGGCTCGTCGAATCCGTAGAGAACCGCCGCACGCATGCGCCGGATCTTATGCCACGGGAGTAGAGTTCCGCGCCATGGCGTTGAGCGAGCAGGAGCAACGCGTCGTCGACGAGATCGGCCGGCGGCGAGACGAGCTCGTCCGGCTCGCCTCCGATCTGATCGGCTTCGACACGACCGCCCGCGACCCGCAGGATCCGCCGCGCCAGGAGCGCCAGCTCCAGGAGTACCTCGGTGAGCGGCTTCGCCGGGCCGGGGCCGCGGTCGAGATCTTCGAGCCCGACCCGGCCGACTTCGTCGGCAAGCCCCTGTACCAGCCGGGTATGGGGTTCGAGGGACGCCCCCAGCTCGTCGCGCGCTTCGCCGGTACCGGCGGTGGCAAGAGCCTGCTGCTGAACGGCCACATCGACGCGGTCTCCTACGAGCCGATCGAGCGTTGGACGAGCCATCCCCTCCAGGCCGAGATCCGCGAGGGCAACCTCTACGGGCGCGGGTCGTGCGACATGAAGGGCGGGATCGCCTGCATGGTCTTCGCGTCCGAGATCCTCGCCGAGCTCGGAGTCGGGCTCGCCGGGGAGCTGATCGTGGCGACGAACACGGACGAGGAATCGTCGGGCGCCGGCGGCCTCGCCCTCGTCCTCCACGGCGTCGAGGCCGACGCGGGCATCGTGACCGAGCCGACGAACCACGACGTCTGGATCTCGTGTCGGGGCACGAGCTATTCCGTGATCAGCGTGCCGGGCCGCCCGGGCCACGCCGAGGTGTACCAGCCCCACTGGCGCGAGGGCGGAGCGGTGAACGCGATCGAGAAGGCGCAGGTCGTGCTCGAGGCGCTGCAACGCCTCCGCGAGGAGTGGCGTAACCGGAAGGATCTCCGCCATCCCCGGCTCTCGGTTCCCGACGTGCTACCGACGCTCATCTCGGCGGGTGAGTGGGCAGTCACGTACCCGGCCGAGTGCCGGATCACGATCGCCGCGCTCTACCTCCCCCAGCAGACCGACGAGCAGGGGTGGGGGTTCGCGGTCGAGCGCGAGATCGACGAGTGGATCGCGCGGGCGGCCGCGACCGATCCGTGGCTCGCGGCGAACCCTCCGACGGTCACCTGGTGGCCGAACCGGGTCATGTCGCTCGAGATCCCGGCCGACGAGCCGATCGTTCCGGTCGTCGCGGCCGCCACGGCCGAGGTCGGGCGGCCGGGCCGGCTGTCGGGCCTCGACTCCTGGTACGACGGGGCGACGTTCACGCGCCTCGCGGGCACGCCCGCGATCGCGTACGGCCCGCCCGGCTTCGACCCCGACGGGCGCAGCGTCGCCCACACGATCGACGAATTCGTGCCCGTGGATGGCCTCGTCGCCTGCTCCCAGGCGCTCGCCGTCGCAACGATGCGCTTCTGCGGCTGAACCCAGAGGAGGACCAATGCTGACCGTTCCCGAGCTTCCGGAGGAGATCCGTGCCCTCAAGGACCGGGCCCGCCAATTCGTCGAGACCGAGGTGTACCCGGTCGAGCAGCAGATCGCGAAGCAGGGGAGCATCGACTGGGATGCCGTCAAGGCGCTGCAGCGCAAGTCTTACGAGGCAGGGTTCGCGATGCTGAACATGCCCGCTTCAGCCGGGGGGCAGGACATGCCGATGCTCGGCCAGGTCGCCCTCGAGGAGGAGGCCGGCCGGTGCACGAACGGGCTCGGCTTCGTCGTCTCGAACCGGGGCCCGCGGGAGCTGTACGAGATGGCGACCCCCGACCAGATCGAGCGCTACCTCGAGCCGGCGCTGCGCGGCGAGCATCACGGCGCCTGGGCGGTCACCGAGCCCGGAGCGGGCTCCGACGTCGACAGTGTCGCGGCGACGGCCGTTCGGGACGGCGACGACTGGTTGATCAGCGGCGAGAAGTGGTTCGTGACGAGCCAGGGTGAGCCGGGCTACTACGTCGTCCTCGCGGTCGCCGAGGGTGAGCAGACGCTGTTCTTCGTCGAGCGCGAGACGCCCGGCCTGAGGATCAAGCGCGTCCCCGGGTTCCTGCACGATCCCTACCTCGATCACCACCCCGAGATCGTCTTCGAGAGCTGCCGGGTGCCCGACCGGAACCGGATTCCCGCCGGTGGCAACGAAGGCGCGAAGGAGTGGTTCACGATCGAGCGTCTCTTCATCGCGGCGCGCTGCTGCGGCGCGGCGCTCCGCAGCCTCGAGCTCGCCTCGTCGTTCGCGAAGGAGCGTGTCCAGTTCGGCCAGCCGATCGGCGAGTTCCAGGGAGTGTCGTTCCAGCTCGCGGACTGCCTGACCGAGCTGCTCGCAGCGCGGCTCGTCACCTACCATGCCGCGCACGCCTTCGACGTCGAGGAGAACCGGAAGATCGTCCACGGCAAGGTCGCGATGGCGAAGCTGTATGCCTCGGAGGCCGCAGGGCGGATCGTCGACCGCTCGCTCCAGGTGTTCGGCGGTCGCGGCTACATGACCGACAACCCCGTCGCGCGGCACTACCGGGAGGTCCGGGTCGACCGGATCTGGGAGGGAACGAGCGAGATCCAGCGGATGATCATCGCCCGCGGGCTCGCCAAGCGTGGGCTCGACCCGTACGTCGGCCTGTAGGTCGGCGGCGCGAGCGCGGAGCTCCATGCGGAGCTGGATCGGGCGGCGGGTTGCCGTCATCCCCCCGGCGATCGTGGGTTTTGACCGCCGCCCGACCCGTCTACCTGGGCCGGGACGTTCAGGGTCTTCTATCACGTCGGGAGGTCGGCGGCCAGCGAATCCGGAACCGTCGCTCCGCCCGCGTCCGGAGCAGCATGGCCCGGGTCCGGCGCCGTACCGTAGGGCCGCCCCGACGGCGGAGGGGCGGTCGCCCGCCCCTCCGCCCGGTCGTTCCCGACGTCCGATTCAGTGTCCGAAGCGCACGTCCGGGAGGATCCGATCGAGCCAGCGCGGCAGGTACCAGGCCCACCTGCCGGTGAGCCTGAGCAGCACCGGCAGGAGGACGAGGCGCACGAGCAGCGCGTCGAGGAGCACCGCGACGCCGAGGATGATGCCCATCTCCTTCGGGGGCAGCGGGCCCGAGAGCGCGAAGGTGAGAAACACCGCCACCATGACCGCGGCGGCGGCGAAGATCGTCCGCCCCGAGTGGGCGAGACCTCCGACCAGCGCTTCTCGCGGATCGTGCGACTTGTCCCAGTGCTCCTTCGCGGAGGCGAGCAGGAACACCGTGTAGTCCATGGCGATCGCGAAGATCATCGCGAAGAAGAACACCGGGCCCCAGGCGTTCAGGAACCCCTGCGACTCGAAGCCGAGCAGGCCCTCGAGGTTCCCGTCCTGGAAGATCAGCTTGCCGACGCCGAAGGCGGCGCCGACTGCGAGCAGGTTCGTCAGGACGCCGAGCGCTGCGATCAGCGGCGCCTGGAGCGCGACGAGCAGGAGCAGGAAGCCGAGCGCGAGGACGATCCCGATCACGAGCGGGGTCTTCGAGCCGAGCGCCGCCTCGAGATCGTGGTTCTCGGCGACCGCGCCGCCGACGAGCGTTCCGGCGGGAAGCGCGTCGCGAAGGCGGTCGATCGTTCCGCCGACCGCGGGATCCGATGGATCTTGAGCCGGCACCGCCTGGACGAGAACGAGTGTCCCATCCTCGCTTCGCTGAGCGGGCATTACCATCGCGATGCCGGGATCGGCCTGTGCCGTTGCCGTGACGGTCGCGGCGTCCGCGACGGGAGCGACGAGCTGGAGCGGCCCCGTTGCGCCCGGGCCGAACGCCTTCTGCACCGCGACGTACCCCTGGCGTGAGGAGTCGTCCTTCGGCACGACCGCGATCGAGGGCATCCCGGTGTCGAGCTGGAGGACGGGAACGGCCAGGGCAACGAGGATCGCGACCGCCGCGGCTCCGAGGGCCCAGGGACGCCGCCAGGTCAGCTCACCCCACCGTGCGAACCTGGCCGATCGGTGCTCGCCCTGGCGCGCCCAGCGGAGCGACCACTTGTTGACCCGATCGCCGAGCCTTGCGAGCACCGCCGGGAGCAGCGTCAGCGAGGCCGCGAGGACGAAGATCACGGAGAACATGATCCCGAGCGCCATCGAGCGAAACGCCGGGCTCGGCACGAGCATCACCGCCGACAGCGAGATCAGCACGGTGACACCGGAGAAGAGCACGGCCTTGCCCGCGGTGTCCATCGCGACGGCCACCGCGTCGGCCGGCTTCAGCTTCGAGCCGAAGTGCGCCCCCCGATATCGCATCACGATGAAGAGCGCATAGTCGATCCCGAGCGCGAGCGCGAACATGAGCGCGAAGTTCATCGCCCAGATCGAGATGTCGAAAGCCTGTGCAACCAGGAACAGCGTCCCGGCAGCGCTGACGAGCCCTGCGATCGTGAGCAGCAGCGGCAGGCCGGCGGCCACGAGCGAGCCGAACGCGAGCACGAGGATGCCGAGCGTGATCGGCCAGGAGATGAGCTCCGACTTCATCATCGCGTTCTTGTTCGCCTCGTTGAAGTCGGCCCACATGCCGGAGGCGCCGGTCAGGTCGACCTCGACGCCTTCCGCGGCAGCCTCCGAGAGCGGCCCGGCAAGCTCGTTCGCCGCTGCCACCATTCCCTTCGTGTCGGTGCCGGCACCGGCCTGCACGACGGCGACATGGCCATCCTGTGAGATCGAGAGACCTTCCTGCGGCGGCACGATCGACGAGACCGAGTCGTTGCCGGAGAGGACGTCCTCCACGTTTGCGAGCGTCTGTCGGAACGCCGGGTCGTCGATCGTCTTCCCATCGGAGTGGACGACGACCATCAGGCCGGCGCTCGACAGGCCCTGGAAGTTCGCCTGGATCAGCTCGCGAGCCGCGACCGACTCCGAGCCGTTCGCCTCCCACCCGGCGCCCGAGAGGGCGTGCTCGGCTCGCGGGGCGAAGACGCCGAGGGCGACGATGATGACCACCCAGGTGATCACGACCGCCCTGAAATGCGTGGCGGTCCAGCGCCCGAGCCGGCCGATCGGCCCGAGCTGCGACAGCATCTCGTCCTCCGGCACGGTCGCGGGCACGGGACGGGGCCCGGCGATCGTGCTCATCGGTTGCACCCCTTCAGGCCGAGGTAGCGGCCGAGCACGAGCGAGGCGGGACAGCCGCCGACGCGAACGTACAGGAGCTGATTGAAACCCGCGAAGGCCGTGAGCAAGAGCCACCACGGGCTGACGGTCGCCGCGAGGAGTGCGCTCAGGAGCGTCACCGTTCCGGCCAGCGCAAACAGCGCACGTTCGAGGGGCCAGCGGGATCGGGCTCCGTTCATCGCGTGCTCCTTTCGAGGTTGCCTCCGAGCAGCGCTTCGAGCTCTTCAAGCTGGCGTGCCAGCCCGCCGCAGATCTGCTCGCAGAGGGTGAAGACGGACTCGTCGGCGATCGCGTAGTACGCGTGATTGCCCTCCTTGCGCCGGCGCACGATGCCCGCCTGCAGCAGCACGCCGAGGTGCTTCGAGACGTTCTGCTGAGACGAGCCGAGGGCGTCGGTCAGCTCCTGGACGGTCGCCTCGCCGTCGCGCAGCCGATCGAGGAGCTTGATCCGCATGGCCTCCCCGAGCGTCCGGAAGCGCCCGGCGATCAGCTCGGCGAGTGGATCGGGAAGCGGATGGGGGATCTCCATGAAGGGGGCCTCCGAGGTTGGACTCCTTCTATATAACTGAACTACTGTTCAGTTGTCAAGGAGTTGTCCCGGCATCTGCTTCCGCACGGGCCCGGAGCGCCGAGCCTCGCCCGGCTCCAGGGCCGCGTCGTGGCTGCCCGAGCCTCGGCTCCGGCTCCCGCGCGGGCTCGAGACCCTCGGGGAACGAACGCGGGCCCGCAGGCAACGCCCAGGCCGAGGACCGGGGCCCATCCGGCCCGGAGCCAGGTCCCGGGAACCCGTCCCGATGTGAGGCGCGTTTCGCGCAGAGGTGGCCGGCGCGGCCCGGTGTTCGGTGCCGGTGGCTATGAAGCTGGCGCCACGACGAACCATCGAGAAGCCGGCGCTCCGGCTACGCGCCGGCGATCGGCGGCGGTGGAGCCGGAGTCACCGGTCTCTTCGTCAGTGCTGCCGAGGCTCTCCCGGCCGTGCGGTCGGCAGGGCCGCGGAGCGTCGACCTTCCCGGGTCCTGCCCGACGCGCAGGCGGGTCTTGCCTGGTGCGGGAGCGTTCCCGTCCAGGTCGTGCTCCGGGGGCCGTGGGTCACGGCTCGCCGGTCGGTCGTCCGGGACGTCACTCGGTCGGCCCGCCGTGGCCGCGGCCCTTCGGGCCGCTTCTGCGCGGGTCGCGTCCCGCCAGGCCGTCCGCTCGACCGCGAAGGAGCCGGGCTCCGCCCGGCTCCTTCGCGGATCCGGCCCGGCCGAGCCGGGCCGTCAGCCGCCGAGGGCGGGCAGATAGCCCTCCTGTTCGAGCCAGTGCCCGCCGTCGATCGTCAGCACCTCACCGGTGATATATGACGCATATCCAGAGCACAGCGCGGTCGACCACCAACCGATCTCCTCCACGGTGGCGAGCCTGCCGAGCGGAACCGTGGACGAGACGCGGGCGCGATCGTCCTCGGTCGGCCAGAGGGCGGCGCCCGCCCCTTCCGTCTCGGTCGGGCCCGGGCAGATCGCGTTGACCCTGATCCCGTGCGAGGCCCACTCGACCGCGAGTGTCCGGGTCATCGCGAGCACGCCCGCCTTCGCGGCCGCGGAATGAACGGTTCCGGGCCCACCCGTCCATGCGTAGCTCGCGAGGACGCTCAGGATCGCACCGCCGTCGCCCTGGGCAATCATCTGACGTCCGGCCGCGCGCGCGCAGAGAAAGCCTCCGTCGAGCACGATCCCGACCACCGCGCGCCAGCCGTTCGGAGAGAGGTCCTCCGCGCGGACGATGAAGTTCCCGGCAGCGTTGTTGACGAGAACGTCAACTCGCCCAAAGCGCTTGACGGCCTCGGCGACCATCGCGTCGACCTGATCGGGCTGGCGCACGTCGGTCGGCTTCCAGTGCGCCGCGCCACCGTCGTCCTCGATCTGGGCGACGGTCTCCTCGAGCGGTTCCGGACGCCGGCCGGCGACGAGGACGGAGGCGCCGAGCCGGGCGAACTCGAGCGCCATCGCGCGACCCATTCCGCTGCCGCCTCCGGTGACGACCGCGACCTTGCCCTCGAATGTCCCCTCAACGAGCACCCTGGTCTCCTTTCTGCGCCGGCACGATCCGCGCGTCGAGTGCGAGCGCCCGGTCGGGAGTGACGAGCAACGGGTTGACCTCGATCTCCCCGATCGCCGGCCGCGCGGCCGCCGCCTGCGAGAGCGCCGAGATCGCTGCGGCCGCGTGCGGCACGGCGAGCGGCGGGCGGCCGCGCGCCCCGAGCAGCAACGGCGAGCCCCGCAGCGAGTGGAGCAGACGTTCGGCCTCGGTGGCCGTCACCGGTGCGAGCGCGACCGCGACGTCGCGCAGCAACTCCGCGTAGATCCCGCCGATGCCCACGAGCACGATCGGACCGAAGCGAGCGTCGAGCCGCGTCCCGGCGATCAGCTCGATTCCGGAGGCCAGCGGTGCCGTCCGCTCGACGGAGTAGCCTGGCGCTCGTAGTCGTGTTGCCATTTCCGAGAATATCCGCTCGAGCGCCTCCGGGCCCTCGATACCGAGGGCGACACCTCCGGCATCGGACTTGTGGAGCAGCCCGAGCGCCTTCAACACGACGGGGTAGCCGAGCTCCTCGGCCGCCTCGCGCGCCTCCGAGGTCGTGGTCACCCGCCGGGCCTCGACGAACGGGACTCCCGCTTCGGAGAGAAGGGTGCGAGCATCGAAATAGCCGTCCAGGTGGATGTCCTCGCCTCGCTGCGGCGGGAGTTCTGACACGCCCGTTGGTGGATTCAGGGCACGGTCCGCGAGACGGGCGAGGGTCGCGATGGCAGCCTCGATGTCGCCGTAGACGGGGACGCCCTTGCTGCGAAGGATCCGGGCGGCAGGTCCGCGTGGATACATGGTCTGGACGGCGAGCGGCCGACCGGCCTCTGCAGCTGCGTGGGCCATGGCGAGCGCGACCTCGGACTCGCTGGCCTCGTACTCGGGACCGTACTCTGCATAGCCGCCGAAGTAGCCGGTCAGGACCGCGGCGTCGACCTCGCCGGACTCGAGGAGCAGCCGGGCGACGCGCTCGAAGCTCGAGAAGTCCTGCTCGCCCCCACCCGCGAGGTCCACGGGATTGCGCGTGGACGCCGTCGGGCCGAGCGCGTCGGCCAGCCCGGCAGCGAGACCGTCGCTCAGCCGGGGCAGGTCGAATCCGGCCTCCGACGCGAGATCCGATGCGATGACCCCGTGGCCGCCCCCGTCGCCGAAGACGGCGAGTCGGCGTCCTTTCGGAAGGTCCGGCGTCAGCAGCGCGAGGGAGAGGTCGACGAGCTCCTGCGGGGTGCGCACGAGCTCGATCCCGGCCGCGCCGGAGGCGGCCCGGACGGCCACGAGGTCGCTGACGAGCGCGCCGGTGTGGGAGCGCGCGGCCCGGACGCTCGCATCGCTCCCACCGGCCGCGAGCAGGATCACTGGCTTGCCGGCAAGCGTGGCTGCGTGGCACGCCGACGCGAACTCCCGACCGTCGCGGAAGTCCTCGACGTACAGCGCGACGACGCGGGTGGCCGGGTCGGCCGCAAACGAGGTGACGAGCTCGGCCGCTTCGAGGTCGGCCTGATTCCCGAGCGAGGCGAAGCGCGAGAAGCCGAGGCCGACCTCGTCGGCGAGCAGGGCGAGCTCGAGCGCGAGGTTGCCGCTCTGGGAGACGAGCCCGATCGGCCCGGCAGGAAGCTCGCTCCAGCCGATGTCGAGCCGCGAGGCGGCGTCGAACGCGCCGAGGCAGTTCGGGCCGAGCAGGATCGCGCCGGCAGCGCGGACGCGCTCGGCGACGGCACGCTCGCGGGCAAGTCCCTCGTCGCCCGACTCGCCGAGCCCTGCGGTGATCCCGATGAGAGCCTTCGCCCCGGCAGCGAGGGCTGCGTCCACCGTCTCCTCGAAGGCGCGCTCGGGCACCGCGACCACCACCAGCTCGGCCGGCCCGGGGAGCTCGGCAAGCGACCGGTAGGCGCGCCGGCCGAGGATCTCGCCACCGCTCCGGTTGACGAGGTACACGGGACGCCGGTCGGCACCGCGCAGCGCACCACGCGCCAGCCCGTAACCCCACTTGACCGGATCGTCGGACGCACCGACGACGGCCACGGACGACGGATCGAACAGGGGCCTGAGGTCGCGAGTCAAGGGGACAGCAGCCGACGTGAGATGATCAGCCGCTGGATCTCGGACGTGCCCTCCTCGATCTCCTCGAGCTTGGCGTCGCGCATCCACTTCTCGACCGGGTACTCGCGTGAGTACCCCCAGCCACCGAGTGTCTGCACGGCTGCCCACGTACAGAACATCGCGGTCTCCGATGCGTACAGCTTCGCCATCGCCGCCTCCTTCGGGACGAGCTCGCCGCCGTCGAGCGCGCGGGCCGCGCGCCAGACGAGCAGTCGGGCAGCGTCGACCCGTGTCGCCATGTCGGCGAGCCGGAAGGCGACGGCCTGGTGCTCGGCGATGGGCTTGCCGAACTGCACGCGCGTCCGGGCGTACTCGGTCGCGTACTCGAGCGCGGCGCGTGCCAGGCCCGTCGCGGCCGCTCCGAGCACGATCCGGGAGCGGTCGAACGTCCGCATGAGCCCGTAGAAGCCCGCACCCTCGTCGCCGAGCCTGCGATCGTCGCTTACCGCCACGTCCTCCAGGAACAGCTCGGAGTTCACGATCGCGCGCTGACCCATCTTCCGCATCGGAGCACCGAACGACACCCCAGCGTCCGCCTTCTCGACGAGGAACGCGGTCACGCCCTTCGACCTCGTCCCGGGGGCGACGGTCGCGAAGACGACGTAGAGGTCTGCGATCCCGCCGTTCGAGACCCACGTCTTCTGTCCCCGGAGCAGGTAGCCGCCGTCCGTCCGGGTTGCCGTCGTCTGCATCCCGGCCGCGTCCGAGCCGAAATCGGGCTCGGTCGTCGCAAGCGCGGTCAGAGGCGGTCGGTCGGCGCACAGAGGCTCGATCCAGCGCCGTTGCTGGGCGTCGGTTCCGAGCTCGAGCACCGGCTCGGCGAAGAACCCTCCCGAGGTGACGAGATTCCCGATCCCGGAGCAGCCGTGGCAGAGCTCCTCCTGGACGAGGCACTGCGTGAAGACGTCGGTCATGCCGCCACCGCCGTACTCCTCGGGGAGCATGTAGGAGGTGATGCCGAGATCTGCGGCTTTGTGCCAGATCTCCCACGGCATCTCGGTGTCGCCCTCGTCGACCGCCAGCGAGACCGGCCGGATCTCCCTGGCCGCGAACTCGCGACACAGCGCCTGGATCTCACGCTGCTCGGGAGTGAGCTCGACGATCTCCGTCGCCATTGGTGAATCTTTCCAGATCCTCAGGGCTGCTCGACCGGTTGCGCGCGCATGCCCACGTCCGCAGCGGAGCCGGCCCTGAGCCCGAGCAGGGTGAGCCCGCACAGGGCCGCGAGGATCCCGTAGGTGACGGTGTCGCCGGCTGCGCCCGCGAGCGCTCCGCCCGCGGCCGTGCCGATCACGTTGCCGGGCGCCCACGCGAAGTTCATCAGTGCGAACCCGAGCGCGTGGGCCACGCCGGCGGCCTCGATACCGTCGGAGAGCATCGCCATCGACGGCGTCCAGAACATCCCGAACGCGACGCCCGCCAGCACGATCACGGCCGACAGGAGCCAGCGCTCTCCGAGCCAGGGAATCGCCAGCATCACCGCAGCGCTCAATGCGAGCCCGACGCGAAGGGGCGCCAGGCGGCCGCGTCGGTCCGACCAGCGGCCGATGAACGGGCTGGAAGCCGCCTCGAAGCACGCCGAGACGACGAACGTGGACGCAATACCCGCAACACCCCAGCCGACGTCGTCGAGCTGGAGCGGGCCGAGCACCGAGAGGGCACCGAACAGCAGTGACGGGATCGTCAGCAACCACATGCCGGCAACGACCGGTCGCTGCCGGAGGGCGACGAGCAGGAGCCGGAGGGGCTGTGGCGGGTCCTGGGCCGGCGACGGGATCGAGAGCCCCACCAGTGCGAGCGTCAGCGCGAGCGCGGCGATGCCCCCGAAGCAGGCGAGCCGCCCGACCTGCGAGGCCACGCCTCCGACCACGGGCCCGAGCAGCGCTCCTCCGACGGCGGCGGACATCACGATGCCGATGAGCTCGCCACGCCGGGCGCGCGATCCGGCCGAGACCACCCAGGCGAGCACCCCCGTCCAGCACAGGGTTCCGGCCAGTCCCTGGGCAAAGCGCGTCAGGGCGAGCGGCCAGTATCCATCGGCGAGGCCGAACGCTGCACTCGCGGTAGCGAGCCCGATCAGCCCGAGGATGACCGTTCGCCTGACGCCGAAGCGGGTCGCCACGAGGCCGCTCGGAATCGTCCCGACGATCCCGCCGAGCGCGTAGCTCGCGACGAGGAGCCCGGCCTGCCATTTGACCAGCCCGAGCTCGTCGCGAAGCTCGGGGAGCAGCGGTCCGAGTGCCGCGAAGAACATCGTGTCGACGAGCACCACGGAGCTCGCGAAGAGCAGCAGCCGCCTCACGGGTCGATGCTAGCGTCCGCCTCGAAGACCTGGACGAGCAAGGAGGAGCGAGATGCGAATCGTGACGATCGACCGGGACGAGGCGCGCGTACCCGCCCATCCCGAGTGGTTTCCGGGGACCGTGCACCAGCAGCTGATGAACGATCCGGACACGCCGGAGGGCATCGAGCTGATCGGAGTCTGGTTCGATGCGGGCTCGCGTACGAAGCCCCACGTGCATCCGGTCGACCAGGTGCTTCAGGTCGTGGAGGGCGAGGGCGTCGTTGCCACCGAGACCGAGAAGCGGATCATCCGCCGAGGCGACTGGGTCGTCGTCCGGGCCGGCATCTGGCACTGGCACGGGGCGACGCCCGACTCGGCCATGTGTCACATCTCGATCAAGCAGCCGTGCGAGACGGACTGGAGCTCACCCTGGGGCGACTGGGACTCCTACATGGAGGGCGCGGCCTGACGCTCGTCGTGGGAGGGCCCACCGGCCGCCTCGGTCCTTCCCCGGGCGCGCCGAAACCGGGACCCCGTCGGCCGCCCGTCCTCCCGGACGCGGCGCCGGCGGGTCTCGACCCACCTGTGTGCGAGAACCGTGACGAACCGCGCACAACAGGTGAGTCGCGTCGCGATACGCTAGATAGCGGGAGGAGGCGAGGGGTGGCCCCGGGCCCCGGTTGGATCGGCGAGGCGGGAGTCGCCTCTACCAGAGGCCGCCGAGGGCGACGGTCACGGCTTCGCCGCTGATCCCGCTCGACTCCTCGCTGGTGAGAAAGGCGATCGCGGCGGCGACCTCGTCCATCGTCACGACCCGACCCGGCGGGTAGGCGGCGCCGCGCTCTCTCCACACCTCGGCGACGCTGATCGTCCGCCGCTCTGCCTCGCGGGCGGCCGAGCGCTCGGCCATCTCGGTGCGCACCCAGCCCGGGAGGACGGCGTTGCAGGTGATGCCGTGGGGCCCGAGATCCTGCGCTGCGGCCCTCATCAGCCCGAGCAGCCCGTGCTTCGAGGCGCAGTAGGCCGCCATCCGGGCGCCGCCTATCTCGCCGGCGGTCGAGCTCACCATCACGATCCGGCCGTAGCGCCGCTCGATCATGTCCCGCGCTGTGAGGCGGGTGAGCTCGAACGGGCCATGGAGGTTCGTCGCCATGGTCTCGTGCCAGACCTCGGGCGGCAGCTCCCACAGCTCCGTCTCGCCCGCCGAGCCGATGCCCGCGTTGTTGACGAGGATCTCGACCGGCCCGAGGAGACGGGCCTGCGCGACGATGCGGGCGCACCCTCCCGCGGTGGCAACAGTCTCCGACAGGGTCGCACAACCGGTCTCGACCGCGAGCGTGGCGAGCTCGCTCTCCGTCCTCGACACCGCGAGCACCCGGTCGCCCCGGGCGGCCAGCAGCCGGACGGTGGCGCGGCCGATCCCGCGGCCGGCCCCGGTGACGATGGCTACGCGGGCGGCGGGCACGGGAGAGCCATCGTACGGGGCGAGGGGAGCGGTGGCGCGCGTCCTTCGAGCGCGCTCGCCATCGCGAGCAGCCGGCGCTCGAGCGCCCGTCGGGCACGTTCTGCCTCGCGCTCCAGCCGTTGCTCGAGCCACGGTTCGGGAGGCATCGCTCCCGGCTCGCTCCGCAGCGAGGCGAGCTCATTCCAGAGGTCTGGACCCGGATCGAGCCTGCCCTGCGCGGCCCAGGTCGCGCGTGCCGCCGAGGCCGAGGTCCGCCCGCGCTCCCGCGCGAACGCCGCCCGTGAGAGGTCGGAGCAGAGGGCGTTGAGCCCCACCCCGGCGAGAGCGGACGCAGCCTTCTCGAGGCGTCCGGCTCGAAGCGCGGCGAGCGCCTCCTCGAGCCGGCGCAGGTCGTTCGCGGGCTGAACGTGCGGGTAGGCAGCCGCTCCGGACGCATCGAGCCCGTGCAGCCCTCGCCCGACGGCTGTGAACGCCTGACGGCCGCGCCGCTCTGCAAGCGCGAGGGCTGCCTCCTCGACCCGCCGCCGGGCCGGTGATCGAGGCAGCGCGGCGAGCGAACGTCGCAGGTGGGCGGAGCGGGCACCGTAGTCGAGGATCTCGTCGGGCCCGGCGTCCGCGGTGAGCAGGATGCGCAAGAACACACGTCCGAGGTCGGCGAGATAGCCGGGGTCGAGCGTCTCGGGCGTGTCGAGCTGGGTGTGGTAGGTCTCCCGCGAGACCTCGTCGGTGAAGGTCGAGACGTTCACCCCGGGGATCCCGGCGGCGAGATGAGGCCAGACGTCCGTGAGCGGGCTCGGCGGGTCGATCGTGAATCCGTGCCGGAGCAGACCGTCCCGTTGCGCACGCCGGCAGAGGGTGCGCATCGTCCGCTCGAGCTCGGGCGGAGCGTCCACCGAGAGCGGCTGGCCGGGGCCGGCGCAACCCTCGAGGTTCAGGTAGAAGGGCACGCGCGACGACCAGGCCCGCCTGGCCTGCGTGATCCCGTACCACGAGCCGTAGCACCAGTCGAAGCGCGAGCGCGCGAGCCCGTACTCCTCGGCGGTGTGGGACACGAAGGCGATCGGATGCTCGGGTCGGTGCCCGGTCAGCGTGAGCGCTCGTGCGAGCCCGAGAAGCAACGCCACGCCCGTCGCATTGTCATGCGCCGCCCGGAACCAGCCGTCGTGATGCGCCCCGACGAGGAGTGGCCGTCCGCGGCGCCGGCCGGGCAGCACGCCGATCACGTTCGCGGCCCACGCCTCCCGGAGCGTGGCTCCCAGCACGAGCCGTACCGGCGAGCCGGCCTTCGGCCACAGCGCGAGCGCGTCCTCCTTGCGGATCGTCACCACGGGCGGAGCCTCGCCGTGCCACATCGCGTCGAAGCTGCCGAGCGCACCGTCCCGCTGGAAGTACGGCCCGCCCGGCAGGCACGCGACGATCACGGCCGAGGCGCCCCTGAGCCCGAGCTCGAGCCCGAACGCGTAGGGCCACAGCTCCTCATCCGACCAGTCGACGAGCACCACCTTCCCGGCGACGTCGACGCCTTCGAGCTCCCGCCGCCCGCCACGGTGCACGACGGCGAGCGGGCCCGACACGCCCGCGGAGCCCGTGCCGGGAACGCCGCCCATCGAGGCACACTCGTACCGCTGCGACCCCAGCTCGACGAACGCCTCCCGGAAGCGCCAGGCGTCGACCGGGACCGGCTCGAGCTCCACGTCGGCGAGGCCGAGGCGGCGAAACTCGCCCGCGACGAACGCTGCCGCCCGCCGATCCTCGGGCGTGCCGGCAACCCGGAATCCGAGCGGGCTCGAGCCGATCGACGAGAGGCGCCGGACGACACTGCACAGGTACTCCGGATCGATGTGTCGCTCGACGGCCACGGCGGTCATGCGCGGAAGCTAGCTCAGCTGAACAGGCCGAGCAGGACGAGACCGAGCAGGACGAGCACGATCCCGGCCCACTGGAACGGTCTCGGGCGCTCGTGCATCGTGAGGACGCCGAGCACGATCGGCACGATCGCGTAGGGGGCGGCCGCGGTAGCGACGACGGAGGTCTCCGCGTTGCGAACGCCGACGTTGAAGGAGACGAAGCCTGCGGTGTCGAGGACGGCGATCGCGACGATCAGCCCGGCGAGGCCGAGCGGCAGCTCGGGAAAGCGCCACCTTCGACCCGGCAGGGCGGTCAGCACGAGCAGCAGCGTGGTCGAGACGCGGCCGAGGAAGATCGGAACGAGCCAGCCGAGCTCCGGGCTGTAGTAGCTGATCCCGAACACGTAGCCACCCGCGGCCACGGTCGCGACGATGGCAAGGACGATGCCTGTCGCTTGCCGCCGCTGCTCGCTGTGGAACAGGCTCGGGTCTGACGAGGCGAGGATCACCCCCCCGAACGCGACCACGACCGCGACGATCTGGCCGGCCGTCGGGCGCTCGTCGAGGACGAGCACGGCGAGGATCACCATCACGACGCCGTACCCGGAGACGATCGGGCTCACGACCGAGATCGGGCCGATCTCGAGCGCCCTGTAGAACGACAGGTAGAACGTCCACCCGACCGCGCCGAGAGCGAGGAGCACGAGCCCCTGTTCGAGGGTCAACCCGCTCACCCCGCCGCCGGCGTAGACGGCGACGGCGAGCCCGAGCGTCGAGACCACGTGGAAGCCGAGAACCGCCCTGAACGCGCCCGTCCTGCGCGACGCGAGCGTCGAGCAGTAGTCGCTGAAGCCCCAGCTCAGGGCCGCCAGAAGCCCGAGCGCGATCCCCATGGGCCGCGACCCTACAGACCGCAGGCGGGCGGGGTGCCGCGGCCGCTCAGCTGTAGACGCCGAGCAGGACGACGCCGCCGACCACGCCCGCGACGCCGAGCCACTGCACGGGGCGGGGCCGCTCGTGGAGGAACAGGACGCCTGCGACGATCGGGATCACGGCGTACGGGGCCGAGGCGGCGCTGACGATCGAGGTCTCCGCGCGCTCGGCGCCGAGGTTGAAGACGGCATACCCACCCGTGTCGAGGGCAGCGAGAATCGCGACGAGTACGAACCAGGACGGGGTCCGGCCTGCGAAGTCCAGCCGCCAGGCGCCGGACCGTGTCGCCGCCAGGAGCAGGAACAGGGTCGCGAACCCTCGCGAGAGGAAGATCGGCATCAGCCAGCCGAGGTCGATCGCGTAGTAGGCGTTCCCGAACACGAAGGCCCCGATCGCGATCGCGGTGACGATCGCGAGCAGGATCCCGATCGCCTGCCGGCGCTGGATGCGGTGGAGCTGAGCGAGGTCGGCCGACGCCAGCAGCACCCCGAGCAGCACAACCGCCGCGGCGACGATCTGCCCTCCCGTGAGCGTCTCGTCGAGCACGAGGACGGCCAGCACGAGCGAGACCGCGGCGTAGGCGGAGATGATCGGGCTCGCGATCGAGATCGGTCCGATCTCGAGCGACCGGTAGAACGTCGCGTAGGAGAGCGCTCCGAGCGCTCCGACCCAGAGCAGCGTCACGGCATCGGCCGCGGATACGTCGTCGACCGTCCCGGTCGCGACGACGAGGATCGCCAGCATCGCGACTGCGATCAGGTGGAAGCCGAGCACGACCCGAAACGAGCCGCTCCGGCGGGATGCGACCGCGGCAAGATAGTCGGCCGTGCCCCAGAGAAGGGCGGCGGCGAGCCCGAAGGCAACGCCCATGTGCCTAGCGCTCTTGCCTCGTCGACGCGACGAACCGGCGAAAGACCTCGAGGAAGCGCGGGTCGACGCGCCACTCCTCCTGGAGCTCGAACTGGGCGCCGAGGACGTACTGCCCGCGATCCTCGAGCTCGATCACCTCGACGACGCCGTCCTCGGCCCTGCCCGTGACGACGAGGCCGTCACCGAGCTCGTCGATCGCCTGGTGGTGAAAGCTGTCGACCTCGATCTCCGCAACGCCGAGCGCCTCGTGCAGGCGCGAGCCCGGAGCCACCGACATGTCATGGCGGGGGTGGTGGGGAACCTCCTCGTGGTCGTTGAGTGAGGCGTGCTCGACGGCCTTCCAACGGTGCCAGCCGCGGTCGGTCGGGTGCGCCTGCCATCCCGACCGCAGCGAGACGTCCTGGACGAGGGTGCCGCCGAGGGCGACGTTCAGCACCTGGATGCCGCGGCACATCCCGAGTAGCGGGAGGCGGCGATCGAGGACGCGCTCGACGAGCACGAGCTCGAACGCATCGCGGTGCGGGTCGGGCTGGCCGAGCAGCTCGTGGGGCTCCTGGCCGTACCGGTGCGGCTCGATGTCCCGCCCGCCGCCGATCACGACGCCGTCGACGACGTCGAGAGCGTCCTCGAGAACGTCGTCGAGCCGGCTCAGCGTGAAGGGAATCCCGCCGGCCAGCGCGATCGGCCGCTGGAAGCCGATGCTCTGGTAGTCACCGAAGTCGTGATGGCCGACCGAGAGGCCGATCAGCGGTTTGCGGCGACGAGCCATGTCGAGACATGTTCTACCGCAGCGGTCGTCCTCGGCTGGCTGTGGACCGACAGCGCGGGTTCGCCTGTCCCGATTCGCGTCAGGTTGGCTCGGACTGGTGCCACATGTCGACGACGCATTTCCAGCTGCCGTCGGCCTCGCGGCGATAGGTCTCGTGTGTCAGGCCGTGAACGCTCTTGCCGTCGACCGTGAAGGAGTAGCGCCCGACGAGGTAGCCGAGGTTGCCCTCGGCGACGGTCTCGATGATGACGAGCTCGTAGTGCGGGTCGTCTCCCGACTCGTACACGTCCCGAAAGAGCTGAACGATCTTGCCTCGGCCTCTGATGGGCTCGACGCCGGGAGGCATGGCCCAGGCGTCCTCCGCGTAGAACCTCTCCCCGAGCTCGTCCATCCTGCCGGCGTTGAACAGCGCCAGCCACTCAGCCCTGACGGCCTCGATGCCTTCCCTGCCCGAGCTCGTCATCATCATCTCCTTTCCGAGTCGCGAGCAGTATCCGGGTGTCGCCACGGGGCCGTCAAGGATTGGCCCCGGCGAGCCGGGGCCGGCTTCGGCGTACGCTCATCGCCACGAGGCGTCTTCGGCCAATCCGCACTACGATCGCGGAAGCGGCAGCGTCGCGGCCGCCCGATGCGAAGGAGGTCCAATGGCGAAGCGCACGACGCCGGAGACGGGGACGAACGGCGGCGGCAACGGGAGCGACAGCACGCTTCCTGCGGAATTCCTCGCAGAGTGGCGCAACGCGGCCTACAACTGCTTCAGCTCGGGCCACAAGTTCTGTCGCGAGGTCTGCCCGGTCACTCAGGTCACCCGCGACGAGCGATTCACCCCGACGGCGTTCCACGCGAACGTGGTCGCGATGGAGAAGGGCCACCTGACGATCGAGGACGTCGCCGAGGACTACGTCAACTGCACGATGTGCGGCGCCTGCGAGCTGCGCTGCCCCAACACGCTCTACACCGGCGACTTCTACCGGTTCCGCCAGCGCACGATCGACGTCGTCAAGGCCATGCGCAAGCATGCGGTGGACTCGGGCGTCCACCAGCCGAACTGGAAGCGGTGGGCCGACCTGACCGACCGCTGGGGAAACGAGCCCGTGCTCGGCTGGAACATCGAGACCTCGGGCTCGAAGGTGCGCGCGTGGGCCGCCGGCCTCGACATCCCGACCGGCGGTGAGACGGTGCTGTTCGCCGATTGCGAGGCCGCGTTCAAGCGGCCGTCGGTCCCGCGGGCAGTCTCGCTCCTCCTGCAAGCGGGCGGAATCGAGTTCGGGCTCATGAACCAGCAGTGGTGCTGCGGGGGCCCGATGTGGGAGACAGGCTACGTCGACATCGCCCACAAGATGGCCGAGCACAACCTGATCGACTGGCGCAAGACCGGCACGAAACGGATCATTTGCCCCGACCCCCACGACTACATCACGATCATCGAGCACTACCCGGAGCTCGACGAGAACTTCGACGAGTTCGAGATCGTCCTCGCCGTCGACCTGATCGCCGAGCTGATCCGGGACGGCAAGATCGAGCTGAACACACCGGTCGACCGGACGGTCACCTACCACGATCCCTGCCGGCTCAACAAGCGTCTGGGGAAGTGGCAGAGCCCGCGCGAGATCCTGCGGGCGATCCCGGGGCTGACGTTCGTGGACGTCGACCGGGTCACCCAGTGGTCGTACTGCTCCGGCGCAGGCTCGAACCTCTGGGTCGAGCGGCCCGAGCTGACGGCCGAGATCAGCCGCCGCCGGGTCGAGAAGGCGAAGGCGCTCGATGGGGTCGAGGTGCTCGTGTCGGCCTGCCCGTGGTCGGAGCGCCCTCTCGACGAGCAGGGCAAGGCTCAGGGGATCGAGGTCTACGACATCTTCGAGCTGACGGCCGAGGCGGCCGGATTCGAGGTGTGAGATGGCAGTCGCAACGCTTCCCGACACCGTCATCGACGAGCTCGTCGCGATCTGCGGCGAGGATCACGTCTTCACCGGAAAGTCGGCGCTGTTCAACCGCGCCCGGGTCCCGGCGCCGTTCGCGATCCACAACTGGGAGGCCCACACCCCGCAGGCGGTCGTGCTCCCGACGACGGCACAGCAGATCTCCGAGGTCGTCAAGCTCGCGAACCGCCACCGGATCCCGGTCGTCCCGCGGGCGGGCGGTACCGGCCTCACCGACGGGGCCGTACCGCTCAGGCACGGGATCCTCGTCGACGTCAAGCTCATGAACCAGATCCACGAGATCGACGTCGTCGATCGTACGGTCACGGTCGGGCCGGGGATCAGCATGTTGAAGCTGAACGAGGCGCTGCGCCCGACGGGCTTCATGTACCCGGACGACCCCGCCTCCTACCCGTGCTCGCTCGTCGGCGGGCGGATCGGCACGAACGGCTGGAGCCTGCTCGGATCGCGGTTCGGTCACGTGAAGCACCTCGTGATCTCGTTCGAGATCGTGCTGCCGACGGGCGAGATCGTGAACGTCGGTCACGGCGGCGGTAGGAAGAACCGCTCGAGCTCGTCCGGGTATCAGCTCAAGGAGCTGTTCATGGGCCACCAGGGAACCCTCGGGATCGTGACCGAAGCGACGCTCGAGCTCGTGAAGCGCCCCGAGATGGAGTTCTCGGCGTTCTGGACCTACACGAGCTACGAGGACGCCTGGAAGGCGACGGGCGAGCTCGCGCGCTCCGGTTACACGACGATCGCCGGCGTCGTGCTCTTCGACGAGGAGAAGGTCGCCTACCTGCGTCGCGATGACGAGGCGTACATCCCGCAGCCCGACTCGGCGAAGGCCGTCGTCGCGATCGCCATGTACGGCAACGCCGACGAGGTGCGGCCGGGAGCCAAGGAGAGCCTGCGGATCGGCAAGGCGACCGGCGGCGTCTACATGGGCGACGAGATCTCCCACGCCGACTGGTCGGCCCGCCACGATCGCTACGCGACGCCGCTCCACGGTCGCGTCCGCAAGACCGGCCAGGTGGTGCCGATGAGCTGGCACTGCGAGGACGCCGCGGTGCTCTACTCGAAGCTCCCCGAGGTGCGCGAGAAGTGGCACCGGATCGCCGACACGATCATCGAGAAGTACGGGATCTTCGACGACTGGGGGATGTTCGCCTACACGAGCGGGCCCTATAAGCCGTGGGGCGACTACCTCGGCGAGATCGACATCGGCATCTGGGAGCAGGAGCTGAACGAGGAGAACTGGGAGGGCTACGTCTGGGCGAAGCGCGAGATCGCCCGGGTCGCGATCGAGGCCGGGGGCTCGATCAGCGCCTGCCATGGCTCGTGCCGGGTCGGCGAGGTCGACCTCGTCCCGCAGGAGCTCGGCGGCGCCTACGACGTGATGAAGACGATCAAGCGGGCGCTCGACCCGAACAACGTCATGAACCCGGGCAAGTACATGCTCGACGACGCCTACGAGGAGGACTGAGCGATGCTGGGATTCCGGCTCTCCGACCAGAAGCCCCCGGAGGCACAGCGCGTCACCGATGTCGTCGTCACGCGACTCGAGCACGTGTACGAGGTCGATCCGGAGCTCATGACCGAGCACGTGCGCCAGCAGGAGCTGCCGAACTGGGAGGTCGAGCGGATCGTCGCCTCGCGCTGGGATCACCTCGCGTGGATGCACGACCACTGGGCCGACGCGAAGCTCTCCGGCGAGGAGTTGCTCGCGGAGCTCGAGGCGGAGGGAGCCGGATAAGACCAGGGCCGGATGAGATCCGGCCCCTACAGGTGGAAGGTCGCAGGGGCGGCGGGATCTCATCCCGCCCCCGGCGCCGCGAGGGAGGAGGACGCCGGTGGGGAGGCTCGACGGCAAGGCCGGTGTCGTGACCGGCAGCTCGAGGGGGCTCGGGCGCGAGATCGTCTACGCCCTCGCGCGTGAGGGCGCGAACGTCGTCGGCCTCTCCCGCGATGCCGAGATGGGGCAGGCGGTGGCCGACCAGGCGACCCGGCAGGGACACGGCCTCGCCGTCTTCGAGCAGGGGGACGTCACGTGCGAGGAGGACATCGTCCGTGCGATCCGGCGGTGCGGGACGGAGTTCGGCGGCTTCGACCTGATCGTGAACAACGCCGGGATCCTGGGCGAGGGAAGGCTGCACGAGACGACGAACGAGCAGTGGAACCAGCTCGTCGCGGTGCACCTGACCGGGACGTTCTGGGGCTGCAAGCACGCGATCGGCGAGCTGCGGTCGAGAGGGAAGGGCGGCGCGATCGTCAACGTCGGGTCGATCCTCTCCTTCACGGGCGACGGCTACCTGGCCGCGTACACGGCGATGAAGTCGGGAGTGCTCGGCCTGACGAAGGCGATCGCGATCGACTACGCGGCCGACGGGATCCGCTGCAACTGCGTCTGCCCCGGCGACATGGAGACCCCGATGATCCAGCAGTACTTCGACGGAACGGACGATCCGGTTGCCGCCCGCACGGAGATGGAGGCCGCGTACCCGGGGAAACGGATCGCGCGTCCCGAGGAGGTGGCGGCCGCGGTCGTGTTCCTCTGCTCGGACGAGTCGTCGTTCGTCAGCGGAGCACCGCTGCTCGTCGACGGCGGGCTGAACGCGAAGACCTACTGACGGACAGCGGCAGCGTCTGGCGCATGCGTCGATTCCGCCCGCCCGGCGTGGAGTGGCGGGAGGCGGTCCTTCCAGGGAGCCGCTTGCTCGAGCTGGGAGGCGAGGCGGATCAGCGTCGACTCGTCGCCGAAGCGACCGACGAGCTGCATCCCGATCGGCAGGCCGCTGCCGCTCTGGTGCAGCGGTAGGCTGATCGCCGGCTGCCCCGTCGCGTTGAACACGGGGTTGAATGACTCGAGCTGCGACCAGGCGGAGAAGAGCTCGGCCGGGTCGAGCTCCGCGTCGGGCTCGTACACGCCGAGCCGGGCCGGGAGCGCGCCGAGCGTCGGGGTGAGGAGAACGTCGTGGTCGGCGAAGAAGCCGCCGACCTGGCGGGAGATGTGCACGGCCGAGTCGAGCGCCGCAAGCAGCCGCGACCCCGTCACGGCCCGACCGAACTCGAGCATGCGCAGCGTCGGCAGCTCCAGGTTGTCCGGGCCGGGGACGCGACCGACGGCGTGCGAGAACCCGTCGATCAGGTGCGAGGTGGTCGCCGACCAGATGACGGTCATCGCATCGAGGAACTGATCCCACGAGAAGTCCGGGCGCGCCTCGACGACCTGATGCCCGAGCCCTTCGAGCAGCTGTGCGGTCTGCTCGCAGGCGAGGCGAATCTCCTCGATCGCGGGCCGGCCCGACCACGGCTCCCACGCATACGCGATCCGCAGCGGGCCGGCCGGCGCACCCACTTCCTCGATCCAGGGCCGAACGGCCGGAGGCGCCACGCTCGGATCCCCCGCGAGCGGGCCCGCGAGCGCGTCGAGACAGGCCGCCGTGTCGCGGACGCTCCGCGTGAGCACGAAGTGGACGGCCCAGCCGAGGAGCGGCTCGCCGGCTGCGGGCCCCCACGTCACGCGTCCACGCGTGGGCTTGAGGCCGACGACGCCGCACGCGGAGGCTGGAATCCGGATCGAGCCGCCGCCGTCGCTCCCCGTCGCCACGGGAACGATGCCGGCGCCCACGGCCGCCGCCGCGCCGCCGCTCGAGCCGCCCGCGATGTGGTCACGGCTCCAGGGGGTGCACGTGGGCCCGGCGGCGATCGTCTCGGTCGTGCCCATGATCCCGAACTCCGAGGTCGTCGTTCGACCGAGCGGCACGAGCCCGGCGCCCTTGAGGCGGCGCACGAGCTCGGACTGATTCTGCTGTACCCAGCCGGCGCCGAGCCTCGAGCCCGCCTCGGTGGGGCGGCCGGCGTCGCCGTGGAACAGGTCCTTGAGCAGCGTCGGGACACCGCGAAACGGCCCGTCCAGGGCGCTCTCCCCGAGCTCGGCCGCATCCTCGTAGACGCCAACGACGGCGTTCAGCTCGGAGTCGACCTGCTCGACGGCGGAGACGGCGAGCGCCGCCAGCTCCCCGGGGGTCGTCTCTCCGTCGCGAGCGAGCGCGGCGAGCGCGGTCGCGTCGAGGACGGCGTACTCGTCAAGGCGCATCCGGACAACCTACGGGCGGTGGCGGCCGCGGCCGCCTCTACTATGAGACACATGAGCCCGGACGCGTCCCGCGGGACGGACGGTGGTCGCCGTGCGGTCTCCGTCACCTTCCGCTCCGTGGTCGAGGAACGGCCCGGGCCGAGGATCCGTGACCTCTTCGAGGCAACCTGGCCCGCCTACCGGGGCTGGTTCCTGCGGGACGGCGAGGAGGCGCGACCGACCTACTCCGAGTGCGCGCGGGCGCTGAGGACGTTCGTGCCCGAGCTCGTCCCCGCCTACGAGCAGCTCGTCGAGACCTGCGGCGGCGGCGATCTGGAGGCACGGTTTCTGAGCCAGTGGCACCCGCCGTCCTTCTTCGCGGCCTGCTCGATGGCGACCTTCACGGCAAACGGGCACCCGGCACTCGTGCGCAACTACGACTACGTGCCTGCCCTGTGCGAGACGACGCTCCTCACCTCGGCCTTCTCGGGACGCCGGACGAGCGTCATGACCGACTGCCTCTGGGGCGCCCTCGACGGCGTGAACGAGGACGGCCTCGCGGTCGCGCTCTCCTTCGGCGGACGCCGGGCCGCGGGTCGCGGCTTCGCGATCACGCTGCTGCTCCGCTACCTGCTCGACACCTGCCGGGACGTGGCCGATGCGCTCGACGCCTGCCAGGCGGTACCCGTCAACCTCGCCTACAACGTCGCGATGGTCGACCGCTCGGGGGCCGCCGCACTCGTCCAGCTCGCGCCTGACCGGGAGCCGGCCGTCGTCCGCGGGGCCTCGTATGCCGCCAATCGCCAGGGCGCGACCGAGTGGCACGAGCACGCGGTGATGTCCGAGACCGTGGCGCGCGAGGCGAGGCTGGCCGGCGCGCTCGCGGATCCGGAGCTGACACGGGAGGGTCTCGAGCACGTGTTCCTCACGGAGCCCGTCTACCGGCCGCTCGCGCGGCACACCTGGGGGACGGTGTACACCGCGTCCTACGATGCGACCGAAGCGGCCGTCAGGCTGCTGTGGCCGGACGATGCCTGGGAGATCCGGCTCGACAACCCGCCGCAGGAGACGCGCACGCGGGAGACCGTCTTCGCGCTCCCGCCGCTCCTGGCACGACAGCACGAGATCCCGCACGTGCCGCAGGTCATCTTCGCCTGAGCGTCCGGAAACCGGGTTGAAGTCGTGTCCGTGACGGTGTAGCGTCGCGGTGTGGAGACGCCTGGGCAGGTTGCGCACCGATCCGGCCGGGCGAGCCTGAGCGGGCTGTCCGACGTCTATCGCTTCGCCCGCTCGAGCCCGACTCCCTTCTACTTCGTCTCGCCGACGCCGTACAACATCCTCGGCATCGATCAGTGGATCGGCGCGTTCGAGTACGTCGCCTACTTCGACAGCTTCGACGGGCACCACCCACACGTCTTCGTGCCCCGGTACGAGGGCCAGCGCGAGTTCGCGAGCTTCGAGTCCGTGAACACGTGGCTGCTCGGGCACAAGGACGTCGTCGACCGGGCCCGCTCCCGCGGCGGCGGCAAGGTCGTGTTCGTCATGTTCGAGGAGGAGACGGAGGAGCTTGCGACCGAGATCGGGCTCGAGGTCGCCCTGCCCGCACGGTCGCTGCGCGAGCACATCGACTCGAAGATCGTGACGACCCAGCTCGCGAACGAGGCGGGGATCCCCTCGGCGCCGAACATCCTCGCCCGCGCCGAGAGCTACGCGGAGCTGCTCGACCAGGCCCGGGCCGCCGGGCTCGGTGAGGACCTCGTCGTGCAGACGCCGTACGGCGACTCGGGGCGCACGACGTTCTTCATCTCGAGCGAGGAGCTCTGGGACGGGTGCGCCGACAAGCTCGCGGGCGAGGAGCTCAAGATCATGCGGCGCATCGAGCACCTGCCCGGCACCCTCGAGGCGTGCGCCACCCGGCACGGGACACTCGTCGGCCCGATCCAGACCGACCTCACGGGCTACGAGGAGCTGACGCCCTACCGGGGCGGCTGGTGTGGGAACGATCTCTTCCCCGGAGTCTTCGACGAGCCGACGCGCGAGGCGATCCGCTCGCTCGCCCGCCGGCTCGGTGAGACCCTGTACGAGCACGGCTACCGCGGGGTCTTCTGCGTCGACTTCCTCGTCGAGACCGGAACCGGTGAGGTCTACCTCGGGGAGATCAATCCGCGCGTCTCCGGTGCCAGCCCGCTGACGAACCTCATCACCTCGAAGTACGGCGGCGTGCCCCTCTTCCTCTTCCACTTCCTGGAGTTCATGAACGTCGACTGGGAGGTCGACCTCGCCGCGGTGGAGGATCGCTGGCGGCAGTACGACGAGTGGAGCCAGCTCGTGCTCAAGCAGACCGAGGATGTCACCGAGGTGATCGTCTCTGCGCCGCCGAGCGGGCTCTGGGAGATGCGCGGCGAACGGCCGGAGTTCGTCGGCCCCGTCACGACCTGGCACACGGTCGGGCACGAGGACGAGGCGTTCTACCTCCGCGTCTACGGAGCCGGGGAGTACCGGTACAAGGGGGCCGATCTCGGTGTCATCGTCACGCGCGGGCGGATGCAGACGGACGACCGTCGCCTGACCGACCGGGCTCGTCGCTGGGCCGAGGGGATCACGGCGCGCTTCTCCGGCCGGGCCGTCGAGGAGCTCCCGCCGGTGCCGGAGCCCCTGTTCACGAAGTGGTTCTAGCGATCCGGCCGTCTCGTACCTGACAGCGCCGCGCGTACCCGTCGGGTACCGGCCGCAGATGACCGAAGGAGAGGTCGATGAAGCTCAGCTACGCATCGCTGCCAGACCACCCCGTCGCCGAGATCGTCGACACGATCGCGCTCGCCGACGAGCTCGGCTTCTATGGCGCGTACATGGCCGACGAGACCTACCACAAGGACGGCTGGCTGATCGCGTCGGTGGCCGCGACCCGGACGACGAGGATCCGACTCGGGCCGTGCGTGACCCACGTGATCCTCAAGGAGCCCACGATCCTCGCCCACACGATCGCGACGCTCGACGAGCTGTCGAACGGCCGGGCCGAGGCCGTCTTCTCGCTGGGGAACATCGCGATGCTCGAGCAGTACCACGTCGACTGGAGGACCGGCGGCCAGCTCAGGCGCCTGCGTGAGGCCCACCACGTGCTGCGAACGATGCTCGACGAGGGCAAGATCGATTTCGAGGGCGAGTTCTACCGGTACACGGGCCTATTCACGTCGGCGCGGCCGGTTCAGGAGCACGTGCCGCTGAAGCTCGGCGCGATGCGCGGCCCGAGGTCGTTCGAGCTCGCCGGCGAGATCTCCGACGGCATGCACCAGGCGCTCGCGTACTCGAAGGAGGCGATGAGCTACGCGAGCGAGCACGTGCTGCTCGGGGCCGCGCGCGCGGGACGCGACGGCTCGGCACTCGACCTCGGCGCGTGGATGGTGACGTCGATCTCCGAGGACGGTGAGGCCGCGAAGCAGGCGGCGCGCGTCGTCGTCGCCTTCTACATCCCCGCGATGCCGCGCGAGCAGATCGAACGCCACGGGATCGACCCCGAGAGCGTGCAGCCGATCATGGACGCCTTCAACGTCGGCGATGTCGAGAAGGCGGTCGGGCTGACGACGATGGAGCTGACCGAGAAGCTCTCGCTGTCGGGCTCGCCGGAGGAGTGGATCGAACGGATCACGGGCGAGGTGATCCCGAGCGGCTTCGACCACATGATCTGCGCCCCGATCGACCCCTACCTCGTCGAGGCCTGGTCGGGCATCGAGGTCGGGGGCGTTCCGAGCCAGCAGGGCCAGCTGCGCCTGATCCACGACCGGGTGATGCCGGAGGTCGGGTAGAGCGGCCGTCCGGGAGGCGGGCTACGACCAGCTCAGCGTCGTCGACGCGAAGAACAGGGCCAGTGCGACGATCCCGACGATCGTCGAGGCCGCGATCGACACCGTCATCGCCCCGAACGTCCGTCGGCGCGAGACGCCGCCGATCGACAGCGCGACGACGCTGCACCCGGCGCCGAGCAGGCCGAGCACGAAGCCGAGCCCGAGCACGACCGGCCACGGCCCGAGCCCGTCCTCCGGGCCGAGCGCTGCGCGGCCGAGCCCGAGCCAGGCGCACAGCCCGAGGCAGACGAGGGTGAGCGACAGCCACGCGAGCAGGCGGCTGAGCTGGGCGATCCGCCGCGGCACGTTGTTCAGCGGCTGGGACGTTCGTCGCTCGGGAAGCATCTCACCTTGTCCTTCGGCAGGATCGGCCCGTCGGTCATCCCGAATCCGGGGGATCTCCTCGCGGCGGCGGGAAGACCCGCGGGTCAGTCGAGGATGCGCTCGAGACGGACGAGCTTGAAGTTCTGGTTGGCGTCGTCGTTGTCCCCGTCCTGGGCAACGAACAGGCCCGACGGGAACCCGGGCCCGAGCGACGCCGTCGTGACCTCGATGCCGTCCGTGTCCTCGACGTCGTCGATACCTGCGCCGGCGCCGATCCGGAACCTCTGGACGAAGGCGTTCGCACCTTCCCGGCGGTAGACGACGAAGGAGTCGTCGCCCTGGCTCGAGGCGAGGAGGTAGCCGGTCCCGCCGGCCTCGTACGCGATCGCGAGACCCTCGACGTCCGCGATCAGGTGCCCCCGTCCCTCCGTCCCGTCGACGAGCCGGCGGGAGCGCCCGTCGCCGGGCTCCGCGCCGTACTTCCAGATCCCCGTCGACTCCTCCGCAACGTAGAGATGGCCGAGGTCGTCGTCGGCGACGCAGCCCTCCACCTGGGAGCCGGCGTCGAACCGGCGAGCTCGCTCGGCGGCGATCGCCTGCCCTCTCCTTCGCAGTCGCCACTGCTCGACCTCGCCGCGCTCGCTCGTGACGAAGACGTAGTAGCGGCCGGCGGGGCTGCGGTACATGCAGAGCCCGTAGACGTCGACCCCGGCCTCGATCCGCGGCCCGCCGATCCGGACGAGCCGCCGGGTCGCAGGGTCGACCCGGAACAGCTCGATGACGTCCCGGGCCCGATCGTCGGCGGCGACGAGCGTGACCTTCCGCCCGCCGAGCCGGAAGCCGCGGCGCAGGTCGACGTTGTTCATCCGGCCGCCGCTCAGGTACTGGAGCTCCCGCCCGGACAGGTCGTACACGGCGAGCCCGCCTCGCTTGTCCGTACCGATCACGGTGCTCCGGGCCGGGTCGTTGCGGTACACCCAGATCGCGGGATCGTCGGCCGCGTCACCGGCGTTCGGTACGGGCGTCGTCTCGACGTTCGGAACGACGACCCGGGGACCGCCCGTCCCGCCCGCGGGAACTCCCAGGACGTTGCCCGGGAGGCTCGCGGCGACGATCAGCCCGGCGATGACCGGCAGAGCTCGCCGTGTGGGGACGACGGCGTGCATCCTCCCAAGGGTAGGGGCAACGGGACTGTCGCGCGGGCGGACACTTGCCGCACGGCGGCCGGAGCCGTAGGCTGGGCGCCTTGAGGGCAACGACAGAGGGAGGTGGCGGCTCGTGAAGCCCGCTCCGTTCAGGTACGTCGCCGCCGAGACCGTCGACGAGGTCGTTGCGGCTCTCGCCGAGCACGGCGACGAGGCGAAGGTGCTGGCCGGCGGCCAGAGCCTCGTGCCGCTCATGAACCTGCGCCTGGCCGTTCCCGGCGTGCTCGTGGACGTGAATCGCGTCGCGGAGCTCGGGGGGATCTCGGTGAATGGCACCGTCGAGGTCGGGGCGGTCACGCGCCAGGCGGCGCTCGAGCGCTCCGTCGAGGCGCAGGCCGCGGCGCCGCTCACGGGAGATGCGCTGCGTCATGTCGCCTTTCCGGGCGTACGGAGCCGCGGCACGGTGGGCGGCTCCATCGCCCATGCCGACCCCGCGTCCGAGCTGTGCGCGGTCCTCCTCGCGCTGGGCGGCGAGGTCGTTGCCCGCGGCCCGTCGGGCGTGCGGACGATCGCGGCTGACGACCTGTTCGTCACCTATTTCACGACCGCGCTCGCCCCGGACGAGGTGCTCACGCACGTCCGCTTCCCGAAGGCCGACCGGACCGGCTTCGCCGAGGTCTCGCGAAAGAGCGGCGACTTCGCGCTCGCCGGCGCCGCCGTTGCGTTGACGATGAGCGGCGATGTCGTCGGATCGGCCCGGATCGCGCTGTTCGGTGTCGCCGACCGGCCGGTTCGTGCGACCGGTGCGGAGCAGGCGCTCGCCGGCCGCGTGCCGGCCGACGCTGCCGCAGACGCGGGCCGGGCGGCATCGCAGGAGCTCGAGGCGAAGTCCGACGGGCACGCCTCGGCCGGGTATCGCAGGCAGGTCGTCGGCGTCGTCGTCCGACGCGCACTCGAGCAGGCTGGAGGTGGGAGCTGATGGCAAGTGTCGTCGAGGGCGAGCTCGTCGTTCGCCTCACGGTCAACGGCGAGGAGCGCCGCGGGATCGCGGAGCCGCGCACCCTGCTGTCCGACTTCCTGCGCGGCGAGCTCGGGCTGACCGGCACGCACGTCGCCTGCGAGCAGGGCGTCTGCGGCTCCTGCACCATCCGCGTCGACGGCGAGCTCGTCCGCTCGTGCCTTCTGTTCGCCGTCCAGGCCCAGGGGGCGAGCCTCGAGACCGTCGAGGGTCTCGCCGGTCCCGAGGAGCTGCACCCGGTCCAGCAGGCCTTCCACGAGAAGCACGGCCTCCAGTGCGGCTTCTGCACCCCCGGGCTCCTGCTCGCCACCGTCGATCTGCTCGAGCGCAACCCGAGCCCGAGCGAGGCCGAGATCCGTGCGTCCCTGGCGGGCAACGTCTGCCGCTGCACCGGCTACGTCGGCATCGTCGAGGCCGTCCAGGAAGCCGCCCGCAAGCTCGGAGGAGGGAACTGATGGCGACGACCGAGAGCGAGCGCCAGCCGTACGTCGGGCAGCGGATCCTGCGGGTCGAGGACGGCAAGTACCTGCGCGGCACCGGCCAGTTCGTCGACGACATCTCCCTTCCGGGCATGCTCCACGCCGCGTTTCTCCGCAGCCCGTTCGCTCACGCGAAGGTGACCAGAGTGGACGCGGAGGCGGCGAGGGCGCTTCCCGGCGTCGTCGACGTCATCCTCCCGGCGGACGTCGAGGGCATCGTCTACCACACGGCCCTTCCCCGCGAGGAGGTGGTCGACAACAACCGGCCGATCCTGCCGTCCGAGCGGGTCCGTTTCTCCGGCGAGGCAGTCGCCTGCGTCGTCGCCACGTCGCGCTACGTGGCCGAGGACGCGGCCCAGCTGATCGAGGTCGAGTACGAGCCGCTTCCGGCGGTGATGGACACGGAAGCCTCGCTCGCCCCCGGGGCTCCCCTGCTCTACGAGGGCTCGGCGTCGAACAACTTCGCGCACATCGAGTTCAAGAACGGCGACGTGGACGGGGCGTTCGCCGCGGCCGACCACGTGTTCACGAAGACGTTTCACCACGGACGGTTCCACGCCATGCCGCTCGAGGGGCGCGGGGTGCTCGCCGACTGGAACGCCGGCTCGGGCGAGCTGACGATGTGGACGTCGACCCAGATCCCGCACCTCGTGCGCACGCTGCTCTCGCTGACCCTCGGCATCTCCGAGAAGCAGGTGCGGGTGATCGCTCCCGACGTCGGTGGCGGCTTCGGGCTCAAGATCCACCTGTACCCCGAGGACGCCCTGGTCGTGCTCGCCTCGAAGCGACTCGGCCGGCCCGTGAAGTGGATCGAGGATCGCTACGAGGCGCTCGCAGCCAGCCTGCACGCCAAGGAGGTCGTCTGCGAGCTCTCGATCGCGACGAGGGCCGACGGGACCTTTCTCGCCATGAAGGGACGCTACGTCGGCGATGCCGGCGCGTACGCCGCGTACCCCTTCACACCGCTCGTCGACCCGCTGTGCGCCGCGGTGATGCTGCCGAGCGTCTACCGACTCGATGCCGTCCGGTACGAGGTCGATGCGGCCTACACGAACAAGTGCCCGTCGGGCGCCTACCGTGGGGTCGGCTGGACGAGCGGGCAGACGGCGCGCGAGGCCCTGATCGACGACGTCGCCCGGGCGCTCGGCATGGATCCGCTCGAGCTGCGACTGAAGAACACGATCCCGGACGGCGAGTACGAGTCCGCGACCGGCTGCCGCTACGACGGCGGCAGCTTCGCGGCGGCCCAGCGCAAGGCGGCCGAGCTCGTCGACTACGCCGGGTTCAGGGAGCGGCAGCGGGCGGCACGGGCCGAGGGCCGGCACCTGGGGATCGGCTTCTCGCCGTTTCTCGAGCCGGGCGGCTGGTCGGGCGACCTCGCGAAGCGAATGGGCTTTCCGTTCGACTACATGGACAGCGCGACGGTCACCGTCGACCCGACCGGCAACGTCGTCGTCAGCGTCGGCCTCCACTCCCACGGCCAGGCGCACGCCACAACGTTCGCGCAGGTCGTCGCCGACGGGCTCGGTGTGCCGATCGAGAGCGTGAAGATCGTCGAGGGCGATACCGCCGTCGGCGCCTACGGGTCGGGGACGTTTGGGAGCCGCGGCGCCGTGATCGCGTCGGGATCGATCGCACGGGCGGTCGAGGAGATCGCCGACAAGCTGAAGCAGATCGGCGCGCTCGCGCTCGAGGTCAGCCCCGAGGACATCGAGCTGAAGGACGGCGCCGCCGTCGTGAAGGGTGCTCCCGAGAAGTCGTTCCCGATGATCATGCTCGGTCTCACGGCGCACTTCGGAGCGTTCGTGGGCGGTCGCAGGCCCCAGGGGCTCGATCCCGTGCTCACGGCAACGCGCTCGTACGAGCCGCCCGAGAGCTACGCGAACGGCTGCTGCGTCGCGATCGTCGAGGTCGATGTCGAGACGGGCGTCGTCGGCGTCGAGCGAATCGCGTTCGTCGACGACTGCGGCGTGATGCTCAACCCGATGGTCGTCGAGGGACAGATCATGGGCGCCGTGGCGCAGGGGATCGGCGGCGCGCTCTACGAGGAGTGCGCCTACGACGACGACGGCAACTTCCTCGCCGGCACGCTGCTCGACTACCTCTACCCGTCGGCGATGGAGATCCCGTCGATGGACGTCGAGCACATCGAGACGCCCTCGACGGTCACGGAGGGCGGTGTCAAGGGCGCGGGCGAGGGCGGCACGATCGCGGCGCCGGCCGCGGTCGTGAACGCCGTCGCGGATGCGCTCGGGGTTTCGATCGACCGCACGCCGCTCGACCCGAACCGCGTGCTCGGGCTCGTTGCGGCGACGGAGCGCGGCTGAGTTGGTGCCCAGGACGCCGTTGCGTGAAGGGGAGCACGGGCTCGTTCCGGAGGGCGAGGGCTGGTTCGTCGTCAACGCCCGCGAGGCGGAGTGGCGCGAGAGCCCGGACTTCGGACGCTTCTGCGGCTTCGAGGGCGAGGCGCGATTCCCGCAGTACGGGGTCAACATCCACGTTCTCGCCCAGGGGAAGCCGAACTGCATGTACCACGGCGAGAACGAGCAGGAGGACTTCCTCGTCCTCTCGGGTGAGTGCCTGCTCCTGATCGAGGGGGAGGAGCGGCGCCTGCGTGCCTGGGACTTCGTGCACTGCCCGGCGTGGACCGAGCATGTGTTCGTCGGGACGAGCGCGGAGCCCTGCGCGATCCTGATGATCGGTACCCGTAACCCCGGATCGGGCGTTCGCTACCCGCGAAGCGAGCTGGCCCTGCGCCACCGGGCCGGAGTGGAGCAGGAGACCGCCTCGCCCGCGGAGGCCTATGCGGGGAGCGGCGAGGAGCGACCGATCGCCTACCGGGCAGGTGACCTGCCGGGCGGCTGACTCGGAGGTAGGGGCGGCACCTCGTGCCGCCCGGGCCGGATGAGATCCGGCCCCTACGTGGTCGGGCGGTGCGGTTGGTGGGTCCCGCGGGTCGGCGCGCGTCCGGGCCTTCAGGGTTGGGATGTAGGGGCGGGCGTCTGATGCCGCCCGGACCGGATGAGATCCGGCCCCTACGAGGCGAGGTGCACCCGAACGGGCAGCTTCCTGAGCCCGTTCGTGAAGTTCGAGCGGAGACGGATCGGCGGCCCGGTGAGCTCGATGCGCTCGACCCGGTCGAGGAGCTCCTCGAGCAGCACGGTGATCTCGAGGCGGGCGAGATACGCCCCGAGGCAGAAGTGCGGGCCGACGCGGCCGAAGGTCGCGTGGTCGTTCGGCTCCCGCGTGATCTCGAATCGGTGCGGGTCGGGAAAGACGTCCGGGTCGCGGTTCGCCGAGCCGAACCAGACGACGACGCGGTCGCCGCGGGAGATCCGCTGGCCGCCCAGCTCGGTGTCGTGCGTCGCGGTACGCCGGAAGTGCCAGACGGGCCCGGCGATGCGGAGCATCTCCTCGACGGCGCCGGGCACGAGGGAGCGATCCTCCCGCAGCCTCTGCCAGTGCTCCGGGTGCCGGGCCAGCGCCAGCATCCCGAGCGAGATGCCCTGGCGGGTCGTCTCGTTCCCGGCGACGACGAAGATCGCGAACGTGTTGTCGAGGTCGCGAGCGGAGAGCGGGCACCCGTCGATCTCGGCGTTGCCGATCAGCGAGAGCACGTCGTCCTGCGGGCTCGCCCGCCGGGCCGCCCAGTACTCGCGGCCGAGCTCGCAGAGCTCACGGGCCCACGGGCTGCCGAACGGGAGGTACCGGTCCTCCTCCTGCTCGCCGCTGAACGCGAGCTCGCCGACGTACTCGGGCTCGGTATCGACGAGCATCCGGTCGCCGAGCCAGATCAGGCGGGGGAGGTGCTCGTCGGCGAGCCCGAGGATCCGTCCCAGCACGCGAATCGGGATCGGCGCGGCAAGCTCGTGCACGAGGTCGAACTCGCGAAGCGGCAGCGCCTCGTCGAGCACCTCGGTGACGAGCTCGCGCAGCCACGGCTCGTACCGCTTGACGGCCCTCGGGGTGAAATGCGCCGCGAAGATCCGCCGGAACTGCGTGTGTCGCGGGGGGTCGGTCTCCATGAAGTTGCGGCGAGCGGCGAGCACGTCCTCCGGGAGCGGCCCGATCGTTGCCGCACCGCCGAGCTCGGAGGAGAACGTCTCCCAGTCGCGCAGCACGTCGAGCACGTCCTCGTAGCCGGTGATCACCCAGAAGCCCGGGCCGTCCGGCTCGCGGTGACGAAACACCGGGGCCTCTCTGCGAAGCAGCTCGAAGACCTCCCACGGCTCGTGGTCGGCGAACAGGTCGTGGTCGAGCAGGTCGACGTCGTCGAGCGTCAGCGGTCCCTGCGTCGCGGCCATGACGCCATCGTACGAGGACCGAGCCCGTCGAGGCGGGCCGCCGGCGACCTCAGTCCTCGACGACTTCCTCGTCGAGCGATTCGGCGAGAACCTCGGCGAGGAAGCGGATCTCGTCCTCCGTGATCACGAACGGGGGCGAGATGTGGAGGACGCCGTCGGGCAGGGCCCGCATCAGGACGCCCTTGCGAAGACACCGATCCGAGACGCGCAGTGCCGTCACGTGGTCGACCAGCACGATCCCCGTGAGCAGGCCGATCCCCGTCCGGACCTCACGCACGAGGCTGTGCTCACCGAGCGGGCGCAGGGCCGATGCAAGGACCGACTCGAGCTCGCGCACCCGGGCGACGAGCTGCTCGCGCTCGAGGATGTCGAGGTTCGCCATGGCCGACACACAGACGCTCGCGTGGCCCGCGTAGGTGAGCCCGTGGCGGAAGATGAGGCTCGAGCCGTCCTCCCAGAACGGCTCCGCGACGCGCTCGCCGACGATCACACCGCCGAGCGGAAGGTAACCGGACGTGACGCCCTTCGCGAACACCATCAGGTCGGGCGTGAGACCGAACCGCTCCGTTCCGAACATCTCGCCCGTACGTCCGAAGCCGCAGACGACCTCGTCGGCGACGAAGAGGATGTCGTTCTCGCGACAGATGCGCTGGATCTCCTCGAAGTACCCCGGCTGCGGGTGGAGAACGCCTCCGGTGCCGACGATCGGCTCCGCGAAGAACGCGGCGATCTGGTCGGCGCCCAGGTCGTCGACGAGTGCCTGCAGCTCGGAGGCGTCGTTCGTCCCGACCCGCGCCGCCTCGGGAACCAGTTGCCCGAGACCCTCGCGGTTGATCTCGAGCCCGACGATGCTCGTGCCGAGCGTGTGCAGCCCGTGGTAGCCGCGCTCGCGTGTGATGATCGTCTTCTTGTCCGGCAGGTCCATTGCCGACCAGTAGCGGCGGATCAGCTTGCCGGCCGTGTCGATCGCGTCCGAGCCTCCGCTCGTCAGGAAGACCTTGCCGTTCTCGATCGGTGCCAGCTCGGAGAGCCGCCCTGCGAGATCGCGGGCCGGGCGGTTCGCGTACTGGTTGAACGTGTGGTAGGTCTCGATCGCGCTCATCTGCCGTGCGACGGCATCCGCGATCTCACTGCGCCCGTGGCCGACGTTGCAGTACCAGAGCCCGGCCGGGGTGTCGAGCAGCTTTCGTCCGTTCTCGTCCCAGAGCCAGACGCCTTCGCCCCGCTCGATCACGAGCTCGGCGTGCTTGACGACGGACATCTGGGCCTGCGAGTGCCAGAGCGCGGTCTCGGTCATGGTCGGATCCTAGCCCGTCTGCTCGGCCCACGCGCTCATCGCGTCGGGCTCGATCCGCACGATCGTCTGCGGGCCCTTCACCCAGCGGGCGAGCACACCGTCGACCTCGGTCGCCGGTACGTACCGCTCGACGATACGGCGGCACTCGGCGAGGATCTCGGGGTCGTCGCCGGTCCGATGGGTGGCCCGTCCGCGGGCGATCGCGGCGCCCCACGGGGGGCTGCTCTCGAAGACCGCGATGCTCGCCCGGTCGTCCCGGAGCAGGTTGCGAAACCAGGCGCGTCCGTCGTCCGTCCAGACGAGGAACGCCTCCCCGTCCCAGCGATACCAGACCGGCACCTGGTGAGGTGTTCCGTCGGCCCGGATCGTCGCGATCATCGCGGTGAAGGGACGTTCGAGGAAGGCGTCGAGGTCGGCGTGCCCGGTCATGGCTCCAGGTTGTCCAGCCGGGCCAGCACGACGGGCTCGCCCTCGCCGTTGTGATCCTGCTCGCTCGTGACCTCGAGTGCCTCGCAGAGGCTGCGGGTTGCCGGCGAGGCGGGCCTGAGCGCGACCAAGCGTCAGGAGACCTGCGCGACCGCGCCGCTCTCGAAGCGATGCTTGGCGAGCGAGCGGTCACCGGGCACCGAGGTCGGATAGCGGCCGGTGAGGCAGGCCCGGCAGAACTCGTTCTCGGGCAGGCTCGTAGCCCGCTGGAGGCCGTCGAGCGAGAGGTACGCGAGCGAGGTCGCGCCGAGGCGAGTGCGGATCTCCTCGACGGTGCGGGTCGCCGCGATCAGCTCCTCCTCGGTCGCCATGTCGACGCCGTAGAAGCAGGGCGAGACGATCGGGGGCGACGAGATCCGGACGTGCACCTCCTTCGCGCCCGCCTCGAACAGCATCTGGACGAGCTTGCGCGTCGTCGTGCCACGCACGATCGAGTCGTCGACGATCACGACCCGCTGGCCCGCCACCTCGTCGAGCGGGTTGAACTTCGTCCGGATTCCGTGCTCGCGCATCGCCTGGTCGGGCTGGATGAACGTCCGGCCCACGTAGCGGTTCTTGATCAGCCCCTCGCTGTAGGGGATCCCGCTGCGTCGGGCGAACCCGATCGCTGCGGGCGTCCCCGAGTCCGGAATCGGCATCACGACGTCGGCCTCCACGGGCGCCTCGCCGGCGAGCTCCTCGCCCATTCGCACGCGCGCCCGGTGCAGCTCGACGCCCTTCAGATGCGAGTCGGGGCGGGCGAAGTAGATGAACTCGAAGATGCAGAGCGCCCCCGCGCCGCGCGGCTCGAGCGCCTGGCGGGAATGGAGCCCGTGCTCGTCGACGACGATCAGCTCGCCTGCCCCGACTTCCCGGACGAGCTCCGCGCCGAGCAGGTCGAAGGCGCAGGACTCGGAGGCCAGGAGCCAGTCGCCGTCGAGGCGGCCGAGCGCGAGCGGGCGGATCCCGTCGGGATCGCGGAACGCGACCAGCTTGCCCTCGGACAGGAGCACGATCGCGTAGGCACCCTCAAGCCGCTCCATGGCGTGCACGACGGCCTCCTCGAGCGGGCTCTCGTCGCGCGCGATCAGCGCTGCGATCGCCTCGGTGTCGGACGTGGAGCTGAGTCGGGCGCCGGCCGCGCGGAGCTCATCGCGGAGCGTCGACGTGTTCGTGAGGTTCCCGTTGTGGGCGATCGCGACCGTCCGGTGGCTCGCGTGCTGGACGCTCGGCTGCGCGTTCGTCCACAGCGTCGCGCCCGTCGTCGAGTAGCGGGTGTGGCCGATCGCAGCCTGGCCGCTGAGCCCTCGCAGCGTCTCCTCGGTGAAGACCTGTCCGACGAGGCCCATGTCGCGCACGACCATCAGGTGCCCATCGTCCGCGACGGCGATCCCGGCCGATTCCTGGCCGCGGTGCTGAAGTGCGAGCAGGCCGAAATGGGAGACCCGCGCGACCTCGCGCCCGGGAGCGTAGATGCCGAAGATCCCGCACATCAGCCGAGCGCTCCAGGCAGCGTTCCCTCGTGGGCGTCTCGCAGCTCGGAGAGCCGATGGCCGAGCAGCGATTCACCGCCGACCCGGCCCAACTCGCGTACCGGCACCGGGCCGTCCGCCATCCGCTCGACAAGCTCCGGCGCGACAGCGACGACCGCCTGCCCGCCGCCCTCGCCGAACAGCGTCAGGACGTCGTCCGTGAGGTCGAGCTCCGCCCCGACCCCCGAGTAGAGGGCCGCCTCTGCAAGCGCGACTGCGAGTCCTCCCTCCGCCGCGTCGTGCAGGAGCGAGGACGCCGGAGCGATCCGCCACAACCACTCGACGAGGGCGGCTTCGGCCTCGAGGTCGGGCAGCGCAGGGCGTCCAGCGGGCCCTCCGAGGAGGCGGGCCTGGTACTCCGAGCCGTCGAGTCGTAGCACGGGCGCGCCGGCCAGGAGCACGACGTCTCCGGGCCTCCAGGTGCGCGGCACGAGGCGAACGTCCTCGACCAGCCCGACGCATCCGATCGCCGGCGTCGGGTAGATCGCGCGTCCGTCGGTCTCGTTGTACAGCGAGACGTTTCCCGAGACGATCGGCGTGCCGAGCGCCTCGCAGGCGAGCGTCATGCCCTCGATCACCTCGGCGAGCTCCCAGGCGATCTCCGGCTTCTCCGGGTTCCCGAAGTTGAGGCAGTTCGTGAGCGCGAGCGGCCTGCCGCCGACGCAGGCGACGTTGCGGGCTGCCTCGAGCACTGCGAGCGCGCCACCCGCACGGGGATCGAGGTAGGCGAGCCGGCCGGAGCCGTCGAGCGAGACGGCGATCCCGCGGTAGGACGGGCGCAGGCGGAGCACGGCAGCGTCCAGGCCGGGCCGCCGGACCGTTCGCGACTGGACGAGCTGGTCGTACTGCCCGTACACCCACTCGCGACTCGCGACGTTCTCGCCGGCGAGCACCGTGAGCAGATCGCCGGGAGCCGCCTGCCGGGCCGGGGCCGCGACCGGCTCGTCGAGCTCCCGGGCTCTGACCTCGATGCGGTAGCGGGGGCACTCGTCGGTGAGGAGCAGGGCGGGGATGTCGCCGACGGGCTCGTCGTCGAAGAACGCCCGGAGCTCTCCGGTGCCGCTGACCTCGCCGATCACCGTGCAGGGAAGCTCCCATCTCGCACACACGGCCTCGACGCCGGCGAGCCGCTCCGGCGTGACGACGCACACCATCCGCTCCTGGCTCTCGGAGATCATGATCTCCCACGGCTCCATGCCGCTCTCGCGCAGCGGCACCCGGTCGAGGTGGACGTCGACGCCGGCACCGCCCTTGGCCGCCATCTCGGCGAGCGAGGACGCGAGGCCGGCTGCGCCGCAGTCCTGGAGCGAGACGACGAGCCCGCTCTCGACGAGCTCGAGGCTCACCTCGATGAGCTTCTTGCCGGTGAAGGGGTCGCCGATCTGCACGGTCGGTCGCTTGTCCTCGTCCTCCCCGGACAGCTCCTGGCTCGCGAGCACGCTCGCGCCGCCGATGCCGTCGCGGCCGGTCGTCGCCCCGTACAGGACGACGAGGTTCCCGGCCCCGGTCATCGACGACCGGGTCAGCCGCTCCGCGGGAAGCAGCCCGATGCACATCGCGTTGACGAGGCAGTTGGCCGAGTAGCGCTCGTCGAAGACGCACTCGCCGCCCACGTTCGGGACGCCGACGCAGTTGCCGTAGTGGCCGACGCCGGCGACGGCGCGCCCGAACATCCAGCCCTGCCGCTCGTCGGCGAGCGAGCCGAAACGGAGCGAGTCGAGGAGCGCGATCGGTCGGGCGCCCATGGCGGAGATGTCGCGGAGGATCCCGCCGACGCCGGTCGCGGCACCCTGGAAGGGCTCGACCGCCGACGGGTGGTTGTGGCTCTCGACCTTGAACGCGACCGCGAGCCCGTCGCCCACGTCCACGACACCGGCGTTCTCACCGGGGCCCTGGAGCACCGCCGGGCCCTCGGTCGGGAGGCGTTCGAGCAGCGGCGCCGAGTGCTTGTAGCCGCAGTGCTCCGACCAGAGCAGGCTGAAGACGGCGAGCTCGAAGTGATTCGGCGCCCGCTCGAGCAGCCCGCAGATACGGTCGTATTCCCAGTCCGTCAGGCCGAGCGCGCGATGGAGCGGCTGTTCAGTGACCTGGGTCAACGACGAGGCGCCAGTCTAGATGCTCGGCCGGAGATCGCGGGGCCCGTGACCGCCACCCCGCGCCCGGCCCCGGGAGACGCGGGCACGCACCCCAAGGATACCGGTCGCAGCGTGAGCCCCGGTCGCTCCCACGTGGCCCGGAGCGAGCGGTTTCGGCCTGCGCCGTACGGCGAGGTCGCCCTGGTAGCATGGACGCTCGATGCGCTAGCTGCCCCGTCTCGAAATGGTGACAGTTCGCGATGTCCGGGTAGGGCATCGCGTGGCCGGGGGCAAGGGATGAGCGAGCGCACGGGGAGGACAGCCGAGGGAGCTTCGCAGGCGGGGTGGCGCCGCGTCGCCGTGCTGCGCCCGTTCGAGCTGCGCGATTTCCGGCTCCTCTGGACGGGCCTGAGCGTGTCGCTGTTCGGCGACGGCCTCTTCCTGGTCGCGCTCGCGTGGCAGACGTACGAGCTCTCGAACTCGCCGAGCGCGCTCGCCACGGTCGGGCTCGCGTGGACTCTCCCGATGGTCTCGCTGCTGCTCCTCGGCGGCGTGATCAGCGACCGCTTCGACCGCCGCCGCATCATGATCGCCTCCGACCTGCTGCGCGGAAGCGCCGTCGCTGCGATCGGCGTGCTGGGCGTCAGCGGTCACATCGAGCTCTGGCACCTGTACCTGCTGTCCGCGCTGTTCGGGGTCGGCGACGCGCTGTTCCCGCCGGCGTTCGGTGCGCTCGTGCCGCAGATCGTGCCCGGGAACCTGCTCGTGCAGGCGAACTCCGTGGACGCGTTCATGCGCCCGCTGATGCTCCAGCTGCTCGGGCCGGCGGCCGGCGGGCTCATCGTCGCAGCCGTCGGTGCGGCGGGCGCGTTCCTCGTGGATGCGGGGACGTTCACGGTGTCGGTCGCGGCACTGCTGTTCATGCGCTCGCGGCCGCTCCCCCGCAGGGAGGCGGCGCAGGCGAGCATGCTCGGGGACATTCGCGAGGGGCTTCGGTTCGTTCGCTCGCAGACCTGGCTCTGGGCGACGTTTGCGATGGCCGCCGTATCGCTGCTCTTCTATCTCGGGCCGTTCGAGGTGCTCCTGCCGTTCGTGGTCAAGAACGAGGTCGGCGGCAGCGCTCGCGATCTCGGCTTCGTCTTCGCGGCCGCCGGCGTCGGCGGCATCGTCGCGTCGCTGTTCACCGCCCAGCGGCGCCTTCCCCGTCGGGTCATCACGGTCATGTACCTCTGCTTCGCAGTCGCCGTCTCGGGCCCGATCGTCTACGCGGTCGCGAACGAGATCTGGCAGATGATGCTCGGGGCCTTCGTCGCCGGGGCGGGGGCAGCAGCCGGTTCGATCATCTGGATGACGCTCATGCAGCGGCACGTGCCGGGAGAGCTGCTCGGGCGGGTGACGAGCCTCGACTGGCTCGTCGCGACCTGCCTGCTCCCGATCTCGTTCGCCCTCACGGGCCCGGTGTCGGCGGCGGTCGGCGTCCGCGAGACGCTGTTCGGGGCCGGGGTGATCGGAGTCGCGCTCACGCTGGGGTTCCTGCTCGTCCCGGGTCTCCGCGATCTCGAGCGCTCCGGATCGGGGGAGAGAGCGACCGTGGAGGGCCCGCCAACGGACGGGTAGCCCACTCCCTGTCCCCGTCGGGTGTGGCAGGATAGGGTGCAGGATGGAGTTGCGCTCGGGCGAGGCGCTGATGGGGTTCGACCACGATCTGCGCGTCGTGGTCTGGAACGATGCCGCCGAGCAGCTCACCGGTATCCCGGCGAGCGAGGCGCTCGGCCGGTACTGCTGGGAGATCATGGCGGCGACGAGCCCGAGCGGTGAGCACATCTGCCATCCCGGCTGCTCGTACGCCCGGAACGCGTGCGACGGCTGGGAGCTCGCGGCCCACGAGCTCCACGTGAAGACGCCCGACGGCCGCAAGCCGGTCATGGTCTCCACCGTCTCGATGCGCAACGGCGAAGGCTCGATGGTGCTGAACCTCCTGCGGGAGGCGACGAACGGGAACGGCGCCCGCCGCGCGGAGCCCGCCGCGGCCGCTCCGACGCTCACGGGCCGCCAGCGGCAGGTGCTCGACAAGCTCGCCGAAGGCGTTCCGGCCAAGGTGATCGCGCGACAGCTCGGCCTCACGGAGATCACGGTCCGCAACCACATCCGCGGGGTGCTGACGGCGCTCGGTGCGCACTCCCAGCTCGAGGCCGTTGCCAAGGCGCGGCAGCTCGGGCTGCTCGCCCCGTAGTCGGCCTCAGGCCGTTGCGGCTGCGACGGCGCCGCACACGACGAGAAGGGCGAGGACGGCACGCCGGAACAGCCGCGGCGGGAGCCGCGTCCCCGCGATCGTCCCGAGCAGATTGCCAGCGAGCGAGACGGGCAGCCAGACGACGAAGGCGGGGTAGAGCGCCTCGGTTGAGATCCTGTCCCCGATCCCGAGCCCGGCGAGCAGGATCGCACACGACACGACGAAGTAGGCGGCGAGGTCGCCGATGAAGCTCGCCGGCTTCGTCTCCTCGCGCGCGAGCAGCAGGGCGGGAGCGACGCCCGAGAGCGAGGTGGTCGCGCCCATGACGCCGCCGACGAAGCCGGCGACCCCGGGGCCTCCCGGAAGCGGGGCGGGCGGGGGCGCGTCCAGCGAGCGTGCGAGCAGCAGCGCGATCACGACCACGATCGCCCCGGCGCTGATCTCGAGCGCCCTGGTACTGACGGAGTCGAGGACCCACAGCCCGACGACGAGCCCGGGCACGAGCCCGGCGATGAGGTAGGCGACGCGCCGCACGACCACGTGCTCGCGAAACCGGTAGACGACCGAGATCCGGGTCACGAGGCTGAGCGCGAGGTTGCTCGTGACGACGAAGTCGAGCGGGTAGCCGACGAGCAGGAGCAGCGGCGTGCAGATCAGCGCGTACCCGAACCCGGTCGCCCCTCCGACGAAGGACGCGACCGCCACCGCGAGTGCGCCGAGAGCGAGCACGAAACGGCAAGCCTACGGCCCGGCGCGTCCGCGGCGTTCGAGTAGGCTCCCCGCGACGATGACCGGGGCGACTGGGTGACGGGGCCCGGCACGGAGGGTGGCGGCGAGGTCGCCGGGGCCGCGGTTTCCCGCGAGCTTGTTCCGAAGGGGCGTGTCCTGCCGGCTCCCGACCTGCCCGGGCCGCCTCCGCGTCAGTCGCGCCTCGACCGCGCCCGGGCCCGGGCGCTCGCCGAGTACGGCAACTGGCGGATGCTCCTGATGCGGATCATCCTCAACGGCTGCGCGGTGACGATCACGGCGCTCGTGCTTCCCGGCATCCACGCGAACTGGCGGCCCGGCGGGTTCGTGATCGCCGGTGTCGTGTTCGGCGTCCTGAACGCGCTCGTCAAGCCGGCGCTCCAGTTCCTCCTGCTCCCGGCCATCTTCGCGACCTACGGCACCGTCGTCGCGTTCGTGAACGGGCTGCTCCTGCTGGTGCTCGACCGGATCACGGGCGGGCTGATCGAGATCGACGGGGTGCTCCCGTTCTTCACGGGCGGCGCAGTCGTGGGCGTGATCGGGCTGCTGCTCGAGCATCTCCTCGGCCTCTCGCCGCCGATCGTGGACACTGCTGCGAGGCGAAGGCAGGGCGCGTGAGACAGCGGACGGGCCTCGACCGGTTCCGCGAGAGCCTGCGGCTCCAGCAGCTCTACAGGACGATCCTGCGCTACGGGACCGAGTCGTTCATGGACGGAACGCCGCTCGGCGGCGTGCGCCGTCGCATGCAGTGCTGGGTCCATCGCCTTCCCGAGCCCGCTCCCGAGCTCAGCTCGGCCGTCCGGATGCGGCTCCTGATCGAGGAGCTCGGCCCCACGTACGTGAAGCTCGGGCAGATCGTCTCGAGCCGGGACAACTCGCTGCCCGCCGAGTGGAGTGCCGAGCTCGACAGGCTCCAGAGCGACGTGCCGCCCGTCCCCTACGAGGAGGCCCGTGAGGTCATCGTCGATCAGCTCGACGCGCCGCCCGAGGAGCTCTACGCGTCCTTCGAGCGGGAGGCGTTTGCGGCCGCCTCGCTCGCCCAGGTGCACCGGGCCGTGCTACACGACGGGACGAACGTCGTCGTCAAGGTCCAGCGGCCGCACATCATCGGCCAGGTCCAGTCGGACCTCGGGATCATCACGAACCTCGCCCGCTGGGCGGAACGCCGCTCGGGGAGCGCGCGCGACATCGGGTTGAGGGGCATTCTCGAGGAGTTCGGGGCGACGCTGCTCACCGAGCTGGACTACTTCGGCGAGGCCTACAACGCCGAGCGACTCGCCGAGGTCGTCGCCTCGATCGACGGCGTTCACGTCCCGAGGATCTATCGCGAGCTCTCGGCCGGGCGCGTCCTGACGCAGGAGTACGTCGAGGGCGTGAAGATCTCGAACGTCGACGCGATCGACGCGGCCGGGCTCGATCGGATCGCGATTGCGACAGCTGGGGTCAAGGCCGCGCTCAAGATGCTCCTGATCGACGGCTTCTTCCACGGCGATCCGCATCCCGGCAACCTGATCGTGACGCTCGACGACGGCACCGTGAACTTCCTCGACTGCGGCATGGTCGGCGAGCTCGGGCTCGGGCAGCGAGTCAACCTGATCGGTCTCCTCTACGACTTCACGAGGGACGACGTCACGGGCATGGGCATGCAGCTCCGGTCGCTGAGCGTCCCGTTCCGGCCGGTGGACGATCGGTCCTACATCAGGGACTACGAGCGGCGGATGGCCCGGTTCAGCCGCGGAAGCGGCGCGACGGTCGACAGGGTGCTCGCCGAGGGCCTCGACATCCTCCGCGACAACGGGCTTCGCCTCGATCCGCAGCTGACGCTCGCGATCAAGGCGCTGACGCAGGCATCGGCGTTCTGGACGCGACTCGCACCTCCCGAGGTGCCGTTCGCCGAGACCGCGATGAACCTCACGCTCGAGCTCGTCGACGAGGCGATCGCCTCCGGTGCCGTTCAGAGCGCGGTCGAGCACCAGCTCGAGATCCTGCTCCGGCAGGCCGTGAAGGAGCTTCCCGACTACGTGAAGGCCGCAGTCGGCTGGCGCGATCAGTTCAAGAAGGGGAGGATCGTCGTCACGGTCGACACCTCGCCCCTCGATCGGCAGATGGCGCAGGTGAAGGCGATCTCACAGCCCGTCATCGTCGCCGTGCTCGTGGGCTCTGCTCTGATCGGTTCCGGGATCGCGGCCAGCGTCTCCGCGACCTCGGGCGTCACGTCGAAGGTCGCCGAGGCGGCGATGATCGGCTTCGCCGTCACGCTCCTCATCGCGGCCGTCCTCACGTTCGTCTACCTCCGCCGCATGTACCGAAGCGGTCAGGACGAGGATCGCTAGCCGGGGAGGCGCCGGCCGGGAGCCGGCCCAGCATCGCCGTCGAATTTCCTATAGAATCTTGGTAGAGTTTCTATAGAAAACAGAATCCACCATGCCGGAGGACTCTCTCGTGACGACATCGACCGTGCTTCCCGCCCTCGACCCCCTCGACTTCCTGGCGATCGACGCCCTCCTCGACGAGGAGGAGCGGGCGGTTCGCGACACCGTGCGGCAGTTCGTTCGCGAGCAGATCGTTCCCGAGGTCGGTGACTGGTTCGAGCGCGGGATCCTGCCGCGTGAGGTGCTGACCGAGCTCGGAAAGCTTGGCCTCTTCGGCATGCACCTCGACGGTTACGGGCTGCCCGGGGCGAGCGCCGTCGCCTACGGCCTCACCTGCCTCGAGCTGGAGGCAGGCGACTCCGGGATCCGCAGCGCGGTGTCCGTCCAGGGCTCGCTCGCGATGTTCGCGATCTGGAAGTGGGGATCGGAGGAGCAGAAGCAGCGGTGGCTCCCGGCAATGCACCGCGGCGAGGCCATCGGCTGCTTCGGGCTGACGGAGCCCGACGCGGGCTCGGATCCGGGTGCGATGCGGACGCACGCACGACGCGACGGCTCGGACTGGATCCTGAACGGCGCCAAGATGTGGATCACGAACGGCACGATCGCGGACGTCGCGATCGTCTGGGCGCAGACGGACGAGGGCGAGATCCGCGGGTTCGTCGTCGAGCAGGGCACGCCGGGCCTTACCGCCCCCGAGATCCACCGGAAGCTGTCGCTGCGCGCCTCGATCACGTCGGAGCTCGTGCTCCAGGACGTCCGCGTCCCGGCCGAGAGCCTGCTGCCCGGCGCCTCGACGCTGCGTGGACCCCTCACCTGCCTGGGCGAGGCCCGGTACGGGATCGTGTGGGGCGCCGTCGGCGCCGGCCGTGCGTGCTTCGAGGCGGCGCTCGACTACGCGAAGGAGCGGATCGTCTTCGGCAAGCCGATCTCCTCGTACCAGCTCACCCAGCAGAAGCTGGCCGAGATGGCGCTCGAGCTGAACCGCGCCACCCTCGCCTCGCTGCACATCGGGCGGATGAAGGACGCCGGCACGTTGCGCCCCGAGCACGTCAGCCTCGGAAAGATGGGCAACGTCCGCGGCGCGCTCGAGGTGGCCCGCTCCGCCCGCACGATCCTCGGAGGGAACGGGATCACGCTCGAGTACCCGGTGATCCGGCACATGAACAACCTCGAGTCGGTGCTGACGTACGAGGGGACCCACGAGGTGCACACCCTCGTCGTCGGGAATGCGCTGACGGGCGTCCAGGCGTTTCGCTGAGCCGGTGCGGGTCTCGCCGAACGGCGCGCCGCAGCCGACGGCGCAGGCTCGGGCCGCCGTCGCGCTCCGAACGGCGATCGTCGAGGGAGAGCTACGACCAGGCCAGCGGGTGAATCAGGAGGCCTGGGCCGACCGCGTCGGGATCAGCCCGACTCCCGTGCGCGAGGCGCTGCGCACACTGGCCGGAGAGGGGCTCGTCTCCTACCGGCCCCGCCGCGGGTACGTGGTCACGGCGCTCGACGCCGACGACCTCGAGGAGGTCTACGCGCTTCGCCGGCTCCTCGAGACCCGGGCGCTTCGACGGGGAGTGCCGCGTGCGACCCCGGAGGACGTCGAGGCGCTCCGCCGGGCGGCCGGGGAGTGCCGCGCCGCGGCGGCCGCAGGTGACGTTGCGGCACAGCTCGAGGCGAACAGGCGCTTCCACGACCGGCTTCACGGGCTCGCCGGAAGCCGGCCGCTGACGCGGCTCATCGACCTGCTCTGGGACTCGACCGAGGCCTACCGGGCCCTCTACTACGCGCTGCCGGGAGAGACCGAGGAGGCCGATCGCGCCCACCGGGAGATCGCCGGCGCCGTCGCCGCGCACGATGCCGCACGCGCGATCTCGCTCCAGGACGCTCATCGAGACCGGGCGCTCGACCGGCTCCGCGCCGCGCTCGTGGCGGCCGAGCGCTTCGGTCGCGATCCCGGATCAGGCTGAGGGCTGACACCCGGTGCCGGCGCCAGCCAATATGCTTCCGCGATGCGGCTGCTGAGCGCATTCCTGATCGGCCTGGGCACGAACGCCGTCGCCCTCATCGTCGCGGCGGCCCTGCTCGACGGCTTCGCGATCGGGACCGTCACCTTCCCGGTGCTGATCGTGATCTTCACGATCATCTCGCTGGTCGTGACGCTTCTCGTCGACTCGGTCGTACGCCGACATGCCCAGGCGATCGTCGCGGGGATCGGGTTGATCTCGGCGTTCCTCACGCTGCTCGTGACGGACCTGATCACGGACAAGCTCACGATCGAGGGCGCCTGGGCCTGGATCATCGGGACGCTCCTCATCTGGCTCGCCTCGCTCATCGTCAGGCCCATCCTGCGCGGCTGGAGCGACAGGCGCGCAGCGCGCCGCCGCACGTAGCCTCCTCGCTGCGTGCCCGGGCTCGCGCTGATCGGCAACCTCGTCAAGGACGTCGTCGCCGGAGCGCCTCCGCGGCCTGGGGGTGCCGTCTACTACCAGGCGCGCGCGCTCGCCGTGACCGGCAGGGCTGCCGGTGTCCGGGCCGTCACCCGGTGCGCCGGAGCAGACCGAACGGCGCTGCTCGAGCCGCTCGAGCGCTTCGGCCTCCCGGTCGCCTGGCAGTCCGGGTCTGAGACCCAGGCGTTCTCGTTCCACTACGAGGGCGAGCACAGGATCATGAACGTCACCGCGCTCGGCGATCCCTGGACGGCTGCCGACGTCGAGGGCTGGGCGGGCGAGGCGATCGGCGATGCCGGGTGGATCGTCCTGGGCGCACTCACGCGGGCGGACTTCTCGCCGCGGGCACTCGCTGCCCTCCGCACCGGCGGCCGGCGGCTGCTGGTCGACGCCCAGGGGCTCGTACGGCTGGGCCGGCTCGGGCCCCTGCGGATCGACGGGGCTCTCCACCCCGAACAGCTCCTGGGCGTCCAGGCGCTGAAGCTGAACGAGCTGGAGGCAGGCATCCTGGCCCGGAGCACGGAGCCGGAGGCGCTGCGGCAGCTGGGCGTCCCGGAAGTCGTCCTCACGCTCGGCTCACAGGGCGCCGTCGTCGTCACGTCGAGCCTGGCCGAGCACGTGCCCGCGGAGACGATCGACGGGCCGGTCGACCCGACGGGAGCAGGCGACACGTTCTGGATCGTCTATCTCACCGCCCGGCGCGGCGGCGCCGAGCCCGTCGAGGCCGCGCGGGCCGCGAGCGCCGCCACGGCGCGGATGCTCGCGGGCGAGCTGTAACCTGCCGACGATGGAGCTCATCCACACCTGCTACCGGATCACCGACCCCGAGCGGTCGGTCGCCTTCTACGAGGCGCTCGGGTTCGAGAAGCGTCGCGAGCTGCCGATTCGCGACGAGGCGATCAACATCTTCATGGGGCTTCCCGGGGACGGCGATCGACTCGAGCTGACCTACAACTTCGGGGTCGACTCCTACGAGCTCGGCACCGGCTACGGGCACATCGCCCTGACGGTCGACGACCTGGACGTCACCCTCGCCGCGCTGGCCGGGCAGGGAATCGAGCCGGAGCGACCGCCCTACACGATCCGGGCCGGCGGCTCGAGGATCTGCTTCGTCCGCGATCCGGATCACTATCGCGTGGAGCTGATCGAGCGCTAGCCCGGCGGGGACTGACCTTGCATCCGGCGAGTCTCGCGCCGGCCGGCGACCTGGCACGGCCGGTGGGTCAGCCCATCGTGGCCGCTGGACGTGCGGCTTCCACTCCGCGACGTAACGACCCGAGGTTCTCGTAGAACCACTCGCGGGCCTCGTCGTATCGATCAGGCTCGGTGAGGAGCTTGCCCGGCCAGGGTAGGCGCTTGACGATCTTGCAACGGTAGTTGCCTTCAAGGTATTCGAGCTCGCCGACCGCCGCTTCGATTGTCGCCCGGTCGTCGCGAAGTCGTTGGAGGACATGAAGGTTGCGCTCGCGATCACCGGTGTCGATCTCGAGATGGACCCGGAGCTCGCCGGAGCCGATCTCGGCAGCGATCGACGTTCGGTGGATCGGTGAGTTCGTCACCAGCCACAGCGACTTCGGCTCGGATCTCCCCTTCAACAGCGCGGGATCCTCGTTCATCAGCCGCTCGCGAAGGGGGGCCCAGAACGCACGGTAAGCCGCATGTTCGGCGGATTCTGACCCGGACGTGGCGCTTCGGACCGACTTCTGCCAGTCGCTTGGTTTGGCGGCGACTTCGAGGAATGGGGCCGGCTGAGAGGCCCCGACCCGCAGGGCACGAACGACGACCCCGAAGAATCGCGTCCTCTCGTCGGTGTGCTCGTTGAGCCACTCGAGGGCTACTCGGTGCTCCTCGCGAAACGCCTTTGCCACCCAGATGATCGTGCCCGCGTCGCTCCCGGCCGCGTAGGTGAGCAACTGCCCGAGGTGTCCGTGGTCGGTTGTTTCGATCTGATTCTCGACGATGAGTCTGCTTCCGTGGGTGAGATCGCGGCCGATCAGGTCGAGCGAGAAGTTGCCAATCGGGTGTTCAGCCCGTTCGAGCTCGATCTCGAGCCCGTCGAGCGCATCCCGCAGCACGTCGACGTTCTCGAGCAGCCAGGGTGTGAAGTCCGCCGCCTCGTTTCTCCACACGGCTCGCAGGTCGAGCCATTCGATCCGAGCGATTCCTGCGTCCGACGTCACGGCCGGAGCTTAATGTCTCCGGTACGACGATGGATATATCAGATAAATCTGATATACTTGAGACATGTCCCGTCTGAGCGCGACCGAGGCAGCACGCAGCTTCTCCGATGTGCTCAACCGCGTTGCGGAGGGCGAGGAGATCGAGATCCTCCGCAACGGCGCGCCCGTCGCTGTGATCGCTCCGCCACGCATCCGGCTCCTCCCGCCCGGCCGGCTCGTGGCGCTGCTCGAGTCGCTTCCGCCCGTCGACGAGGAGTTCGCGGAGGACCTCCGACAGATTCGCAGCGAGGCGGGCGCACCGGAGGATCCCTGGGACTCCTGATCGACACCGACGTCCTCGTTGGGTGGGAGCGCGGCGAGGGCTCGGTCGCCCAGGTGGTCGGCGAGGAGAGCTGGGCGATCAGCGTGATCACGGTGAGCGAGCTCCTCCACGGAGTTCACCGTGCCCGGGGTGCCAGGCGGAGCCACCGCCAGGCGTTCGTCGAGGGTCTGCTTGCCGAGGTCGAGGCGGTGCCGGTGACGACGCCGGTCGCGCGCATTCATGCGGAGGTCTGGGCAGGGCTCGCCGAGCGTGGCGAGGTCATCGGGCTCCACGACCTCTGGATCGGCGCGACGGCGCTTGCTCACGGCCTTGGTGTCGCGACCCGTAACCCATCGGAGTTTCGGAGGGTCCCCGGCCTGCGGATCGTCGCTGCCGAGCCCTCCCCCGCATAGCTCGACGTTCTGAGCCAAAGCGACGCCGAGGAGAGGACGGGAGCGAGATGGGCGGTCTTTACGTGGTGCTCGGCGCCGCCGGCGCGATCGGCGGCGCGGTCGTCCGCGAGCTCGCGGGCCGGGGCGCGCCCGTCCGGGCGGTGACACGGAACGCCGGTGTACGGTGGCCGGACGGGATCGAGGCGTGTGTCGCCGACCTCTCCTCGCTACGTGACGCGCTCCGGGCCTGCGAAGGAGCGGAGGTCGTCTACCACTGTGCCCAGCCCGCGTACGACCGCTGGCGCGAGGCCTTCCCCCCGCTCAACGCCGCGATTGCCGAGGCGGCGTCACGCTGCGGTACGAAGCTCGTGCTCGCCGACAACCTGTACATGTACGGGCCGATCGCGGGCCCGATCCGCGAGCAGACGCCACAGCTGCCGGCGAGCAGGAAGGGCCGCCTGCGGAAGCGGCTCGCGGACGAGCTGCTCGGTCGCCACGGTGACGGCGGGCTTCGGGTCGCGATCGGCCGGGCCTCCGACTACTACGGACCCGGAGGACGCGCCAGCGTCGCGGGTGATGTTCTCTTCGAGGCCGCCGTCGCAGGACGGTCGGTTCGGTGGCCCGCGAGCGCCGATCAGCCGAGGACGTTCAGCTACCTTCCCGACGTCGCCCGCGCGCTCGTGACGCTCGGCGAGCGAGACGAGGCCGACGGGCGGGCCTGGATCCTGCCCGCGGCCCCACCGGTCACGGCCCGTGAGCTCGTCGGCCTGCTCGAGCGGGCGCTCGGACGCTCCGTGAGCCTTGCCGTGACGTCCAGGCTCTCGATGCGTCTGGCCGGGATCGTCATCCGCGAGGCCCGGGAGCTTCCGGACATCTGGTACCAGTTCGCCGCGCCGTTCGTCGTCGACGCCTCACGGTTCGAAGCGACGTTCGGGCCGCTCCCGGCGACGGCTCACGAGGTGGGTGTCGCCGAGACGGTCGACTGGTTCCAGAGCCTGCGGGTCGGGAAGCCCGGCTGAGACACAGACCGCCGGGACCGTGATTGCCCGGCGGACGGCATCTGGCAGACTTCCGGCGGCATGGGCTTCATGGATCTCGACAGCAGGTCGCTCGGCCAGGGCGAGCAGGTCGCGTGGCAGGGAAACCCGAGCTGGCGCGCCGCTCCCGTCGTGCTGTTCAAGGCCGCCGGGATCGGGATCGTCGCCCTCGCCGCGCTCGGCCTGCTCGAGGCCGTCGGAGTCGACATCAACTGGGTCTGGTGGACGATCGTGCTCGTGCTCTTCGTGATCGGCCTCGTCCTGACGGCCCTGTTCGTACGGCACCGGTTCCTGTATGTGCTCACCGATCGCCAGGTGATCGTCAGGCGCGGGCTCGTGGGCCGGAGCGTTCGCACCACCTCGCTCGATCGCATCCAGAACACGACGATGTCGCAGACGGTGATCGCGCGGCTGATGCGCGTCGGCACGATCCGGTTCGCGACCGCGGCGGGAGCGGGCGATGCGGAGCTCCGCTTCGTGGGCGTGGAACGCCCGCTCGAGATCGAACGGATCGCGCGCGAGCTGATCACGAGGGGGCAGACCAGCGCCGCGGACCCCGTCGAGCCGGTGGTGTGATCTCCGCGTCGGCGCGACCGGCTCAGCCCGCCTCGCCGGGCGATGCGTCCCGGGCTCCCCGGTCGGCGAGAAACGATCGATAGGTCTCGGCGAGGCCGATGCGCAGGGGCGTTCGCGGGCTCCAGCCGAGGGCGGTCAGCCGTGAGATGTCGAGCAGCTTGCGGGGCATGCCGTCCGGTCTATCGGTCGCATAGCGGAACGTCCCCTCGAAGCCCACCGCCTCCGCGACGAGGGTCGCGAGCTCCGCGATCGGCAGATCCTCGCCGCACCCGACGTTCACGTGCTGCTCGCCCGAGTAGCGCTCCATCAGGAAGACGAGCGCATCGGCGAGGTCGTCCACGTACAGGAACTCCCGGCGCGGGCGTCCCGTGCCCCAGATCTCCACGGTGTCCGCACCCGCCGTCCTCGCGTCGTGCATCTTGAGGATCAGCGCCGGGATCACATGACTCGCGGCGGGATCGTAGGTGTCGCCCGGGCCGTAGAGGTTCGTCGGCTGCGCGGAGACGAAGTCGCAGCCGTGCTGCCGGCGATACGCTGCGCAGAGCTTGAGCCCGGCGATCTTCGCCACCGCGTACCACTCGTTCGTGGGCTCGAGGGCACCCGTCAGCAGCGCCTCCTCCGCGATCGGCTGCGCCGCCTCCCTCGGGTAGATACAGGACGAGCCGAGGTAGAGGAGCTTCGCCACGTCCGCTCGACGCGCCGCCTCCACGACGTTGCCGGCGATCAGCAGGTTGTCGTACAGGAAGTCGGCCGGGCGGGTCGCGTTCGCGAGGATCCCGCCCGCGGTCGCTGCGGCAACGAACACGGCGTCGGGCTTCGCTCTCGACACCCACGCGTCGACGTCTCGCTGGCGTCTCAGATCGAGGGTCGAGCGATCGACGGTCAGGATCTCGCACCCTTCGCCGGCGAGCCGTCGCTGTAGCGCGCTCCCGACCATGCCGCGGTGCCCGGCGACCCAGACCCGGCGCCCGGCGAGCGGGAAGATCACCGGAGCCGGCGCCACGCCCCTAGCCGCCTGCGTCGGTGGCCGCGCCGCGCACCGGAGCCTCGTACCCGGCCGAGTTGAGGACGCGCTCCTGCCGCGCGAGGTCGAGATCGTGCTGCACCATCATGCGCACGAGCTCGGCGAAGCGCACGCGGGGAGCCCAGCCGAGCCGCTCGCGCGCCTTGCCGGGGTCGCCTTCGAGCGCCTCGACCTCCGTCGGGCGAACGTAGCGCTCGTCCAACTCGACATGGCGTCGCCAGTCGATCCCGACCTCTCCGAATGCGGTATCGAGCAGCTCTCTCACTGTGCGCGACTCGCCCGTCGCGACGACGTAATCGTCCGGCTCGTCCTGCTGGAGCATCAGCCACATCGCCTCGACGAAGTCGCCCGCATAGCCCCAGTCGCGCCTGGCATCGAGATTCCCGAGGTGGAGCTTCTCCTGGAGCCCGTGCGCGATCCTCCCGACTGCCCGCGTCACCTTCCGGGTGACGAACGTCTCGCCCCGGCGCGGGCTCTCGTGATTGAAGAGGATGCCGTTGCAGATGTACAGCCCGTACGCCTCGCGGTAGTTGACCGCGTACCAGTGGGCGGCGACCTTGCTCACCGCGTACGGGCTGCGCGGCCGAAACGGCGACGATTCGTGCTGCGGCGGAGGCGTCGAGCCGAACATCTCCGACGAGCCGGCCTGGTAGCAGCGCACCTGGCGGCCCGTCCGGGCCACGTAATCACGAATCGCCTCGAGGAGCCGCAGCGTCCCGAGCCCGACGACGTCGGCGGTGTACTCGGGTATCTCGAACGACACACGGACGTGGCTCTGGGCGCCGAGGTTGTAGATCTCGTCCGGCGCCGACGTCTCGAGCACGCGCCGGAGCACGGTCCCGTCGCAGAGGTCGCCGTGGTGGAGCAGGAGCCGTGCCCCGGGAAGGTGGGCGTCGCGGTAGAGGTGATCGATCCGGTCGGTGTTGAAGAGGCTCGCGCGCCTGATCAGGCCGTGGACCTCGTAGCCCTTCGCCAGCAGCAGCTCCGCGAGGTAGGCACCGTCCTGACCGGTTACGCCGGTGATGAGCGCCCGTCGTGGCATCGGCCCCATCGTAGGTGAGCCGGTGCCGGAGTCGTGAGCGCCGCCGGGGGTACCGGCCACGCGAAGCGACCCGCGGACGGTGCCGCTCGCGGCTTCGACCCGCGCGTAGGATGGGCGGCCATGGACCGGGCGCGAGTCGTCGTCATCGGCGGAGGGATCACAGGCTGCAGTGTCGCGTACCACCTCGCGAGAGCCGGCTGGGACGACGTCCTCCTGATCGAGAAGGGCCAGCTCACGAGCGGCTCGACCTGCCACGCGGCCGGGCTCGTGACACAGTTCAACCCGTCTCCGACGATGATGGGGCTCCGTAGCTACTCGATCGAGCTCTACCGCGAGCTGGGGCTCTTCGAGACGGTCGGAAGCCTCCGGATCGCGTCGAGCCCGGAGCAGCTCCAGGAGCTCCAGCGAGGGGTGAGCAGGGCCCGCGGGATCGGGCTCGAGGTCGAGCTCCTCGGGCCCGGGGAGACGCTCGAGCTGATGCCCGCCGCGAGCGGTGAGTCTCTCTACGGTGCGGTCTGGGTTCCCGAGGACGGCTACCTCGACCCCCACCAGGCGACCTACGGGCTTGCCGACGCGGCGCGCGAGCTCGGGGTGACGATCCTCACCGGTGTCCGCGTCACGGGGATCGAGCTCTCGCCGCGCCGCGAGGTCACCGCCGTCCTGACCGAGCGCGGGCGGATCGAGACCGAGGCGGTCGTGAACGCGGCCGGGATCTGGGCGCCGCAGGTCGCGGCGATGGTCGGCGCCTTCACTCCGTCGACGCCGGTCGACCACCAGCACGTGCTGCTAAGGGCGGTGTCCGGACACGAGCTGCCCCGCGAGCTGCCCTGCTTCCGTGACCCGGACAACCTCGTCTACGGGAAGGCCGAGTCCGGCGGCGTCATGTTCGGGGGCTACGAGCCCGATCCCGTCGCTCGCTGGCTCGACGGCGTGCCGTGGGAGCACGGCGGGCAGGCGCTGCCCTCCGACCTTCTCCGTTTCGAGCAGCTCCTGCAGGGGGCCGCTCGCCGGTTCCCCTTCCTCGCCGACGCGGAGATCGCTGCGCTCGTGTGCCACCCCGACGCGATGACCCCCGACGCGCAGCCGCTCCTCGGGCCCGTGCCGGAGGTACGTGGCTTCTGGATGGCCGCGGGGCTCTCGCTGAACGGCTTCGGAGGCGCCGGCGGCATCGGCAGGGCGCTCGCCGAGTGGATGACCGCTGGCGAGACCGGGCTCGACGTGACCGCCTACCGGCCCTGGCGCTTCGGCCGGCCGTATCGGGACCCGATCTACGCGGCGGCAGCCGCGAGGGAGACGTACAGGTACTACTACCGGCAGCGGTTCCCGTTCGACTCCGACGAGTGGGGCCGTCCGAACCGGGTCAGCGCGCTCCACGGCCGCCTGCAGGAGCTCGGCTGCGTGTTCGGCGCGAAGAGCGGCTGGGAGCGTGCGGACTTCTTCGAACCGGGCCGGCCGTGGCGGCGCGCCGGGGCCGACCAGCGGGCCTTCGGATTCGCGAAGCCACCCTGGTTCGAGCGGCTCCAGGTGGAGCACGAGGCATTCCGCGAGCGCGTCGGGATCGTCGATATGACGTCGTTCGGGAAGCTCGACGTCGCCGGGCCCGGGTCGCTCCCGCTGCTCGAGCGGGTCTCGACAACCTGATCGACCGCCCGCCGGGCACCGTCGTCTACACCCAGTTCCTGAGCGAGCGCGGCGGGATCGTGGCCGACGTGACGGTCACGCGGCTCGACGAGCGGCGGTTCATGGTCGTGACCGGAGCGGGATCGGTCGCCTCCGATCTCGGCTGGCTGGCGATCAACGCGCGCGACGGCGACGGCCAGGTTGAGCTGCGGGATGCGAGCGAGGAGCTGGCGGTGATCGGGCTCTGGGGCCCGGCGGCACGAGACGTCCTTGCCGCGGTGACCCGGGACGACGTGTCGGCCGACATGCTGCCGTTCCGGACGGCGCTGAGCGTGCGGATCGGAGGGGCGTCCGTGCTCGCCCAGCGCATTGCGTACGTCGGCGAGCTCGGGTTCGAGCTCTACGTCGAGCCGCGCTGGGCCGTACAGGTGTGGGACCGCCTGTTCGCCGCAGGCAGGGCCTTCGGAATCGAGCCGGCCGGCTACCGCGTGCTCGACGGGCTTCGGATGGAGAAGGGCTATCGCTACTTCGGGACCGACCTGACGGCCCGCGATACCCCCGACGAGGCCGGCCTCTCGTTCTGCGTCGCCGGCGACCGCAAGCCCGACTTCATCGGCCGCGCCTCGCTCGAGGCAGCGCGCGAGCGCGGGCTCGAACGGCGGATCCGGACGCTGCTCGTCGGGGACGACGAGTACGTCACCGTCTACGGCGGTGAGGCCGTTCACGCCGCGGGCGAGGTCGTCGGCCGCCTTCGCAGCTGCGCCTACGGGTACACCGTCGGTCGCAATCTCGCGTATGCGTACCTGCCGGTCGAGTTCGACCCGGGCTCCTCGGTCGAGGTCGAGGTCTTCGGGCGTCGCGTACCCGCGCAGGTCGCTGCGGACGTCCTGTACGACCCCGAGGGACGGCGACTTCGATCCTGATTCAGGCGGGAGCGAGCGCCTGGCGCGCCCGTCGCGGGATCCGCAGCACGAGCAGCGCGGCGACGAATCCGAGGCAGCCGGCCCCGATGAACGCCATCGTGTAGCCGTCCGACGCCGTGCGGAGGGCTCCGGCCGTGAACGCCGCGAAGGCGGCTCCGAGCTGGTGGGCCCCGAAGATCCAGCCGAACAGGACGCCGACGTTGTCCCGGCCGAAGCGATCCGCCGTGAGGGCCGCCGTCGGCGGGACGGTCGAGACCCAGTTCAGGCCGTACACGAGCGCGAACGCGAGCAGGACCGCGTGCGGACCAGCGAGCACGAACGGCAGGGCGATCAGCGAGAGGCCGCGGAGGGTGTAGAAGCCGAACAGGAGCCGGCGGCTGTCGTGGCGATCCGTGAGCCACCCGGACGTCACCGAGCCGACGAGGTCGAAGCCTCCGATCAGCGCCAGCAGGCCCGCGGCCGTGACCGCGGAGATCCCGTGGTCGTGCGCGGCCGGGATCAGATGGGTGGAGATCAGCCCGTTCGTCGTCGCGCCGCAGACGAAGAAGCTGCCGGCGAGGAGCAGGAACGTCCGTGACCGCGCCGCGGCCCCGAGCCCCGCGACCGCTGCGCGGAAGGGATTCGAGGGCGGTGGAGGAGGCGGCACGTCCTCCGTCGCGCCGAACGGCCGCAGGCCGATGTCGGACGGGCGGTTCCGGATGAAGATGCCGACGATCGGCGCCACGACGAGAAGCGCGACGACGGCCACGGCGACGCAGACCCAGCGCCAGTCGTAGCCGGACAGCACCGCGAGGGCAGGGAGGAAGACGAGCTGTCCGGATGCGTTGCTCGTCGAGAGCAGGCCCGTCAGCAGGCCGCGCCTGGTCACGAACCAGCGGGTGGCGATGATCGTCGCGAGCGGGAGGGCGATCGCGGCCGTGCCGGCGCCGTTCACGACCCAGAGCAGCACGAGCTGCCACGGGCTCTCCATCTGCGTGCTCGCGAGCGAGCTGGCAGCGATCGCTCCGAGCGCGATCAGCATGACCGGGCGCAGCCCGAACCGCTCGACGAGCGCGGCCGCGAAGGGCGAGGCGAGCCCGTAGACGAGCAGGTTGACCGCGACCGCCAGCGAGATGGTCGCGTGCGTCCAGCCGAACTCGTCGTGCAGGGGAACGATCAGCACGCCGGTTGTCGAGCGAAACCCTGCGGCCATCACGAGTGCGATGAACCCGGCTCCGGCGACGATCCACGCGTAGTGCACGTGCCCGCGTGTCAGCTCCCGCATGGCGGCAAGCATAGATGAAGAGTGCATATACTCCTAACGTGATGAAGGCGCCGATGAGGGTGGAGCCGGGTCCCGCGAGCATCGACTGCTACTGCGCGAACCTGCGTATGGCTACCCGTGCGATGACGCGCATCTACGATGCCGCGCTGCGCCCGGCCGGGCTCCGGACGACGCAGTTCTCGATCCTCTCGCGCCTCGAGGCGGATGGGCCGCTCGGGGTCTCGCGCCTCGCGGAGCGCCTGGCGATGGACCGGACGACGCTCGCTCGCGAGGTCGGGCCGCTCGTCGCGGCCGGGCTCGTCGAGAGGACGATCGGAGCGGATCGGCGGCAGCGTCGCCTTGCGCTGACCCGGTCTGGCCGCGCCCGGCTCCGGAAGGCCTGGCCGCTCTGGACGCACGTCCAGCGCCACGTCGGGAGCGCGTTCGGAGAGGAGCGCGCCGGGGAGCTGGTCCAGGCGTTACGCGACCTCGTCGTACTTCCGGACACGCCGGGATTGCGGTAGACCGCGCGGCGTTCCTTCTGCTTCGCGGGTCGCGTTCGGGGAGCTATCGGGGGCACCGCCCGGGATCGACTGCCCGTGGATCGCGTGCAGCGGTGGATGGCCTCGGTGCGATCCCTGACGAGGAAGCGCGGGTCGCTGTCAGGCACGGTTCCGGCAGGTGGACAGCCTAAGCGGCCGCCGGGTCGATCAGGCAGGTTCGCTCTGTCGAAGCCGGGACTTGCAGGGTGCCGTCGGGTCGGGCGATTCGCTCCGACGGACCGTCTCCGTCAGTCCGCCTGACGTAGCAGCGCCCGCATCGCATCCTTCGGATCGTCGGCGATCGGCTCGCCGTGGGCGAGGCACAGCACGCCGATCTCGAACTCGAGGAGCGACTCGACGCTTCGTCGGGTTGCAGCCGGGTCGTCGTGGTACTCGAACGGGACGAACCGAAGCGAGCCTTCAGCGAGCATCAGGAGGTCGGAGCAGAAGAGCACGCCCGGCTCCCGCTCTAGCAGGAAGGAGTAGTGCGCCTCCTCCGGGCCCGGTGTGTGAAGGACGAGGAGATCGCCGGGAAGACGGTCGCCCGCCCGGTAGCGAGTGTCCGGCTCCTCGTCCATCGGCCGCGTCTCGGGCGCGTGGACCGGGACGCCGTAGCGCTTGCGGTAGCGCCAGGCCGACCGCTGATGGCACTGGGCCGTCAGGCAGATCGCGACGACCGGCTCGAGCCGTGCCAGAGCGGTATCCACGAGTGGCAGCGGGTCGATGAGCACCGTGCCTTCGGGCACGGCAACCGCATGGGATGCGCTCGTGCTCCCCCCGATGCGCTCGTCGGTGACGCGCCAGTGCCACACCCCGGGCACGACCTCGACGAGCGTATCGGCGACGGCTACCGGCTCGCTCACGGGACGATCCTACCCGTCTGCGCGATCCGGCACTCCCTCGTCACGATTCCGGCACGGTCCGCGCGCCACCCGTGACGAATTCATCCGTACCCTGCGGGCATGGCATCGGGTGTGGCGACACCGTGGGGCACGGCGAGCGTGGTCGAAGAGGTGGAGATCCGCCAGGAGTCCGCAGGCCGCGAGTTCGCCTCGGTCGCTCAGCTCCTCGAGACGCGCGACGGGGAGCTACTCGTCCGGTTCGCCTACACGACCGACGGCACGGTGCGTCGGGGGCCGGTGACGCTCCGGGCCGGCGACCTGGAAGCACTGCGCGACGCGCTCGGCGAGCGGCGACGGCTTGCGAGAGCGCTCGGGTGCAGACCGCCTCGGGGGCGCTCGGGGTGACACGGGCACGAGCCGCAGCCGGGCCGGACGATCGCCTCGACACGCCGAGGACGGGGCGGTCGGTAGGTCGAGGGCAAAGACCCGGCCCCGCATGGGCGAGTACGCCCTGTGTGCCCCGAACGGAAGGAGGCCGTATGAGTTGACGACCCACCGACAACCGGGCGATCCGGCGTGACCCACAGCGACACGCGCGGAAGGCGGGCCCGATCACATCCGGGCGGACCGGTGGCGAACCGCTGCTAACACGCGCGAAAGACGGTCGATCAGATCCGGGCGGGCCCGACCACATCCGGGCGGACCGGTGGCGAACCGCTGCTAACACGCGCGAAAGACGGTCGATCAGATCCGGGCGGGCCCGATCACATCCGGACGAGCCGGACGACCTGCGCCAGGTTGACGCTCCAGCCGACTCCGAAGACGTGCTCGGTCAGGATGCGCCTGTCGTTCGGGTTCCACCAGCGTTCCTCGACGCGCTCCAGCGTGGGAGGTCGAAACTCGTACGGGACGAGCCCGGCGAGGTGGCCATGCCATTCGCGTTCGGCGGGCGCCTTGCGGAGCTCGGTGATCACGGCGGCGGCCACCAGCGCCAGGCCGGCTACCGTCACCGTCCGCTCGAGAGACGATGCCACCGGTCAGGCCACCGCCAGGGTCGCCCGTGCTCGTGCGGCGTCGACGAGGGAGCCGAGGATCAACGCACCGTCCACGGATCCGGCGAGGGAATCGACGGCATGCTCCGGATGCGGCATCAGGCCCATCACGTTGCCGCGGCGGTTCGTCACGCAGGCGATGTCGGCGACCGACCCGTTGGGGTTCTCGGCGGTCGCGTACCGGAGCACGATCTGGCCGTTGGCCTCGAGGTCGGCGAGAAGCTCGGGCGGGGCGAAGTAGCAGCCTTCGCCGTGCTTTGCGGGAATCGTGAGGGGCTGGCCGGCGGTACAGCGCGAGGTGAACGGGGGCAGAGCCCGCTCGACGCGGAGGCCGATGTCGCGGCAGAGGAAGCGGAGGGATCGGTTGGGGAGCAGCACACCGGGCAGCAGGCCGGCCTCGCAGAGGATCTGGAACCCGTTGCAGATGCCGAGAACCGGTCCGCCGGCATCGGAGAAGTCCGAGACCGCGGCCATGACGGGCGAGAAGCGCGCGATCGCTCCGCAGCGCAGGTAGTCGCCATAGGAGAAGCCGCCCGGGAGCACGACGGCCTCGACGTCGGGCAGCGCTGCCTCGTCGTGCCACACGGGAACGGGCCGGGCGCCAACGTGCTCGAGCGCGAGTGCAGCATCCCCGTCGTCGAGCGACCCGGGAAACGTGATCACCGCGATCCGGGGCCGCGTGTCCGGGCTCATGGGGCTTCGCCGTCGGCGAGCTGGATCTCGTAGCTCTCGATCAGCGGGTTCGCAAGCAGGCTCTCGCACATCCGCTCGACCGCCGTGCGCGCCTCCTCGGCAGAGGTCGCCTCCAGCTCCAGCTCGATCAGGCGGCCCACACGTGCCTCGGTGACCGAGAACCCGAGGTGATCGAGACCACCGCGGACGGCCGCACCCTGCGGATCGAGAATGCCGGGCTTCGGTCGCACGAGCACGGTCGCTCTCATCGGCCACTCGCCTCCGGGTCGGTGCTCTGTTCGGCCGCGCCCCGTTCGAGGACGGTGCCCGGGTCAGCCAGGTACGTGTCGAACGGAATGCCCGCGATCCGCTCGAACGCTTCCACGTAGCGTGCCCTGGTCCCGGCGACGACGTCGTCCGGGAGCTCGGGGCCCGGGTAGGTCTTGTCCCAGCCGAGGCCCTCCGCGTAGTCGCGCACGTACTGCTTGTCGAACGAGGGCTGCGGGCGTCCGGGCTCGTACTCGTCGGCGGGCCAGAAGCGCGAGCTGTCGGGTGTCAGGGCCTCGTCTGCGAGGACGAGATCGCCGTTCTCGTCCTGCCCGAGCTCGAACTTCGTGTCGGCGAGGATGATTCCGCGGGAAGCGGCGTGGGCGGCGCCGAAGGAGTAGAGCGCAATCGAGATACGCTCGGCCTCGGCGAGGAGGTCGGCGCCGACGAGCTCGGCCGCGTCGGCCTTCGAGATGTTCTGGTCGTGGCCCGTCTGCGCCTTCGTCGCGGGCGTGAAGATCGGCTCGGGAAGCCGGTCGGACTCGAGCAGGCCGGCCGGAAGCATGTGGCCCGAGGTGCTGCCGGTTCGCTGGTAGTCCTTCCATCCCGACCCGGCCAGGTAGCCCCGGACGACGCACTCGATCGGGAGCATCGTCAGGCGGCGGCACTCGGTCGATCGGCCGTCGGCCCGGAGCGCGAGCAAATGGTTGGCGCAGATGTCTCGCGTGCGCGCGAACCAGAAGCCCGAGAGCCCCGTCAGCACGCGTCCCTTGTCAGGGATCTCGGTCGGAAGGACGACGTCGAAGACCGAGATCCGGTCGCTCGCGACGAGCAGCAGCCGGCTCGCGTCGAGCTCGAAGATCTCCCGTACCTTGCCGCTCGCCACATGAACAGCGGCTTCAGACATGCAGGGCCTCCCGTTTCAGGTCGAGCGCGGCAAGGCGCTCGAAGATGACGTCGATGTGGGCGAGCAGCGCGTCGGGGTCGAACGCATCGGCGATTCGCTTCGCTCCGAGTCGGTCGACGAGCTGCGGATCGGACTCGACGAGCAGCCTGAAATCGAGCTCCTCCTCCCACGCGCGAAGCGCGTGCGCCTGCACGAGCCTGTACGCTTCGTCCCGCTCGAGCCCCGCCTCGATCAGCGCAGTCAGCAGGCGCGGGCTGAAGACCAGGCCGTGGGCAGCGTCGAGGTTGCGCCGCATCCGAGCCGCGTCGACGACGAGGCCGTCGACGAGCCAGGTGAACCGGTCGAGCATGTAGTCGAGCGCGAGGAACGCGTCGGGAACGACCACGCGCTCGGCGCTCGAGTGCGAGATGTCCCGCTCGTGCCAGAGCGCGACGTTCTCGAGCGCGACGGTGGCGCCGGCCCGTACGACGCGCGCGAGGCCGCAGATTCGCTCGGCGACCACGGGGTTCTTCTTGTGCGGCATGGCCGAGGAGCCCTTCTGGCCCTTGCCGAACGGCTCCGTGACCTCCCGTACCTCGGTCCGCGCCAGGTGACGGATCTCGGTCGCGAAGCGCTCGAGCGATGCGGCGACGATCGCGAGGGTCGTCATCAGCTCGGCGAGCCGGTCGCGCGGGACGACCTGCGTGGCGGCCGGCTCGCGCTCGAGCCCGAGCGTCGCGCAGACGAGACGTTCGACCTCGGGCTCGCCGCCCGCGTAGACCCCGACCGTTCCCGAGAGCTTTCCGACCCGCAGGCTCTCGAGCGCCCGCCGGAGCCGGCCACGATCGCGATCGAGCTCGAACGCCCAGCCGGCGAGCTTGGCGCCGAACGTGATCGGTTCGGCGTGTACCCCGTGCGTCCGGCCGACCATCGGGGTCGCCCGGTGCTCCTCGGCCCGGCGGACGACCGCCGTGAGGGCCGCCTCGAGCCCCTCGAGGAGCAGACTGCCCGCCTCGCGAAGCTGGAGCGCGAGCGCCGTGTCGAGCACGTCCGAGGACGTCAGACCGTAGTGCAGCCAGCGTGCCGACGGGCCGACCTGCTCGGCGACCGCATCGACAAACGCGGCGAGGTCGTGGTGCGTACGCGCCTCGATCTCGGCGACGCGCGCCGGCGACGGTGGTACCGCCCGTGCGCGGAGCTCCGCAGCATCCTCGCGCGGGACGATGCCGAGCTGCGACCACGCCTCCGTTGCCGCCAGCTCGACCTCGAGCCAGTACGCGAGCTTCGACTCGTCCGACCAGACCGCTGCCATGGCCGGACGGGAGTAGCGGGCGATCACCCTCGTAGTCTAGTGCGGCGCCTCATGGCGTTCGACCGGAAGCCGCCGCCCCGGGGTCGGCCGCGATAGGGTTCGGACAGAATCACCGCTGACAGCCCGACGCATTCAGCAATCGCTTCGAGGATGATGGTCTTCGATTCGATGCATGCCGTTCTCATCGGGCACCGCGACGATCTCGGACTGCATGACGAGCGCGGCTGCGGTTGCGGTCGCCAACTGGGTGCCTGCGACCCGTACCTTCGCAGCCGCCAGCAGGATCGAACTCGTGCCGACCCCGACCTACGCCAGCCACCTGAACCCGGTCGGGTGTCACTTCTCGGCCCTCAGGCCGTTCGCCGTCTGCAGCGCTGACTACCTCGACAGGGACGCGTGCGGTGACCTGGACGCGGTCGCCCGCTGCAAACCGGCCGTCACCAGGATCACGGCTACAGCGTTCTTGCGGCTTCCGCCGTAATGGTCGCGAGGCTGGCGCGCGCCGGTGGGGATTAGATCTGGAGGCATCAGGTCCCCCGGTCTTCGTCGGGAGTAGGGCTAGAGCAGGAGTCGCCCTGCGGAATCCAAGACGCGGGATGTGGTGGTCAGCGTAGGCGGATCACGGCGGGAGCGCCGGTGCTCGATTCGGCCATTCGGTCTATCACGCCGTAGCCGCAGGCGACGTAGCGTTCGTCCGGCGAGACGAGAAGGTCGACGCACCTGACATCGCCATGGGAGTCGTCGGCGATGAGGAATCGGGAATCGCCCGTGACCGTCCAGGGCCCGTATCGATTTCCCGGCTGAAGCTTGGGGCCTTGAACAGGCCGTTCGGGCTGCTGCGATGGCGTGATGTCTGGATCGGTGCGTTCGGTGACTGATCCGGTGGGGACATCGATAGTGGCCGTTCCGCTGGCGGTGAGGAACACGACGGTCTCCTCGTCGATCCACTCGAAGGGGCGTGTCGGGGGCGCGTCGAAGGTGTAGCGCCATGTCTCCCCGATGCCGCGGGCCGGGTCCACGCGACGTTCGGCGCCCGCCGTGGTGAGCTTCTCGCCGACCAGCGCTCCAGTGGAACTCGACGTTGTGAAATAGCAGAGGTGAGAGCCCCCACGGGAACAAGGCTGCGGGTACGTGGCATGACCTCCATCTGCAACGAAACCCTTCACACGTGTTGAAGTCGGTCAGTGCACGAGTCGGGCTCTTCTGAGACCTCGCAGATGAGGCGTACAGGGGGAGTCACCCTGACCCGATACTGGCAGCTTGCCGAGAAGGGCTGGATCGTGGCCTCCATCGGCAACGAGCTAATGCTCGACAAGGAGAAATTTACCGTCGGTACCCTCTTCAACTACATTACTCAGACGCATCCCATGCTTTGGGGAACCTGGCTGAACCAGAAGAACCAGCGCATCTACCTTGATCACGTCAGAGTGTTCGATAACGAGGAGGAAGCCATCTCCTTCGGCGCGGCCAACAAGCAACTCTTCCTCTATAATTCGTTGACCGAAGAAGAACTCGACCTGAGGCCCTACTATGACCCGATCGAATACCAGCAAATTGAGCTACGAAGAACAGAGAGAGCGAGCCTACGCCTGGGCGGGGAGGCTCGACAAGTACTTGGCTTTGAAGAGCAAAGAGAGCGAGCCTACGCCTGGGCCAGAGGAACAGAAGCCGCCCTCCAAGAAGCCGCCTTCCAAGAAATAACCTCATCCTTCTTCCGCACCGTAGCCTGGAAAGACCTTATGGAAAAGGCTCAGCGGTTCAGGAATTCAGAACCTCGTAGCGTTCATCGTAAGAATCTGGCATCCCGCGATAAACATTGTCGGGCACACTAGAGACCAGATCATAGACCGTTCTTCCAATCGCATAGAGAATCACAGAGGGGAGATTCTCCTCGTTGTCTCAAACTCCCGCCCATCTTTTCTTGCGTATCCAATATACGTAGCATACGGAATACTTACTGCGAGCCAAATAGAGTACGGCGGTGACGCGGACCCTGAGGCGGTGGCCGGCATCGTCCGGGCTGATCACGTAGGTCGATCCGGCCGCGGGGATCAGGGTGCAGTTGCCTGCGGTGGTGCACCGGTACCACTGGTAGGTGAGGGTGGTGGTGCTGTCCCAGACGCCGGGGTCTGCGGTCGCGGTCTCGCCGACGCTCGAGAGCTCGCCGAGGATCCGCGGCTGGGTTGTCGGGCTCGGGAGCCCGGACTGGTAGATGCTCTGCAGTTCGGTGTCGGTGAGGGCGCGGCGCCAGATGGTGGCTTCGTCGGCGGTGCCTTCGAGGTAGCCGTAGGTGCCTGAGCCGGAGGTGGGGTGGCCGCCGATGTAGGCGTAGGCGGGTGCGCCTTGGATGTTGACGGTGCTGGTGGCCGAGGCGACGGTCTGGCCGTTCACGTAGAGCTTCATGGTGGTTCCGTCGTAGCTGGCGGTGACCATTGTCCACTGGCCGGTCGGGATCTGTCCGGCGGGGGCGAGCAGCTCGCTGGTGGTGTTCTGGCCGTTCACATATCCGCGCCGGACGAATCGCAGCTGTCCGGTCGCGGGGCTGTCGGTCTGGGGGTTGAACAGCTTGCCCTTGATGTCCAGATACCAGCCGCTCCAGTTGCAGGTCGATGCCCAGCAGGGCGAGCCGATGATCCCGTTGTCGGGGTTTCGATGCAACGTCTCTGAGTGAACGACGGTGCGATAGCCGTTCCAGAACACCCAAACGTTGGCCGTGAACGCCTGGAGGCCCATCATCGCGAGCGGTGTGCAGGTGCCGGTCAACGGCGAGTACTGGCAGGACCGGCCAGGGATCCGCACATCCGAGAGACCACCGTTTGTGCCCGAGCCATAGTCCTGGGCGGCGCTTGCGTCGGCGATCGAGACCCCGCCCGAATCCCAGGTGCCCGGGATCGGCAGCCCTGTCGCGCCGCGCGCCAGGGTGTTGTCGGTGGAGGAGTAGTAGCCCTTGCCCGGGCCGCGGTAGCTCCCGTCAAGGCGAGGGTTGTTCCCGGCCCCGGGCACGATCTCCGGATGGACCCGCTCCACCGCGACCCCAGAGATCTCACCGAGGCTCCAGTGGAAGAGCGGCGTCGTCGCGTTCACCGCGTTCTGGTAGGAGGACTGCCCTGACGCCGGCGAGACGAAGAGAGCGCACGCCAAGACCAGCACGACCGTGATCGACCAGACCAACCGCATCCCGGGAACCCCCCACCGCAGCAGCAGGCTGACCGCCCGACCCTAACAAGACACGCCAGATCAAGATGTCCGAAACGGTTCCCGTTGACCGGACGGCACAGAGGTCACGCCGTACACCGTTCTTGCTGTTTCCGCCGCGAGACTGGTACGCCGTCTTGTCGGGGTAGCCGAAGCAATGCGTACCGCCCTCCACGGGCTGATGGCGAGGTGGCCGGCTGTCCGCCGGCCCCGCGTCCTCCGGTCCGCGCTCGCCGTCGTGCCGGCACGACGCAGGACGACGGGTCAGCAGCCGCGATCGACCCAGCGGGGTGGCGTGAGGTCGAGCCCGGCCCTGCGAGCGAGGGGCTTCAGCCGTGCCCGGTATGCCCGCATGCTCGCGCGCCGAAAGTCTCCGTGTGTCCGGCACTGCCACGCCCGGTAGTGCTCCCTGAAGTACGTGCTCTGCACGCTTTCGTTGTGCCCGATCACGTTGCCGACCGAGATCTCGAAGCGATTCATCAGGTAGGCCGTCAGCCTCAGCGACGCCTTCATCTGCGCCGTGTTGCCGAGCACCTGCGCGTCGCTCGTTCCCACATGCTCGATCCCGATCGCCCGGTGGTTCAGGCCTACCGTGTGCCGGCACCGCACCGTCAGCGGGACGAGCTGGTAGATCGTGCCGTCTCGATCGATGACGAAATGCGCGCAGACGCCCGGTAGCTCGTGCAGCTCGCTGTCCGGGGCGTTACCGGCAAACGTCCAGTACGCCGAGGAGAAGCTGTTCGAAGCGGTGAAGTGCTCGACGATCACCTTCGGGTTGCGGAGCCGCCACTCCGCCTGGCCGTAGTGGCGCTTCGAGTACGCGGCCATCTGGCTCTTGCGCTCCGCTCCGAACGGAATCGGCTTCCACACCGTCTGCGGCCTCGCCGCCTCCCCGTGGGCCGCAGTCACGCCCACGCCGAGGGCGACGGCTCCGAAGACGAGCAGGACGAGCAGCCGTCGCATCGATCCAGGGTAGCCGCGACGACGGTGAGCGGGCCTGGAAGCCGTCAGCTGCCGACGGCGAGGATCCTCGCGGCGAGAATCGCCGCATTCCTCGCTCCGTTCACGGAGACGCAGGCGACCGGTACCCCCGGAGGCATCTGGACGATCGAGAGGAGCGCATCGAGCCCACCCATCACGCTCTTCGACGACGTGAGCGGCACGCCGATCACCGGGAGGTCGGTGTACGCGGCGACGACGCCGGGCAACGCCGCGGCCATTCCGGCTCCCGCGATCAGCACCCTCGTTCCGCGCCCGGCGGCGGCCGCTGCGTACTCGGCCACCTCCTTCGGGTTGCGGTGGGCCGAGAGGACGAGCAGCTCGTTCGCGATCCCGCGCGCGTCCAGCTCGTCGCAGGCGGCCTGCATGGCCTCACGGTCGGACTCCGATCCGATCAGGAGGCCGACGAGCGGCGCGTTCTCGGGGTCAGGCATGGACGGCTCTCAGGGCGATGTCGGTTCGGTACTGGCAGCCGGGGAAGTCTATGCGCTCGATCGCCGCGTACACCCGCTCGCGGGCCTGTGCGACGGTGCCCCCGAGCGCCGTGACGTTCAGCACCCGCCCGCCGGCCGACACCACGCGGCCGTCGCGAAGGGCCGTACCCGCGTGGAACACGATCGCGCCCTCGCGCTCCGCCTCCTCGAGACCTCGGATCTCCACACCGGGCTCGGTCGTCTCGGGGTACCCCCTGGACGCGAGCACGACGGTGACCGCGCAGTCCTCGGAGAGGCGAAGCTCGCTGTCGCCCAGGTCGCCGCCGGCCGCTGCTGCGACGAGTTCGAGGAAGTCGGTCTCGAGCCTCGGGAGGACGACCTGGGTCTCCGGGTCGCCCATCCGGGCGTTGAACTCGAGCACCCTGGGCCCGGCGTCGGTCAGCATCAGCCCGGCGTAGAGCACCCCGACGAACGGGGTGCCCCGCGCGGCGAGCTCGGCCAGGACCGGCCGGTGCACCGACTCGACGATCGCCTCGATGTCCGCATCGGGCAGGCGCGGCACGGGCGAGTACGCGCCCATGCCGCCCGTGTTCGGGCCCGTGTCCCCGTCGCCGATCCGCTTGTAGTCCTGGGCGGCCGGCAGCGCCAGGCAACGCTCGCCGTCGGCGACGACGAACACCGATGCCTCCTCGCCGACGAGAAGCTCCTCGATCAGCACCTCGTTCCCGAACGCGTGGGCCCGCGGCAGGGCCGCGTCGACCTCGGCATGTGTCGTGCAGACGAAGACCCCCTTGCCCGCCGCGAGGCCGTCGGCCTTGACGACGCACGGAGCGACCGGGTCGCGAAGCGTCGCCGCCGCCGGTACTCCGGCCGCTGCCATCACCTCCTTCGCGAACGCCTTGGAGCCCTCGATCCGCGCGGCGGCCCCGCCGGGGCCGAAGACGAGAATTCCGGCGCGGCGCAGGGCATCGCCGGCACCGGCCACGAGCGGTGCCTCCGGGCCGACGACCGCGAGGTCGATCCGCAACGCTGCGGCGAGATCGACGAGGCCGTCGACGTCGGCCGCCTTCACCGGATGGCAGCGGCCGAGCCGGGCGATGCCGGGGTTCCCCGGGGCGGCGTGAAGCTCGGTCAGCACCGGGCTCGCGACGAGCGCGCGGGCGAGCGCGTGCTCGCGGCCGCCCGAACCGATCAGGAGAACGCGCATGTCGGCGCGAGTCTAGTGCGGGGTCTCATGACGTTCGATCGGGAACCGCTGCCCGGGACCGGCCGCGAGGGGCGGAGGTGGGTGGAGGCGCCGGACCCTGTCCGGTCTCAACCTGTCCTGTTTGCCGGTGCGCGGGCCTCGGGCGGGATGAGATCCCGCCCCTACAGCTCTCGTCCAGATCCCGCCCTTACAGCTCTCGTCCGATTCCCGCCCCCACACGCTTCGGGACAGACGCCGCATGGAGACTCGACCGGCGCCTCAGTTGGCGGTGAAGGCGACGAAGGTGAAGGTCGTCGCGACCACCCCGAGCGTGCCCAGCAGCGCGCCCGTGACCGCGTAACGAAGCCGTCCCGAGCGCACCGCGTACACGAGCGCGCCCAGGGCCGCGACCGAGAGCCCGACCGCGCTCCACAGGGTCGCCCTGTTGTCGGGCTCTGCGATCCGGTGGCTCCAGCGCGAGGCGCCGTCGCCGAAGTAGCGGTCCTCGCTTCCCAGGAAGAGACCGAGCATGACGAGGAGCGCAGCGAGCGCCACGGCGAGGACCACCGCGAGCACGCGAATCAGCCGGCGAAGGCGGATCTCCATGCCAGACATTGAAGCGCAGCGGCTCTGACTTCGCGACTGAGCGGGCAGCTCGGCCTGGCGCGACCCGCACAGGAGCGCGGCGAAGCTGGGCGCTCACCCGCCGTCAGCCGGAGAGCGCGTCGAACACGAGCTGTTGGAAGTGCGCGATCAGCGGCTCGCTCTCGCGCATGAGGCGTCCCTGGGGAACCATGCCGGAGGCGAGGCCGCGGTGGACCGACTCGCACAGCGAGTTGTCCTCGCGGCCGACCTGCTGCGCGAACCCGGTCATCTCGTCGCGAAGCGCGCGCGGAACGTCGGGTGCAAACCAGCGCTCCGAGCTACCGGCCGTGCGGTCAGGACCGTCCGGAAGCCAGAGATCCACGCCGACATTCGGGACGCCGGCCTCGATGTTGATCGTGAAGTTCGGCCAGACGAAGTGGTACTGCGCCTCCGTCGAGCCGCCGCGGAGGTCGAAGGCGGCCGGCCGCTCCCCGGCGAGCACCGCCGGCCGGACGGGCGCCCGCTGGGACGAGGTCCAGCGGTCGGACGAGAGCCGGTAGGTGTCGGGATCGACGTCCAGCAGCTCCGAGAAGCCGGGGTGTGCGACCGGGCAGTGGTAGCACTCGAGGTAGTTCTCGATCGACACCTTCCAGTTGGCCTCGATCGTCCACTCCCAGCGGCCGTCGTACTCGAGCGCGTCGAGGTCGAACCCGGTCTCGGCGACGAGCCGGGGGATCCCGCCGAGCGTCCCGGTCAGCGGAGCGGCGTCGAGATCCGGGTTGACGAAGACAAACGGCCCCCAGGTCTCGACCTGCACGCGTCGCAGCGAGAGCTCGGCGACCGGCAGGTCGGGCTCGCGCTCGAGGCGCGGGACGCTTCGAAGACAGCCGTCGAGACCGTACGTCCAGGCGTGGTAGGGGCACTGGAGCGTCCTGCGGTTGCCTGCTCCGGAGACGACCTCGTGCCCGCGGTGGCGGCACACGTTGACGAAGCCGTTCAGGTCGCCGTGCTCGTCCCGGACGACCACGATCGGGATGTGGCCGGCCCGCGCCGCAAGGAAGTCGCCTGGCTCCGCAACCTGGCCGGCCCGGCCGACGTACTGCCACGAGCGCGCGAAGATCCGCTCGCGCTCGAGCTGGAGCACTGCCGGATCGGAGTACCAGGCGGCCGGAAGCGTGTACCCGCTCGCGAGCGTACGGGCCAGCTCCCCGGATGCGTCGACGGCCACGAGGGCGAGTCTAGCGCCTTCTCACCACACCACTCCCGAAATGGCAATAGTATTGCCCTCTCGGCAAGGAGTGTTTCCGAACTGGTCCCCCGCGCGTGCGGGAGGTCGTGAAGACAGAGAGAAGGAGGGCAGCCCGTGGCGACCGACCTTGAGCGCTTCGTCGAGGCCGAGGGCCGTGACGAGCTCGTGAAGGAGGTGCGCCGGCGCATCGACGCCGAGGGCATCGAGTACATCTACTACCAGTTCATCTCGGTCACGGGCCGGATCATGGGCAAGGGGGTCCCGGCCAGGCACTGGGAGTCCGTCGCGGCCAAGGGCCTCCAGCTCGTCTACGGGGCGACCGCAAACCTCTTCACGGATCGCCACGGCAACTACATCGGCTACGGGCCGGAGGCGCCGGAGCTCGTGTTCGTTCCCGAGCCGGAGACGTTCATGTCCCTGCCCTGGGACGCAAAGACGGCCCGGATCTGGTGCACCTGTTTCCGCAACCGCGAGGAGCGGGAGGACCCGGGCGCGTTCCTGACCGCGGACTGCCGGACGAACCTGAAGCAGATCCAGGCCGACTTCGAGGCGGCGACCGGCCTGCACCTGCGGGCGGGCACCGAGCCGGAGATGATGTGGCTGAAGCAGAACCCGGACGGCACCCCCTCGGTCGAGGGCATGACGAAGCCCTACTGCTACCACATCGACCAGTTCGCCGAGCTCCAGCCGCTCATCCACCGCGTCATCGACTACGCCACGGCGATGGGTCTCGACATGATCTGGGGCGACCACGAGGACGCCCCGGGCCAGCTCGAGCTGAACTTCCAGTTCGACCGTGCGGAGAAGACCGCGGACAACCTCAGCACGTTCCGCCAGATCTGCAAGCAGGTCGGCCGCGAGCTGGGCGCGTTCCCGTGCTTCATGCCGAAGCCGTTCATGGGCGTCTCCGCGAACGGCTGCCACCACAACATTTCGCTCTGGCGCGGCGACGAGAACGTGTTCATGCCGGACGGTGACGATCCCCAGGCGCCGAGCCAGATCGGTCTCTGGGCGATCGGCGGGATCATGGAGCACCTGCCGGCGCTCACCTGCCTCTCGGCCTCGACCGTCAACTCGTACCGGCGGCTGTGGGACACGGGCTTCTGGGCGCCGGTGTTCGCGGACTGGGGGTACCAGAACCGCACGACCGCCCTGCGCGTCTCGGCGCCCGGTCGCTTCGAGTACCGCAGCGTCGACTCGGCCGTGAACCAGTACCTGTCGCTCGCGAGCCTCATCATCGCGATGTGGGACGGGATCGAGCGCAAGCTCGACCCGGGAGCCCCCGAGGAGCGCAACATCTACGAGGCCATGGAGGCCGGCAAGCAGGTGAAGCGGATCCCGATGACGTTCGGCGAGGCCCTGACCGCGCTCGAGCGCGACGAGGTGATCCAGAGGGCGCTGCCGGGCGATATGTACCGTGTCTTCATGCACTACAAGAAGGACGAGTGGGAGCGCTACTGCGCCGAGGTGACGGACTGGGACGTGAAGGAGTACCTCGACGTCCTCCCGTAGGGCAGGACGGGGAGAAAGGGAAGGTCAGCGCCTATGTGTGGGATCGCTGGGATCATCTACCGGGACGGGCTGGAGCACGACATCGGGGCCGAGATGACCCGGATGCTCCAGTCGATGAAGCATCGGGGGCCGGACTCGACGGGCTATGCGCTCTACGGCCTGCCCTCGGACGACTACGTGATGCGGTACAAGCTCGCCGATGCGAACGACGTCCGTGACTTCGAGTTCGAGGAACGCCTCGAGCGCAACCGGCGCGAGGCCGAGGCGCGGCTCGTCCAGCTCGGCGCCCGGATCGAGGAGGTCGAGCTCGACACGCAGTACGCGTATCGCGTCAAGTTCGCCTACGACGGCGACCTGAAGCGCCTCGCCGACTACATCGAGGACATCCCGGGAGCCGAGGTGCTGTCGCTCGGCCGCTCGCTCGAGATCATCAAGGACCTCGGCGACGCCGAGACGGTGTCCGGGCAATACAAGCTCGACGACGTGAGCGGCACGCACGCGATCGGCCATGTCCGGATGGCGACCGAATCCGACGTGGACATCTCCGGCGCGCACCCGTACTGGGCGTACCCGTTCTCCGACATCGCGGTCGTCCACAACGGGCAGCTGACGAACTACTTCTACTGGCGCCGCCGGCTCGAGCGCTCCGGACACCGGTTCCAGTCCGAGTGCGACTCCGAGATCATCGCCGTCTACCTCGCCGAGAAGATGGAGGGCGGTGCGACGCTCGAGGAGGCAATGCGCCAGAGCCTCGACGAGCTCGACGGTGTGTTCACCTACATCGCGGTGACGGAGGACGAGCTCGGGGTCGCGAAGGACGAAATGGCCGCCAAGCCGCTCGTTCTCTACGAATCCGACGACCTCGTGGCGCTCGCCTCCGAGGAGATCGCGATCCGTCAGATCGTCGACCACGAGATCGACACCTACGACCCCTACGAGCGTGAGGTGCTGACATGGAAGCGGTAGGCGAGCGCCGGATCAGCTACGACGCGCGCGGCCTCGCAGAGCCGCACGCCGAGGCGCCGATGGTCGCCGAGATCGACGGCGACACGGCGTACTTCGACGCGAAGGAGCTCTCCACCCGGAAGATCAACCTCGAGCTGCGCCGCCTGGTCTACGAGGAGGGTGTGCACGACGTGACGGTCGACAACCCGGGTGCCAAGCACTCGCTCGGCGTCGGGATCCTGACCCGCTGCCGGATCCGCTTCAAGGGCAGCCTCGGCTACTTCGGCTGCGGCCTGATCGACGGTCCGGAGATCCAGATCGACGGCCGGGTCGGCTGGTCGTCCTGCGAGAACATGATGAGCGGGGTCGTGACCGTCGAGGGCAACGCCGGCTCGCTCACGGGGGCTGCGCTGCGCGGCGGTGACCTCGTCATCAAGGGCCGCGTCGGTGCCCGCACGGGCATCGACCAGAAGGGCGGCACGATCATCGTCATGGGGTCGGCAGGCTCGATGACCGGGTTCATGATGCAGCGGGGCCGCATGATCATCTGCGGCGACGTCGGACCCGGCCTCGGAGACTCGATGTACGACGGCGACATCTACGTCGCCGGCACGATCAAGGCGCTCGGCATCGACTGCGTTCCCGGCGAGTGGACGGACGCCGACACAGAGCTGATCGAGCGTAAGTTCGCAAACCACGGCCTCGGCTCTCCGCCCGAGTTCCAGAAGTTCGTGTGCGGGAAGCAGCTGTACAACTACGACTCGCTCGAGCCCGCCGAGCGGAAGCTCGTCATCTAGGAGGCGTGATGGCCGACGAGACCGCACCCAGCAACCAGACCATTCTCGGGCACAGCCGGATCTTCACGCCCGAGGTCATCAACGACATCCACATGAAGGCCGAGCTCGGCCGCTACCGGATGCGCGGCTTCTCGATCTTCAAGAAGATCCCGCACTGGGACGAGCTCGTGTTCCTGCCGGGCACGCTGACGCGCTTCGTGATCGAGGGCTACCGCGAGAAGTGCGAGACGAAGACGGTGCTCGGCGCCCGCTTCGCCAAGAAGCCGATGGAGCTCGACATCCCGATCTACATCACGGGGATGAGCTTCGGAGCGCTCTCGCTCGAGGCGAAGATGTCGCTCGCTCGTGGCGCGTCGATGGCGGGCACCGCCACGTGCTCGGGCGAGGGCGGGATGATCCCGCCGGAGCGCGACTACTCGACGAAGTGGTACTACCAGTGCATCCAGAGCCGGTACGGGTTCAACCCGCACCACCTGATGCTCGCCGACGGCGTCGAGTTCTTCATCGGCCAGGGCTGCAAGGTCGGCCTCGGCGGCCACCTGATGGGCCAGAAGGTGACCGAGCAGGTCGCCGAGATGCGCTCGCTCCCGGCCGGGATCGACCAGCGGTCGCCGGCACGTCACCCGGACTGGCTCGGGCCGGACGACCTGTCGTTGAAGGTGCAGGAGATCCGCGAGGCAACGGACTACCAGATCCCGATCCAGCTCAAGCTCGGCGCCTCCCGCGTCTACGACGACGTGCGGATGGCGGCGAAGTGCGGCCCGGACATCATCTACCTGGACGGGGCCGAGGGCGGCACCGGCGCCGGCCCCCACATCGCGACCGAGGAGACCGGTATCCCGCTGATGGCGGCGATCCCCGAGGCGCGCCGCGCGCTCGAGGACGTCGGCCTGGCGGACGAGATCGACCTCGTCGTCGCCGGTGGAATCCGAAACGGCGCCGACGTCGCGAAGGCGATCGCGCTCGGCGCGAAGGCCGTCGCGATCGGGCACTCGGCGATGATGGCGCTCAACTGCAACAAGGAGATCCCCGGAGTCACTGACTACGAGGGCACGGTCGGCGTCCCGGCCGGCTACTGCTACCACTGCCACACCGGGCGCTGCCCGGTCGGCGTCGCGACCCAGGATCCGGAGCTGCGCAAGCGGCTCGTCGTCGAGGAGGCGTCGCTGCGTGTCTACAACTTCCTGACGACCATGACCATGGAGCTCCAGATGATGGCGCGCGCGTGCGGCAAGACGAACGTGCACTCGCTGGAGCCCGAGGACCTCGCCGCGCTCACGGTGGAGGCCGCTGCCTGCGCGAAGGTGCCGCTGGCGGGTACGAACTACATCCCGGGTGTGACCGAGAACGAGATCCTCTCCGAGGTTCGCGAGCTGCTCGCGAAGAAGCACCAGGATGAGATCCCGATGCATCACCATCCGGAGGCTGCGGTCGAGCGGGTGTCGGCCGCCGGGGATTAGGAGAGAGCATGTCGACCGAGCATCACGTCGCGTACAAGGAGCCCGAGAAGATCAAGGCGATCGACGCCGAGTTCCTCGCGGGCCACCGCTTCCCGTACCAGGAGGACGCCTCGCTCGTCGAGGACATCGATCTCATGGCCCTGACGCCCGGGAAGGACCTGAACTGGCTCGAGGACGTCCATCTCCTCGAGGAGGACGGTCTCCCGGCCGTCTTCGACCGGTACTCGAACAGCTTCGTGAAGATCTATTTCCCGATCCCCGCGGGCCGGGAGGACGAGCTGGCCCGGAAGGTGCTCATGAAGCACCTGACCTCGGGTGGCTCCTACGGGATCCAGCTGAAGGAGGTCCACTGCAAGTTCCCCCAGCCGGAGCTCGGGTCGTGGGTCGAGGACTCGAAGACCGTGGGGACCGACTGGAAGCGCTCGGTGCTCGAGGGCTGGGAGAAGCCCGCGGGGCACTAGCGCGAATCGTTGCCCGGCGGCGGAGCCGCCCGGCCGATATCGCGCGATCGCGCCGCCGGGCTTGCCCGGCGGCGCACTAGCGGCTGAGCGGCCCGGCGGCTGACGGCCCGGCGGCTGACGGCCGGTGACCGCCCGGCTTCGCCGGTCGCGACCCGCGATCGCAGGCCCGTGAGGGCCCGCACGTTCTTCGGTCGGTCGGGCCCGGCCGAGCCGGGCCCTCTGCCGCGGAGGCCCAGCCAAGCCCTCTGCCGCGGAGGTCGGCGACCTCAGCCGAGGACGTTGACCGCGCGGGCCGCGACGAGCACGACGGTGAGCACGGAGAGGCTCGAGCCGACGAGCATCAACATCTTCGCCCCGCGGCTGAGCGGCATCGCGTCGGTCGGGCTGAACGCGATCGAGTTGGTGAACGACACGTACATGTAGTCGAGGAAGCCGGGCGACCAGCCCGGTGCGGCGAGCTCGGGGCTCGCCATCTGCGGGAACAGGAAGTCGGGTGGCGGGGCATCCGGGCGCAGCCGGCGGACCGGGCCGCCGCGATCGAACGACCAGAACCAGAGCCCGAAGGTCACGACGTTCGCAGCCCAGACGCCGAGGGCCTCGCTGAGGAGTTGGGCGCCGCTCGCGTGAGAGCCGGTGACGAGCGACCCGATCACGACGAGAAGGACGACGCTGTTGGCGAGGCTGACGACCCCGAGAGCGATCAGCGCCGCAGCGTGTCGCCTTCCGACCTGTGCGAGCCGGCGCCGCGGCCTGTGCCAGGTCAGCAGGAGGAGCAGACAGGCCTCGGGCAGGGAAGGCACGAGCCAGATCCACCAGGACGCGCCCCATTCCTCCCACTGCTGGGAGCGGCTGACGAGGGCGAGTGCGACCTGCAGCCCGATCACGACCCCGAGCGCGGGCGCGGCCTCCCAGAGCGATTCGATCTCCTCCGCTCGCAGCGGGTCGCCGGACGCGTGCCGGGAGCGCACGCGGCCTCAGTTCGACTCCCGGGCGTGATGTCCTGGACAGTCGAGGTGGGGCGGAAGCGCGACGCTGCCGGCTGCCCAATCGGCCCGACCTCTGACCGCCCGATTTCGCCGGGCATCTGCGCAGGCCGGGCCCGACTGTAGGGGCCGGATCCCATCCGGCCCGCTCCGCTCCGGCTGCATCGTTGCGATCCTCACGACGATCGCATATCGTTCGCGGCTGACCCAACCTGAGGAGGTGCCGTCATGGCAGACGCAGAGGTCAAGTCGTTCGACGCTCCCGACGAGGTGCGCGAGTTCGAGAAGGGCCGCGGGGAGATCGTCGACATCGGTGGCGGAAAGGTCATGCGAATGACGCTTCAGCCGGGCTGGCGCTGGTCGGAGCACGTCAAGCCGCTGGCGGGCACGGAGCTCTGCGAGGCTCCCCACTTCCAGGCGCTGCTGTCGGGAAGGATCCGGGTGCAGATGGCCGACGGGACGGAGTTCGACGTGAAGCCGGGCGACGTCAACGTGCTGCCGCCCGGCCACGACGCCTGGGTGGTCGGCGACGAGCCGGCCGTCGGGATCGACTGGGGCGGCGCGCACGTCTGGGCAAAGCCGAGCTAGTCGCTCTCGCCGGCTGCGACGAGCTCCACACGTCCGAGAAGGCAGCGGGTGCGCGCGGTGCGGAGGCCGCGCTCACCCGCTCCAGCCGAGGCGCGCAGGCGGCCCGGGGTGTTCTACGACGCTCGGGCTACGGCCCCGGTGGGCGCGCTGATCGGGAGCCAGCGCACGGCGACGAGAAAGCCGAGGCAGAGCGCCGCGAGGAGCGCGTACGGGGCGTTGCCGCCGAGGCCCTGAGCGACCGCGCCTCCGACCAGCGAGCCGACGATCGTGCCCGGTGCCCAGGCGGCGTTCGCGAGCGAGAAGCCGTAGGCGTGCTCGAGCCCCGTCGCGTCGGCGCCTCTGGCGATCAGGGTCGACCCCAGCAGGTAGAACGAGACGAACGCGATGCTCGCCGCGCCGACGAGGACAGCGAGGGCCCAGTGCCCATCGAGCCACGGGAGGGCGAGGAGGCAGGCCAGCGCCGCGGAGAGCGAAAGCGACAGGCCGATCGGCGTCCGGGGATCGACGCGATCCAGCCACCGCCCGAAGAGCGGGTTCCAGACCGCCTGGATCGCGGCGGCGGCGATGAAGATCGACCCGATTGCGGACACGCCCCAGCCGGCGTCGCTGAGCCGTAACGGAGCGACCGTGTTCTGGACGCCCATCAAGAGCGCCGGCAAGAGGAAGAGACCGACCCCGACCGAGAGGGTCGGGTTCCGCAGCGCCCGGAACGCCGCCCGGTAGGACTGGCGTGCGGCGGGGACGGTCGGCAGTGCGAGGGCGATGACGGCGAGCACGGCGATCGCGGCCCCGAGCCCGACAAACGTCGCTCGCGTGCCGACATGCGCTCCGAGCACGCCGAACCCCGGCCCTGCGAGCGCGCCGCTCACCGTGGCGGTGGCCTGCCAGCCGAGGTACCGACCGCGCCGGTCGGGCGGCGCGGAGCCGGTGAGCCAGGAGATCCCCGCGGTCCACGCGACCGAGCTGGCGGCACCCTGGCCGAAGCGCGCGGCCTCGAGCGCGTGCGTCGAGTCGGCGAGCCCGAACGCGGCGCTCGTGGCGGCCATCAGCGCGAGTCCGACCACGGCAGTCGCCTTGACTCCGAACCTGCCCACGAGCGCGCCGGCCGGGAAGGCGAGCATGAAGCTTCCGATCGCGAACGACGCCACGAGCCGTCCCGACTCGGACGGCCCGAACCCGAGCTCCTCCCGGAAGTGGGGAAGCAGCGGCGAGAGCGCCGAGATCATCGCGACGTCGATGAACTGGATCGCACACGCGATGAGGACGATCAGGCGAAGCTGCCGGCGCCCCGGGGCGGCCATGCGACGGACGCTACCTCCCTGGGCGCCCGGCAGAGACGGTGGACGCGCTCCCGGTCGAGGGCAGGAGCCGCGGCAGGACGAGCAGGGTCGCGAACGTGATCGCGGCGAGCAGGCCGAATGCCGCCGCGTCGCCCGCCGCCACGGCGACCGTGCCGGCGACCAGCGACCCGACGACCTGCCCCGGTCCCCACGAGACACTGGCGAGCGAGACGCCGTACGCGTAGTCGAGGTCGGCCGCCTCGGCACCACGGGAGAGGCTCATGAGCCCCGGAAGGAAGCAGAACCCGAAGGCGGCCGAGGAGAGGGCGATCAGGATCGCGTAGGGCCAGTAGCGCTCGAGCGAAGGAACGGCGAGCGCGGCCGCGGCCACCGTCGCGATCGCCAGGATGACGCCGGTTGGCCGTGCCTGTCCGGCGCGATCGAGCCAGTGGCCGAGGAACGGGTTGCCGGTGGCCTCGAGTGCGGCGCTCACCATGTACACGGCGCCGATCCCGGTGGCACTCCACCCGAGCGCATCGAGCCGGAGCGGCCCGATCGCACCCTGGGCAGCGAGGAAGGCGCCCGCGAGGAAGATGATCCAGAAGCCGAAGATGAGCTCCGGCCGGCGCACGGCCGTGAGCAGCACGCGCCAGGACTGGCCGCTGGCGGCCGTTCCGGGCTGGAACAGGGCGAGGAACGCGAGGGTTGCCGCCGCGGCCGAGTAGGCGACGAAGACCCTCGCAATGCCGAGCTCGGCGGCGAGGGCCCCGAGGGCAGGGCCTGCGAGCATTCCGATGACGGCGCAGGCCCCCGTGATCCCGAGAATGCGCCCGCGACGGCCTGACGGCGTCTCGCCCACGAGCCACGCGAGACCCGCCCCCCAGGCGATCGCGCTGGCAGCGCCCTGGACGAACCGTGCGCCGACGAGCTCGAACGTGGAGTCCGCGAAGCCGAGCCAGACACACCCGGCGGCCGTCAATGCCAGCCCGGCGATCGCGACCGGCTTCGCTCCGAGCTTTCCGCAGAGGATCGCCGCCGGCAGGGCGGCCACGAGGTTACCGACCCCGAACGCCGCGACGATGAGCCCGGACTCCGCCGTCTCGAAGCCGAACCGCTCCGCGTAGACGGGCAGCAGCGGCGAGATCGCGGATAGCAGGGAGAGGTCGACGAACTCGATCGCGCAGACGAGCGCAACGAGGCCGGGCCGGGGCTGCCGGGGCATCGACGAGAATCTAACCCGGTCGCGGCGTTCGGCTCAGCGGTACCCGTCGCAGCTGACCGCCCGGCTCGGCCGGGAGACTCGCTGCCGGATCCTGGCGCGGTGCCGGCCGACGGCAGCATCGGGCCCGACCGGGGCTAGGATGTTCGGCGAGCCGGGCGACCGGCGGTGGAAGGGGGTTCGGTGGACAAAGGGAGCGGAAGCCTCGGCGGCATGTTCTGGATCGCCGGCTGGCTGTTCACGATCGGCTACGCGAGGCCGGCCTGGTGGGAGGACATCATCGCGCTCTTCATCTGGCCGTACTACCTCGGCTCGTCGCTCATGTAGGCACGGGGCTCGCCGCGTGCGCAGCCCGGAACCCGTGCCCTACGGTCGCTCGACGCGCGAGCCGCCGACGATCGCCCGGCGCCCGTCGCCGTACTCGACGAGCGCCTTGTGCGTGCCGTCGTAGTCGGGGCCCCAGAGCAGGAGCGTCGCCGGCTCGCCGGCAACCGTGCACGGCTCCGCTCCTTCCGGGTCGAGACCGCGCCAGACGCGCACGAACGGGTTGTGCTCCCACTCCTCGCCGATCGTCGAGGGCTCCTTGTGACCGGGGTGGATCTTCGTGTCGGGCGGAAGCGTCAGCAGGCGCTGCATGATCGAGTGCAGCTGGTCCTCGTATCCGGTCGGGCCGCCGCCGGCCGTCCCGCCGACCGTGCCCCGGAACAGGCAGTCGGCCGTGAGACAGTCCTCCCCGTTCACGAGCAGGGCCAGGTGGTCGCGGCAGTGCCCGGGTGTGGCAATCACGTGGATCTCGAGCTCGCCGGAGCGGATCACGTCGCCGTCGCCCATCGCCTCGTCGACGTGAACGCCCGCCTCGGCCGCGAGTGGATGGGCGAGCACGGGGACGCCGAAGCGCTCCGCGTCCTCCTCGCAGGTGACGACGTGGTCTGCGTGATGGTGGGTGACGAGGACGTGGGTGATCGTGATCCCGAGTCGCTCCACGGTCTCGAGCAGCGGCTCGTTGATCCCGTTGGAGTCGACGAGCACGCCGCTGCCTCCTTCGTCGTCGGCGACGAGGTAGGCATTCGAGAGCCAGCTCGGATGCTCGGTGCGGATGATGATCACGGCTCCTCCTCGGGCTCGACTTCCGGCAGCCTAGCGCCGAGCCTCTCCGGGAGGCTCACCCCGGGCAGCCGGTGCCCTGCCCTGCGCTGAGACCGTCGGAGCACACGCCGCTCACGACCGAGCCGTCGGGCCTCGTCCGGATCGTGTCCACGACGGCGCTTTCGAGGTAGGCGGACTCGCCGATCTGCGTTCCCTCCGGGTAGCCGAAGTCGTTGCCGGACAGCACGACCTGCACCTCCGCGAGCAGCGCCGCGGTGTGCGGGTCGAAGACGAGCTCGTAGCGGATCCGCCGCACGGAGTCATTCCGCGCGACCGCGATCCCCGGCCGTCCGGCCGGGTCCGTCACGGGCCCAACGAGCTCCACCCCGGGGATGCGCGCCGCGACCTCGTAGAGCGCCGCGCGCTGTTGCGGCGTCGTGAACGTCTCGCGAAGCGCCGACGCCACGAGCTCGAACATCTGGGCCTGGAGCCCGCTCCCCTTGCCGCGGGCATCTGCCTCGAGGTGGTCCCACAGCGCGTCGGGATCGGAGGGAAGGTCGAGCGAGCCCATCGGCGGCGTCGACCCGTCGGAGTTCGCGAGCTCGACGTTCGAGACCGTCCCCCCGGGAAGGCTCGGCATACCGGCCGCCGTCCAGGCCGCGCGATCGCGTTCGCCGAGGAAGCGCGGGGTACCGCTCCGCTCGTAGAGCCAGCCGGTTCCGTCGGGACCGAGCCACGTCTCGCGCTCGCTGGGCAGGAGCACCGAGTACGAGTCCGAGCCGTCCTGCCCGTCGATTGCCGTCGCGAGGTAGGCGGTGGTGGACTTCGTGTACACGAACTCCCCGGGGCGCAGCACGGGGGGCGGCTCCTGGGCTCGCGCCGTCGCAGCAGCTTCTCTCAGCGCCCCCGCGGCAGAGGCGGTCGACGTCCCGCCGCTGCCGACGGAGAGGAAAACGGCGACCGCCACGGCCGTCACGGCTCCGAGCCCCGCGAGCGGGACGAGGCGGCGAGGGGCGAGGAGGGCCGGGCGCCGCCTCGCGCCCTCGATCCGGCGCTCGAGCGTGGCCCGGGCATGTGCGCGCGCGGCCGGGGTGGCGGGCGTCACGTCCGGCGCGACGGAGCGGAGGAGCTCGAGCTCAGGCACGGGAGGCCTCCTTGCTGGGTTCGGGAGCAGGGCGAAGCGGGCGGTCGACCGCGAGCGCCGCCTGGAGCAGCCGGCGGGCACGCGCGATCCTCGAACGCACCGTGCCGACGGGGCAGTCGAGCGCGAGTGCGATCTCCTCGTAGGAGAGGTCGGCCCAGGCGTAGAGCAGGAGTGCGTCCCGATCGCGCCGCGGAAGCTTCGCCACGACGGCGAGGAGCCCGGCCGGGGCCGCCGGCTCGGCATCGCCGGCGGGGTCGAGGGAGCGCTCGTATGCCCTCAGCCGGCGACGCTCGGTACGCCAGTGCCGGTGGAGGACGTTCGTCGCGATTCCGAGCAGCCAGGGCCGGGCGTCGGGACGGATGAGGTCGTAGCGGCGCCGCCTGGCGAACGCCTGGACGAACGTCTCGGCCGCGACGTCGTCGGCGAGCTCGGCCCCGGCGCGACGTTGGGCGTAGGCGTGCACGGAGCCGAAGTGACGTTCGAACACCTCGCCGAAGGCCGCTGGCTCCCGGAGCGATCGCTCGATCGTCTCGGCGTCCGTTCGATCCGCGTGGTCGTCAAAACGGGTCTGCATGGTACGTATAGCCCGCTGGCGCCGGGCGAGTTCTCGGAGACCGTCTACCTAGAACGTGATCACGCTGCGGATGCCGTCCTGAGCCTCCATGAGCTCGAACCCGTGGTTGACGTCGTCGAGCGTCAGGCGGTGCGAGATCAAGGACTCGACGTCGATCTCGCCCGCGAGCCAGCGCTCGACGAGCTGCGGGACCTGCGTGCGGCCCTTGACGCCGCCGAACGACGAGCCCGCGACCCGGCGGCCCGTGATCAGGAGCCGGGGGACGATGTCGAGCGTCTCGCCCTTGCCGGCGACGCCACACATGGTCGCGAGGCCCCAGGCCTCGCGTGCTGCCTCGACGGCCTGCCGCATGACGTTCACGTTGCCGGTCGCCTCGAACGTGTAGTCGGCCCCGTAGCCGCCCGTCTCGCCGCGGATCCACTCGACCGTGTCGTCCCCGGCAAGCCGTGTGTCCGTCGCGCCGTGGTGCCTGGCCTGTGCGAGCCGCTCCTCGGAGCGGTCGATCGCGATGATCCGCTCCGCGCCGGCGAGCCGGCAGCCGATCACCGCGCCGAGGCCGACGAGGCCACAGCCGAAGACGACACACGTCGACCCGGGCTCGACCCGAGCGGTGTAGAGCGCTGCGCCGATCCCGGTCGAGAGCCCGCACGCGAAGGGTGCGCAGCCGTCGAGCGGCGCCTCGGGGCTGACCTTCGCGAGCGCGATCTCGGGCATGACGGCGTACTCGGCGAACGTCGAGGTTCCCATGAAGTGCCGGAGGGGCTCCCCGTCGCGCGAGAGACGCGTCGTACCGTCGGGCAGGTAGCCGAGCCCCTGCTGGTCGCGAATCGCAATACAGCGATTCGTCCGGGGGCTCAGGCAGTGGACGCACCTCCCGCACTCGGGGGCGAACAGCGTGACGACGTGATCGCCCGGTGCGACGAGCGAGACCCCGTCACCGGTCCGCTCGACGACGCCTGCGCCCTCGTGCCCGAGCACGCACGGCGCGTAGCCGGTGGGATCCGCACCGGAGGCGGTGTACAGGTCGGTGTGGCAGACCCCGCAGGCGTGCAGGCGCACGAGCGCCTCCCCGGCCCGCGGCTCGGAGAGCTCGACCTGCTGGACGGCGAGCGGCTTGCCGAACTCCTCGAGCACGGCTGCGCGGATTCGCATGCGTGCGATCCTATCGAGGAGGCGCCGCGCCGGCGGACTGCGCGAAGGGAGCCGGAAGCAGACGGCGAACATCGGGAGTCGGGAATACAGCCACCGTGGACGAGCAGACGGAATCCCTAGTCGGAGAGCTTCCGAGCCGTCCGGGCGGATATCGCCCGGACGACGTCGGCGCGCTCGTGGGCCGGTTGCAGGGCACGCTCGCCGACGCCGAGGCGAAGGCGGTAGCGCTCCAGTCGCGGCTCGCCGAGCTCGAGGCCGTTCGGGCGGCGCAGCGTGCACGCGAGTCCCGGCTCCGGGACATCCTGCTCGAGGCCCAGCACGAGGCGAGGGAGCTGCAGGAGCGGGGGGAAGCCGAACGGGACGAGCTGCTGTCGAGCGCGCGCAGCGCCGCGCTGGAACGGCGTGAGGGGCTCGAGACCGAGCGGGTCGGGCTCCGGTCGTCCCTGGGGGAGCTCGAGGCCTTCGAGCGAACGCTGAGGCTCCGGTGCCGGTTCCTCTTCGAGCAGGCGCTCGGCGAGATGCCGACCGAGACGCCCGGATCATCGCCCATCGGCGACCCGCTCGCCGCCAACGGCAGCGGCCCCTCCGTCGTTGCGGCCTTCGCACCCACGCCGGCCGATCCGCCGTTCGAGTCGGAGGTGACAGAGGAGTTCGAGGCGCTCCCCGCGGAAGCGGCGAGCGAGCAGCTTCCCGCGGTCGAAGGAGCGCCCGGAGGCGACCTCGACGGCGAGCCGAACACCGCGGAGTCAGTCGTTCCCGTCGAGCCCGTCGACGAGGCGCTCGTCACCTACGAGCAGCCGCGTGAGCCTTCCGCGACGACGACTCCGGCGTTGCTGACGGCCGAGGGCGAGGAGCGGATTCGTATCCTCGCCCGGCCCGAGCCCGCCGACGACGGGCCGCAGGCGTCACCGGCTGCAGGACCGTCGCGCTGGGGGCGGAGCCTCCTCGTCGCCCTCGCGGTCATCTTCGCGCTCGGAGCGATCGCGGCGGCCCTCGTCGTCCTGCTGACGGGCGACGAGACGTCGACCCGGTCGGCGACGGTCGCCACGGTGAGCACCACGGGCCCCGCGACGGAAGCGACCGGCGCGGAGGCCGGAGGCACGGCGCCGACCGGAGAAGAGCCGTCGACCGCGACGGCCTCGACCCAGGAGCAGGAAGAGCCCCCGGTGACGACGCAGGAGACGGCGGGCGAGGAGACGACCGGGCAGCCGCCACCGGCCGCGCCCGCGCCGATCACGCTCTCCATGGCGGCCACCGGAGGCGATTGCTGGCTCGAGGTCAGGCGTGGCTCGGCGACCGGCTCGATCCTGTTCCAGGGCTTCCTGCTCCAGGGCGACTCGGAGACGTTCGAGGGAAAGAAGCTCTGGGCGCGGATGGGCCAGCCCGGGAGCCTGACGATCAAGGTCGACGGGAAGACCCCCAAGGGTCTTCCCGAGGGGACGTCGGACGTGATCTTCACGGCGGACGGGGTCGAGGTCGTGGGGCTCGGGTAGATGGAGGGCGGACGGTGAGCGAGTCGGGAGGAGCGCCCGCAGGCGGCGCAGCGCTGGAGGGGCTGCGAAGCGGCGTCATCGGGCTGAGCCGTGGAGCCGTACGCTCCCTGGTCGTGACCCTCGAGGCGAGGATCGCGGCAGCCACGCGCGAGTCGTACGAGCTCGGTCGGCGCGTCGCCGAGCTCGAGGCGGAGATCGCTGCCAACCGGGAGGGCGAGGATCTCGACGCGGCGATCGAGCTGTCGCGGCAGGTCGCATCGAACGTCTCGTCGGAGGCGCGCGAACAGCGCGACCGCATGGTCGAGGAGGCCCGCCGGGAAGCCGAGCGGATCGAGCGAGACCAGCCGGTCGAGCTCGAGGATCTCCAGCGGGAGGTCGACGTCCTCCGGACGCAGCTGAAGGGCCGCCGGTTCCGGCTCGAGCGGACGCTGCGCGCCGGCCTCGAAGAGCTCGACAGCGAGGGGCAGGAGGCCGGGACGGCTGCCAGCGACGTCGCCGCCGCTCTCCGCGCGCTCAGGCCGGAGCGACCGCAGGACTGAGCGCCCGCGCCGCGCGGGTCAGGCGACGACCTGCACCGTGGCGAGCGAAGCGTCGGCGCAGTAGGCGATGCGGGTACCGTCCCGGCCGGCCTGGCGGAGCGCGTCGAGCAGCTCCGAGGTGACGATCTCGCCAGGCGCGATCGCCGGGATTCCCGGCGGGTAGGGAACGATCGTCTCGGCGCAGACCCGTCCGACGGCCGCCGCCGCCTCGACCGTCTCACGGTCGGCGAAAAACGCGTCGCGGGGTGTCATCGCGGTCTCCGGCTCGACGCTCCAGACGGCGCTTGCCGCCCCGGAGGCGCGGGGTGTGGCGCGGCGCAGGCCGAGCGAGCCTGCCAGCGCCCGGACGAGACGGTCGATGCTGTCCTCCGTGTCGGCGATCGTCACGAGCGGAACCAGGGTGTCGCGGTTCGCGAGCTCGACGCGGATCCCGGCCGCATAGAGGTCGGCTTCGACGGCCAGCCCGTCCGCACCGGTCCCGGCGAGGGCGAGCACGAGCTTCATCGGGTCGAATGCCGCCGTCGGCGACCCGGCGGGTAGCCCGAGCCCGTCGATCGCCGCCAGGCGCTCGCGGGCCCGCGCGACGAGCGAGAGCGTTCTCCCGAGCAACTCCTGGCCGCGACCCGCGAGCAGCGCCCGGGCACGGTCGAGGCTTGCGAGCATCGCCGCGGAGGGGCTCGTCGTGTGGATCGCATCGAAGCTCTCGCGGACCCGCTGCAGATCGAGCCTGTCACCGCGGGCAAACAGGTAGGCCGTCTGTGTGAATCCCGTCAGGGTCTTGTGCGCGGAGGTGACCATCGCGTCGGCGCCGGCCGCGAGCGCGTGGAGCGGCAGCGAGGGATGAAAGCCGAGGTAGGCGCCCCAGGCCTGGTCGACGAGCAGCGGGACGCCCGCATCCCGGCAGGCCCGCGCGATCGCCGGCAGGTCGCTCAGCGCGCCGACGTAGTTCGGCTCGACGAGGAAGACCCCGCACGCGTCCGGGTGGGCCCGCAGAGCGTCTGCGACCCGCGCCGGGGGAATCCCGAGCGGGAGCCCGGTCGACGGGTCGATCCCCGGCCGAACCCAGACGGGATCGAGGCCGGCGAGCACCATGCCGGCGAGCAGGGACTTGTGCAGGTTGCGCGAGACGATCAGCGTCCGTCCGGGTACCCCGGCCGCGAGCGCGAGCGCCTCGTTGCCCTGCGTCGACCCGTTCAGGCAGAAGAGGCAGAGCTCGGCGCCCCAGAGCTCCGCCGCCAGGCGCTCGGCCCGGCCGAGCACGTCGCCGCTCAGGTGGAGGTCGTCCGCGCCCGCCGAGAGCGGGAGGTCGAGGCGGAGCAGCGGGTCGGCGAGCTCGGGCGAGCGCTTGTGGCCGGGCGTCGAGAACGGGGTGATCGAGGCGTCGGCGAGAAACGCGTCGACGGCGTCGGCGAGCGGCGTCCGGCGCTGATCGGCTCCCACGCCGTCACAGGGAATCGCGCAGGATTCCCGCGAGATCGTCCACGGTCGCCTCGCGCGGCGAGACGACGAGGAGGCGCTGCTGCTTCGATGCTCCGTCGGCAAGCGCGGGGACGTCTTCCTCGGCGTAGCCGAGCTCACGCAGCGTCATCGGCGCGCCGACTTCCCGCATCAGCCCGGCGAACGTCTCCGCGAGATCGGTGCCGCCGAGCAGCCGGGCGGCTTCGCGATGTCGCTCGGGAGCGGCGGGCTCGGTGAAGCGAAACGCTGCTGGAGCCGTCACCGTGACCGAGAATCCGTGCGGCACGAACGGGTGGGGATCCGGGTACCCGGCAGGCGTCCAGGCGTGCTTGAGCGAAGCGATCGGGTACGCGCACGCGTGCGGGATGTGCACACCGGCGCTGCCGAAGCCGATCCCGGCCGTCGTCGCGGCGAGCATCATCGCGCTGCGCGCCTCGAGGTCGGCGCCCTCGTGCACGGCCCGCCGGAGGTACCGACCACCCGACTCGAGCGCCCGGGCGCTCCAGAGGTCTGAGATCGGGTTCGAGCCCTGGTAGGGCGGCCGCTCGTCCGGAGCCGACTTCTCGCGCGAGTCGAACGGCCGCGCGGTGTACGACTCGGCCGCGTGGCAGATCACGTCGAGACCGCAGGAGGCGGTGACAGCCGCCGGCAGATCGCGCGTCAGCAGCGGATCGACGATCCCGAGGCGGGGGCGAAGGTAGCGGTGCGAGATTCCCGTCTTCACCCCGAGCCGCGGGAAGTCGACGATCGCGACCGAGGTGGCCTCGCTGCCGGTGCCGGCCGTCGTCGGGACGGCGACGACGGGGAGCAGCGGCCCCGGAGGCGGCTTCCCGAGCCCGATCGGCCTGTTGACGTAGTCGAGGAGCTCGCCGCCGTGGGTCGCAAACAGCGCCGCGATCTTCGCGGTGTCGAGGGAGGAGCCCCCGCCGACGCCGACGAAGCCGTCGAACCCGCCCTCGCGCGCTGCCGCGATCGCATCGAGCACGGACTCCTCGTTCGGCTCGACGCGCGCCTTCGCGTAGACCCCGGTGTCGACTCCGAGCTCGGCGATCGCGGTCCGCACGCGCTCCGTGATCCCGAGCTCGACCACGTGCGGATCGGAGACGAGCAGCGCCCGCGTCACGCCGAGGCGCCTCAGGTGGAAGCCGGCTTCCGTCGCGGCGCCCGGGCCGAACACGATCGGTGTCGCCTCGAGGGTGAAGACGGTCTCGTTCACAGCGCTCCTCCTTCCTCCTCCTGCCACCGGGACAGCCCGAGCAGCTCGTTCAGCTCGTCGAATACCATCAGTTGACCGAGGGCCTCGCGGCTCGTGCCGTCGGCCTTCAGCGCCGCCGCGAGCTCGCGCGCCGAGTGGGCGGCCGCAAACAGCGTCGTCGTCGGGTAGAGGGCGATCGCGTAGCCGAGCTCCTGAACCTCGTCCCGGGACAGCAGCGGCGTCTTGCCGTGCTCGGAGAAGTTCGCGACGAGCGGCCGGTCGACGGCGGCCGCGATCGCGCGCAGGTCGTCCGTTGAGCGCGGGGCGTCCGGGAAGATCAGGTCGGCGCCGGCCTCCGCGTACGCCTGCATCCGGTCGATCGCGTCGTCGAGGCCGGTCACGGCGATCGCATCGGTGCGCGCCACGATCACGGTGTCGGGATTCGTACGGGCGGCGAGGGCGGCCCGCACCTTCCGCACCATCTCGTCCCGCGGGATCACCCGCTTTCCCTCCATGTGCCCGCAGCGCTTCGGGAAGGTCTGGTCCTCGATCTGGACCGCCGCGGCCCCGGCGCGCTCGTACTCGCGAACGGTGCGGGCGACGTTCGTCAGCTCCCCGAAGCCGGTGTCGGCATCGGCGATCACCGGGAGCGGAACGGCGCGAGCGATCCGCGACACGTGGTCGGCCATCTCCGTGCCGGTCATGATCCCGATGTCGGGGAGCCCGTAGTTGGCGGCCGCGGCCGCGTAGCCGCCCGTGTAGAGGGCCTCGAAGCCCTCCTGCTCGAGGATCCGCGCGACGAGGGCGTTGTAGGCCCCGGGGACGAGCAGCGTCTCGTCCCGGCCGAGCAGCTCGCGGAGTCTCCGGGCGGCCGTCATGCCGCCCGGAGACTACCTCGGGGGGAGGGGGGTTGGATCGGCCTCGTCGTGGTGCCGGCGGTACGGGAGCTGTCCTGCCCGGCATCTTCGTGCAGATCGTCATTTACGTCAAGGGTGCCGTTTCGTCGATACTTCCGGGTCACATGGGCGCGACGCAGCCGACCGTCGTCTTCTTTCCCGAGGGGGCCTACGGCCCCACGAACAACTGCGTCGGGATCGGGGACGTCCTGCGCCGTCGCGGCTACCGGGTCGTCTTCATCGTCGAGGAGTCGTTCGCCGGCAGCCTCGAGGCGAAGGGCTTCGAGGAGCGGCTGATGCGGCTCGGGCCGCCGCCCGAGGTGGAGGAGGCGCCGGGCCAGTTCTGGAAGGACTTCATCCGGGACACGTCGCCGGTGTTCCGCAAGCCGACGATCGAGCAGCTCGGCGAGTTCCTCCAGCCCACGATGCAGGCGCTCGTCGACGGCTCGAAGTACGTGCACGATCGCCTGGTCGAGATCTTCGACGAGCTGCAGCCGGACGTGATCGTCGAGGACAACGTGGTCGCCTTCCCGGCGATCTGGGCCTCGGGGCGCCCGTGGGTACGGATCGTCTCGTGCAACCCGCTCGAGCTCGGGGATCCCGCGCTTCCGCCCGTCTTCTCGGGCTACCCGGTCGGCGACAGCACCGGCTGGGACGAGTTTCGCGCCGAGCACCGCCGGACGCACCTGCCGATGTGGGAGGACTTCGACGCGTTCGTGCGCGGCAGCGGGGCTCCCGGGCTCCCGGCGCTCGAGTTCATGCACGAGTCTCCCTACCTCAACCTCTACGTCTATCCCGAGGAGATCGACTACCCGCGCTCGACGCCGCTCGCGCCGACGTGGCACCGGCTCGAGTGCTCGGTCAGGGAGACCGATGCCGGGTGGGAGCTCCCCGCCGGGCTCGCCGGCAGGGCGGGTGAGCTCGTCTACCTGAGCCTCGGCAGCCTCGGCTCGGCCGACGTCGAGCTGATGCAACGGCTCGTCGACTTCCTCGCCGAGACGCCGTATCGCGTCATCGTCAGCAAGGGGCCCCAGCACGAGCTGCTGCGCCTGGCCGACAACATGGCCGGCGAGGAGTTCCTCCCGCAGACGAAGGTGCTGCCGGCCGTCGACCTCGTGATCACGCACGGCGGCAACAACACGACGACCGAGTGCTTCTACTTCGGCAAGCCGATGGTCGTCCTGCCGCTGTTCTGGGATCAGTACGACAACGCCCAACGCGTCGACGAGCTCGGCCTGGGAACGCGACTGGCCACGTACACGTGCACCCGGGAGGAGCTGACCGGCGCGATCAGCGGGCTCGTCTCCGACGGCGCGATCGGGTCACGGTTGGCCGCGATCTCGGCGAGGGTGCAGGCCTCGCCCGGCACCGTGAAGGCTGCGGACCTGATCGAGCAGCTCGCGCTGACCGGGGCCCCCGTCCCGCGGTGACCGACACGGCGCCGCTCGCGCGCCTCTCCGGGTCGCTCGACCCCGCCTGGCTCGCCGCGCAGCGGTGGTATGCCGGGAAGGGCCGTACGCTCGAGCGGACGGAGCTCGCCGCGGGGATCGAGGTGGGTCGAGAATCGGGTCTCCTGCTCGTCGACGCCCGCTTCGACGACGGAGAGACAGAGCGCTACGCGGTGCCGATCGGCGAGGGGATCTGGCCGGCGCTGCTCGCCCGCCTGGCACGCGGCGCCGGCGACGGTTTCGAGCTCGACTGGCGCGACGGCGAGCTGCCGTCGCGAGGTGAGCGAGAGCTCGGGCGCGACCAGTCCAACACGACCTATGCCCTCGACGAGCGGCTCGCCCTCAAGTGCTACCGCCGGCTGTGGCCGGGGCCCCATCCGGAGGTCGAGCTGGTCGGCTACCTGAGCGGGCGCTCGCCGCTCGTGCCCCCGCTTCGGGGAGCCCTGTCGTACCGCGACGCGGAGGGCACCGTGTGGCCCGTCGCCCTCGTCCAGGACCTCGTCCCGGACGCGGAGGACGGCTGGGCCTGGGGGCAGGCTCGGCTTGCCGACGCGCTCGCGCGCCGGGACGTGACCGTTCGCGAGACCGGGTGGGCCCGGCCGCTCGGGCGCCAGCTCGCCGAGCTCCAGCTCGCCCTGTGCGGGCTCGACTCCCGGGTCGCGACCGCCGACGACGCCGGGAGCGTGCGCACGGCAGCGACGGCGCAGCTCGAGGACGTGCTCGCGCTCGTCGATCCCGGGACCGCCGCCTCTCTCGAGCGGCTCGCTCCCCGGATCCGCGAGGAGCTCGACCGGCTCTGCCGCCTCGAAGGCCGGCCGCTCGCGCGGGTGCACGGCGACCTCCACGTCGGGCAGGTGCTCGACTCGCCGGCAGGGTTCCACGTGATCGACTTCGAGGGCGAGCCGACCCGTCCGCCGGCCGAGCGGCGGGCGCTCGGGTCGCCGCTGCGTGACGTCGCCTCGATGCTCCGCTCGTTCGAGCACCTCGCACGCTGGCACCTCCGAGACGACTCCGACCCACACCGGCTTGCGCTCGCCCTCGAGTGGGTCGAGGCCGTGCGGTCGGCGCTCCTCGCGGGGTACTCGGACGGAGCGGACGGATCCGAGCTCATCGTCGACCCGGTGCTCGTGCGGGCGTTCGAGATCGAGAAGGAGACGTACGAGCTCGTGTACGCGGCGCGGTTCCTCCCCGAGTGGACACCGGTCGCGCTCGCATCCATGCACGCGCTCCTGGCATTCTCGGAACCGTCATGAGCACGCCGGATGCGTTCCTGTCGGACGTCGTCGCCGAGCCCGAGACGCTCGCGGGCCTGCTCGACGCCTACGGCGGGCTCGAGAGCCCGCTCGACGCGCTCGGAGAGGTCGGCGAGCGGCGTCTCGTGTTCGTCGGCATGGGCAGCTCGAGGTTCGCGGCGCTCGCCGCGGCGTGCCGGCTGCGGGCGGCAGGGCTGGACGCCCACGTCGAGTACGCGTCCACGAGGACGCTCCCGCCGGCAGGCGCGGGGACGCTCGTGGTTGCAATCTCGTCGTCTGGGGCGACGCCCGAGACCGTCGAGGCGGCCGCACGGCTGCGCGGTGCCGGTCGGCTCGTTGCGATCACGAACCGGCCCGGCGCACCGCTCGGAGAGGTGGCAGACGTCGTGCTGCCGCTCCTTGCAGGCGAGGAGGAGGGCGGCATCGCCTGCAGGACGTACCAGGCCACGGTCGCCGTCCTGCTGCTGCTCTGCGGGCGCATTCTCGGTGAGCCCGGCGCGGCGAGGCTCCGTCCGGCCGTCCCGGCAGTCGCCGCGCTGATCGGCTCACGGGAGGAGTGGCTGGCTCCCGCGCTCGAGATCCTCGGGGGCGGCCCCCTCGACGTCGTCGGGCCGGTCGAGCGGCTCTCGTCGGCCGAGCAGTCGGCGCTGATGCTGCGGGAGGCGCCGCGAATCCGGGCCGTCGCCTGCGAGACGGGAGACTGGCTCCACGTCGATCTCTACCTGACGAGGCCTTCCGGCTACCGGGCGCTCCTGCTTCCCGGCTCGCGGTTCGACGCCGGCTTCTGCGAATGGATCGAGCGTCGCGGCTGCGCGTTCGTCTCCGTCGGTCAGGTCGTTCCCGGCGCGTCGTTCCAGGTCGGGTACCCGGGCGCGGAGGACGAGCTCGTCGCGCTCCTCGCCGAGACGACGGCGGTCGAGCTGCTCGCGGCCGGGCTCTGGCGCCGGCAGCACGCGTAGAGCCCCGGACAGCTCGTTACGCGCCCGTCGCCACGAGCCCGGGTCGTCGCTCGCCGGTCAGGGTCGCCTGCTCGAAGGCGTATGCGAGCTGGAGGACCCCGAGGTCGTCCCGGTGGCGCCCGACGAGCTGGAGCCCGACCGGGAGGCCGTCCGGAGTGAACCCTGCCGGCACCGAGATCGCCGGGCAGCCCGTCACCGTGATGTCCGAGCAGCTGCGCATCCAGTCGATGTAGGTCTCCATCGCGACGTCGCCGATCTGCCCCACCCACTCGAGCTCGACATCGAACGGAGCGACCTGGACGGTGGGGAGGGCGAGGAAGTCGACGCCGTCGAGGAACCGCCGAACGCGCTCGCGGAGCGCCGCGTGGGCACGGAGGGCGCGGGCCACGTCGGCCGCGCCGAGCCGCCGGGCGAGCTCGACGTTCCAGCGGATCGTCTCCTTCATCGCGTCCGCATGTGCGTCGTAGTCGGGGCCGACGCCGACCTCGAACTCGACCGCGCGCAGCACCTGGAAGATCTCGCCTGCGTCGGAGAGATCGGGAAAGCCGTCGAGAAGCTCGCACCCGAGATCCTCGAGCGCCCGTCGTGCGGGTACGAGCGCCGTGCTCACGGCGGGATCGACGGGGAGGCCACCGGCGTCGTCGCTCCAGGCGATCCGTACGCCGCGCACGTCCCGCTCGAGAGCGACGCCGAAGTCCGATCCCGGCTCGGGCAGCGCGATCGGGGAGCGCGGGTCGGGGCCGGCGATCGCCGAGAGGAGCAGGGCGACGTCGGCGACCGTGCGGGCCATCGGCCCCTCCACCGAGAGCTGCGACCACGGCGCCTGGGTCGGCCAGACGGGAACACGGCCGGGTGACGGCCTGAGCCCGACCACGTTGCAGAACGACGCCGGGTTGCGCAGCGAGCCGCCCATGTCGCTGCCGTCGGCGAGCGGGACCATCCCGCACGCGAGCGCGACCGCCGCGCCGCCGCTCGACCCTCCGCACGTTCGCGTGAGGTCGTACGGGTTTCGCGTGGCCCCGAACACCGGGTTGAACGTCTGTGATCCGGCGCCCAGCTCGGGCGTGTTCGTCTTCCCGATCGTGATCGCCCCCGCAGCCTGGATCCGCTCGACGACGAGTGAGCTCTCGGCGGGCACCCAGTCGGCGTAGAGGGAGGATCCGAAGGTCGTCCGGATTCCCGCCGTGAGCGCGAGGTCTTTGTGAGCGACCGGAAGGCCGTGCAGCGGGCCCGTCGGCTCGCCACGGGCGAGCCGTTCGTCGGCCGCCCTCGCCGCCTTACGGGCCAGGTCGGGCACGAGCGTCACGACGGCATTGACGCTCCGGTCGACCCGCTCGATCTGCGCGAGATGGGCCTCGAGCACCTCGAGACACGAGACGTCCCGCTGCCGGATCCGCCGCGCGAGCTCGGTCGCGGTCAGGAAGCAGAGCTCCACGGTGGCACTCTACGTGCGGGCAGGTCCGTGGCTCCGCCGCCGATGCCGCGAGCTGCGAGAATGGGGCATGGCTCTCGTCGAGGAGACCCTGCTACCCGGGATCGGCGTCCTCTACGAGTTCACGACCACGGCCGGAGACCGGATCGGCGTCATCAATCACCGGTCGGGGCGGCGCGAGCTCGTGCTCTACGACCGCGGGGACCCGGACACGTGCAGGGCCGTGCTGGCGCTCGGCCAGGCCGACGCGCACGCGCTCGTCGAGCTCCTGGGAGGCTCGGAGGTCGTCGAACGCCTCGACGAGGTGCTCCGACAGTCGGTCGAAGGGCTGACCCTCGAGTGGGTCGAGATCGACGAGCACTCACCGGCGGCCGGGCGCACGCTGGCCGAGATCGGCCTGCGGGAGAGCACGGGAGCATCGGTCGTGGCCGTCATCCGCGAGCGGGAGACGGTGACCTCGCCGACGGCGGCGTTCCGCATCGAGGCGGGTGACACCGCGGTCGTCGTGGGGTCCCCCGAGGTGATCGAGAAGGCGGCCTCAGCTCTTCGGCGTGCCTGACGCGCTGCCGTTCGCCGCGACGGGCGGGGACGCATCCGGGGTGTTCCTCGAGCTCGGCCTCGTCGTGGCGATCCTCGCGCTGCTCGCCCGGCTCGCCGTTCGGTCGGGCTTCTCGCCGATCCCGCTGTACCTGCTGGCCGGGCTCGTGCTCGGCGCTCTCGACCCGATCGAGCTCTCTGCACGCTTCATCGAGGTGGGGGCCCAGCTCGGCGTCGTCCTGCTCCTGTTCGCGCTCGGGCTCGAGTACACGGGGGAGGAGCTCGTCGCGAACCTGCGCAGCAGCGCGCGGGTGGGTGCTCTCGATCTCGGGCTCAACTTCGCCCCGGGCTTCCTGGCGGGCATCATCATGGGCTGGGGGGCCGTCCCGGCGCTCCTGCTCGGCGGCGTCACGGTCATCTCGTCGTCCGGGATCGTCGCGAAGGTGCTCACCGATCTCGGACGGCTCGGGAACCGCGAGACGCCGGCGATCCTCTCGATCCTCGTGATCGAGGATCTCGCACTCGCCTTCTACCTGCCGTTCGTCGCGGTGCTGCTGACCGGCGCCGGGGTCGTCGCCGCGACGGGATCGATCGCGATCGCGGTCGGTGCCGCGCTCGGGACGCTCGTCGTCGCGATCCGGCTGGGCCCGCTCCTCTCCCGGGTCGTCTTCAGCCGCTCCGACGAGGTGCTGCTGCTCTCCGTGCTCGGGATCGTGCTGCTCGTCTCGGGTGCGGCGGAGGGCCTGAACGTCTCGGCTGCAGTGGGTGCGTTCCTCGTCGGGATCGCCGTGTCCGGACAGGTCGCGTCGCGAACGGCCGAGCTCGTCGCGCCGCTTCGCGACCTCTTCGCGGCCGTGTTCTTCGTCTTCTTCGGCCTCCAGATCGACGTCGGCGAGCTTCCCGGGGTCGCGCTCGCCGCCGCAGCGCTCGCCGTCGTCACGTCGGCGACGAAGCTCGTGACCGGCTGGTGGGCGGCGAAGCGGGCGGGCGTGGGCGTCCGGGGCCGCCTGCGGGCCGGCACCGGCCTCGTCGCGCGCGGCGAGTTCTCGATCGTGATCGCCGGGCTCGGGGTCGCCGCCGGCGTCGAGGGCTCCCTCGGCCCGCTCGCGGCCGCCTACGTGCTGATGCTCGCGATCGCCGGCCCCGTGCTGGCGCGATACGCCGACCACCTCGAGCCGCTCGTCAGTCGAGGTCGCCGGCGAGCAGCGAGAACATGACGAAGTCCCGCCGCGTCCCCTTGAGCTCGCGATAGCCGCGAAGCAGACCCTCGCGCGAGAAGCCGGCCTTCTCCGCGACCCGCTGCGAGGCGGCGTTCGCAGGTTCGGCGAGGAGATCGAGTCGGGCGAGACCGAGGTCGGTGAGCGCCCAGCCCGAGACGAGCCGCACGGCCCGCGTTGCCACGCCCCGGCCACGCGCCTCCCGCCGCATCCAGTACCCGATCTCGCCCGTTCCCTCACCGATCCCGTGGATGCCCGTCGCGCCGAGCACGGCCTCGTCCGTTGCGTCACAGACGGCGAGCACGATCGCGGTGCCCTCCGTGCGGCCCGCGGACGCCATGGCAAGGAACGCCCTGGCGTCGGCTTCGCTGTAGTCGTCCGGGACGCGGGTCCAGCGAGGGATCTCCGGATCGCGGCAGGCGGCGACGATGTCGGGGATGTCCTCTGTTCCGAAGGGGCGCAGGGTCACGGTCCCGTCGCCGAGGGGCGGATCAGGCAGCCGGAGCATCACTGCCTCCTACCGTCAGGACCGCGGCACCTCGGATCCGGCCGGCGCGCAGGTCGGCGAACGCCTCGTTCGCCCGCGCGAGCGGATACGTCACGACCTCGGTGTGCACGGGGATCCCCGGGGCGAGGGCCATCAGCTCCTCGCCGTCCCGTCGCGTCAGGTTCGCGACCGACCGGATGCTCCGCTCGCCCCACAGGAGCTCGTAGGGGAACGAGGGAATGTCGGACATGTGGATTCCGGCGCAGACGACCGTGCCTCCGCGTGCGAGCGCACGCAGGGCCGCCGGGACGAGCTCGCCCACGGGGGCGAAGACGATGGCCGCGTCGAGCTCCTCCGGGCCGGGTGCGAGCGCGTCACCCGCCCACGCTGCACCGAGCCCCAGGGCGAACGCCTGCGCCTCGTCGTCGTCCGCACGCGTGAAGGCGAACACTCGCCTGCCCTGCGCCCGTGCGATCTGGATCACGATGTGTGCCGCGGCGCCGAAGCCGTAGAGCCCGAGCCGCATCGCGTTTCCGGTCATGACGAGCGACCGATAGCCGATCAGGCCGGCGCAGAGCAGCGGGGCCGCCTCGAGGTCGGAGTAGCCGTCCGGGATCGGGAAGCAGAAGCGGGCGTCTGCGACCGCCCGCTCGGCGAAGCCCCCGTCGAGGTCGTAGCCGGTGAAGCGCGCGCGCCCACACAGGTTCTCGCGGCCCGAGCTGCAGAAGCGGCAGGTCCCGCACGTCCACCCGAGCCACGGCACGCCGACGCGCGCGCCGGGTGCGAACCGGCCGGCCTGCGCGCCCACCTCCTCGACCACGCCGACGATCTGGTGCCCCGGAACGAGGGGGAGCTTCGGGCGCGTCAGCTCACCATCGACCACGTGCAGGTCGGTTCGGCAGACGCCGCAGGCGCGAACGGCGATCCCTACCTGACCGTCGCCCGGGGTCGGGTCGGGCAGCTCGACCGCCCGGAGCGGGCGTCGCGGAGCCTCGAGCACCATGGCTCTCATCGCGTAGAGCGTAGGCTATGAGCGGGCGGCTTAACCGTCGCTTAGCAGGAAACGTCGGCTTGTCGCCGATGTGAGGAATGAGTGCAAGGCACACTTGCGTTGAAAGGAGGGGAATGAAGGGCATGCCGAACACCCGGATCCTGCTGGCCATCCTGGTCTCGGTCCTCGTGATCGGCTTCGTCGCGACGTCCTTCCGCAGCTCCGGCGACAGCGAGGGCCTCTCCTACAGCGAGCTGATCACCCAGATCGAGACGGTACCGGCGACGATCGAGCAGCTCACGTTCGATCCGCGCGCCCAGTCGATCGCCGTGCAGTACAAGGACGGGAAGACCGCCAAGGTCTACTACCCGAGCCCGGAGGCGCAGATCGCGCTCCAGAACCAGCTCGAGGGGGCCGGGATCACGTTCGACTCCAAGGGCACGGGCAGCTCGGTCTTCTCGCAGGTCCTCTTCCTGCTGCTTCCGTTCCTGCTCATCTTCGGGATCTTCATCCTGCTGATGCGCCGCTCGCAGGGCGGCGCGTCGGGGGCGTTCAGCTTCGGCAAGAGCCGCGCCCGGCGTGTCTCGCCCGACCAGCCCAAGGTGTCGTTCAAGGACGTCGCCGGCGCCGACGAGGCGGTCGAGGAGCTGCACGAGATCAAGGAGTTCCTCGCGAACCCGGCGAAGTTTCGCGCGCTCGGAGCGCGCATCCCCAAGGGCGTCCTGCTGGCCGGCCCTCCCGGTACCGGCAAGACGCTTCTCGCCCGCGCCGTCGCGGGCGAGGCCGGCGTCCCGTTCTTCTCGATCTCGGGGTCGGACTTCGTGGAGATGTTCGTCGGCGTCGGCGCGAGCCGCGTACGCGACCTCTTCGCCCAGGCCAAGGCAACGGCGCCCGCGATCGTCTTCATCGACGAGATCGACGCCGTCGGGCGCCACCGCGGCGCCGGCCTCGGCGGCGGCCACGACGAGCGCGAGCAGACGCTGAACCAGCTCCTCGTCGAGATGGACGGGTTCGAGCCGAAGGACACGGTGATCGTGATCGCGGCCACGAACCGGCCCGACGTGCTCGATCCGGCGCTCCTGCGGCCCGGCCGCTTCGACCGGCAGGTCATCGTCGATCGCCCCGACCGGGCCGGACGCAGGGCCATCCTCGCCGTCCACAGCAAGTCGAAGCCCCTCGTGCCCTCCGTCGACCTCGACGCCCTCGCCGCCGGCACGCCCGGCTTCACCGGCGCCGACCTCGCCAACCTCGTGAACGAGGCGGCGCTCCTCTCGGCCCGGCGCGGCAACAAGGCGATCGGGATGCCCGAGCTCGAGGAGGGGATCATCCGGATCGTCGCCGGCCCGGAGCGCAAGACGCGCCTGCTCTCGGAGGAGGAGCGCGCGATCACCGCCTACCACGAGATCGGCCACGCGCTCGTCGGGCACTTCCTCGAGCACTGCGACCCGGTCCACAAGATCTCGATCATCAGCCGCGGCCGTGCGCTCGGCTTCACGATCGCGCTGCCCCGCGAGGACAAGTTCCTCCAGACGCGGGCAGCGCTCATGGACCAGATGGCGATGATGCTCGGCGGCCGTGTCGCCGAGGAGCTCGTGTTCGGCGAGGTGACGACGGGCGCGGCGAACGACATCGAGCGCGTCACGCAGACCGCGAAGCAGATGATCATGCGGTTCGGCATGTCCGAGCGCCTCGGTCCGCGCGTGCTCGGCCGCGACCACGGGATGCCGTTCCTCGGCCGCGACTTCGGCGCCGAGCCCGACTACTCCGACGAGGTCGCGCGCGAGATCGACACGGAGATCCGGCGGCTGATCGAGGTCGCGCACGATCGGGCCCGCCAGGTCCTCACGGAGCATTCGGAGGAGATGCACCAGCTCTCGAAGCTCCTGATCGAGTACGAGACGATCGACAAGGATCAGTTCGAGCGCCTGCTCGCCGGCGAGCCTCCGGACGACGTCTTCCCTCCCCCCGTGCAGGCCGAGCCGGAGCCCGAGGAGAAGCCGGAGCAGGAGCCGGCTCCCCGGCCCGCGCCCGCGTTCCGTCCGCACCCCGCGCCGGGCACGCTCGCGGCGCCGCCTCCGCCGGACGGCCCGCCGGGCGGCCTCACGTCGTAGCCGGCCCGGCTCCGAACCGCCCGAGCTGCAGGCCGGGTCGACGGAGGTGCGCGGTCAGGTAGCGGATCCCGGTCTCGCCCGCGTGGAACGCCCGTCGCGTCCCCTTCGGGATCACGCACGCCGCCGGAGCCGCGACCGCGACGCTCACGCCGTCCACGGTGAGCGTCCCGGTGCCCGCGAGGACGACGACGAGGACGTCGCGCTCCTCGTTGACGTGCTCGGCGACGCCGGCGCCGGGCGGCCAGGCGAGCAGCGTGGCATTCAGATCCTCGCTGGCGATACCCCAGAGGGGGCCGGCTCCGTCGCCCGCAGAGAGGTCGACGGCCTCGAGCTGCGAGCTCGGCTCTTCTGCGGGGGGATCGGGCATGGGCTCGTGCAGTATCGCTCCCGGGCGAGAGGAGGCGTCGAGCCCCGGCGGTAGAGTGGGGGCGTGACCGCACTACCCCCGCAGGGCGATCCCCTCCGTGAGCTCCTCGCGACGGTCGCCCGTCTCTGGTGGCTCTACCTGATCACGGGGATCCTGCTGCTCGTCCTCGGCTTCGTCGTGCTCTCCTACGACGCGAAGTCGCTGGCGATGACCTCGATCCTGATCGGTGTCTCGTTTCTCGTGACCGGTATGGGCTGGCTCGTGACGGGCCTGACCATGGACGAGGGGAAGGGGTGGGTGATCACCGGCGGCATCCTCGGGCTCGTTGCCGGGATCGTTGCCTTCGTGTATCCGGGCGAGACGTTGCTCGCGCTCGCGCTGATCGTCGGCTGGTACCTGCTCGTCGCGGGCATCGTCGAGGTCGTCCAGTCGTTTCTCCATCGCGATCGCGAGCTCTGGTGGCTCGGGCTCGTCACGGGCATCGTGATGCTCGGGCTCGGTGCCTGGGCGGTACGGGAGGACGACCGTTCGGTGCTGCTCCTCGTCACGATCGTCGGTGTCTTCTGCGTGCTCCGTGGAATCCGCGATCTGATCACGGCCTTCGCGCTGCGGCACGTGCGGAACCAGCTCGTCTAGCCAGTACGATCTGCGCGTGCAGGTCGGGCTCGGGTCGATCACGTGCCAGCAGGCTCCCGGCGACCTGCGTAGCGACGTCGAGCGGTACCGGGACGCGGTCGCGCTCGCGGTCGAGGCCGAGCGTCTCGGGTTCGACTCGGTGTGGCTCTCGGAGCACCACTTTCTCGACGACGGCTACCTGCCGTCGCTGCTGCCCTTCGCGGCGGCGATCGCCGCCCGAACCGAGCGGATCGCGATCGGTACCGACGTGCTCCTCGCACCGCTACACGAGCCGATCCGGCTCGCCGAGGACGCCGCCGTCGTCGACCTGCTTTCGAATGGGCGGCTCGTGCTCGGGCTGGCCCAGGGTTGGCGGCGGTTCGAGTTCGAGGGGCTGAACGTGCCGTTCCGCGGCCGCCACGTCCGCTTCGAGGAGACGATCGAGGTGCTGCGCCAGGCCTGGGGGCCCGGGCTCGTCACGGGCGGCGAGACCCTCCGCTATCCGGAGGTGTCGGTCACGCCGAAGCCGGCGAGGGCCGGTGGGCCGCCGCTCTGGATCGGGGCGATGCTCGAGCCGGCCGTGCGACGTGCGGCCCGGATCGGCGACGGGTTCGTCGCGAACTGGTGCCGCCCGGCAGAGCTCGCCCGCTGGTCGGGGTGGATTCGCGACGAGGCGCTCGCGGCGGGCCGCGACCTGTCGGGGTTCGTGTTCGCGCCGGTGATCCCGTTCTGGGTGAACGACCGCGACGACGAGTGGCCGCTGATCAGGGACGCCGTCTGGCAGTACGTCTGGAAGTACGACGACATGGCGCGCATGCGCGGCCGCACGGGGCCGCCGCCCGCCCCCCCGCCGCTGACCCCCGAGCGCGAGGAGGAGCTGCGGGCGATGGTGATCATGGGCCCGGCCGACGAGCTCGTGACCCGCCTGCGCGACTACGAGGCCGCGTGCGGCGGCGAGCTGCACGTGATCGCCGACCTGCTCCTGCCCTCGCTCGACCCGGGCCTGCTGCGAGACCAGCTCGCCCGGGTGTCCGAGACGCTGCTCCCGCAGCTGCGGGCGGGATGAGATCCCGCCCCTACGGTCGGGTTGGCGGGACGGTGCCGGGCGGGACGAGGTCTCGGCCCTACCCTTCGGGAAGTCGTAGGGGCCGGATCTCATCCGGCCCGCTCACATGACGTACGGCAGGCCGTTCCAGTAGGCGGAGACGTGCTTGCGCCAGATTCCCCGGAGCACGAGATGGAGCTCCTCGGGCAGCTTGCGCTGCACCCCGATGGAGAGATAGAGCTCGATCCCGTCAGCCGGCACGCGGCTGAAGTCGCGTTTCCTGTCGGGCTCGGTCGATGCCCGCAGGATCACGGGACAGGTCGCTCAGCCGGCCTTCTGGAGCCAGACGAAGAGCTGCCCGCCCCGCTCGGCGATGAAGTCGAGCGCTTCCTGGGTGGCAACGAGTCTCATCGCTCGCACCGTACCACCGCGGCAACGGCGCCCGCGGGTGATCGGGCGGCTCGGCAGGCCGCGGCGCGTACGGGAGCGGCCCGGAGGACGGCGCTGGCGGCTCTCGCTCTATGATCGGCGGGAGTTACCTGGAGCCCGTCCTGAGCTTCCTTCCCCCAACCGTCACCCCCGGTCTCGCCCCGCCCTGGTGGCTCGACGAGGCGCTCGCCGCCGAGGGCGGGAGCGACGAGGAACGGGCCGCCGAGGCCCCGACGCTCGAGGGGGAGCTCGCGGTCGACGTCGCCGTGATCGGCGGCGGCTACACGGGGCTCTGGACGGCGCTCGCACTCCGGGAGCGCGAGCCCTCGCTGTCGATCGCGGTGCTCGAGCAGGAGATCGTCGGCTGGGGGCCGAGCGGGCGCAACGGGGGGTTCGTACACGGCTTCTGGACGCAGCTCGCCTCGCTGCGAGAGATGCTGGGCGATGCGGATGCGCTGCGGCTCGCCCGGGCAGGCTCGGGGATCATCCCCGCGATCCGGACGCTGTGCGAGCGCCGCGGAGCCGACGTCTGGCTCCGGGAGGGCGGCTACCTGAAGGTCTCCGCGGCCGCGGCCCAGGATGCCGGTCTCGAGCGCCTGCTCACCGCCATGCGCGAGCTCGGCGTCGAGGATCAGGCCGTGCCACTGTCCCGGGAGGAAGTCGCCGAACGGGTCCGCTCGGCGCGGTTCCGCCACGGTGTCTGGCTGCCCGAGTGCGCGACGGTCCAGCCCGCGCGGCTCGCCCGCGCGCTGCGGTCTGCTGCGCTCGCCGACGGGATCGCCGTGCACGAGCGGACGAGGGTCGTGAAGCTCGAGCAGGGCGATCCCAACGTGCTCGAGACACCCGCGGGCCGTGTTCGCGCGCGGGACGTCGTGGTCGCCACGAACGCCTGGATGACGGGGTGGGGGCCCGTGAAGCGATACCTGACCAACTTCGGCAGCTACGTCGTCCTCACCGAGCCGGTTCCGGAGCTGCTCGAGCTGATCGGCTGGACGGGAGACGAGGCGATCTCCGACGGGCGGATGTTCATCCACTATTTCCGCACGACGAACGACGGCCGCGTGCTCATGGGCAGCGGCTCGGGCCCGATCGGGTTCGGGGGAGCGGTCGACTGCCGCTTCACGGCCGACGTCCCCACCGCGGCCCGCGCGGAGCTCGGCCTGCGGAAGCTCCTTCCCGGCCTGGCGCCGGCCCGGGTGACGCATGCGTGGGGAGGGCCGATCGACGTGTCCTCCGACCACCAGCCGTTCTACGGCACGGTGCCGGGCGCACGGATCCACTACGGCGTCGGCTACTCCGGCCACGGCGTCGGGCCTGCGTGGGTCGGCGGCCAGATCCTCGCGTCGCTCGTTCTCCGTGCCGACGACGAGTGGACGTCGCTGCCGCTCGTGACGCGGAAGGTGCCGAAGCTCCCGCCCGAGCCGATCAGGGGCGTCGGCGGCGCCCTCGTGCGCGCGGCGATCCTCGCCTGCGAGGAGCGGGAGGAGGACGGCCTCCGTGTGCCCGTGGCCGCCCGTGCCGTTGCCTCGCTCCCCCGCCTGTTCGGCCTTCGGATCGGGACGCGGTAGGGCGGCCGGCCTCGCTGTCCGGCGAGGCTATCTGTGATCGGTATTGATCACGTGACGGCGCTCACGAGCGGCTACGCTGCGGATCCTCGCGAACGGACAGTGACGGCCAGACGGAGGGCGCCTCTGTGCGGACGACCAGATGAGCGTGAGCGCGGCAACCGCCAACGAACCGACCGACGTTCGCCTGGAGCGCGTCACGAAACGCTTCGAGGACGTCGTGGCTGTCGACGACATCTCGCTCTCGATCCCGCGCGGCAGCTTCTTCGCACTCCTCGGCCCGTCGGGGTGTGGCAAGACCACGACACTGAGGATGATCGGTGGCTTCGAGCAGCCCACGGCGGGCGCGATCTACCTCGGCGACCACGAGGTCAGCGGCGAGCCTCCGTACCGTCGCGACGTCAACACCGTCTTTCAGAGCTATGCCCTGTTCCCGCACCTGAGCGTCTCCGAGAACATCGGGTTCGGCCTCAGGCGGCGCGGGATCAAGGGCGAGCTCCTGGCGCGGCGGGTCGGCGAGGTCATGGAGCTCGTCGGGGTCGCACAGCTCGGGAAGCGCAGGCCGCGCCAGCTCTCGGGCGGTCAGCAGCAGCGCGTCGCGCTGGCGCGGGCCCTCGTCAACCACCCGCGCGTCCTCCTGCTCGACGAGCCGCTCGGGGCGCTCGATCTGAAGCTGCGCAAGCAGCTGCAGCTCGAGCTGAAGCGGATCCAGCACGAGGTCGGGATCACGTTCGTCCACGTCACGCACGATCAGGAGGAGGCCATGACGATGGCCGACACGATCGCGGTCATGGACAACGGTCGGATCGAGCAGCTCGGCTCACCCGCCGACCTCTACGAGCGGCCGCAGACCGCGTTCGTGGCGAGCTTCCTGGGGGTCTCGAACCTGCTGACCGGCGCTGTCGCGAGCGACGGGCATGTCCGCCTCGAATCGGGCGAGAACGTCCGTGTGCCCGCCGGAGTGCTCGCCGGGCGTAGCGGTCCGGTCTCGATCGGCGTGCGTCCCGAGAAGATCCGCCTCGGCGCCGGTGGCGAGAACTCGCTCGCCGGCTTCGTCTCGGAGATCTCCTACATCGGCGTCTCGAACCAGTACGTCGTGAAGACGAAGGCGGGCCCGATCACCGTCTATGCACAGAACGCCGAACCGGGAGCTCGGCCAACTGCGGTTGGGGCCGCGGTCACGCTGAGCTGGAGCCCGGAAGCCACGTTTGTCGTCGAGGAAGGGAGAGTGGAAGCACGATGAGCAGAAGGATGACCCGGCGGCAGCTCCTGCAGCGTACGGGTGCCGGGGCGATGGGGGTCTCGTTCGCGGCCCTGCTCGCCGCGTGCGGCGGCGGGATCGACGCCGGCGGAGGCGAGGACGAGAGCGGCGCCGGCGCGACGACCGCAGAGGCCGCGACGACCGGAGAGGCGACGACGACCGTAGAGGCGGGCGGCGCCACGACCGGCGGCCAGCTCGCCGACAAGATCGTCTGGTCGAACTGGCAGCTGTACCTCGACACGAACGACGAGGGAACGGCCTACCCGACGCTCGACGCCTTCACCGAGGCCACGGGGGTCGAGGTCGAGTACCTCGACGGCGACATCAACGGCAACGAGGAGTTCTACGCGAAGATCGTGCAGCAGCTCGAGGCGGGTCAGGATGTCGGCCGCGACCTCGTCGTGCTCACCGACGTCTCGGGTGTTCCGGGCCGCATGATCGACCTCGGGTACGCGGAGAAGTTCGACAAGAGCGCGATCCCGAATGCCGTCAACCTCCTGGACGCACTCGCCCATCCGGCGTACGACCCCGACCGTGAGTACACGCTGCCGTGGCAGGGAGGCATGACCGGGATCGGCTACGACCCCACCAAGACGGGGGGCGAGATCACCTCGCTCGAGCAGGTGTTCACCGACCCGAAGCTCGCGGGAAAGGTCACGTTCCTGAACGAGCTGGCGGACATGATCGGGCTCGCGATGCTGCTGAACGGCGACGACCCGACCACGGTCACCGACGAGGCGTTCGACCGGGCGATCGAGGTCACCCAGGCAGCCGTCGACTCCGGTCAGGTACGCCAGTTCACGGGCAACGAGTACTCCTCGATGCTGGCCGCCGGCGACGTCTGGGTGTCGCTCGCCTGGTCGGGAGACCTCGTCCAGCTCCAGCTCGACAACCCCAACCTCGTGTGGGTACAGCCCGACGAGGGCAGCATGATCTGGAGCGACCAGCTGCTGATCCCGAAGGGCGGCGACGTCTTCACCGCTTCGACGCTCATCAACTGGTACTACGACCCGGAGATCGCCGCGCAGGCCGCAGCCTGGATCAACTACATCTCGCCCGTCAAGGGCGCGAAGGAGGTCCTCCTCGAGCAGGACCCGGAGATCGCGAACAACGTCCTGATCTTCCCGACCGACGAGATGCTCGCGAAGGCCTACCTGTTCGACGTCACCGCGTCCGACAACGAGACCTACAAGGAGCAGTTCCAGGCGCTGCTCGGCGCCTAGACGAACGCGACGGCCGGAAGGGGCGGGTGGGAGCCCGTCCCTTCCGGCTTCGACGATGTCCATCCTCCACCGTCATCGCTGGCTCGTCCCGTACCTCCTGCTGGCGCCGGGGATCGCGTTCCTCGCGCTGTTCTTCCTCGTCCCGCTCTACTACCTGCTCTACACCTCGCTGCAGACCGAGACGTCCGACTTCACGTTCGTCTTCGACTGGGCGTGGAGCAACTACTCCGACTCGATCAGCCAGTTCCGGGAGCAGTTCTTCCGCTCGCTCTACTACGCGGGCATCGCCACGGCGCTCGCGCTCCTCATCAGCTATCCGCTCTCGTACTGGATCGCGACCCGGGGCGGGCGCTGGAAGAACCTGCTGCTGCTCTTCATCATCGCGCCGTTCTTCGTCACCTACCTGATCCGGACGCTCGCCTGGATCACGATCCTCTCCGACGACGGCGTCGTCGTCGACATCCTCCGAACGCTCGGGATCCTCGGTGACGACGGGCGGTTGCTCGCGACCTCGACGGCCGTGATCGCAGGGATCACCTACAACTTCCTGCCGTTCATGGCGTTGCCCGTGTACGTCGCGCTCGAGCAGATCGACCGGCGTCTGATCGAGGCGGCCCAGGATCTCTACTCGAGCCCGACGAGGGCGTTCCTGCGGGTGACGCTGCCTCTGTCGCTGCCCGGCGTCTTTGCGGGCACGCTGCTCACGTTCATCCCGGCGGTCGGCGACTTCATCAACGCACAGCTTCTCGGGACGCCGCGCCAGTACATGATCGGGAACGTCATCCAGTCCCGCTTCCTGCAGCTCGGCGAGTACGGGGAGGCTGCAGCGCTCTCGGTGATCGTGATGGCAGCCGTGCTCGTGCTGATCCTGATCTACACGAAGATCCTCGGCGCGGAGCGGTTGACGGGATGAGCTCGGTCGCCGGGACCTCTCTGCCCTCGACGCCGCGCCCGACCGGCAGGGCGCGCACCTGGGCGTTCGTCAAGCATCACCTGCTGAACGTCTACGGCCTGCTGGCGCTCGGGTATCTCGTGCTGCCGGTCGGCGTCGTGATCGCCTTCTCGTTCAACGACCCGGTCGGCAAGTTCAACTACACGTGGAAGGGCTTCACGCTCGACAACTGGTCGAATCCGTTCGGGGCCCCGGGAATCGGAGATGCCGTCGCGAAGAGCCTCGAGATCGCCGCGATCGTCACGGTCGTCGCGACGGCTCTCGGAACGCTGGTCGCGATCGCGCTCGTGCGGTACCGGTTCCGGGGCGGGGGGATCACGAACTTCCTGATCTTCCTCCCCATGTCCGCACCCGAGATCGTCCTCGGATCGTCCCTGCTGACGCTGTTCCTGAACCTGAGCGTCCAGCTCGGCTTCTGGACGATCGTGCTCGCGCACATCATGTTCTGCATCTCGTTCGTGGTCGTCACGGTGAAGGCGCGGCTCGTCGGCTTCGACCGCCATGTCGAGGAGGCGGCGATGGATCTCTACGCCAAGCCCTTCCAGACCTTCAGGCTCGTCACGCTGCCGCTCATCGCGCCCGGAATCCTCGCCGGCGCATTCCTCGCGTTCGCCCTCTCCATCGACGACTTCGTGATCACGTTCTTCAACGCCGGCACCGAGCAGACGTTCCCGCTCTTCGTCTGGGGCGCGGCCCGGGTGGGCGTTCCTCCACAGGTCAACGTGATCGGGTCGGCGATCTTCCTGATCGCCGTCGGGCTGATGGTCGGAAACATCCTCGTCCAGCGGCGGCGAGAGCGATCGGAGGGCTTCACGGTGGGTGTGGAGGCCGCGACCGAGGCGGTCGAGACGGGCCTCGCCGGGAGCCGGCGCTGAGCGCCGTTCTCTCGCGCGGGCTCGCAGCGTCGGATGCGGCGTTCCCGAGCTCCTACCGCCGGGAGCGCGTGGTGAAGGCAGGCATGCCGGGCGGCCGGGCCGCAGGTCGATAACCTACCGGGACGGGAACCGAGAGGGGGCGCTTCGAGATGAGCACCACGCATGCGGGAATGTCGGCGGCGGAGCTGCAGCAGGCGGCTCACGACCACCTGTGGCTGCACTTCACCCGGATGGGCGGGTACGCCGATTCGGACCTGCCGATCATCGTCCGTGGCGACGGCTGCTACCTCGAGGACGTGAACGGCACGCGCTACCTCGACGCGCTCGCCGGCCTCTTCTCCGTGAACCTCGGCTACGGCTTCGGCGAGGAGATCGGCGAGGCCGCCGCTGCGCAGATGCGCGAGCTGCCCTTCTACACCAACTGGACCTACGCCCATCCGCGGGCGATCGAGCTGGCCGCAGAGGTCGCATCGATAGCACCGGGTGACCTGAACCGCGTGTTCTTCGTCTCCGGTGGCTCCGAGGCCAACGAGGCCGTCTGGAAGCTCGCGCGCCAGTACCACGCCGTACGCGGTGAGCGGCGCTGGAAGGCCGTCGCCCGCCGGATCGCCTACCACGGGACGACTCTCGGTGCCCTTTCGCTGACCGGTATCGCTGCGATCCGGGCACCCTTCGAGCCGCTCGTCCCGAGCACCGTCCACGTGCGGAACACGAACCGCTACCACCGGCCGGCCGGCGAGACGGAGGAGCAGTTCACGGCGCTCCTGCTCGAGGAGCTCGAGGAGACGCTCGTCCAGGAGGGGCCCGAGACGGTCGCGATGGTGATCATGGAGCCCGTCCAGAACGCCGGCGGCTCCTACACGCCCCCGAAGGGCTACTTCCAGGGCGTACGGGAGATCTGCGACCGCTACGGCATCCTCCTCGTCGCCGACGAGGTGATCTGCGGCTTCGGCCGCGTCGGGGCCTGGTTCGGCTCCGCTCGCTACGACATCCGGCCCGATCTGATCACGTCGGCGAAGGGGCTCTCGTCGTCCTACGGGGTGATCGGCGCCGTGATCGCGACCGACGCGGTGATGGAACCGTTCCTCGAGGGGACGGCGATGTACTCGCACGGGATCACCTTCGGCGGGCACCCGGTGCAATGCGCGGTCGCGCTGAAGAACATCGAGATCATGAAGCGCGAGCGGATCGTCGAGAACGTCCGCGACAACGAGGAGCGATTCCACTCGACGCTCGCGCAGCTGCTCGACCTTCCGATCGCGGGCGACCTGCGCGGTGCCGGCTACTTCTGGGCGCTCGAGCTCGTCAAGGACAAGGAGACGAAGGAGAGCTTCGGCGGGGACGAGTGCGAGTGGCTCCTGCGGGACTTCCTGTCCCCGAAGCTGTTCGAGCGCGGGCTGATCTGCCGGGCCGACGACCGCGGCGACCCCGTCGTCCAGATCTCGCCGCCGCTCGTCGCCGGCCCGGAGCAGTTCGACGAGATCACGGGGATCCTCGGCGACGTGCTCACGGAGGCCTGGGCGCTCTACCGCAAGCGGGCGTAGGGCCCGGCGCACGTGAGCACGCGTCCGCGCGATCTCGTCGGCTATGGGCAGCATCCGCCGCACCCGCGGTGGCCCGGAGGGGCGCGGCTGGCGGTCAGCTTCGTCCTCAACTACGAGGAGGGCGCCGAGTACACGCCTCTCGAGGGCGATGCGACGTCCGAGGCCTTCCTGCACGAGGTGATCGGGGCGCCGCCGACGGTCGGCCGGCGCAACCTGAACACCGAGTCGATGTTCGAGTACGGGAGCCGGGCCGGGCTCTGGCGCGTGTACCGCGTGTTCGCGAAGCACCGGATGCCGATGACGGTCTACGCGGTCGCGCAGGCGCTCGAGCGCAATCCGGAGGGGGCGAGGGCGATGGTCGAGGCCGGCTGGGAGGTGGCAAGCCACGGCTACCGGTGGATCGACTATCTCGAGATGCCCGAGGACGAGGAGCGCGAGCACATCCGCCGGGCGATCGAGACGATCGAGCGCGTCGCCGGGCAGCGGCCGGTCGGCTGGTACACGGGGCGGATCAGCGAGAACACGAGGCGGCTCGTCGTCGAGGCCGGCGGGTTCCTCTACGACTCCGACTCCTACGCCGACGAGCTTCCCTACTGGGTCGACGTCGACGGGACGCCCCAGCTGATCATCCCGTACACGCTCGACAACAACGACTTCAAGTTCCTGCAGGTCAACGGCTTCGTGACGGCGGAGGAGTTCTCCACCTACCTGCGGGACGCGTTCGACGTGCTGTACGAGGAGGGTGCGACGGCGCCGAAGCTGATGTCCGTCGGCCTCCACTGCCGAATCATCGGAAGGCCTGGACGGATCCAGGGCATCGAGCGCTTCCTCGGCCACGTCGCACGGCACCCCGACGTGTGGGTGACGACGCGCGCCGAGATCGCCCGCCACTGGCGGGCGACGTATCCGTACGCGGGCGGATAGGGCGACCGTCCGTCGCAGCCCTGGACGGGCCCCGGCAGCGCCGATGCCGGGACGACGAGAAGCGCTCGCCCCGCACGATCTCTTGTGTTTCAAGCCACAAGTGCTCTTCCTCGTGCCGCCGCGCGATTGTTGATCGTGGCTTGAAACACAAGGGGACTGAGGGCGGGCCCCTCCCGGGCTCAGGTCAGGACCTCGACCGTGTCGCCGTCGGTGACGACGTGTCCCCGGCCGACGCGCTGGCCGTCGAACCGCGCGGACGGGCCCCAGATCCTCGCGCCGGTGCAGGTCTCGGCGAGCTCGTGGTGGATCTCGTCGGCGACATCGGCGATCGTGGCGCCGGGCGAGAGCGCCACGGGCTCGCCGCCGTCCTCGCCTCGGTGGCGCAGGCGGACGCAGATCAGCCCGGTCAGCGCCCACATGGCCTCGCGGAGCCCGTCGAGGCTCGTGTCGTCGAGGATCGACACGCCGAGGGCCGGGAGCCCGAGCTCCTCGGAGACCCGCGCGACCGCGCCGTCGTCTACCTCGTCGAGCTTCGTAACGGCAACGATCGCCGGCAGGTCGATGCCCGCTACCTCCAGCTCCGCACGCACGGCGGTAAGTCCCTCGAGCGAGGCGTCGGCGGCCTGGCAGAGCACGATCGCGTCGGCGTTGCGCAGCACGCCGAGGAGCGCCCGCCCGCCGCCCCGGTCCTCGTGGGCTCCCTCGATCAGCCCCGGGATCTCCACGAGCTGGACGAGCACGCCGTGGATCCGGGTGAGAGAGGCCACGGGCCGGAGCGTCGTGAACGCGTAATCGCCCGTCTTGATCTGGATCTCCGAGAGCGCCTGCAGCAGCGACGACTTCCCGGCGTTCGGCGGGCCGACGAACGCGATCTGCGCCACACCCTCGCGGCGTACGGAGATCGTGTCGCGGTGGACGACCTTTGCCCGGACGCGGGTCTCCTCGATCTGCCCGAGCAGCCACTTACGGATGTCGGCGTAGGGCCCGTTGCGGTAGTCGGGCAGCTCGGCGAGCGCCTTCCGCAGCTCGGCGATGCGGGCACTCCCGTCCTTGCCGACGAGGCGGCGTTTGATGACCTGCAGCTGGGTTCGGTGGGGCATGGGCATGGCTGGAACCTCCTTCGACGATCACGTGCGCAGGAGGAACGCCGGACACCGGCCGGCCTTCCGGCCGGCGAGGGGCGCGTCCGTCCCGCCGCTTCCGTTGACGCTGACTTCGAGCCGGAAGCGGCGATCAGCCGTTCTTGTTCGAGCTGAGTGTGAGCCAGGCCGCTTCGCGCGCCCGGCCGATCTCGTGTCCCATGACGCCCGAGAGGGTAGCACTCGCTCAGTCGGAGAGGCATCGATCAGAGCTCGAACCGGCTGGGTGTCCCAGCTATCCGGCCGGCCTGAATTCCGCGTAGTCGTGGGGTGTGCTCAGCTCGCGGCTTCCACCATCTACCGCTGCTCGGCGATACCCGCGTCATCGCACGCGGTCACGGTAGTGATGAGCCAACCGCCGCCGCCGTCGTCTTGAAGCTCGACGGTCGCGACGGTCAGGCCAGAGCGCACGACCCGAACGACCGGAAGTCCCGCCAGGGGATAGCCGGCCGCCTCGAGCTTGTCGCCCGGCTGGAGGCGGTTGCGTTCAGCAAGACCCGAGTGCGCCGCCTCGACCGCGGTTCCCGTCAGGCCCGCCGTTCCGGCGAGAAAGTCGGACGTCACCGAGACCACGGATTCACAGTCGAGATCGGTCGAGATCCAGAGCCCTTCCGGATCGACGACCTCGAAGCTCGCAACAGGTACCTCGCTCGGATCGGCGAGGTCACTGTCGTAACAAGCCACGTGGACGTCCCCCGGGACAACGCTCGCCGTGACCAGCTCGGAGACACCCCTGGGCGCGTCCGCTCCGGCGCCGCCCCCGTTCTGGCGTAGAAGCAGGGAGAGCCCCGCCGCTGTCTCGTTCCTGATGCGGACGTGGACACCGTCCTCCTGCACGCGGACGACTGGGGTCGCAACACGGGTTTCCCCGTCGGCGCAGACAACGACGACGCTCTCCGCCGCTTCCAAGCCGGAGGCAGACTGAACGTCCGGGCTCTCGCCGCAGCCAGCGCCAAGCGCCATGACCGCAGCCAACGCTGCGAGCAGGAGCCCGCGACCGTTCGTCGGCAGTGCGCGTGAGCGATCCGGCGAGTCGTCGATCTTCGAGCTCGAAGGGCCTGACGGAGAGCTCGCCGCAAGGTTCACGGAGGTGTTCGGCCCAGATGACATGCCCTTCATCCCCCTAACCTACGACCACTCGCTGCAGACTGGTACCTCTTGGGGCGATCCCGAGGTCGGTGCCGGGGATCCCCCTCTGCTCACTCCGGTGGCACGGCGGCCGCGCTCTGCCCGCCTCGCTGCACGAGGGAGACGCCGACGGCCGTGACCGCGATCCCGACGACTCCGACCCAGCCGAGCGACTCGCCGAACCAGAGCCACGCGAGCACGGCCGTCACCGGCGGAACGAGGTAGAAGAGACTGGCGGTCCTGCCCGCCTCGCCGTAGCGGATGAGCAGGTAGAGGAGGCTCACCGCGCCGACCGAGAGGACGACCACCATCCAGGCGAGCGAGGCGACGAGGGCCGGTGCCCAGTCGATTTCGCCGGAGTCGAACGCGAACGCGAGCGGAAGCAGGGCGAGGCAGGTCGCCGCGTACTGGATCACCGAGGCGCTGCGCACGTCCTCGTTCGCGCAGAAGCGCTTCTGGTACAGCGTGCCGGCCGTGATCCCGACGAGCGCCAGCACGGCGAGCAGGATCGCCCCGACCGCCCACCCTTCGGTCTCGAGGTTGCGGAGAAGCACGAGCGCCACGCCGGCCAGGCCGAGCGCGAGCCCGAGCCACTGCGCCGGCCGGAAGCGCTCGCCGAGCAGCGGGCCGACCACGACGGCGGTGAGGATCGGCTGGAGCCCGACCACGAGCGCCGCCACCGATGCGGGCAGCCCGTGGTCGATCGCCGCGAACACGCCGCCGATGTAGCAGCCGTGCAGCAGCAGCCCGACGACCACCATGTGGCCGAGGGTCCTGCGGGCGGGCCAGCGAGCTCGCAGCAGCAGCGCGATCGCGAGGCAGAGGACGGCGGCGGCGGCGTAGCGGATGACGAGGAGCGTCATCGGCTCGGCGTACTTCACCGCCTCCTTGCTCGTGATGAAGCCGGTCGACCAGAGGACGACGAAGAGCGCCGGGGCGCCGACCGTCCAGAGGCGCGAGCGTCCCGGCACGGCCGGAAACGATAGTCGGCGGCGCCTCAGGCGCTCGCGGGCAACAGCACCTCACAGCGCCGGGCGTAAGCGGTGGCGCCGACCGAGCGCCAGAAGGCGAGTGCGCGCTCGGCCTCGGCCTCGGCCCCGGAGCCGCCCCGCTCGGCCGCGAGCATCCGGACGTACGCCTCGTGCACGGGAATGCCGATCTCGCCAAGGAGACCGGCGGCCTCGCCGAGCCTTCCCTCCCCGAGTAGCCCGGCGGCTCGGTGCCAGGGGGACTCGAACAGGGAGGGCCGGACAAGACCGCGGAGGCGCTCCACGTCGCCGATCTCGGTGGTTACGATCACGCCGTCGAAGTACTCGCCGAGCATGGTTCTCGTGGTCGGGGTCAGCCCTGCGAGCAGCTCGTCGATCAGCGCCCCGGCGGCCTCGGGCTCGCCCGCGCCCACGAGGACGCTAGCCGAGGCCGCGAGCGACGGGAACAACAGCTGGGGATCCGCCGCGCCGCGAGCGAACTCGAGCTGCCACGCGGCATCGACGCCGGCCCCCTCGAGATCACCGCGCGCGAGCCGGATCTGGGCGCGACACTTGCGAACCGTCGCGTCCTGATAATGGCCGAGCCGCGTCCCGAGCTCGGCCACGATCGCGTGGCCATGGCCTCGGCCTCGTCCCAGTGACCGAGCGAGTATGCGGAAGCTGCCCGCTCCGACCTCGTCCATCTGACCCCCTCGGCGTTCCCGATCTCGACGGCGGCGGCATGGGCCATCTCGACATACTCGTGGTAGCGTCGTACCTCTCCGAGGTACCCAGCGAGCGCCGCGCTGTTCACGGCGGCCCGGACGAGGGCCTGCCCATAACCGCCGGCCTGTACGAGCGCGACGGACCGCTCGACATCCTCGATCCCTCCGACGTCGCCGAGCAGCACCCGGGCCGTGCCGATCGTGTTGAGCGAGTCCGCCGCAAGCTCGTCGAGCCCGAGCTCGCGGGCCATCGCGAACGCGTCGCGGCCGAGCGCGACCGCCTCGGCGTGGCGCGCCGCCAGCATCAGCATCCGCGCGGCCTCCGCCGTCACGTACGCCTTCTGCGGCGACGGTGGCGCGTCCTTCACGAGCGCGACGCCCTTGTCCAGGTGCGCGAACATCCGGCTCTGGTTCCCGGCCCGCCAGGCGACGTCCGCAAGGCGTAGGTGGGCCTCCGCCAGATCCTCGACTGCGCCATGCGGCGTGAGAGCGTCGATCGCCTCGAGCAGCCCGGGCTCTCCCAGGGATTGGTCGCCCATGTGCTCGGCGCGACCTGCTGCGAGCAGCAACCGAGCCCGCTCGAGGCTCTCCGGCTCGGCAAGCTCCGCGGCCGCGCCGTAGGAGCGCATCGCCGCCGTGTACGCCGACAGGGCAAGGGCCCGATCGCCTGCATCCGTGAGCACGGCGCACACGCGGGTGGCCAGGTCGCCCGGATCCTCGCCGGTCGCCCTGGCCAGCTCGAGGGCTGCGACGTAGTGGTGCGCGAGCATCTCCGCGTGATCGTCCGGCCGGCCCAGTGACTCGATCCAGGCCGCGATCCGCCGGTGGCTCTGTCCACGTCGCGCGCGGGGGATCTGTGAGTAGGCGACGTCGCGCACGAGGGCGTGACGGAACACGAACTCGGTCTCGGACGCCACCGAGGAGCGGCGGTCGCGGCGCACGAACTCGAGCCGCTCGAGCGCATGAAGCCGCTCATCGACCTGCCAGCGCGGCACGTCGGAGATCTCGGCGAGCGCGCCCACCCAGAAGACCTTGCCGATCACGGCAGCGTCCTGGAGCAGCGTCTTGTCCGGCGCGGGCAGCGTGTCGAGCCTGGCCGCGATGATGCCCTGGAGAGTCTCGGGCAGCGCCAGCTCGGCCACGTCGCCGCGCTCGCGCAGCATGTGAACGTACTCTTCGGCGTACAGGGGGTTGCCGCCGGCCCGCGCGAGGAGCAGGCTCTGGACGCCCGCGTCGAGCACGGACCGGTCGAGCAGCGATGCGACGAGCCGCGCGGTCTCCTCGTCGGTGAGCGCCGAGAGCGAGACCGTGAGGGCGTTGCGCTTCCCGCCGCCCCAACCGGGCCGGCGGTCGAGCAGCTCGGGGCGGGCGGTACCGACGACGAGCAGCGGGACCCCGCTCGCCCACTCGACCAGGTAGTCGGCGAAATCGAGCAGGTCGTCGTCGGCCCAGTGGAGGTCCTCGAAGACGAGCACGGTGGGACCCTCGTCGGCGAGAGCCTCGAAGAAGCGCCGCCAGGCCGCGAAGGCCTCACCCCGCCGCTCGCCGCCGAACTCGCTGCCGGAGGCGAGACCGACCAGGGGTCGGAGGTGCCCCTCGATCCAGCGCGCGTCCGCGTCGCCCTCGACGAGACGCGCCACGATCCCGTGGAGCTTCTCCGCCGCCGCGTCCGCGCGGTCGGTCTCGAGGATCCCGGCCTGCGCCTTGACCATCTCCCCGAGCGCCCAGTACGTGACCCCGTCGCCGTACGGAAGCGAGCGGCCCTGCCGCCACCAGATCAGCTCCGGATCGGCGTCGACGGTCTGAAACAGCTCCCAGACGAGGCGGCTCTTCCCGATTCCCGGCACCCCGACGAGCGTGACGAGCTGGGGCGCGCGCTCGCCGCGGGCCCGGGCGAGCGCGCCCGTCAGCAGCGCCAGCTCCTCGTCGCGCCCGACGAGAGGTGCCTGGCCTCTCTGGACCACATCGACGCCGAAGCGGGAGCGTGCCGCGACGACCTCCCAGGCAGAGACAGGCTGCTCCTTTCCCTTCGCGATCACGGGCTCCGCGGCCCGGTACTCGATCGCCCGCTCGGTCGCCCGGAACGTCGTCTCGTCGACGAGGATGCCCCCGACCGGCGCCGCTGCCTGGAGCCGGGCGCACGTGTTGACCACGTCTCCGGAGGCCAGGCCCTCTCCGCTCGCCGGGCGCGCGTCGAGCGCGACAACCGCCTCGCCGGTCGTGATCCCGATCCGGATCTGGAGGTCCTGCCCGGCTGTCTCGTTCTCGTCGGCGATCGAGTCGCGAATCGCGAGCGCGGCCCTGACCGCCCGCTCCGGATCGTCCTCGTGTGCGGCAGGGGCACCGAACAGAGCGACGACGGCGTCTCCGATGAACTTCTCGACCGTGCCGCCGTGGTGCTCGAGCTCGCCACGGACCCGGCTGTGGTACCGGCCGAGCAGCGAGCGGACGTCCTCGGGATCGAGCCGCTCCGCCCTGCTCGTGAACCCGGCAAGGTCGCAGAACAGCACCGACACGACCTTGCGCTCCTCGCGTGCGGGCGACGCCCCGGCGAGCGGCGTGCCGCAGCTCGCACAGAAGCGAGCGTCCGGTGGTCCCTCGAAACCGCAGGCTGGACAGCGCACGTCAAGGCTGACTGTGACCGACGCCCCCGCCCCGGGTCAAGGGTCGCCGGGCGGGCGGTCAGGGAGCCTGGCGCTCGCCGAGCGTCGCCGCGATGTCGAGACGCTCGCCGTCACGGAGGACGACGACGGTGATCTCGTCGCCCGGAGCATGCCTGCGAAGGGCGCTGCGCAGCTCGTCCGTGGAACGGACGGGAGCGCCGGCGACCTGGACGATCACGTCGCCCGCCTCGATGCCGGCCGAGGCCGCGGGGGACCCGTCGGTGACGGAGTCGACCCTCGCGCCACCCTCGATGCGAAGCTGCTCGCGCTCGTTCGCGCTCACGTCGCTCGGGATGACGCCGAGGAGCGGCTCGTGGGCAGCGCCCGTCTCGATGAGTTGGTTTACGACGCGGATCGCGGTCGGGGACGGGATCGCGAACCCGAGCGAGTTGGCGTTCTCGGTCGCCGGAATGCCGGCCGTGTTGATGCCGATCACCTGACCCTCGGCGTTGAACAACGCGCCGCCCGAGTTGCCGGGCGAGATCGGGGCGTCCGTCTGGATCAGGTCGATATAGACGCTCTGGTCGAGCGAGCGATGCAGGGCCGAGACGATTCCCGAGGTCACCGTGTTCGAGAAGCCGAGCGGGTTGCCGACCGCGATCGCGAGCTCGCCAACCCGGGGGAGCTCCTCCGCGAACGTCGCCTCGGCGAGGTCGTGGTGGTCGGTCTCGAGAATCGCGAGGTCGGTTCCCGGATCGGTTGCCCGAACCTGCGCTGGAGTCCGGTCGCCGTTCGAGAGGATCAGCCCGACCCGGCCGGCTCCCGCGACGACGTGGTCGTTCGTGACGACGATGCCGTGCTCGGCGTCGTAGACGACGCCGCTCCCCTGACCGGCGTCGGTGACGACCGAGACGATCGACGGCGCGACGTGGTCGACGAGGTCGGGGATGAGATCGAGGGCGGTGAGCTCACCGCCCGGGCTCGGCGCCGTGGAGGCGGGCCCGGAGCCGTCCGATCCGGAGGAGCTGCCGCACGCGACGAGCACCGTCGCCACGCACGGGAGAGCGAGCACGCAGAGGAGGCGCCAACGATTCCGCACCGGACCTTTCTACCCCATGCCGGCACGGGCGGTGCACCGAAGCGGGCGCTTCCCGCCGGAGCGGACGACTGCGGCCCGCCGGTCGGCGGGCCGCAACCGTCGGGGAGAGGAAGGGTCTAGCGGGAGCCGAGGGTGGCGGTCAGCTCGACCCGCTCGCCGTTTCGCAGGACGACGACGCTCACCTGATCGCCGGGAGCGTGGCTGCGGAGGGCGCTCAGGAGCTCGCCCATCGAGGTGACCGGCTGTCCTCCGAGCTCGACGACGACGTCGCCGGGCTCGAGGCCCGCGGCTGCGGCCGCGGAGCCCTGGTCGACGGACTCGACCTTGACCCCGCCGTCGACGCCGAGCTCTGCCCGCTCGTCGGCGGTGAGCTCGCCGGCCCGGATGCCGAGCAGGGGCTGCTGCGCCGTACCCGTCTGGAGCAGCTGCTCGACGACGCGGAGCACCGTCGGCGACGGAATCGCGAAGCCGAGCGAGTTCGCGTTCTCGGTCGCGGGAATGCCGGCGGAGTTGATCCCGATCACCTGACCCTGCTCGTTGATGAGGGCACCGCCCGAGTTGCCGGGCGAGATCGGGGCGTCCGTCTGGATCAGGTCGACGTACGTGGTCTCGTCGAGCGAGCGATGCAGGGCCGAGACGATGCCGGCCGTGACCGTGTTCTCGAAGCCGAGCGGGTTACCGACCGCGATTGCCAGCTCCCCGACGCGCGGAAGCTGTTCGGCGAACGGCACGGCGGTCAGGCCTTTGGCATCGGTCTGGAGGACGGCGAGGTCGGTCGCTGGATCCGTCGCACGCACCTGCGCGGGCACCCTGTCACCGTTCGCGAGGACGAGCTCGACCCGGCTCGCGCCCTGCACCACGTGGTTGTTCGTGACGACGACGCCCTTGGCGGCGTCGTAGACGACGCCGCTGCCCTGGCCCGTGTCGGTGATCACCGAGACGATCGACGGGGCGACCTTCTCGACCAGGTCGGGAATCAGCTGGTAGGCGGCGACGCTGGAGCTGGCGACGAGCGGTGTGGAAGCAGCGGTCGTCGCTGCGGCACTCGAGGTGCTTGCCGGCGACGATCCGCCGCAGGCTGCGAGCCCGACGGCGACGGCCGGGACGACGAGCGCTGAAGCGATCTTGAGGCGTGTGTTCATCCCTCCGTTGTATCGACCTCCGGATGGACGGTGGTTGCCTCTCGTTAAGGCGCGTTGAGCCTGCCGTTAACCCGTGTTGGGAAGGGGGCGTCGCCGGGCCGCGGCCGGGCCGGCCCGTCTAGCATCCCCGGCATGGCGCCCGTCGACGACGTCGATGCCCGGATCGAGGACGGAACCCAGGAGCTCGTGGAGCTGTGCCGGACGCTCGTCCGGCACGACACGACCGCGGTCGATCTGTCACCCGGGTCAGCGCACCTGGAGAACGACGAGGCGGCCTGTCAGGCCGTGATCGCCGGGCGGCTGCGTGCGCTCGGCGCCGACGTCGATCAGTGGGAGCCCGACGCGGACGCCCTCCGCAGTCACCCGATGATGCCTCCGTGGCACCACTACCGGGGCCGCCCGATCACCGTCGGCGTCTTCCGCGGGACGGGGGGTGGGCGGTCGCTCGTCGTCAACGGGCACATCGATGTCGTCGACGCCGGCGAGGCGGCGAGCTGGACGACGCCGCCGTTTGCCGCCGACGTGCGCGACGGGCGTGTCTACGGTCGGGGGGCGGTCGACATGAAGGGTGGGATCGCCGCCGCGCTCGTCGCCCTCGGGGCGCTCGCCGCCGCCGGCGTCCGGCTGCGAGGCGACGTGATCTTCGAGGCTGTCACCGACGAGGAGACCTGCGCGATGGGGACGGTCGCCGCGATCGAGCGTGGCTATCGCGGCGACGCTGGGCTCGTGCCCGAGCCCACGCGGCTGAACCTCTGGATCGCCACCCGCGGGCTGCTGCACGGCACGCTCTCGGTGCCGGGCCGGTCGGCGCACGCGGAGGTCAACCAGCCTCCGTGGCGAGACGGCGGCGGCGTGAATGCGATCCAGAAGGCGGCGTACCTGCTCGGAGCCCTGGACGGGCTCACAAACGCGTGGTCGGAACGGTCCGACAAGCAGCACCCGCTCCTCGGCACGCCGGGAATCCACCCGACGATCATCCGTGGCGGCGTCTTCATCTCGAACGTCCCGGAGCGATGCGAGGTCGCGCTCAACACGACGTACCTCCCGGGTAACGCCGACCCATCGGGCTACGGGTCGGTGCCGCGCGGGGAGATCGAGCAGGCGGTCGCGCGGGCAGCCGCCGCCGACGGCTGGCTCTCCGAGCATCCGCCCGCGTGGTCGTGGTACACGGATTACCCGCCGTCCGAGATCGATCCGAAGCATCCGATCGTGGCGGTCGCGCAGCAGGCCGCACGCGAGCTCGGCTTCGAGGGCCGCGCCGAGGGGATCGACACGACCTACGACGGCGCGCTGCTCACACGGTTTGCGAAGACACCGAGCCCGGCCTTCGGCGCGGGCGACCTCGGGCGTGCCCATGCGCCCGACGAATGGGTCGGCGTCGACGAGCTCGTCGCCGGGGCGCGCGTCTACGCCCGCGCGATCCTCGCGTGGTGCGGATGAGCCCCTCGCGGTGTGGAGTGCACGGCCGGATGAGGTCCGGCCCCTACATGGATGGGACCGACGTCGCCGGTGCCCGTGAGGTTGTAGGGGCGGGATCTCATCCCGCCCGGCCGGTGTGTTGACCGCAGGCGAAGGGGGATCAGGATGACGTGCGCTGTGGTAGGGGCAAGCGAGACGGCCGTCTTCCCGAGAGAGCTCGACCGGGCCTATCCGCTGATCGAGCGCGCGAAGGGCGTCTGGCTCTACGACGCCGCCGGGAACGAGATCCTCGACGCGGTGGGAGGCGGGGCGATGGTGACGAGCCTCGGCCACGGCGTGCCGGAGATCGTCGAGGCGGCGCGGGCGCAGGCGGAACGGATCTCGTTCGTCTACAACCTCCGCGCGACGACTCCGCCCCAGGAGCAGCTCGCGGCCGAGCTCGCCCGGCTCGCGCCCGGCTACCCACGCGTGCACTTCGTCACGGGCGGCTCCGAGGCGAACGAGCTGGCGCTGCGCCTGGCCCGCAGCTACCACGTGGAGCGCGGCGAGCCGGCGCGGCAGCGATTCGTCACGCAGGCGCAGGCCTACCACGGCCCGACCTGGGCGACGCTCTCGATGACCGGACGGCCGGGACTGCACCATCACTACGGTCCCTACCTGAGCCCGCAGCTTCACATCCCGCCCTCGACCTGGAGATTCGATCCGACGGGTGAGGCCGCCCTCGAGGCGCTCGATCGGGCGCTCGCGGAGGCCGGGCCGGGGACGGTGGCCGGGTTCTTCTGCGAGGCGGTCAGCGCCGCGGCGCTCCCCGGCTACTCGCCGCCCGAGCGCTTCTGGCGCGGGCTCGACGAGCGCCGGCGCGAGCACGGCTTCCTCGTCCTCGTCGACGAGGTCGTGACCGGCGTCGGACGCACGGGAACCTGGTTCGCCTCCCAGCAGCTGCCGCTTCAGCCCGACATCGTCTCGACGGCCAAGGGGCTGGGCGCCGGCTACGCGCCCGTCGGCGCGGTGCTGTGCCGCGAGCACGTCTACGAGGCGTTCGCCGCCGGCTCGCGCGAGTTCGAGCACGGGCACACCTGGGACGGTGCACCGCTGTCGTGCGCGGTCGCCCTCGCCGTCCTTGCCTACCTCCAGCAGCATCGGCTCGTCGAGCGCGTCGCAGCCCGCGGGCCGGCGTTGCGAGACGAGCTCGAGACCGCGCTCGCAGGCTGCTCGATCGTGAAGGAGGTACGCGGGCGTGGGTTCCTGCTCGGCATCGACTACGTCGACCCTCGCGACGGCACGTCGTTCCTGCCGATCGAGCTGCGGGTGGCGGGTCGGATCAACGAGGAGGCGCTCCGACGCGGCCTCCTCGTCTACTCGACCCAGCCGACGGCCGACGGCTACGCAGGCGACCAGACGCTCCTGACGCCTGCCTTCGTCTCGACCGATGCAGAGCTCGCCCTCATCGTCGAACGCATGGCCGAGACGGTGCGGGCGGTCGAGCAGGAGATCGAGCCGCTGCTCGTGAGCGCTGCCTGACCGGTTTCGGGAACCCTGGGGCGCTCGCACCGGTCAGAGGGGAGCCCGTCCCGATGCGACACTCAAGGATCGGGCTCGCCGGACACTCATCAGGAACGAGAGGAACGACGATGCGCAGGGAGCCACGATGACCGCGATCCTCGATCGCGTCCGTAGTGACGAGAACCTTGCGCGTCGCGCGATCGGGGGCGACGTCCCTGCGTTCGACGAGCTGTATCGCCGCTACCGGCCGGGACTCGCCGCCTATGGCGCCAGGCTCCTCGGAGACCGGGAAGGGGGAGAGGACGTCGCCCAGATCGCGCTCTTCAACGCGTACCGGGCCCTCGCACGCGGCACGCAGCCGAACAACCTCCAGGCCTGGCTCTACCGGATCGCCCGCAACGCGGCGTTCGAGGTGGCGCGCCGGCGCCGGGAGCAGCCCGTGGCGGACGATCCCGGTGAACCGGCCGACGGCGCCCACGAGTCGAGCGCTGTCCGCAGCGTCCTTCTCGACGGGCTGCGAGACCTGCCCGACCGCCAGCGACGGACGTTCGTGCTGCGCGAGCTGCACGGCTACTCGTCGGCCGAGGCCGCAGACGAGCTCCACCTGACCGTGCCCCAGGTCGAGCAGGCCCTGTTCGCGGCCCGCAACCGGCTCGCAGAGCACCTCGTCTTCGGGGGGAGGCTCGACTGCGAGCAACTCAGGCAGCTCGACCCCTCGAGCCTCGACCTCGCCGAGCGGCGTGCGCTCAGGGCGCACTCGCGCTCCTGCCCCTCGTGCCGGACCTCGCTACGCCGGAGCGCGCTCGGTGCGGTCGTGATCCCGCTCGGGCTCGTCGCGTCCGTCCGTGAGGGCATCGCCGCGACGCTCGGCGGTGCGGTTGCCGGCGCTCCTGCAGCGGTCAAGGTCGGCGCTGCCGTCGTGACCGCGGCCGTTGCGACGGGCGTGCCGGCGAGCGTCGAGGTCGCGACCGACCCCGGGAAGCCTCGCGCGGCGGCGATCGAGGTCGTCGCCGAGGCGGAGCCTCCGGCCGCCGATCTGCGGATCGCGCCCGAGCCGGAGTCGCCCGAGCCGCCCGCGTTCCCCGTCGCCGTGCCGGTCGAGGACGTTCCCGTCGAGCAGCCGGTGGAGACGGTCGCGGAACAGGCAGTCGAGGACACCGGCGTGTCCACGGAGCCGCCGGCCGCGACGCCGGAGTCGTCCGACGATCCAACGGCCGCGGACGGTACGGAGGACGGGGACACGCCGCCTGCTTCCGGAGAGGCAGCGCCGGAGCCGGGCCCGCCGGAGAGCGTCAATCCGCCCGACGCGGCCGTCGACGGCGTGTCCGGGGAGACCGGGGCGGAGGTGCTCGGGGTCGACGGATCCACCGCGACCGACGGCACCGCGGGCGGTGGCGAGCCTCCGTGCGAGGGGGACGTCTGCCCCGCGACCGAGCCCGCCGTCACCACTCCCTGAGCCCGGGCCGCGGCATCCGACGTTCGCACGGCCGAGCCGTTCACCCGCTCACCGGGTACGGCTAACCGCACCTCGTCCCGGCGGCTGGCCGGTTTGCGCGCCGCGCGGAGCATCGCCACACTCACGGGGACGCGCAATTGCCTGGAGGTGACATGGAGTCGACAGTGGTGACGAGCGAAGCGGTCGAGCGAGGCCCGATGGACGGGGCGGTGGTCTCCGCGCGGGCGGTCGCACGCCGGTTCGGCGAGGGCGATACCGCCGTCGACGCGCTGCGCGGCGTCGATCTCGACATCCCGCGCGGGCAGTTCACGGCCGTCATGGGCCCTTCGGGGTCGGGGAAGTCGACGCTGATGCACATTCTCGCCGGGCTCGATCGCCCGACGTCCGGATCGGCATGGATCGACGGCACCGAGATCGGACAGCTCGGTGACCAGCAGCTGACGCTGCTCCGCCGGGAGCACATCGGGTTCGTCTTCCAGTTCTTCAACCTGCTCCCTATGCTGACGGCACAGGAGAACGTGACCCTCCCGCTCGAGCTCGCCGGAACGAAGCCCGACCAGGCGTGGCTCGACGAGCTGATCGGCAAGGTCGGGCTGACCGACCGCCGGACCCATCGGCCCTCGGAGCTCTCCGGAGGGCAGCAGCAGCGGGTTGCGATCGCACGTGCGCTCGTCACCCGGCCGACCGTCCTGTTCGCCGACGAGCCGACCGGGAACCTCGACTCGCAGACGGGCGAGGAGATCCTCCGCCTGCTCCGCGACTCGGTCGACACCTACGGCCAGACGACGCTGATCGTGACTCACGACGCACGGGCGGCAGCGATGGCCGATCGCATCCTCTTCCTCGCGGACGGTCTGATCGTCAGGGACCTCGGGCGGTCGACCGCCTCCGAGATCCTCGCCGCGATGAACGAGCTCTCGGTCTGATGATCCGCGTCGCGCTCCGGGGCCTTGCGGGCCGCAAGCTTCGCTCCGCGCTGACGGCGCTCGCGATCGTCCTCGGCGTGGCGATGATCAGCGGCACCTACGTGCTGACCGACACGATCGATTCGGCCTTCAAGGGCGTGTTCGACCAGGCGTACGCGGGAAGCGACGCCGTGATCACCGGCAAGTCGGCATTCGAGGTCGAGGGCGGAGGGGTCGACCCACCCTTCGACGAGTCCGTGCTCGAGCAGGTGCGTGCACTGCCGGGAGTCGAGGCGGCGGTCGGCGCCGTCACCGACAGCGCCCAGCTCACGAAGCCCGATGGCAGCCTGATCTCGACGAACGGCGCCCCGGCACTCGGCTTCGGTATCGACTTCACGCAGGAGCGCTTCAACGTCCTCCGACTGATGGGCGGAGCGTGGCCCGCCGGTCCCGGTCAGGTCGTGATCGACGTCGCGACCGCCGACGACCAGGGCTACAAGGTCGGGGACAGGATCGGAGTCGTCGCGAAGGGCCCCGTCGAGCAGTTCACGATCTCGGGGATCGCGCAGTACGCGGACATCGAATCGCTCGGTAGCGCCACGATCGCCGCATTTACCCTGCCCGAGGGGCAACGGCTCTTCGGGAAGGAGGGTCAGCTCGACGGGATCCAGGTCGCGGCTGCGGACGGCGTGACGGCCCAGGAGCTCGTCAAGGAGATCGAGCCGATCCTTCCCTCCGGCACGCAGGTCCAGACGGGTCAGCAGCAGGCGAACGAGGCGAACAAGGACGTCGAGACCTTCACGAAGTTCATCCGCTACTTCCTGCTCGCCTTCGGTGCGATCGCCCTGTTCGTCGGCGCCTTCGTCATCTTCAACACCCTGTCGATCACGGTCGCGCAGCGCGTCCGGGAGTTCGCGACGCTGCGCACGCTCGGGGCCTCGCGCCGTCAGGTGCTGCGCTCGGTGCTCCTCGAGGCGTTCGTGATCGGAGCGATCGCCTCGGTCGTCGGCCTCTTCCTCGGGCTCGGGCTGGCGGTCGGCCTGAGCGCCGTCCTCAAGGCCGTCGGGCTCGATCTGCCCGAATCGGGAATCGTCTTCGCCGGTCGCACGGTCGTCGTGAGCCTCATCGCAGGAATCGTCATCACCGTGCTCGCCGGGCTCCTGCCTGCGATGCGGGCGACGAGGGTGCCGCCGATCGCGGCCGTTCGTGAGGGTGCAACGCTGCCGCGTTCGCGGTTCGCGAGGTTCGCCCCGTTCATTGCCGCGCTGACGACGATCCTCGGCATCCTGCTGCTCGTGTACGGCTCGTTCGTGGACGGGATCGGCGTCGGCGAGCGGCTCGGTGCGCTCGGCGGCGGCTGCCTGATCCTGTTCGTCGGGGTGGCGCTCGTCTCGTCGCACCTCGTGAAGCCGCTCGCGAAGGCGCTCGGCTGGCCCGCGCGCAGGATCGGCGGAGCGTCCGGACGGCTCGCCCAGGAGAACGCGACGCGAAACCCGTCGCGGACCGCGGCGACGGCGGCTGCGCTGATGATCGGCCTCGCGCTGATCACCTTCGTCGCGCTGCTCGCGGCCGGGCTTCGAGGCTCCGTGTCGAACGCGATCAACGAGCAGGTGAACGCCGACTACGTGGTCGCCTCCGAGGACGGTTTCACGCCCTTCCAGCCTGCCCCCGACCAGGCTCTCGCCTCCGTACCGGGGACCGAGGTGGTGGGAGTGAGAGGTGACTTCGGGAAGGCCTTCGGCAGCGAGCAGAACGTCACCGGCGTCGATCCTCGCACGATCGCGGCCGTGTACGCATTCGACTGGACGGACGGCTCGGACGGCGTCCTCTCGTCGCTCGGAGACAGGGGAGCCGTCGTCGAGGAGTCGTTCGCGGACGACCACGATCTGTCGGTGGGGAGCGATCTCGCCGTCCTGACGCCGAACGGCACGACGCTGGATCTCGTCGTGAAGGGGATCTACCACGCCCCGCCGTTCTGGCAGATGCTCGGCTCGATCGCGATCCCGCAGCAGACGTTCGACGGTGCCTTCACGAATCCGCGCAACCTCTACACGTTCGTGACGGTGGACGGAGGCGCGAGCTCGGAAGCGCAGGCCGCGCTCGAGGCATCGCTCGTGGGCTTCCCGACCGTCGTCCTCGACACGAAGGACGGCTTCGTGTCGTCGCAGCAGGACGCGATCAGCCCGCTCCTGAACCTGCTCTACGTGCTCCTTGCGCTATCCGTGATCGTCAGTCTCTTCGGCATCGTCAACACGCTCGTGCTCGCCGTGTTCGAGCGGACGCGCGAGCTCGGCATGCTGCGGGCGATCGGCATGACGCGCCGCCAGGTGCGCAGCATGATTCGCTACGAGAGCGTGATCACCGCGCTGATCGGAGCTGCCCTCGGCATGGTTGTCGGGATCGCGCTCGCCGCGCTCACGACCGGAGCGCTCCGCAGCGAGGGCCTCGTCTTCTCCGTGCCGATCGGGAGCCTCGTCGTCTTCGGGATCGTCGGCGTTCTCGCGGGCATCGTCGCGGCGATCTTCCCCGCCCGCCGGGCCGCGCGGCTGAACGTGCTCGAGGCCCTGCAGTACGAATAGCAAGGCGAGCCTCTGGCTCGCCGCGCAGCGGGCGGTGAAGCCGAACGCGAAGCGCCGCGGCCCGGCGGGAGCCGGGCCGCACGGAGGCGAGCCTTTGGCTCGCCGCGCGGCGGGCGGTGAAGCCGAACGCGAAGCGCCGCGGCCGGCCGAGCCGGGCCGGGCCCGCACTGTTGCGCGGTGAACAGATCGTTCGGGCGGGATGAGATCCCCCCCTACCGATCGGTGAGGTGAGATCCGCCTTGCGGGTGTGTGCCGGATCGTCTGCGTAGGGGCCGGATCTCATCCGGCCCTCGACCGAAGCAGGCTCGTGTTCCGTGACCGCCGGGCTCCGCCCGGCTCCTGCGCGGGTCCGGCCCGGCCGAGCCGGACCGTCAAGCCGGCTAGCTCTCCTTCGCCCGCTTGCGCTCGGGGTCGTAGACCGGGTGGCGGACGATCTCGCCCGCGACGAGCTCGCCGCCGACGTTCGCCTGCACGGCGACCCCGGGCTCGCGCAGCTCCTTGCGAATCTTGGCCAGCCCCAGCGTCTTCCCGCCGAGGTGCGGGGACTCGACGGCCTGGGTGACGATGCCGACCTCCTGGCCGTCGACGAGCAGCGGTGCCCCGGAGGCGGCGTCGCCGCCGGACTCGAGGACGACGCTCGTCAGGCGCAGGGACGTCGCGTCTCGGTCACGCAGCAGTCCGTTCTTGCCCTGGAAGTCGCCCTTGTCGAGATCGACCGACCAGCCGAGCCCGCACTCGTAGGGCGAGACGGTGGGGTCGTACTCGACTCCGCCGATGATGAAGCCGCCCTCGATCCGGAACAGATCGAGGCAGACCATCCCGATCACCTTCATGCCGTGCGGGGACCCCGCCGCGAACAGCGCGTCCCAGAGCTCGAGCGCACGATCGCGATCCACCCAAAGCTCGTAGCCGAGCTCCGCCGTGTAGCCCAGCCGCGTCATGAAGACGGGAATCCCGGCGATCTCGATGTCCTCGCGAAACGTGTAGTAGGGGAAGGCGGAGTTCGAGAGATCGCTGGTGGTGAGGGCCTGGAGGATCGAACGGCTCCTCGGGCCCTGGAGGCACAGGTGGGGCATCGCGTCGGTCAGCTCCCGGACGACGATTCCCGAGCCCTCCGCCTTCGCCGAGAAGATCTCGTAGTCGCGGTCGTTCGCACCGCAGAACCGCACCGACGCGGCAGATCGCATCATCGCGGTGCAGTCATCGACCATCTTCCCGTGCTCGTCGCAGAGGGCGCCGTAGCCGATCCGGCCCGGTGTGAGCTTCGAGACGTCGCGCGTGACGATCGAGTTGACGAGGTCGAGCGCGCCGGGGCCGTCGAGGTCGACCTTGCGGAGCATCGAGAAGTCCATCAGCGCCGCGGCCTCGCGGCAGGAGCGGTACTCCTCGAGCACGTCGGTGACGACGGAGGGAGCGAAGTAGCCGAAGAGGTCCATCCACTGGTCGGTCAGCGCGGCGAGCTTCCCGTAGAACGCGGTTTCCTTGCTCATCGTCGTCCTCCGTCGGTCGAGTCCGTGTACCCTACTGCCGCTGTGGCCTGCGAGTCCACGCCGACCATCCCGGCACCTCCCGCAGGCTGAGCGTGCTCGATCGGGCCCGTGACGCGACCGCGACCGCTGCGGCGGTTCGGGCGGGCGAGCTCTCGCCGGTCGCCCTCGCCGAAGCCACCCTTGCGGACATCGCCGAGGCCGATCGCGAGATCCGCTCCTTCACGGTGCTTCTCCCGGAGCAGGCGTTGGCCCAGGCACGCGAGGTCGAGCAGATGCTCGACGCCAGCGAGACGCCCGGCCCACTCGCCGGCGTCCCGGTTTCGATCAAGGACGTCGTCTGGGTGAAGGATGCACCCGCGACGGACGGCTCCCGCGCCTTCGCCGACTTCGTTCCGTCGAGGGACGCGGTCGCCGTCGAGCGCCTTCGCCGGGCGGGCGCCGTGATCGTCGGCAAGACCAACAACCCCGAGCTCTGCCTCGAAGGGATCACGGCGAACGAGGTGTACGGGTTGACCCGGAACCCGTGGAATCCGGAGCGTACGCCCGGCGGCTCGAGCGGCGGCGCGGGCGCGTCGCTGGCGCTCGGCCTCACGCCGCTGGCGATCGGCAGCGACGGCGGGGGGTCGATCCGGATCCCGTCGTCGTTCTGCGGCGTCGCCGGGCACAAACCGACCTTCGGGCTCGTACCCGGCACGCCGGGGTTCCGAGGCTGGCCCACCCTCTCGGTGAAGGGCCCGATGGCGCGGTCGGTCCGGGATCTCGCGCTGTGCCTCGGCGTCATCGCAGGCTTCGACCCCTCCGATCCCGCCACGGAGCGGCGGCCTGCCGTCGACTACGTGGAGGCCGCCCGGGCGGCAGAGGTTCGGGAGCTCCGGGTCGCGGTCTCGCCGGATCTCGGGCACGCGCCGCTCGAGCCCGGCGTCGAGCGGGCGTTCGGAGCCGCCGTGGAAACGCTTGCAGCGGCCGGGTGGGCGCTCGAGGAGGCACACCCGGGCACGGGCGATTCAACGGGGCTCTGGGCGACGATCGCGGCCTGCGAGGGCTACGTCTCACACCGTGGCATCCTCGAGGCGCAGCCCGAGCGGCTCGAGGCACGGACGCGGGAGATCCTCGAGGCCGGGCGCGGGCGAACGCTCTCCGACTACCTCGACGCACTCGACGATCGCGCCCGCTTCACCGTCCGCTGGCTTGAGTTCTTCGAACGCTACGACCTCCTGGTCACGCCGACGATGCAGCTGACCGCGTTCCCGGTCGGTATCCACTGCCCGGAACGGATCGGCGACCACGAGGTCGACCAGGTCGCAGAGGACTGGTGTGCCTTCTGCTATCCGGCGAACCTGGCCGGACTGCCGGCCGCGAGCGTTCCCTGCGGCTTCGACGAGCGCGGCCTGCCCGTCGGCTTGCAGATCATCGGGCCGCCCTTCGAGGACGCGACGGTGCTGCGTGCCGCTGCGGCCTTCGAGGCGCTGCGCCCGTGGGCTCACCGGTGGCCGCAGAGCGCGGGATGAGATCCCAGCCCCCACGACCTATCGATGTAGGGGCGGGATCTCATCCCGCCCGCTCGATCCCGACGAGCGTCCACACCGTCGGCCGTTCCAGCTTCTCCTCGCCGCACGAGACCGGCCGTGGCTCGTCTGCCTCGTCGGCACGAACCAGTACGCGCCACATTCGGCCCTCGGCTCGGAGGCTGACCGCCGTGACGCCGCCTCCGGCGCTCTCGACGGTCTCGACGGCGAGCTCCTCGATGCCGCGGAGGCCCTCGCGCTCCCGGAGGAACCGGTCGGCCGCCTGAGCTTCGGAGGGAAGGGAGGAGCGGCCGCGGAGCAGGTGGAGCACGAGCTCGCCCCGGCCGGCGGCGGCGACGATCTGCTCGGCATCCTCCGGCTCGACGCGTCCGTACCAGAGCCCGTGCGGGAGACAGACGACGTTCGCCGCGAAGCGATGCCCACCGAGGTGGGAGCACTCGAAGGTCGCCTCCGGACGGAGGGCGGCGAGCGCCGCCGTGACCGCCCGTCCGCGGGATGCGCAGCACGCGTCGCGCTTGCCGTTCGTGCAGGCGAGGTACACGGGCGTGGCGATCCGGCGCCCGCCGAGGCGCTCGCCGCGGGCCAGAGCCTCGAGGTCGAGGTCGAGCAAGCCGTCCGGACCGTCGAGCTCGAGCTCCTCGAGCCAGGTCGAGCCTGGTTCCGACCAGGCGGCAAAGCGACGGGCGCTCCCGGTCTTTCCCTGCTGCTTGACGAGCAGGATCTTGATCCCGAGCCGCTTCGCGCGACGTTCCAGCTCGGCGCCGACCTCGCGGTCGAGCGCCGACTCCGAGAGCGCCCTGGCGCCCCAGGGGCCCGATTGCTCGACGAGCAGCCAGGCCGTCGCGGCCGACGCGGTCGCAACGAGCGGCTCTCCGAGCGAGAGCGAGAGGGAGGAGCAGCGCTTCACGGCCACGATGCCCTACCGTAACGGTCGGCGGGCACGAGACGACCGAAGAGGGGGACCCGTGGCACAGCACCTGGTCGAGTCGGATGAGCGCGGACACGAGCGCGAGTTCCACTTCACGCGCGAGCTGATGGCCGGACCGATCTACCGGAAGTACGAGAAGGCCTTCAGGGGGATGTGGAGCCCGCGCGATCTCGACTACGAGCCCGACGCCCGGGACTGGCAGGAGCTGCCGGACGGTCGCCGGCGAGGGCTGCTCGGGATCACCGTGCGCTTCTTCGCCGGCGAGCAGCGCGTCACCGACGAGCTGCTCCCGATGCTCGCCGCCGCACACGCGCTCGGCCGTTACGACTGGACGATGTACCTGTCGACGTTCCTGCTCGAGGAGGCGAAGCATTCGGAGTTCTTCGCGCTCTGGCACGACCGCGTGGTCGGGATCCTCGAGCCCGACGAGGTGGCGCCGTACTTCCTCTCGCGCGGGAAGACCGTCGACCCGACCGGCCGCTTCGAGGTCAAGGAGGTGCTGCACGACGGGCTGCCGCGGTACGGGCGGGAGCTCATGGAGGCCGTGCACTCGGGTGACGAGCGGGTGATCGAGGCCGGCTTCGTCCGCTTCGCGACGCTCTACAACGGCTTCGCCGAGGGCGTCCTGACGATGCCTTCGTACGAGATCGTGATCGACACGACCAACCTCTGGCAGGGCTTCCCGACCCTCCGGCAGGGTTTCCGGCACATCCTTGCCGACGAGGGGCGCCACATCACCTTCGGGACGACCGCGATCAGGCTCCTGATCGAGAAGGACCCATCGTACGAGCGGCTCGTCCACGAGGTCTTCGACGAGTTTCGCGGCAACGTGGTCGGCCTCGTCGAGTACCAGAAGGCGATCCCGGGCCTCGACGTCCAGAAGTACCAGAGCCAGAAGGTCCGCCACTACCGCAACCGATGCCGGGAGATGGGCGTGACGCCGGACCCGACCCTGATCGACCAGATCCTCGACCCGAAGATCGACTTCGTCGTCGGCGTGGAGGCGGGGTAGGACGGTGGTGCCGGTCGCTTGACAGACTACCGTCGAGGCTCGTAGAACTACTCCGGTGTCTGCGACCGTGGTCGTTCGCAGCTCAACCACGAGGGCAAGGAGGGCACGATGGCATCTTTGGAGACCACACCCGTCTCGAACATCGGGACGACCGAGTACGAGCCGTTCGTCCACGAGGGCGAGCCGTTCGGGGAGGTGCACTGGCTCCGCGTCGAGAGCGGCGGCGAGGGAATGCTGTACACCGGGCTCTGGACGCACGATCCCGCGAACCTGCCCTACGTCTTTCCCGGCGACGAGACGTTCCACGTGCTCGAGGGTGAGGTGACGATCGACGTCGAGGATGGCGACTCTGTCACGCTCCGCCCGGGAGACATCGCCTCCTTCACGAAGGGCCAGGCCTCGACCTGGAACATCACGCAGCCGTTCAAGAAGTTCTTCGTGATCAGCGGGTGATGGGCAAGGACGTCGGGGGGCCGTACACCTCGTCACCCACGACCGAGGCCTGGGAGCCGTTCGAGCTCGCCGACGGCCGCACGGTCGGCGAGGCGCACTTGATGCGTGCCGACGAGGACGGCAGCTATTACGCCGGCTTCTGGCGAGTCCCGGCCGGCGACCTGCCGGCGCCGTTCGACTATGTGATGGAGCTGAACGAGACGATCCACGTGATCGAGGGCGCGCTGACGATCGAGGTTGCAGGCGGGCCGACCCTCGAGCTCGGCGCCGGGGACCTCGCATCGTTCGAGAAGGGGACGGCAACGCGCTGGACGCTGCGCGAGGTGCCGTTCCGGGAAGTCTTCGTCCTTTCGTGAGGCGGGGCTCGCCATGAGCACGGAGGGTCTCGATCCCCGCGATCGGATGATGGTCGAGGGCCTGTACTGGTGGGGCGTGCCGTCGCTCTTTCGCTGCCCGGTCGATCCCGATCCGGCCGCCTGCGACATCGCGCTCGTCGGCGTCCCGCACTCCTCCGGCAACGGCTCGACCGAGCGTGACCAGCACCTCGGACCGAGGGCCGTGCGCAACGTCTCGGCGCTCCAGCGCCGCTACCACCTCGAGTTCGGGCTCTCTCCGTGGGAGGCCTGCCGGATCCACGACCTCGGCGACGTGCCGCTTCCCGAGGCGAACGACAACGAGGCCTGCATCGAGCGGATCACCAGCTTCTTCGCGGCCGCCGCCAAGGTCGGGACGCGCACGGTCGCGATCGGGGGCGACCACAGCGTCACCGGCGGGATCGTGCAGGGGCTCGTCGGCCCGCACTCGGAGCTCTCGGGCGGCCGCAAGGCTGCGCTGCTGCACCTCGATGCTCACATCGACGCGTACGAGTCGATCCCGCACTGGTTCGGGGCGCGCAAGTCGGCGGCGCACTGGGCGAGCTACCTCGTCCGGGAGGGCCAGATCGACCCGGCCCGAAGCGTCCAGATCGGGATCCGCGGGAACCCGAGGAGCGCCGACTGGCTGAAGCCGAGCTACGATCTCGACTACGAGGTGATCCCGATCCAGCGGTACCGCGACCTCGGTGCGGAGCGCTGCGTCGCAATCATCCGGGAGCGGATCGGCGACGCGCCGCTCTACATCACGTTCGACCTCGACTGCCTCGACCCGAGCATCGCCCCGGCGGTCTCGAACCTCGAGCCGGGGGTGTCCGGGTTCACGATCGACGAGGCGACGCAGTTGCTGCGCGCCGCGCGCGGCCTCGACGTGATCGGCGCCGACGTCGTGTGCCTGATGCCGTCGAAGGACCAGCAGAACCAGATCACCTCGCTGGTCGCGGCGGCCGTGATGTTCGAGCTGATCAGCCTGATCGCCGACAGGATCGGGGCAAGGCCGGTACCCCTGTAGGGACCGGATCTCATCCGGCCCGGGCGGGATGGACCTCGCCCCGTTTGGCTACGCACGCAACTCGACGAAGCCGGCCGCGGCGAAGTCGCCGTCGAAGGCGAACGCCTCGGCGATCCCGAGTGCCCGCATGAGCCCGAAGCTCGTTGCGTCCACGAAGGAGTACGGCCGCTCGTCGTGCCTCCGCAGCCAGCGCAGGGCGTCCTCCTCGACCTGTTCGGAGACCATGACCACGTTGGCCCTCGGGCTTCGTTCGAGCATGTCGAGGAAGGCGACGGCGGCGCCGTGACCCTCACGCCGGCGCAGGAACGTCCAGGTCTCTCCCCGGACGTGACTCGACGTGATCAACGGGCGCTGCCTCGCCCGCTCGAGCAGCGCCTTCGCGGTCTCGTGGTGCCGATCCCGGCGGCATTGCGCGGCGACCCAGTACGACGTGTCGACGAAGATCAGCTGCCGGCCTCCACCGTCCCGTAGACCACCTCGTCGATTCGCTGGGAATCGTCCGGCGCGCCTTCGGCCATGCCGACGAACCCCCAGATCGGATCCTCCTCGAGCGGCGGGAGGTCGGGCAGGAGGCTCTCGCGCAGCACGCGTCGGACGAGCTCTGACCTCGAGATGCCGAGCCGTCGTGCCTCCCGCTCGACCGCCGTGTCGAGCTCCGCGTCGAGCATCAGCTGCACGCGCTTCAGCATACGCCGATCTTACACAACGGATCGAAAATGTTGTGTAACAGGACTCAAGTCGCTTCGTCGTGCCGCATTGAATATTGGCACCGATTCGGCACACCGCGGTCACAGCTCCGTCGTGCCGCGTCGCTAGCATCGCGGTCGTGGGAGCCGAGCACATCGAGCAGGTCGAGAAGACCCTCCTCCTGATCTCACATGCACGCGAGCGGGCGGAGCGGTCGGCCCGCGAGATCCGTCGTGAGGCGGGCGACTCGCACCTCGTGGCCGCGCTCGAGGAGGCCGACCGACGGCTCCTCGCCGTTCACGGTGAGCTCATGCGTACGTCGTACTTCGAGTCCGCGAGCGAGCAGCTCAAGCTCGCCGGCTGAGCTCACTCCGTGGGCGCCTTGCGCTCGGTTTCGGTCGGCGTGGGCAGATCCGCCTCCGGTATGGTCGGGCCCTCGACGATCCTGCCGAGCAGCTCATCGAGTGCCGGCTGCAGCTCCACCGTGTGCTCGAGGATCCAGATCACGCGGAGCAGCTCTTCCGTGAACGCCGCGGGCCAGACGGTCGGGCGGATCTCGTCGAGCGGCGAAGACCTCTTCCCGCCGCCGTCCCGCATCCGGTACCGCAGCCAGGAGGTCAGGACCTCGAATCCCGAGACGCTGAACCCCCACACCGCCGCCGGGACGGGAGCGAACACACCGTCGCCGACGTGCAGCTCCTGCCGCTCCTCGTTCCAGGAGAACTCCGTCGGGTAGGTCTCGGGCGTCGTTCCGACGGGCTCCGTGCAGCGAGCCCTACCCGCCGGCACGACGCCCGGATCTGACCTGTCGGGAACGAGCCGCTCGCCGAACGTGTGCAGCCAGATCAACCGCTCGCCGAGGTCGACCGCCTCGCGGAACAGCGCCGGGTCCCGGGTGAGGGGCACGCGCGGGCCGGGGATGCCCAGCTCCTCGGCGAATCGCGCCGTATAGACCGGTGCCTGGAGGATCGCGTAGACGTAGGCAAGCAGGTCCTCGGGCGTCACCTCACGCCCCAGCACGCCGGCGAGAACGTCGAGCAGCCCGGCCGTGACGTTCGGCTCCGTGCAGGCGGCGTCGCGCCAGAGCGGCACAGCATTCTTACCGCCGAACGAGCCCCGGAAGTGGTGAAGGTCGGGCACCAGGTGCGTGACCGTGGCAGCTGGGCCTTGCCCGAGGACGTTCGTCAGGAGGCTCGTGAGGAACAGCTGGCGCGCGCTCGCCGTGCGCCAGAGCGGAGGCCTCATCCGATCGCCGAGTCGGTTGTCTGCGAGGCAGAACTGCCGGTCGAGCGTGCGGTACGCGTACCCAACCGAGGCCGGTGCTGGCGCGTCGCCTCCGAGTGAATCGAGCGATGGGAGTGGTTGCTCCTCCGATCGTATCGAGCCATAGGCTCCTGTTGAGCTGCGGTCTGGCGTCTGCCTGAACAGCCCGGCTCGCTCGGCCTCGGGCGCTGAGACGAGCCGGCGCCACCGTGCCTCGAGCGTCGCCCGGTCGGGCGCGATCGGCCACGTCCGCTTGAACTGCACGCCGGAGTGCTGCCACGGGAACACGTCCGTCACGGGCGGCCACGAGTAGTAGTCGCCCTCTCCCGCCGGCAGGAACGGCTCGAACCATCCGCCGAAGCAGTCTCGCCAGTGGATGCTCCCGAATCCGGCGATCGCGTCGAGGGCGGCGAGCTTCTCCTCGCGGGTGCCGTCGATCTGCGCGTATCGGATCCGCGCGGGTGTCCCGGGGTCGGGTTCGGCATCGCGCACGCCGACCGCGATCGCCACGGGATTCTGGATGTCGAAGACGTTCTCGCTCCTTCGGGCACCGAGGTTGTCGCCGCCGAGGTCGAGGATCCACAGGTCGTCGAACGTCTCGCGCATGAATCGGCGCATTCCCGCAAACCCGGGGCCGCGGAGATACGAGGACGGCGTGATGAAGCTGACGACCCCCCGGGCCGGTGCGTTGCCGAACACCTTCCACAGCGCCCAGCGCCAGAAGTAGACGTAGAGGTTGTAGAGGTTCTTCGCGTGGACAGGCGGTGTGTCGCGGAGGAAGTCGGCCAGGATACCGTCGTCGCCGCGGTCGCCGAAACGGATCCAGCCCCCCTGCCGCTCGACTCCCTCCTCGTCCTGCTCGATGACCTGGCGGAAGTACGGCGGGTTCCCGATGCACACGAGCACCGGCACCTCGGCCTTCACCCGCCGGGCCCGCTCGTTCTCCTCGGCGAGCTTCTGCTGGAAGAGCGGAGCAACGGCGAGGCCGGGCGGCGCGAGGTGGGGCGATTCGAGGGTATCGGTGAGGTAGATGTGCGCGCCCTCGGCCGGGAGGTCGCCGCCGGCCTCGAGGATCTGCTGCGCCAGGCGCAGGTGGGCCACCGCGTAGGAGCCGATGAGGATCTCGAAGCCGTTGAAGCTCTCGGCCATCACGGAAACGCGGGCGGGAACGGCTCCCGCGCCGAACGCGTCTCGGACAGCCTCGATCCCCGACCGGAGGGCCGCAAGAAGGTACGTCGCCGTCCCGACGGCGGGATCGAGCACCACCACGTCGTCGCCGGCGAACCCCAGAGGCTTGCCGAAGCGCTCGCGGAGTAGCTCTGCCACCAGCGTGACCTGTGCCTCGACGACGGCCGGCGGGGTGAAGTAGACGCCTCGCTGCTTGCGGAGCTTCGGATCGTAGGCGGCGAGGAAGTCCTCGTAGAAGTAGAGCCAGAGGTCGCGGCCGCCAGCGTGGCGGGCGAGCGCCTCGGGGTCGACCGCAGCGATCGACCGCTCGAGCAGACGGACCGGCATCTCGACTTCGCGGCGCGCGGCAGGGTCCGTCAGGATCCGCAGCACCTGGGCGAGGAGGCCATGGCGCTCGTCGAGACGTTCGGCAGCCCGGGCGTGCAGGTCCGTCTCGCCCTCGACCCTCGCCAGAAGCAGCGCGTAGGTGAGCGTCTGGGCGTAGGCGTCCGCGAACTGCGCATCGTCGGCGTCGGGGAAGAAGACGTTGCGCCACTCGTCTGCGAGGCGATGCAGCGCGGACGTCTCGTCGGTCAGCGCGGTGCGGACGTTCTCACGAAGCAGGCGCGTGAGCGGCGCGAGGAGCTCGGCCAGCGCCCTCGGGCTCGACGGAACGATCGGCTCCCAGCCGAGAAAGTCGCGGAAGAGAGCTTCGAGCGCGAGCGCGCTCGCCTCGTGGACTGCGTCCTGTCCATCGGCGGTGACGTCACCCTCGAATCGGACGACCTGCCCCACGAGCTCACCGTGCCGGTACAGCGCCCACTCGGTGCCGTCGGAATAGAGAAGGTTCGGATGATCCGAGAGCGCGTTGAATTGCTCTCTGTCGTGGCCGGTGAACGACCGAGCGCGAGCGCCCTTGCCGGGAGCCTTGAGCTCGACATGGCCCGCGAGTAGCCGCCCGATGCTGACCCCGAGATCGGGTCGCACGCCGAGGTCGGTGAGCGCCTCGGTGCGTGCCACCACGTCGAGCCCGGCCGCCTCGCCGACCTGCTTCAGCAGGCGTTGGGTGGGGCCTTTGAGCTGATCCTCGGCCTGCGCCGGGTTGAACGGAGCGGCGGCGAAGTTCGCCGTCAGCGTCTCGGCGAACTCTCTCAGAGCATCGAGGATCGTCGACATGTTGCCTATTCTGTCAATGGCGAAGGACGGATCTCATCCGGCCCACGGGCGGGATGAGATCCCGCCCCTACAGACCCTCCAGAGGGCCGGGCGGGATGAGATCCCGCCCCACAGACCCTCCGGAGGGCGGGCGGCTTGGGATCCCGCCCCTACGACGGCTGTACGCCGTGCGATGCCGCCTACGCCGGCTTCGCCTTGCGGAACGCGTTCTTGACGCGGATCTTGTCGCCCTCGAACTCGAAGAGGTCGCAGCCGCGAGTCGCGACGTTCTGACCGTCCGGGGTAGTCACGACGAACGTCCACTCCGCGGAGCCGTGGTCGCCCGCGACGACGAGCGTCGTGTCCTCGAACCGCCCGTTCGGGAAGCGCTCGAAGAACGCCTCGACACCCTTGCGGATCGCGTCCGGGCCGACCGAGGTCGCGCCCATCAGCTCCGGGCCGACCGACGCGTAGAAGATGCCATCCTCGGTGAACGCCCCGGCGATCGCATCGACGTCACGTGTGTTCCAGGCGTCCATGAACTCTGTGAGCTGCTCTTCGGTCACTCTGCCTCCTTGTCCTCGATGGGCGGCTCCTCGCCACCCGCCTCTCCCGGGACCTCGGCCGCGACCGCCACCGGGACGAGGTCGAGCGCCGCGAGCACGAGCTCCGAGAGCTCCCGCAGCTCGATCTCCTCCCCGTGCCCGGATGTCTTGATCGCGTCCTCGTACATGGTCACGTCCTTGGGGCAGGCGACGACGAAGTAGTCGACGCCGGGAAGTGCGACCGCCTCGTCGATCCGGCTCTCGCTCGGCCGCTGCGAGCCCTCCTTGCGAAGCTCCTTCATCCAGATCCTGCCGCCGCCCGCACCGCAGCAGAATGAGTTGTCGCGGTTTCGGGGCATCTCCACGAGGTCGAGCCCGACCGCGCGGATCACCGCTCGCGGCTGGTCGTAGACGCCGTTGTAGCGCCCGAGCGTGCACGGGTCGTGGTAGGTGACGCGCTGCGCGAGCCGCTTCGTCGGCGTGATGCGGCCGGACTCGAGCAGCTCGAGCAGGAGCATCGAGTGGTGGACGACGTCGTCCGCGGCCCACTCGGCCCCGAGCTCCGGATACTCGTTGCGAAGGGTGTTGAACGAGTGGGGGTCGCTCGTCAGGATCTTCTCGAAGTCGCACTTGCCGATCGCCTGGATGTTCTCCTCGGCGAGCGAGGTGTAGAGCCCCTCCTCGCCGGCACGGCGGACGTCGTTGCCGGCCGTCTTCTCGGCGTCGAAGATGATTCCGAAGTCGATGCCGGCGTGGTGCAGGATCCGTGCGAGCGCCTGCGTGTTGCGCTGATTGCGCGGGTCGAACGACGCGTAGTCGCCGACCCACCACAGGTACTCGACCGGCTCCTTGCGGGCGTCCTTGAGCTCGAAGTCGAGCTCCTTCGCCCAGCGGGCACGCTTGCGCTTGGCCTCCCCGAACGAGTTGCCCGACGTGTAGATCGTCTCGAGCGTCGACTGGAGCTGCGAGTCCATCTCGCCCCGCTCGACGAGCCCTCGCCGCATCTGGTTGATGATCGGCACGTGCTCGATGCCGACCGGGCAGATCTCGACGCACGCCATGCACTGCATGCACGACCACAGCGTCTCGGGGCGGATCGGGTCACCGAGGATCGAGCCGTCGGCATCGGCGAGCGGCTGCACCCGGAGAACCGAGCGGATCCCGAGCGAGCCCTCCGCGTACTCCCGCAGGTCGAGCACCAGATCGCGCGGCGAGAGCGGGTAGCCGCATGCATTCGCCGGGCAGGCAGCGTGACACTTGCCGCATTTCGTGCACGCGTCGAGGTCGACGAGATGACGAATCGCGAGATCGGTGATCCGCTGGTAGCCGACCTCTTCGGGCTTCGCGTCGGCCGGGATGGGCACGAGCCGGCGGCCGACCTTCTCGTCGCGGGTCGCCACGCCGGCGGGCCCGACGATCATGTGGACGGCCTTCGTGAACGGGATCGAGGCGACGAAGCCGAGCGCGACCACGCCGTGTACCCACCAGTCGGCCAGCCGCGCGGTGTCCGCGGCACCGGCGCCCATGCCCATCGTCCGGAACAGGTTCCCGACCGCCCACCCGATCGGCGCCCACACCTCGAACGGCGGCCGCGTCTCGGCGATCCGGAACGCCTCGAGCAGGAAGCCGCTGAGGGCGAGGAAGAAGAGCAGGCCGACGAACAGGGCGTCGCCGCGCCGGTAGCGGCTCCGGTCGTACTCGCCCTCCTCGCGGTCGGGTCGCGAGTAGTCGAGCCTCGTGGGCCGCATGACCCAGCGTCTGACGCCGAGGATCACGAGTCCGATCAGGAGCGCGGCGCCGAACACGTCGAGGAACAGCGAATAGCCCTTGTAGAAGCCGTCCTTCCAGAAGTCGAATCCGAGCGGCGCGGCGATGTCGTCCTGGACTGCGAGGACGGCTGTCCCGAGGAAGAGGACGAGGAAGCCGTAGAAGACGAACAGGTGCGCCATCCCGGATGCGTGGTCGCGGCGCTTGATCCACGCGTGGGTGAGCACGATCGCGGTCGCCCGACCCACGCGCTTTGCGGCCGTCCTTGCCTTGCCGGCGTCGACGGGTGGGCGGTCGCGGCTCGCCAGGTACTTGCGAACGAGCCGGAGCACTCCCCAGAGGAAGATCGCGGTCGAGACGAAGATCAGGAAGTACCAGAGGCCGACCTGCCACGGCGTCAGGCCGTCGAAGGTGTTTCGGGTTGCGGTTTCCGCCACTGCCACGAGGGTGGGATGCTACTCGTTCGCCGGAACCGTATCGCGAGTAGCGGGTGGGGTCCCGTTCCCGGCTCCGTATGATCCGGCGATGCGCCAGATTGCGTTCCTGGGCCCGCGCGGGACCTTCTCGGAGGAGGCGATGCTCTCACTACCCGAGCTCGCTGCGGCCGAGCACCTGCCGAAGGGCTCGATCCCCGAGGTGATCGCGGCGGTGGAGAGCGGGGAGGCCGACTGCTGCGTCGTTCCGCTCGAGAACGCGATCGAGGGCTCGATCGACCTGACCCTCGATGCTCTCGTCTTCGGCGCCGACGTCCTGATCCGTCACGAGCTGATCAGGCCGATCTCGCTGAATCTCGTGACGCGGCCGGGCACGAGGCTCCGCGACGTTACCGAGGTGGTCTCGATCCCGGTCGTCGCGGGCCAGTCGCGCGGCTGGCTGGCGAAGCACCTTCCGCGCGCGACGATCGTGGCTGCGAACTCGACGGCTGCGGCGGTGGAGCGGGTCGCCCGCTCCCGCAGGTCGGGGCTCGCCGCGATCGGGAACCGCCTCGCGGCCGAGCGCCTCCGGCTCGAGGTCATCGCTGCGGAGATCGAGGATCATCCGGAGAATGCAACTCGGTTCGGGGTGGTCGGTCGCGGGGTTCCGGCCCCGACGGGGCACGACAAGACGATGATCGTGTGCTTCCAGCGCGAGGACCGGCCCGGGTCGCTGCTCGCGATCCTCCAGGAGTTCGCCGCCCGCGCGATCAACCTGACCGCGCTGCACTCGCGCCCGGCGAAGACCGGGCTCGGCCGCTACTGCTTCGTGATCGAGTTCGAGGGCCACCTCGCCGACGAGCTCGTCGCCGACGCCCTCCGCGACCTGGCCGCGAAGCACGGTCGGATCAAGTTCCTCGGCTCGTATCCGGTGGCCGATTCCGAGGCCGGTCACGAGCGACGCCGTGCGGCCTCGAGGGCGTGGCGCGACGCCGAACGCTGGGTGGATGATCTGCGCGCGCAGATCGACCGAGCCGGCTGAGGTGTGAACGGTGCCTGGCACGTGCCAGGCACCGCGTCGCGGTTAGTACAGCTTTTCGAGCTCTTCTGCGACCTCGAACAGGTCGCAGGTGGCGCCGTAGTGCGCGACGTTGAAGATCGCTGCCTCGTGGTCTGAGTTCACGGCGATGATCGTTCCTGACGTCTTCATGCCGGCGAGGTGCTGGACGGCACCGGAGATGCCGAACGCGAGGTACACCTTCGGCTTCACCGTCTTGCCGGACTGTCCGACCTGGCGGGACGCGGGCATCCAGCCGGCATCGACGAGCGGGCGACTGACCGACAGCACGGCACCCATCGAGCCGGCGAGCTCCTCGAACTGCTCGATGTTCTCGCGTTCGCCGACCCCGCGCCCGATGGAGAGCAGGAAGTCAGCGGTCGTGATGTCGACATCGGTTGCAGCTGCCTCCTCGAAGCTGAGGTGGCGCGAGCGGGAGCTGGCGGGCGACAGGGCGAACGACGACACCGAGGCCGAGCCTGCGCCCTCTGCCGGCTCCCAGGTCGCTCCCCGTAGGAGCAGGAGCACGGTCGTCTTACCGGGGAACTCGACCTCGGCGTGCACCTTGCTGCCGTAGAAGGCGCGGGTCGCAACGAGCTGGCCGCCCTCGTCGCGCACCGCGAAGACATCGGTGGCGAACCCGAGCCCGAGCTTCGCTGCCACGGCCGGCCCGTAGCCCATCGAGTTGACGCTGAACCCCATCAGCACGGCGCGCGGGCTCCGCTCGGCAATCAGCGCCTCGACGGCGGCCTGGTAGGTGTCGGCCTCGAACTCGGCGCTCCCGGCCTGCACGGTCACGATCTCGTCGACACCGGGGACGTTTGCCTGCGAGACGAGCGCCGTCGGGTCGGCGGCGATGACGGCGACCGTCACGGGGCCGCCGAGCTCTGCGGCAGCGGTGACGAGCTCCTTCGTCAGATCCCGGAGCGCGCCCTGGATGTGCTCGGCAATGACGAGGACGCTCATCGCAGCTTCTCCTCCACGATCGCCTTGATCTTCTGGGCCACGTCGGCAGGATCGTCGCCGAGCATCTCGGCACCCTCGCCCTTCGGCGGGACGAACATCCGCCGGACGCGGGCGGCCGGCTCGCCGGGAGCGGACGGCTCGACGACGTCGATCTCCTTCTGCTCCGCTTGCTTGATCGCGCGCAGGGTCGCGTAGCGCGGCTCGTTGATGCCCGTCTGGATCGTCAGCACCGCGGGCATGTCGACCTCGGTGACGTCGATCAGACCGCCCTCGAGCTCCCGCTCGACGACTGCCTTGCTGCCCTGAAGGTCGACCTTCTTGCAGACGGCGACCCTGGGCGAGCCGAGCAGCTCGGCGAGCGCGACGCCGACGGCACCCTGCACGGCATCCGACGACTGCACGCCGCACAGCACGAGGTCCGGGCTCTCGCGACGCACGACGTCGGCCAGCGCGCGGGCCGTCGCGATCGGGTCGCCGACGGGGAGATCCTCGCCCTCGATCCTGACGCCCCGGTCGGCGCCCATCGCGAGCGCACGGCGCATGGAGTCCTCGGCGTCCTCGTCGCCGACTGTGACGACGACGACCTCTCCGTCGCCTGCGGCCTCCTTGATCCTGATCGCCTCCTCGGTCGCGTAGGTGTCCCACTCGTTGATCGCGAACTCGAGGAAGTCGGGGTCGACGTCACGCTCGTCCGAGGTGAACTCCACCTCGTCGCCGAGCGTCGCGACCTGCTTGACGCACACGACGATTTTCATGCGGGCCAGTCTACGAGACGCCGTGAAGCGGCGTCTCGTAGACCTGTAGGGGCGGGATCTCATCCCGCCCGTTCGTGGCCGTGAAGCGGCGTCTCGTAGACCTGTAGGGGCGGGATCTCATCCCGCCCGTTCGTGGCCGTGAAGCGGCGTCTCGTAGACCTGTAGGGGCGGGATCTCATCCCGCCCGTTCGTGCGGGACGCGAGACAGGCTGGCGCCAGGCACGTGCCTGGCATTGATGAACTGATGGAACGGGGGAGATGTGACTCGTCGCAATCGGCGGGCGACTCACCGCCGCCGGGGACCCAATAGTCGACCGCGGCGGGGCGTTGACACTTACCAGGCGGGGGGGGGGGTATCATCTGGCCCAGCGGCGTCATGTGATCTGCGGCACAAAATCGGGAGGCCGGATGATCCTTTCGCCTTATGCCCTCGTCGCGTCGAGCCGACTACGTTCCCGGGCGCGGGTGTCGCCGGGACAGCCTAGCGGCCGACGCCAGCCTCGAAAGAGCGAGCGTCGCATGCTACACGCACGAAGAGCTCGCCACTCGCTGCTTACGCTGGCAGCAGTCCTCGGTCTGGTCTCGTTGCTCACCGCCTGTGGCGGCGCGGTTCCTGCCGGGGCCGAAAGTGGACCAACATCCGTCGATGAGCCGCGGCCTCTCGGGCCGAGCGAGCTTACCGTGGTCGGCATGGCCGAGGGGTTTCCCACCCCGTCGGTCAGCGGCAGCGAACTGACTGCGGACAGTGGCGAGCGGCTTCAGCTCGCGGCGCCCGCCTTGGCTCCGCTGACCGGCAGTCTCGCCCCTACGGCCACAGGGTCGCCTGACGGACACCTCATCGCGTACAACACCTGGCGCGAGCTGGTCGAGATCGACCAGGAGCAGAGCCTTGAAGAGCAGGGCATCGAGTCGGGAACGGCGGTGGGCATACCTGTCGTTCGGATCCTCGATACGAGCTCCGGCAGCGATACGGCACTCGAGGACGGATCGTTGAGCCCCGCGTTCCGGTGGGACGGTGCGCTCGCGTATGTCCGCGGCGTGGAGCCCGCCTATCGGGTGAACGAACGATATCTGGGCCAGATCGTCGTTCGAGATCAGCTGGATGGGGATCCCATCGTCTGGCTCGATGAGCCAGGGCGGTACGTGGTCTACGGATGGTCTGGAGACCGCCTGATCGCCTACCGGATCGCCGAGGGCGAACGTCTCGAGGTACTCGTGCTCGACGCGCCCGGAGTCGTACGGACTCTGCGCGACGGAGCTGGAGTGATCGCGATCGGACCAACTGGTCGCGACATCCTCTTGGTGGATTCGACACCGCCTGCTCAAATACGGCTCCTCGAGCTTGCATCGGGCAAGGAGGTCGCGAGCCTCGATCTTGACGCCGTGACGGCCGTCGACGGCAGCCCCGTCACGTGGGCGTCCTACAGCGGCGACTGGAGGGGCGATCGCGCCGTTGCTACGGGTGGTCCCGGCGTCCTCGTGCTCGCCCTGCACGGAGGTCGGATTGCGATTGAGAGCGCTCACACAATCGATCTGAAACGCTATCCGGGGGGCATCGTCGAGCCCCGCTTCGTCGACGCCTCCGGTGAGCAGATCGTCGCCTGGTCGCTGAAAAGTCTCGAGGCGGGGAGCGAATCGGTACTGGATGTCGGCCTCGTCTGCGACCTCGCCGCGAGCGTCTGCGAGGAGACCGAGCCCGGAGATCCGCGCGTCTGGCATCGCATCGTCTACAGCACGAGCAAGGTGGGGGAACACCAATGAGTGTCATCCGCATGACTGGGATCGCGGTCGCTGTCGCCGTTGCGCTTGTCATCGCGGCGCCTGGGACGGCTGGCAACTTCAACTTCAAGCGACAGACGCCGAACAACTCGACACTCAAATGGGAGTACGCTTGCGGGACCGGTCTTTGCTCGACTCAGTGGCGCAGCGGTGCCGGTACCACTACGAACGAGTGCCAAATCAATCAAGGCTGGCTGCCCTCGGGATGGTACAGCCGTAACGCTGTCTATCACAACTACGACGCCGTAATCAAAGGGCGCGCCTTCTGGGTTCAGGACAAGCAGTGCTCGAACGGCACGTGGCGCACGGAGCTCTTCATCCATAGCGAAGAGACTGTGAGCCAGGGGCAGCAGTGCACGTCCAATCCCGACGATCCCTATTGCTGGGAGGGCACGAACGACTACTACTCCAACGGCTGTATCAAGCTCAATCACGCGACGCAGATCGGAGCAGCGCACACGCATCTGCACGACACGACGAAGGGCGGCTCGAGCTCACACGGTTCGACAACCATGTGGCTGACCGTGCACAACTGACCAGGGTGGCCTAACCAGATGTGGGGGAGCCCGACGCGGGCTCCCCCACATCTGAAGGGTCGCGAGCTAGGCGCTGACGAGCTCGCGCTCGATGACGCGCCGCTCGCGCAGGTACGGGAGCGGGATCGACGGGTCGTCGGTGTCGATCTCGCGGGCGAGGCGATGGCCCGAGAACACGGCGTCTGCGATCAGGCGCGGAGCCTCGCAGTCACCGATCCGGAACAGGCCCTTGATGCCCTCGGCCTGGATCTTCTCCATGCCGACGTCGTCCTTCAGCGAGCGGAACAGCGCCTCGTTCGAGCGCCGCGCGGTGACGAGCACGACGCCGTCGACCTCGCGTGTCTCCTCGTGGCCGTGCACGTCGTAGACGTGCGACGACTTGACGACACCCTCCGCGATCGAGGTCGGGAGGTGGTACGGGACGATCTCGACACCGAGACCGTGCAGCGTGCGGTGCATGTTCGGCGCCTCGAGCGTGAAGTGCATGTACGGGCAGATCGTCCCGAGGTGCGTCATCAGCGTCACCTTCTTGCCCTCGCGAGCGTACTTCTCGGCGAGCGAGACGCTCATGAAGTAGCCGTCGTTGTCGACGATCAGGACGCTGTCGCCAGGCAGCTGCTTCCCCTCGCCCATGATCTGGTCGGGCGTCGCGATGTACGGCTTCGACGCGTCGGCGCCGGGGATCGTGTCGTGGCTGCAGCTGTTCAGGCCGTTCGTCGCCCAGTAGGAGCCGGTCGCGACGACGACGTACTCGGCCCCGTACTCGATCACGTCCTGGGCGGAGAGGGTCGTGTTCGGGATGAACTCGACATTCTTCAGCTTGTCGATCTGGATCTTGCGCCAGTTGACGACGCGGCCCCACTCGCCGAGCCCGGGCAGCTGCGGGATCCAGCGCATGATCCCGCCCATGTCGTCCTGGGCCTCGACGAGGTGCACGCGGCGCATGCCGCGCTTGCCGAGCGTGAGCGCGCACTCCATTCCCGCCGGGCCGGCGCCGACGACGAGCACGTCGTTGTCGGCGTTCTTCGCAGGCTCGAAGACCTCGGGATCCCAGCCGCGGCGGTACTCCTCGCCGGCAGTCGGGTTCTGGGTGCAGATGAGCGGCGGGCCGCCGATCTCCCAGCGCGAGATGCAGACGTTGCAGCCGATGCACTCGCGGATGTCGTCGAGCCGGCCCTCCTCGATCTTCTTCGGGAGGTACGGGTCGGCCGTCGAGGGGCGGCAGGTGGCGATGATGTCGAGGACGCCGTCGTTGATCGCGTCCACCATCGCATCGGGGCTGACCCAGCGTCCCACGCCGAGCACCGGGGCCTTCGCGACCTCCTTGATGCGCTTCTGCCACGGGGCGGCCCGGCCCTGCTGGTAGAACCGCGACGGCGTCGCGTCCTCGCCCCACTCCGCGATCCCCGAGAGGTTGATGTCCCAGAGGTCGACGATGTCGTTGCACAGTTCGACGAACGGGACGCAGTCCCGCTCGAGCTGCGTGCCGGCCTCGCCGATGAACATGTCCGTCGACATGCGCACGCAGATGCAGCAGTCGTCGCCGACCGCCTCCTTGACCTGCTCGATCGTCTCGCGCCAGAAGCGGGCGCGGTTCTCGAACGAGCCGCCGTACTCGTCGGTGCGCTTGTTGTAGAACGGCGTCAGGAACTGCTGCGGCAGGTACGAGTGGGAGCCGTAGACGTAGACGATGTCGAAGCCGGCCGTGCGGGCGCGCTTCGCGGCGTCCACGTAGAGCTTCTGCAGGTAGCGGATGTCGTCCTTGTCGGCCTCGATGCAGTACGTGAGGTACTCGAAGTCGGACGCGATCTGCGACGGGCCGCGCGGGACGCAGCGCGTCTCCATGCACGGTGCGTGGGGGCCGCCGTACCAGAGCTCGCACGCCGAAAGGCAGTCGTGCTCGTGGAGCATGTCGCACATGAGCGACAGGTTCCGGATGTCGTCGTCGTCCCAGAGGCGGGCCGAGACGCGGTGCGTGTCGTCGGACTCCGGCGAGATCGAGCAGTACTCGGTGCAGACGGCCGCGTAGCCCCCGATCGCCTTCGTGGCCCGGAAGTGGGCCTGGCTCATCGGCTTCTCCGACCCGAACCCGTTGCAGTGGGGGATCTGGTAGAAGCGGTTCTTCATCGTCTTCGGGCCGATCTTGATCGGCTCGAAGAGGATGTCGTGCCTGGGATCTCTCGCCATCGCGCTGTGCCTCCTTTGCGACTTGAGGGCTCGATTCTACGACCGCGCCGAGCGAGACGCAGACTCAAGGCGCGTCCGATCGGCACCGGCGTGTGAGCGGTAGCCGGCCACGATCGTGGAACGCCGCGCAGCGGGTAGGGCTCGTTCCACCGCCTTCAGGAGCGGCCCCAGTGCCGGGATTCGCGCGCCGTACCGATGCAGCGTGCCGACGTAGTCGATCGCGACCGGCTCGAAGCCCGCCTCCGAGGCGACCTGTGTGAGCCGGTCCGGGGTGTTCGCCCTGTACTGCGTCGGGTGGACGTCTCTCTCGACCGCGCCGGCGCCGCGCCGCTTGATCGCCAGGCGGGCCGGCGCCGGTAGCCGCGTCGCGACTGCCATGAACGGACTGGCGTGGTTGCTCGTCACGAGCACGAGCCATCCCTCGGGCCGCAGCACGCGGCGCCACTCCGCGAACGCGCGCTCAGGGTGCTCGAGATGCTCGACCACGAAGTTCGCGTAGACGAGGTCGAAGCAGCCGTCTGGAAACGGAAGCGGGCGGCAGAGGTCTGCGTGGACGAACTCGTCGAGGTAGGGGTTCTCCAGCCCGGCGTCGTCATCGACGTCCATGCCGACCAGCCGGACGATGCGATCGCGGTAGTTTCGCAGCCGGGTCGTCCGCCCGCAGCCGGCATCGAGTGCCACCGTCCCCGGTCGCAACGCCTCGTCGAGCAGGCGGCGTTCCACGAGCGTGTGGTCGGTCTCCAACGCCGCCACTCTACTTCGGCACGTAGCGTCGCCCCGGTCTGCGGGCCCGAGCAGGAGGCGCAATCGACACCGCCGTCGCGATAGGCTGGACAGATGAGCGAGCGGTTCACAGCGGCGGTCGTGCAGCACCCGCCCGTCTTCCTCGACCGGGAGCGGTCGCTCGACCGGGCGGCCGACCTCGTCGGCGAGGCCGTCGGCGCCGGCGCGTCGCTCGTCGCCTTCGGTGAGACCTGGCTTCCCGGCTACCCGGCCTGGGTGTTCGGCTCGGCCGGCTGGGACGACCCGGCCGCGAAGCGGGTGTTCGCCCGCTACCAGGAGAACGCGGTCGAGGTGCCCGGGCCGGCGACGAGAGCGCTCGGCGAGCTCGCCCGCGCGCACGGTGTCCACCTCGTCATGGGCTGCACCGAGCGGGACGCGACGTTCTCGCGCGGCACGCTCTACAACTCGCTGCTCTTCTTCGGCCCGGACGGCGACCTGCTCGGCGTTCACCGCAAGCTGGTGCCGACCCATGCGGAGCGGCTCGTCTGGGGGCAGGGCGACGGCTCGGGCCTGCGGGTGTACGAGACCGCCGTCGGCCGCCTCGGCGGGCTCGTCTGCTGGGAGCACTGGATGCCCTTGACGCGCTTCGCGCTCCATGCCCTGGGCGAGCAGGTGCATGTCGCCGCCTGGCCCGAAGGGCCCGACATCCACCACCTCGCGAGCCGCCACTATGCGTTCGAGGGCCGCTGCTACGTGCTCTGCGCGGCGTCGTACCTGTCACTCGCCGACCTCCCGGCCGACTTCGAGCTGCGGGAGGTGCTGGGCGAGGCGGGTGACTTCGGCCAGGCGGATGACGTCGTCATCCCCGGCGGCTCGGGGATCATCGGCCCTGATTCCACCTGGGTCGCGGGCCCGCTCGTGGGCGAGGCAGGGATCGTGTACGGTGAGATCGACCTCGGCCGGATCGCGCAGGAGCAGCTTGCGCTCGACAGCGCGGGGCACTACAACCGTCCCGACATCTTCGACCTCAGCGTCGACCGGCGTCCACGCGCTCACGCCCGCTTCCTCGAGCCGGACGGGCCGACCGGGCGCGACGCACCACTCGCGTAGACGGCACACGCCGACCGGGCCTTCACCGTTCGTGCCCCGGCGAGGGTGTACGCTCAGCGCATCCGACGAGCAGAGGAGGAGCGATGGCGGTCACCACGCGCAACGGGGCGTTCATCGGCGGTAGCTGGGTCGCCGGCGACGGTGAGGAGATCGAGGTTCGGAGCCCCGGAACGGGTGAGCTGCTCGGGACCGTCACCGCAGCTTCGCCGGCTCAGGTCGACGAGGCTGTCCGGGTCGCTGCCGAGACCTTCGAGAGCTGGCGCCGAACGTCGGTGGTCGATCGGGTCGAGCTGTGCCGCCACGCGTTCACGATCTGCATGGACCGCGCGGAGGAGATCGCGCAGATGATCACGCGCGAGGTCGGCAAGACGATTCGCGAGTCGCGCGAGGAGATGGTCGAGTACACGGCCGACCACTTTCGCCGAGCGTCGGAGGACATGCTGAGGCACGCGGGCAAGGTGCTCCCGTCCACCCAGGAGCGTGCCGGGGCGAAGCGGATCATCGTCGTCCAGGAGCCGATCGGCGTCGTCGGTGCCGTGACCCCCTGGAACTTCCCGGTCGACATCGCGGGGATCCCGATCGTGTACGGCCTGGCGGTCGGCTGCACCGTCGTGTGGAAGCCGTCCGAGCACGCGCCGTTCTGCGCAAACATGTTCGCCGAGGTGATCCACGACGCCGGCTTCCCCGCCGGTACCCTGAACGTCGTTCACGGTCGCGGGGACGTCGGCTCTGCCGTCGTCAAGCATCCCGATGTCGCCTCCATCGTCTTCACGGGCTCGTCGAAGACCGGACAGCAGGTTGCGCGGGACGCCGGCCTCAAGAGCCGCGTGCTGGAGCTCGGCGGCAACGGGCCGCAGATCGTGCTCGCCGACGCCGACCTCGAGAGGGCCGCGGACGCGGCGATCACCGGCTGCTTCTACCTCGCGGGCCAGTGCTGCACGGCCGCGGAGCGGATCCTCGTCCACGAGGACGTGAAGGACGCGTTCGTCGCGGCGCTGTTCGAGCGAACGCGGGCGCTCCGTGTCGGCGACCCGCTCGACGACGCGACCGACATGGGCCCGATGTGCATCCCGGAGGTCGTCACGCGGACGCAGGAGCACATCGCCGACGCGGTCGCGAAGGGAGCCACCGTCGTCTACGGCGGCGGCCACGACGGCCAGCTCCACGAGCCCACGATCGTCGACGGCGTCACGAGCGAGATGCGGATCGCGCAGGAGGAGACGTTCGGCCCGGTCGCCCCGATCATGAGCTTCCGAACGCTCGACGAGGCGATCGCGATCGCGAACGAGACCGAGTACGGACTCACTGCCTCGGTGTTCACCCGCTCGCTCCACGACGCCTGGAAGGCGGCCGAGGAGCTGCGCCACGGTACCGTGCACGTGAACGAGACGACGAACTACTGGGATCAGATGGCGCCGTTCGGAGGGGCGAAGAAGTCGGGGGCGGGTCGCGAGCTGTCCGGCTGGATCGTCGACGCGCTGACGGAGACGAAGCAGATCACGTTCGACCTCGCGTGAGCGGGCAGCCGGCCGCCGGCCAGCGGATCGGCCCCGAAACGGCCTCGAGGAGCGCGGGGTCGGCACAGCCCGCTCGGGGGCCATGAGATGGCGCGAGACCGGCGCTACGACGTGCTGCTCGAGCCGGTCCGGATCGGCCCGAAGGTCTCGCGGAACCGCTTCTACCAGGTGCCGAACTGCGGGTTCGGGGTCGAGAAGCCCCTCGCCCATGCCGCGTTGCGCGAGACGCGAGCCGAGGGAGGCTGGGGCGTCGTCTTCACGGAGTACTGCACGCTCGGCCCGGACAGCGACGCCTGGCCGCACGTCAGCTCCCGCCTGTGGGACGAGGGCGACGTCCGGAGCCTCGCACTCGTCACCGCGGCCGTGCACGAGCACGGATCGCTCGCCGGCGTCGAGCTCTCGCACCCGGGCGCCCATGCCAGAAATCGGGAGTCCCGACTGCCGCCGATCGGCCCGGCCCAGATCTCGAGCGAGAGCGAGCCTCTGAACACCGCGGTCGCGATGCGGCGCGAGGACATCGCCCGCGCCCGGCACGAGTTCGTCGCGGCCGCCCGGCGTGCGTGCGAGGCGGGCTTCGACGTCGTGTGCGTCCACGGCTCGCACAGCTACCTCCCGATCCAGTTCCTCTCGGAGACGTACAACCTCCGGACGGACGAGTACGGAGGGCCGCTCGAGAATCGGGCCCGGTTCTGGCTCGAGACCCTCGAGGCCGTGCGCGAGGCGGTCGCGGACCGCTGTGCCGTCGTCTCGCGCCTCTCGGTCGACGCGCTCGGTCCGTACGGGGTCGAGCTCGAGGAAGGTCTCGCGTTCGTCCGGCTCGCCGACCCGCTCGTCGATCTCTGGGACGTGAACGTCGGCTCGCACGTCGACTGGTGGCGCGACGCCGGCGCCTCCCGCTTCTTCAGGGAGGGCTGGCAGCTCGCGCAGACCGCGCGCGTACGTGAGGCGACCGCGAAGCCGATCGTGGGGGTGGGGAGGATCACGAGCCCCGACCGGATGGTCGAGATCATCCGGAGCGGAGCCTGGGACCTGATCGGTGCTGCCCGCCCGGCGATCGCCGATCCGTTCCTGCCCCGCAAGCTCGAGGAGGGACGGCTCGACGAGATCCGTGAGTGCATCGGCTGCAACATGTGCTACGCGAAGAGCAGCGCCGGTCGGCATCTGGGCTGTACCCAGAACCCCACCGCCGGCGAGGAGCACCGTCGCGGCTGGCATCCGGAGCGCTTCTCGCCCGCCGCGAACGCCGCCCGGGATGTGCTCGTGGTGGGTGCAGGGCCGGCGGGACTGGAGTGCGCGATCGTGCTCGCCCGGCGGAGAATGCGGCGGGTGCACCTCGTCGACGCCGGGTCCGAGACCGGTGGGGCCATGCGCTGGATCCCGCGCCTTCCGGGCCTCGGGGAGTGGGGCCGTGTCGTCGACCACCGGCGCATCCAGCTCGAGAAGCTACGGAGCCGGATCGAGGTGATCCCGGACACGAGGCTCGATGCGGCCGCCGTGCTCGGGTACGGCGCCGAGCTCGTCGTGGTCGCGACGGGCGCGAGCTGGGCGGCCGACGGCCTCAACCCCGTCACGCATCGCCCTATTCCCGGCGCCGACGCGTCTCTCGCGCACGTGCTGACGCCGGAGCAGGTCATGCTCGACGGGAAGCGTCCGCAGGGCGAGCGCGTCGTCGTCTACGACTGTGACGGCTATTTCATGGGGCCGGGCCTGGCCGAGCTGCTCGCCGGCGAGGGCTACCGCGTCGAGCTCGTGACGTGCTTCGCCCTCGTCGCCCCGATCTGCGACCAGACCCTCGAGGGCAAGGGGCTGCGCCGGCGGCTTCACGAGCTCGGGGTCTCCCAGCGCCGCGGCGTGGTCATCGACTCGGTCTCGCCCGGGCTCGTCCACGGTCGCGACGAGTTCGACCAGCCGCTCGAGCTCGAGACGGACGCGGTCGTGCTCGTCACGCAGCGCCTGTCGGTAGACGCCCTCTACCACGAGCTCCGCGACGACGAGGCGGGCGCGCAAGCGGCCGGAATCGAGGGCAGCTATCGGGTCGGGGATTGCGTGGCCCCGCGCGTGCTCGCCGACGCGATCTTCGACGGGCACCGGCTCGGGCGCGAGATCGACTCCCCGGATCCGACCCACCCGCTCCCCTACCTGCGCGAGCGAGCGTATCCTGCCGCTCTCCGACTGGAAGGGGCAGAGTGAGCGACGAGCGGCTCGAGGCGGTGATCGCGTCGGTTCCTGCGCTCGCGGGGCGCGTTCGTGCGACCGAGGAGATCACGGGCGGCCTGATCAACCGGAGCGTCAAGGTGGCTACGACGGACGCGTCCTACGTCGTGCGGCTCTTCACGACCCACTCCGAGCTCCTGCTCATCGACCGCGACAACGAGGCCGGGAACTCGGAGCTCGCGGCCCGCTCGGGGGTGGGGGCCGGCGTGATCGCCTACCTGCCCGAGCACCAGGCGATGGTGCTCGAGTTCATCGAGGGTGTGCCGCAATCCGACGCTGACCTGTGCCGCGGAGAGAAGCCCCGGATGGTGGCACGGACGCTTCGTGAGCTGCACTCCGGGCCTGCGTTCGGGCGCGACTTCGACATGTTCGACGTCCAGCGCCGCTATCTGGCGATCGTCGATGCGCAGGGGTTCCGGATCCCCGACCGCTACCCGCTCTACCTTCCGCACGCCGCCCGGATGGAGGCCGCGATCCGCGCCACCGACGACGGGAAGCGGCCGTGTCACAACGACCTGATGCCCGGCAACTTCATCGACGTCGGCGGCCGGCTGCGGTTGATCGACTACGAGTACTCGGGGAACAACGACCCGTGCTTCGACCTGGGCGGGATCTGGGCCGAAGCGGGCATGTCGCTCGCCCAGCTCGAGACGATGGTCGCCGAGTACTACGGAGAGCCTCGCCCCGACAGGGTCGCGCGGGCCCGCCTCTGGGCCGTGATGTGGAGCTACGGGTGGACGCTGTGGGCGGCGATCCAGGTCGGCGAGGGGATGCAGTACGAGGACTTCGACGCCTGGACGTGGGCCGAGGCCCATCTCGACCGGGTCGAGACGATGCTCGGCGGGTCCGAGCTCGACCACCTCCTCGCAGAGCTGGGAGCGTGAGCACCGGCCCGGACGGGATGAGATCACGCCCCCCCTACGGGAGGCGAGGTCCGAGTCGGGTCTGACCCCGCCCCGTGGCGGGTGAGCCCGACACGGGGCCCGGTCTGTCTGGTCGAGGGGTGAGGTGGCGCGCCGGATCGCATCCGGCCCGGTCTCAGCGAATGCGGAGCACGACCTTGCCGAACCGATCGGGTGCGTCGAGGCGGGCGGCCGCCTCGGCGATCGAGTCGAGCGGATAGACGCGGTCGATGACGGGTCGCCAGGTCGCCTGCTCGACGTGGGCGAGCAGGGCCCGGTACTCGCGCGGGCTGCCCATCGTCGTCCCGAGGATACTGCGCCACTGCCAGTACACGTCGGGAACGTCGATCGAGGCGGGCTCACGGTTCGTGTTGCCGAAGCTGACGAGCGTGCCGCCGACCCGGAGCGCCCGGAGCGCGCCGGGCCACGACGGGCCGCCATAACTGTCGATCACGGCGTCGAGCCCCCCGCCCGCTGCTTCACGAGCTCGCTCGGGCCAGTCGGGCTCCGAGTAGCTGAAGCCCGCCTCGGCTCCGAGCGCGAGCGCTCGCTCGAGCTTCTCGGTCGTCGAGGAGGTGACGAGCACCCGAGCGCCGAGAGCGGCGGCGATCTGGACGACGAACGTCGAGACCCCGCTGCCGGCTCCGGTCACGAGCAGTGTCCTTCCGGGCCCCGCATCCGCGCACGTGACGGCTGCCCGCCACGCGGTCAGCCCGGCGAGGTTCACCGCCGCCGCCTCCTCCCAGGTCAGCCGGGCGGGCTTCGGGGCGACGTTCGCGGCGGGCACGACGACCTGCTCTGCGAACGTGCCCTCGGTCGGCGCTCCGAGGATGTCGAACGCCGAGGTCGGGCACTCCTCCGACGTGCCCCAGCCGAGGGTCGCGTCGAACACGACCTCGTCGCCGATCTCGATGCCGGCGACGCCGGCTCCGACGGCGAGAGCCCTGCCGGCACCGTCGGAGCCGAGCGTGACCGGCAGCGGGCAGTATCCGGGCGTCGTCCAGATCCAGCGGTCGCGCCGGTTGAGCGCAGCCGTCTCGAGCGCGACGACCACCTCGCCGGGGCCGGCCGCGAGGTCAGGGACGTCTTCGAGCTCGAACCGTGGCGGGTCGCCGGCGGCGACCAGGCGGGCTGCCCTCACTCGTTCGTCCAGACGAGGCAGGACGCGGACTCCCGCAGGCGGCGCGCAGCCCGTCGGAACGCCCACCGACCCAGGCGGGTCTTGTCGGGCCCGAATACGAGCAGCCCCACCGACTCCTGCGAAAGCACCTCGAGCGTCGCCTGGATCGGCTTCGGGTTGTGGAACGCGAGCTGTGTCGTCCGGATGCCTCGATCCCGTGCGGTCCGGGCGACCTCGTCCAGGTACCGCCGGTTGTGCTGCTCGGCGTACTGACGGGCGACGTGTCCGATGGAGTTGCGGTACTCGAGGGGGATCGCATCGCAGATGTAGAGCTCGGCGCCCGTCTCGGCCGCCGTCTCGAGCGCGAACGTGATCGCCGCCGGGTCGAACGGGACGTTCAGCGTGATGAGCATGACCGGCCGCACGGCCTGCGCCACCCCGGCCGGGCCGGGCGGCGCGTTCCGCGCAACCGGCGCCCGGGTCACTGCTTCGAGGCCTCGAGCTCGAAGGTCGGGAGCTCTCCCGGCGACGGGACGAAGTTCCTCGTGAACCAGCGCCGGATGATCTTGAACCAGATGACGGCCGTGACCGGTGCCGCGACTGCCGCTCCCCACATACCCCAGGCGAGTGCTGCGACCACCGTGATCCCGACCACGAAGATGAAGCCAACCCGGACGTAGAGCCGCGCCCGCGCCTGGTGCGCGCGGACCTGGGTGAAGCGTTCTTGCGGGAGCTGCGACGTCTCGTAGCTGCGCCCGCACGAGCACTCGACCCTGTCCCCGAGCTTCGCGGAGTGGGTCTGGCCGCACTCACACCGAACGGTGATCGGGATCGCCACGGGCTGATTCTAGATCGCGCGTGGAGAGGCGGGGCCGCCCGCCCCTCCACGCCTGAGGAGTGTGTGCGTCAGCGAGCCCGCGACGCGATCGCGGCGGCGTCGATCGCCTCCTGCGACGGCTGCTCGTCGCTCGGCTCCTTCCACCGGAACGGCCGCCCGTGCTGGTGCTGGGCGATCACGTAGCCGATGATGCCTGCCGCGAGCGCACCCACGCCCACGGCGATGATCTCGGGCACCCGCTCGGTCGGGCTGGCGGTGCCCTCCGCGTACTCCGGACTCAGGTAGTTGAAGCCGTAGCCCGTGTATTTCAGCTTCCAGACTCCGAAGATGATGAACATCAGGTTCGCGACGGCGAAGACTCCGGCGCCCACCATCCAGGGCTTGGCGAGTCGGATCGGACGCGGCCAGTTCGGCCGGTCCTTGCGCAGGAGCAGGACACCCGAGAGGGCGAGCACGTGCGAGAGCATGTACCCGAGGTTGCCTGCCGCGAGGATGAAGTAGATGTTTCCGAAGTAGAGGAGCAGGAAGATGTTCAGGAGCATGTCGAACGTCATCGCGCGGCTCGGCACGTGGTGCTTGTTGAGGACGCCGAGCCACTTGATCGTCATCTTCTCCTCGGAGAGCGCGTAGAGCGCCCGCGAGCCGTCCATCGTGGCCGTATTCATCGACAGCAGGAGACCGCCGCAGAGACAGACGACGAGGAACTTCCCGAAGCCCTCGCCCGCGATCGAGTTGACGACGTCGACGAGCCACAGGACGCCGGTGAGGTCGCCGTAGATCGCGTCGTAGCCGATCGTCCCGATCACGACGATCGGCAGCATGAACGCGAGCGCGACATTGAGGATCCCGACGGACATCAGGGCCTTGCGCGTGTCGTTCGCCGTGTCCTTGTACTCGGGCGCGAACGTCGCTCCCGCCTCCGGCCCGTAGGTCGACCAGCCGAGGATGTACATCCACACCATGATCATCAGGAACTTGTTGAACCCGCTCGCATCGTCGCCGTAGAACGCCACGCTGTCGCCGACGAAGTTCGAGTTGATCTGGTGGGTCGAGAAGTCACCCGTGATGAAGCCCCCGACCGCGATCACGACTATCGGGATCATCATCAGCGCTCCGACCGCGTAGCTGAACCACACTGCCGGACGCATGCCGCGGACGTTGAAGATGTAGCAGAGCAGGATGCACATGACCCCGATCAGCTGGGGCCAGCCGAGCGCGACGATCACGGGCGGGTCCCACGACTCGGTGGCGAAGTACCCCGCGCCGCCGAACGTGCCGATCAGCAGGTAGCCGATCAGGCTGCCGTAGATCGCGAGCACGCTCGACCAGGCGAACCAGTAGCCGAAGACGGCGATCGGGCCGGCGAGGGAGAAGTACTTGCGCCAGCCTTCACGGGCGTACACGGACAGGCCGCCCGGCTTGTCGGGGAACATCGCCGCCGGCTCGCAGTAGATGTACGCCTGCAGGGCTCCGATGATCGCCGAGACGATCCAGAGCACGGCGGCCACCCAGCCGCCGAGCGCGATGATCGAGCCCCAGAGGCCGATCAGGAGGAAGCCGGGGTTCGCCAGCCCGATCACGAACCCGTCCCACCACCTCATCGTCTTGAGAAGCCTTCGTTCGTCGACCGCGACTTCAGCCATTCCGCCCTCCTCGTCTCCCCAGGTGCCGCCGCAAGCAAGCGCCGCCCGGTTGAACCGTCTGCCAACCCGATTCGTTCGGAGCTCTCGACTCGCCTCCCACGTGTTCCGAGCTACCTCCGTCTCCGAGCGCTCGCTGGAAGGGGCGAACGTACCACCCGCAACGGACGAGTTCAACCCCCGTTGTTGTCGTCGCGAGCTTCTCTGCCCGAAAGCTATGCTCGGCCGCGGGATGCGAATCGTCGTTCTCGGCGGCGCCGGCGCGATGGGCAGCGCGCTCTCGGAGGACCTGGCGGGGTGTCCCGAGATCGACGAGCTCGTCGTCGCCGACGTCGATGCGGCCCGGGTCGGGGCGCTCGTCGAGTCGTTCGAGGGGACGCGTGCCCGCGCCGTCGGGATCGACCTGAACGACAGGACGGCGACGCTGTCGCTCCTCGACGGCGCCGACCTGCTCGTGAACTGTACGAGCTTCACGCTCTTCGACCGGGTGATCGGGCTCGCCGTCGATGCCCGGGTTCCGTACGCGGACCTGATCTCCGAGCCCACCGCCGAGCAACGCCGTGCGGTCGAGGCGGCGGGAATCACCGCCGTCTCCGGGCTCGGCGCGTCGCCCGGGCTGACGAACGTGCTCGTCCGCCACGCGGCCGACGAGCTCGGACCGCCCGAGGAGGCCCACCTCGCGTGGGCGAGCTTTCGCACGATCGCACCGAGCCCGGGGCTCCTCGACACGATCCTGTGGGAGCTCTCCGACGGCTGTGAGACCCGCCAGGTCTACGTGAACGGACGTTTCGAGCGCGCCGGGTTCATGGAGGGAAGCCGGGTCGTCGAGTTTGCGGCCCCGCTCGGCCGCCAGCGCGTCTACTACGTCCCGCACACGGAGGTGACGACGCTGCCTGCCCACTTCCCGAGCCTGCGCTTCTGTGCGGTGCGGGGAACCTGGCGGCCCGAGCTGATGGAGGACGTACGGGTCCTGAACAGGTACGGCTTGCTCGACCCGGAGTCGATCGAGTCGACGAAGGCCCGGATCTGGGCGCGGTTCGGGGGGCTACGCGACGACTCGCCGTGGCGGCTCTTCGTCAACGTCGAGGTGATCGCGGGGGACACCCGGCGCACCTACCGGGCGAGCCATCCCGACTGGGGGCAGGAGGGAACCGGGAGGATGACGGGTGTCTGCGCCGCGGTCGGCGCCCAGTTGCTCGCCCGTCACGGCTCCCGGGGCGGGGGCTTCGTCGACCCGGAGGCCTACTTCGACCCACGTGAGTTCCTCGACGAGCTCGCCGGGCGCGGCACGGTTGCGGTCACCTGGGAGGACGATGACCTCGCCGGAGGGCCGCTCGCGCGGTCGATGGATCAAGGACGGGCGGGATGAGATCCCGCCCGATCGAGAGGAGAACCCAGATGGAGAAGCTCTACATCGGCGGCGAGTACGTCGAGTCCACGTCGAGCAGGGCGATCGAGGTCGAGAACCCCGCGCGCGAGGAGATCATCGCCGAGGTGCCCGACGCCTCGGCCGAGGACGTAGACCGCGCCGTTGCGGCCGCGCGGGCGGCCCAGCGCGAGTGGCGGCGCACGGACGCGCTGACACGGACGGATCTGCTCCACGAGTGCGCGACCTCGCTGCTCGAGCACGCCGACGAGCTGGCGGTGCTGCTCACCCGCGAGGGCGGCAAGACCCTCAAGGAGAACCGCGACGAGATCGAGTGGTCGGCGAGCTGCTTCCGTCACCTTGCCGAGACGGCGCGCGCCTCGATCGGCCGGGTCGTCGGGCCGACGAAGCAGGGCCAGCTGAACATCGTGCTGCACGAGCCGCTCGGCGTCGTGACCCACATCCTTCCCTACAACTACCCGATCGTCCTGCTCGCCTGGCAGGCCGCCGCCGCGCTCGCCGCCGGCAACGCCTGCATCGTGAAGCCGAGCGAGCACACGCCGCTCGCGACGCTCGCGCTCGGCGAGGTGTTCTCGTGTCTCCCGCCGGGTGTGTTCAACGTCGTCACGGCGCTCGGCCCCGGCTCCGCAGCCCTCGTCGAGCACCGCGGAACGGACATGATCGCGTTCACAGGCTCGGTCGCGACGGGCTCGAAGATCATGGCCGCGGCCGCGCCCAGGATCAAGAAGCTCCTGCTCGAGCTGGGCGGCTCCGACCCGTTCCTCGTGCTCGGCGACGCGAAGGTCGACGTCGCCTCGCGTGGCGCTGTCTTCGCGGCGTTTCTGAACTGCGGACAGGTCTGCACCTCCGCCGAGCGGTTCTACGTCGAACAGTCGATCTACGACGAGTTCATGGCGCAGGCGATCGAGTTCGCAAAGACTCTGCGTGTCGGCGACCCGATGGGCAATGTCGACATCGGCACGCTGATCTCCGCCGACGCCCGCGGCCAGGTGGAGCGGACGATCGAGGAGCTCACCGGGCGTGGGGCCGAGGTACTGCTCGGCGGCGGGATCCCGACTGGTCTCGATCGCGGGTACTTCTACGAGCCGACGATCCTCGAGCTGGCCGACCCGCGCCGGCAGGAGCTGCGGCGGGAGATCTTCGGCCCGCTCGCGACGTTCACGCCGGTCAGAGACGTCGACGAGGCGATCGAGCTCGCGAACGACTCGGATTACGGCCTCGGCGCGAACATCTACACGTCGAGCCTCGAGACGGCGATGCGGGCAGCGACGGAGATCTCCGCCGGGACCGTCTGGATCAACGATCCACTCAAGGACAACGACGCGGCGCCGTTCGGCGGGATGAAGTTCAGCGGCCTCGGGCGCGAGCTGGGCGCGGAGGGGATGAGCGCCTTCACCCAGGCAAAGCACGTCCACATCGACTTCGCCCAGGCCCCGTCGCCGGAGTGGTGGTTCCCGTACGAGCGCCCCGCGATCGACGTCGAGGTACCCGCGCGCGCCGGCAACTGATCGTTTCTCGGTGCCTGGCACGTGCCTGGCACCGAGAACGGCCTACCGGAGATACCGCTCCAGGGAGAAGTGGCGGTAGCGGGGCTGGGGAAGCCGGTCGAGGGTGACGAGCCCGGGCGGTGCGGCGATCACGTCGGGGATGCGGTTGACGACCGACGTGCAGGTGATGAGCCGCGTGGGCACGCGGTCGTTCGCCAGGTGCAGCTCGGGCTCGCCGTGGATCAGCCATTCGTTCGTGTCCGACTCGCCCTCGCCGTAGACGCGGCCGGCCATCTCGAACGTGAAGGTCGGACCCTCCACCGTCGCGATCGTCGTCGAATCGACGATCCCGAGCATGCGCCCGGCGCGCACCAATCCGCCGAGGCTCGTGGACGGCGTGTCGACCTCCGCCGCTACCGGCTCGACCGAGCTCGACACGCCGGCCGGTGTCAGCCCGCAGTCGGCGATCAGCGCCTCGAGATTGGCGCGGGCCACGAAGTCGGGCCAGCCGTGCTCGGCGACGTAGCGCTCGAACTCCTGCGGCGACTCGCCCAGGTGGACGTGCGCGGCCACCTCGGGCCCGTAGTCGTCAGCGTTCCAGCTACAGCGCCCGACGACCGAGTCGATGCGGTGGGCCGCGCCCATCAACGTCGCGACGAGCTTCATCCAGAACACGTCCTGGGCGCCGCACGCGGCGAGCGAGGCCCCGCCCGCGCGGGCGATGCGGTCGAGCTCGAAGGCGAGCTCGGGCGCCGTGCCCCACGGCCAGACGGTCTCCTCCTCGATCGTCACCACGTTCGTGCCGTGCTCGAGGCAGAGCCGGAAGTGATCGAACATCGAGCTCAGGTAGCTCGAGACGGACACGACCGCGACGTCCGCGCCGCGCTCGAGAGCACGCCGGGCGTCGGCCTCCACGAGCACCCCGGTCTCGACGCCGAGCCCGGCGACGTCGCCGAGATCGCGGCCGATCTTCTCGGGGCTGCGGGCGACGGCGCCGACGATCTCGACGCCCTTCTCGAGCATGAGCCGGGCCATGATCGCGCCCATGGCCCCGACGCCGTAGACGATCCCGCGGATCGGGCGCTGCATCAGACGGGAACCGTGTCGCGTGCGCGCGCGAGCTGGGCCTCGTAGTCGGTGTCGGACGTGTCGCCGACGAGCCGGCGCTCGCGGATGAACGGCAGGGGCACCGCCGGGTCGGCCGAATCGATCTCGCGGCCGAGCCGGTGCCCGTCGAAGGTGCAGTCGGCAATCAGCCGGGGGGCGACACAGTCGCCGATCCGGTAGACACCCTCGATGCCCTCCCGCGCGAGCCCCGCGGGATCGGCCGCGAGCTCGCGCCAGAGCGCGCCGTTCGAGAGGCGCTGCGTGACGAGCACGACCGAGTCGGCCGCGAGCTCTCGGGCGTCGTCCTCGACCCACACGCTGACCCCGGTGGCGCCCCCGGGCCGGATCTCGGCGAGGTAGCGCTCCGTCACGAGCTCGATCTGGAGCTCGTGCAGGCGTGCGTGCAACCGGGCCATCTCGCCCGTGTAGTGCATGTACTGGCCCGGGTGCGCGTTCGTCGTCACGTAGGTGACTTGCTTGCCCTCGAGCGCGAGCCGCTCGGCGATCCCGACGCCCATGAAGTACCCCTCGCAGTCGTACACGAGCGCGTGGTCGCCGCACGCCTTGCCTTCGAGCATGACCTGCTCGGGCGTGAGCACGTGCGGGAGCGAGGCGTCCGCTCCGGGAACCGGGGCGTGCGTGGCGCCCGAGAGACCGTCGCCGGCCCAGCGCGCACCGGTCGCGACCACGACGAGCTCCGCGCCGTACTCTCGCACCCCCTTGGCGTCGAGCCGGAGCCCCGTGACGACCTCGACGTTTCGGAGCTTGTCGAGCTGGATCCTGCGGTAGCTCGCGACGCGGGCCCACTCGCCGAGCCCGGGAAGGCGGGAGACCCACCCGACGTACCCGCCGAGCTCCGGCGCCGCGTCGACGAGATGCACCCTGCACATGCCGCGCAGGCCGAGGACACGCGCACACTCCATTCCCGCCGTGCCGGCGCCGACGACGAGCACGTCACGGTCTGCGTTTGCCGCCTTCGTGAACTTCTCGGGATGCCAGCCGCGGCGGTACTCCTCTCCGGCGGTGGCGTTCTGGGTGCAGATGAGCGGCGGTCCGCCGATCTCCCAGCGGGAGACGCAGACGTTGCAGCCGATGCACTCGCGGATCTCGTCGAGACGGCCCTCCTCGATCTTCCTCGGGAGGAACGGGTCGGCGATCGAGGGGCGGGCGCCGCCGATCAGGTCGCACTGGCCGCTCGTGATCGCCTCGACCATGGTGTCTGGGCTCGTGAACCGGCCCACGTTGACGACGGGCTTCGCGGTGACGTCCTTGACGCCGCGCGTCCATTCGCCCTGGTAGTTCTCCGGAAAGAAGCGTGACGGCCCGATGTCGTCTCCCCAGTTCGTGTAGGCGCCGGTGTTCACGTCCCAGAGGTCGACGAGGTGGTCGGCGTGGGCGATGAACGCGAGCGCCTCGTCGCGCTCGACCCCGCACGGTCCGAGCGGCTCGATCGTCAGGCGCGCCGCGATCGCGCAGTCGTCCCCGACCGCCTCACGGACGACCTCGAGCGTCTCGCGCCAGAAGCGGGCACGGTTCTCGAACGAGCCGCCGTACTCGTCCGTTCGCCGGTTGTAGAACGGCGAGAGGAACTGCATCGGCAGGAAGCCGTGTGCCCCGTACACGTAGACGATGTCGAATCCGGCCGAGCGCGCGCGCTTCGCGGCTGCTGCGTAGAGCGCCTGGAGCTCGCGGATCTCGGTCACGGTCGCTTCGCGGGGGATCGTGAGCGGGTCGGCCTCGCTCGCGATCTGCGACGGGCCCCGGGGAACGCAGCGTGACTCCATGCAGGGGGCGTTCGCGCCTCCGTACCAGAGCTCGACGCTCGCGAGCGCGTCCCAGGCGTGCACGGCAGCGGTCGTCCGGGCGAGGTTCCGGACGTCCTCCTCGTCCCAGAGTCGCGCCGACACACGATGGCAGTCGTCCGACTCGGGGCTGATCGAGCAGTACTCCGTACAGACGGCGGCCCAGCCGCCTTCGGCCTTCATACCGCGATGGCCGGCCTGGAAGCCGGGCTTCTCCGAGCCCGCTCCGTTGCACTGGGGCGTGTGGTAGAAGCGGTTCTTCAGGGTCTTCGGCCCGATCCGGACCGGCTCGAAGAGGACGTCGTGGTTCGGGTCCCGTGCCATGCTGCGCTCCCGGGTTCGGATGTCGGAGACAGCTATTGATGCCGCACCTGCAGCTGAGCGGCCGCCTCGACCGGCCGCGACCCGCCGGGAGCCGGGCGGGATGAGATCCCGCCCCCTACGCCGCCGTACAGGGGGCCGGATCCGATCCGGCCCCCTGACTGACTCCGGGCGGCGAGGCCCCTCACTTCGCGCGCGCGGGCACCTCGATCCCGTGCTCCTCGAAGTAGCCCGGGGCGGGCTCTGTCGGCGTCTCCTCGCGCCAGTGCGGATGCTCCTTGTCCTGCACGATCCGCCGGAAGAAGAAGAGCACGACGGAGACCGCGAGCACCGCGACCGCGATGACCTTCTCCTTCGTGCCGCCATATCCACCCGCCGCGTTCTGGAACCAGCCGAAGCCGACGACGGAGATCAGGATGCAGTACGCACAGAGGATGCCGGCGATCGGGATCCAGACCCCCGGGAGCTTGATCGGCCTCGGCCAGTTCGGCCGGTCTCTCCGCAGCAGGATGAAGCCGCTGAGCGCGAACACGTGACAGATCACGTAGCCGAGGTTGCTCGCAGCGAGGATCCCGAAGATGTTGCCGATGAAGAGGACGAACAGGATGTTGACGATCATGTCGACGGTCATCGCGAACCCCGGCACGTGGTGTCGGTTGAGCCGTTCGAGCTGCTTGATCGACAGGCCCGATCTCGCCACCCCGTAGAGCGCACGCCCGCCGTCGGCCGTGGCCGTGTTCATCGTGATGATGAAGCTCGCGAGGATACAGACGACGAGGAAGTCGGTGAGGGCCGCGGAGTCCGTTCCGAGGATCGTGTTCATCGCGCCCACGTAGTCGTAGGAGGCGACCGCCTCGGCGCCTCCTCCGCCGACGAAGCCGAGCGGGAGCACCGTGTACACGATGAGCGAGAAGAGCGCCGCCGAGCGGAGCGCGAGCTTCGTGTCTCTCACCGTGTCCTTGTACTCGGGCGCGAACGTGGCGCACGTGTCCACGCCCCAGGCCGACCAGCTCATCAACCACAGCCAGACGAGCGCGAGTTGCCAGCCTCCCCAGGGCAGGCCGTCGTTGAGCGCGAACGTCATGTTCTCGCTCGTCCAGCTCCCGTTGATGAACGGCATGAACATCATCACGAACAGCGGGACCATGAGCAGCACGCCGGCCGCATACCCGAACGTCACGCCGACCCGCGCTCCGTACACGTTGAACAGCCAGACCGCAACGATCAACCCGATCGCGATCAGCTGTGGCAGGCCGATGTTCGCGCCCCCGGTGGAGAAGTACCCCTCGTCGAAGGTGCCGCCGAGCGGCTCGTCGGGGAACCAGGCGCCCTGGACGATCTGTCCCATGAAGACGCCGTTCACCGACAGCACGACCGACCAGCCGATCCAGTAGCCGAAGGTCGCGATCGGGCCGACGAGCGTCGAGTACTTCCGCCACGCCTCGTTCGCGTAGAGCGGCATCCCGTTCTTGTCCGGGAACATCGTCGCCATCTCGGAGTAGATCGTGTTGAGGAAGACGGCGATGGCGGCCGCGATGCCCCAGAGGAGAAGCGCGCCCCAGCCGCCCAGGTCGCCCACCGAGTAGCCGAGCGAGCCGAGCAGGAACCCCGGGTTCGCGAGCGCGATCACGAACCCGTCGTACCAGCGCAACGTCTTCAGCAGCTGACGTTCTTCGATAACCGCCTCAGCCACGGAGCCTCCCCTCGTCGATGACCGCCCGAAATCGCCGCACGACCGTACCATCGAAATCGGCTGCCAGCAACAGGCAACGCGAAGAGCAATGCTTACAGTTCTCCCATATATGTCAGTTCTTGTCAGCGATGATCAGGAGAGCTGTCCCGAGAGTCACCGGCCGGTACGATTGCGACCACCGTGCGAGGCACCGCGATCACGATTCGCTGCGACTGCGGCGCGGCCCGGCCGGTCCACTACGGCGAACGTTGGACGTGTGAGTGCGGAAAGACGTGGAACACGGCGCAGATCCCGGCCGAGGAGTACTGGGGCACGATGCGAGTGATGCGCCGGTACCGGCTGCGCGTCTGGGCGATCAGCGCGCTCGTCGTCGCGGTGCTGATCCCGCTCGCGCTCGTCTTCTCGTACGGGCTGATGATCCTCCCGATCATCGTGCTGGGAGCGTTCTACTTCTTCGTCCTGCCCAAGTGGCGAGGCCGGGTGCTCGCCGAGCTGCGCGACCGGCCGAGCTGGAACCTCCACCCCGAGTGAGTCGCAGGGGCCGGGGCCCAGCCGGTCCGGTCCCCGTCCGCTACGCCGGCACCGGCTGGAGGCTCGCCCGCCGGATCAGCCGATCGGTGACGCGCGCGGCGTTCGCGCAGATCGTGGACGTCGGTGCCATCGGGCCCGAGGTCACGAAGACGGAGCCGTCGACGACGTAGAGGTTCGGGACGTCATGGGCCTGGCACCAGCGGTCGACGACCGAGGTCGCCGGGTCGTCACCCATGCGGGTCGTGCCGAGGAGATGCCAGCCCCAGGCCGACCAGTCCGCCTCGATCGTGTCGATCGCTCCCGCCGCCCGGTGTGCCTCGTGCGCACGGTCGAGCTGGAAACGGAGGTTCGTCCGCATGTCGTCGTCGATCACGAAGTGGACCTTCGGCGCCGGGATCCCGTCGCCGTCGGTCAGCTCGGGGTCGATCGTGATCGTGTTCGACTCGTGCGGCATGTCCTCGATTCCGACTCCCCAGTCGAACGCATGCCCGAGGGTTCGCTCGATCAGCTCGTGAATGCTCGCTCCCCACCGGCTCTCGAACGGACGGTCGTCGTAGCGGGAGAGGCTGAACAGCGGGCCACCGAGCGGCATGACGTCCCACTGGGCTCCGCGCGAGCAGCCGCGGGACTCGTCGTGGTCGGCGAACTGCAGGGACAGGAGCTGCGTCCCCCACGGGCCGAGCCACGTCTCGAGGTCGTCCTCGTAGACGCCCAGCACACTCATGTAGGGGTGCAGCATCAGGCGTTTGCCGACGAGACCCGACGAGTTCGCGAGCCCATCGGGAAAGCGCGAGGAGGTCGAGAGCAGCAGCAGGCGCGGCGTGCCGACGCCGTTGGCGCCGAGGATGACGACGTCGGCGGCCTGGAGCTGCTCCTTCCCGTCCCGGTCGACGTAGACGGCGCCGGTTGCGAGCCCCCGGTCGTCGAGCGTGAGCTCGCGGACCCGGGCCCCGGTGATGCACTTCGCACCGTGCTGGAGCGCGGCCGGCCACATCGTCGTGTCCGTCGAGCTCTTCGCCCCCTTGGGGCAGCCCCACATGCAGGCGCCGGTCCGCTCGCAGCCGGCGAGGCTTCCGACCTCCTGCGAGCGAATCGCGTGCGCGGCCGGCCACCAGTGCCAGCCGAGCTCGTTCATCCCGAGCGCCGCCTTGCGTCCCATCGCGCCGATCGGGAGCGGCGGCAGCGCCGGTGCCGGCCCCGCCGGGTAGACGGGGTCGCCGGTCATCCCGGAGATCAGCATCTCCTGGTCGATCCGCTCGTAGTGGGGCTTCAGCTCCTCGTAGGAGATCGGCCAGTCGTCGGCCAGTCCGTCGACGGTTCGCACCTTGAAGTCATGGGGCCGCATTCGCACCCACTGGGCGCAGAAGTGGACCGTCGAGCCGCCGACCGCGTTGTACATGACGGGGGTGATCGGGGACTCGGAGACCTCGAGCGGGTAGTCGGCTCGCTGCCGGCGAACGTTCGGGTTCGGGCTCCACTGGGCATCCGCGACGAGCTCCCACTCGAGCTTGTCGCCCGGGAACTCCGAGACGTTCGGCCAGCCGCCCTGCTCGAGACACACCACCCTGTACCCGGCCTCGGCCAGATGGCGTGCCGCAACCGACCCGCCGGCCCCGGCACCGACGATCAGCACGTCGGCGCGTTCGGGGCTCCGGGAGAGGTTGAAGGACAGCGGCTCGACCTTGCCGTTCGGGGCAGGTGCCGAAGGCATCTGCCGGTGGCTGGCCCCACGCTCGATCACGGTGTCGAGGATGCCGTCCCGGAGGTCGTACTCGGCCTCGTCGGAGAACGGCGTCCGGTTGCCCTGACCCGGGAACCCGATACGTTTCCGCACCTTCAGGTTCATGTAGTAGGAGCCCTGGACGATCATCGCGAGCCCGTCGAACGCGGCGCGCTCGTCGGCATGGAGCCGCCGCGCCTCCGCCTCCGGATCGCTTCCCGCGGCCCGATCGAGCAGCTCGCCGAGCGAGTCGACGAGGTCGGGTCGCGCCGTCAGCGCGCGGTCGAGCCACTTCCCTCTGGGATCGGCCTCACTCCACGAGGGAAGCTCACCGACAGCAGGAATCAGCACGTCCCCGAGCGCGCGGAGGGTCGCGACCTGCTCCTCGCTCAACGTCGCCTTCGCCGACACGCCCATGCCGTCACCTCCGTCGTCGAGGCCCTGAGCCTACGGCATCGCGACGCAGAACGGAAGGCTCGCCCGGTCAGGCCGCCCCGGGCGTCGGAGAGCCGGCTCTCGCCGGGATCCGTCTCGCGACCCGGCGGAGCGTCGCCCCCTGGACGACGATCGAGGCCGCCGTGGCCACGAGGACGAGCGCCTCCGTCCTCGCGGTCTCGGGGAGGGCCTCGAGACCCGGATAGGCAGCGAGCAGCAGCGGCACCGCGCCCTTCAGCCCGCCCCAGGAGACGAGCAGGCGCTCCGGGCGTCCGAGCCCGCTTCCGAGCAGGCAGCCGGTTGCGACCAGGGGGCGGACGAGGAAGACCGTCGCGAGCGTGATCACGACACCCTGCCAGATGTCGATCGTGCCGACGAGCGGGGCGAACGCGGCTCCCAGGAGCCCGAACAGGATCGGCTCCGCGGCCGCCGCGACGGACTCCGGTACGGCGTGGTGGCGTCCGTCCTGGGCAGCCCAGCGGTCGGAGAGGAGCAGGCCTGCGACGTAGACGGCCAGGAATCCGCTGCCGTGGAGCGACGCGGTCCCGGCGCCGACGATCACCGCGCCGACGAGGACCGCGAAAGCCTGGAATCCCTCCTCGAGCTTCGGAGTGGCCCGCAGGAGCAGGATCATGGCGCCGGCACCCGCGACCCCGCCCGCGAGGCCGATCCCGAGCTCCTCCACGAGACGGACCGTGCCCTCGCCGAACGAGGCGCCTTCCGGACCGAGTGCGGCCACGGCGACCACCATGAGCGAGATGCCGACCGGGTCGTTGAACCCGGACTCGCCCTCGAGGATCGTCCGCGCACGGCTGCGCGTGGCGCCGCCGCGGAGCGTCGCGTACACCGCCGCCGGGTCGGTCGGGGCGAGCGCGACACCGACGAGCAGGGCGAGCGGCCACTCGAATCCCAGCCCGAAGTGCCCGAAGGCGGCCAGCCCGCCCGCGGTCGCCGCCGTACCGGGGAGACCGAGCAGCACGATCGGGCGGGCGCACCGCCGCCAGGCAGCGAAACCGGTAGCGAGGCCGCCCTGGAAGAGGATCCCGTACAGGGCGAGCACGCCGATCTCCTCGAGCTCGAGCGGGCTCAGCTTCTCGGTGACGTCGAGTCCCGCGATGCCGGCGATCACCCCGACGGCGAGGAACGCCGCCGGGCCGGGCAGGTGGAGGTGGCGCAGGGCGGACGCGAGCGCCAGGGCGGCGGCCAGCAACACCGCGGCGACGAGGAGCTCAGGATAGAAGTCGGCCAGGTCGTCCATGACTCGTTGCCGACCAGGCTTCCCGGCGCACCGAGCGAGAGTCTACGCGCGGCGGCCTCGACGGGCCGACGTCGGGCCCGTCGAGGCCGGCGGACGCTATGCCCGGGGTCGCTTCTTCTCGGTGTCGTAGACGGGCACGGGTGCCACCGTCGCCGTGGCAGTACCGCCCTCGACGGCGACCTCGACCGTCTCTCCGTCTCGCGCGAGATCGGAGCGGAGGACGGTCAGCCCGATCACCTTGCCGAGCGTCGGGCTCTCGGCAGGGCTCGTGAGCGTGCCGACCTGCTCGCCGCCCTTCGTCACCGCTGCTCCGTACTCGGGGACGGCGCCGTCGACGACGAGCGTGACGAACCGGTTCGGCGGGCTCGCACCCTCTGCCGCGAGCGCGCCCTTCCCGCAGAACTCCGGCTTGTCGAGGCGGATCAGCTTGTCGAGGCCCATGTCGTAGGGGCTCGTCTCGTGCTGGAAGTAGTCGTACCCGATGAAGATCAGCCCCGACTCGATCCGGATCGTCTCGACCGCGGCGAGCCCGTACGGCTGCGCGCCGGCACCGACGACCGCGTCCCAGAGCTGCTCGGCGCCGTCGGGCGAGCAGAACAGCTCGTACCCGAGCTCGCCCGAGTAGCCGGTGCGGGAGACCCAGCACGGGACGCCGGCGACCTTCACCTGCTCCGGCCAGAAGCGGAAGTAGCGCAGGGTGGAGACATCGACATCGGTCAGGCCCTGAAGGAGCTCGCGCGACCTAGGGCCGTTGATGCCGAGCTGCGGCGTCCTCTTCGTCATCGGCTCGATCTCGACCGAGAGGCCGTCGGTGACGGCCCGGAAATGCTCGAGGTCCGTGTCGAGTGCCGTGACGGCGATGCAGCCGCCGTCGGCGGTCCTGAAGACCGTTCCGTCGCCGATCATCTTCCCGCTCTCGTCGCAGAACGGCGCATACCTGACCTGCCCGACCTCGAGGCTCTGCATGTCGTTCGTGAAGATGCGGTCGACGGCCTTCAGGGCGTCCGGGCCGCTGAAGCCCCACTTGCGAAGCGGCGAGGCGTCCCAGACGCCGACGTCGTTGCGGACGGCGTGGTGCTCGGCGACGGCGTCGCCGAAGTGGTTCGGCCAGTACCAGCCTTCCCAGTCGACGAGGTCGCCGCCCAGCGCGCGCTGGGGGCGATCGAACGCCGTGCGGATGATCTCATCGCTCATCGAGCCTCCTCATCTGGATGATCTGGTGTCGTGTGGTAGCCGAGCGCCGTCGAGACGGCGCGGGCATGGTGGAGCAGGATCGGCAGCCCCGCGTCCATCGCGGCATCGTCGAAGCGGGATGCCGGGCCCTGGACGCCGAGGATCGCGGCGAGCTCGCCCTCGGCGCCGAGGATCGGTGCGGCGACGGCATTCAGGTCGGGCTCGCGCTCACCTCTCGCGCGAGCGTACCCGCGCTCCCTGACCAGGGCCACTTCCGTCGCGAGGGTCTCCGGGTCGGTGATCGTCCGGTCGGTGAACGAGCGGAGCGTCCCCGTCGGAAGCGTGCCGAGGTGTGCGAGCAGTACCTTGCCCACCGCGGTCGCGTGCGGAACGCTCGGGCGTCCGATCCGGGCGACGCTCTGGACGAGCGAGGGGCTCTGCACGTAGTCGACCGTGACGGCCTCGCCCTCGCCGGGGAGTGAGACCGTGACCGTCTCGCCGGTCGCCTCGCTGAGTGCCAGCAGGTGAGGCCGCGCGAGCTCGCGGACATCCAGACGTGAGAGCGCGGCATTGCCGAGCTGGATCAACCGGAGCCCGAGCCGGTAGCGCCCCGAGCCGGCGACGTGCTCGACGAGCCCGGACTCCACGAGGGTTGCGAGCAGCCGAGAGACCGTGCTCGGATTGATTCCCGTGCGGCGCGCGATCTCGTTCGTTCCGAGCTCCGTGTGCCCGTTCGCGAGCACGTCGAGCACGGCAACGGCCCGCTGGACGGCGGCGACCTGACGGATGGCTGGCTGACCGGTGCGGCCCATGGTAGGGTTCGAGGAGGTCATTTTGAAACACCATTGCCGAGGAGGCAATACATGGCACTCCCTGCTTCTACACCCTATCTGGTCGTCGGCGCAGGCATCCACGGTCTCTCGACCGCATTCCACCTCGCGAAGGAGCTCGAGGCCCGGGGCCTGGGCGCCGGCTCCGACGTGATCGTCGTCGACAAGCACAGCCCCGGCGCCGGTGCGTCCGGGATCGCCTGCGGCGTCGTCCGCAACAACTACTACCAGCCTGCGATGAGCGAGCTCATGCAGGCGTGTGTCGAGGTGTGGGAGTCCGATCCGGCCGCATATGCCTACAACCCGGTCGGGTATATGGCACTCGGTGCGGAGCGGCAGGTCGCCGACCTGACGGAGACCTACGAGCGCCAGGAGCGGATCGGCTACCGGTCACGCCTCGTCCTCGGTGAGCGCGAGGTCGACGCCTACATGAAGGAGCTCTTTCCCGACTGGCGGGCGAAGGGCGTCCACGCGCTCCTGCACGAGCTCCAGGGCGGCTTCGCGTTCAACGTCGACTCGATCATGGGGCTCAAGGCGAAGTGCGAGCAGAGCTGGGTGCGGGTGCTCTCGGGTGTCGAGGTGAAGGCCTTCGAGTACCGGGAGGACGGCTCGATCCGGGCTGCGATCACGAACGAGGGCACGATCGAGGTCGGCGAGCAGGTCGTGGTCGCACCCGGCCCGTGGGCCAAGCAGTTCTGGTCGATGCTCGAGATGCCGATGACGATCGACGTCCACACTCCGTCCGGCGAGGTCGCCCGCGACCGCGAGATGTGGACCTACTGGAACCTCCAGGAGGGTGAGATCCACGTCGACCCGACCCTCTTCTCGTTGCCGGACGGCTCGATGCCCCCGGTCATCCACCTCGATACCGACGCACCGCTCTACACCGACGACGGCACGCTCGTGACCGACGAGCTGTGGGGGATCTACTACAAGCAGGACAAGGGCGGCATCCAGGGCGGCGCGTCGCCCGTGGTCGTGGGCCCGAACGCCGAGGTCGACCCCTACCCCCAGACGACGGACGTCGACGCGTCATTCCCGGACATGTGGTGTGCCGCGCTCTCGCATGCGATGGCGAGATTCGAGGGCTGCCGGCCGCTCTACAAGCTCGCACGGTCGGGCGGGATGGGCGCGTTCACGGTCGACAACTTCCCGGTCTTCGACTACATCAAGCCGAACGCGTACTGCATCTTCGACTCGAACCACGGCTACAAGATGATCGGAGTCGGCCGTGAGGTCGCGAAGGTGGTCTGCGGCGATCACTCGAGCCTGCTCCACCCGTTCCGGTTCGAGCGCTTCGAGACGGGCGACCTCCATCCGGTCTCGAGCTCGCCGTATCCCTGGTCCTGACGCGGCTGACGGCCCGGCGCGGCCGGGCCGGACCCGCGCAGGAGCGGCCCGGAAGGGCCGCGGTCACTGCGCGTGCGGGCGGGATGAGATCCCGCGCCTACAGGCCGGGTGCGAGTCGCTTGGGGGGCCTCGCCGGGGCCCCTCGTAGGGGCCGGATCTCATCCGGCCCGCCCGTTGCCGGGCGGCGGGTATACCTCCTGGGCTGACGTGTCGAGCAGGTCGAGCCTGCGGGCGAGCCAGCCCTTCGTCGTCGCCTGCAGCGCCAGCGTCAGGATCACCGCCAGCGCGACGCAGATCACGACCAGGTTGGCGTCTGGGATGCCGAGCGAGACCATGATCCCGGCGAGCGCAGCGGGGAGGACCCCGGTCTCGCGCGTCCAGGCGACGAAGATCGTCTCGTTGCGCGTCCACCGCCCGCGGCGGTCGGGAAGGATGCACGCGAGCACCGCGAGCGGTCGTGCGACGAAGATCAGCGTGGCGAGGACCGCGAGCGCGGGACCGATCTCGTCGGCGAGGTCTCCCCATGGGAGGTTGGCGCCGAGGACGAGGAAGACGAGCATCACCATCACCTCGGCGACCGTCCCGATCACGGTTCGCATCTCCTGCTCGCGCTCCGAGTGCATCCCGAGCTTCAGCGTGTCGATGTTGCCGACGATCAGGCCGGCAAGGAAGGCGCCGAGGTACCCGCTGCCTCCGGCCGAGCCGACCGAGACGTAGCTCGCCGACACGGCGAGCAGCATCGCGATCGCCGCCGTCTCGCGCCAGATTCCGAAGCGCCTGGTCGACACGATCAGCGAGATCCCGATCCCGAACGCGACGCCGAGGCCGAGTGAGATCGCGAGCTCGGTGACGAAGTCGAGGACGGGCTCGGTGAACGACGACTCGCCCGAGAGGACGACCGAGGAGAGCGCGAGGGCGAGCACGGCCCCGATCGGGTCGTTGAGCGCGGACTCGGCGATGACCGTCTGCGCCACCTTCGGCCGTAGCCGAAGCCGCTCGAAGAGGGGGATGAGGATCGCCGGGTCGGTCGGGGCGAGCACCGCCCCGATCAGGAGCCCCATCGACATCGGGACGTCGAAGACCAGCGAGGCGACGACGCCGACGAGGGCGGCCGTGATGATCACCCCGGCGATGGAGAGCAGCCCGAGCCCGACGGCGACCTGCTGGAGGACGCGCAGCGAGAGCTGGAGCCCGCCGTTGAAGAGGATCACGGAGACACCGAGCGTCAGGAGGAGCTGGGCGCCCGTCGAGTCGAGCGGGACGTCGACCGCACCGGTCAGCTCGGGCCCGAGAATCGATCCGAAGCCGATCAGGACGAGCATCACCGGCAGGCGCAGGATCCGCGCGACCGGCTCGGCGGCGAGACCGGCCGCGAGCAGGATCGCGAAGGTGAGGATGATGTCCTCGACGCTCACGAGGGGGATTCTCACGCCTTCGGCGGCCAGAGCGCCACACGCGGGCTTGCCAAGGGCGGCCCGCTAGCGGATCATGTCTCCCCACATGTTCTTCGTGCTCCTGTTCCGGAACGTCCCGGGTGCGACCCCGATCATGCTGGTCACGCTCGGTGCCGCGATGTACCTCACCGTCATCGAGCTCCGCGAGTTCAAGCCCCACTGGAAGTGGTGGGCGTGGTGGCTCTCGCTCGTCTTCCTCCTCCACTTCGTCGGCTATCTCCTCCTGAGGGCCTACCGTGTCGTCGACCGCTGGCGACGGCAGCGCGCGCGGGTTTAGAGACCGTCCGCTCGGGCGGCTCGCGATCCTCGCGGGGGTCCTGCTCGTCGCGCTGCTCGTCGCGAAGACGTGTGGCGCGACCGAGACGGAGGTCTCGAAGGAGCAGGCGATCGCGATCGCTCGCGGCGCGGTCGACTTCGAGCCGAACACCGAGATGGTCCGTTTTATGAAGCGTGGCTTGAAATCAGAGGGATATTGGGCTGTCTCGCTTTCGGTGAGGCAGCCGGACGAGACGCTCGAGAACGTCACCGTGGTCGTGATCGACGCCATGAGCGGCGAGATCGCCGAGATCCGCCGAGAAGGCTAGACCACAATCGGCTAGACCGCAGTCGGCCTGCGCGGTTGTCCGGAGTTGACTCCGAGGGTGGTAGCTCCCGCTGGAGTCGGTGCTCCCCGGGGCTGCTGCCGGAGGAAGTTCGTGTGCTCTGCTGCTTGACTTCCGTCCGCCCGACGGCGTAGCCTGTTGCCCGCACGGTAAGCGGTGCTACAGGGAGATCGCAGGGAGGTGGGATGGACGTTCTCGGGTCGATAGGTGCCGTGCTGGCACAGACCCTGGAAGAGATCGACGCGAAGGTCACGCTCGACTCGCAGATCCTCCAGGAACAGTTCTACTTCTTCACGGTCGTGGTGATGTGGCTCATCCACGCCGGCTTCATGATGTACGAGGCCGGCGCGGCGAGACGCAAGAACATCATGTCGACGGCCGTCAAGAACATCCTGACCATCGCCGTCGTGACGCCGACCTTCTACTACTTCGGCTGGTACATCTACGGCTGCTTCGAGCACGGGGGGCCCGCCCAGGGGCACGCCGGGCCGGACCCGGAGTTCCCGGGCTTCTGCGCCGCGACCTCTCCGTGGGCCGACCAGATGGGGCCGAACCTGAACGACCACCTGAGCGCGGTCTTCTTCCTCGCGTTCCTGCTCTTCTCGTGGACGACGGGCTCGATCATGTCCGGTGCGCTCATCGAGCGCGTTCGACTGTCGGCCTACCTGCTGCTCACCTGCCTGCTCGGCTCGGCCGTGTGGATCATGGATGCGGCGTGGGGCTGGAGCGCCGGCGGCTGGCTCGTCACGAAATACGGCTTCCACGATGCGATCGCATCGGGCGTCGTGCACGGTGTCGCGGGCGCATTCACTCTCGGCGTGCTCCTCAATCTCGGGCCGCGGATCGGCAAGTTCGACAAGGAGGGCAAACCGAGAGTCTTCAGGCCCCACAACACGCACATGACGTTGTCGGGCCTGATGCTGATCTTCACCGGGTTCTACGGCTTCTATGCCGCCTGTCTCGTGATCACGTCGACGCTGTTCCCCGGGTGGCTGAACATCTACCTCTCGCCCACGACCCTCGGTGCGATCGCGATGGTGATCACGGTCGGCTTCGCGGGCGGCTTCACGGGGGGGTGGTTCGCCAGCAAGGGCGATCCGTTCTGGACGCTGTCCGGCGGGCTCGCCGGCGTGATCAGCGTCTCGGCCGGCGCCGACGTCTACCATCCCTCGCTCGCCTACTTACTCTCCTTCTCGGGCGCCATCCTCGCCGTGTGGGCGGGAAAGTACATCGAGTCGAAGCTCCGGATCGACGACGCGGTGGGTGCGGTGGCCGTGCACGGCGTCTGCGGGTTCTACGGCGTGTTCCTCGTCGGGATCTTCGCGGGCGGCTTCCCGACCGGGGTCAACAACATCGACTCGTCATTCGGCGGGCAGCTCGTCGGGATGCTCGCGTTCTTCCCGCTCGCGTTCATCCCCGGGTACGTGGCGAGCTGGCTGCTCAAGAAGGCGAACCTCCTGCGCGTGCCGCCGGAGGTCGAGCTCGAGGGTCTCGACATGGCGGAGTTCCAGCAGGACTTCTACCCGGAGTTCGAGCGGCAGGCAGAGGTGCTCGTCCTGCCGTCCGGGGAGGAGGTCGAGGCCGACCAGATCCTCCTCGACGACTACCGGGAGCTCGTGGGTGCGGAGCGAGGCAGCGGCGGATCCACGACCACGTCCAACCCGTAACGGAGGGGGTGACAAACGATGATCGACAGCTTCCCGTACGAGAGCTGGCTGAACGACGAGGGGTCGCTCAACACCGACATCAGCGCGTTCTGGACCTTCGGGCCGGGCGTCGACCACGACCTGACCGGCACCTTCGTGCTCACGGGGCTCGGCATTCTCCTCATGGTCGTGTCGCTCGTGGCGTGGGTCGTGCAGGAGAAGAAGCGACTCGAGGCCCAGGCCGACCGGCTCCGGGCCGCAGGGCTCTAGGGAGAGGGGGATCGATCAGATGGCGAAGCGCAAGCAGGTCGAGTTCCCGCCCGAGCAGAGCCCGGTCAAGTGGCTGACGCCGGCGCTGCTCGTCCTGTCGGTGGTCTGCATCGTGGCGGTGATCATCATCTTGCTCGTACACGACAGCGGGCCGTTCATCGGCCCGTGGGGCTAACGACGGGACGGAGGTAGGGACGAAGCGATGGCGCTGTATCTGACCTGCGGTATCTGCGGCCGCAAGCAGGCCGACGGGCTCCTCTCGCGCGGCCTCTGGGGCCAGCTCGAGGCGGCGGAGCACGGGACGCTCCGGGTTTGCCCGGGCTGCAAGGAGCGGCACGCAGACTGGCAGAGCGTCGTGATCGAGGCGGCCGGCACGGTTCCGGCCGGCACGGGCTCCCTGGGCTAGGGGCCCGCCTGGGATGGAGTGGGCGAAGCCGGTGCCGAGGCGCCGGCTTCGCCCACCGTCACGCCCTGTCAGGCGTGGGGC
>JAXLSU010000002.1:0-439717 GCA_046330455.1 Gaiellales bacterium
ACTCGGCAGCATCACCAACCTCACCTCCCAGAGCGGCACCCTGGAGTGGAGCTACGACTACGAACCCTACGGAGCCACCGCCCAAGCCACCCAAAACGACCCGAACGCACCCACAAACCCCATCCAATTCACAGGCCAATACAACGACCCCACAACCGGCCTCTACAACCTCCGCGCCCGCCAATACAACCCCACCCTCGGCCAATTCACAAGCCCCGACCCCGCCGGCCAAACCACCCCCAACCAGCAGTCCACCTACCTCTACGCCAACGCGAGACCAACAGTCCTCACCGACCCCTCAGGGCTCGAAGCAACCGACCAAGGGTGCGGATCATTGGTCGAACACCTGCCAGGCATCGGCAGCGCCTGGTGCGAAGGCCTCCAAACCCTCAGCCCACGCTGGCAAGGCATCATCGGCGCCACAGTCACCGCCGGCCCCGAAGCCCTCCTGTTCGCCGCACCAGGAGCCATCGAACTCCGCCTCGCACTCCGAGCCAGCAACTACGCCGCAAAGGGCGCAGCGGCTGCGCGCTCATCGATCGTCGCGAGCGATGGGACGAGGATTAACGGCTTCACCGGGCACGGGATCGATCGGGTTATAGGCGATGGCGCGAGAAGGGCGGGCGTTAGGCCGCAGGCACTCCTGGACGCCATCAGGAACCCGAAGGGAATCAAGGAGGGCGTCGACGACCTCGGAAGACCCTTCAAGATCTACACAGGACGTGACGCTCGCGTCGTGGTCAACCCGCAGACCGGGCGAATCGTTTCCGTCAACCCACTCTCGCGGACCGGCGCGAACAGGTGAACGCATTGGGTGGCCCCGGCCCGATGAGATCTGTTCGTTTGTCCAGCGCTCAGCGCGCGTACCTTCAGGCCGCGGACTACCTGCCCGCCGATCTTCGCCACATCATCGCGAGCGAATCCGCTCCTGACACCGCCTCTGGCGGAATGACTCTCGAGGTCGGCGAGGACATCGCGGAGCGAGTCCGCTCAGCATTGACTGACCGGCTTGCCCAGGTCGGTTTCGATCCGAGCTACGAGCTCACGGGCGAAGGCGCCGTACTCGAGGAGCTCATTGACGCGTTCTTCGAGGAGAGGTCGTGATGTCACTGCCCTGCGTCGGTCAGTCATCCGAGGCTTGTCTCACATCTCCCGAGAGCGCCCCAGATCTATGTCATCAGATCTCCCCGGTCCAAGCGGCCTTGATTCGCGAGGCCGTGCTGGCTGTCCTGGCCTGGACCCCGTCGCGCTCGACACTTCAGGACGCCGTCTTGTGTAGGCGTTGTCCATCATCCCACGTCCGTCTCACCTCGGTCTGACCTTGACCCGCTCTGGTGGACACGTGGTTTCGGTGTTCATGATGCGAACTGTTGTCGGTGCTCGAGCGGGGTGAGGTGTCCGAGCGCGGTCTGGTGGCGTTGTCGGTTGTAGGGGGATGAGACTTCCTTCATGGGCTTGCTGTCTCGTCCGGTCGTCGGCGTAGCGTCGGCGGCGTTCCGGGACAGGGGCCCTGGGAGGCGAGGGTTGGGCAGGCCGCTGGCTTGTATGAGCTGCGAGCTCGCTGTTTGTATTTGGCCGCCCCTGCGACTTGCCCGGGTGTGCTGTGAGCACGGATCCGTAGCTGTCGCCATGCCCGCCCCGCCTCGCGAATCGTCGAGTGAGAGGTGGTGGTGATGCGGAGCATCGCGCTTGACGCGCATCGCGATTTCTGCGAGGTCGCGATCAGCGAGCGAGGGCGGGTGCGGTTGGCTGGGAGGATCGCGACGACGCCGGAGGCGCTCCGGTTCTTCGGCGAGAGTCTGCAGTCGACGGATCAGGTGGTGCTGGAGGCGACCGGCAACGCGGTCGAGATCGCGCGGATCCTGGAGCCGTTCGTCGAGCGGGTCGTGCTTGCTGATGCGAAGGCGGTGCGTGGGGCGGCGCGCGGTCGCGCGAAGACCGACAAGGTCGATGCGCGGCTGCTCGCACGCCTGCTGGCGGCCGGCTTCCTCGCCGAGGTATGGACGCCGGACGAACAGACACGGGCGCGTCGCCGTCTGGTCAGCCGGCGAGCACAGCTCGTCCGTCAGCGCACTCGCGAGAAGAATCAGGTGCACGCCGTCTTGATGCGCCGGCTCGTCGGCAAGCCACCGATGAGCGACGTCTTCGGTGTCCGTGGCCGCGCCTGGCTCGCTCGTCTCGAGCTGCCGGCCGACGAGCGGCTGACCGTCGACGGCTGCCTGCGCCACATCGACATGCTCAACGAGGAGGTCGGCATGGTCGAGCAGGCGATCGCCCTCGATGCGCTCACCTCGCCCGAGATGCGGCGGCTGCTCACGATCCCCGGCATCAACGCTGTCACCGCTTGCGCGTTGATCGGCGCGATCGGTGATATCCGTCGCTTCCCGACGCCGGCGCACCTGGTCGGCTATCTCGGCCTCGACCCGCGCGTGATCCAGTCCGGCAGCGAGCCCGCCCGGCACGGGCGGATCTCCAAGCAGGGGCCGGGCGAGGCGCGGCACGTGCTCGTTGAGGCAGCCTGGTACCTGGCGCGCACGATCGGGCCGATGCGTGCCTTCCACCAGCGGATCCGTGCCCGCCGCGGCGCCAACGTCGCCACCGTCGCAGTCGCGCGCAAGCTGGCCGTGATCTGCTGGCACATGCTCACCGACGAGGAGGACTACGCCTTCGCGCGTCCGTCTCTGACCCGGGAGAAGCTGCGTCGGCTCGAGTTGCTCACAGGCGCCGAGCGCAACCGCGGCCGCCGACATCCCGAGCGCATCTTCGCGCCCAGGAGACAGCACGAGCTCGAGCGCGAGCTCGCCGCGCAGGCCGAGACCGCCTACAAGCGGCTCACAGCCGACTGGGCCGCGTGGCGACCGAAAGCGAGCGCGGGTGCCGCAACGGGGCGCGCATCTTCGCGTCAGCCAGAGGCGACAAGCCCGCGCGGCAGGATCGAGCCCCAAGCTCCTGCCCTTCGGCCGGCGGTCACCCGCGCTCACACCGAAGCATCCCACCCACCGGAGGACGCGTCCAGCGGCACTTGACTTTCATCCGTAGAAGATCTCGATGTATTCGCGAACAGGTAGAGCCTCGCGGCGGCGCGGGTGGGGAAGCGCAGCGAGCCGCGGATCCAGCGGATCTCGCGTTTCAGCGTCGACCAGAACGTTTCCATGGCGGCGTTGTCGTAGCAGTCGCCGGTCGAGCCGAAGCTGACCTTCAGGCCGGCGAGGGTCGCTGCGGAGCAGAGATCGAGCGAGGTGTATTGGGGGCCGCGATCGGCGTGATGGATCAGCCCTTCCGGATCCGGGGTCGAGCGCCACAGCGCCATCGTCAACGCGTCGACGACGAGCTCGGCGTCGGGATGAGCCCCAGTCGCCCAGCCGACGAGGCTGCGGTCGCAGAGGTCACGGACGCCGGCGAGGTAGAGAGTGCCCTCATCGGTGGGGAACTCGGCGATGTCGGCGACCCAGCGCTGGTTCGGTCTGGTGGCCGCGAAGTCACGCTGTAGCAGGTCCGGGGCCGGGGCAATGTCGGGTCGCCCGCGCCGCCACTTGCGCCGCGGGTTGACGCCGACAAGCTGCTCGGCCCGCATCAGCCGGGCGACCCGCTTGCGGCCCACACAGACGCCGCGTCGGGCGAGTTGGCCGTGGACCCGTGGGGCGCCGTAGGTGCGACGCGAGTCGTGGTGGATCTGCTCGATCTCGGCCAGCAGCGCCGCGTCAACGAGCGCCCGCCGCGAGGGCGGCCGTTTGCACCACGCATAGAAGCCCGAGCGCGAGACCTCGGCCAGCCGGCACAGCCGCTTCACGGGATACTCGTGGCGATGATCGGCGACGAAGCGAAAGCGGCTCACCGCATCGTCTCCCGGGCAAAATACGCGGCCGCCTTGCGCAAGATCTCGCGGTCGACCTTCAGATCAACGTTTTCCTTGCGCAGCCGCGCCAGCTCCTGACGCTCCGACTCCGTCAACCCGTCCGGGTCGACCGCACGGGCACGCGCGTCACGATCGGCCTTCAACCAGTTGTGCAAGGTCGAGTCGGTCACCCCGAGACTGCGCGCGACCTCCACGACCGGCCGGCCAGACGACCTGACCAACTCGACCGCCTCACGCCGAAACTCGGGCGGATACTTCGCGGGACGACCCACACGGGCCTCCTTCCTCCGGGGAAACCCCCAGAATCAGGTGTCCACGCAACCGGGTCAAGGTCAGTTCGTACTTTCCCGACTGGCTCCTGCAGCCGCGGCGTCGTGCCGGGCAGGCGCTCTGCTCGGTGATAGCCGACTACCATCTGGCTGGGGTCTCGACGCGGCGAGTCGAGAAGCTCGTTCGCCAGCTCGGGATCGAGCACATGTCGAAGAGCCAGGTCTTGCGGCTGGCGAAGGCGCTCGATCGGATCGTCGAGGACTTCCGCACCCGCCCGCTCGACGGGTCGCCCTATCCGTACCTGACCCTCGACGCGCGTGCATTCCCACATCCTCATCGGACCTCGATACGCGCGCGCCAGTTGCGCCCGGGGCGCAAACCGACGATGGTCCCGTTCGAATCTCCGATCAGGGGACGGAAACCCCGGCGGCTGCTCCGGGCGACACGAGCTCGAGCTGCTCGCAGCCGTCGACATGGACTGACCTGCCTAGCCGCTGCATGCGCCCGCCTCGGCGGGCGCGGGAGTGAGCCTTGCAGGCGCCTCCACGATCACCGAGCGAACGACGAGGCTCGAGAGCCCGACACAGCCGACGCCGAGCCAGAACACCGCCTCGTAGCCGAACAGCGCGGCGATCCCGCCGGCGAGGAAGCCGCCGACGCCCACGAAGAGATCGAAGAAGGCGGTGAGGCCCGCGACCGACGCGCCGCGCTCGTCCGGCGGCGCCTGGCCGAGCACGAACGAGGCGATCGACGGCCACGGCAGCGAGTAGCCGACCCCGATCGCCACCGCTGCGGCGATCGCGACGGCGGGCGACGGGAACAGCGCGATCACGGCGAGTCCGCCCGCCATCAGGCCATGGCCGATCGCGAGGCTCCGGCGTGGCCCGACCCGGTCCGGGAGCCAGCCGACGAGAATGCGAGAGGCGAGCACGATCCCGGCGAAGACGGCGAACGCGGCGGCCCCGCCCCCGCCGTGACCCGCCAGGTACAGGACCAGGAACCCGGCGAGCGCCACGTACGAGATGTTCGTGAGGCCGAGGGCGATACCGGGCCCGATGGATGCCCGCGGCAGCACCGGCGTCCGCCGGCCCGGGTTTCGCCGGACGGGCGACTCCGGCACGTACCGGAGCGTCGCGAGCCCGACGAGGGGGGTGATCGCGACGAACCAGCCGGCCGCGACGAAGCTCCCGAGCGCCTCGCCGACGAGCGGCCCGAGCGCAAGCCCGCCCCAGACCGCAGAGCCCAGCAGGGCGAGCGTCTGCGCCCGGCGCTCCGGCGGCGCCCGGTCGACGACCCACGCGACGGCCCCGATGTAGACGAGCGCCTCGCCCGCCCCGTGCACGATCCGTCCGACCGCAACGCCCGGGACGCCGAGCGAGACCGCGTAGAACAGCCCGCCGAGCGCCCCGAGAGCGAGCCCGACGGCGAGCGTGAAGCGCCGGCCCCGGACGTCCGCCAACCGGGAGAGCCCGAGGCGCGCGGCAAGCCCCGCGACCGAGAACACACCGATCAGGAGGCCCAGCACGAGGTTGCTCGCGCCCAGCTCGTGACGGACGTACGGAGGAAGCGTGGGCACGGTCGCGCCGATTCCCACGAACCCGATGAAGGCGGCCGCGACGACGAGCCAGAACGAGGCTCCGAGCTCGACGAACAGGCTGACGCGGCCCTCCCCGCTGCGGAGGCTCACGCGCTGATTCGGGAAAGGGTCATCGCCGAGCTCATCGTCGTGCCTGCGCGTACTTCTACCCCAGGGGGCATGGCGCGGGCGGGACAACCTCGCCTAGGATGCCGCCGTGGGCTATACCGTCCTGCGCCCCGAGCAGCAGCGCTTCGAGAAGCCGAGCTGGCGGCCCGACGACCCCCATCGCACGATCGTCGAGCTGCCCCTGCTCGCGAACCTCTCGCACTCCCGGGCGCACCTGTGGCGGTATCCGCCCGGCGGCTCGGGCCACCGCCATCGCGAGCCCACCCAGGAGGAGGTCTTCCTCGTGCTCGAGGGGACCCTGACTCTCGAGCTCGGCGACCCCGCCGAGACCGTCGAGCTGCCGCCGCGAGGCATCGCCGTCGTCGAGCCGGGAACGCCGCTGCTCGTGCAGAACCGCGGCGAGCAGGACGTGATCGTGTTCGTCTACGGTGCGCCCGCCGTGCGCGACGCGGAGCTCATCGAGACGATGTGGTAGCCGGTCAGGCGGCCCGGCGGGCGAACACCCGCTGGCCCGCATGCCGCGCAGCGGCGAAGAGAACGACGGCCACCCCGGCGAGGATCACCATCGCCTGGGCGCTGATCGCGTAGTCGATCGCCTGCTGCGTGCTCAAACCGGACGCGACGAGCATCGCAGCACCGGCGCCGGCCTGGGTCGCGGCACCAGCGGGCGCGATCGGCAGCGCGGCCGAGGCGGCGGCCGCGCACAGGAAGCCGATCGCGAGCGGGAACGAGATGCTGATGTCCATGGCCGCGAGCAGGAAGAACAGCGCTGTCGCCCGTACCGACCACGAGGCGAAAACGAGCAGGCCGGCATGCCATGCCTGCCTGCCGGGAGTGACGCGGGTACTGAGCCAGCGGGCGATCCGGAACCGGATCAGGCGTCCGCTCGCGATCGCTCTCGGCAGCAGCACGATGATCAGCGCCGCACCGAGGCCGCCGGCGGCGACGACGGCGAGCCCGGCCCGCAGCGCAGGCGACCCGGTCGAGGTCGCCGCCGCGGTCGCGCTGATCGGCATCAGGGCCGCGGCGTCGACGAGCCCGAGCATGAACAGGGACAGCGAGAGGGTCCCGATCCCGGACGGGCAGCTCGGGTAGCGGCGGACGACGGCGATCCGCACGACGTCGTCGAACCGGCCCGGCAGCGCCGCGCCGGTGACCGAGGCCGCACCGTTCGCGGCCGCGAGTGAGAGCGGCCCGGGACGCTCTTCCGGGTGGAAGAGCCGGTGCCACCCGAACGCCTTGAGCGGATACGAGAGAACGAAGAGGATGCCGGCGACCGCGAGCAGCTTCGGGTTCGCGTGCTCGAGCGGCCAGCCCGTCGCTGCGAAGTGCCGGGCCGCGAGGGCCGACACGGCGAGCGCGAAGACCGTGACGACCACGTTCAGGATCCGCCGGCCGCGGGTCGTTCTGATGAAGGCCACCGCCCTGGTCACCAGCGGTTCAATCGACCCTGGCATGGAGGACCTTAACGCTCGAACGGGGGCTGCTCTCTTCGGTTGGGAAGTCGTGGGCGAGACGGAACGACCTGCTTCGTCAGTGCGGATGAGAGGAATCGAACCTCCACGGGGTTGCCCCCACACGGACCTGAACCGTGCGCGTCTACCAGTTCCGCCACATCCGCGTGGACTGCTGAACGACGATTCTAGCCGCCGCGACGTGGCGCCCGGAGGCAACGGTGTGTTGGGCACCCTGGCCGGCGATCGGCGCGACTACCATCACACGATCGTTCGCCGCGCCCTCCTCGCCCTCCTCCTCGTACTCCTCCTCGCCGCCCCGGCGCAGGCGGTCGTCCCCCCCGCCCCCGCGGCCCCGACGATCGACGTGATCGTCGAGCTCGAGCCCGCGTCCCTCGCACAGCGCGGGCTCAGCGCAACCGACGAGGGCAGGAGGTCGCGGGCGGCGCTCGCCGCCGTCGACCGCGCCCAGGCCACGTTCGAGCGGCGCCTCGCCCACGCCCTCCCGACGGCCGAGGTCTCGTGGCGCTACCGGATCGTGCTCGACGCGGTCGCGCTCTCGATCCGGGCCTCGTCCCTCGCCGGTCTCGAGCGCCTGCCGGGCGTACGGTCTGTGTACCCGAGCGTCCGCTACCACACGCTGCTCGACTCGAGCCCGGCCCAGATCGGCGCGCCGGCCGCCTGGAGCGGCGGCCTCGACGGCAAGGGCATCCGCATCGGGATCATCGACGACGGGATCGACCAGAGCCATCCGTTCTTCTCCGCCGCGGGCTTCGTCGCCCCGGACGGGTTCCCGAAGGGCAACCGGGCGTTCACGACGGCACGGGTGATCGTGGCCCGGTCGTTTCCGCCCCCGGGCGCGACCTGGCGCTACGCAGCGCGCCCGTTCGACCCGCGCTACTCGGGCCACGCGACCCACGTCGCGGGCATCGCCGCCGGTGGGCCGTCCTCGACCCCGTTGGGGCAGCTCTCCGGCATCGCGCCCGCCGCGTACCTCGGCAACTACAAGGCGCTCACGATCCCCACCGACTCGGGCCTCGGCCTCGACGGCAACTCGCCGGAGATCGTCGCCGCGATCGAGGCGGCCGTAGCCGACGGCATGGACGTGCTCAACCTCTCGATCGGCGAGCCCCAGGTGACGCCCGAGCACGACGCCGTCGCCAGGGCGCTCGACAACGCGACGGCTGCGGGAGTCGTCGTGGTCGTCGCGGCCGGCAACGAGCACTCCGATCTCGGTGCCGGCTCGATCGGATCCCCGGGCTCGACGGCCTCCGCGATCACGGTCGCCGCGGCGGACACCGGCCCGGTCATCGCCCCGTTCTCGTCGGCGGGCCCGACGACGCTCGGACTGCTCGCGAAGCCGGACGTGACCGCGCCCGGCGTCTCGATCGCCTCCGCAGTTCCGGGCGGGTGGGCTGCGCTCTCGGGCACGAGCATGGCGACACCCCACGTGTCGGGAGTAGCGGCACTCCTGCTCCAGGCCCATTCGGGCTGGCTGCCGGCAGAGGTCAAGTCGGCGCTCGTCGTCACCAGCCGCCCGGTCAGCCGGGGCTCCCCGGGGAGTGGCGAGGTGCCGCCGTCGCGCCAGGGCGGCGGCCTTGTCGATGCCGAGGCAGCCCTCGAACCGCTCCTCTTCGCCTCGCCGCAGTCGCTCGGATTCGGCCTGCTCGACGTCGCTGCCGGCACCGTGTCGGAATCGGCGGAGATCACGCTCGCCGACGCGGGTGGGGGCGCCGGCACGTGGTCGGTGTCGATCGAGCACGCGGAAGCAGGTCCCGGCCTCACCGTCTCCGCGCCCGCGGCGGTCGAGGTACCCGGGGTGCTCGCGGTCGACGTGACCGCGGACGCCGCTGCGCCGGAGGGTGAGCGCAGCGGGTTCGTCGTGCTCCGCCGCGAGGGGGCCAGCCGCCGGATCCCCTTCTGGCTTCGGGTCACCCGCCCGCTGCTCGGAACGGAGCCCTCCGAGACCCTGACGCGGCCCGGCACCTACGCCCGTGACCTGCGCGACGGGCTGTCGCTCGTCGAGCGGTACCGCTACCCGGAGCGTGCGGCGTTCCTCCCGAGCTCCCTGCCGGGCCCCGAGCAGGTGTTCCGCGTCGTCGTCCCGCCGGGTGTCGCAAACGTCGGCGTGGCCGTCGTCTCCCAGGCGAGGGGCGTCGCGATCGAGCCCCGGATCGTGATCGGGGCCGAGGAGAACCGGCTAGCGGGCGTGCCGGCGCTGCCGCTCGTCACGAACCCGTATCTCGACCGGTTCGGGTCGATGGTGCGGTCGTCGGCCGCCCTGCTCCCGCGGGCCGGCGAGCACTCGCTCGTCTTCGACTCGACCGGGCCCGGGCGGGCGGGCCCGTACAGGTTCCGCCTCTGGATCGACGATACGTCACCGCCGAGCGCGCGCCTGCTCTCCACGACCGTGTCGGCGGGAAGGTTGCTGGTTCGTGTCGGGGATGCGGGGGCAGGCGTCGATCCGCAGGGCATCCGCTTCCGGCTCGATGGGGGTGCGTGGCGGCGCGGGACGCTCTCGAAGGACGGGCGTACGGCGACCCTGCGCGTTGCCGGGGCCCGCCCAGGCCGTCACCTCCTCACCGTCCGCGTCGCCGACCGTCAGGAAGCGAAGAACGACGAGAACGTGGCGAGCATCCTGCCGAACACGCGGGAGCTGCGGACGACGATCCGCGTCCGCTAACGCTTGCGGTCGTTCGGCTCCTCGATCACGGGAAGCTGCTCGAGATCTCGGCGAACGCTCTCGGCGAAGTCGTCGTGGTCGCCGTGACCCTGAATCACCCGCAGCTCGGACTTGCGCCGCTCGCGGTCCCGATGCGCCCGGATCTCACCCCGGGACCTGAGCCCTCCGACGAGCCGCGGCCACTCGGCGCCGATGACGACGATCACGGCGCAGGCGATGAGCACGACTGCGATGATGCTCACGGCTCCATACTAACTCCGTTTCGACGGGAAAGCACGGGCGGTCGCCGGTGCGGCGGCAGCTGTCCGGTGCGAGGATGCGCAGATGAGTCTCACCCCGATCTCCATCGACCGCGACCGCGCCGCGGCGCGCATCGAGCACGACATCGAGACCCTCGCGGGAAGCGACTTCACGCTCTCCTCCGAGGCGATTCGCCGCTACGCGTACACGGACGTCTACCGCAACACCCTCGACCACTTCACGCGCTCGCTCGAGGCCCTCGGGTTCACCGTCGAGCTCGACCCGGTCGGTACGCTCGTCGCCAGGAACCGGCCGCACGGCGAGCCCGTGTTCGGGATCGGCTCGCACTGCGACTCGAACCGCAACGGCGGGAAGTACGACGGGACGATGGGCGTCGTGACGGCACTCGAGGTCTGCCGCCTCGATCACGAGCTCGGGCTCGGGCTACCGCTCCAGGTGATCGCGTTCCTCGAGGAGGAGGGCTCCGGGTTCGGGCAGATGCTGCTGGGGAGCCGGATCATCGCCCAGCGGGTCACCGAGGACGAGCTCAGGGATGGATTCCGGGCGATCGACGACGGACGCCCGTTCTGGGAGCACGCGGAGGAGGCCGGGTTCGAGCCGGCCCGCTGGCGTGAGGCGGCCCACGTCCTCGACGACCTCGTCGGCTGGATCGAGATGCACATCGAGCAGGCCCGCGTCCTCCAGGACACCGGCAACCGGATCGGGATCGTGCGGGCGATCGCCGGCTACGTCCACGCGGACGTCGTCGTCCACGGCCGCGGCGACCACGCCGGGGCAACGCCGATGGACTTCCGCCTCGACCCCACCACCGTCCTCGCCGAGTCGACGCTCGAGCTCGAGCGACTCGCCCGCGCGGCCGGGAACGGTACCGTCGGTACCGTCGGCGAGATCGAGGTCGTTCCCGGCCTGATCAACGCGATCGCCGAGCGGGTCCGGTTCTCGCTCGACATCCGGGGACCCGACGAGGACGCGTTCCGCGGCGTCGCGAGAGAGATCGGGGCATACGCGGAACGGGCCGCGGCGGCCCGCGGCATGACCGCCGAGTACCGCGAGCGGCAGACCCTCCCCGCCACGCCGATGAGCGAGGCGGTCGTCGGCGCCCTCGACGCGGCGGCGAGCGCGACGGGAGAGCCCTACCGGGTGATGGTCTCGGGTGCCGCGCACGACACGATGTGCGTCGCGCCGCGCGTGCCGAGCGCGATGGTCTTCGTTCCCTGCCGGGACGGGATCAGCCACCACCCCGCCGAATCCGCGAGCCCGGCCGACGCCGCGCTCGCCGCGGAGATCATCCTGAACGCGATCCGCACGCTCGTCTAGCGCAAGGCACGCTCTGCGCGCCGCGCCGCGCCGCGCAGCGGCCGCGCCGCAGGCGCCAGGCCGCGAAGCGCCGCGGCCCGAAGGGCCGCACCCACGCAAGGCACGCTCTGCGCGCCGCGCAGCGGCCGCGCGGTCGGCGGGCCCGGCCCGGCCCAGCCGGGCCGTCCACCGCCTCAGATCGCCGGCAGCTCGAGAACGAACTCCGACCCCGTGGGGGAGGTCGAGGCCAGCTCGAGCTCGCCCCCATGGTCATGGGCGACCGCGCGTGCGAGCGTCAGGCCGAGCCCCGCGGCGCCCTCGGCAGCCCGAGTCGAGAAGAACGGCTCGAAGATCCTCTCCTCCACCCCGGGCTCGATGCCCGATCCCTCGTCGCGGATCGCGACCCGGACGGCGCCCCCGGCCGAGGAGACGATGATCGTGACGGTCCCGCCGCGGGGCATCGCGAGATGGGCGTTTGCGAACACGGCCAGGAAGAGCTGGGCGAGCAGATTGGCGCTGCCGTGGACATCCGCCGGGCCGTCGGCCGGCACGAGCTCGAACTCGAGGTCACGGGCGACGCTCGTTCGCCGGAACAGCCTGGCCGCGCTCTCCGCGGCCACCGCGAGCGAGAGAGCGCCCCGGTCTCCCGGCCTCGCCCGGGCGAACTCGAGCACGGAGCCGACGATCTCCCTGATCTCGAGGCCGCTTCGCTGGATCAGCTCGAGGCGATCCCGCGCCTTCGACCCCGGCTCGAGCTCGGGCAGCGTCAGCTCGAGCAGCCCGAGGATCGCGAAGAGCGGGTTGTTGAGCTCGTGAACCACACCGGGGGTCAGCCGGCCGAGGGTGAGCTGCTGACCGAACCGGAGCAGGCTCTGTTCGAGCTCGGGATCGAAGGCCCCCTCGGGCACGTGCTCAGGCTAGGCGGGCGGGTCGGACGGCGCGGCCCGGCGGGCGGTCGCGTGCTCCCCCGGCCGGTCCGGGCAGCGGCCTCCCGTCGAGCCCCGCAAGCAGGGACGCTAGGCCGGGGAATCGCCCGCGCGTCGGGGTGCGGGCTGGTGCTCGACCTCCGCCCACTCCCGGAAGCACGGCGCCGCCTCGAAGGCGGCAAGGCCGGGCGAGGACAGCGGGGCGTGCGCCCGCGGGCGCTCCCGGAGCCGCGATGCTGCGATCCCGGCGAGCCCGCCGACGAGGCCGCCGAGCAGGAACGTCCCCCAGCGCGAGCGCGGATGCCCGTCTGCCATCGCCCGAGCCTACTCGTCGACCCGTTCGATCGCCACGATGTCCTCGGCGTCGAAGGGAACCTCGCCGGCGCCGCCCCAGCCGATCAGCTCCCCGCTCGGAAGCACGGCGACGGGCGCGATCACGCGGCCGTCGCGGAGCAGGAGGCGGGCGTGGTGAACGCCCCAGGCGTCCTGTGGCCAGGCGGCCACCTCGGCGAGCGCCCAGTCGGGCAGCAGCGGCGGCTCGCTCACCGGCGACCCGGCAGCGGCCGGTCACCCGTCTCGGCACGGGCCCGCTGCGAGAAGTACAGGACGCCGAGGCCGAGGAAGAAGAACGGCGCGAGCACGACCTGGACGGTCGCGATCGCCGCGTTCTGGCTGTTGTCGGCGAAGCTCGACAGGAGGCCGGCGATCAGGATCCCGACGAACAGGTAGATGAGCACGAGCACGAGCACGACGCTCAGCGCGTGCCCGAAGTCCGTGCGGGCGAGGTAGGCAGACCGGCGGATCACGGAGGATGCTCGCTCGGGCAGCGGCCGGCCCGGCTCGGCGCTGCGGGGCTCGAGCAGCGCGACGGGGACGGCGAACGAGAAGACGGCGAGCCAGATGATCGCGACCGGGATGAAGAGCAGGAAGCTCAATGAGAGGTAGAACGGCAGGCCGACGCCCACCGCGAGCAGGAGCAGCAGCGGGAGGCCGCGCCGGGCCCGGCCGATCGCCGCGCGGGTGTCGTCGCCCGCGAGCAGGCCGGCGATGACACCGTAGGAGACGACGAACACGAGCGAGAGGATCGCAACGCTCGCGAGCCACGGGACCACGGTCTGGACGAGGTAGGCCCCGGCGTGGAGCAGGCCGAGGCCGAGCAACGGCCCGTAGTGACGTCCGTACGCCCGCACCGCCTCCGCGATCACGTCGGTGAGGCGGAGCGGCTCGCCCAGCCGCAGCTCCGCGGTGGTGGCCACGCGGCTAGGCCGCGGCGGACTCCGGTGACGCAGACCGAGCGAACGTCAGCTCCCCGCCGTCCGCGTCCACGAGCACCGTGTCCCCCGCGACGTACTCTCCCTCGAGCAACTTCACTGCCAGCGGATTCTCCACCATCCTCTGCAGGGCGCGCTTCAGTGGCCGCGCGCCGTAGGCCGGATCCCACCCCGCGGCCGCGACGAGCTCCCGCGCCCCGGGCGTGAGCTCGATCGAGAGGCCGCGCTCCTCGAGCCGGCTGCGCAGCCGGGCGAGCTGGAGCTCGATGATCTCCCCGAGCTGGTCGCGCGTCAGGGCCGCGAACTCGACGATCTCGTCGATGCGGTTCAGGAACTCGGGCCGGAACCGGTCGCGCATCGCCTCGACCGAGCGGATGTTCGAGGTCATGATCACGACCGCGTTGCGGAAGTCGACCGTCCTCCCGTGGCCGTCGGTGAGCCGCCCGTCGTCGAGGATCTGGAGCAGGACGTCGAACACCTCGGCGTGCGCCTTCTCGATCTCGTCGAGGAGGACGACGGTGTAGGGCCGGCGCCTCACCGCCTCCGTGAGCTGGCCGCCCTCCTCGTAGCCGACGTAGCCGGGAGGGGCCCCGACCAGCCGGGCGACCGTGTGGCGCTCCTGGTACTCCGACATGTCGAGGCGCACCATCGCCCGCTCGTCGTCGAACATGAACTCCGCAAGCGCCTTCGCGAGCTCCGTCTTGCCGACGCCGGTCGGGCCGAGAAAGACGAAGGAGCCGATCGGGCGGTTCGGGTCCTGGAGACCGGTGCGCGCGCGGCGGAGAGCGTTCGCGACCGCCTCCACGGCCTCGTCCTGCCCGACGACCCGCCGGTGCAGCCGCTCCTCCATGTGGATCAGCTTCTCGGTCTCACCCTCGAGGAGCCGCGTGACCGGGATGCCCGTCCAGCGGGAGACGACCTCCGCGATGTCGTCCTCGTCGACCTCCTCCTTCACCATCGGCGTGCCCTCGGCGACCTGACGCTCCTCCAGCTCGCGCTCGAGCCCGGGCAGGGAGCCGTACCGGATCTCCGCGACCCGCTGGAGGTCGCCCGAGCGCTCGGCCCGCTCCGCCTCGATCTTCAGCTCGTCGACGAGGCGCGTGATCTCCTTCACCCGGTCGAGCGCCTCCTTCTCGCCCGCCCAGCGTGCCGCGAGCTCGTTCCGGCGCTCGCTCGCCTCGGCCAGCTCCCGCTCGACCGGCTCCCGTACCCCGGGAGCCTCCTTCGCCATCGCCGCGAGCTCGATCTCGAGCTGGCGGACACGTCGCTCGGCCTCGTCGAGGGGGAGCGGCGACGAGTCGATCTCCATCCGCAGGCGCGAAGCGGCCTCATCGACGAGGTCGATCGCCTTGTCCGGGAGGAAGCGGTCGGCGATGTACCGGTCGGAGAGCAGCGCCGCCGCGACGAGGGCGGCGTCCCGGATCCGGACGCCGTGATGGGCCTCGTAGCGCTCCTTCAGCCCGCGCAGGATCGCGATCGTGTCGGCCGCCGACGGCTCGCCGACGAGCACGGGCTGGAAGCGCCGCTCGAGCGCCGCGTCCTTCTCGATGTGCTTTCGGTACTCGTCAAGCGTCGTTGCCCCGACCGCCCGCAGCTCCCCCCTCGCCAGCATCGGCTTGAGCAGGTTCGCCGCGTCGACGGCACCCTCGGCCGCACCGGCGCCGACGATCGTGTGCAGCTCGTCGATGAACAGGATCACGTCGCCGGCCGACTGCTCGATCTCGGAGAGCACGGCCTTCAGGCGCTCCTCGAACTCGCCCCGGTACTTCGAGCCGGCGAGCAGGGAGCCGATGTCGAGCCCCCAGACGCGCTTGCCCTTCAGCCCTTCCGGGACGTCGCCGGCGACGATGCGCTGGGCCAGGCCCTCGACGATCGCCGTCTTCCCGACACCGGGCTCACCGATGAGAACCGGGTTGTTCTTCGTGCGTCGCGAGAGGACCTGGATCACGCGGCGGATCTCCTCGTCGCGCCCGATCACCGGGTCGAGCGCGCCCTGCTCCGCGAGCGCGGTCAGGTCGCGACCGTACTTCTCGAGCGCCTGGTAGGAGCCCTCGGGATCCTGGGACGTCACCCGCTGGGAGCCCCGGACCTCCTTGAGCGCCGCGAGCAGCGCGTCGCGCGGCACGAGCTCGAGCGCGAGCAGCAGGTGCTCGGTCGACACGAACTCGTCGTCGAGCCCGCGCATCTCCTCACCGGCACGGTCGAGCACCTGCCCGAACCTCGCCGAGGCACGCGGCTGCTGCTGCGCCCCGCTGATGCTCGGCCGGCCCGAGAGGGCTGCCTCCGTCTCTGCACGAACCGTCGCCACCTGGGCGCCCGCCCGCTCGACGAGCGTCCGCGGCAGCTCCTGGTCGAGGAGGGTCAGCGTGAGATGCTCGGGGTAGACCTCGGGGTTTCCTCGGCGGCGGGCGAGCTCCATGGCCGCGGCCACCGCCTCCTGCGACTTGATGGTGAGCTTGTTGAAGTCCATTGCTCCTCGCGGCCTCGGCCGCACGATCGGGGGTTATGCGAACGGTCCCGTGCCGGCGCTCATCGCCTCGGAACGGGAAGGCGGGAGCTGCCCGGATCCCGGTAGAGCACGAGCTCCCGCTTGTACTGCTTGTGGACGCGCTCGACGTCGGATCGGAGCTGGCGCTCGAGCGCGATGAGCTGACCGCGCAGCCGCTCCACCTCGTCCTCGAGGACGAGCACCCGCTCGACGCCCGCGAGGTTGAGGCCGAGGTCGGTCGTCAGGCGCTGGATCGTCCGGAGGCGCTCGAGGTCGCGCTCCGAGTAGAGGCGCGTGTTCCCGGGCGTGCGCCGCGGCAGGACGAGGCCGCGCGTCTCGTAGATGCGCAGGGTCTGCGGGTGCATGCCGACGAGCTCGGCGGCGACGCTGATCATGTACCGGGGGCGGTCGTCACTCATGCGAACACCTTCTGGCGCGGGTTCTCGCGCGACACCTTCTGCAGCGCCTCGATCGCCTCGCGCTCCGCCTTGCTCAGCTTCTGGGGCACGGTGAGCCGCACCCGCGCGATCAGGTCGCCCCGGCCGGGGCCCTTCAGCTCCGGCGCTCCCCGGCCGCGGACGCGCAGCAGCCTGCCGTCCTGGGAGCCGGCCGGCACCTTGAGCGCGACCGAGCCGTCGGGAGTCGGAATCTCGACGGTGGCGCCGAGCGCGGCCTCCGCGTAGGTGACGGGCACCTCGAGGTACAGGTCGTTCCCGCGCCGTTCGTAGAGCGGGGACGGCGCGACGCGCGTGATGACGAAGAGGTCACCGGGCGGGCCGCCGTTCAGGCCGGGTTCGCCCTTGCCCGCGAGCCGGATGCGGGTGCCGTCGGCGACGCCGGGGGCGATCTTCACCTGGTAGCGCTTCGTCTCCCGGACCCGGCCCGAGCCGGAGCAGGTCCGGCAGGGGCTCTCGACGACGGTGCCGTTGCCGCGGCAGCGCGGGCACGGCTGGGAGAGCGCGAACATCCCCTGGCTCTGCGAGACGACGCCGCGACCGCGGCACTCGGGGCAGACGACCGGTGAGGTTCCCGGCTCGGCCCCGTTGCCCTTGCACGCCCCGCACGCAACCGCCGCGTCGACCGGGACCTTGGCGGTGACGCCCTCGAGCGAGTCCTCGAACGAGAGGTTCACCGTCGCCTCGAGATCGCGCCCGCGGCGCCCGCGCTGGCGCTGCGTCCCGCCGGCCCCGAAGATGCCGCCGAACAGGTCGCCCAGGTCGAACAGGTCTGAGAGATCGCCGAACTGGCTGCCGTCGAAGCCGGTCCCGCCGGCGGACAGGCGCTGCCCGAACTGGTCGTACTGGGCCCGCTTCTCGGGGTCGCCGAGCACGTCGTGGGCGGCCGAGACCTCCTTGAACCGCTCCTCGGCCTCCGCGTCGTCGGGGTTCCGGTCGGGATGGTACTGCCGCGCGAGGGCACGGTAGGCCTTCTTGATCTCGTCCTGCGTCGCCGTGCGTGGGACGCCCAGGCTCTCGTAGAGATCCTTCATGCGCTCCCGTCCGTCTCGGGCGGCTGCATGGCGATCACCACGCGCGCCGGCCGGAGCACCCGGTCACCGAGCAGGTAGCCCTTCTGGATCACCTCGAGGATCGTGCCCTCCTCGCGATCGGCCGGCTGCGTCAGCAGCGCCTCGTGCACGTGGGGGTCGAAGGTCCCGTTCGCCTCGATCTCGAGCAGGCCCTCCCGGGCGAGCGCCTGTCGCAGCTCGCGCTCGACGAGCCGGACGCCCTCCTCGAGCTTCGCCTCCTCGTGCTCGCTCGCCGCGACGAGCGCACGCTCGAGGTCGTCGAGGACCGGCAGCAGCTCCTTCACGAGCCGCTCGTGCGCCCGGGCGACGAGGCTCTCCTGATCACGGGCCGCCCGCTTGCGGTAGTTGTCGAAGTCGGCCGCGACCCGTCGCAGGTCGTCGAGGTACTCGTCCCGCTGCGCCGCGACCTCCGAGAGCGAGCCCTCGGCCGTCTCGAGCCTCCGCTCGCAGGCCGAGACGAGCTCCTCGAGCTCCTCGATCCGCTCGACCAGCTCGAGCTTGGTCGGGACGCGCTCGGTCACGAGCTCTTCGCCTCCTCGTCGACGACCTCGTACTCGGCCTCCTCGATCACCTCGTCCTCGGCCGGCGCGCCGCCGTCGGCGGCAGCTCCGGCTCCGGCCGTGGCGCCCTGGGCCTGGACCTTCTCGTAGACGGCCTGCGCCAGCTTGTGAGAGGACTCGGTGAGCTCCTCCGACCTGGCGCGGATCTCGCCGATGTCCTCACCCTCGAGCGCCGCGCGCAGCGCTGCGATCCGGCTCTCGAGCTCGTTGGCGGTCTCGGGGTCGACCGAGTCGCGGTGCTCGCGAAGCGTCTTGTCGGTCGTGTACACGAGCGTCTCGGCGTGGTTTCTCGCCTCCGCCAGCTCGCGCATCCTGCGGGCCTCCTCGGCGTGGGCCTCGGCCTCGCGCATCATCGACTGGACCTCGTCCTCCTGGAGGCCGGAGCCGCCCTCGATGCGGATCTGCTGCTGGTTCCCGGTCCCGAGGTCCTTCGCGGACACGTTGATGATCCCGTTGGCGTCGATGTCGAAGGTCACCTCGACCTGGGGCACGCCTCGCGGCGCCGGCGGGATGCCGACGAGCTGGAACTTGCCGAGCGTCTTGTTGAACGTGGCCATCTCCGACTCGCCCTGGAGGACGTGGATCTCGACGGACGGCTGGTTGTCCTCGGCCGTCGTGAACACCTCCGACTTCTTCGTCGGGATCGTCGTGTTGCGCTCGATCAGCCGGGTGAACACCCCGCCCTTCGTCTCGATCCCGAGCGAGAGGGGCGTGACGTCGAGCAGCAGGATGTCCTTGACCTCGCCCTTGAGCACGCCGGCCTGGATCGCAGCGCCGACGGCGACGACCTCGTCCGGGTTGACGCCCTTGTGCGGGTCCTTCCCGATCAGCTCCCTGACCTTGTCCTGCACGGCCGGCATGCGCGTCATGCCGCCGACGAGGACGACCGAGTCGATCGCGTCCGCCGCGAGCCCCGCGTCCTCGAGCGCCTGGACGGTCGGGCCGACCGTCCGCTCGAGCAGCGCATGCGTGAGCTCGTTCAGCTTCGAGCGCGAGAGCTGGATGTCGAGATGCTTCGGGCCGTCCTGCGTGGCGGTGATGAAGGGAAGGTTGATCTGGGTGGAGGTGGTCGAGGAGAGCTCGATCTTCGCCTTCTCGGCCGCCTCGTAGAGGCGCTGGAGCGCCATCGGGTCGGCCCCGAGGTCGATACCCTGGTCTCGCTTGAACTCGGCGATCATCCAGTCGACGACCGCCTTGTCGAAGTTGTCTCCTCCGAGGTGGTTGTCGCCGTTCGTCGACTTGACCTCGAACACGCCCTCGCCGAGCTCGAGGATCGAGACGTCGAAGGTGCCGCCGCCGAGGTCGAAGACGAGGATCGTCTGGTCGTGCTCCTTCTCGAGCCCGTAGGCGAGCGCCGCCGCGGTCGGCTCGTTGATGATGCGGAGCACGTTCAGGCCGGCGATCTTGCCCGCGTCCTTCGTCGCCTCGCGCTGCGCGTTGTTGAAGTAGGCGGGGACGGTGACGACGACCTCGGACACCGGCTCGCCGAGATAGGCCTCGGCGTCGGCCTTCAGCTTCTGGAGGATCATCGCCGACACCTCGGGCGGCGAGTACTCCTTGTCGCCCGCCGTGACCCGCGCGTCCCCGTTCGGGCCCGACACGACCTCGTACGGCACGATCGTCATCTCCTCGGAGACCTCCGAGGACTTCCGGCCCATGAACCGCTTGATCGAGAACACGGTGTTCTTCGGATTGGTCACCGCCTGGCGCTTCGCGGGCGCGCCTACGAGCCGCTGGCCGTCCTTCGTGAACGCAACGACGGACGGCGTCGTTCGGCCGCCCTCGGCGTTCGGGATCACCGTCGGCTCGCCGCCCTCGAGCACGGCCATACACGAGTTCGTCGTGCCGAGGTCGATACCGATTGTCTTACCCATCCTGTCATTGCCTCCTGGCGACTCGATATGAAAACCTAAGCGCGATCATAGCAGATTTTCTCTCTATTCAGGGGATTCCCTTTCTTGATCGGATCGGACACACTGCGAGTTGAGGGCGCCGGCTGACACAGGATCTCCCGGCCCGGTGCGGAAGCCGCAGCCGCAACGCGGGCCGGGAGGTGACCTGGCCCTCCCATCTCTCCTCCACAGCGCGGGCGGGTTGACAGGAAACCCGCCCGCCGCGCATGCTCTCGCAGGTGGCGCCGCTTCCGATTCCCGGGCTCGAGCGGCCCGTCTTCCCGGTCGTCCTCGGTACGGCCCAGGTCACTCACTCGGGGGCCGACCTTCCGGCCTCGTCCTGGTTCCGGCTCTGGGACGACGCGGTCGAGGCTGGGGTCGACACCTTCGACGGGGCCGCTCACTACGGCGCCCGGAGCGAGCGGCTGCTCGGGCGCTGGCTCGCCTCGCGCCGCGCCCGCGACGACGTGACGCTGCTCCACAAGGTGGCCCACACGCCGCGCTGCAGGCCCGAGGCGGTGGCCGGCGAGCTGACGGGAAGCCTCGAGCGGCTCGGGATCGACCGCGTCGACGTGCTCGTGCTGCACCGCGACGACCCGGCGATCCCGGTCGGGGAGTTCGTGGACGCCCTCGACGCCGAGGTCGGCTCCGGTCGTGCCGGGGCCGCCGGGGTCAGCAACTGGACGGCGGAGCGGGCCGAGGCCTTCGATCGATACGCGGCCGCGACCGGTCGGGCCCGGCTCGCGCTCGTCTCGAACCAGCTCTCGCTCGCCGAGATGGTCGAGCCCGTCTGGCCGGGGTGCCTGCGGGCCGACGAACGCTGGCACGCGCGGACGCAGCTGCCGCTTCTCGCCTGGTCGTCCGCGGCGCGCGGCTTCTTCGCGGACCGGCCGGACGCCGACGAGGAGATGCAACGGTGCTGGCTCACCGCGGCCAACAGCGCCCGCAGGACGCGGTGTCGCGAGCTCGCGGCCCGGGTCGGCGGCGACCCGGTCACCGTCGCGCTCGCCTGGGTGCTCGCGCGCCCCTATCCCACCGCGGCCGTGGTCGGGCCGACCTCGACCGCCGAGCTCGAGCCTGCTCTCGCCGCCGCCCGGCTCGCGCTCGACCCGGTGGACGCCGCCTGGCTGGCCGGCTGAGCGCCGTACGGCTCCCTGCTCCGTACCGTCACCCGATGAGTAGGCTTGGCGATGTGGGAGCTCCGATCGACACGTTCGGCCGGCCCCTCAGGGACCTGCGGATCTCGGTCACCGACCGCTGCAACTTCCGGTGCACCTACTGCATGCCGAAGACGGTGTTCGGTCGCGACCACGAGTTCCTGCGCCGCGAGCAGCTGCTCACGTTCGAGGAGATCACCCGGGTCGCGCGTGTCGCAGCGTCGCTCGGCGTCGAGAAGGTCCGCCTCACCGGCGGTGAGCCCCTGCTGCGAAAAGACGTCGAGCGCCTCGTCGAGCAGCTCGCCGGCATCCCGGGCCTCGAGCTGACGCTGACGACGAACGGCTCGCTGCTCCCGGTGAAGGCGCAGGCGCTTCGCGAGGCCGGCCTGGGACGGATCACCGTCAGCCTCGACGCGCTCGACGACGAGGTCTTCAGGGCGATGAACGACGTCGACTTCCCGGTCGGGCGCGTGCTCGAGGGAATCGAGGCGGCCGCGGCCGCCGGGCTCGCGCCGATCAAGGTCAACATGGTCGTGAAGCGAGGCGTGAACGAGGACTCGGTGCTTCCGATGGCCCGCCACTTCCACGGCAGCGGCCACATCGTGCGCTTCATCGAGTTCATGGACGTCGGGGCGACGAACGGCTGGCGCCTCGACGACGTCGTTCCCGCGCGGGAGATCGTCGAGCGGATCGACGCCGAGCTTCCCCTCGAGCCGGTCGAGCCCGCCTACCGCGGCGAGGTCGCACGCCGCTGGCGCTACCGGGACGGTGGCGGCGAGATCGGCGTCATCGCCTCCGTCACCCAGGCGTTCTGCCGCGACTGCACCCGGGCACGCCTGTCCGCGGACGGGAAGCTCTACACGTGCCTGTTCGCGGTGCGGGGACACGACGTGCTCGGGCTGCTCCGGAGCGGCGTCGTCGATGCCGAGCTCGCGAGGCTGCTCTCCTCGATCTGGTCGGATCGGGTCGACCGCTACTCGGAGATCCGCTCCGAGCACACGTCCGGCCTCCCGAAGGTCGAGATGTCCTACATCGGGGGCTAACGCAAGGCGCGAAGCGCCGCGCAGCGTCCGCGCCGCAGGCGCCAGGACGCGAAGCCCCGCGGCCCGAAGGGCCGCACACCCGCAAGGCGCGAAGCGCCGCGCAGCGTCCGCGCCGCAGGCGCCAGGACGCGAAGCCCCGCGGCCCGAAGGGCCGCACACCTGAAAGGCAGGCGAAGCCCGCCGCGCCCGCGGCCGGACGGCCCGCTCGCCGGGCCGGACCAGCGCAGGGTCGGGCAAAGCCCGACGGTCACGAGATCAGCCGCAGGCGCCAGGACGCGAAGCCCTGCGGCCCGAAGGGCCGCCCCGACGACCGGCGGCGGGATGAGATCCCGCCCTACAACCAACCCCTGTGGGGGCCGGATCTCATCCGGCCCGGGTCTCCTCGCTACCATTGTCCGGGTCGATGAACGCGCTTCGCGCCCCACTCCGGCGCATCGACCGCGCGATGCCGCGCGGGCTCGGCGACTTCCTGCTCCAGCTCGGCATCTGGTTCGGGTTCCTGTTCGCCTACCAGCTGGCACGCGGGATCGCAGACCTCGGCGCGGAGCACGCCTTCGACAACGGCCAGGCGATCATCGACGCCGAGCGCGATCTCGGAGCGCTCGTCGAGCTGCCGATCCAGCACGCCGTGACCGGGGCCGGGGACTGGCTCGTGCAGTCCGTCAACTGGACGTACTGGAACTCGCAGTTCACCGTGGTCGGGCTCACGCTGCTCTGGGTGTACTTCCGTCGCAACGACTCGTTCCTGCGGCTCCGCAACATCCTCCTGCTCGCCAACGTGCTCGCGTTGATCGGCTTCGTGCTGATGCCGACCGCCCCACCGCGGCTCTTCCCCGACGCCGGGTTCGTCGACACCCTCGCCAGCTCGTCGGCCCTCAACCACGGCACCGGCCTCATTCAGCTCGCGTCGAATCAGTTCGCGGCGATGCCGAGCATCCATTCGGCCGACGCGCTGATTCTCGGCATCGTGATGGCCTCGCTCGTGCGCTGGCCGGTCGCGAAGGTGCTGTGGCTCCTCTGGCCCGCCTGGGTCTGGTTCACCGTGATGGCGACCGGGAACCACTACTGGCTCGACGTCGCCGCCGGCGTCGCGCTCGCGGCCGCCTCGACGGCGCTCGTGCTCTGGTTCGAGTCGCTGGCCCGCCGACGCTCGGCGGTCGAGCAGGCCGCCTAGCCTCACGCGCCGCCGGCGACGAACGGCAACCGAGCCCCCGGTAACAGGTACCGGCGGCGACCTCGTGTGTGTTTCGTGCGCCTCCTGTGACTGCCAGGCCGGGTGGTAGCCTCCTCCCGATGGCCCGGGAGTCGACCACGCTCGCCGACAAGCAGGGAAACATGAAGGCGGGAGCCCGACGGCTCGCCGCACGCTCGATGGAGCAGCTCGGCGAGACGAAGGTCACACCGGACATGCTCTCGCTGGGCGGGCTCGCGCTCTGCATCGCGGGCTCGGTCGCCGTCTACTTCGAGTACCGGTACTGGTGGCTGTACCTCGTCGGGGGAGTGCTGTTCGTGCTCGGCGCGGTCCTCGACATCCTCGACGGGGCACTCGCACGCGCGGGCGGCAAGGGAACGCCGTTCGGCGCCTTCCTCGATTCGACGCTCGACCGTCTCGGCGAGGCGTTCATGCTCGGCGCGATCGCGCTCGTCTTCATGCGCGAGGGGCGTGAGTGGGCCGTCGCGCTCACCTTCGCGGCCGTCGTCGGGTCGCTGCTCGTCAGCTATACGCGCGCCAAGGCCGAGGGCATGGGCCTCCAGGGCGAGGTCGGCTTCGGCAGCCGTGCCGAGCGCGTCGCGATCCTCGGGATCGGCCTCGGCCTCGGTTCCGTCGGCGGGCTCCCCTGGGCCGTGCTCGTCCTCTGCGCTCTCGCCTGGCTCACGGCGATCCAGCGGATTCTCCACGTCAGACGACAGCTGATCGAGCGGAGCTCTGCGGCCGACGGCCCTCGCGGCTGAGCGCGCTCCTCCGTCGACGTTCCCTCCGCTGAACCCCACCGCCCGTAACCGCGACCCTGCGGGCCGCTCCCACGCGGGTCGCGGCCGGCCAAGCCGGCCGCTCAGCCGCGCGGCCTTCGGGCGACGTTCCTCCCACCGACCCCGAAGACGACCGTAACCGCGGCCCTGCGGGCCGCTCCCACGCGGGTCGCGGCCGGCCAAGCCGGCCGCTCAGCCGCGCGGCCTTCGGGCGACGTTCCCTCCGCTGATGTGAGTTTTCGGGTATGTTGCTAGCAGTTTGACTGCTAGCACTTCTGATCGCACCGGTGTCCTCGTGCGGATGCCGCAGGCCCTGAAGGGCGCGCTCGTCCGCGAGGTCGCTCGCCGGAACGGGAACCTGAACGACGTCGCGACGGGAATCCTGGCCGAGCGCTTCGGGGTCGACTACCGCCCCACCGGGCGCCGGAGCCCGCTCGCGGGCAGCTCGGGCGTTGCCCTCCTGCGCATGCCGGTGCAGCTCAAGGAGCGGATCCGGATCGAGGCCCTGGCAGCCGGAACGAATGTCAATGACGTGATCGTGTCGACGCTCGCCGAGGAGCTCGGCGTGCCCGGAAACGCGAGAAGGAGAGGGAGAACGATGGCATCCACGAACGGCAGCACCAACGGTGCGACGCGATCGCAGGACAAGGTTCGCGTCGCGATCGTCGGCGTCGGCAACTGCGCGAACTCGCTGTTGCAGGGCGTCGAGTACTACAAGGACGCGGCCGACGACCAGTTCGTCCCCGGCCTCATGCACGTGAACCTCGGCGGGTACCACGTGAGCGACATCGAGTTCACGGCCGCCTTCGACGTCGTCAAGGGGAAGGTCGGCAAGGACCTGTCCGAGGCGATGTGGGCGCCCCCGAACGACACGATCAGGTTCGCCGACGTCCCGAAGACCGGAGTCACCGTCTCGCGGGGAATGACCCACGACGGCCTCGGCAAGTACCTCTCGCAGATCGTCGAGAAGGCGCCGGGCGAGACCGCCGACGTCGTCGGCATCCTCAAGGAGACGGGCACGGACGTCGTCGTCAACTACCTCCCGGTCGGCTCCGAGATGGCGACCAAGTGGTACGCGGAGCAGATCCTCGAGGCCGGCTGCGCGATGGTGAACTGCATGCCCGTGTTCATCGCCCGCGAGCACTACTGGCAGCGCCGTTTCGAGGAGCGTGGGCTCCCCGTCATCGGCGACGACATCAAGTCGCAGGTCGGCGCCACGATCACCCACCGGGTCCTCACGAGCCTCTTCCGGGAGCGCGGCGTGCATCTCGACCGGACGATGCAGCTGAACGTGGGCGGCAACTCCGACTTCCTGAACATGCTCGAGCGCGAGCGGCTCGAGTCGAAGAAGATCTCGAAGACGAACGCCGTCACCTCGATGCTGGACTACGACCTCGGGGCCGGGAACGTCCACGTCGGGCCGAGCGACCACGTGCCCTGGCTCACCGACCGCAAGTGGGCGTACATCCGCATGGAGGGCTCCGCGTTCGGAGACGTGCCGCTGAACGTCGAGCTCAAGCTCGAGGTGTGGGACTCCCCGAACTCCGCAGGGATCGTGATCGACGCCGTGCGACTCGCGAAGCTGGCGCTGAACAACGGGGTCTCCGGGTCGCTCGAGGGCCCGAGCGCCTACCTCATGAAGTCGCCGCCGAAGCAGATCCAGGATGACGAGGCCCACGACCTCGTCGAGCACTTCATCCGCAAGCACGCGCGAGAGAAGACGCCGAAGGCGGCTGCGAAGTCGTAGCGGCGCCGGGCCGGCGAGCTCCCGGCCCTGCCGACGTCTGCCGGGAAGGGGCCGGACCGGGTCCGGCCCCTTCCCGGGTCAACCCGCGGTGACGAGCGCCACTCCGGCGAACGCCCCGACCACGCCCGCTCGCTGGGAGACGGCGATGCGCTCGCCGAGCAGCAGGTGGGCGAGCACGACGGTCGTCACGGGATAGAGCGAGGCGATCACCGAGACGACGCTGACGAGGCCGTGCGTCGTCGCCTCGGCGAGCAGCACGAGCGCTCCGACGTCCAGCAGGCCGATCAGCACGATCGCCGGGACGTCACGACGGCCGAGCGACAGCCGCCGCCGGAACGCGACTGCGATCGGCACGACGACAGCGACGAACGCCGAGCGCTGCATGAGCACCGCCCAGACGGGGCTGCCCGCGCTGGCCGAATCGAGGGCGACGTAGAAGACGCCGAGGCAGGCGGCGCTCACGAGGCCGAGCCCCACGCCAGAGGCGAGCGCCGTCCGGCGCGAGTCGCCGCCGGGCTCCCGTGAGGCCAGTACGACGCCGACCAGTACGAGCACCATCCCGGCGCCCTGAATCCACGAAGGGTCCTCCCCCCGCCCGATCCCGACTGCGACCGGGACGATGGCGCCGGCCGCACCGATCGGGGCAACGACGCTCATCGAGCCGACCGCGAGACCTCGATAGAGAGCCGAGAGGCCGACCATGCTGACGAGACCGGCGGAGGCGCCGTACAGCAGGTACCGCTGGTCGGGAGGAGCTTCCTGCGTCACGGCGATGAAGACGGCCACCGGTACGAGCCCGGCGACCTGGGAGATCCCCACCACGGCGAGCGTGCTCGCGACACGGCTCTTGAGCCCACCGAGGAAGTCGGCCGCCCCCCAGAGCAGCGCCGTTCCGAGGGCCAGGAAGACGGCGACCACGGGAGATTTCTATCGCAGTCGCGGCGGGCGATGACGCAGGGTGCGTGCATCCCCGGAGCAGCCGGGCCTGCCTGTCCTGGCAAGCGGCGAAGATGCGCCGGTGGAGCTCGTCCTGGCCATCGGCCTCGCACTCGTGTTCGCGCTCACGAACGGGGCCCACGACGCGTCGAACGCGATCGCGACGCTCGTGGCGACACGCGGAGCCCGACCCGGACAGGCGATCACGATCTCGGCGGTGTTCAACCTGCTCGGCGCAGTGGTGATCGGGACCGCGGTCGCCGACACCGTCGCAGGGATCGTCACCGTCTCGCCCGACGAGGCGATCGCCGTGATCAGCGCCGGGCTCGCAGGCGCGTCACTCTGGAACCTCGCCACCCTGTGGCGTGGCATTCCGTCCGGCTCGGGACACGCGCTCGTCGGCGGCCTCGTGGGAGCAGCGCTCGCGGAGGGCGGCGTCACGGCCGTGAACTGGGGCGGGCTCGAGCACGGCTGGCATCCCGTCGGTGCGTTCGGCTTCCTGATCGCCCTCGCCGTCTCACCCGTGCTCGGCTTCGTCGTCGGCCTGCTGCTCCTGCGCCTGCTGATCGCCTCCCTACGCCGCGGGACGAACCGGATCGCCAGTCCGGTCGGAAAGGCGGGCTGGGTGCTGGCGGCCGGGATCTCGTTCAGCCACGGCACGAACGACGCCCAGAAGACGATGGGCGTGATCGCGGCGATGCTGCTCGCCGACGGCAGGATCTCGGAGCTCGAAGTCCCGCTCTGGACGAAGGTCGTCACCGGTGCCGTGCTCACGCTCGGTACCGCGCTCGGCGGCTGGCGGATCGTTCGGACGCTCGGGCGGCGGATCTTCCCGCTCCGCCCCATCGACTCCGTGGCGAGCCAGTCCGCCTCGACCGCCGTGATCCTCGGGTCCTCGCTGATCGGCGCCCCGGTCTCGACGACGCACGTCGTCGCCTCCTCGGTGATCGGAGTCGGCGGAGCGCGGCGTCGCTGGCACCACGTTCGCTGGGAGGTCGTGGAAGAGATCGCGGTGGCGTGGCTCGTTACGATTCCGGCCGCGGGGCTCCTGGCCGCAGCGCTCTTCGTCCTCTGGAGGTGGGCGTCATGACACGTCGATGGTTCCTCCCCGAGACACCGGACGTGCTCGGGATGCTGAACACCCAGATGGACGTGACGGTGGAGGGAATCGCGGCGCTCGCCGGGTGGGCGAACGGCGATGCGACGCTCGAACGGGCCGTCCGCGACGCCGAGCATCGGGCGGACGAGGCAAAGCTGGCACTCCGAGCCATGCTACGCACGGCGTTCGTGACTCCGATCGACCCCGAGGATCTGTTCGAGCTCTCGATCGGGCTCGACGGGATCCTGAACAGCGCGAAGGACCTCGTCCGTGAGGCCGACGTGATGGCGATGAGACCGGATGCGCCGATCGCCGAGATGGCCGCGTACCTGCACGAGGGGGTCGGTCATCTCAGGAATGCGCTCCGGCGGCTCGGCGACGACTCCGACCTCGCGACCACGGATGCCGACGCCGCGGTCAAGAGCCAGCGCCACCTCGAGCGCGTCTACCGGAAAGCGTCGTCGGCGCTCCTCGAGCTCGACGACGTTCGCGAGGTCATGGGGCGCCGTGAGCTCTACCGGCGGGCCTCCCGAATCGGTGACCAGCTCGCCCTCGTCGCGGAGCGCCTCTGGTACTCGGTCGTGAAGCAGGCCTGAGGGATCGTGCCCCGCTCCGGGCCCGGGCCGGCGACGCCGGAGCGAAGCCCGGGAAGCCTAGAATCGCGGCGTGGGCCTACGCATCTGCCTCGTCACCCCGCTTGCGCTCTCGCAACCGCATGAGGTGAACGAGCACGTGGCCGGAGCCGCGGCCGCGCTGCGCGCGCGAGGGCATGCCGTCACCGTGCTCGCGCCGTCTAACCGGGCCGCCGACCTCGCTGCCGGGCGGCGTGCGCTACGGAGGCTCGAGCTCGGCGCTGAGCCCCTCGACGGCACCATCGCTCTCGGGCCGGCGATCCCCGTTGCCCCCCGGCAGCGTCTCTCCGTTCCCGTCGGCCTGCGCGCCGACCTCCGGCTTGCGCTGGCCCGCGGCGGCTTCGATCTCGTCCACGCCCACGAGCCGGGGCTGCCCGGCATCTCCAACCTCGCTCTCCGGGAGGCGGGCACGATCACCGTGGCGACGTTCCACGACCCGGAGCGCCTCGCGTACCCGCCCGCCAGGAGCCAGCGGACGAAGCTCCTCGGGCGCATCGACGCGCTCACCGCAACGGGCGAGCCGGCGCTCGAGGCCGCCCGCTCGCGCTTCCCGGGCTCCTACCGGTTGCTCCCGCGCGGCGTCGACACGGCGACGTTCACACCGGGGCCTGCCCGGCAGCGCTTCGCCGTCGAATGGGACGGGGAGGCGCGCGCGCCGGCCCGAACGGCGATCCGGGCGCTGCGAGACCTCGAGGGCTACGAGCTCGTCGTGATCCGGACCGGCGGACGGTCCTCGCGGCCGTACGTGCCGCGGGAGCTTCGCGAGCGGGTCGTCGTGCAGCGCCTTGGAACGGCCGCGACGAGGGCGGCCGCGCTGCAGGGGGCATACGGCTTCGTCGCTGGCTCCGATCCGGGCTCCCACCTTGCCCTGGAGGCGCTCGCCTGCGGCGTCCCCGTGATCGCACCTGCCGGCCGGCTCGAGCAGCCCGAGCTCGTGGCCGCTGCCATGGCCCGGCTCGCAGAGGACGAGGGTTTCCGACGCGGCGAGGCCGCGCGCGCCCGCGCCGCCGCCGAGGCGCACGGCTTCGATCGACTCGCCGCCGAGCTCGAGAGCCTCTACCGGTCACTGCTCGGCCGTCGCCGGCCGCGGGGCCCCGTCGACCCCCTGGCAGACCGCCCGTGGATCTTCGCCGACTTTCACATGCACACGGAGCACTCGCACGACTGCTCGATCCCCGTACCGGAGCTGCTCGACCACGCCGAGGAGATCGGGCTCGGTGCGATCGCGGTCACCGACCACAACGTCTTCTCCGGCGCCCGCGAGGCGGTCGAGCTCGCCCGGGGCCGCTCGCTCGTCGTGATCCCGGGTGAGGAGGTGAAGACCGACGGCCAGGGAGAGGTGATCGGGCTGTTCCTGTCCGAGGAGATCCCGCGCGGCATGTCGATGGCCGACACGATCGCGGCGATCCGCGACCAGGGCGGTCTCGTGTACCTGCCGCACCCGTTCGACCGCCTCCACTCCATTCCCGATACGGCGACGCTCCACCGGCACCTACCCGAGCTCGACGTGCTCGAGGTCTACAACGCCCGGCTGCTCTTCGAGAGCTACAACGACGAGGCAGTGCGCTTCGCACGGAAGTACAACCTCCTCGCGGGAGCGGGCTCCGACGCGCACGTGCTCGAAGGGGTGGGAACGGGATGTGTCCGGATGCGCACGTTCGAGACGCCGGAGGAGTTCCTGCTCAGCCTGCGCTCTGCGGAGATCGTGCGGCGCCCGAAGTCTCTGCTCTACCTCCAGGGCAAGAAGTGGCTCGCGCAGGCACGCGAGCGGCGCGCGCGCACGGCACAGCCCGCCCGCAGCCGGTAGGAAGAGCTCGCCCCGGGACGAACTCAACTCCCAGCCTCCGTGCCTGTGGCGACGAACGACATCTCCGAGCGCTACCTGAAGAAGGCCATCGCCGAGATCAACGACCTCGGTGCCGAGCTTTCGCGCGCCGCCGGTCCCGACCGGACGCCCGTGCTCGGCTCGGGTCACCCGCTCGCGGACGTCTTCCTGCTGAAGTACGGCCCGCAGGCCGCCGAGTTCCAGGAGGGCGTCGCGTTCTTCGGGCGCGCCGGCCAGGCGATCCTGAAGTCGATGCAGCGCCTCTCGGTCGACCCGACCGCGATCTACGGGACGAACTGCGTGAAGTACCTCGATCAGCCCGACGGGGAAGCGTACGCCTTCCTGACACGCGAGCTGCACATCGTCCAGCCGAAGCTCGTCGTCGTCATGGGCGAAGATGCGAGGCAGTGCCTGAACGCGATCCGCTTCCCGCTCGCGACCGAGGTCGAGGACGCCCCGGGGGTGCTGCAGCGCCTGACTCCGACGATCGACGCGCTCCTGACCCCGGACATCGACGCCTCGCTCGACGACCAGGCGTCGAAGCGGGCCTTCTGGGAGGCGTTCAAGGCTCTCGGGCCCTGGTGGTCCGTGCTGCCGCCGTACTAGCGCTCGGGGTCGGCCTCGCCGCGTACGACCTGGTCGCCGCAGACCTTCCGTCGGTGTCGCTCGGCGCCGAGGTCGCGATCCTCGGCCTCCTCGTCATCCCTGCCACGTTCGCCCTCGCGTGGCTCTGCCTGCCGCTCCGGACCTGGAGCCGTCTTCCCCTGGCCGTCCTCGCCCTGGCCGGGCTCGCTGCGATCCTCGACGTCGCCGGGCTCGAGCTGGCCGCGAACTACCTGAAGTTCGCGGCTGTCATCGGGGCAGGCTGGTTCTTCCTGCGCTTCTTCGAGGAGGTGACGTGGGTCGTTCTCGTCGCCCTCCTGATCGTCCCGGTCGACATCTTCTCGGTCGCGCGCGGCCCGACGAAGACGATCATCGAGGAGAAGCCGGGGATCTTCGACCATCTGAGCATCGCGTTCCCCGTCCCCGGCGACGCGAGCGCGGCGCAGCTCGGGCTCCCCGACGTGCTGTTCTTCGCGCTGTTTCTCGGCGCCGCCGACCGGTTCGGCCTGCGGGTGGGCCTGACGTGGCTCCTCTGCACGCTCTCGTTCGGGGCCACGCTCGCGATCACCGCCTTCACGGACGTGAACGGCCTCCCCGCACTGCCGCTGCTCTCGCTCGCCTTCGTGGCCGCGAACGCCGACCTGCTCTGGCGGCTGCGCCCGCGACGTCGCAGGACCGCCTAGCCGCGGGAGTGGTCGCGTCAGGCGCGCGTGAACAGCGTGACGCTCTCGACGTGCGGGGTGTGCGGGAACATGTCCACGGGGCGCACCCGATCGAGGCGGTAGCCGAGGCTGCCGCAGAGCACCGCCGCGTTGCCGGCGAGCGTCGTGGGATTGCACGACACGTAGACGAGTCGTTGCGCTCCGAGCTCGCCGATCTCCCGCAGCGCCCTGTTCGTCAGGCCCGCCCGCGGCGGATCGACGACGACGACGTCAGGTCGCCCGGCCCGCGGCACGAGCTCGCCGACGGCGTCACCCACCTCGCCGGCGAAGAACGCCGTGTTCACGACCCCGTTCAGCCGGGCGTTCTCGATCGCACAGGCCACCGACTCCTCCGAGATCTCGATCCCCCAGACCGTCAGCGCACTCCGGGCGAGCGTGAGCCCGATCGTCCCGATTCCGCAGTAGAGGTCATAGACGGTCTCCTCGCCCGTGAGGGCGGCGTACTCGACGGCAAGCTCGTACAGTCGCTCGCACATCGCCGTGTTCGTCTGCAGGAACGCGTTCGGGCGCACCCTGAACCGGAGGCCGAGCAGCTCCTCCTCGATCGCCTCCTCACCCCACAGCAGCTTGCTCGGCAGGTTCGTGACCTCGGCCGGGCGGTCGTTGACCGCATGCTGGACGCTCCGGATCGCCTCGATCCCACGCAGGGCCTCGACGAGCCGATCGGCTTCGTCGAGCGATCCGGGTGCCGTGACGAGCACGGCGAGCGCCTGGCCCGTGTTGCGTCCCTCCCGGACGACGAGGTGGCGCAGGAAGCCCTCTCCGCTTCGCTGGTCGTAGGCGGGAAGGCCCGCGTCGCGGGCCCAGCGCTGGACGGTGTCGCGGATCTCGTTCACCGTGTCGCTCGCGATGTGGCACCGCTCGATCTCGAGCACCTGATCCCAGCGACCGGCCCGGTGGAACCCGAGGGCCGGCCCGTGCTCGGTCCGGGTGAACGAGAACTCGAGCTTGTTCCGGTAGCCGTACTGCTCGACCGCCGGGACGATCGGCTCGAGGGCGATGTCGGCGAGGCCGCCGATCCGCTCGAGCGCGTCGCGCACCTGCAGCTCCTTGGCCCTGACCTGGGCCTCGTAGGCGAGATCCTGGAATCGGCAGCCTCCGCAGTCACCGAAATGCCGGCAGCGTGGCTCCACGTGGTCTTCGCCGGCCGCGACCACATCGAGCGCGATCGCCTCCGCGTAGCCGCCCTTCACCCTGGTGACCCGCGCGCGGACGGTGTCGCCCGGAAGCCCGCGCCGGACGAACACGACGAACCCGTCGAGGCGGGCAACGCCGTTCCCGCCGTAGGCGAGCGAGTCGACGCGCAGCTCGAGCTCCTGACCCTTCTTGACCGGCGCAGGCATCGACGAATGCTAGTTGCGAAGCCCCGCTGACCCTCGCAGGGTCGGGCTACCTGAGCGTCCCGACGATGACGCGTCGCGTCTTCGGGCCGTCGAACTCGCAGAAGAAGATCGCCTGGTAGGTGCCGAGCGCAAGCTCGCCGTCGACGATCGGGATCAGCACCGAGCTCGACGTCAGCGCCGTCCGCGGGTGCGCCCAGGGGTTGACGTTCCCTTCCTCGAAGTGCTCCCAGGGCCAGCTCTCGTCGACGATCCGCGCGAACGCCAGCTCGAGGTCGCGACCGACCGCCGGATCGTCGCCCTCGTTGATCACGACGCCCGCCGTCGTGTGCGGGACGTAGACGAGCGCAGCGGCCGCATCGTCCGGGAGCTCGCCCAGCGCGCCGAGCACGTCGGCCGTGATGTCCACGACGTGATTGCGACGCTCAGTCTGGACGGTCAGCTCCGGCACGCCGGGTATCCTACGCGCTCGTGGCCGTCGACCTCGACGAGTATCGGCGAGAGGCCGACGCCTTCCTCGGCGCGCTGAGCGAGGAGCAGTACCTCCATTACTCGGGGCAGAAGGAGAGCCTCGAGCTCGAGGCGCTGTTCGACCGCCACGCCGACCTCACGTCGCTCGGGACGTGCCTCGAGCTGCGGGAGGCCGGAGCGCCGCTCCTGCGACGCTTCGCGTGCGAGGGGTACCTCGCCGGGCTGGTCGTGAGCCAGGACGAACGCGTCGCGCACCTCGAGGCGACACTCGAGGCGGAGGTCGGCGGCGAGCACGTCCCTTACCGGATGCTCCGCCCCCTGATCGCGAACGAGCCCGACCGGGTCCGTCGCGAGCAGCTCGAGCGCGCCAGGGCGAGCCTCGCCGGCGAGCTCAACCCCGTGCGCGAGGAGGCGCAGGCGCTCGTCACGGCCGCCGCCGCCGAGCTCGGAGCGCCAACGATCAGCGCGCTGTATGCGGAGCTCGGCCTTCCCCTCGAACGGCTTCGTGACGAGTGTGCCCAGTTCCTCGAGCAGACCGCCTCGCTGCACGCCGAGCTCTTCGACGCCGTGCTGCGTGCCCGCGCCGGCGTCACGCTCGCCGAGGCGAGACCCTGGGACGTCCCCCGCGTGCTCCGCTCTGACCGCTGGGACGACGGCTTCCCCGCCGACCGGCTGCTGTCGGCGCTCGAGGCCACGCTGGCCGAGCTCGGGATCGTGCTGGCCGCCCAGCACAACGTCGTCTTCGACATCGATGCCCGTCCCACCAAGGACCCCCGCGCGTTCTGCGCTCCGATCGCCGTTCCCGGACGCATCGTCCTCTGTGTGAAGCCGGTCGGGGGCGCCGACGACTGGCGCGCGCTGTTCCACGAGGCGGGGCACACCGAGCACTTCGCCCACACGCAGGCACACCTTCCCCTGGAGGCCCGCCGGCTGGGAGACAACGCGGTCACGGAGGGATGGGCGTTCCTGCTCGAGGGCCTGACCACGAATGCCCGGTGGCTGTCGCGACGCCTCGACTTCGGCCGCGCGGAGCAGTTCGCGGCCGAGTCCGGAGGCGTCCAGCTGTACCTGATGCGGCGGTACTGCGCGAAGCTCCTCTACGAGCTGGAGCTCCACGGAGGAGCGAGCCTCGAGGAGATGCCCGCCCGGTACGCCGAGCTGTTGACGGAGGCGACCTCGATCCCCGTCTCACCCGCCTACTACCTCGACGACGTCGACCCGGGCTTCTACGTGACGAGCTACGTCCGGGCCTGGGCGTTCGAGGCCCTCGTCCGCTCCGCGCTCGCGGAGCGCTTCGGAAGCACGTGGTTCACGAGCCGCAAGGCGGGCTCGCTGCTCAGGGAGCTGTGGAGCGAGGGCCAGGGGCTCGACGCCGACACGATCGTCGACGAGCTGACGGGCGCGACGCTCGAGCTCTCGGCCGCTGTCGAGGGGCTCGCCGGCCGGTGAGACGACCGGGGCCGGTAACGCCGACCCCGTCGTCTCGGATCGGTCTGCCCGCGTCAGGCGGCCGGCGCGCTCCGGCTACGATCCCTCGATGGTCGACGTCCCACGCCAGCTCAAGGGCCGCGACCTCCTGCGGATCCAGGACTGGTCGGGCGACGAGCTGCGGGCGGTCCTCGACCTCGCGACCGAGCTGAAGCGGCTGCAGCACGAGCGCACCGCACACGCCGTTCTGCCGGCGCGGACGCTCGGGATGATCTTCGACAAGCCCTCGACCCGCACCCGGGTGAGCTTCTCGGCCGGCATGGCCCAGCTCGGAGGCGCGGCGCTCACCTTCGCGAGTGGCGAGATGCAGCTCGGGCGCGGGGAGACGATCCGGGACACGGCGCTCGTTCTCTCCCGCTACCTGGACGGGATCGTCGTGCGGACGTACCGCCAGGCCGATCTCGACGAGCTCGCCACGCACGCGAGCATCCCGGTGATCAACGGCCTCACCGACGACTTTCATCCGTGTCAGGCGCTCGCCGACGTGCTGACCGTCGGGGAGCGGTTCGGGGAGGTACGTGGCGTCCGGATCGCCTACATCGGAGACGGCAACAACGTCTGTCACTCGCTCATGACGATCTGCGGCAAGCTCGGGATCGACTTCGTTGCCGCGACGCCGGAGGGCTACGATCCGCGCACCGACGTCGTGAGCTGGTCGCGCGAGGCTGCCGCTGCGGCGGGCTCCACGATCGATCTCGTACGCGACCCGACCGTCGCCGCCTCTGGGGCAGACGTCCTGTACACGGATGTCTGGACGAGCATGGGCATGGACGCGGAGGCGACCCAGCGGCACGACGCGTTCTCCGGGTACACGATCGACGAGCGGCTGCTCGCACGGGCCACGTCCCGGGCGATCGTCATGCACGACCTGCCGGCCCACTACGGCGAGGAGGTCACGGAGGACGTGCTCCACGGGCCGCGCTCGGCCGCCTGGGACCAGGCCGAGAACCGGCTGCACGCCCAGAAGGCCCTGCTCGCGCTCGTGATCGCGTGACGGGCTTCGACGAGACGGTCTGGGAGGCGCTCCGGTCGCTGCCGTCCGGGCTCCAGGAGGCGATGTCGAACGTCGAGATCGTCGTCGAGGACGAGAATCCCGAGGACCCCGACCTGTTCGGCCTCTACACCGGAATCCCATTGACCGAGCGGGACTCGGGATACGCGGGCGCGCTGCCGGACAAGATCGAGATCTACCGGCTGCCGCTCGAGCAGGAGTTCGGCCACGACGCCGAGCGGCTCGAGGAAGAGATCCGGATCACCGTGCTCCACGAGCTCGCCCACCACTTCGGGATCGACGACGACCGGCTCGCCGAGCTCGGGTGGGACTAGCAAGGGCGGGCGCCAGCCCGGCCGCGCAGCGGACGGCGAAGCCGGACGCGAAGCCCCGCGGCCCGAAGGGCCGCACCCCGGGCGCCAGCCCGGCCGCGCAGCGGACGGCGAAGCCGGACGCGAAGCCCCGCGGCCCGATGGGCCGCACCCCCGAGCGCCAGCCCGGCCGCTCTGCGGCTGCCAGGACGCGAAGCCCCGCGGCCCGAAGGGCCGCACCCCCCAAGGCCGGGCGTCAGCCCGGCCGCGCAACGGACGCGCCTGCACCACAGGCGCCAGGACGTGTAGCTACCCTTCGCGCTTCCGGTCGACACGAGGAGCAGCCATGTCCATGACGTTCGGTATCACCGTCCTTCCCGATCCCCCGCACGCACGCTTCGTCGAGCTGTTCCAGCTGGCCGAGGAGCAGGGGTTCGACTGGGGCTGGACGTACGACTCGCACATCCTCTGGCAGGAGTCGATCCCGCTCCTCACGCTCGTCGCCCGAGAGACCGAGCGGATCCGTCTCGGGCACTGCGTGACGAACCCCGGCACCCGGGACCCGACCGTGCTCGCGAGCGCGTACGCGACGATGCACGACATCTCGGACGGCCGGATGTTCATGGGGATCGGGCGCGGCGATTCCGCGCGCCGGGTGATCGGCCTCGAGCCGGTGCGGATGGCCGAGTTCGAGCGCTCCCTCGTGATGGTGAAGAACCTGATGAACGGCCGCAAGGTCGAGTGGAACAGCAAGGAGCTCGAGCTCGCATGGGCGAAGGGACGGCCGGAGATCCCGATGTACGTCGCCGGGTACGGGCCGAAGGCGCTCGCCGTCGCTGGTCGTGTCGGCGACGGCGTCGTGATCCAGCTCGCCGACCCGGAGATCGTGCAGTGGATCATGGGGATCGCGCGCAGGTCGGCCGAGGAAGCCGGGCGCGATCCGGGCGCGCTGAAGCCGATCGTCTGCGCGCCCGCCTTCGTCGGCGACGACCTGGCGCATGCCCGCGATCAGGTGCGCTGGTTCCCGGCCATGGTCTCGAACCACGTGATGGACCTGCTCGCCAAGTACCCGGAGTCGGAGCTTCCCCCGGCCCTCTTCGAGTACGTGAAGCGGCGGAAGTTCTACGACTACGCCGACCACAGCCGCGTCGGTGCGAAGCACGGCGAGTTCGTCGACGACGAGACCTGCGACCGCTTCACGATCCTCGGCACGCCCGAGGATCACGTGAAGAAGCTCCGGGAGCTCGAGGCGATCGGCGTCGCCCACTGGAACATCTATCTCATGACCGAGGGCCAGGAGCAGATCCTCGAGACCTACGGCAAGGAGATCATGCCGGCGATCCGGGGGGGCGGGGTCGCGGCGTAGGGGTCACGTCTTCCATGTTCCAGATGCGCTCCATGCTCCCCAGACGGCCGTAGGGGCGGGATCTCATCCCGCCCGCCCGACCGCACAGACCAGAGGGCCGGAACAGACCCAGCCCGGGCTCCTGCGCGGGTCCGGCCGGCCGAGCCGGACCGTCAGCCGCGGGGCCCCATCCGGGCCGCCGGATCGGGAACGAGCACGCGGCGCTCGCGGATGAACGCCTTCGGCGTTGCTGGGTCGTCGGAATCGATCTCACGCGCGAGTCGGTGCCCTGAGAAGACGCAGTCGGCGATCAGCCTCGGCGCCTCGCAGTCGCCGATCCGGTAGACAGCGAGTCCATCTGTCTCCTCGAGCTCTCGGAAGAGCGCCTCGTCCGACCGCCGGGCTGTCACGAGGACGACGGCGTCAGCCTCCAGTTGGGTCACCTTGTCCTCCTTGTAGAGGTCAACGCAGGTGACCTGACCGGGCTCGATCGATACGACGCCGTGCTCCCCCAGCTCGTGTACGCCGAGCCGACGAAGCCGGCGGATCATGTCTGGGCGCTCCATCGTGTAGTGCATGTACTGGGCGACGTGACCCAGATGGCTAACCACGGTCACGGTCTTACCTTCGAGCGCGAGCCGCTCGGCGAGCGACACGCCCATGAAGTAGCCGTCGTTGTCGAGCACGACGACTCGGTCACCCGGCACCGGCTTACCGTCGACCATGATCTGCTCTGGTGTGAGCTGCCACGGCTGAGACGCGTCGGCGCCCGGGATCGGCCCGTGGCTGAAGGGGTTGAGGCCGTCGTCGGCCCAGCGAGCACCCGTGGCGACAACAACGATGTCGGCACCGTAGTTGCGGACATCAGCTGCGTCGAGCCTCGTCCTCGGGATGAACTCGACGTTCGGCAGCTTCGCGATCTGGATCTTGCGATAGTTGACGACCCGGGCCCACTCACCAAGCCCGGGAGCTGGGGAATCCAGCGCATGATCCCTCCGACCTCGGGCTCGGCATCGACCAGGTGGACGCGGCGTAGCCCTCGCTTGCCGAGTACGACGGCACATTCGAGGCCGCCGGGCCGGCCCCAACGACGAGCACATCGCTTTCCGCATTCTCGGCGCGCTCGAAGCGCTCGGGGTGCCAGCCCCGTCTGAACTCCTCTCCCATCGTCGCATTCTGCGTGCAGATGATCGGCCCGCCGGCTTCCCAGCGGCTCAGGCAGATGTTGCAGCCGATGCACTCACGGATCTCGTCGAACCGTCCCTGCTCGATCTTCGTCGGCAGGAACGGGTCGGCGATCGAGGGCCGAGCACAGCCGATGATGTCGAGCTGCCCCGACTCGAGCAATGCGACCATCGTGTCAGCATTCGTGAATCGCCCGACGCCAACGACAGGCTTTCGCGAATGCTGCTTGGCCGCCCGGTGGAACGCCTCTTGGCGGTTCTCCGGATAGAAGCGCGACGGACCCGCGTCTTGTCCGGCATCGCTGATGTCGCCGATTGTGATGTCCCAGAGGTCGACAAGATGGTCGACGTACGCGACGAATGCGGCACCATCATCGGCCACCTCGATTCCTCTGTCACCGTAGAGGGTGTCGATCGCGAAGCGGGCGGCGATCGCGCAGGTGTCGCCGATTGCCTCGCGGACCAGCTCGATCGTTTCCATCCAGAAGCGGGCTCGGTTCTCGAAGCTGCCCCCGTACTCGTCGCTTCGCTTGTTGTAGAAGGGCGACAAGAACTGAAGCGGAAGGTAGCTGTGCGCGCCGTAGACGTAGACGATGTCGAAGCCGGCCGCCTCCGCGCGCAACGCAGCATCGACGTAGTAGCGCTGCACCGTACGAATGTCGGCTTTCGTCATCGAACGCGGCGTGACCATGTGTTCGAGCTCGCTCGGAATCTGAGAGGGGCCGCGCGGCACCTCACGCGCCTCGAGCCCACGCGCGTGCGGCCCGCCGTACCAGAGCTGGACGCCGGCGAGAGCATCGCGCTCATGGATCATCTCAGTCATCAGGCTGAGGTTGCGGACGTCCTCGTCGTCCCAGAGACGCGCCGAGACACGGTGGGTGTCATCGCTCTCGGGATGGATCGAGCAGTACTCCGTGCAGACCGCGGCCCAGCCTCCCTCGGCTTTCATCGCACGAAGGTGAGCCTGCATCCCCGGCCGCTCGGAGCCGGCGCCGATGCAATGCGGCGGCTGGTAGAAGCGGTTCTTGAGCACCTTCGGGCCGATTCGGATCGGCTCGAAGAGGATGTCGTACTTTGCCGGGCGGGTCATCCGGGCCTCCTCGCTCTCCGCGGTGAGCGTCGATGACACTGACCTGGGACGCATGCCACGTGCGCCAAGCGAGCTCAACTCATGGCATCGCCGCGCGAATCGTTTGACCGCCGTCGATGACGATCGTGCTGCCGGTGAGGAACGGCGGCGCATCCAACGAGAGGTACTCGACCACATTGCCTACCTCATCCGCGTCAGCCGCACGCCCGAGCGGGTTGATTCTGTCCATCGAGCCGGGCTCGGCCTCATCGATGTAGCTTGCGACCATCGGCGTGTACACCCAACCAGGCGCAACGGCGTTCGCCTGGATCCCATCCTTTGCGCAGTCCACCACGATCGACCGCACAAGTCCCCCGACCGCGGCCTTGGCGGCGTTATATGCGGCGACTTCCGGCTCGGAGGTGGTCGTGTCGATCGACGAGATGAGCACGATTCGACCACCGCCCACCTTCTTCATTTCGCGTACGGCGGCAATGGCCGGGAATGCCATTGCGTCAAGGGTGGCCGAGAGCGTACGTCGCCACGATTCAGCATCGAGGTCCGGAAGGGGGACGGCTTCGTAGATGCCCGCCGCGCCAACCAGGATGTCAAGGCGCCCGAAGTGTTCGACAGCCGCATCGACCATTGCTCGACTTCGCTCCTCGATCCCGGCGTCGCCTGCAAGGATATCGACGGCGGCACCGGCACATGCAGCTCTTATTCGTTGCTGTGCCTCCACCAGCACCGGCTGGCGTCGCCCCGAGAGGACGACACTCACCCCCCGGTTGGCAAGACGAAGCGCCGAAGCGTACCCCATGCCCGTGCCACCGCCGACGACGAGGGCTACCTTCCCGCTGGCTTCGCTCACTAGATGAGCACCATACGTCTTCCCGGCCGGAGAGGGCCGGATGAGATCCGGCCCCTACATGTGCGGTTGCGCTTCCCTGACCGGGAAGCGCAACCGTGGTACACGACTGGCGCTACGCGCCGTTCGTGTACTCGTCCGCGATCGCGAGCACCTCGTCGAGGACGGCGAGGCCCGCGAGCAGCTCGTCCTTCGTGATCGTGAGCGGCGGCGTGATCCCGACACGGTTGAAGTGCGCGAACAGGTAGAGGCCCTTCTCGAGCGCGGCCTTCGTGAGCCGCGCCATCGGGAGTGCAGCCTCGCCGCTCGCCGCGTACGGAACGAGCATCTCCTTCGTCTGCCGGTCACGTACCAGCTCGAGCATCCAGAACAGCCCGACGCCGCGGATCTCGCCGATCGCGGGATGCCTCGCCTGCAGCGCGGGCAGCTCCTGCGCGAGCACCTCGCCCATCGCCGCCGCGTTCTCGACGATGCCCTCCTCGCGGAAGGCCTCGATCGAGGCCACGCCGGCCGCGCAGGCGAGCGGGTGCCCCGAGTAGGTGAGCCCGCCCGCGAAGAACAGGTCCTTCATCCGCTCGAAGACGCCGTCGGTCACGACCATGCCGCCGAGCGGCACGTAGCCGGAGTTGATCCCCTTTGCGACGGTCATGATGTCGGGGACGACGTCCCAGTGCTCGCAGGCGAACCACTTGCCGGTGCGCCCGAAGCCCGCCATGACCTCGTCGAGGATCAGCAGGATCCCGTGGCGATCGCAGACCTCGCGGATCGACTTCAGGTAGCCCGGCGGCGGGACGATCACGCCGTTCGTCCCGGTCACCGTCTCCATGATCACGGCCGCAACGTTCTGCGGCCCCTCGTACATGAGGATCTCCTCGAGGTGCGGACCCCCGGTGCAGACCGGGCACGGGTCGGGGTGTCCCGCGGGGCAGCGGTACGTGTACGGGTCGAACATCCGCACGATCCCGGGAAGGCCAGGCTCGGCATACCAGCGCCTCGGGTCGCCCGTGAGCGTGATCGCGCCGGCGGTCGCGCCGTGGTAGGAGCGATAGCGCGCCACGATCTTGTGGCGCCCGGTCACCCAGCGGGCGAGCTTGATCGCGTTCTCGTTGGCCTCGGCGCCGCCGTTGGCGAAGAACGTGTGATTGAGGTCGCCCGGAGCGACCTCGGCAACCAGCCCGGCGAGCTGCGAGCGGACGTCGTTCGCCATCGGCGGCCCGATCGTGCAGAGGCGGTCGGCCTGGTCCTTGATCGCCTGGACGACCTTCGGATGCTGGTGTCCGATGTTGACGTTGACGAGTTGCGAGGCGAAATCGAGATACCGCTTCCCCTCGTAATCCCAGAAGTAGCACCCCTCGGCGCCCGCGATCGGAAGCGGGTTGAGCTTCGACTGGACAGACCAGGAGTGGATGAGATGCGCGCGGTCGAGCTCGCGAACGTGCTCCCCCGCGCCGGGATCGACCTCGACGACGGCCATGAGGACTCCATCCTTTCGCGCGCTTGCAGGCAGAGAGCCGGCAGCTCTCGACGTCGACGCTAGCTTACCGGCACTCGCCCGGGACCTCCCCTGTCATCATGGAGAGCCATGGGACGACGCGCCCTGCCGTGGCTCCTGGCGGTTCCCGTGCTCGCGATCGGATCCATCGCGGCCCATTCGCTCGCCTACCGACTCGCCGTCCCGGACGTGCCCGGGCGCGCGAACGCTCTCGAGGCGACGGGACACGGGTATCTCGCGCAGGCGCCGTTCGTCCTCGGCGTGTTGAGCGCCTTCCTGCTCGCCGGCCTCGTCGTCGCCGGGCGGATCGGCGCCTACCGGGCGAGCCGTCTCACGCTGCCGGCCTGGCCGCTCGCGCTGCTTCCCCTCGTCGCCTTCACGGTCCAGGAGCACGCCGAGCGCGCCCTCTCGAGCGGGACGCTTCCGCTCGACACGGTCACGGAGCCCGCGTTCCTGGTCGGGCTCGTGCTGCAGATCCCGTTCGGGCTCGTCTCGCTCGCCCTCGGTCGCTGGCTCGGCCAGACCGCCGCCGCCGCAGGTGCCGCGCTCGCGCGGGCCGCCGGCCGGGACGCGCATCCTGCCCGTGGCTCCGTCCCCGTCGTCATACCCGGCTCGACTCGCCTCGTCCGGCGGGCCCCGCTCGTCAGCGGGTTCGCCCTTCGCGCTCCTCCCGCCTGAGCGTGCCGTGCCCGCGCCGGCGGGCAGAGCTCGCTTTCCGAACGAGGAGGATGGATGGGACGACGACAGATGTGCACGGCCGCTGCGCTGATCGTGGCGACGGTGGGCCTCGCAGGCTGCGGAGGCAGCGAGACGATGCCCGCGACGATCACCGAGCCGACCGTGACCGGAACAGGGGTCACGACCGCGGCGGAGCCAGGGCTGGCCCCCGAGAGCGAGACCGGGGCGACGACCCCGGCCGGCACGGAGGCAGAGACCGGGCCGGAGACCCAGGTCGAGACGGGCGGAGACGCTCCGGCCGGGGAGCAGGCCGACGCGGTGATCAGGCTCGAGGGCGGCGAGCCGGTGGGCGGTCCCGCCACGGTGAAGGTACGGAAGGGCGACGTCGTCCGGATCGTCGTCCGGGCCGACGCCGACGACGATCTCCATCTGCACGGCTACGACCTCGAGCGCGGCGTCGGGCCCGGCAGGCCTGCCGTCTTCTCGTTCGTCGCCGAGTTCGAGGGGATCTTCGAGCTCGAGTCGCACCACGCGGGAGCGCTCGTCGCGAAGGTCGTCGTGGAGCCGTGATCGGCGTCGTCCTCGCCCACGGGCTGTCCGGCCGGGCCGACCTGCCGATCCCGACCTGGCTCTTCGCCTGGGCGGCGGCCGCCGTGCTCGTGATCTCGTTCGTCTCGCTCGCCGCCCTCTGGAAGACGCCGAAGCTCGTCGACTATCCCGTCCGGGAGCTTCCGCGCTGGTTCTCGCGAGCGGTGCTGGACCGGATCGTGGAGGCCCTCTGCGGCGCGATCGGCGTCTTCCTCCTCGGCGTGCTCGTCTGGGCCGGCCTGTTCGGCTCGCAGACGACGATCGACAACCTCGTTCCGACACTCGTCTACGTGGCCTTCTGGGTGGGTCTCGTGCCGATCAGCATCCTCTTCGGCGACGTGTTCCGGGCCTTCAACCCCTGGCGTGCCGTCGCCAGAGCGGTGTCGTTCCTCGCCGCGAGGACGCTCGGCGATCGGCTCGGCTCGGGCCTGCCGTACCCGGCCCGGCTCGGCTACTGGCCTGCCGCCGCCGGGCTCTTCGCCTTCATCTGGCTCGAGCTCCTGGCACCCCGCGGCGTCGAGCCGCGAACGATCGCGCTCGCCGCCATCGTCTACTCGGCGGTGACCTTCCTCGCGATGGGCATCTACGGGATCGAGCCGTGGATCGCACGTGGCGAGGCCTTCTCCGTGTACTTCGGCCTGTTCGCGCGCATCGCGCCGCTCGAGAATCGCGGCAGCGAGATCGTCGCCCGGCCGCCGCTCGCCGGCCTGACGTCGCTCTCGACGGGGCCGAGCCTCGTCGGCCTGCTCGCGATCATGATCGGAAGCGTCACCTTCGACGGCCTCCAGGAGACGAGCTTCTGGTCGGGCGTGGGCCCCCCGATCGCCGACTTCTTCGACCGGCTGGGCATGAGCCCGGCGCTCGCAGACCAGCTCACCGGAGCGGTGGGGCTCGTCGGGTGCATCGCCGCGATCGGCGCCTTCTACCTGCTCGGAGCGGCCGGAGCCCGCACCGTCGGTGGTGGCTACACGACCATGGAGCTGGCCGAGCGGTTCGCGCACTCGCTCGTCCCGATCGCGTTCGTGTACGTCATGGCGCACTACCTGACGTTCATGCTCTTCCAGGGGCAGGCGCTGATCTCGCTCGCCTCGGACCCGGCCGGTCGAGGCTGGGATCTGTTCGGGTCGGCCGGGCGCGACGTCGACTACGCGATCATCGGTGCGACGATGACCTGGTACTGCCAGGTCGCGATGGTCGTTGCCGGGCACGTCGGGGCGCTCGTTCTCGCCCACGACCGGGCGCTCACCCTCTACTCCGACGCGAGGCTCGCGACCCGCTCCCAGTACTGGATGCTCGCGGTCATGGTCGGGTTTACGTGCCTCGCGCTGTGGCTGCTCAGCCAGGCGAACGCCTGATGCAGCTCGGCCATGCCGGGCACTACGCGACGTGGATCGCGATCGCGGTCCCACCGCTGCTCGTCGCCGCGTGGATCCTCGTGCTCGCGCGCCGAGAGCGTCGAAAGCGACGAGACGGCTGAGCGGCGCCCGGGCGGGCGACAATAGCGAGCGGATGCGTCGCCTTCTCGCCCAGGGCTCGATCCTCGCCGCCGCGCTTCTGTGGCCTGCGGCGGCGGCTGCCCACGGCGACACGGTTCCGGTCAGCGAGCTGGCTTCCGCCTGGGAGCCCTCGCCGGTCGTGCTCGCAGTGGCCATGCTGCTGCTCGCGCTGTTCCTGCAGGGCTGGATCCGGCTACGCCGGCGGGGCCGGGCAGACCATGCCCCGGTCTGGCGGCTCCTGTGCTTCCTGGCGGCGCTCGCACTCGGCGTCCTGCCGCTCGTCTCCCCCCTCGATGCGGTAGCCGAGGAGTACCTGCTCTCCGCGCACATGCTCGAGCACGTGCTGATGGCGGACGCCGCGGTGGCGCTCGCCCTCGTCGCCGTGAGCGGGCCGCTCCTCTTCTTCATGCTCCCGAAGCCCGCCCTGCTCGCCGTCGGCCGGTCGCCCGGGGCGAGAACGGCGCTGCGGACGCTCGACCACCCGCTCGTGGCCTTCGGGATCTGGTGCGGCGTGATCGCGCTCTGGCACGTCCCGGCGCTCTACGAGGCGGCGCTCACGAGCCGGACCGTCCACGACCTCGAGCACGCGACGTTCGTGCTAGCCGGACTGCTGATCTGGTACCAGCTCATCGACCCGGCCCGCAAGGGCCACCTGAGCCGCGGACAGCGACTGGGCCTCGCCGCCGGGATGTTCGCGGCCGGCCAGGTCCTCTCGAGCGTCCTCCTGTTCGCGACGCGGCCGATCTACCCCGCCTACGCCGCACAGGACGAGCGCCTCTTCGGGCTCACCGCCCTGACCGACCAGCGGCTCGCCGGTGCGGTGATGATGGCCGAACAGGCCGTCGTCATCGGAGCGTTCGGCCTCCTCCTGCTCCTCGCGGCCGACGAGGAGGCACGGACGGAGCCCGGGGGGCGCGGCCCGGTCGTGCCGCTGGGACCGCAGGCGTGACACCGTCCCCCACCTCGTTCACCTTCGAGCCGCTGTTCCTGGCGCTCGCGGCGGCCGCCGCGATCCTCTACTGGCGCGCGTGGCGCCGGGAGACCGCGCCGGCCGGGTGGCGGGCATGGCTCTTCGGGACCGGCCTCGTCCTGATCGCGGCGTCGCTGAACTCCCCGCTCGAGACGATCGCCGTCCACTACCTGCTGATCTTCCACCTGTTCCAGAACGTCGTCATCGCCGATGTCGCGCCACTCCTGCTCGTCGTCGGGCTGACGCCGGCGATGCGCGAGGCGATAGCCGCTCGTGGCGGGCGGGCGTTCGCGACGATCACGCGGCTGCGGATCGCCCTGCCGATCTGGCTGCTCGGCTGGTACCTGATCCACCTCGCGGGCTTCTACGACACGGCGCTTCGGAACCCGTGGCTGCTGAACGTCGAGCACCTCGTGCTCGTCGCGATCGGTCTCGTCTTCTGGTGGCCGCTCGTCTCGGACGTCCCCCATCGACACCCGACCCTCCACCGGCTCGCCTACCTGCTCGCAGGGTTCATCCTCTCCACCTTCCTCGGGCTTGCGTTCACCTTCGGCGAGGACGTGTTCTACGGGTTCTACGAGGACGTGCCGAGGCTCTGGGGCATCTCGGCCGTCAAGGACCAGAACCTCGCCGGAATCCTGATGACCGCCGAGCAGGCGATCCTCTTCCTCGCGGCGATGGCGGTCTTTCTCGTGCGGCTGCTCGACGAGGAGGAGACCCGGGAGCGCCTTCGCGGAGGGACGCGGTAGGCGAATCTCGCCCGGGACCTTCCATTGCGGGCGCAGGGGCCATAGACTGCGCCATCCCCATGCGGACCCGCTCGCTGATCCTCGTGCTGATCGTCGCGCTCGGCCTCGGCGCCGCTGCCTGCGGAGGGGGCGACGAGGCAGAGACGGACGCGGCGGACACGGGCGTGCTCGCCGACACCGGCCTCACCGACACGGGGGCCGTCGAGACGCCCGTCACCGAGCCGCAGCCGCCCGAGGCGTTCCAGATCAAGGTGCCGGCCGCCGGCGAGGTGATCGGCCCCCAGAGCCCGAGCGCCCAGATCGAGCAGCTCCAGAAGGCCCTGAAGCTGCTCGGGTTCAAGGTCACGACCGACGGCCAGTACGGCCCGAGAACGGTGAAGGCCGTGAAGAAGTTCCAGAAGCAGCACAAGCTGGAGCGGGACGGTCTCGTCGGGGCAAAGACCGCGCGCGCGATCAACAAGGAACTCCGCCAGCAGGCCGCCGAGGCCGGCTAGCCGGCGGGGTAACGCTCGAGCTCAGCGGGCCCCGGCCGTCTCTCGCATCTCCCCGTGCACCTCGGCCCGGCGCGACCGCTCGTGCGGACCCGAGCGGAACGCGCGCACGTACGCCTCGAGATCCCACGTCGAGAGGAACGACTCGGCCGCTCGTCGCCCGGACTCGTAGAGCGCGAGCGCCCGCTCCCTCGGGAGGTCGAACTCGGTCGTACCGACGCCGAGCGTCGGGATCGCGATCGTGCGCGCGTAGTTCGCCTCCTCCACGTACAGGCGGTCGTGGGCCTCCATCATCGTCTGCGCGAGGCTCTTGATGTAGTCGACGAGCGCGTGCGCCCCCTTGTCCGGGCGGGTCAGGCGCGCGGCGACCGACGTCTCCGGGTTCGGCTCGACGAGCAGCAGCCCGAACGTCGGCCATGCCGGCGGCCCGTCCGAGTCGAAGAGCCACACCGGGAAGTTCGACAGCATCCCGCCGTCGACGACGATGTGCTCCTCCCCGTCGACCGGGTTCACGAGTCGCACCGGCTCGAAGAAGATCGGGATGCTCATGCTCATCCGCACGGCGAGCGCGACGCTCAGCCGGTCGGGGTCGAAGCCGAGCTTGTCGGCATCGCGGGGCAGCACGAGCAGGCGCCGCCCCGTCACGTCCGATGCGATCACCTGCAGGCGATGGCGGTACCTGGGGTCCTCGGCGAACTCCTCGAGCACGAGGTCGCCGAACGTCGTGACACCGTGCTTCGCGAGCCGCTCGCCGATCCAGGCGTGGAAGGTCTTCCCCTCGTAGAAGCCCTGGTCGAGGAACAGGCTGGCCGCCCGGTCGATGACCGGGATGCGATCCTCCCAGCCCCGGTCGCGGAACTGCCGGTAGTCGAGGCCGAGGATCGTCTCCTTCAGCTCGTTCGGCGTGTACCCGGCGGCGAGGAGCGCAGCGGCGATCGCCCCGGCCGAGGCCCCCGCGAGGTTGACGGGCTCGTACCCACGCTCGACGAGGACGGAGACGGCCCCGACGAGCCCGATCCCCTTCACGCCGCCGCCCTCGAAGACGAGGTCGACTCGCTTCTTCTCCCTGCGGTCGTGCTCCGGCATCGTTCACCCCCTGGTCGGAAGGGCAGGGAACGCCGCAGGTCGACTCATTACCGCACCCGCTGCCGCCGTTGTCAAGGCGCTCGCGGGTCGCTACCGTGACGGCATGGGGGCGTGCGGCGCCGGATTCGGATCGCTCGACCCGGCCTTCGCCGCCCGGGTCGAGCTCGAGCTCGTCTACGAGGAGCTCCGCGAGCGGATCGCGCTGCCGCCGTCACGTGAGGTGTTCTGCGAGGAGCACCGGCGCGAGTGCGAGCGCCGCGGTCGTCGCGTTCCCTACCGCGAGATCCTCGAGCGGCTCTCGCCCTGAGCCTCCGGATCGCCGTCGTTCCGGCCCCGGTTCGCGACGACCTTGACGACGAGGAGCAGCGCGAGGTAGGCGGTGGCGCCGACGAGCAGCCACACGGGCCCGAGGAAGATCCACACGGCGACCCCGGCGCCGATCGCAAGCCCCGTGGCCACCATCCAGCCCTCGAGGTCGAGCTCGTCGAGCCAGGCGAGGTTCGCGAGCACGATCTCGGCGAGGGCGACCCACTGCTTCCAACCCATCGGGTGAAGGCTACGGCGCCGGGCGGCGGTCACCACCGGGCTCGGGGAGCGTGCTGCGCTCCGGCCGGGCTAGCGGACCGGGCTGCGAACGGGTGTCGTCCGCCCGTCGAGGACGTCGACGAGCGCATCGACACAACCCGGGTCGTGCCAGGTGCCGGCCCCTTCCCGCAGCGCCTCGATCGCCTCGTCTGCGCTCCTGGCGGGCCGGTAGCTCCGGCTCTCGGTGAGCGTCGAGAAGGCGTCCGCGACGGCCACGATGCGGGCCTCGATCGGGATCTCGTCTCCCGCGAGCCCGTCCGGGTAGCCTCCGCCGTCGAATCGCTCGTGGTGGTGCCGGATCGCGGGTGCCGCCCCGGAGAGGCCGGCGATTCGCTTCACGATTCGCTCGCCCACCTCGGGATGCGTACGCATCACCGCCCACTCCGACTCGTCCAGCGGCCCCGGCTTCTGCAGGACGCTGTCCGGGATCGCGATCTTCCCGAGGTCGTGCAGCCAGCCTCCGAGCCGGCACCGCAGGGCCGTGTCCTCGGTCAGGCCGAGCCGTTGCGCGACGAGCTGCGCGAGCTCGGCGACCTCCCGTGCATGGTCCTCGGTGACGGCCTCGCGGCTGCCCGCCGAGAGGGCAAGCGCCTCGGCGAGCCGGAGCGCCTCGGGCTCCTCGGCGACGAGATCCTCGACGGTCAGGTCGCCGGCCAGGCAGATCCGGTTTCGCCCGCGCCGCTTTGCCGTGTAGAGCGCGCGGTCGGCGGCGTCGACGAGACCCTCGACCGACCAGAGCCCGTCGCTTGCGAGCACCCCGCCGACGGAGGCGGTCACGTGAAGGAGCCGCCCGTCTGCGAGCGGCATGGGCGCCTCGCCGACGGCCCGCCGGATTCCCTCGGCCACCCTCCGCAACGCACGCTCGGTGGAGACCGCGGGGGCAAGCACGCAGAACTCCTCGCCTCCCCAGCGCGCGACGACATCGTACCGGCGTACGGCGGTTCGCAGCCGGCGCGCCACCTCGCTCAGGACCGCGTCGCCGGCCACGTGCCCGTACAGGTCGTTCACGAGCTTGAAGCCGTCGAGATCGAGGATCAGCACCCCGGGTCGCCTGCCCTCCCGCCTCGCCCGCTCGAGCTCCGCATTGAGGGCGTCGACGAGGTGCCGCCGGTTGTAGAGGCCCGTGAGGGCGTCCGTTCGCGACCGGCGCTCCACCTCTGCCCGCGCGGCCACGTCGGCCGTGACGTCGCGACCGAGCAGGACGACCGCTCCCTCCTGCTCGTCGAGCGCACCGGCCCAGGACACGTGGAGCGCCGTACCGTCGCGGGCGCCGCAGCGAAGCACCCGCGCGGGTGCGGGACGACCGGCGAACTCGTCGGCCAGGAGCCCGAGGGCTTCGGGCACGTCGTCAGGATGGCAGAGCTGCTCCCAGCCACCGCCGACGACCTCCTCCGGCCGGTATCCGAGCAGACGCTCGACGGCCGGGTTGGCGAACTGCACGACGCCGGCACGGTCTGCGACGACGATCAGGTCGCTCGACAGCTCGACGACCCGCTCGAGCCTCGCGGCAGCCGCCGCCCGCTCGGTCCGGGCCCGCTCGATCGTCGTCTGCGCATCGATCTCTGCGGTCACGTCGAGAACGACGCCGAGGATCAGCGTGCGCCCGTCGGCCTCCCGGACGACCGAGCGCTCGCGGACCCAGCGGAGTACCCCGTCGAGCCCCCGGAGCCGGTACACGGCCTCCATGGGCACCCCTTCGGACCGCGCACGGACGTCGTAGAGCGCCTCGTAGGCCGGGTAGTCCTCGGGGTGGACGCACGTGTCGTAGACACGGTTCACGTCCCCGTCGGCGACCTCGGCCCCGAGGAGGCGGTCGATCCCTGGTCCGTGGAGGAGCGGCAGGTACCAGCCGCCCTCCGCCATCTCACCGGCAAAGAGGAACGCGTCGAGCGCGGTGGCGATCGTCCTGAACATGACGAGCGGGTCCTCGACCGGATCGGGCATCGCCGGGACGATGCCCACGCTCGCCCGATCCTGGAGCGTGACGACCCAGTGCCCGTCGACGGGTGTGACGACCGCCCGCACCGGCAGCGCCGGGCCCGACGGCCTGCGGGCCTCGACGGCGACTGACCCGGGCGTCGGCCAGCCCGGTGGAAGCTCCGACAGGAGCGGGGCGAGCGGCATTCCGACCAGGTCGGCCCCGTCGCGCGCAAAGATCCGCTGTGCGTCCCGGTTCGCGTAGATGACGCGGCCGTCGGGATCGACGACGATCGCCCCGTCGAGGACGTGGTCGAGGATCCCGGTGACGAGCGGAAGCGGGAGGCCCATGTCCACGTCATCGACGGGAGGGCACCGATTCGTTACCCGAACTGGTGAGTGGGCGCCTCGCGAGCGCGACGGCGGTCGACGCGCCGCACGGCGGACGGCTACGGTTCGGCGTGCATGGGGGTGATGCGCAGGTGAGACTCGAACGCTCGATCGTGATCGGTCGACCGTGCGCAGAGGTCTTCGCGTTCGTCTCCGACCCGGCGAACCTTCCGTCCTGGCAGCCGTCCGTCCTCGAGGTCGCGAGGTCGGACGGCCCGATCGGGATCGGAAGCACGTTCACCGAGACCCGCCACCTGGGACCGCTCCACACGACGGCCACGGTCGAGGTGACGGCATTCGAGCAAGGCCGGGTCTTCGACCTGCGGGCAACCGGAGGCCCGATGCCGGTCGAGATCCGCCACGCCTTCGCCGAGGCCGCCGGGACCACGACGCTGACCCTGACGGTCGAGGCGAGCCCTCGCGGGGCGATGCGCCTCGCGGCGGGAGCGATCGCGAAGACCGTCGAGCACACGGCCGAGGCAGACCTGGCGCGGCTCAAGGCGCTGCTCGAGCGCGACGGGCCCGCTGCCGGCTGACCGGGACGCTAGGGTCAGGCACCATGGACGGCTGGAGCCTCGCGCTCATCGCGGCGGTCATCGTCGCCTTCGCGGCCGTCTCGCGGCGCCTGCACGACTCGATCGTCTCCCCGGCACTCTTCTTCACCGCGGCGGGACTCGTCCTGGGCTCCGACGCGCTCGGCTGGATCGAGCTCGACCTCGGCGGCGAGACGATCAGGCTGCTCGCGGAGGCGACGCTGACGCTCGTCCTCTTCGCCGATGCCTCCAGGATCGATCTCGGAGCACTCCGGCGGGAGTACAGCGTGCCCGTGCGGCTGCTCGGAATCGGCCTCCCGCTCACGATCGGTCTCGGCATGCTGCTCGCGTGGCCGCTGCTCCCGGGGCTCTCCGCCATCGAGGCGCTCGTGCTCGCCGTGATGCTCGCTCCCACCGACGCGGCGCTCGGCAAGGCCGTCGTCAGCGAGCCGCGGCTCCCGTCCCGGATCCGGCAGGGCCTGAACGTCGAGAGCGGGCTGAACGACGGCATCTGCGTGCCGCTGCTCCTGATCGCGCTCGCCGCCGCCGAGGCCGAGGAGACGGCCCTTACGGCCCGCGATGCGGTGACCGTGGTCGCCGAGCAGATCGGCTACGGCGTCGTCGGGGGCATCGTTGCAGGCGTCGCCGGGGCTCTGCTGCTGCGCATCGTCGTTCGCCGGAGCCTGATCGACGGGACCTGGGCCCAGATCCTCACGGTCGGCCTCGCCGCGCTCGCCTACGGGATCGCCGCCCCGCTCGGGGGCAGCGGCTTCATCGCCGCCTTCGTCGGCGGGCTCCTCTTTGGACGGCTCCGGCAGGAGGCGGGCGGAGACGTCGACCACCTCCTCGAGGAGACGGGCGAGGCGCTGAACAGCGTCACGTTCATCGTGTTCGGCTCCGTGATCCTCGGCGTCGCGCTCACGTCGATCACGTGGCAGACCGGGCTCTATGCCGTGCTGAGCCTCACGGTCGTGCGGATGATCCCGGTCGCGGTCGCGATGCTGGGCACGCGGGCGCGGCGGCCGACCGTCGCGTTCCTCGGCTGGTTCGGCCCGCGCGGCCTCGCCTCGATCGTCTTTGCCGTGATCGTGATCGAGGAGGCCAGTCTCCCGCACACGGACGCGATCCTGCTCGCGACCGCGCTGACGATCGGGCTATCGGTGCTCGCCCACGGCGTCTCCGCCTCACCGCTGACGGCCCGGTATGCCCGCTGGTACGAGGCCCACGCCGAGCCGCCCGCGATGGAGAGCGTCGAGACGCCCGAGCAACGCGTCCGCCGGCACTGGTCGCCCCGTATCTCGTAGGCTGGCTACGCTTCGTCCGTGAGCCCACAGCACGACACGGTCGTGTTCGTCCCGGCCTGGAACGAGGAGCAGAACCTCCCGGCCGTGCTCGACGAGCTGCGCCGGGAGCTTCCCGGGAGCGACGTGGTCGTCGTCGACGACGGGTCGACCGATCGCACCGCCGAGCTCGCTCGCGCTCACGGCGCCGAGGTGCTCTCGTTCGGCGAGAACCGCGGGCTGCGCGCCGCGATCGCCGCCGGGTATGCCTACGCGCACGAGCACGGCTACGCGTACTGCGGCAGGGTCGACGCCGACGGTCAGCACCCTGTGGACGAGCTCCGCCGGCTGCTCGAGCTCGTCAGGGCCGGGAAGGCCGACGTGGCGGTCGGCTCTCGGTTCGCAACCGGCGAGGGCTACGCGGACGAGCGCTACGAGCCGACGGCGGCCCGCAAGCTCGGCACGGGCCTGCTCCGGAAGTCGATCGGCATCGTGCTCGATCGCCCGTTCCACGACGCGACGAGCGGCATGTATGCGGCCGGGGCGAAGGCGCTGCCGATCCTGGCCGAGCCGTACACGAGCGGCGCGCCCGAGGTCGAGGCCCTGATTCGCCTCCACGACGCCGGCCTGCGGGTCGAGGAGGTGCCGGTCCACATGCGCGAGCGGGCGGGCGGAGAGTCGAAGCTCCAGGGCAAGAAGGCCGTCGTGCTCGTGCTCACCGTGATCGGGACGCTCCTCACCGCCGAGTACGTCCGGCGAAAGCGGTCGCGACATGGGTGAGCCGGGCGGCGGGCGGGTCGTCGCCGTGCTCGGGTACTCGAGCCGTCGCCGAACTGATCTGCACCCGATCTGCGCGGCCCGGCTCTCACACGCCCGGCAAATCGCCGACGGTGCGAGCGCCGTCGTCCTCTCCGGCTTTGCCCGGCACCCGCACGGCTCCGCGGAGGCGCACCTCATGCAGGCCGCCTGGGACGGGCCCGAGATCCCGCTCGTCTGCGACCCGGACTCCCGCACGACGGCCGAGAACGCCGCGAACGTCGTCGCCGCCGCCGACCGTCTCGGCGCGACGGAGCTCGTCGTCGTCACCTCGCGCTGGCACCAGCGTCGCGCTGCGCTCCTCGTTCGGGCCGCGGCCGACGGGACCCCGGTCTCTGTGTCGATGGTCTCGCCACCGGGCGAGCGATCGTTCCTGCTCGCGGCGCGCGAGCTCGCCTGCTTTGCGGTGTTGCCGTTGCACGTGCGGCGCGCGCGGCGTCGCCCGAAGGCCGTCCCGGGTGCCCTGCGGCCCGCGGGCGAGCGCCCCGCCTGACGGGCGGCGTCGAGCTCAGCGCAGCCCGAGCGCTGCGCTACAGGCCGGCCAGGCGTTCCAGGTCTGGTCGGCAAGAACGCGCCTGGCCACCCGGATCTGCTGACCAGGCGTCGCCTGGTAGGCGTATGCGGGATAGCTGTCCGGCCGGTACGACGACCACGTGTCCGGGTGAAACTGCAGCCCGCCGTCGAAGTCCGCGTCGATGTGCCAGCGCCCGTTCGACTCGCATTCGGCGAGCCGGCTCCAGACGCTGCGCTCGAGCGCCGACGCGAACCGCTTCCGCCAGATCGCTCGTAGGGCCAGGCGGTAGTCGCGATCGGCGATCGCGCGGTGGCTGAGGTCGGACGGGTACGGGCGACGGCCCGCCTCGACTCGCAGGCCGTTCGCATCGCGACGGAGATGGTCGATCTCGTGGACGATCGGTGCCCGCTCGCCTTCGTGGGCGAGCGCGGGACCGCCGAGCGTCAGGCCGGCGGCAATGACGCCCGCCGCTGCGAGCAGGCGTGGTGAGACCACTCTCATGGTCGACTCCTTCGTTCTGAGCCCGCGTGAGGAGCGTCCGGGATGCCGGGTCGTCGCTACGTGCACGGGGCGGGAGCCACCACCACTTCGGGCCGAGCCCGACGCCGCACGCTGCGACGAGCGGGCAGCTCCCTGGTTTTCGTGACCAGGGAAGTGTGCCTACCCCGCCGGAGGGCGCGCGCCGATCCAGCGTCGGGCCGCTGGGGACGAGCCCGATGTCAGCGACCACCAGGCCGCGCCTCACCGGGCCCGGACAGCCGCCTCATTCCGTCGCCGCGAGCCTCAGCTCCCTCCCGGTCTCACCGGGAACGGGGTCGCCCGCCTGGCAAGCCATGAACTCGCGGATCAGCCGCGCTGTCTCCGCAGGCGCCTCCAGGAAGGGGTGATGGCCGAGGCCCATCATCGCGACGAACTGCGCTCTCGCGATGCGCGCGCTCTCGCGCCGGCCCTCTTCGAGCGGCGCCATGTCGTGCTCTCCCCAGAGGACGAGCGTCGGGACGTCCAGCCTCGCCAGCTCGTCGCCGAGGTACATGCCCGCCCTGATCCCGCGGAAGCCGGCGATCCGCCGCAGCAGCACCGCCCACGTGTCCTGCGTGGCCGGGATCGAGACCCCGGCGACGCGAGCTTCGAGGTAGGGCTCGGGGATCGTGTCGGGATCCATCTTGAACATCTGCCTGTACTGCGCCCGCTGCGCCTTGATGCTGCCGCGGCTCTTCATGAACCGGCGCGACAGGCCCGGCATGCCGGCGATCAGCCGCAGCGGCACCGGCGCTCCGCTCACCAGTCCGACAGGCATCCCCACGAACACCAGGCGCCTGACCCGCTCCGGATGGTCGAGCGCGGTGGCCAGCGCGAAGAAGCCGCCCATCGAGGTCGAGACGAGCGTGGCCGACTCGAGGCCGAGCGCGTCCAGCACCGAGGTGACGAAGTCGCCCGCGTGCGTGCGGAGGTCGACGTCCCGGTAGTCGAACGGATCGCTGAGCCCGCACCCGGGCCGGTCGAGCGCACAGAGGCGGAAGTCGTCCTCGAGCTCGGACATGAGCGGCGCCCAGAGCGCTCCCTCGCCGTCGCCTCCGTGGATGAGAACGAGCGGCTCGCCCGCGCCGGCCTCGAGCAGATGGACGCGCATCTGCGGGCGCTCGAGCTCGAGGTAGCACGATCGGGCTGACAGGTCGTAGAACTCGAGCAGCGCCTGCTGGCGCCCGGCGAAGGCCTTGCGGGCCTGGTCCTCGGTGGTCATGACGGAATCTCCTTTCGTCCGGTCAGTCCTGGCTCCGATCATCCGCCGAGTTGCGCCGGAAGGGAAACGGAGATTCGCTGTCTTGGCGACAACCGCCGCTTGTGACGGCTCTACACTCGCGCTATGGACGTCGAGCTACGCCACCTGCGCGCGCTGATCGCGGTCGCGGAGGAGCTCAACTTCACGCGCGCCGCCGAGCGGCTGCATCTCACCCAGCAGGCGCTGAGCGGCCAGATCCGTCAGCTCGAGCAGCGCGTCGGCACCCGGCTCGTGGAGCGCGACACGCACCACGTGGAGCTCACGGCGGGCGGGGTCGAGCTCTACGAGCGCAGCCGCTCCCTGCTCTCCGGCACCGAGCACGCGGTGGCTGCGGCGCGGGCCGCCGGCGCTGATACGCCCCGCCTCCTCCTCGGCTACCCCGCCCCGCTGGTACACAGGTTCGCCGCGCCGGCGATCCGGCTCTTTGCGAACCGGCGCCCGGACGTGGAGGTCACGATCCACTTCGGCGGGCTGCTCGACCCCTGGGGCGGTCTACGCGAGCGAGCCGCAGACGTCGCGATCGTCTACGGGGCCTTCGAAAGCGAAGGGCTCGAGCTGCGCCACCTCTTCAGCGAGGCGCGCGGCGTCGCCCTGGCCGCAGGCCACCCGCTCGCGCGACAGGAGGCCGTGACTCTCGCCGAGCTCGTCGAGGAGCCGATCATCGACGTCGCATCGATGGACGCCGTCAACCGGGAGTTCTGGCACGCGGCGAAGCACCGCAGGGGAAGACCCCCGCGCATCGGAGCGACCGTCCAGACCCTCGACGGCCTGATCGAGGCCATCGGGGCAGGCCTCGGCGTCGCAACCACCGTTCCCGCCGTCATCGAGGCCATGGGCTCCGGCGCCGGCGTCGTGTTTCGCCCCGTCGCCGGCCTCGAGCCGCTCGACTTCTGGGTCGCCCGACGGGTCGGAGACGACCGACAGCCGGTCCTCGACTTCATGGCCGCCGCAGTCGACGCGCAGCACGACGGGGCAGCTCGTGCTCCCGGCTGAGCTGCGCGATCTCTGACGGCCCCCGGACGATTGGCCGGCGCAGCGGCGATCGAGCGGGTCCCGGCGTGCCGTCAGCTGCGAAGCCACGGCGGCGGCTCGAAGGCGCCGTCGTCGTAGGGCTCCGGGTAGAGGATCCGGTGCTGCCCACGCTGGATCTGATAGACGAGGTGAGCCTGGCCGACCGACGGGTCGAGAGTGACGTCCGGGTAGGCGAGCCCGCACTGCCCGGGATTGTCGAGGGCGTATGCGCCGTTCACCCCGCGGTGCACGACCGTCCGGATCTCGTCCGCGACCTTGCCGAAGGCGCGTGGGTTTCCAGCGCGCGCCCACGCCGTCGCGAGGATGTTGACCCGGTCGTAGGCGATGCCGGCGTGCGAGCGTCCCGGCGGTACCCCGTACCTGACCGTGTACCGGGCCGCGAAGCGCCGGGCGGCGTCGTCTGCGTACGTGCCCGTGACCGTTGCCCACAGGACGCCGTCGGCCTTCTCGCGAAGGTCGTCCAGGTAGCGCGGGACGGACGGAGCGTAGAGCACGTACACGAGCGCGTCGCTCGGATCGGCCAGGAACGCCCGCTGGAACGCGGCCGCGTCCTCGGGCCAGTAGTCGCCGAGCAGGATCGCCGCGGGATCGTCCTGCTGAAGCCCGCGGTTCACCGCCTCCCAGTCGGTCGTGCCCTCGGAGACGTACTGGACGGCCGCGACCTCCCAGCCGGCCGAAGCGGCGGCCTCCTCGAGCGTGCCGAGGCCGATGTCCATTCCCGGCCAGGTGACCTGGAGGACGGCGAGCCGGCGGCTCCGGGGCGTCCAGCGGCCAGACTCCTCGAGGGTAGCCAGGAACCGCACGAACCCCGGTGCATAGTGGATGTCGGTGGGGCCGACCTGAAAGACCCGGCTGAAGCGCGAGCGATCGTCCCGAACACGTTCGACGACCGTCTCGAGGGTCGCTGCATTGAGGTAGGGACACCCGTAGTCGGCCACGACCTCGTTGGCGATCTGCTGCGCGGCCGTGTACCCGGAGGTGATCCCGTCCACCTCGGCCTGGACGAGCTCGTCGAACGCGCGCGCAACGGCGTCCGGATCGAGAATGGCGCAATCGACGACATGGAGCTCGATCGGCCGGCCCGAGATCCCGCCTCGCTCGTTGATCTCGTCGACGGCGAGCCGGGTCCCGTTCAGCATCTCGACCCCGTCGCCGTCGGCGAACCCGCTCAGGGACAGGGCCGCGCCGAGCACGATCGGCCTGATCCTCGTCCGCTGGGAAGGCCCCTTCCTGGGGGCCCTCGCGGCACTCACGACGCCGTCGATCAGGCCGACCGCGAGAGCCGACAGGCTGCGACCCCCGCCGGGGAGCGGCAGGCGGAGCAGCCCGAGCTCGACCGCGACGCTGGCCGCGCCCGCCCGACCCGACTGGTCGAGCTTGGCCAGGATCCGCTCGACGTGGGTCGTCACGGTTCTCGGGCTGGTGCCGAGCCGGGAGGCAATGTCCTGGTTGCTGAGACCGCCGGCGAGCAGCGTCAGGACGTCGAGCTCGCGGGGCGTCAGGTCGAACGGCGGGGTGACGACGGCGATCGAGAGCGTGGCCCGCTGCCTGCCCATGCCGTCGCGCTCACCGTCGATCCGCACGGAGAACCACTGCTGCGAAGTGCTGAGCCAGCTGAAGCGAACCGAATCCCGGTCCGTGGCCAGGAGGGCCATGGCGTACTCGACGAGCACGGGATGCTCGCGGGCGATCTCGATCCCCGCACGCCCGTCGAGCTCCTCGAGCTCGCCGGCGTCATTGACGATCAGCCGCGCGATCGGGCCGCGCTCCTCGTCGAACACCAACACTCCGCTGCGGGCCCCGACTTCCACCATCCTGCCACTCGCACGCGAGCCCCGGGCCGGCCACGGCCCACCCAGCTCGGCGAGACGTTCCCTCGATGGTAGCCGAGCGGGGCGCGGACGAGCATCGGAGGTCCGGGCGACCGGCAGGATGGGTGCCTAGGCCGCGGGAGCCGAAGGCCCGGAGGTCAGTGGGTGCTCGACCGCCCAGTCTCTGACGACGTCGCACACACGCGAGAACCGGGCACCGCGCGCCTTCGCATGCTCGATCAGGTCGGCGATGACCTGAAGGCGACCACCCCGGCCGATGACCTGGGGATGGAAGGTGATTCCGAACACCCCACCCGGCACGTTGTCCGCCATCCAGTCGAGATCGCCGATCCAAAGCGAACGCGCCTGGTCGGCGGAGCCGAGGCCGGGCAGCACGGGACTGAGCACGAACTCCATCAGCGGGAAGTCGTCGAGCGTCCACGACACCGGAAACTCGACGAGGTCGACCTCCTCGCCGAACTCGTAGGCCCGGTCGGTGTGGGCAACGTCGCCGAGACGGCAGCGGTAGGGCTCGAAGTCCTGGGCCATCATGCTCGAGTCGTACTCGAACCCGTACTCGAGCAGGAGCGCGACCGAGTTGTCGGAAAGGTCCCAGGCCGGCGATCGATACCCCACGGGCCTCTGGCCAGTTGCTCGCTCGATCGACTCGATTCCCCGGTCGAGCACCCGGCGCTCCTCGTCCTCGCTGAGGTTGACCGGGCTCTCGTGCAGGTACCCGTGGTGCCCGATCTCGTGACCGGCATCCGCGATCCGGCGTGCGAGATCGGGAAAGCTGTCGACCGTGTGCCCGGGGATGAAGAAGCTCGCCGGGATACCCTCGCGCTCGAGGAGGTCGAGGATGCGAGGCACACCGACGCGGGCGCCGAACTCGCCACGGCTCATGGCCGTCGGCGTCGAGGCCCGGAACGTACCGAGCCACAGGGACATGGCGTCGAAGTCGAAGGTGAGGCAGACGGTGGGGCTCTGGTCGGTCATGGAGAGTGAACCTGCTTCCTGGGTCGAGGGTCAGCGGATCGCCTGGAGCTCGGGCGCCGAGCTCCCGGAGTGCAGATGCGACGGTGAGGACTGGTAGAGATCGCGGCGGCGGCGCCGGTCGCGAAAGGTGGGAGCCGCGCCGAGCTCGCGATTGCGGTGGAGCGCATCGAGGTCGACGACGGCCTGGACGACGGTCTCCCAGTTGGCCCGGGCTTCGGCGAGCACACCGCCGGCGGGCCAGGGCTGGTCACACGGAGCGAGAATCGAGCTCTGCGCCCAGCCGGCGGGCAGCAGCCCCCTCGGGCGCGCTCCCGTGCAGCAGTGTACGGCGTAGACCTGGTTCTCGATGCAGCGTGCCTGCGCGCAGTGACGCACGCGCCAAAATCCGTGCTCGGTGAACGTGAACGAGGGCGCGAGCAGGATCTCGGCTCCCTGCTCGGCGAGCGAGGCCGCGCACTCGGGGATCTCGGCCTCGTAGCAGTTCGTGATCCCGACCCGGGCGAACGGAAGCTCCGCGACCGCCAGCACGTTCCCTTCGACCGTGTTCCAGTCCGCTTCCGGCGGGAAGATGTGCGTCTTCGCGTGCGTGTGCACGAGACCCGTGGGCCCGTAGAGGAACGTCGTGTTCTCGTACCCGCCGTCGCACTCGACGAGGGTCGAGCCGGCCGCGATGTGCTGCCCGCGCTGCTTTGCCTCCGTCTCGAACAGCCGCTTGAAGTCGTCCGTGAACGCAGCGACTCGCGGCAGCTCCGTGAGCGGTGCCCGCTCCCAGTCGGGGTACGTGGTCAGGAGCTCGATCGTGAACAGCTCCGGGAACAGGACGAGGTCCGCATCCCGGGCCTGGTCGAGCAGGCGCCGGACATGGGCGGCGAAGCCGCCGAAGCTCCCGACCGGCTCAGTCATCACGTTGCATGCAGCGATCTTCACCATCCGTGCCATCGCTCACCTCCCGGATCGGCGCCCGAAGCCCAGCCGGGGACGGGCGCGAGAACGAGGCCGTGCGCTCATCGTCGAGACCTCGCGAAGACATCCAGCGCAACTGCGCCGACGACGATCGCTCCCTTGGCCACGAGCTGGTAGTCGGAGCTCACGGCCAGGGAGTCGAACACGTTCGTGAGCGTCGCGATCGTCAGCACACCGATCGCGGTGCGCCACATGGCTCCCTCGCCGCCGAGGAGCGAGGTGCCTCCGATGACGACGATCGCGATCGCGTCGAGGGCGATCGTCCCGCCCATGTCCGCCTGTCCGACGCCGAGCTTCGAGGCGAGGATCATCCCTCCGATCCCGGAGCACACCGCGGTCAGGACATACGTGCTGCCCCGGAGGAGATCCACGCGCAACCCGGCCAGGCGCGCCGCCTCGTTGTTGCCGCCGATCGCGTAGACAGACCGCCCGTACACCGTCTTCGAGAGGGCGATCCCTCCCGCGAGGAACACGGCCAGCATCACCCAGACCGAGAGAGGGAGCCCGAGCGCGTAGCCCGTGCCGAGCGTCTGGAAGCCGTCGTGAGACGGTGTCTGCGGCGCCGACTTCGAGTAGATGTACGCGGCTCCGCCGAACGCCGAGCCGGTCCCGAGGGTCGCGACGAAGGGGTTCACCTTCAGCTTGGTGACGATGAACCCGTTGATGACGCCGCAGGCGAGGCTGACGAGCAAGACGATCGCGGCGGCACCCCAGAGCCCGAAGGGGTCGGCCCGGTTCGCGAAGAACACCGCGCCGAGGGCGAAGACGGCTCCCACCGAGAGGTCGAAGCCCCCGCCGATCATCACGAACGTCATGCCGACGGCGACGATCGCGACGGGCGCGGTCTGGCTGAGCAGGTTCTTGAGATTCTGGGGCTCGAAGAAGCCCGAGTAGACGATGTTCGCTGCGATCAGGAGCCCGACGAGGGCCCACACCATGCCGTACTGGAGGAAGACCGTCGCGGCAACCCGGCGAAAGCCCGGCCAGGTGAGCGTACGACGCCGCTCGGGAGCCTCGGAGCTCATGCCGCCTCCACCCGGAAGGCGGCATTCAGGATCCGCTCCACCGTCAGAGGCCCGTCCGCCGCGTCGAGCTCGCCGACCGCGCGGCCTTCCGAGAGCACGAGCACGCGATCCGCGAGCGCCGTGACCTCCTCGAGCTCGGAGGAGACCAGCACGATGCCGACCCCCTGATCCGCCAGGTGCCGGAGCGTCGCGAGCACCTCCTCCTTCGCACCGATGTCGATGCCTCGCGTCGGCTCGTCCGCCAGCAGGATCCTCGGGCGGCGATAGTGCCAGCGCCCGAGCAGCACCTTCTGCTGGTTGCCTCCGGACAGGTGGCGCACGGTCGCGCCCAGCCGTGCCTCGTCGAGGCCGAACTCGCCCGCCGTCGCCCGGGCGGCCTGATCGAGGGCGCGCGACGAGAGGAAGCCGTGCCTGGAAACGCGTCCGAAGTCGGACATGGCGATGTTGTCCCTGACCGTCATGCCCAGCACGAGACCCTGGCGCTTGCGGTCTTCGGGAACGAGTGAGATCCCTGCCCTGATCGCCTGGCGCGGCGTCTTCGGCCACGACTGCGCCACTCCCTCCAGCGAGAGCGCTCCCCGGCTTCCCGGCTCGAGCCCGGCGAGGGCGCGAAGCAGCGTGCTGCGGCCCGACCCGACGAGCCCACCGACTCCGAGCACCTCGCCTGCCCGGACCTCGAGGCTGACCCCGTCGAGGGCGCCCGGCACGGTGATGTTCTCGGCTCGAAGCAGCGGCGGTCCCTCCTGGCGCGGGCGTGCGGGTCCGCGCACGCGGGCGCCTTCACGTACGTCGTGCCCGATCATGGCCCGGACGAGCTCGCGCTTCGTCCAGCGCTCACGAGGCGCTGTCGCCGCGAGCTCGCCGTCGCGGAAGACCGTCACCACGTCGGCGATCGCCAGGACCTCGTCGAGGTTGTGACTGACGAGGACCATCGTCACCCCGCCGTCTCGCAGCTGCGACATGACGCGAAACAGCGCCTCCCGCTCGCGTACGGCAAGTGCCGTCGTCGGCTCATCGAACAGGAGCAAGCGCGCATCGGACTGGATTCCTCGCATGATCTCGACCATCTGCTGGTCGGCGATCGAGAGACCGCCCGCCGGCACGTCCGCGGGAATGCGAACGCCGAACCGCTCGCACAGCGCCTCGAATAGCCCGCGCATCCCGGCCTCGGACAGCATTCCGAGGCGCGTCAGGGTCTGCCCGAGGAACACGTTGGCCTGGGTCGACAGCCCCGGAACGATCGTCAGCTCCTGGTAGATGGCGGAGATCCCCAGCTTCCGGGCGTACCGGGGGCTCCCGAACTCGTACTGGGCCCCGAAGATCGCGACCTCGCCGGCCGAGGGGGCAAGCCGCCCGGCGATCGTGCCGAGGAAGGTCGATTTCCCGGCCCCGTTCTCGCCCACGAGCGCGTGCACCGTACCGGCGTCGACCCGGAGCGAGACATCCCTGAGGGCCTGGATGCCTCCGAAGCGCTTGCTCACCCCGCGGGCATCGATCGCAGGAGTGTGGGAGGCCGCCGCCGGCCTCCTACACTCCGTGGATCGCTCGTCTCCGGTCACAGGGTGCTCGTGTTCGGTCGCTTTCCTTCTCGCCGGTGCGCCGAGCCTAGTACTCGGGCTCGTACTGGTCGATGTTGTCCTTCGTGATCAGGACGGCCTCGAGCGGGATGTAGCGCGGGACCTCCTCCCCGTTCCAGGAAGCGACGAGGGCCTCGACCGCCTTCACCATCTCGGTGTACGGCGTGAGCGTCCTCGTGCTCGTGATCAGCCCATCACGTACGGCGCCGAACGCCCACTCGTTCCCGCCGTTGTCATAGATCTTCAGCGAGCCCACTCGATCTGCCTGCTGCGCTGCCTGGGCGGCGCCGCGGGTGATGTCCGAGTAGTTGCCGATCAGGATCGTGAGGTCGGGGTTGGCCTGGAGGAGAGCCTGGGCCTTCTCCTGTCCCTGCGGCACGGAGTAGTCGGTTCGCGCCACCTCGACGATCTCGAACTCCGGGTACTGCGCCTTCACGTCCTCGATTGCGAGGTCCGTGTTGATCGTGTTGGCATTCAGGTCCGGGCCGGTCAGCACGGCGACCTTCTGGGGCCCGGGGTTCTCCTCGGCGATCTGGAACAGCCAGTCGCGGAACGCCTCGCGCCCCTGCGAGCCTCCGACGAAGGTGAGCGTTCCCGGAGACCAGAGCTCGTCGCCCTCGTTCGTTGCCCGGTCGCAGAGCGGCTGGTTGGCGACAGCCACAAGCAGGTTCGCCTCGGGCGCCGCCTGCGTCAGGATCTCGCAGGCCTGATTCCCGTCGGCCATCTCGGCGAGCACGGCGTTGAACTCGCCGCTCGCGATCAGGTTCTGTACCTGGTTGTACTGGGTCTCCGGGCTCCAGCCGCCGTCGAAGACCTCGATCGTCGCTCCCGCTGCCGCGGCGGCGTCCTGCGCCCCCTGCATTCCGGCCTGGAGGTAGACGTTATTGGTCGCCGCCGACAGGAACGCGATCTTCAACGGTTCGCAGCCTCCCTCGACGGCCATGCCGTCGCCGAGATCGATCGAGTGCGGCTGGCAGTCCTCCCCCGTCGCCGCTACCGTCTCGCCGCCACCGGTCTCCGCCGGCGCGGTCGTCTCCTTGGCGGGCGGTGTCGTCGTCTGCGCCGTGGTGCCCTCGGCGTCCGAGCCACCACCGCAGGCGGCGACGGCGAGGACCAGGCACGTTGCGACAACCAGGCCGAGGCCCCACAGCGGGGCCCTCCTCCACTGCTTTCGATTCGCTCTCATCAACCTCACGCCCCTTCGCTCGGTAACCGGGTGCCCGTCCGCGTCGTCGCCGTGCCACGGATCTCGATTGCCTCACCGTGGCCGGGACAGGCGCGGAGCTGGCTCGGGAATTGGCGCGATGCTACGACCGCCCGCCCGGACGTCGCAATACGTAGAGCTACGTATAGATGAGCGACGTGGGGTCGAACCCGCCGCCCGCCACGCTCGGCGTGGAGATACCGGCTTCGTGAGCGTTCCTTCACGCGATCTGCAGACGGCGCTCAGCTTCCCTTGACATTTGCCTAACGGGCCCGCGCTAGCTTCGGCGGAACACCTGCGAGCGGCGGCGTGGGGCCGCCCCTGCCACAGACGTGGTACGGGGCTTCCCGTCGCACGAGCACGCCGTCCCTCGCACTCGACATCGCTCGGGCGCGTGCCGTCCGTCGTGGAAGGAGGTCACACATGGAGGATCGAGGAGGGGGAAGCAGCGACCCCCGCAGATCGGCGAGGCTCCGGGTCGCGGTGCTCGCCGTTGCGCTCGTGGCGGTCGGCCTGGTCAGCGCCGTCACCTCGCTCGCAGCCGTCCCCCCCGGGGCACCGGAGAACACGGCCGCCCCGTCGACGAGCGGGACGCTCGTCGAGGGTGAGCTGCTGACCGCGACCCCGGGGACGTGGTCGGAGGATCCGACCTCGTTCGCCTACCAGTGGCAGCGCTGCGACCCCGGGAACCCCGGGTCGTGCGCGGACATCGGCGGCGCGGTGAGCCCGCTCTACGTGCTCGCGGGCGGCGACGTCGGCAAGGCGGTGCGCGTCGAGGTCATCGCCACGAACGCGGTCGGGGACTCCGACCCGGCATCCTCGGTGCTCACCGGCGCGGTGAACGCCGCCGCGGCGCCCTCGAACACCGCCCCGCCCTCGACCGGCGCCGCCGGCTCGCCCGAGGTCGACGACGAACTGACCGCCGATCCCGGGGCCTGGGACGGCGCGCCGGCTCCGGACCTCGCCTACCGGTGGCTACGCTGCACCGGCCCGGCGATCGTGAACTGCTCGCCGATCCCGCAGGCCACGTCCCGGAAGTACACGCCCGTAGAGGCCGACCTCGGGCTCACGTTGCGCGTCGAGGTCACGGCACAGAACGCGTCGGGCATCGCGTCCGAGACGAGCGAGGCCACGAATCCGGTCGTCGCCTCGACCCGGCCCGCGAACACGACGCCGCCCGTGATCACGGGAGCGCCCTCGGTCGGTCAGACGCTGACGACCTCGAACGGCACCTGGGCGCCGTCCCAGTCGCCACCGCTCACGTTCACGTACCAGTGGCAGCGCTGCAACGAGCAGGGCGACGACTGCGTCGACATCGGCGCAGCGACCCAGCAGACATACGTCCTCCAGCCCGCGGACGCGGAGCACCGGATCGTCGCCGTCGTGACCGCCACCGACCAGGCCGCCAAGAAGCGCTCCGCGGCCTCCAGCCCGACCGACGTCGTCGGCACCGGGCCGGTCAACACGGCGAAGCCGGTGGTCAGCGGCTCGGCGCGAGTCGGCTCGACGCTGACGACCAGCGCCGGTACCTGGGAGAACCAGGGAGCGCTCGTATTCAGCTACCAGTGGCGCCGCTGCAACGCCCAGGGGCAGGCCTGTCAGAACATCGGCGGGGCCACCCAGCAGACGTATCGCCTCCAGTCGGCCGATCTCGGCAGCACGATCGTCGCGGTCGTCACGGCGAAGGACGCTGCGGGCAAGACACAGAGCGCCACATCGAGCCCGACGGCTGCGGTCACCGGTGTCCCACCCGGCGGGACAGTGCCGGTCACCGACGTGTCCCTTCCCGACCGGCTGATCGTCTCCGTCCGCGAGTTCCAGCCTGCCGTGCTCCGCTCCCGTGCCCCGTTCACGGCCCGGTTTCTGATCACGGACACGCGGGGACACGTCGTCAGCGGCGCCGACGTGAACCTGATCGCGGTCCCGTACGGGCGAGTCGAACCGCCGGGCACGGTGAAGACCGACGCCAACGGCTGGGCAACGGTCGTCCTGCAACCGACCTCGAAGTTCCCGCTCCGCCGCGGCTACCTGATCACCATGCAGGTCCGCGCCACCAAGCCGGGCGACCCGCTGCTCGCCGGCGTCTCGGCCCGGCGGCTCGTCAGCGTGCGCATCAACCCGTACTAGCCAGAAGCGAGGCGGGTGCGGGCCGACCCAGGTCGGTCTCGCACCCGCCGCGCGAGGCGCACGATCGGCTCACCGCTCTGCGCGCTGCACTCGCACAGACCGGTCACCTCGCCGAGGGCATGCAGGTCGACCGTCCTGATCGGTCGCTACCGGGGCTCGACGCGAGGTCACATCGGTGCGGGGCCAGGTGCGGCGGTCAGACCTCAGGCGCGGGGGTCAGACCTTGCAGTGCAAACGCCGATCTCCCGATCTTCTCGACCAACGAGAGCTGTTCGGAACACGAAACGCGCGAAGATGGGTGCTACCGGGTGTTGCATCGCAAGGTCTGACCCCAGCCTCGGGACGTGACCCGGGGTGACCCCAGCCTCGGGACGCGACCCGGGGGCCTAGCGCGATGGGTTCAGTGATCGCATCTATGATGATCTCCTTTCCCTTCGGTCGAAGCCACGACGTCGGGAAGCCCGCGAAGGGCTCGGCACCACCTATCCGGCTCCGGGAAAGGGCTCGGCACCAACGTCCGCCGGCACAGCCCCCGCCGGACTTCACACGGTCCGGGGGGCCTAGCCCGATACGATCAGAGAGCGGCCCGCTCGGATGCTGCCATGCTTGCCACGACCCCCTAGAGCAATCCGACACGAGCCGCCGCACCGTACGCGGCGATGCCGAGATCGTGCGGAGATGGTGGCCCCTGGTCCGCATAAGTCGCACACTGGTGTGAGATGCAGTCTCGCATCAGGTTGAGGCTGTCACCACCACGATGAGAGAGGCCGAGGCAGGTCGCGTCCCAGTAGGCCCAGAACGCGATCTCGGCCACAGGATGGCGCGCAGCCTCGAACGGCTCGAACTCCGTGATCGCTCCCAACCGCTTCTCATCGCGAAGCAGGAGGATCTGTGCCTCGAGCCGTGCGACCCAGCTGCGCAGGAGTTGACCAGCGACCGCGCTCTCCAACGCCGGATCTCGGATTATTGGGGCATTCTCGCCGAGCTTGTCGAACAAGTAGTTGAGATCCTTGCCGAGAACGAGCGGGATGACGTTCGCGAACGGAGGTCGGCCGTCCCGCGGCGCGGTCGCGTTCAACGTCCGGACGCGGGTCAGGAAGTCAGCCGCGAGTTCCAGGTCGTTGAACAGGTTGCCCAGCAGCTTGTCGAACAGGGCGGGGATCGCGAGCGGGGCCAGCCGGTCCGAGCCCTTCCAGCCGGTAACCGCACCGTCGAACGTTGCCGCGGCGTGTTGTAGCGGTGCGGTGTCCCCCTCGAGATTGTCGATCGTGATCGCCCTTATGAGCACGAGCGCTTGCCGCGAAGCCGGATCATCGCCTGAGAGCTGAAGCACACCCTCGGATGCGTTGAGCAGCTCAACGGCAAGCTCTGCATGATGATCGCGGCCGCGCCCGAAGATGCCCATTTCGCTCGTGCATCATGACCGGGTTGCGGTATCTACGACTGGAGGCTCACCCGCTACGGCATCGGGAACCCGGTGCATCAAGCCCTTGCCACTTGAAGCCATCTTGTAGCCACGCCCCGTTTCCGGCGTGGATTCATCGCCCTTCCAGGCAACAAAAAGGCGCCCTTTCCAGCGCCTTTTCCTTATGGGCGGTACTGGGCTCGAACCAGTGACCCCCAGCTTGTCGAGCTGGTGCTCTCCCAACTGAGCTAACCGCCCTGGCGAGAGCGGATTCTAGCCGACGGGGCTAGGTGAGCGACAGCGAGACGCCGCCGTCGACGAGGAGCGTCTGGCCGGTGATGAACGACGCCTCCTCGCTCGCGAGGAACAGGAACGTGCTCGCGATGTCCTCGGGAACGCCGTTCCGGCCGACCGGGACACGGCTCGCGAACGCCTCGACGCCGTCGGGGCCGAGCGAGTTGACCGGATCGAGGCTCTGCGGGGTGACGATCACACCGGGCGCGACCGCGTTGGCGGTGATCCCGTACGGCCCGACCTCCACCGCCAGCCCGCGGACGAGGCCGACGATCCCGGCCTTCGCGGCCGAGTAGTGGACGTGGCGCGCCCAGCCCTGCAGCGAGCCGGCGATCGAGCTCGTTGCGAGCAGCCTCCCCCAGCCCCCCTCGATCATGTGCGGCAGCGCGGCGCGAAAGCACCGGAAGACACCGTGCAGGTCGACGGCCATGAGGCGCGACCACTGCTCGTCGTCGAGCTCGGCCGAGGGCACGTCGCGGGCGATCGCCGCGTTCGCGAGCACGATGTCGAGCCGGCCGTACCGTTCGACGGTCGCCGCGACGAGCGCATCGACCGCCGCCGTGTCCGACACGTCCGCCTCGACCACGAGGCAGCGACGGCCGAGCGCCTCGACCGCGCGCCGGGTCGGCTCGACGTCGTGCGGATCGCCCGCGTACCAGGAGAGCGCGAGGTCAGCGCCCGCCTCCGCGAACGTCCGTGCGGTCGCGGCTCCGATTCCGGACGCGGCGCCCGTGACGAGCGCGACCCTGCCGTCGAGCCTGAACACGGAGTCAGTCTAGAAGCCCTCGGGACACCATGGCGCCCCGTCCGTGCGGAAGATCGCATCCGCACGCGCAACCGCCCCCGGCACGACCTCCTCGACACGGCAGGCTGCGGCGAGGTCTCCGAAGGAGAAGGCGCCCAGGTAGACGCTCGCGAGATCGCCCACTGCCAGGCGCAGCTCCGGGACGGCAGTCGAGCGCGCGACCGCGATCCGTCCGCCCGAGGCATCGAGCTGCCAGGCCCCGTCGTTCCACGGGCAGCCCTCGTCGACGACGCCGAGCACCACCGCACCGTCGGCAGCCGACCCCCGCCCGCTGAGCGCCGCTTCGAGGTCGATGATCCGCAAGAAGAGACCGTCGCCGACCGAGATTCGCAGGCGCGTCGGCTCCGTGACGAGCAGCGCGAGCGGGCTGTCCACGGCGAGCCGCCGCGTCTGCACCCGCGCGACGAGGTCGATGCCGAACAGGTAGCGCCAGATCTCCCGGTACGCCTCCGGGTCGACCCCGAGCGCCTCCTGCACGTGCAGCTCGCCCTCGGGCACACCCTGGTTCCACACGTGCTTCAGCCGGTAGAGCCCGTAGGCGGCAGGCGCTCCGCGACGCTCGAGCAGCGCCCGGAACAGGGGGCCCGCGCCGCGACGGTGATGGCCGTCGTCGGCGAGGGTGGCGGCATCCCACCAGCCCGCCGAGCGGGCGTAGAAACCCGGCGACGAGACCCGGATCCGCTCGTAGAGCGGCGGCAGGGCCTCGAGCGCCTCCCCGTGGGAGAGCAGTCGCACGCTGGCAGGTGAGGCCTCGTCGCGGAAGGCGATCCGGTCGCGCTGGGCATCCAGGCGCGCGTTCAGCGAGGCGAGCCCGTAGCCGAACCGGGGATAGATCCACCCCTCCGATGCCCAGAGCACGGCCACGGCGTCCCCCGCCGCCCGGAGATCGCCGAGCTGGCGCTCCATCAGCCGCCGGAGCAGCCCGCGGCGCCGGTGGGTCGGCTGCACCGTCACGGCCGTCACGCCTCCCGCGGGCACGGACCCGCCTGGCACGCTGAGCTCGAACGGCAACGACGCAGCGGTACCGACCATCGTCCCGCCGTCGATCGCCGCGAGGGAGCGCTCGGCGACCGAGATGCGCCGCACGCGCTCGATCCACTCCGGGCTCATCTCGTCGAGGAAGCCGGCCGCCACGGCGCGGACGTGCTCCTCGAGCTCGTCCAGCTCGATCGTCCTGATCTCGACCTGCACGCGGAGAACTTACCGCGTCGCGCGCGAGGCGAGCACGCCGGCCACGGTCTCGAGCAGCACCTCGGGCGTGAACGGCTTGGCGAGGAACACCGCTCGCTCCTCGAGGGCACCCCTGTCGATCGCGTCGCCCGGATACCCGGACATGAAGACGACGGCCGCCTCCGGCCGCGACGGCGCGATTGCCTGCGCAAGCTCCGGGCCCGTCATCTCCGGCATCACGACGTCGGTGAGCACGACGTCGATCGGGCCGGCCGTCTCGGCCACGCCGAGCGCCTCCCGTCCGTCTGACGCCTCGAGGACGCGGTACCCGCTGCGGTCGAGAATCCGCCGCGTCACCGCGCGGACGACCTGCTCGTCCTCGACGAGCAGCACGGTTCCCGGCTCCGCCGCCGGCGCCTTCTCCTCGCCGCCCGTCGCTGCCCCCACCGGCGCTTCCGCCCGCGCGAGCGTGACCGAGACGAGCGTCCCGCGACCCGGCCCGCTCTCGATCTCGACCCAGCCGCCGCTCTGGGTGACGATCCCGTACACGGAGCTGAGCCCGAGGCCCGTACCGCTCGCCTTCGTCGTGAAGTACGGCTCGAACGCTCGTGCCCGGGTCTCCTCGCTCATGCCGTCCCCGGTGTCGCGAACGGCCAGCCACACGTCGCCGTTGCGGCGTCCCGTCTCGATTCCGAGCCGGCCCCCGGCGGGCATCGCGTCACGTGCGTTCACCGCCAGATTGAGGACGACCTGCTGCAGCTGCACCGGGTCGGCGAGGACCGGGAGCGGCTCAGGGGCGAGCGTCAGCTCGAGCGCGACCCGCTCGTCGAGCATGCGACGGAGCATGCGGGCCGTCGAGTCGACGAGGTCGTTCAGGTCGAGCACCTGCGGGCTCAGCAACTGGCGCCGGCTGAACGCGAGCAGCTGGCGGGTCAGCGCGGCGGCGCGCTCGGCGGCCGTGCGGATCTCGTGGATCTCCTCGGCGAGCCCCGGATCGCGCGACGCTCTCGTCTCGGCGAGGTCGGCATAGCCGATGATGCCGGTGAGCAGGTTGTTGAAGTCGTGGGCGACGCCGCCCGCGAGCGTCCCGATCGCCTCGAGCTTCTGCGACTGGCGAAGCTCCTCGCGCAGGCGTTCGAGCTCGCGAAGCTGCTCCAACTCGTGGCGCTCCTGCTCCCGCAGCCTGACGAGCCGTTCCTTCAGGCCCACCACGAGCGCCGCGGCGACGGTAATCGTTCCCACGGTGACGAGCCAGGCGACGATTGCCGGGCCGTGGTGATCACCGCTCGCAAGGGCACCCGCGTAGGCGAGCCCGATCGCAGCGAGCTCGAGCGCGAGCAGGCGCCGGCTGAGGAAGTAGGCAGACGCAAGTGCGATCCACACGTAGAACAGCACGTACACCTGCATGGGGGTACTCGCCATCGCGAGCGGCACGGAGACGAGCGTCACCCCGGCAAGCCCGAACGACGCGAAGATCCAGAGCGGAAGCCGCTCGAAGAGGCCGAGCGCGATCGCGCCGATCGCGTAGCCGCAGGCGATGGACGCGGGCGTCGCCGTCGCGCTCCAGCCCCCGTCTCCGGACACGAGCCACGCGACGAGCGAGATCGTCGACCCGGCGAGGGCGAGCAGGGCGGTGATCCGGGCGAGCAGCACGCGCTCGCCTTCCCGCTCGTCACGAGCATGGAACGCTGTCAGCCCCAGGCGCTGGAGCAGGGTCGGCCGCGGCAGCCGTACCGGCATCGGTGCGTGCATCTTTCCCGGGTGATCGGACGCAGCCCGCTCGAGTGAAGCGAGCGGTCAGCCGATTCGTTCGAGCGGCGCGTACTCGAGCATCAGCCGGCGCTCGCTCGCCTCTCCCGCGAACCTGACCGTCACGACGCCGTCCGGCTCGATCCGGGTGACGATCCCCTCGCCGAGCGTGCCGTGGCGAACCGTGTCTCCCGTCGAGAGCTCGGGAGCCGAAGGCCGCGGCTCGATCCCGGTCTCCCGCCTGCCGTAGGCGTGCCAGGAGGCAGGCCGCAGGCGCTCGCGCTCGGTCGCCGAGCCCAGCTCGTCGAGGAAGCGGCTCGGGACGTTGAAGCTCCGCGAGCCCCACAGCGAGCGGGCAGTCGCATGCGACAGCATCAGACGCTCCTCGGCCCGCGTGACCCCGACGTAGAACAGCCGGCGCTCCTCCTCGAGCCCCTGCTCCTCGATCGAGCGCGAATGGGGGAACACGCCCTCCTCCATGCCGACGATGAACACGGCGCGGAACTCGAGGCCCTTCGCGTTGTGCAGCGTCATCAGCGTCACGAGGCTCTGCTCGTCGCGCAGCGTGTCCTGGTCGGAGACGAGCGAGACGCCCTGCAGAAAGCCCGAGAGCGAGGGCTCCTCGGCCGTCTGGCGGTACTCGTGGGCGACTCCGACGAGCTCGCGGAGGTTCTCGAGCCTTCCACGTGCCTCGACCGTGCGCTCGGCCTCGAGCGCCTCGACCATGCCGCTGCGATCGAGCACCAGCTCGAGTAGCCCCGGGACGTCCTCCTCGTGCGACGCGGCCATGAGCGACTCCATGACGTTCCGGAACGCGCTCGCCGCCCGCGCCGGCGCCGCACCGAGGCCTGCCTCCGCGGGGCGCGCGAACGCGTCCCAGAGGCTCATCTCCCGCGCGTCCGCGAACAGGCGCAGCCGCGCGAGGGAGGTGTCGCCGATCCCGCGACGCGGCCTGTTCGCGATCCGCGCGAGCGACACCGTGTCGGTCGGGTTCACGAGCACCTGGAGGTAGGCGACCGCATCCTTCACCTCGGCCCGCTCGTAGAACCTCGGCCCGCCGATCACCTGGTAGGGAATCTCCTGGCGCGTCAGCACGTCCTCGAGCACGCGTGACTGCGCGTTCGTCCGGTAGAAGACGGCGATCTCCGAGCCCGACAGCCCCTCCTCGACGAGGCGTGCGATCTCGCTGACGACGAGGCGCGCCTCGGCGTGCTCGTCCTCGACCTCGACGATCTTCACCGGCTCGCCGTCGCCGAGCTCGCTCCAGAGCTCCTTCTCCTTGCGCTCGCGGTTGTTGCGGATCACCGCGTTCGCCGCCTGGAGGATCCGATTCGTCGAGCGGTAGTTCTGCTCGAGCGCGATCACGCGCGCGTCGCGAAAGTCCTCCTCGAACGCGAGGATGTTACGGATGTCGGCGCCGCGAAACGCGTAGATCGACTGATCCGGATCACCGACGACGCAGACGTTCCGCTCGTCGCCGGCGAGCAGCTGCAGGAGCCGGTACTGGGCGTGATTCGTGTCCTGGTACTCGTCGACGAGCACGTAGCGGAAGGCCTTCGACCACCGCTCGCGGGCGTCCGGGAACTGCTCGAGCACCTCGACCGTCAGCATCAGCAGGTCGTCGAAGTCGACCGCGTTCGCGTCGTAGAGGCGCTTCTTGTACTGGCGGTACACGCGGGCGACGGCCTGCTCGTAGAACGACGACACCTGCTCCTCGTACGCGTCGACCGACACGAGCCGGTTCTTCGCGTTCGAGATCTGCGCGTGGATCCCGGACGGCGTGAACCGCTTCGGGTCGAGCTCCGCAGCCTCGAGACAGTCCTTCACGACCCGGATCTGGTCTGCCTGGTCGTAGATCGTGAAGCTCGACTTGTAGCCGAGCCGCGGCGCCTCGCGGCGCATGATCCGCCCGCACGCCGCGTGAAACGTCATCACCCACATCGTCCGGACGATCGGCCCGAGCAGCTGCGACAGCCGCTCCTGCATCTCGCGCGCGGCCCGGTTCGTGAAGGTGATCGCGAGCACCTCGTTCGGCTTCACGCCGCACGCCGAGACGAGGTGGGCGATCCGGTGCGTGAGCACCCGGGTCTTTCCCGAGCCGGCACCGGCGACGATCAGGACAGGGCCCTCGGTTGCCAGCACGGCCTCCCGCTGTGCCGGGTTGAGGGTGTCGAGGTACTGCTCCGGCGAGAGGACGGTCACCTGCCCGATGGTAGTCAGCCGGGCGGGCGTCCCGCCGTCTGGATCCCTCGCTGCAGGGTGCGATCAGACGACCCTTCTAGAGTTCGCTCTCGATGCGCTCCGCGGCCCTGATCTTCGCCCTGTCGGCGGCCGTCTCGTGGGGTCTCGGCGGGGTGCTCCTGAAGCAGGGCCTCTCGCACGTCTCGCCGACCACGTTCCTCGTCTTCCAGTACGCCCTCGGCGCAATCGCGATCGGCGCCTGGGTCCTGGCGACTGGGGGCGCCGGGGCGGCGTTCGAATCGGTCGAGCGGCGCTGGCCAAGCCTGATCCTGATCGTCGTGCTGCAGGTCGGCGGCTACATCGGCTTCGTCGGCGCGATCAGCCGCGCCGGACCGGGCTCGATCCCGACCGCCGCGGTGATCGCGATCGCCGCGTCCTACCCTGCGCTCGTCGCGATCCTCTCGGGCCCGTTCCTCGGCGAGCGCCTGGGCTGGAACGACGCGGTCGGAGTCGGGCTGATCGTCGCCGGCGTCGCGGCGACGCAGCTGCGCTAGCCGCGCTGCTCCGGTGGCCCGACGGCCAGCTCGAGCGCTGCCCCGAGCCAGGCGGCCGCCTCGCTCAGGGAGCCTGCGTCGGAGGACTTGAGAACGACGTCCACCTCCGGCCCGTCCGGGAGGAAGCGGGGATAGCTCCCGATCGAGACGGCCGGGAAGCGGCTCGTCGCATCCTCGAGCAGGTGGACGATCTGGCCCTCGCCGCTACGGTAGCTGCGCCGCCAGGAGCCGATCGGAGCGCCGCGCAGGCCGGTCGCGAGCACGTCGAACATGGCTTCCATCTCGCTCGGAAGGCCGGGAAGCACGTAGACGTTCCGGATCCGGAAGCCCGGCGCGCCGCCGAGCGGGTTGTCGATCGGCTCGGCGCCGCGCGGCAGGCGCGCCCAGCGTGCCGCGTACTCGCCGAGCCCCCTGGGGGCGAACCGATCGCGCAGGCTTCGCGCCAGGTCGGCGAGCTCGACGCAGTCGACCGCGAACGCCTCCGCGATCGCCTCGCGCGTGATGTCGTCGGGCGTCCCGCCGAGCCCTCCCGTGACGAAGACGAAGTCGACGCCGTCGCGCGCGGCGAGGAACGAGCTGATCTGGTCGATCTCGTCCCTCAGCGAGGCGAGCAGCCGCACCTCGATGCCCAGCCCGGCAAGCCGCCGGGCGAGCCAGGAGCCGTTCGTGTTCTCGACGTCGCCCGAGACGATCTCGTTCCCGATCGTCACGATCATCGCCGTCCGCGCAGGCACGCTCACGGGCTCGATTCTAGGCGCCGGCGCCCGGGTTTCCGGCTCAGCGCAACGGGAAGTGCCTGCGGGCGAGCGCCGCCGTCACCTGCGCCGTGACCCAGACCGGCGTCGTGACGTAGCGCCGGCTGAGCCGGAAGCTCCCGTCCGCGCGCTGCAGGCTCTCGAGGTACCGGTACGCACCGGCTCCGGGGCTGCGCCCCGCGGCGAGGAAGCCCTGGATCGCCCAGGCGGTGGTCTGGGCGTTCGAGCCGCGGCCCGTGTCCGACTCGAACCCGCCGTCGGCGTTCTGACGGGCGCGCAGGAATGCGAGGCCGCGCCGTACCGCCTTCGCGCCGGCGGGAATACCGGCAGCCCGAAGGGCCTGAACGGCCGCCGCGGTATCGTCGGCGTCGGGCTTCTGACCCGTCCCCCACGCCCAACCGCCGTTTGCCCGCTGGGCGCGGCGAAGCCAGGAGACCGTCGCCGCGGGCACCGTTCGTCCTGCGGCCCGCAGCGCGATGATCCCCCAGATCGTCGAGTTGACCAGGGGCCCGATCTGGCCGTTCGAGCGTCGCAGCCCCTCGAGCTGGCGCGCGAGCCCCGAGACCTCCCGGCCGAGCGCGTCGAGCGCCAGGATCCGCAGCGCGAGATCCGTCGCGGACGGATAGGGCTTGCCGATCAGGTACGCGGCAGCGTCCGACGGCGGCCGTCCGGCCGCCGCGAGACCGAGGACCGCCCAGGCCGTGAGCGCCGGATCGGACTGGCGACCGGGCTCGGCGAACCCGCCGTCGGGACGCTGACGGGCCTGCAGGTAGTCGACCGCCCGCTCGACGCTCCCGGCCGCTGCGCTCGTGCCCGCGGTCGCGGTCACGGCCGCGGCGCTCGCGGTGGTCGCGGGAGCGGCGCCTGCCGGTGTCGCTCGGCCGAGCACGACGACCGCGAGCACGGACACGAGCACGAGCGCCGCCGCCGTGACCCGCCCGCGTCGTCCCCTCCGCCCCGAAACGTTCCCAGCCCGTGACGATCCCGTCACGATGTGCGCACAACCCGTGCGCTCCTTCGCGATACGATGAAGTCGGGAGGAGGCAAGGGGTGGCCCCGCCCGCAGCGCCCGGAGCCGGTTCGAGGTCAGGCCCACACGAGCTCCGTTCGGAGGCGCGCCGCGTAGCGGTCAAGGATTCGTAGCAGCGCCGGGCCGGCGACGAACGCGATCAGCACGTTGCCGATCGCATGGGCGGCCTGGAAGGGGAAGCCGCGCGCCATCGTGGCCGCGAGCGCCTCCCACGTGTGCGGATAGAAGCTGAACCACATCCAGAGATCCATGAGCGCGCTGAACGCGAAGCCGAGGACGAGCGCGAGCGCGGCAAACGCGGCCCGGCTGCGCAGCAGCCGCCCGGCAACGGCGCCGACGACGCCGCACAGCCCCCAGCCGAGCATCTGCCATGGAGTCCACACACCCTGGCCGAGGATCATGTTCGACGCGAGCGCGGCAAGCGCTCCGACCGCCATTCCGGCCCGGGGGCCGAGCGCGGCGCCGGCCGCCATCGTCACGACCGTCACGGGCTGGACGCCGGGGACCGCGGCGAGGAGCACCCGCCCGGCGGCCGCGACGCCCGCGAGCGTCGCGATCAGCGCGAGCTCCTTCGTCGAGCCGGGGGCGAGCTCGAGCCAGGATGCGCCGAACGCGATCAGCGCCAGGGCGACGAGCAGCAGCGAGAGCCCTGCCCGTCCGGGCTCGAGCGCCGTCCACGCGGCGGCGCCGAACGCCGCGGCCGCCGTGAGCGCGAGCGCGCCCCGCTGCGTGAGGTGCCTAGACACGAGCGACCTCCCCGCTCCCGAGCCGGATCCGCCGGTGTGCGGGCAGCTCCCGATCGTGCGTGACGACGAGCACGGCGTTGCCCTCGGCCGCGTAGTTTGCGAGCCACGCGGCCAGCGCCTGCTTGCGCTCGGGGTCGACGCCGCGGGTCGGCTCGTCGAGAACGAGCACGCTGGGCTCCGACACCGTCACCGCGGCGAGCCCGAGCCGCTCGCGCTCGCCGCTCGAGAGATCGCGCGGATGCCGATCCTCCGCCCACGCGAGATCGACCCGCGCAAGGGCGGCCCGTGCCCGCTCGCGGTCGCCGCTGACCGAGAGGGCCACCTCGTCGAGCACCCGCTCGGTCGCGAGGTACCGTCCGGGGTCCTGGGACAGGTAGCAGACGCGGCCGCGCCGCTCGATCGTGCCTCGGGCCGGCTCGAGCAGGCCCGTCGCGAGCTTCGCGAGCGTCGTCTTCCCACCTCCGTTCGGGCCCTCGAGCACGACGACCTCGCCGGCGCGCACCTCGAGGCGGACACCGTCGAGGACGGGCACGCGGTCGTAGGCGAACGCGACGTCGTCCAGGGCGAGGAGCACCTCGGACCCACCACTACCACCGCCGCCGCCCGGGAGCACGGCGGCGTGACCGTTCGGAGAGAACGCCGGCCGTGCCCGGGCGAGCCAGCCGCGCGCCTCGCTCTCCGGCGCGTCGAGTAGCACCCGCCCACCGTCCAGGAAGACGACACGCTCCGCGAGGTCGAACGCGCGGGCGATCCGGTGCTCCGAGACGACCGTCGCGATGCCGAGCTCGGCAACCGCGCCGAGGAATGCGTCGGCACCGTCGGGGTCGAGCTGGGACGTCGGCTCGTCGAGCAGGAGCAGCCGCGGATGGAGCGCGAGCGCCGACGCGAGACAGACCCGTTGCAGCTCGCCCCCGGACAGCTCCGAGGTCCGGCGGCCGAAGAGATGGAGCGCGCCCACGAGCCCGAGCGCCTCCTCCACCCTGCCCGGGATCTCACGGGCCGGGACGCCGAGGTTCTCGGGGCCGAAGGCGACCTCGTTCTCGACCGTCCCCATGACCACCTGGTCCTCCGGGTCCTGGAAGACCGTGGCCACCGTGGCAGCGAGCTCCGCCGGCCTGGCCCGGCGGGTGTCGAGACCTCCGACGAGCACGGAGCCTGTGAACCGGCCGCCGTGAAAGTGCGGGACGAGCCCGGAGAGAGCGCGCAAGAGCGTCGACTTCCCGCTTCCCGAGGGACCGAGCAACGCCACCGTCTCGCCGGCGCCCACGGTGAGCGAGACGCCGTCGAGGGACGGACACGCCGCGTGCGGGTAGGAGAACGAGAGCCGCTCGACCGAGGCTAGAGCCACAGGACCCCCAGCGCGACGAGGGCGAGGCCGCCCGCGACGATCAGCCGGTCGCGCGCCCGCCACGACGGCCCGGGCATCCGGGTCGCTCCGGGACGACCGAAGCCGCGCGCTTCCATCGCCTCCGCGAGGTTCACGGCGCGCTCGAGCGAGCCGGTCACGAGCGGCGAGACGAGGCGGGCGCGGGCCCGCATCCCCGCTACCTCCACCCCGCGCCCGCGCAGCGCCTCGACGAGCCCGTGCGCGTCGCGCTCGAGCGTCGGCACGAGCCGGGTCGCGAGCGCGGCGGCGAGCGTCGATCGGCGCGCGACACGAAGCCCGGCGAGCAGCCGGTCGTGGTCGACGAGCAGCGTGTACGCAGCGAAGGAGAGTGCGACGACGGTGAGCCGCGCGCCCGAGAGCGCGGCGGCGGTGAGCTCCTCCCGGGTGACGTCCACCGGGCCGAGGACGGGCACGGTCGGGCCCTGCCAGAGCACGTCCGATCCGATCGTCGCCACGAACGGCGAGATCACGACGACGCCGAGCCCGGAGAGGAAGGCGCCCAGCAGGTAGGGACGGCGCCTGGCCGCCGGCGCCCGCAGGCAGAGCACGGTCAGGCCCCCGGCGAGCACCGCGACGGTGGCGAGCTGCGCGGCGAGCAGCCCGGCTGCTGCCACCGAGGCGAGGGCGATCGCGGCGGCGGCCGGGGCGAACCTCATCCGGTCACCGTCCCGGCCTCGTCGAACGTCGCCATGTACCGGTAGCGGACGAGCGAGGGGTCGGCGACGAGTGCGTCCGCGGCCGCGCGCACCGCCTGCTCCGACCCGGAGAGCGTGAACGTGACCGGGGAGTCGTTTGCCGCTCCCCGCTTCGCGGTGAGGACGGCGCCGCTCGCACCGGGCTCGACGACGAGCCGGAACCGGTTCGGCTCACCGGTGCCCGGCCCGTGAAGGAGCGCCTCGAGCGCCCGCTGCTGCTCCGCGAGCGCAGCCGGAGCCGAGACCTCGACCGGCCGTGTCTGCCCGTCCCAGCCGTGTAGGAACGGCTCCGGGAACGCCCCCACGACGACGGGTTGCTGCATCCGGGTCGACCACGCTCGGAAGTCCCACCAGGCGATGTCGCCGTCACGGAGCCGCGTCTCCGCGGCGCCCCGATCGGGCTCGATCCCGTTCAGGAAGTAGAACCAGTCCCGCTGGCTCGCGAGGCTGCCGCTCACGCCGGCGATCGACTGGACGAAGCGGCCCCCGTACCGGGTCTCGACCTCGGCGACACGGTCGAGCGCCTGCAGCACGGTCAGGCCCGCCGGGACCTCGGCGGTGAGCAGCACCTCGGCGCCGCGATCGCGCGTCACCCACAGGCTCGCCGTGCCCTGGTCCTCGACCTCCCCGGCCGCCGCCGACCCTGCAGGCGCCGGACCGCCGCCTCCACAGGCCGCCGCGAGGCCGCACGCGAGCACGACGGCGACGAGCACGAGCCGCCTGGCACCGCCGCTCATACACCGCTCGCACGTTTTCGGCGCATGCCGCGTAACGCCGCGCTAGCGGCGCTCGACGACCTGCGATCTGACCAGGCCGGGCTTCGTCGCGCGGAGCTCGTGCCAGTGCCCCGACGGGCACAGGCCGCCCCCGTGGGAGAAGATCCGGCGGCCGTCGAGGCGGAACACGACCCGGCGGGCCGGCGAGCTCTTCCCGGCGTCGTCGACCGAGACCGCCCGGTAGCAGCGGTTGCCTGACCGGCGGAGCTCGAGCGTCTGCGGGCCCCCGGTGGGCCCGAAGGTCGCGTAGTACCAGAGCACGGAATCGCCGTCCTCGAGCACGTACGAGTCGGCGCCGACGGGCGGGGAGACGCCGTTCACCTTGTAGACCCAGCCGCTGCTCGCCGCGCCCGGGTTGCGACCGATCTGTGCGACGTACGAGCCGAACGAGGCGGCGACGAGCTCGTAGAAGAACTCGCCGCGCACGCTGGCCGCCTCGAGCGCGCCGAGCGGAGTCGGGGTGGAGAGCTCGACGACGGTACCATCGCTCGCGGGGATCGGGCCCACCACGGGCCGGACGAGGGGCTCGCTCGCCCCGAAGATCGTTGTTCGAGCGCCCTCGACCCGGACATGGACGTCGAGCGCGAACGCCGCCGGAGCCAGCAGGAGCGCGAGGGCAACGAGGGCCGTGAGAACGAACGGGAGACGTCGGTGGTGCACGATTCCTCCTTCCGCGAGGGGATCGAATGCCGGGCAGGCGGGAGGTCTTCTGGCTCGGGGCACCCCCTCCACCGCCTTCCCGGCAGCTGCCAGTGGCGTCGTGGCGGAGGGCATCTCCCCATACAGCGGCGGGACCGCGCCGGCATCACACCGGACTTCCCTGACCGCATGCCCTATTGGATGGCGGGAGCGTAGCGGATGCACCGGTCGCGCGCCGGCCGACCCGGCCGGCCGGTGCGGCGGCCCTACACTGGGAGCCATGACTGCGACGCGCCTGACCGCGTGGCTTCCGGTGGTGCTCTGGGCCGGAGCGATCTTCGCGTTCTCCTCGATCCCGAGCCTCGGGACCGGTCTCGGCGTCTGGGATCTCGTGCTGCGCAAGCTCGCCCACGCGGCCGAGTTCGGCCTGCTGGCGGTACTCGTGTACCGGGCGAGCGGCTCGCTCCCGGCCGCCTTCGTCGGAACCTCTGCCTACGCGGCGACCGACGAGCTCCACCAGCTGTTCGTCCGCGGGCGCTCGGGCTCGCCGCTCGACTGGCTCGTGGACACGGCCGGGATCGCGATCGCGCTCGGGCTCGTCCTCCTGCGGGAGCGGCGGCGATGACCGGGGCTCTCGCCGTGGACCTCGACGGTGCTCTCGGCAGCACGCGGCCGCTCTGGGATGCGTTCCTCGATGATGCGGCACGCCGCTTCCGCTCGATCGCGGAGCTCGACACGGCCTCGCTTCCACGCGATCGCGCCCAGGCCGCGGTGCTCCTTGACGAGTGGGCTTCCGCGGGGGTGGGTGACTGGCGCGGCAGCCTCGAGCGCTTCGCCGAGGATCACGCTCCCGTCTACCTCCGCCCGAGCCCGGGCGCGAGCGGCGCCGTGCGGGGCCTCGTGGCCTCCGGAGCCCGCGTCGGGGTCTTCACGGATGCACCGGCCGAGCTTGCTCGCGTCGCGCTCGCCCATCTCGGGCTCGCCGGCCGGATCGAGACCCTCGAGGCAGGGGTAGGAGCGCTCGACCGGGTGAGGGCCGTGCTCGGCGACGACGTGCCGGTCGTGAGGAGTGCCGCCGACCTCGCTACGATCACGGCCGGTGGAGAGCAAGCGGGCACTCGATGATCGCCAGCTCGACGCGCTGCTCGAGCGGCTCGACCGGATCGGCGACGAGCTCCACGTCCTCAACCAGCACCTCGAGACGACCGAGGGCCTCCAGCGGATCGCGCACGAGCTGCGCGCCCTGACAGAGTCGCTCCAGGCGCTCGCCTACGCGTCCCTCGGCAGCGCGGGGCCACAGGTACGCCGGAACCGCCCCTCGTGAGCGGCGCGCCCGCCACCAACCCGACCACGAAGGGAGACCATGTCCGACGAGTTGTACGAGCGAGGCCTGACCATCCGCCGCGAGGTGCTCGGCGACGAGTACGTGAGCCGGGCAGCCGGAGGCGCCGACGACTTCAACCGTGATTTCCAGCGGCTCGTCAGCGAGTACTGCTGGGGCTTCTGCTGGAGCGGCGACGGGCTCTCGCGCCGCCAGCGCAGCCTCAACAACCTCTGCATCCTCGCCAGCCTGAACCGGCTGGAGGAGTTCGAGCTCCACCTGCGCGGCGCGCTCGCCAACGGCTGCAGCCTCGAGGAGATCCGCGAGACGCTCATCCAGGTGGCGGTGTACGCCGGCGTTCCGGCCGGCGTCGCAGCGTTCCGCGCCGCGCGCCGGGTGCTCGACGACGAGGGCGTCGAGATCACGCTCGAGCCGCGCGCGTGAGCGAACGTCGAGGGGGCCTCCGCACGCCGGCGGAGACCCCTCGGGCGCGTCGCTAGCTCTTCCGGGAGCGAGCCGTCGAGGCGCGGCTCGCAGCCGGCTTCGCCGACGTGCTGCGGGCCGCTGCCGGCTTGGCGGCTGCACCGCGCGAGGACGGGGCCTTCGCGGCCTCGGCCTTCGTCGCTGGGGGCTTCGCGGCGGGCTTCTTCGCTGCCGCGGCCTTCGTCGCCGTCGGCTTCGCGGCAGGCTTCCCTGCTGCGGCCTTCGCGGCAGGGGCCTTCGCCACCGGCTTCTTCGCACCCGTGGCCTTCGCCGCGGGCTTCTTCGCAGCGGTGCTGCGGCCCTGCGCGGCGCCCTTCTGCGGCACGACGCGAATCCCGTCCGGAAGCGGCGCGAGCACGGTGAGGCGCCCGTCGCGCCAGCGGATCTCGTAGCGTGGCGGGCTCTCCGAGAGCACCTTCTCGACGCGCCCCATGCGCTCCTTGGGCGCGGCGCGGCGGTTCTTTCCGACCATCACGATCCAGTCTCCGACCTTCGCGGCCATTGCTGCGTTCGACCTCCTTCGCCTGCTCATGCAGCCCGTGCACGGTGCCATCGGCACCGGTGGGCTGCCCCGTCTCTCGCCGCCGGAGATGCTACCCACTCGTGCGTGGGCTCAGATCCAGGAGCGCAGGGGGAGGCCGGCGCCTCCCCCGCTCCCCGAGCTCTAACCGTGGATCGCGACGACGATCGGGATGATCAGGATCGCGACGATGTTGGCGATCTTGATCATCGGGTTGATCGCCGGGCCCGCCGTGTCCTTGTACGGATCGCCGACCGTGTCGCCGGTGACCGAGGCGGCGTGGGCCTCCGAGCCTTTCCCGCCGTAGAGGCCGTCCTCGATCGACTTCTTCGCGTTGTCCCAGGCACCGCCGCCCGACGTCATCGAGATCGCGAGGAAGAGCCCGGTCACGATCGTGCCGACGAGCAGGCCGCCGAGCATGCGCTCGTTGATGACGCCGATCACGATCGGGACGAGCACGGGAATCAGCGCCGGTGCCAGCATGTACCGGATCGCCGACCCGGTGACGATGCTGACCGACCGGCTGTAGTCGGGTCTCTGGGTGCCCTCCATGATTCCCGGCATCTCCCGGAACTGACGCCGAACCTCTTCGACGACCTGGCCTCCGACGATACCGACGGCCTGCATCGCGAGCGAGGCGAACAGGAACGGCATCAGGCCGCCGATGAAGAGCCCGGCGATGACCCACGGATCCGAGAGCTCGAAGGTCGACGTCAGCCCCTCGGCGTCCAGGCCGCGGATGTACTCGTCGAAGAGGACGAGGGCAGCGAGACCGGCCGAGCCGATCGCGTACCCCTTCGTGACCGCCTTCGTCGTGTTGCCGACGGCGTCGAGCGGGTCGGTGACGCCGCGCACCTCCTCCGGCAGGTCGGCCATCTCGGCGATCCCGCCGGCGTTGTCGGTCACCGGCCCGTACGCGTCGAGGGCGACGATGAGGCCGGTCATCGAGAGCTGCGCCATGACGGCGACGCCGATACCGAACAGGCTCTCGCCCGCCGCGTAGTAGGAGCCGACGACGCCGGTCGCGATCACGATCACGGGCAACGCGGTCGCCTGCATGCCGATCGCGAGGCCGGAGATGATGTTCGTCGCGTGGCCGGTCTGGGAGGCCTTCGCGATCTGCTTCACGGGCGACCAGCGGGTGCCCGTGTAGTACTCGGTGATCGCGACGAGCAGGAACGTGATCACGAGGCCGATCAGCGCCGAGCCGTAGAGGTTCCAGAACGTGAACGCGCCGCCGTCGTAGGCGAGCGTCACGGGAATGAAGCCGAGCGCCGAGAGCACGGTCGCAACGAGCACCGACTTGTAGAGCGCGTTGATGACCGCGTTCTCGCCGCGCCCGAGCCGGGCGAAGAAGGTCCCGATCACGGACGCGAGGATCGACATGCCGCCGAGCGCGAGCGGGTAGAGCCACAGCTCCTCGCTCGGGAACTGGGTGCCGAGCAGCATCACGGCCACGGCGGTGACCGCGTAGGTCTCGAACAGGTCGGCGGCCATGCCGGCGCAGTCGCCGACGTTGTCGCCGACGTTGTCGGCGATCACGGCCGGGTTGCGCGGGTCGTCCTCGGGAATCCCGGCCTCGATCTTCCCGACCAGGTCGGCGCCGACGTCGGCCGCCTTCGTGAAGATGCCGCCGCCGAGTCGCGCGAAGACGGAGATCAGCGAGCCGCCGAACGCGAGGCCGATCAGGTCGTCGATCGCCGAGTCGGCCGAGTTGCCGAGCAGCTTCGTGAGGAAGAGGTAGTAGCCGGCGACGCCGAGCAGTCCGAGCCCGACGACGAGCAGCCCGGTGACCGAGCCCGCCTTGAAGGCGACGTTCAGCGCCGGGCCGAGTCCCTCGCGGGCCGCCTCGGCCGTGCGGGCGTTCGAGCGCACCGCGACGTTCATGCCGATGAAGCCGGCGGCCGCCGAGAGCGCCGCACCGATCAGGAAGCCGAACGCGGCTCCCCAGCCGAGCTTGTCGTACAGCCCGAGCAGCAGGAACGGCACCACCGAGACGGCGGCGATCGTCACGTACTGGCGCTTCAGGTAGGCGGCCGCGCCCTCCTGCACGGCGCGCGAGATCTCCTGCATCCGCTCGCTTCCGGCGGGTCTCGCGAGGAGCCAGATCGTCAGGTAGACGCCGTACAGGACGGCGACGGCGGAAGAGATCAGCGCGAAGAGAACGGCATGGTCCTGGAAGAACATCATCCTGCCTTGCTCGGGGTCACGAACTCGCCTGCCACGGCCTCGGCGAGAGGCCGCGATCCCGCACCGGAAGCCGACACGCGACGGGTCAAGAACCTATCACAAAGTCGGGACGGACCCCGTCAGAGGGAGGCCCCGGCGAGCGCGCGCCGGCAGGGATCGTCCCCGGGCGGGTCGCCGATGCGCGGGATCACGGCGAACAGGAGCTCCCGGAGCCGTTCGAGGTTCGACTCGAAGACCTCGGCGACACGCCCGGCCGACGCGGGCACCTGGCCGGGAGCGCCCACGTCGTGATCGGTCACCATCGACACGTTCGCGTAGCAGAGCTCGAGCTCGCGGGCGAGCCAGGCCTCGGGATACGCGGTCATGTTCACGACGTCCCAGCCCATCTGCGAGAACCATGCCGACTCGGCCCGGGTCGAGAACCGCGGCCCCTGGATCACGACCACGGTGCCGCCGTCGCGCACGGCGATCCCGAGCTCGCGCGCCGTGCCGACGAGCAGTCGCCGCAGCTCCGGACAGTACGGATCGGCCGCGCTCACGTGAACGGTCTGGGGCCCGTCGTAGAACGTGTCCTCCCTGGCCCGCGTCCGGTCGACGAACTGGTCGCAGACGACGAACTCGCCGAGCTCGAGCTCGGGCTGCAGCGCGCCGCAGGCACACGGTCCGAGCACGCGGCGGACCCCGAGCTGCTTCAGTGCGAAGACGTTCGCCCGGTACGGCACGCGGTGGGCCGGAAGCTCGTGACGGCGCCCGTGCCGCGGGATGAACGCGACGCGGACGCCGCCGACCGTCCCGATCGTGACCGGAGCGGACGGACGGCCGTACGGCGTCTCGACCTCGACCTCCTCGACCTCGTCGAGGAAGCGGTAGAAGCCGGAGCCGCCGAAGACCCCGACGTCAGCCGTCGCCATCGGCGGGCGGGGTCTCGGCGACGGCCCTCGCGTAGGCGAGCTGGAGGTTCGCGACCGAGCTCGAGAAGTCCCGGACGAGCTCGGGTGGGAGCATCGTCTCGAGCACCGGCGTGAGCGCCTGCATCGTCTCGATCGCGAACCGGACCTGGTCGAGGTCGCGCTCGTCCTTCGTCTCGGGAGTCAGGCCGAGCCGCCGGTAGCCGATCTGCGAGACGCCGACGAGCGTCTGCACGATCACGTCCTCGACGCGAAGCCTGCGAAGCTCCTCGGCGAGCTGCTCCGCGAGGCGCCGTTCCTCGTCGCTACCCACGGAGCGGCTCCAGGGCGAGGTCGCGCGTCCGGGCGACCTGCTCGGCGTAGATCTCGCGGAGCCCTGCTCCCTCGGCGTACCTCGCGATCTGACGCTCGGCGGCGTTGGCGGCCGGAACCGCCAGGTAGCGGTCGCAGCCGAGCGTCTCCGCGGCCGGTCTCACCCACTCGATCAGCTCCTCGACGGCCGTCCGCGCCGGGCGCACGCGGTCGCTGCCGAGAGCGATCAGCTCGCCGGAGAGGCCGTGACGGATCGCCCGCCAGAGGTTCTCCTCGATCATCCGGTTCGGCTGGACGGGCAGCGGCTCCCCCTCGTCGTAGGCGATCGCGAGCCGAGCCGTGAGCGCGTAGCAGAGCGCGGCCAGCGAGCGCGCCTCGACGAGCTCGGGCTGCGCGTCGCAGATCCGGATCTCGACGGTCGGGTACTGGAGGTGGAGGCGAACGCTCCACCACAGCTGGGTGTGCTCGGTGACCGAGCCCGTTCCGTAGAGAAACCGCAGGAAGCCCTCGTACTGCCCCCACGTCCCGAACGCGTCCGGGACCCCGCAGCGCGGAAACATGCGGGTGAACGTCTGTGTCCGGGCCGAATGGAGGTGCGTGAACACCTCCTCGACGAACGGCGAGCTCGCCGAGAGCGCGAGGAGATCGGGCAGGTACGTGCGCAGCGCGTCGCACACGGCCACGGCGCGATCGGCCCCGCGGATCCCGACGTGGACGTGGAGGCCGAACGTGTTGTTGCGCCAGACGACGTACCGCAGGAGCTCGTCGTTGCGACGGTAGTGGGGCGTGTCGATGATGCGCTGCTCCCGCCAGTGGCTCCACGGATGCGTGCCGGTGGCCCCGAGCGACACGCCGAGCGAGTCGGCGAGGGCGATGAGCTGACCGCGGCGCTCGGCGAGCACGAGCTGGGCCTGCTCGAAGCTCTCGCAGCGGCCGGTCTTGATCTCGATCTCCGATGAGATCAGCTCGCCGGCGGTGTTGTCCTCGAGCGGGGTGCCCGGGACGCCTTCCATCAGCTCCTCGAAGCGGTCGACGAGCCCGAGCGTCTCGGGGTCGAGCAGCGCGAACTCCTCCTCGATCGCGAGCGTGTAGTCCGTTCCCTCCTCGAACTGCTCCCGGGCGAGCGTGATCTGCTCGTCCGGGCTCAGGCGCTGCTCGTCCCCCATCCGCGCGAAAGTATCAGAGTCGCGATCCCTTCCCAGCTCCAGCGCGTCACCGCGGCACGGCGCGCGGCGACCCGCAGCGCCGAGTGGTCGGGATGCGGCAGGTCACAGATCGCCCGCAGCTTCGCCGCCAGCTCGTCGACGTTCCCGTTCTCGAAGCTCGCCAGCCCCCGCAGCGGCGCCGGGTACTCCGCCTCGAGCCCCTCGGCGATCTCGGCGAGCCCCGAGTGGCGCGCGACGAGTGGAGGCGCGCCACAGGCCGCGGCCTCCGCCGCCACCATGCCGAAGGCCTCCGGGAACGTCGACGGCGTCACTGCCACGTCGGCGAGGGCGAACAGGTGCGCGAGGTGACGGTGCTCGAGCGGGCCGGTGAAGAGGACCCGCCGGGCATCGACGCGGGCCTCGAGCTCGTCCCGGATGTCGCCCCAGCCCACCATCACGCAGCGCAGACCGGCCTGCTCGAGCGCCTCGACGAGCACGTGGGCGCCCTTCTCGCGGCTGATCCGCCCGACGAACACGACCGTCGGCTCATCCCCTGCGAGGAAGGTCGCCAGCCGCTGCGCGTTCCCCTCGTCCGGGAGCCGGTGGTTGTGGGCTCGGGGTGGGTTCGGCGGATCCAGCCGCGCCTCGGCGAGCAGACCGGCGAGCGCCTCGTCGCGGGGCTGCGGCCGGAACTCGTCCACGTCGACGCCGGGCGGAACGGTGTGGACCGCCTCCAGCCAGGGGCCGGCGCCGAGCACCTCCTCGATCACCCGGCGCACGTGCTCGGTGCCGGCGAGAATCGCGTCGGCGGATCCGAGCGTCTCGCGCGCCCAGGCGCAGAGCCCCTCGTTGCCGCGCATCGTGAACTCGAGCTCGGAGCCGTGAGCCTTGACGACGTACGGGACGCCGGCCGCCGCTCCCACGGGGCCGCCGAGCAGCAGGTGGTTCGTCAGCACGAGGTCGGCCGGCAGGTGCTCGCGGAGCTCGGCCGCGTTGCGCTCGACGACGCGGGCGAGCGTCTCCCGGTCGAGATCCTGGATCCGGCGGGCCTCGAGATCCTCGTAGCCGTCGATCACGTAGACCGGCAGAACAGGGCCGATCGGCGGCCGGACGACCCGCGCCCCGCCGAGGTCGTAGCGGTCGGGATGCGGGTCCTGGCAGAGCACCGTGACGTCGTGACCGAGCTGAGACCAGGCGCGCGCGAGCGATCTCGTGTAGACGTTCGAGCCGGTACCGGCCAGGAGATAGCCGTGCCAGAGGAGAATCTTCATACGGTGGATCCTGACGCAAAGCTCGTGCGGAGCGCCCAGCGAGGCGACGAGCGCGCGTTCGCGCGTCTCGTCGAGGCGGAGCAGCACCGCCTGTTCACCCTCGCGGTGCGCGAGCTCGGCTCGCGTACCGACGCCGAGGACGCCGTCCAGGAGACGATCATCCGCGCCTGGCGAGCCCTCCCGCGGTTCCGGGCGGAGGCGAGCTTCTCGACCTGGCTCTACCGGATCTGCCTGAACGCGATCCACGACCAGCGGGCCCGCAGCGCCCGCGGCTCGGGCGTGCCGCTCGACGACGTCGTCGAGCCGGCCGATCCCAGGGACGCGCTCGTCGAGCGGGAGCTCTCCGGCGACCTCCAGCGGGCGCTCGCAGGGCTCGACGAGACGTACCGCACCGCCGTCGTCCTCTACGACGTGCTCGGTCGCTCCTACGCGGAGATCGCGGCGATCCTCGACGTTCCCGAGGGCACGGTCAAGTCCCGTATCTACCGCGGCCGCACCGAGCTGGCGCGCAGCCTGGGAACGATGGAACCAGACCGGGAGTCGAACCACTGATGCCCCACGTCCACCTGAGCGAGATCGAGCTGCTCGAGCTCGCCGAGGGCGAGCTCGACGCGTCCGCGGCGGCCGCCTGCGCGGACTGCCTTCACCGGCTCGCTCTCCTCGAGGCCGGCCGCTTCGCGCTGCGAGCCTCGCCGGTGCTCGAGCTCCCGAGCGAGCGCCTCGAGGCGATCCTCGCCTCGCTCCCGCCCCAGGACCGGGAGCCCGGGCGGCTCGCGTCGCTCCTCCACTCGCCGAGGCGGCTGGCGCTCGCCCTCGCCCCGGTCGCCGCCGTCGTCGTTGCAGTCGTCGTCGGGATCACGATCGCAACGAGCGGGGACGGAAGGCAGGTGGCCGGCGCCACCGCGTCGGCGTCCACGAGCGCGGCCGCGGCCATGGAGGCGCAGGCGGCACCCGCCGACGGCGGCGCGGCCGAGGCGGCGCCCGAGGGCGGAGCCGCCGACGAGGCCTCGACGGCCGAGAGCCCGGCGACGGCATCGTCGGAGAAGCTGCCGCGCACCGGGCCCTTCCACGTCGCCGGGCCCGCGGCCGAGGTGGCCCGTCTCCTCGAGAGCGCCGGGTTCGAGGTCACCGTGGCGGGAGGGACGATCACCGTCACCGGGGCCGATCCGGAGGCGGTTGCCCGGGCGCTCGACGGCCGCTCGACCGGGGGCGTCGAGGTCGTCGTCGCAAGCGGCGGCTGAGATCCGTGTTGCAGCGTCGCACGGCCTGAGGGATACTTCGTCTCGTCCCGGCCAGCTTCATCGGCTCATCGTTGACTGCGGTTCCCGACGTCTTCACGCGTTTCGACGACGCGCCCGTCCCGCTCTGGCGTTCCGACGCACAGGGGCGTCGCACTGCCGTCAACGAGGCGTGGCAGGCGCTCGCCGGACGCGGCGAGTCCGAGGAGCTCGGCGACGGGTGGGCCCGCTTCATCCACGATGACGACCGCGACCGCTACGTCGATGCCTACCGCGCCGCCGTGCGGGCACAGACCGGCTTCGAGATCGAGTACCGGCTGCGCTGCTCGTCGGGGCACGAGGTCTGGCTGCTCGACCGCGCCGTTCCGCTGCTCGCGGGCGCAGCGTTCCTCGGCCACGCCGCGTCGGCCACGGACATCACCGAGCTGAAGCAGGTCGAGGCCGAGCTCCGCCAGGCGCTGAAGCTGGACGCGATCGAACGCCTCGCCGGCGGTGTCGCGCACGAGTTCAACAACGTGCTGACGACCGTGATCGGCTTCTCCGACCTGGTCGAGGCCACCCTCGCGGAGGCCGACCCTCGACGCGACGACCTCGGCGAGATCCGCGGCGCCGCGGAACGGGGAGCCGTCCTCACCCAACAGCTCCTGGCGCTCGGCCGCGGGCACACACTGCGCCCGTCGATCGTCGACCTGAACGACGTCCTCGCCGACGCGATGCCTGCCGTGCACCGGCTGCTCGGGCCGGCCGTCGAGGTGCAGGCCGAGCTCGGCTCCCAGCGGGCGCTCGTGCGCGTCGATCGCGCCCAGCTCGAGCAGGCGCTGACGAGCCTCGCCCTGAACGCGCGCGATGCGATGCCGGACGGGGGGACGTTCACGATCCGGACAGCTGACGAGCAGACCTCCGTCGTGCTCGTCGTCTCGGACACCGGCGTCGGCATGGCGCCGAACGTCGTCGCGCACCTGTTCGAGCCGTTCTTCACGACGAAGGGCCAGGGCGCCGGGACCGGGCTCGGTCTTGCGAGCGTCCACGGCGCCGTCAGGCAGTGCGGCGGGCGGATCGACGTCGACAGCGCTCCCGGGGCGGGCACCCGCTTCACGATCGTCCTTCCGAAGGCCTCGGGGCCGAACGGCACCGGACACGGCGGCGGCGAGAGCGACGAGGGCGACGATCCTCCGCGGTGTGTCCTCGTCGTCGAGGACGAGCCCTCGGTTCGCCGGCTCGCCGTGCAGGCGCTCACCGGGCATGGCTATCGCGTCACCGGCGCAGCGTCTGCCGAGGACGCGCTCGCGCTCGTGACGGCCGACGGGGTTGGCATCGACGTGCTCGTCACGGACATCGTGCTGCCCGGAATCAGCGGGCTCGAGCTCGCGGAGCAGCTCGTGCAGCTACGGTCCGGCCTGCGTGTGATCTACGTGTCCGGCTACGTCGACGAGTCGGCCCTGCGCCTCACCGCCGTCGAGCCGTCCGGCTTCCTTGCGAAGCCGTTCACTCCCGGGGCTCTCCTCGCCCGGGTCGAACGGGCGCTCTCGACCGCTCAGGTCAGGTAGAAGTAGAGCGCGTAGAGGAGCTCGGCCGCCGGGTTCGTCGTGTGAACGGTGACGTCGGCCGGCACCGTCAGCAGCGCCTCGGAGTAGTTGAAGATGATCCTCACGCCTGCTGCGACGAGGTCGTTCGTGACGTGCTGGGCGGACTCGGCCGGCACGGCGAGCACCCCGACGATGATGTTGCGGTCGCGGACCGTCGCTGCGAGCGACGCATAGTCGGACACGACGGTGTTACCGATCGGGGCGTTCACCTTCGACTGGTCCGTGTCGAACACGGCCGCGATGTTGAAGCCGTGGTCGGCGAACACCGTCGAGCTCACGATCGCCGAGCCGAGGCGACCTGCGCCGACGAGCGCGATGTTGTGCTGCCCCTGGGTGCGCAGGATCTTGCGGATCTCCGCGAGCAGAAGGTCGATCGAGTAGCCGACGCCCCGCTTTCCGAAGCGCCCGAATCCCGAGAGATCGCGGCGGATCTGCGTCGCGTTGATGTTCGTGTACTCGCTGATCTCCTGGGAGGAGATCCGCTCCTTGCCCATCTTCTTGGCCTGCGTGAGGACCTGCAGGTAGCGGCTGAGACGCGTGGCGACGCCGACGGTCAGCCGATCTCTCGCCATCTGCTCGTCCGGAGCTTCGGTTCTCGACGCCATGATCCGTGGGAGCATAACGATTCGATTCCGACCGCCCGGGGGGGATCCGTCGCAGTGGAGAAGCGAGCGCCCGGCTCCCCGTTACCTCCGGGGCCGCGGGTGTAGGGGCCGGATCTCATCCGGCCCTCCTGACCACGCAGGCGTTCCCACCGGAGGCCGTGGCGTCGACAGCACAGGGCCCGCAGGGCCCGCACATGCTGCTCAGCCCGTAACCGCGGCCCTCCGGGCCGCTCCTACGCGGGTCGCGGCCGGCCGAGCCGGCCGCTCAGCCCAAGACCTGCAACCGCGGCCCTCCGGGCCGCTCCACGCGGGTCGCGGCCGGCCGAGCCGGCCGCTCAGCCCAAGACCTGTGACCGCGGCCCTCCGGGCCGCTCCCACGCGGGTCGCGGCCGGCCGAGCCGGCCGCTCAGCCGCGGAGGCGGAGGCGGCGGCGGAGGGCGTCGGGATGGACGAAGTACGTGAACGCCTCCTCGCCGCCGATCTCGACCACGGGAATCCGCTCCCGGTAGGCACGCTCGAGCCGCTCGTCGCCGCTGATGTCGACCTCCTCGAGCTCGAACGGGATCTCGACCCGGACCCGCTCGATGACCCCGAGCGCGGTGTCGCAGAGGTGACAGCCGGGCGCGTGGTAGATGCGGACCGTGAGTGTCACCGCGGCCGCGGCTCGATCACGAGCGGGACCGACACCGTCTGGGCATCCGCGGAGCCCTCCGAGGGAGCCGCTGCCTCGGCACGCAGAACGAGCGTGTACGTGCCGGCCGGGAGCATCCGCCCGTCGGGGCCTCGACCGGCGATGCCGACGGCGTACCGACCCGGGAGCAGGTCTCGCAGCCGCGCGATGACGCCGAGGCGCTCGGAGCCGCGCCAGAGCTCGAGGTCGAGCCGGCCGACAGGCTCGACGACCGTCCCGCCGTCCCCGGTGTCCACGATGCCCGCCCGGAACGAGAGCACGGTCGCCGGTTCGCCACCGGCCTTCGCCGGGCGGATCGAGGGCACGGACAGGGCTACGTCGCCGACGAGCGGCCCGCCGGGAGCGGCCACGGTCGCGACCCACGGCACCCGTGCGACCGGCCCGCCGACCGGCGAGACGACGACCACGCCCGAGAGCGTCCGGGGGCCCGGTCCCTGGCCGCCCGCGGCCACGACGAGGCGGACGGTCGCCTGCTCGCCCGGCCCGAGCACCGCGGAGGCCGGATCGGCCGAGAACGCGGGAGGATCATCGGTTTCGACGTCCACTGCAACCCCGAAGGACACCGAGGTGGTGCGGATCGAGATGTTGCGGACGGTTACCGGGACGACCGCCGTCCACCCGCCCTGCGTGTGCCGTCCGAGCGCGACGGACGAGGGCTCGACGACCAGCTCCGCTGCGTCCGCGGCCACCGGGTCGACGAGGCCCGCCCCCTGGGCAGTCGCCGGCTGGGGCCGGTCTCCGACGAGCGGACCGGCGCTTCCGACGAGCACGGCGTGGAGGGCCGAGGCGCCGAGCTCCGGGCGAGCGCCCGCAACGAGGGCGGCAGCGCCGGCCGTGACGGCCGCGGCGGCGCTCGTGCCGCTGACCACCGCGTATCGCGGCGATCCGTCTGCCGAGCGGCCCGGATCCGTCGTGAGGAGCTCGATCCCGGGCGCCACGACGTCGGGCTTCGGCCGGCCGTCGAAGGTGGGCCCGCCGGAAGAGAAGGCGGCCACGCGCCCTGCCGTGTCGTTCGCGGCGCCCGCGCCCGACCGGTCGAGCGTCACCGTCACGGCCTTGCCGGCCGCGAGTGCCGCGTCGATCCTCGACTCGAGGCGCGCCGGGACGGCGACTGTCGGCAGCGCCGTGCGCTCGTCGAGCCCGAGCGAGCCCGCCCGCAGGAGCGAGCCGTACAGGAGCACGGCACGCGCTCCGGTACGCGCGGCACGCTCGAGACGGGGGCGGAGCGCCAACCCGTCGGCGGGAAGCACGACCGCCTTGCCGGCGACGAGGCTCGACCCGTCGACCGCCTTGAAATCACCGGCGAGCGTCCCGCTTGCCCGGTCGGACACCGGTCGCGCCGGATCCGAGAGCGTCGCCCCGTGGAGCGCCGTCACCGGGACGGTGAGTGCCGCGTCGGGAGCGACCCCACCGAGGAGCTCGACCTGGGCGTCCGCCAGCAGCTCCCCTCCGGCCCGGACCGTGAGCCGAACTGCGGCAAGCGCAGACCGGAGGTCGGCCGCACCGACGGCGAGCGCAGACGGCGCTCCGGCAGGTGCGCCCACGGTGCCGGCGCCGCCGGGGCCCCCCGGTCCGTCGTTTCCGGCGGCGGCGACGACGAGTGTCCCGAGCGCGGCGGCACCTTCGACCGCCCGGGTCTCGGGGCTGTCCGGGAACGACGCGTAGGGCTCGACGACGGCGGCGAGAGCGATCTGCGCCGCGTCCTCGACATCGCCGTCGCCGTCGGGATCGACCGCCCGCTCGAGCCCGGCGAGGAGCACGTCCCCCCTCCCGGCCAGGTACTGCTCGCCGTCGACGCCGCGCTGCCAGCCGAGGATCCGGATCGGGAGGATCCGCGCGCCGGGCGCGACGCCGTCGACCCCGGTCTCGCCTCCGCGCCCGACGATCAGGCCGGCCATCCTCGTCCCGTGGGTCTCGAGCTCGCCCTCGCTGCCCGGACGCCGTGCCGGGCTCGGATCGGCGTCGCGGCCGACGAGATCGACGCCGTGCAGCACCCTGCCTGCGAGCGCCGGGTGGCTCCGGTCGACTCCGCCGTCGAGAAGCGCGACCGTCACGCCGCTGCCGTCGCTTCCGGGAAGGGTGAGCGGTGCCGCCTCCGGGCCCATCGTCGCGGCCGCGGCGGCGCTCAGGCCCGCGGGATAGACGGCGCGCACCGGGTAGATGCCGGCAACGCCGGGGGCTCGCTCGAGTGCGGCGAGCGCGCGGGCGTCGACCCTCGCCGAAAAGCCGTTCAGCACGCGGGTGAACACGAGGTCGCGGCGAATCTTGACGCCCTGCCTACGCAGCGCGGTAACGAGCCTGCGCTGCAGGCGCTCCGCCTCGTGTGAGAAGCGGCGCTGCGCCCCCGGGGTCGGGAGACCACCGGCAGCGGCCTGATCGGCGAGTGAAGGCGCGGCGAGGACGACGACGACGCGGTCTCCGAGCTCGAGCCGGCCCCGCGGCTCGAACGCCGAGCGCCAGGCCTGGGCCTCCGCCGCGGGCGTCCCGCCGAGACGCTCGGCGGTGGCCGCCGCCGCGGCCGCCAGCGCGACGGTCACCGCGAGCACGAGAACGAAGGCGTGCCTAGAGCGCCGAGGCGTATGCATCCAGAGCAAGATACCCCGGGAACCCCACGGAGGGCGCGTACCGCGCAGCGGAGGCGATCATCGCGGCGTTGTCGGTACACAGCTCGAGCGGGGCGAGAACTGCCCCGAGCTCCCGAAGGCGCGCTCTCAGCTCGGAGTTCGCGGCGACGCCGCCAACGACCGCGATCCGCTCGAGTCCGGTCTCCTCGGCCGCCTGGACGGTCCTCGCAACGAGCGCGCGGACGATCGCCCGCTGGTACGAGGCGGCCAGGTCGGCGCGATGCCGGTCGAGCTCGGCGCCCCGGTGCTCCCTGACGGCGTAGAGCAGCGCCGTCTTCACGCCGGAGAACGAGAAGTCGAGCCCGGGGACCCTCGCAACCGGGAACGTCCGCGCGTCCGGATCGCCCTCACGCGCGAGCCGATCGAGGGCGGCACCGCCGGGGTAGCCGAGCCCGAGCAGCCGCGCGCCCTTGTCGAACGCCTCGCCGGCCGCGTCGTCGAGCGTCGACCCGAGCACGCGATAGCCGCCTCGGTCCTCGACCGCGAGGAGCAGCGTGTGGCCGCCGCTCGCGAGCAGGCAGAGGAACGGAGGCTCGAGCGGGAGGCCGTCCCAGGGCTCCGCCCCGGCCGGGGGGCGCAGGAACAGGGACGCGACATGGCCGTGGAGGTGGTCGACCGGCACGAGCGGCAGCCGCCGCGACCAGGCAAGGGCCTTGGCCGCGGCGACGCCGACGAGCAGCGCGCCGATCAGCCCCGGGCCCCGGGTGACGGCGACCGTCGCCACATCGTCGAGCTCCGCCCCCGCGCGGGTCAGCGCCTCCCGGAGCACCGGGACGGTGAGCTCGAGATGACGTCGCGACGCAACCTCGGGGACGACGCCGCCGTAGCGGGCGTGCAACTCGGCCTGGGACGCCACGACACTCGACAGGAGCCGCCCGTCGGGCGCCATGCAGGCGGCCGCAGTCTCGTCGCAGGAGGTCTCGAGCGCGAGGATCACGCGGTCGTCGTCCGGTCGCGCTCGCGCTCGTCCCTGGCTGCGGGGCTCCTCCACATCACGTAGGCGTCCTCGCGATTGTCGGTGTAGTAGCCGCGCCGGATCCCGCTGGACGCGAAGCCCATGCCCTCGTAGAGGCGGATCGCCCCGGCGTTCGAGGTCCGGACCTCGAGCGTGTAGCCGCGCAGGCCGTCCCCGGCCGTCGCTTCGAACAGATCCTGGAGCAGGTGCCGCGCCAGCCCCCGTCTCCGGTAGGGCTCGTCGACGGCGAGGTTCATGATGTGCCAGGCGTCCACGTAGCGAGCGACGATCAGGTAGCCGGCGAGGCGCTCGGCCTCGACGTGAACGGCGCCCATGCAGCGCGACGAGGGCTTCGCGAGCTCGGACGCGAACATCGACCGCGACCACGGCGTCGGGTACGAGCGCCGTTCGATCGTCTCGATCTCCCCGAGGTCGGCGAGCGTGAGACGCCGCAGCTCGATCGTCACCCGGACTCCCGCTTCCGTGCGAGCGCCCGGTCGGCGTCGGGAGCCCGGAGGTAGATCGGCTCGGCCGCCTCGGCGGGCCCGAACGTCCGCGCGAGCCTTGCAAGGAGGCGCGCATGCGGCACGTGGCGCCGGTCGTCGTCGGCAGGGACGACCGCCCCCGCGGCCTCGAGCGCGGCGCGGTAACGAACGGCGCCGTCGCCGACGCACAGGCGGCCGTGGCCGGGCGCGAGCGCACCCGGGTCGAGGCAGACGGGCTCCCCGTCGACGAGCGTGAAGACCTCGCGGCGCCGCGCGTCGACGACCGGGAGCGACCCCGGCGCCCCGGCGGCGAGCGTCTCGAGCGTCGAGACGCCGGCGACGGGAACGCCGAGCGCGAACGAGAGCGTGCGGGCGGTGACGAGGCCCATGCGGAGGCTCGTGTAGCGGCCGGGCCCGATCCCGACCGCGATCCCCTCGATCCCGGTGCGCGCCACCTGTGCCTCGGAGAGGAGCGATTCGATCTCCACGAGGAGCCGCCCGGGCGAGGTCGACCGCTCGCCGAGGGCCCGTTCTCCGTCGACGAGGGCGACCGTCGCCACGTCGGCTGCGGTGTCAAACGCGAGCAGCAACATCAGCGGGAGGAAGGTCGTCGAGCATCTCGATGCCCCGGATCGTGAGGCCGCGCCGGCTCTCGCCGCGATGCTCGAGCGTCACCTCGATCCGGGCCGGCGGCAGAAAGCCCGCGCCGGCGTCCGGCCACTCCACGAACGCGATCGCGTCCTGGAAGTAGGGCTCCAGGTCGCCCCACTCCGCGTCCGACATCCCCTCGAACCGGTAGAGGTCGAGATGCGAGACGGAGACCCGCCCGCGGTACCGGTGACCGATCGTGAACGTGGGGCTCGTGACCGGGCCCTGCACGCCGAGAGCCCTGCAGGCGCCCCTGACGAATGTGGTCTTGCCGGCCCCGAGCTCGCCCCGGACGAGCACGACGTCGCCCGGGTCGAGCCTGCGGGCGATGGTGGCCGCGACGCGCTCGGTCTCCTCGGCCGAGGACGACTCGAGCTTGATCATGGGCCACAGGGTAGTCGACGGCCGGCGCGTCAGAAGAGCTCGAGCTGCTCGACCGGCTCCGCGCTGGCGGTGGCGGCGGCCGGGGGCTCGAGCTCGGAGAGCGGCCCGGACGGCACAGCTGCGGACGAAGCTGCCAGGATCCCGGGGAGGCGGGCAAAGTCCTCCTCGAGCGTCCGGAGCATCGAGGGCGTGTAGAGGGCCGCCGCGGGATGGTAGAGCGGGTAGAGCGTCACCGTAACGTCCCCGATCGTCAGGCGCCGCGGCTGGCCGTGAACGGTCGTGATCGGGCCGGCCCGCCCGGAGAGAAGCCTCGTCGCGAGGTTCCCGAGCGTCGCGACGACGGCCGGGCGGACGAGCGCGAGCTCACGGAACAGGTAGCCCTCGCACGCTCCGAGCTCGTCCGGCAGTGGCTCGCGGTTTCCCGGCGGCCGGCACCTGAGGACGTTCGCCACGTACACGTCCTCGCGGGCGAGGCCGATCGATCCGAGGAGACGGTCGAGCAGTGCTCCCGCTGCGCCGACGAACGGCACCCCCTGACGGTCCTCGTGGAAACCAGGGGCCTCCCCCACGAGCATCAGGTCGGCATCGGGATCGCCGTCGCCGGCGACGACCCGCGTACGCCCCTCGGCGAGCCGGCAGCGCTCGCAGGTGGCGACTTCGGCGGCTAGGGCCGCGAGCTCCTGATGGCTGTGCTGCGGGTCAGTGGCCGCAGCCACAGCCCCCGCCGCAGCAGCCGCCTCCGCCGGAAGGCCCTCCGAAGCTCGGCTGTTCGGCGGTGCCGTGAGCCGCGAACGACGAGAGCAGCTTTCGCACGTTGTCCGCGTTGCAGTCCGGACAGTGTGGATCGGCCGCGCCGAGCGGCACGAGATCCTCGAAATGGCTCTCGCACTTCATGCATACGTACTCGTAGATCGGCATCGCTGTACCAGCATAGGCGCTGAGACGGACGCGGCGCAAGGCGCACCGGCGGCTGACGGCCCGGCTCGGCCGGGCCGGACCCGCCGACCGCGGGCCCGGCAGGGCCCGCACGGTCTTGGAACGCGCAGCGGCCGGCGAAGCCGGACGCGAAGACACCGCAGCCCGCAGGGCCGCACAACCGCAAGGCACTCCAGGCGGCTGACGGCCCGGCTCGGCCGGGCCGGACCCGCCGAGGAGCAGCCCGGAGGGCGGCGTTCACGATCCGGCCCGGCGGCACCGCAAGACCCAGGAAGACACCGCGACCCGAACGGTCGCACAACCGCAAGGCACTCCAGGCGGCTGACGGCCCGGCTCGGCCGGGCCAGATCCGCCCACCGGGCCGGCTTCAGGGTCTCGGGCGCGAGCACGTTCACGGACCCCCTCAATGCGGCGGACTCAAGGAGCTGGGCTCGGCCAACGAGGCGAACACCTAGCATCACGTCATTGAGCCCGTTCTCACCGCGCTCGGCTGGCGACTCGACGACTTCAGTGAAGTCGATCGCGAGTACAAGGGGCGCAGGCCTGCAGGTGAGAAGCACTACCCGATCGAGCACCACACGCAGAAGATTCCGAGCGCCTTGGCTTCAATGAATAGACGAGGCTTGTCGTCCGTCCGTAAGGCATAGTCGAGGAACGTGCCGTCGCGAATCTTCGGGGGGCTGGCGACAGGTCAAGGAGTCGAGGCCCTCGCCTCCACCCGAAGCGCTGATGTCAAGAAGACCGACCAACCCGCCGTTCCTGCAAGCGGAACTGGGCGCAGGCCTGCAGGTGAGAAGCACTACCCGATCGAGCACCACACGCAGAAGATGTCGGCGGCCATCATCGACCTCTTTCAGCAGATCGACGCCTTTGCGTGCTCGTTGGGTCCTGACGTAGGCCGACGAGTGCGGAAGTGGTACATCGGCTATTTCGTTGGGCAGCGTTCGTTCTTCACCCTGCAACTGACAAAGTCGAAGATCAACGCCTATCTGTCGCTGAATCGCACCGAGATCCAGTCGTGGCGGGACGACGAGATGCGCGACGTCACGAACATCGGACATATGGGTCTTGGTGACACGGCGTTCGCTCTGCGCCAGCCCGAACAACTCGACCGCCTGGAGCCACTTCTGAAGGCTTCGTATCTACGGAACCGCAAGTAGCGGCCCCTGGTGACGGCCCGGCTCGGCCGGGCCCGAACCGCCCCCACTACGATCCGACCACCCCGCACGGGGATGACCGGGACACCCGATCGGGGCACACCCGGCGGGACACGAGCTGGGAGGGACGATGGCGCGGTGCCGGCGCCTGATCCTGACGGTGGCGATCACGGCGGCTGCCTGCGCGGCCGTTGCGTCTCCGGGTGCCGCGGCGAGCGTGGGAACGGTCGCCTGGATCGACGGAGCGAGGGTGCTCGCCCCCGGCGCTCCGCCCTCCTGGAGCGGGGCGATCGCGCGCTACCCGGACTCGCCGCTCCAGGCGATCGACCCGTACTGGGCCGGCTACGCGGCCATGGGGCTCGCCCGCGCGGGCGATCCGTCCGCGGCCTGGCGCTGGGCGTCCTGGTACGAGGCGCACATGGACGCGGACGGGATCGTCCCGAACGTGCTCCTCTCGGCGGTCGGAACCTCGCCCGTGAGCTTCCTGGAGACTCCCGTCTCTCCCCCCTCCTACGACTCCGCCGATGCGTATGCGGCGCTCTACGTCCTGGCGCTGCGCGAGGCCTACCGGGCAGATCCTTCGCGGACGAGGCTCGGCGACCACCGGTCGGGGCTCGAGCGCGCGCTCGGCCTGCTCCGTCGCCTCCAGGATCCGTCGGACGGCCTGGTCTGGAATCTCCCGGCCAGCGCCGAACGGCCAGGCGACGCAAGGCCGCGCGTGAAGCTGCTCATGGACCAGGCGGAGGACTACGCGGCGCTTCGCGCCGGCGCCGAGCTCGCGGCTGCCCTCGGGAGAGCGAAGCTGCGGGGTCAGGCTCGGGCTGCCGCCGCTGCGCTACGAACGGGCCTCGACGGGCTCTGGCTTCCGTCTGCCGGCGCCTACGCCTGGGCGAAGCACGAGGGCGGCCTGCTCGTCGCGCCCGTCTGGTCGCGGTGGTACCCGGATGCCGTGGCCCAGCCGTTCGCCGTCGCGCTCGGGAACTGGCTGCGCCCCGCCGATCCGCTCGTCGGTGAGCCGCGCGCGGCGGCGCTCGTCGAACGGTTCGCCGCGACCTGGCCGGAGTGGCCGCTTCCCGGGTTCGCCCCGTCGGGGGAGCGGAGCGCCGGCACGGGAAGCGGCACGCTCGAGTACCAACCGCTCCTCGGGGCCGCGTTCGCCGCCGTCGGGCGCGCGCCGGAAGGAGTTGCGGGCACGGCTGCGATCGACGCCGCCGCCGCCGCGTCCGGAAGACCGTGGCCGTTCAGCGTCGGCCACGCAGGACAGGCCCTGCTCGTGCTCGGCGCCTAGACGCACGCATCTCGCGAGGCTGCGCCCGCAACCTCCGAGCGGTGTAGGGGCGGGATCTGATCCCGCCCGGGCCGATGGGAAGACCTCACCGACCGCGGCCGATCCCTGCCGGTCGAACGGGGCCAGAGGACCCGCTAGGCGGCGATGACGTCGAGGCCCGGGAGCACCCTCACCTCGGCCCCGTTGCCCAGCAACGCCTCGACGATCCGTCCGGCCGCCCGACCGTCGCCGTACGGGTTCACGGCCTGCGCCATGCGGTCGTGCTCGGCCGCGGAGTCGAGCAGGCGCGCGGTCTCCTCGACGATCCGCACCGGATCCGTCCCGATCAGCCTGACCGTGCCCGCCGCAACCCCCTCCACCCGCTCGGTGACGTCACGGAGGCAGAGCACCGGCTTGCCGAGCGAGGGCGCCTCCTCCTGGAGCCCTCCCGAGTCCGTGAGCACGAGGTATGCCCGGCGCAGGAGACGGATGAGCTCGAGATAGGAGAGCGGCGCCAGGAGCGTCACACCGGGGACGCCGGCGAGCGAGGCGTTGACGACGTCGGAGACGGCGGGATTCGGATGCACGGGAAACACGAAGCGAACGTCCGGGTAGCGGTTCGCGAGCGACCAGATCGCGGCGCAGATCGACTCGATCGGCCTGCCGAAGCTCTCACGCCGGTGGGCGGTGACGAGCACGACACGCTCGCCGGAGTCGAGACCCGCGGGGAGGTCGCTCTCACCGTCCGCGATCGAGACGGCATGCTGGAGCGCGTCGATGACCGGGTTCCCGGTCACGACGATCGCCTCGGCGGGCACTCCCTCGCGCAGGAGGTTCGCCCGCGCGCCTCCGGTCGGAGCGAAATGCAGGTCGGCGATCACCGCTGCGACCCGGCGGTTGAGCTCCTCCGGGAACGGCTCGCGCGGCTCGCCGGAGCGCAGCCCGGCCTCGACGTGGCCGACACGCGCACCCGCGTAGAACGCTGCGAGCGAGGCGATCGCAGCGGTCGTCGTGTCACCCTGGACGAGCACCCAGTCGGGGCGCTCGACCTCGAGGACGGGCTCGAGGCGATGGAGGATCTCCGCCGCGACCGCGGTCGGAGACTGGCCGGGCCGCATCACGTCGAGATCGTGATCGGGCTCGATCCGAAACAGGCGAAGCACGTCGTCGAGCATCTCGCGGTGCTGTGCGGTCACGCACACCCTGCTCTCCACCTCGTCTCCGAGCGCCCGGAGCGCCAGCACGACCGGCGCCATCTTGATCGCCTCGGGCCTCGTGCCGAAGACGGAGAGCACGCGCAGCGGACGGTCGAGGGTGACCTGCAGGGACATCGCGACAAGGCATCGTCGCCGGTTCGGAGTAGCCTCCTACCCCGATCGGGGGAGCCGCCCTCACCCGGTCGGGGTAACTTGAACGCCCGCGAGGGTGACCTGGATCGACGTGGTCTTCGCCGTCACGGCGAAGAGGCGCTCGGCCTCGGTCCCGGGGATCTCCGTGAGCCCGTCCGGTGTCTCGACGGCAGGTGAGAGCAGCGATCGGGGCACCGCGAACGCAAGCTCGTACAGCCCGTCCGCGTTCGCGAGCGAGACGGCGACGTCACCGCCCCGGAGCTCGAACGTCGCCTCGGTGCGGACGAACCTCGAGAGGAACGATGCGTACTCGGCCATCGGCCGCACCGAGAGACGCCCACGGGCGACCTGGTGCTCGACCCGGTCGAGGAAGCGCCCGTACGCGGCCGCGTAGCCGCGCGTCGCAAGATCGTAGGGGTGGCTGTAGAGGAGCCGGATCGTTCGCTCGTCCACGACGTAGTCGGCGGTCGCGTCGAGCCAGTCCTCGACCTCGCTCGCCGGGAGCCCGCCCTCGACCAGCATCTCGCCGACCGATGCGAACCGTCCGTTCGGCATCACCGGGAACGCCCACGCCTCGCCGGAGACCATCTCCCCGCCGAGAAACGTGCGGTTCGGCGCGGAGCCGGTGTCGCCCGTGTAGTAGTAGGAACGAATGCCGAGCCGCTCGAGGATGTGCGTCACGAGCGGCGGGTGGACGCCTTCGGGTGCCGCGTAGGAGCGGACGGGCGTCCCCGTCACGCGCTCGAGACAGGCGTTGTTGCGGTGGATCATGCGCTCGACCTCGGCTCGCTCGAGCCGACCGGCGTTGAGCTCCTCCGCGAACCAGTTGTGGACCCAGCCGCCGTGCGATCCGATCTCGCCGTACCGGGCGAGCCGGCGCACGAGCCGCGTCCCGCGGCCGCACGCATCGACGCCGGCACCGTCTCCCGGCACGTAGGTGTCCGGGCCTGCCGTCACGTCGAACTCCTGCCGGAGCCCTGGCCGGACGAGCCCGGCCCGGATCAGCCGGGGGATTCCCTCGTACTCCTCGTTCGAGTCGACGTGCCAGCTGATCACGAGCCCGCCGACCCCTCCGGGGGCCGGAACGAGCCGGGGCACGCCCACCCGCTCGAGCAGGAACGTCCGCAGGATCGCCCGGAGCGGCAGATCGTCGCTGCGCCCCTTCAGCCACCCGAGCGGAACCCCGACCCAGAGCGCGCGTCCCTCGCCGAGCTCCCGAACGCTGATGACCGGCGAGCCGTTGCCGTCGGTCGCCGCGACCTCGAGCCCGCGGACCTCGGGCCGTGCCCGCGCGACCGGGTAGGTCAGGCTGCCGTACGCGTAGCCGCCGACGACGCGACCGCGCCAGAGCTTGCCGGGCGGTATGTTCCAGCGCCCCGCGAGCTCGGGCGCCCGGAACCGGATCGCGCCCTCCGGGTAGGCGCCCGCACCCAGCCGCTCGTAGAGGCCGTAGCGAACCCCGACGAGCGGACCGAGCACGCCCTCGCGCAGGTACCGGCTCCGCTCGTCGACGACCCCGGCGTCGAAGACGACGGCGACGCTACCGCCGCGGGTCACGTAGTCGAGCGTGCGGTCGAGAGTGCCCTGCGGGAGGTAGCGGGCGACCCCGTCCGGGAACACGATCGCCGCGTAACGTCGCCGCAGCTCCTCGCCCGAGAGCAACGCGAGCTCCGCGGCCGGGAGCCAGCGGTGCGGGACCCCCTCCTCGCGGAGCACCGACTCGTATGCGGCACGCCCCCTGCCGCCGGCATCCGCGGCGGACGCATCGAACACGAGGGCGACCTCGAGCCCCGTTCCCTGTGCCGCCGCTCGCACGGTCGCGACCCGCAGCCCGACCACGATCGCCACGCCGGCGAGGATCGCGGCCAGGAGCCAGCGTCTCATCGCACCCGGCCCCCGCGAATCGCGACGACCGCCCCGAAGACGATCACTCCCGGCGAGAGCAGCATGCGCCGCCCGGCGAACGCGGTCTTGTAGCCGCCCTGCGCCCCGATCGTCGTTCCGGGCCCGAGCTCGACGTCGCGCTCGGCGAACACGTTGCCGAGGATCTCCACCTCGCCGACGAGGCGGACGTCCCGGTGGGCGATCAGGCTGCCTTCGATCCGTGCGCCCGCGAGCACCTCGATCGAGCCGTGAGCCTTCACCGAGCCGCCCACCCGGCACCCCTCGCCGATCCGGACGTCGCCGCGAACGACCGCGTCACGGTCGAGCCGTGCGCCGGGTGGAAGGCTGAGCCGGTCGCGTGCCCAGACGACCTCGTCCTCGATCGTCCGCTCCGGCCCGGCGACCCGCGGTACCGCAGGCGCCTCGCCGACGGTGACGACGGGGAACCCCCAGAGCCGGCGGAACCTCGTTCCGCGGCCGAGCTCGAGCGTGCCGCCTGTTGCCGCCGACTCGCCGAGGAGGCAGTCGCGACCCGCCGTGATGCTCCGCTCGGCGTCGAGGAGCGCAGACACCTCGGCCCCCTCCTCGAGGATCGCAGCGCCGTCGCAGACGAGCGCGGCGACCGGAGCGCGGGCGGCGACTCGCGCATCGCCATCGACGACGGCCGTCCCGGGCCGGGCGGCGATGCCCGGGTCGGCCCGCCCCGAGGTGGAGAACGCCGCGAGCGCACGGTCGGCTGCCACGGCCTCGCGCAGCCGCCTACCGGCCGCGCGCGGGTCGGGCGCCGCGGCGTCCTCGATCGGAAGCGGCGCAGCGTCTGCGCGGCGCCGGACCTCGACGAGCCCGGGGAGCAGCGGGAGCAGCGCCACGGCGGCGAAGAGCCCGGCGAGCACGGCGACGTTCATGCTGTCTCGCGCAACCTGCGCGTCTTGTCCCAGGCGGGCGTGCGCCGGCGGAGGTAGTCGCCGATCGCGTCCAGGAAGCCGAGGCCGATCGCACAGGTGTTGAAGAAGTACATCGGCGTCAGGAGCGGCACGAGCAGCAGGCGCTGATGCGATCCGTCGATCAGCCCCGCCGCCCCGATCTGGAAGAACGGAGCCGAGGTGCCGACCGACGTGTACGCGACGACGAGCAGGCCGAGGACGGTCGTCGTGACGACGACCGCCGCACCGCCGAGGAACAGGATCACGTTCGCGACGAGGCCCGAGAGCAGGAGCGGTGGGACGAGGTAGATCCCGAGCACGAGGAGGGAGTCGAGCTTCTGCGGCACCGTCAGGTACCGGGAACGCAGCACCGGCACGACCCGGCGTGCGAGGACCTGCGTGTGCCCGCGTGCCCAGCGCCGCAGTTGCCGGAAGCGGCCGTCCCAGGTATGGGGAACCTCCTCGTAGCACTCGGCCCGGTTCGAGTAGGCGATGCGCCAGCCCCGGATCGCGAGCTGGAACGTGGCATCGGTGTCCTCGGCGAGCACTCTCGGGTCGAAGCCGCCCCAGCCGCGGACGATCGGGCTCCGGAAGCCGCCGACGGTGCCCCCGTACTGCGGGACGAGGCGAAAGCTCTCCCGCTGCTGCTGGTCGACCTGGTAGCCGCCGGAGCGTTCGAGGTCGAGGAGGCGGGTCAAGAGGTTGACGTCCGTGTTCTTCGGCACGACGCGCCCCATCACGGCTCCCACCTCGGGGTCGTGGAACGCGGCCGCGAGGCCCCGGATCAGCTCGCCCGACGGCTCGTAATCGGCGTCGAAGACGAGCGTGTGCTCGTGCGACGCAACGGCGAGCGCGTCGTTCAGCCCGGCGGGCTTTCCCCGCACGCCGGCCCGGCGATGCAGCGGGTGGATGAACGGGTGCTCGCTCGCGTAGCGGCTGAGAGTCTCGGGCGTCGTGTCGTCCGAGTGGTCGTCGATCACGACCACCTCGAGCCGATCCTTCGGGTAGTCGCTCGCGGTGAGCCGGTCGAGGATTCGCGCCGCAACGGCTCCCTCGTTGTGCATCGGGACGAGGACCGAGAGCGGCCGAAGCTCGCTGTCGAGGATCTCGTCGAGCGTGGGTCGCTGGCGAGCGAGCAGCCTGCCGCCGGTGAGGACGAGGTGCCTGACCGCGTAGACGACCATGATCACCGCCACGAACGCAAGCCATGCCCAGCTGATCGTCACGACCACGACCAGGCCTCCCCCGGCTCCGCGGCGCGCGCCAGCCGTCCCGACGACCGTGCCAGCATCGCCGCGTAGATCGCAACGGCCCCGACGACGTCGACGAGCGGCCCGGCGGTGAGGTAGAGAGGTGCCATCAGCACGGAGCCGACCTGCTCGACCGCTGCGGCGAAGAAGGCCTGCTGGACGGCGAAGGCAACGACGAGCCAGACGAGCACGAGAACGACGAGCACGAGGCGCTCGAGGACGCTGAAGGGGAAGGCCAGCGTGAGCAGCCCCACGAGCAACGGCAGCGACAGCCACAGCGTCGGTGCCGTCTCGCCGAGCAGGATCGAGAGCTCCTCGGCCTCGAACGGCGGCCTCGACGTCCACAGCGTCGCCACGGCCGAGAGCAGCACGAGCAGCGTCTGGACGACGAGCACGATCCGCAGCGCCTGGTTTCCCCGCCGCACCTCGAGCAGGAGAACGAGCGCGAGGGCGCTGCAGCCGATCCACAGCACGAGCCCGAGGTAGGACGGCACCGAGAGGTCGAAGGCGAGCCGCGGGACATCGACGCCGATCACCTCCGTGCTGACGACCGGGCTCGCCGAGAGCGCCTCGAGCAGCCGGCGCTCGAGCGCCGCGAGCTCCGGCAGGAACGCGACGACTGCACGCTCGAACAGGATCAGGAGGGCGAAGGACAGGAGCACGGGCGCCGGGTGGAGCACCGGCCGGCGACCCGCGCGCGGCGGGATCGGAAGGAGCGCATACGCGCCGTCCGCGTCGCCGCTCCGGTAGATCGTGTACCCCTTCTGCACGATCGAACCTCCTCAGGACGGGGGACTCCCCATCCCTCGAATGTGGTACTCGGCAGATCCGCGCCCGGGCTTGAGCGGGCGGGCGCGGGCTAGCGGGGCCGGCGCACGAGGTTGGGACGCAGGTACCGCTCCTCGAGCCCGGCGGCGAGGATGTTGCGGTACGAGAAGCTCGGCGTGTCGGGGGCTCGCTCGCCCGTCTCGGTGACGACCAGCTCACAGCCCGCCGCGGCCGCCGCCTCGATCCGCGCCCGCAGGAGGACCCGCTGGATGCCCTTGCCGCGATGGGCGGCGCGTACGCCACCGAGACCGAGCCACGCCACCCCCTCGGCGGTGTACGAGGCCGCAACGCCGGCCGGGTCGCCGTCGTCGCGGGCGACCAGCCACAGCCACCCGGGCCGGCCCACGGTGGCGGCGAGCCATTCCGCGGTCCACGGCGGCATCGCGAAGGACTCGCTCACCAGCAGGCCGCAGAGCTCCGCATCGTCCGCACCCGCCTCGGCGACCTGGAGGCCTGGCAGGAGCGTCGGGCTCGCCCCGGCGATCACGGCTCCCGGGCGCGCCGTGAACTTCATCCAGGCATACGCATCGTCGAACCCGGCCGCCCGCAGGAGCGCCGTCGTGCCGCGCCTCGCTGCCCGGGGAGCCACGTGGACGTAGGCGCTCGCACCGCGCTCGGCGTGGAAGGACGCGATCGCCTCGACATCCCCGGGAGCGGGCGCCCGCTCGAGGCCGAGGCCGATCGCGCGATCGAGCACCGAGACGTCGGGAAGGGAGCTCACGACGACGCAGGTCGCGCCGCCGAGCTCGGCGGTCTCGATCCCGTGCCGCACGGCGAGCTCTGCCGGCACGGCCCGGAAGAGATCACGCACCGCCTCTCGCTCGATCCACTCCGGCCGCAGATCGTGGTCGGGACCCACCGCAGCACGATAGTCGGGAGGGAACACCCGGGGGACGCGGGGCGTTAGACTGGGTGAGGCCCGGTATCCGGAGAGGAACTGGAGCGGATGTTCGAATCGGTGTGTGTGATCGGCGCGGGCCGTGTCGGCGCGGCAGCTGCTGCGCGCCTGGAGAAGCGCCTTCCGGAGGTATGGACGACCGGCCGTGAGCTGCGCTGCGACGGTGCCGACCTCGTCCTGCTCTGCGTTCCCGATCGCGCGATCCCCGTGGTCGCACGACAGATCGCGACGGGCCCCTGGATCGCGCACGTGAGCGGCGCCGTGACCCTCGACACGCTCGCGCCGCATCGGCGCCGGTTCAGCCTCCACCCGCTCCAGACCTTCCAGCGCGGCCTGGGTGACGAGCAGCTCGACGGCGCCTACGCGGCAATCACCGCCGAGACGGCCGAGGCGCTCGCCGCGGCGCTGTCGCTCGCCGACCTGCTCGGCGTCCGTGCCTTCGAGCTCGACGACGCCGACCGGCCCGTCTACCACGCCGCGGCGACGATGGCGGCGACGTTCCTCGTGACGCTCCACGAGGCGGCGGCGACGCTCATGGACGAGTGCCGGGCGCCCGTGGAGGCGCTCGAGCCCCTGATGCGCCGTACGATCGACAACGGCTTCGCGAGGACGGGACCGTTCGTGCGCGGGGACACGGAGACCGTCGAGGCGCACGTCGGTGCGCTCGCCGAACGGCGTCCGGAGCTCCTGGCTCTCTACCGCGCGCTGGCGGCCACGACCGAGGAGCTCGTCGCCCGGTGAGAACGGTGACGACGATCGAGGCTGTCCGCGCCACCCTCGCCCCGCATCGAGGCTCGGGACCGATCGGGCTCGTGCCGACGATGGGCGCCCTCCACGCCGGGCATCTCGCGCTGATCGCCGCGGCACGCGAGGAGTGCGAGACGGTCGTGGTCAGCCTGTTCGTCAACCCCTCGCAGTTCGGGAGCGGCGAGGATCTCGACCGCTACCCGCGCGATCCCGAGCGGGACGGCGAGCTCTCGGCCGCCGCAGGTGCCGACCTCCTCTTCGCCCCGTCGGCGGCGGAGATGTACCCGGAGGGCTTCCAGACGGCGGTCGACGTCCGGGAGATGTCGAGGGGCCTCGAGGGAGACATCCGGCCCGGGCACTTCTCCGCGGTCGCGACCGTCTGCCTGAAGCTGCTGAACATCGTTCGCCCGGATCGTGCGTACTTCGGGCAGAAGGACGCCCAGCAGCTCGCCGTCGTCGAGCAGCTGGTCCGCGACCTCGACGTCGAGGTGGAGCTGCGATCTGTCGCGACCGTCCGTGATGAGGACGGCCTCGCCCTCTCCTCGCGCAACGTCTATCTGACGCCCGACCAGCGGGCGAGCGCCCGGGCTCTTCCGCGAGCGCTCGAGGCCGGCCTCGCCGCATACCGCAACGGGATCGGTCACCCGGACGTCGTCGCGCGCACGATCCTGCTCGGGGAACGCGACGCCGTGATCGACTACTGCGAGCTCGCCCGCTGGAACGGGCAGCTCGTGCTCGCCGCCGCGATCCGGCTCGGTGAGACCCGCCTACTCGACAACGTGGTCCTGGAAGGAGCCCAGACGTGAGCACCCGCCCCGCAACGCCCTCCGCGGGCAAGCTGCCCCTGACCGAGCTGCTCGAGCTGACCCGGCGCGGCGAGCGGCTCGTGATGGTCACCGCCTACGACTACCCGAGCGGACGGCTCGCCGACGCCGCCGGCGTGGACATGGTGCTCGTCGGCGACTCCGCCGGCATGGTCGTGCTCGGCAACGACTCCACCGTCCCGGTCACGATGGACGAGATGGTCATCCTTGCCCGGGCGACCGCCCGCGGCGCTCGACGTCCCGTCGTCGTCGCCGATCTCCCCTTCGGCTCCTACCAGGTCTCCGACGAGGAGGCGGTGCGCAACGCCGTGCGGCTCGTCAAGGAGGCCGCCGTGGACGCGGTGAAGCTCGAGGGCGCCGGGCCGATGCTCTCTCGCGCGCGCGCCATCGTGGGTGCGGGGATCCCGGTGATGGGCCATATCGGTCTGACCCCGCAGTCGGTGACGATGCTCGGCGGCTACCGGGCGCAGGGAAGGACGGCGAAGCAGGCACAGCAGCTGCTCCACGACGCGCGGGCGCTCGAGGCGACCGGATGCTTCTCGCTCGTCCTCGAGTGCGTGCCGAGCGAGGTCGCGGCCCGGGTCACGGACGAGCTCTCGGTCCCGACGATCGGGATCGGGGCCGGCGCGGGCTGTGACGGCCAGGTCCTCGTCTTCCACGACATGCTGGGCCTGTACGAGGGCCGCTCGCCCCGGTTCGTCAAGCGCTACGCGGAGCTCGGCGCCGCGACGGTCGAGGCGATCGAGCGGTACGCGGCGGAGGTGCGAGCAGGCACCTTCCCGGGCCCCGGGCACGTCTACGCGATGCCGCAGGAGGAGCTCGCATTGTTCGAGGCCGCGGTCGAGGACGTCGAAGGCTTCCCCATGTAGGAGCGCCCGTACGGGCCGGCAGATCGTCCGGGCCGGTCGCCCGCTTGCCGTGCTCCATGGCCGTGCTATCTTCCGCGCATGCGAGGAGTGCGACACTGCGGTGTCCTCTTCTGCACCACCATGACGCTCACGGTGGGTACGGCCGCGGTCGTGCCGGCCGCGAGGGCGGCGTTTCCGGGCTCGAACGGTCTGATCGTCTTCTCGAGCGATCGGAATGGTTACGACGACGTCTATGCGATGAACGCAGACGGCACTGGCGAGCGCCGACTGACGACAGCCGCCGAGGACGACTTCGACCCGGTGTGGTCGCCGGGCGGGAGCCTGATCGTCTTCACGTCAACTCGCGACGGCAACGACGAGATCTACGCGATGAGCGCAGACGGGACGAACCAGACACGGCTCACGTCACATCCGGCACGGGACTTCGATCCATACTGGTCGCCCGACGGTACCCGAATCGTCTTCCAATCCGAGCGGGACGGCAACGCCGAGATCTACACCATGGCCGCCGACGGGACCGGTCTCCACCGCCTGACGACGGGCAGCGCAGCCGACACCGACCCCACGTGGTCGCCGGACGGCGCGAGGATCGCCTTCGCGAGCGATCGAGACGGCAACCGCGAGGTCTACGTCATGAACGCTGACGGTTCGAGACAGACGCGGTTGACGACGACGCCCGGCCCTGACCAGGATGCGGACTGGGCACCGGACGGAACGAAGCTCGCGTTCGAGAGCGCCCGCGACAGCGCTTCCGGCCTCGTCAACGAGATCTACGTCATGAACGCCGACGGGACGGAACAGACGCGGATCACGATCGACTCTGCAGACGACACGAAGCCTGTGTGGTCGCCGGACGGGACGCGAATCGCCTTCATGAGCTCTCGTGACGGCGACCCCGAGATCTACACGATGAACCCGGACGGCACGGGCGTGACACGCTTGACGACGAGCCCTGGCGCCGACGAGAATCCCGACTGGCAGCCCGTGCCTTCCTTTCAGCCGGACGCCCAGATCAAGGCGAAGGGCGAGAGGCAGTTCTCGGGCGACGAGGTCTACGGCCTGAACGGCGCGGGCGCTTCGGCCAGGGTCAGGGTCGGCCAGGGAAGGGCCACGTCGTTCGTCGTCAGGATCCAGAACGACGGCCACGCGCCCGACTCGTTCACCCTGCAAGGTACACGGGCCGGTTCCGGCATCCGTGTCCGCTACCTCGATGCCGGGCACGACGTGACCCCCGCGGTGCTCGCCGGCACCTACGTCACACAGCCGATTGCACGGGGCGCGTTCACGGCCATCACGATCTCGATCTCCGCGAAGCGAAGCGCGCGAGTCGGGTCGAGCTCGGCGACCCTCACCGCGACATCGTCCGAGGACGCCGCGAAGCAGGACGCCGCGAAGGCCGCAATCACGGTCACGCGGGGACGGCCCTAGCCGTCACGGCGAGCCGGCGCCTCACAGCTCGCCAAACGCGATCCCGACGGCGGCGATACCGGACAGCGCCAGGAGCGTGAGGCTGAGCGCGCGTTCGAGCGGGCGACCGTCCGGGAGGGATGAGATCTGCTCGAAACGCAGCGTGGCGGCACCAGCTCGGCCCGAGCGGGATGAGCCCCTGCCACGACGACCACGCCGTGTAAGAGCGGATCTCATCCGGCCCGGCCGCGCGGGCGATCATGTCGCCTCGCGAACCGCAACCGCCCGGCCCCGACGCGGTGAAGCTTCGCCGCCCGCTGCGCATCGCCTCGAAGACCGTGACCGCCGGGCTTCGCCCGCCTCCAAACGCGGCTGAGCGAGGCTCCCTGCGTCAGATTCCCGCGCCGAGCAGGAGCGCGACGAGCCCGAGCGCTCCGAGCGCCATCGTCGCGAGGAGCATCGCTCCGAGCGAGCGGATCAGGGTGAACCGGTGGACCGTTCGGACGCCGATGAACAGCAGCACGACCGACCAGAGGAGAAACAGCAGGGAGACGGTCGTGAACACCCGGTCTGCGGCCCCGTCGTCCGACCCGCCCGACTGGAAGTTCGCCCCCTGGAAGGCGACGAGTCGGATCGGCCAGACGACGAACAGCGAGAGCGCGAGCGGCGTGAGCGCGTAGGCGAGCAGGTGCCGATCGCGACGGTAGCTCCCGTCGCCCTTCGCACCCTGGACGCCCATGTGCAGGGCGAGGCTCCCGAGCCAGTAGCCCGCGACCCCGTACAGCGCGCCGGCGAGGAAGATGACGACCGCGACGACGATCCCGTCGCGCGCTCGGTCGTCGAGGAGCGTCCCGGTCGCGCCCGAGAACGAGAGCACCGCCGCCATGCCGGAGAGCAGGATCACGGCGAGGATCGGCTCCTGGCGGGCGCCGGCCGCCTCGTCGGAGTCGTCACGGATCTGGACGAACACCGCCCGCGGCGAGCGCAGGACCGCGACGAGGTTGCGCCACCACTCGCGCTGGGCGGCGGCGTCCTCCCGGTCCTGCTCGGGGCTGGCCGATGCCGGCGGGCGCATGCGCCTCAGCCTACCGGGCGCGGCAGGAGTCCCCCGGGCACACCGGCGGCGAGGGTGCGATGTCAGGTGGAACAGGGCCGCGCGGACGACGACCCGCCTGCGCCATGCTCAGGCTGCCGCGGCGGCAGCGCTCGGGAGCAGCGCGGACAGGAAGCCCCCGGTGTAGCTGCCCCCTACCCGTGCGACCTCCTCGGGCGTCCCGACGGCGATCACCTCGCCGCCCTCATCACCACCCTCGGGGCCGAGGTCGACGATCCAGTCGGCCTGCTTGATCACGTCGAGGTTGTGCTCGATCACGAGCACCGTGTTCCCCGAGTCGACGAGGCGCTGGAGCACCTCGAGGAGCTTCTCGATGTCGGCGAAGTGGAGGCCGGTCGTCGGCTCGTCGAGGATGTAGAGCGTCCGGCCGGTCGCGACCTTCGAGAGCTCGGCCGAGAGCTTCACGCGCTGCGCCTCCCCGCCCGAGAGCGTCGTCGCGGGCTGCCCCAGCTTCACGTAGTCGAGCCCGACGTCGTGGAGCGTCTGGAGGCGGCGCCGGATCTTCGGGATCTTCGCGAAGAACTCGAGCGCGTCCTCGACCGGCATCTCGAGGACGTCCGAGATGTTCTTGCCCTTGAAGCGCACCTCGAGGGTCTCGCGGTTGTAGCGCTTCCCGTGACAGGTCTCGCAGGGCACGTAGACATCCGGGAGGAAGTGCATCTCGATCTTGATCGTGCCGTCGCCCTTGCACGTCTCGCAGCGGCCACCCTGGACGTTGAACGAGAATCGCCCCGGCCGGTACCCACGCACCTTCGCGTCGGGCGTCTGAGCGTACAGCTCGCGGATGTGGTCGAACAGCTTCGTGTAGGTCGCGGGGTTCGAGCGCGGCGTGCGCCCGATCGGCGACTGGTCGATGTCGATCACCTTGTCGAACGCCTCGATCCCGTCCACGAGGTCGTGGTCGCCGGGCTTGACGCGGACCCGGTTCAGGCGGTTCGCGAGCGACTTGTAGACGATCTCGTTCACGAGCGTCGACTTGCCCGATCCCGAGACGCCCGTCACGCACACGAAGCGCCCGACCGGAAAGTCGACGTCGATGCCCTTCAGGTTGTGCATCCGCGCCCCGCGCACCGAGAAGGTGCCCTTATCCTCCGTCCGCCGCTCGGGCACGACGATCCGCCGGGCGCCCGACAGGAACTGCCCGGTGACGGACTCCGGCACCCCCTCGACCGCCGTCGCGGGGCCCTGGGCAACGACGCGACCGCCGTGCTCACCGGCACCCGGCCCCATGTCCACGAGGTGGTCGGCCGCGCGCATCATCTGCTCGTCGTGCTCGACGACGAGCACCGTGTTGCCGATCTCGCGCAGGTTCTCGAGCGTCGCGATCAGCCGGTCGTTGTCGCGCTGGTGGAGGCCGATCGACGGCTCGTCGAGGATGTAGAGGACGCCGACGAGCTGCGAGCCGATCTGGGTCGCGAGCCGCAGCCGCTGGGCCTCGCCGCCGGAGAGCGTCGCGGCGGCGCGATCGAGCTGGAGGTAGCCGACGCCGACGTTGTCGAGGAACGCGAGCCGCTCGCGCAGCTCCTTCAGGATCCGCACCGCGATGTGCTCCTCGCGGTCGGAGAGCCCGAGCTCCGTGAGGAACTCGATCGCTCCCTTCACCGACCTCCGCGTCAGCTCGTGGATGTTCAGGCCGCCGACCGTGACGGCGAGCACCTCCGGCCGCAGGCGGGCACCGTGGCACGACGAGCACGGCCGGGCGGACATGTACTCCTCGATTCGCTCCCGCTGGCTCGGAGAGTCGGTCTCCTGGTAGCGACGCTCGAGGCTCTTGACGATGCCGTCGAAGGCGAGCATGTACGAACGGCGGCGGCCCATCCGGTTGCGGTACTGGACGTACACCTTGTCGCCGCCGGTGCCGTGCAGGAAGAGCCGCTGCTGCTCCTCGGCGAGCTCGCACCAGGGCGTGTTGACGTCGATCTCGTACCGGTCGGCGATCGCCTGGATGACGGACTCGTAGAACGACGAGCCGCCGACCGACCACGGGACGAGCGTCCCGTCGGCGATCGAGACCGTCGGATCCGGGATCAGGAGCTCCGGGTCGATCTCCTGCTGGTGCCCGAGGCCCGTGCAGCGTTGACAGGCGCCGTGGGGGGAGTTGAACGAGAAGACGCGCGGCTCGAGCTCGGGAAGGCCCACGCCGTGCTCGGGGCAGGCGAAGCGCTCGGAGAACGTCATCGGCTCGCCGTCGACGAGGTCGACGGTCACCAGCCGGTCGGCGAGGGCGAGGGCGGTCTCGACCGAATCGAAGAGCCGGTGGCGCAGCTCGGGCTTCATCACGAGCCGGTCGACGACGACCTCGATCGTGTGCTTGTACTTCTTGTCGAGCTCGATCTCCTCCTCGAGCAGCCGCTGCTCGCCGTCGACCTTGACGCGGGTGAAGCCCTCGTCGCGGAGGCTCTGGAGGAGCTCGCGGAACTCGCCCTTGCGGTCGCGGACGACGGGGGCGTTCACCGTCAGCTTCGTGCCTTCGGGCAGCGCAAGGACCTGGTCGACGATCGTCTCGATCGACTGGCCGGCGATCGGGCGGCCGCAGACGGGGCAGTGCGGCCGGCCGATCCGGGCGTACAGGAGCCGCAGGTAGTCGTAGATCTCGGTCACCGTGCCGACCGTCGAGCGCGGGTTGCGCGACGTCGTCTTCTGGTCGATCGAGATCGCGGGCGAGAGCCCCTCGATCGAGTCGACGTCGGGCTTCTCCATCATCTGGAGGAACTGCCGGGCGTAGGCCGACAGCGACTCCACGTAGCGCCGCTGGCCCTCGGCATAGATCGTGTCGAACGCGAGCGACGACTTCCCGGAACCGGAGAGCCCGGTGATGCAGATCAGCGCATTCCGGGGCAGCCGGACCGTGATGTCCTTGAGGTTGTGCTCCCGGGCGCCGGTGACGACGATCTCGTCGGCGGCGGCCATGGAGGCAGTCTATCGACGGGCCCGGACGAACACCTGTTCGCTCACCAGGAGCAGGGCATCGAACCCGCCGGCGCGCTGCGATCGACGGTGCGAGCGGGCTCCGATCTCGGACAGAATAGGGCGATGCCGAGCGAGGTGAGAGGTGTTCTCGTCGACCCGCTCGACGGTGTGTCGGGAGGCAGCCTGACGATCGAGGACGGGCTGATCACCCGGGTCGAGCGCACGGACGAGCTCGAGGGCCCGTACGTCTTCCCCGGATTCGTCGACCTCCAGATCTACGCGTTCGAACGCGCGCTCGAGCAGGGCGTGACCGGCTACCTGGCGACGGTGGGAACGTCCGCCCGCGGGGTCGTCGAGCGGTTCCTCGCGGAGCTTCCCGCCGACCCCGCGTGCCTCGGAGCCCATGTGGAGGGCCCGTACCTGAACCCCGATCGAGCCGGCGCGCAGGCGTCCGAGCATATCCGGCCCGTCGACCCCCATGAGCTCGCCGGCTGGCTTGCCACCGATCGCGTTCGGATGTTGACGCTGGCTCCCGAGGTCGAGGACGGGTTCGAGGCGATCGAGCGCCTCGTCGAGGCGGGAGCTGTCCCCGCGCTCGGGCACACGGACGCGAACTACTACACGACGCGGGCGGCGATCGACGCCGGGGCTCGCTTCGCCACGCATCTCTGGAACGCGATGAGCGGCTGGACGGCGCGCATGCCCGGCGCGATCGGAACGCTCCTCGCCGACGAGCGGGTCACACTGGGCCTCGTCGGGGACGGCCGTCACCTCCACCCGATCACCGAGCGGCTGACGATCCACGCCGCCGGACCGTCGCGGGTCGCGCTCGTCAGCGACCTGGTTGCGCCGCCGCAGGAGACACAGGAAGGCAAGCTGCTCGGCGGCGCCCGGTACGGGGCCGGGATCGTCGAGCGCTTCGCGGAGCAGGTCGGGCTCGCCGAGACGGCGATGATGACGAGCCTCGTTCCTGCCGGCGTGCTCGGGCTCGAGGACCGGGGCCGGCTCGCACCCGGCTACCGGGCCGACCTCGCCGTGCTCGACTCGGCGTTCCAGCCCGTCGCGACGATCCTCCGCGGCGAGACCGCCTGGGCCGCCGGTGCCGCCTGAGCCCTTCCCCGGCCTACCCGACGTCACGGTCGAACGTGACGTGCCGGCGCGGATGCGCGACGGCGTGACGCTGCGCGCGGACGTCTACCGGCCCGTCGAGGGGGGCCCGCACCCGGTGCTCCTGGCCCGCAACCCCTACGACAAGCTGACCGCGCAGACCGGCTCCGGCTACTACCACCCGTCGTGGTGGGCGCGGCAGGGCTTCGTCGTCGTCGCCCAGGACTGCCGTGGCCGGTTCCGCTCGGAGGGCGTGTTCGAGCCGTTCACGAACGAGGCGAAGGACGGCTACGACACGGTGGAATGGGCCGCGCGGCTTCCCGGAAGCGACGGGCGTGTCGCGATGTACGGCTTCTCCTATCCCGGCGCGACGCAGCTCCTCGCGGCCACGAAGCGCCCGCCGAGCCTCGTTGCCGTCTGCCCGGGCATGACCGCCTCGCAGTACTACGACGGGTGGACGTACCAGGGCGGCGCGCTCCACCTCGCCTTCGCCGCGAACTGGGCGGCCGGGCTCGCTGCCTACACGGCGATCACGGCCGGCGATGGGCCGGCGATCTCCCGCCTCGAGCGGGCGCTCGGAAGCTCGGACTGGTTCTCGCACCTCCCGCTCCTCGAGCCCCCGGCGTTCACGCGCACCGACGCGCCCTACTACTTCGACTGGCTCGAGCACGAAAGCTACGACGACTACTGGCGCGCCACGGCGATCGACGAGGACTACGGACGGATCCAGGTTCCCGGCCTGCACGTCGGCGGCTGGTACGACATCTTCCTCTCCGGGACGGTGGCGAACTTCCGCGGCATCGGCGGGCGTCAGAAGCTGCTCGTCGGGCCCTGGCAGCACGGGCCCTGGAGCCCGCTTCTCGGCGACGGCGAGGACGCGGGACCGCGCGCGGTCAACGACTGGCAGCTGCGCTTCCTCGACGAGGTCGTGAAGGGCCGCGCCTCCGGTGCCCTCGACGCGCCCGCGACCGTCTACGTGATCGGCGACGGCTGGCGCGATCTCGACGGCTGGCCGCCCCCCGGCGCGCGGTCGGTCGACTGGTTTCTCCACTCGGGCGGGCGCGCCAACTCGAAGTACGGCGACGGGACGCTGTCGCCGGAGCCGCCCGCGGAGGAGCCGCCCGACGTCTTCGCCTACGACCCGCTCGCACCCGTCGCGAGCGCCGGTGGGCACTCCTGCTGCGACGACTCGCTGACCCCGATGGGGCCGCGCTCCCAGCACGGCTCCGAGCGCTGGGGCGACACGCTCGTCTACACCTCCGCCCCGCTTGTCGAGGACGTCGACCTCGTCGGCGACGTGATGGTGACGCTCCACGCCGCGTCCACCGCGGTCGACACGGACTTCACCGCGAAGCTCTGCCGCGTCTCACCGGACGGCGAGTCGGTGAACCTGAAGCAGGGGATCGTGCGCGCCCGGTTCCGCCGCTCGCTCTCGGCCCCCGAGCTCCTGACCCCCGGGCAGGTCGAGGAATACCGGATCTCACTCGGCCCGATCGGCGTGCGCATCCCCGCCGGCTACCGCCTTCGCCTCGACGTCTCGAGCTCCGACTTCCCCCATTGGGACCGCAACCTGAACACGGGCGGCCCGCTCGGCGCCGAGGGACCCGAGCGGGCGATCGTCGCGACCCAGACCGTTCTGCACGACGGCGCCCGGCCCTCCCGGATCACGCTCCCCGTGCTCCCGCGCTGACGGAACGAGTGGGTGGGCCGGATGAGCTCCGGCAGGGCCGGATGAGATCCGGCCCCTCATATGGGAGTGGTTTTGTCAACGGTCCAGGCCGCGTCACCCCCGGGGTGGGGGTGAGTGGCTGCTCGGGTGGGCGTCGGGCGCGGCGGCGACGGTGGCTTGCGGTCAGTCTCACGATGCGGGGGTTGGTTACCCCAGTGCCCTGGTTGCGTCGCCGGGCGTGCGCTGTCTACGAGCGGGCGTGGCCGCTGGGGCTGCCCATAGGGGCATCGCGCGTGCCTGGCGGCTTTGGCCCGGCGCCCGCCCGAGCAGGCGGCGGTGTTGTCGGGGTCATTCGGCCACGGCGGCGGCCCAGAGGAAGCAGGCGAGCTCGCGGGCGGCGGCGATGGTGGCGACGTTGGCGGGCTTGCCGCGGGCGCGCAGGCGCGCGTGGAGGCGGTAGAGGCGGTGCTGGGCGCGCCAGGCGATCCGGAGCACCTGGGCCGGCTGGTCGTGCTGGCGGGCGGCGAGCGCCGCCCCGACCGCGGGCTGGCGCAGGTAGTGCCAGGCGGCCTCGACAAGCAGACGGCGGGCGTAGCCGGAGCCGGTCTTGGTGATCGCTCCCTCGACTCTGCGCTCCCCGGACTGGTCGAGCGCGGGCACGAGCCCAAGCCAGGAAGCGAGCCGGGAGGGCCGCGGGAAACGGTGGAAGTCACCGATCTCGAGCGTGAGCGCGAAGGCGCTCAGCGTGTCGATGCCGCGAAAGCAGCGCAGCCGCGCCACCGTCGACCGCCACTCGCCCTCGACGGCAAGCCGGGAGAGACGCTCATCGAGCGCCTGCCTGCGCGCCACCAGCCCCTCAACGGCAGCGAGCGCGTCGAGGTAGGCAAGCTCGGCAGCCGGCTCTTCGAAGCGCTGGCGGCTGAGCCAGTCACGGTGGCGCTGTGTCCAGGTGTTCGGGTGCGGGTAGAGCCGCCCGTGCAGAAGCAACAGCTTCGAGACCCGATGGCGAGAGCGCATCAGGTCAAAGCGCACCTGCTCCCGGGCCCGGCAGAGATGACGGGCCGCCTCGTAGCTCGCGCTCGGCACAGCCACAAACGCAAGCTGCCCAGCCAAGAGCAGCCGCGCAAGCAGCTCAGCGTCCTTGCGATCGGTCTTGACCCGACCGCCCGGCGCCCGCGGCGTCTTCGACGGCGCCACCACCTCAACGCGCACACCCGCGGCCTCAGCCGCCCGAAACAGCGAAAACCCGGTCGGCCCGGCCTCATAACAAGCCCGCACCGGCCCAGGCAACGTCCCCAGCCACCCGACCACCTCCTCACAGCCAGCGCCGAACCGAGCCCGGCGCAACTCACCGCTCACCACATCGACCGCCGCCGCATGCGTCGAGCGAGCATGGACATCCAGCCCCACGTACGTCATCGTTGCCACCACGGCCGGACCCTCCTTTCGGTGCACGGGGACAGCCGGAGCCCGTCCCCGGCCAGACAACCCCCGGAACTGCCACCAGAGGGTCCGGCCCAGACCGGACAACGGCCAATCCGCATAGGGTCTACAGGAGTTGTCACGTCGACGCCGGCCTGCGAACCGGAGCCCGGCCGCCGCGGCGGGATCTCATCGGCACCCTGCCCCACACCGACCGCGCCCCGCCCAGACCGTGCATCCGGATGTAGGGGCGCGACCTCATCGCGCCCCTGTCGAGCACAGCCCGGCCGGTCAGGAATCGACGATGCGCCCCGCCCCGCGGTAGAGCTGCTCGATCTCGTCGCGGTAGCGATCCTCGCAGAGCTTCCGCTTGAGCTTCAGCGTCGGGGTCAGCTCGCCCGCCTCCTCGGTGAGCTCGCGCTCGAGGATCGCGAAGCGCCGGACACGTTCCTCCTCGCCGAGCCCCGCGTTCGCCTCGGCGACCGCACGCTCGACGACCTCCCGGACGGCCTCCTCACCGGCCGCGCGGTGCTCCGGGTCGACCGTGAGCAGGGCGACGACGTAGGCCCGGCCGTCGCCGACGACGAGCGCCTGCGAGATCACCGGGGCGGCCGTGAGCGCCGTCTCGAGCTTCTGGGGGGCGACGTTCTTGCCGCCCGACAGCACGATGATGTCCTTCTTGCGGTCGGTGAGGACGATCGACCCGGCCTCGTCGAGCTCGGCCACGTCGCCTGTGCGCAGCCAGCCGTCCCGCGTGAAGGTCTCCTCCGTCGCCTCGGCGAGCCCCCGGTAGCCCTGGAACACCTGGGGACCCTGCACGAGCAGCTCACCGTCCGCCGCGATCCTCACCTCGGTCTGCGGGAGCGGCGGGCCGATCGTGCCGAGCCGGTTGCTCCCGGGCCGGTTCACGGAGACGACGCCGCACTCGGTGAGCCCGTACCCCTCGAGGATCGTGATCCCGAGCCCGTCGAAGAACTCGCCGACCTCGTGCCCGAGCGGCGCGCCGCCTGAGATCGCGTGGCGGAGACGCCCGCCGAACCGGTCGCGGACCTTGCGAAGCACGAGCCGGTCGGCAACCGCGTGGCGGGCGGCTAGCCAGCGGGGAAGGCGACGGCCGGCCCGCCTGTGACCGGCGGCACCGGCGCCGACGTTCGCGCCCCAGCGGGCGAGCCTCCCTTTCGCTCCCTCCTCGCGGGCGAGGTTCGCTGCGATCGCACTGCGCACGCGCTCGAACAGGCGGGGTGAGGTCGGCAGGATCGTCGGCCGCACGTCGCGCATCGCGCCGGCGAGGGCACGCGGGTCGGCGCAGAACGCGAGCGTTCCGTGGGCCGTGATCACGAACTGGCAAGTGCGGGCGAACGTGTGCGCGAGCGGCAGGTAGAGGAGCCCGACGTCGCCGTCGACCACGAGACCGTCGACCTCGTCGACGATCCCGACGAGCGCGGCGGCGTTCCCGTGGCTGATCACGCAGCCCTTCGGGACCCCGGTCGTGCCCGACGTGTAGATGTATGTGAGCTCGTCCTCGGGCGCAGCCCCGGCGCGCAGCCGGACGACGAGCCCGGGATCTCGCTCGAGCGCGTGACGGCCGGCCTCCCGGAGCGTCGCAAGCGTCGTCTCACCTGCTCCCTCGATGACGACGGCATGCTCGAGCGGATGGGCGGCAGCGACGCGGGCGAGCTGGGCCGGCGTCTCGCACACGGCGCCGCGCGCGCCGGAGTCCTCGAGGATGTGCGCGATGTCCGCGCCCGACGCGGTCGGGTAGAGGGGGACGACGACGGCGCCGACGGAGATCAGCGCGTAATCACAGAGCGTCCACTCGACGCGGGTGCGCGAGCAGATCGCGAACCGGTCGCCACGCCCGATCCCGAGGGATGCAAGGCCGGCCGCGAGCTCGTCGACCGCGCGCGCGGCATCCGGCCAGGTCAGCGGGGCCCAGCCGCCGCCCTCCTGGACGAGGAATGCGGTGCGCGTCCCGCCGCGCCGCACGGACTCCTCCCACAGCTCGCAGATCGTGGCCGCCGTCACGGGCCGGCGAGGGGAAGCTCGAGGCCGGTCTCGGCAGCGCGGAACGCGGTCAGCGTGAGCTCGACGGCCCGGCGGGCATCCACCGGCCGGCCGCGTTCTGGCGCGCGCCGGTCGGCGAGGCAGCGGGCGAACTCCTCGACCTCGAGGACGTACGGGGTCGCGTCGAACGCCCACGGCCCGCCCTCGGTCTCGGCCTGCGGCGACTTCCCCTCCTCGACGCCGCCGTCACGAACGATCCGGAGCGTCGGTCGCCGACGCGAGTCGTACTCGACGACGCCGTGCTCGAAGAACGCGTGGAAGCCCGCGTTGAACGCCTCCGCCGCCGGTGTGCCCCAGCCGGCCTCGACCATCGCGGTGACACCGTCCCCGTACCGAAGCAGCGCCTGCAGGTGCGACCAGCCCGCCCCCTCCCTGACGCCCTGGGCGACGATCGAGCCGGGCGGCCCGAGCAGGGAGGCTACGACGTCGAGATCGTGGATCGCAACCTCGCCGAGACCGAGGCCCTGGGCGGGATCGAGCATCCAGGGCGCGTAGGGCCCCGGCCGCGTCACGAGCCGGTGGCAGGCGAGCGCCCGCAGCCGGCCGAGCTCGCCGCGCTCGACGAGCCCGCGCAGTCGCTCGTACTCGGGCCAGAAGCGCAGGACGTGCCCGACCATGAGGGTCACGCCGGCCTCCTGCGCGGCCTCGATCATCCGCTCACACTCGGCGACGGTCATCGCCATCGGCTTCTCGCACAGGACGTGCTTGCCGGCCCGGGCTGCCGCGATCGCCAGCTCCGCGTGCTGCCAGGTCGGAAGGCAGACGTCGACCACGTCGATGTCCGGGGCGAGCGCCGCTTCGGGCGCGGCCGCAGGCTCGGCGCCCCACCGCTGCGCGACCGCGGCGGCGCGCTCGCGGTCTGCGTCGGCGACGACCACGTCGACCCCGTCGAGCCCGGCCCACGCCTGCGCGTGAATCCCACCCGCGAAGCCCGCCCCGACGACTGCGACGCGCATGGCCTTCACGTCCCGGCTCAGAGCCGGCCCGAGTACTCGTCGCGGTACTCGGGCGTGACCGCCTCGTCGGTACCGAAGAAGGCGTGCCTCGACATGTCCGGCGAGTACCGGCTCGCCGGGGGCGTGCGGCCGAGCGCCTCGGCCATCGCGCGGACATGGTGCGGGCCTCCGCCGCAGCAGACCCCGAGGTAGCGAACGCCGAGCGCGTACGCCTCCCGGGCGAAGTCGGCGAGCTCGTACCGGTTGCAGGCGAACGGGTCGAGCGCGGTCGGGAACGCACGGCCGCCGGGAACGTCGTACGAGGGGTCGTGCAGGCCCGAGAACGTGGGCTCGGCCTCGGTCGTCCGGAACGTGACCGGCAGCGCGGCGACGTGGCAGGAGACGGCGGCGCGGATCTCCCGGAGCGGCGGGAACATCGTGCGCGGCCCGCGAATGCAGTTGAGGCCGACGACGTCGGCGCCTGCGTCCTCGAGACGCCGACACGCCTCGGAGATGGGCCAGCCCTCGAACGTGACCGGCTCCTGATGAAGCGCGAGCGTGACGACGGCCGGCAGGCCCGCCGACCTGATCACCTCGGTCGCGATGACCGCCTCCTGACCCCACGAGATCGTCTCGGCGACCACGTAGTCGACGCCGGCCTCGAGCGCCCAGCCGACCTGCTCCTCGAGCATGGACGGCACGCGCCGAGGCCGCGTCACGATCGACGAAGACGTTCGTGTTCGCGACATCGCCGGCGAGGAGCGCGCCGCTCTCGGCCGCGACCTCGGCGGCGATCCGGAGCGCCTCCCGGTTCAGCCGCTCGAGGACGTCCTCCTTGCCGATCACGCGCAGCTTCTCGCGGTGTGCGTAGTAGGTCAACGCCTCGACGACGTCCGACCCCGCGTGCACGAGCTCGCGGTGGAGCTCGCGGACGACCTCGGGGTGGTCGAGCACGACCTCGGGGACGAACGCGCCCGCCTGGAGGTACCCGCGCCGCTCGAGCTCCCAGACATAGCCCTCGGCACAGACGACAGACCCGCGTGCGAGCCGCTCGAGGAGACTGCCCGTCTGCGCCGCGGGAGGCATCGTCAGATCCCGAGGCCGTCCCAGTAGGCCTTCGCGCGGACGGCCGCCTCGACGCATTCCTCCCACGGGGGCCACTGGTAGTCGGTGAACTCGATCTCCATGCTCACCGGGCCGGCGAAGCCGGTGTCGGCGAGGCGGCGCAGGAGGTGCGGGAGATCGACGTCCCCCTCGCCGAGCGGCGGGAAGTCGGCCTTGCCCTTGCCGCCGCGCTGGTCTTTCAGGTGGAAGTGGCCGAGACGCGGAAGCGCAAACTCGATGTCGGTACCCGGGTCGGCGCCCGTGTAGTAGATGACGTTGCCCGGGTCGTAGTTGATCTGGACCCAGTCGTCCCCGAGCTCGTCGAGGATCTTGCGGCCGATCTCGGCCGTCGGCAGCAGGTTCGAGTCGGTCTCGATGCAGAGCCGGATCCCGGCCTCGCGCGCCTCGGCCGCGATCGCGCGGACGTTCGTCTTGAACGTCTCGATCTCCTCGGGCGTCTCGGCATCCCCCGTGAAGGTGTTGAGCACGCTGATTCCGAGCTCCTTGCCGGCGCGAAGCACGTTCAGGAGCCGCCGCCTGCCGAGCTCCTGGTGCAGCGGCGCGTGCCCGCTCATCGAGACGCAGGTCAGCCCGTTCTCGGCCAGCAGCGCCCGGCAGCGCTCGACGTCGGGCTCGTCGGGATCGACGTGCTCGAGGAAGTCCTTGACCGCCCCGATCTCGACGTTGCGAAAGCCCGCCCGCGCGAGGCCGCGCAGCGCCTCCTCGAGCGTGTACGGCAGGAAGATGATCGACGAGCCGGTCTGAATCCAGTTGCCCACGCTGTCCTCCTCGAGGCTTGACCTAGACGACCCCGCACCATTCCATCGCGCACGCCGCCAGCCCCTTCGCCGCGAGGAACACCTCGTCCAGCATGACGTACTCGTCCTTGCAGTGCGCTACCTTCAGGTCCCCCGGCCCGAAGACGATCGACGGGATGCCCTCCCGCTCGAGCCATGTCGCGTCCGTCGCGGCGCCGAAGTTGACCGGATAGGCAGGGCTCGGCTCGGGCACGCGGATGCCCGTGACCCGTTGCCACGCAGCCACCATCGCCTGTGGCAAGGGGTGCTCCCAGTCGGTTGTCAGGCCCGGGTAGCGCAACAGCCACTCGAACTGCGGCGGGTGCTCGGCAAGCCACGGGTCGAGGCGGCACGTGTCGAGGACGAACCGCTCGACCTCGGCGATCACCGCCTCGTCGTCTGCGTCCGGCGGGTACCAGAGACCCCAGTGCAGCTCCGCGCGGTCCGGGAAGTAGGCGGGGAACGGGACGCCGGGATCGGCGCGGAAGATCCCCGGCATGATCGTGAAGAAGCCGGGCGAGAAGTACGGGTGCGACTTCGAGAGCCCCCACTGGCGCTCGAGCTCCTGCAGCGCCCGCACGAGCTTGACGCCCTTCTCGAGCGCATTTACGCCGATCGCGTCTCCCGGTCCGCCGGGACGGATCGCGAGCGGCCGGTTGCCGGCGTGCGTCGCCTTGCCCTCGACGACGACCTTCAGCCAGCAGAAGCTGGCCGAGACGGGCGTGATCGTGAGCGGGCGCGGCGGGTTCGACGGCTCCGTGACGACGGCGCCGTCGGCGCGGAAGCCCGCCTTCACGCAGGCGACGGTGCCGAGGTGGTACTCGGCCGTCTCCTCGCCGACGACCGAGTGCAGCTGCAGGTCGCCGCGCAGCTCGATGCCGGTGTCCCGAAGCGCCTGGGCGGCGAGCCACATCGAGACCGCCGACGCCTTCATGTCTGTCGAGCCGAGCCCGTACAGGCGACCGTCGTGGATCTCCGGGTTCCAGGGATCGCCGCACGGCCACTCCTCGGCGACCGGGGGCACGGTGTCGATGTGGCCGTTCAGGATCAGCGACCGTCCGCCCCCGGCGCCCTTCCGGACGCCGACGAGGTTCCTCCGATCGGGGTCCTCGGCGACCCAGTGCGTCTCGAGCCCCGCCTCGGCGTACCCCACGGCGAGGAGCTCGTTCACCCTCGTCTCGCCGCCGAGGTGCTCCTCCCGCGAGACGCCCGGGTAGGCGGGGTTGACCGAGCGCGTGCGAACGAGCTCCTGGAGGAGCGCCGTCGCCTCGTCCCGGCGGGCATCCACCCGCGCAGCGATCTCGTCACAGAGCCGTTGCAGATCTGTCACGATCGGCCTCCCACGCGTGAGGGTTTTTCCGCTAGTGTCGACGCCGGGTGGTGGGCCGGGGTGCCCCGAGTGAGACTCGTCATTCGTCGACCCCGCACCAGCCGAGCACGGCCCCCGCGAGCGCCTGCGCGGCCAGGATCACCTCGTCGATGACCACGTGCTCGTCGCGGCAGTGGGCGATCTTCAGGTCGCCGGGGCCGTAGACGAGCGCGGGGATCCCGGCGGCCTCGTAGAACGAGCCGTCCGAGGCGGCGCCGAAGTTGACCGGGTGCTGCGGGCTCGGGTCGCCCACCGGCTCACCCGAGACCGCCTCGTGGGCACGCGCCATCGTCTGCGTCAGCTCGTGCTCCCACGGCAGCTCCATCGGGGGCCAGTTGTTGACCCACTCGAAGGTCGGGGGATGCTCCGCGAGCCAGGGGTCGAGCCGGCAGGCGTCGAGGACGTGCCGCTCGAGCTGCCGGGCGACGTCGGCGGCCTCCTCCTGCGGCGGGTACCAGATCACGTACTCGATCACCGCCCGGTTCGGGAAGTACGCGGGAAACGGGACGCCCGGGTCGGCGTGGAAGACGTTCGCTCCGATCGTGAAGAAGCCGGGCGAGAAGCACGGGTGGGACTTCGTGAGCCCCCACTGCTGCTCGAGCTCCTGGAGCGCGGTCACGATCTCGAGCCCTTTCTCGAGCGCGTTGACCCCGATCCCGTCCCCCGGCCCGCCGGGCCGGATCGCCAGCGCGCGATTCCCGCAGTGTGCCGACTTCCCGTGGACGATCACGCGCAGGATCCAGACGCCGGCGGCCACGGTCGAGACCGTCAGCGGCCGCGGGTAGGAGCTCGGCTCGGTGACGATCGCGCCGTCCGTCCGGAACCCCGCCCGGATCACGGCCGAGGTGCCGAGCGAGTGCTCCATCATCTCCTCGCCGACCACCGAGTGCAGCTGCAGCTCGCCGCGCAGCGCGACCCCCTCGTCCGCAAGCGCCTGCGCGACGGCCCACATCGCGGCGCCCGAGCCCTTCATGTCGGTCGAGCCGAGCCCGTACAGGCGCCCGTCGCGGATCTCCGGGCTCCAGGGGCTGCCACAGAGCCAGCCGTCGGGATCGACGGGCGCGACCGTGTCGACGTGCGCGTTCAGCGCGAGGGAGCGCCCACCCGCGGTCCCGGCCCGGACGCCGACGAGGTTTCGCCGCTGCGGGTCCTCGGCCACCCAGTGGGTCGCGAGGCCGGCGCTCCGGTAGCGGGGCTCGAGGATCTCGTTCACGCGCGTCTCGCCGCCGATCACGTCGGCGGAGACGACACCGGGGAGCGTCGGCGTCGTCGAGTCGACCCGCACGAGCTCCGCGAGGAGTGCGACCGTCTCGTCGCGAAGGGCCTCGATCCGCGCCGCCACGCGCTCGCCGACACCCACTACACGACCTCCGGGCGGCCGCTCGCGAGCGAACGGGAGGCGGCGAGGGAGACGCGCAGGCCGAGCAGTGCCTGCGCGCCCGTGCCGTTCTCCGGCTGGCGCCCCTGCTCCAGGCACGACACGAACTCCTCGATCTCCGGCCCCCACGGGTCGACCGGATCGAGCAGCACGGTCTCCGGGTCGCCGCCCCTCGGGTACAACCGCAGCCCGCGCGCGCTCGGGTCGACGGCCCCGATGTTGCCGCCGTCCTCGGCCGGCGCGGCCCGGAACGAGTACTCGGCCGCGCCGCGCTCGCACACGACCCTGACGGTGCTCGAGAACGGAAAGGCCTTCGGCATCGCCATGCTGCCCTCGACCGACGCCTGGGCGCCCTCGTACTCGACGATCGCGTGCACGTGGTCGGGGTACGCGGGGTCGGCGGTGGAGACCGCCCGCGCGTACACCGTACGGGGCGTCCCGAGCAGCCAGTTCATCTGGTCGAAGTCGTGCACCATGAGATCGACCACCGGCCCGCCCGAGACGCTCACGTCCGCGTACCAGTCGGTCCAGTCGGCCGGTGGGGAGAGCCGGTACGCCGTGACGGCGAGCGGTCGACCGAGCTCGCCCGCCGCGACCCGGCGCCGCAGCTCGACGTACTCGGGCCAGAACCGCAGCACGAGCCCGACCATGAAGATCCGCCCGCTGCGCTCGGCGGCGGCGACGATCGCCTCCCCGTCCTCGACGGTCAGCGCGAGCGGCTTCTCGAGGAAGACGTGCTTGCCGGCGGCGAACGCCTGCTCGGCGACCGAGCGGTGAAGCGGCGTCGGCAGCGAGATGTCGACGGCGTCGAGCTCAGGATCGGCGAGCACCGACTCGAGGTCCGTCGTGACGCCGGCGCCGACGACGTCGGCGACGCGCTGCGCCTTCTCCGGCGTTCGCGAGAACACCGTCTTGACGCGGACGCGGTCGCGAAGCGCCGCGTAGTTGCCCGCGTGGGCGGCGCCCATGAACCCGCCGCCGAGGATCGCGACCGTGACAGCCATCAATGCTCCTTGATCCAGTTCGTCGTCACCTGATTGAACTCGTCGGGGATCTCCCAGAAGGGCGCATGCCCCATCTTCTGCCAGACGCGCACGCGGGCCTCCGGCATCTCGTCCTTGATCGCATACGTGTGGTGGGCGGGCGTCAGCACGTCGCGGTCGCCCACCGTGAGCAGCGTCGGCGCCTCGATCTCGCCGAGCCGGTCGAGCACGTCGTGGTGCAGGCACGCCTCGGCCTGATCGCAGAAGGCATCCGGGCTCTGGGGCGAGCGCGCCACCTGACGCTCGAGCTCCTCGAGCTCGTCCGGGCGGTCGTTATACCACCACACCGTGAACACGAACGGCCAGAGCTGGCGGCAGAAGTCGACGTAGGGGAGCGCCCGCGCCGCTACCTGCCAGCTGCGGACGATCGCGCTCAGGTGGCGGTCCGCGCGAGCCCAGGTGCCGTGCAGGGCGAGCGAGCGGACGAGCCCCGCATGGCGCAGCACGAGCTGCTGCGCGATCGCGCCTCCCATCGAGGCGCCGACCACGTGCGCGCGCTCGATCCCCAGATGGCGGAGCAGCGAGGCGGCGACGTCGGCGAGCTGGCCGGTCGTGTAGGGTCCGCGGGGGCCTTCCGTCTGCCCGACCCCCGGGTTGTCGAAGACGACGACGCGGTGGGTGCGAGACAGCGCCTCGGCCTGCAGCGCCCACGCGCCGTGGTCGGCGCCGAGGCCGTTCACGAGCAGCACGGGGTCACCGCTGCCGTGCTCCTCGTGGTAGACGGACCACTCGCCGAGGTCAGCGAGCGGCATCCCGCCGGGCCTTCTTCGTGCGCAGGTAGCGGGGCTCGAGCTGGTCGTGCACGTCCTCCATGTCACGGAAGAGGTTCACGACCGCGGTCGTGCACCAGCCGAGGAACTCCTCGCCCTTCTCGGCGGTCGCCTCGCTCGGGGCGCCCCAGACCCCGCCGCCGTCCTCGAGCAGCGACCAGAACGACCCGGGCGTCGCCAGGAACACGGGGTCGAGCAGCGCGAACGGGCTCGTGCGCAGCTCGGGCAGGCTCGGCGTGAAGTCCCGCACGCGCTCCATGTCGCACAGCCTCTCGTCGATCGCGAGCACGATCGAGGTCTCCCCCACGTTCGCGTGGATCCCGACCGAGCCCGACAGGTACCGCTCGGCCTCGTCGGGCTTCATCCCTGCCCAGTACGGGAACGGGTACACGCGCACGCCGTCGGGCAGCTCGTCGAGGAACTGGCTGACCGCGAACTCCATCGCGTGCGAGTTGCAGTAGTGGCCGTTCAGGAGCGCGATCCGTGTGAAGCCGACGTCGGCGAGCGACCGGCAGACGTCCCGGAGGATCCCGATGAACGTATCGAGCCGGACGTGCACGACGCCCGCCGCCCCGCGGTGGTCATGAGCGATCCCGAACGGCACGGGCGGGCCGACGAGCGCGTCGAGCTCGGGCGCGGCGCGCTTCGCGATCTCGGTCGGGATGTAGACGTCCGTCCACAGCGGCCCGTGGTCGCCGTGGTCCTCGGTCGACCCGACCGGCACGATCACGGTGCGGCCGCCGCGCTCGAGGTACTCCTGCACCTCGAGGTTCGTCATCTCGGGCATGTAGAGGGAACGTGGCACGCCTCTCCTTCCCGGGCCGGGCAGCGCCGGCCCTTCCTGCTCGCTACGAGAGCCCGAGCGACGACAGGTGCGCGTACGCGCTCGCCATCGCGCGGTTGACCTCGACGAGCGGGGGCCACGGCTCGCCCTCGAACTCCACCTCGACCCCGTACGGGCCGTCGAAGCCGACCGTCCGCAGCACCTCGAGCACCGCGGCGAAGTCGACGTGCCCCTCGCCCGGGGCGGGGAAGTTCCAGACCCGCGGGCCGCCGATCTTGTCCTTCAGGTGGCAGTGGGCGAGGTACGGCGCGATCGTGGCGACGTCGTCGACGGCCGCGACCTCGCCGTAGAACTCGCAGTTCGCCGTGTCGTAGTTCACCCGGATCTCCTCGCGCCCGATCCGCTCCATGAGCGGGAGCGTCACGGCGCCCGAGGCCATGATGTCGCCGTGGATCTCGAGCGCGACGACGACCCCGGCCGCCTTCGCGGCGTCGGCGAGCGCCCCGATGTTCTCCATGAACGCGCCCTCGTTCTCGTCCTCCGACCAGTGCCCGCCGATGGCCGAGTTCACGATCGAGAGGCCGTAGCCCGCGGCCCAGTTCACGGCCTTGATCCCGTGGGCGAGGCCCTCCTTCGTCGTCAGGTCGGAGTGGCCCGAGAGCGAGACCGCGGTGAGACCGTGGCTCTCGAGCTTGCGGCGCACCGGCTCGGCCGGAGCGTCGACGTCGACGTGCTCTGTCCAGCCGGGCACCGCAGAGAGCTCGACGCCCTTGAAGCCCGCAGCGGCGATCCCCTCGAGGGCCTCGTCGAAGGAGTACGTGTGGTAGCTGTTCGTGTGTCCCGCGAGCGGGTACGTCATCGGTCCTCCCATTCCGTTCAGGCCAGCCAGGCCATCTTTTCAGGGACGGGCCGAGGGGGTCAAGCGCGCACCGTTCCCGGGGCGAGCGTCTCCGCGTTGACGAGCGAGGCCGGGCGCTCGCCACGGAGCACGGCCGCCGCGCTCGCCGCGGCGGAGCGGCGCAGATCGACGAGCGAGTCCTCGGAGTAGTAGGCCATGTGCGGCGTGCAGACGACCTGCTCAAGTGCGAGCAGCGGATGATTCCGGGCGGGCGGCTCGGCGGCGACGACGTCGAGCGCAGCGGCGCCGAGCCGGCCGGAGCGAAGGGCCTCGAGCAGCGCCTCCTCGTCGACGACCCCGCCCCGCCCCGCGTTCACGAGCACGGCGCCCTCCGGGAGCAGGGCGAGCGCGTCGCGACCGAGCAGCCCGCGGGTCGCGTCGGTCAGCGGCGCGTGCACGGTGAGCACCTCGCTCGCGCGCAACAGCTCCTCGAAGCCGCACAGGCGCACCCCGAGCGAGCCCGCGAGCTCCGGGTCGGCGTCCGGGTCGTGGGCGAGCACCGTCACCTCGAAGCCGGAGAGGCGCCTCGCGACCTCCCGACCGATGCGGCCGAGGCCGAGCAGGCCGACCGTCCGCCCGCTCAGCCGGCGCACGGGGCGTAGCCCCTCGAGCCCCCAGTCACCGCTCCGCGCAACCCGCTCGGCGCGCGGCAGCTTCCGCCAGGCGGTGAGCAGGAGGGCGAGGGTGTGCTCGGCGACGTCCTGGGTGCAGTAGTCGGGAACGTTCGTGACCGCGATGCCCCGCCGTGTCGCCTCGGCCACGTCGACCCCGTCCGTTCCGACCGCGTACACGCTGATCACGCGGCAGCGCGAGAGCGAGGCGACGGCCGGCGCGTCGAAGCGGTCACGGCCGAGCGCCTCGGTCAGCACGGCGTCGGCGGCGGCGAGCTCGTGCCGGATCGAGGCGAGCGGGCGATCGCGGAGATCGACGACCTCCGCGCCCACCCCGGCGAGGATGTCCTCCTCGATGTCGAGCCGGTCGGTCGGGAGCGCCAGCGCGGCGGCGACGACGCGGAACCGTGTCATGCCGCCGTGTAGCCGCCGTCGACCGAGAGCGAAGCCCCGGTGACGGAGCGCGACTCGTCCGAGGCGAGATAGACGGCGGCTGACGCGACGTCGCCCGGATCGGCGAACCGGCCCTGGGGAACGGACTCCTCGTGCCTGCGCCGGAACGCGGCCGGGTCGGGCTGGGCGTCCACCCAGACCCTGATCATCGAGGTGTCCGTCAGCCCGGGCGCGATCGAGTTGACGCGGATCCCGAGTCGCGCCCACTCGACGGCAGCGCCCCGGGTCAGCGCATGGAGCGCACCCTTCGTCGCGCCGTAGACGGCCGATCCGGACATACCGACGAGCCCGAGTCGCGACGTGATGTTGACGATCGAGCCGCCGCCCCGCTCCGCCATCGCACGACCGCAGGCGAGCAGCATCCACAAGGAGCCGAAGACGTTCGCCTCGACGACCTCGCGCGCCTGCTCCCGGGTCGTCTCGAAGAGGGGAACGCCCGACAGGTCGAGCGCCGCGTGGTTGACGAGCACGTCGAGGCCGGCGAACCGCTCGAGCGCCGCCTCGACCGCCCGATCGGCCGTGTCCGGGTCGCCCACGTCGCCCGCGACGAACACGGTGCGGTCTTCGCCGAGCGCCGCCACGAGCTCCCGGCCGGGCCCGGGACGGCGGGCGACGAGGACGAGGCGCGCGCCCTCGCGGACGAACGCCTCGCCGATCGCGCGCCCGATGCCCTCGGTCGCACCCGTGACGATCGCGACCTTGCTCTCGAGTCGTCCGCTCACCCGCCGACCCCGCCGCCTAGCCCCTCGACGGCAAGGCGCGACGAGTAGCGCAGGTGCTCGCGGAGCAGCTCGACCGCCTCGTGGGAGCCGCGCTCGAGCGCCTCGAGGATCCGGGCGTGGTCGTCGACGTTCTGCAGCGCGGGATAGGGAGGGTAGGAGTAGAGGTGCATCCGCGACTCCGCCGCGAGCGTCTCGTACATGCGCACGAGCCTCGGACTGCCGGCGAGCGCGACGAGCGTCTCGTGGAACGCGATGTCGACGTCGGACATCTCCCGCCACGTCCCGGCGCCCTCGCCCGCCGCCTCCCGGAGCCGGTCGAACGCCTCACGCAGCGGCCCGAGGACGACCGGGCCCGCCGGCGCGAGGATCCGCCCCAGGGCCGCGACCTCGACCGCCTCCCGGGCGCGGTACACGTCGACGATGTCGTCGGCGTCGATGATGCGCACGAAGCTCCCGCGATGGGGCTCGTGCTGGACGAGGCCCTCCTGGACGAGCTGGCGCAGCGCCTCCCGCACGGCGCTGCGGCCGGTCCCGAGCCTCGCGGCCAGCTCGACCTCGCGCAGCTGCTCGCCCTGGGCGATCCCACCGTCGACGATCGCCGCCCGCAGCAGGCGCAGCACCTCGTCGGTCGTCGAGCGCCGCTCGACCGCCGGCAACGCATCGGCGGCGATCATCGCACGACCGACTCCGGCCAGAGCGCGTCGTTTCCGTACTTCGCGACCTTGTAGGTGTCGAAGACGCGAATGCACTGCTCGCTGCAGAAGACGACCGCGTGACCGAGCCGCTCGGTCTCGATCCCTCCCACCGTCAGCAGCTTCCCGCACGACCCGCACCGCGGCAGCTCGTTGACCTCCCGGTAGACGCTCACCGCCCGCCCCTCTCCGTCCGGAGCTCCTCGCGAAGCGCGTCGGTCGCCGGGGCGTCGACCGAGCCGCCCGCCTCGTCGATCACGACGCCGTAGTGGCGCCGGGCATCCTCCGCGCCGACCAGGTCGTCGCGCCAGTCCTCGAGCACGAGCGCCGGATCCCGCTCGAGCGGATCGCCGTAGCCGCCGCCCGAGGGGGTCACGAACAGCATCTCATCGCCCTCGTCCATGACGATGTTCGAGAACTTCCCGTAGCTGGCCGCGCCGAACGCCTCGCGCGCCCTGACCCACTCGGTCTCGCCCTTGCGGCGAAACGCGATCACCGTGTTCGTCCCGTCCTCACCGTCGAACAGGGCCCAGGCCTTCACCCGGTGGCGGTTCGTGTGGGAGCTGATGTGCACGCCGTCGGCGAGGAAGCGAAACACGCGGCGGGTGCCGAACCCGCCGCGATGCCGCCCGTGGCCGACCTTGCCCGGCTCGAGCTGGTACTCCATGTTCAGGAACGGGTACCGCGTCTCCGCCACCTCGACCGGCGTGTTCGCGCAGTTGCCGTTCTTCACGAACTGCGCGTCGTTGCCGTCGGCGTCGGCGCGCCCGCCCCAGCCCACTCCCTCGAGGTGCAGGTGCGCGTACGGCTCGCGGGTCCCCGGGGCCTCACCTCCGAAGCCGATGCAGCCGCAGGTCCCGCCGTCGGCGGCCGAGCTGCGCTCCGAGAACTGCGAGAACGCCTTGAGAAGCACGTCCACCGTCGTCGGGTGCGTGTCGGAGTTGCCCCCGGTGCTCGCGGCCGGGTAGCTCACGTTCACGAACGACCCGGGCGGGGCGACGACGGAGATCGGCCGGTAGCAGCCGTGGTTGTACGGGATGTCCGAGCGGACCATGTGGAAGACGGCGTTGTACGCCGACGAGGCGGTCGTCCCGAAGGTCTGGTTCGCCGGCCCGAAGCACTGGGGATCGGTGCCCGTGAAGTCGACGATCAGCTCGTCGCCGCAGATCACGAGCGTCCCGTTGATCTTCCACGGACGGTCGGGCACGACACCGTCGTCCTCGAGCAGCCCGTCGGCGGTGTACTCCCCGTCGGGCCACGATGCGATCTCCGCCCGCATCAGCCGCTCGGACACGTCCTTGATCTCCTCGCAACAGTGCACGAACGTGTCGGCCCCGTAGCGCTCCACGAGCTCGGCAATCCGGCGCTCGGCGAGGTACAGCGAGCCGATCATCGCCTTCATGTCGCCGTAGCTGTGCTTCGGCGTCCGGACGTTCGAGATCAGGATCCGGAAGATCGAGGCGACCTCTCGGTCGCGCTCGTAGATCTTGACCGGCGGGAAGCGGATGCCCTCCTGGAAGCAGTTCTGGTGGTCGCCGAACGCGGCCGGGACCATGCCGCCGACGTCGGTCATGTGCGCGATGTTCGCCGTGTAGGCGAGGATCTTCCCTTCGTGGAAGTACGGCTTGACGACGACGAACTCGGGCAGGTGGCAGTTCGACCGGTACGGGTCGTTCGTGAAGATCACGTCGCCGGGCTCGAGGTTCTCCTCCCCGATCTCCGCGATCGCGGTCGGGACGACGTGGACGGTCGAGCCGATCTGCGCCGGCACGAACGGCGCCTGGGCGATCATCTCGGCCTTGCCGTCGAAGACGACGCACGAGAAGTCGAGCGCCTCGTTGAACATCGGCGAGTAGCTCGTCCGCATCATCGCGATCCCCATCTCCTTGCAAGTGGTGATCAGGAAGTTGCGGACGATCTCGAGCAGGAAAGGATCGGTACGGATCTCCGTGGGCGTGCTCGTCGTGGCCGTCATCGCTTCCCCTCTCCGACCGTGATCAGCAGGTTCGCGTACTCGTCGACGCGGGCGACCGCGCCCGGGGGCACGAGCGTCGTCGCGTCGACCTGGCCGATGATCGCCGGCCCCTCGAGCTCGATCCCGGACGGAAACGACTCCCGCCGGTAGACCGCGGTCTCGACGGGGCCGTCGTCGGCCCTGAAGATCACCCCGCGACGGTCGATCGGCGCCGGGACCGGCCCGGGCTCGAGCCGCGGCAGCTCCACCGTGTGGCGGGTCCCGACCGCAGCGACGTCGAATGTCAGGAGCTCCAGCTCCTCGCCCGGAATCGAGTAGCCGTAGAAGCGCTCGTGCTCGGCCTCGAAGAGGCTCGCGGCCCGCTCGAAGTCTGCACCGGTCAGCTCCCCGCCCGGCATCGCCACCGTCAGCTCCCAGTTCTGGCCGACATAGCGCATGTCGACCGAGCGCACGAGCCTCGGCGACTCGGTGAGCCCCTCCCGCCGGAAGTCCTCGGCAGCCTGCCGCTCGAGCCCGGCGAAGATCTCGTTGGCCCGCTCGACGTCGAGGAACCGCATCCGCATCCAGTTCGTGCGCGTGTAGTCGAAGCGCGTGTCGGCGAGCAGGGCTCCGAAGGCCGAGAACGCGCCCGGGTAGCGCGGCACGAGCACCTGCCCGATCTGCAGCTCGCGCGCGAGCTCGCAGGCGTGGAGCGGGCCCGCCCCGCCGTAGGCGACGAGCGTCGAGGAGCGAGGATCGTAGCCGCGGTCGGTCGAGACGAGCCGCAGCGCCTGGGCCATGTTGTTGTTGGCGACGTCGATGATCCCCTGCGCGACTCGCTCGCGGCGAAGCCCGAGCGCCGTGGCCAGCGGCTCGAGCACCCGCCCCGCGGCCTCGAAGTCGAGCTCGAGGTCGCCGGCGAGCGCGAACTCGGGCGCGAGCCGCCCGAGGACGGCGTTCGCGTCGGTGACGGTCGCCTCGCTCCCTCCGCGCCCGTAGCAGGCCGGACCCGGGTCGGCGCCGGCGCTGCGCGGGCCGACCTTGAGGATCCCGGCCGCATCGAGCCAGGCGAGGCTTCCCCCACCCGCGCCGATCGCCCGCGCGTCGACCATGGTCAGGGCGATGGGGACCCCGTACTCGAGCTCCTCCGAGTTCGTGAACGCCGGCTCCGAGCCCGGGAGCAGGCAGGCCTCGAAGCTCGTACCGCCCATGTCGCACGCGATCAGGTCGCCGAGCTCGAGCGTCCTCCCGAGCGCCGCCGAGGCCATGATCCCGCCGGAAGGCCCCGAGCGGACGAGCGAGACCGGCCGCTCGAGCGCGCTGTCCGAGGTCATCACGCCGCCGTTCGAGCGCAGGATCAGGAGCTGGCCGATCCCACCGCGGTCGCATTCCTCCTCGAGCCGCCCGAGGTAGTCGTGCATGAGCGGCTTCAGGTAGGCGTCGATGACCGTCGTCGAGGTCCGCTCGTACTCCCGCCAGCGCGGGAGCACCTCGTGAGAGAGCGAGACGAGCACGTCCGGCCAGAGCTCGCGGACGAGCTCGCGGGTTCGCAGCTCGTGCGACGGGTTGACGAACGAGAACAGGTAGGAGACGGCGATCGCCTCCACCTCGCCCGAGTCGCGCAAGCGCTCGAGCTCGGCCCGCAACCTGGCCTCATCGAGGGGGACGAGCACCGTCCCGTCACGGAGGACGCGCTCGGGAATGCCCACGCAGCGCGAGCGCGGGACCACGTGCTTCGGCTTCACCCAGTGCAGGTCGAAGTGGTCTGGCCGCGTCACGCGCTGGATGCGCAGGATGTCGCGGAAGCCGTCCGTCGTCAGCAGCGCCACGGCCGCGCCGCGGCGTTCGATCAGCGCGTTCGTGGCCACCGTCGTGCCGTGGACGAACGAGGAGATGTCGTGCGTGTCGAGAGCCGCCTTCGCGAACGAGTCGAACACGGCCCGTGACGGCTCGCTCGGCGTCGAGAGGACCTTCGACATCCGTAGCTCGCCCGTGGTCTCGTCGAGCAGGACGAGGTCTGTGAAGGTCCCGCCCGTGTCGACGCCGGCTCGCGTGCTCATTGCCACCTGCCTTGCTCGGAGACGAGTCCCGGCAGTCTAATGTCGACAATCAGACGATGTCAACCGGGCACGCGGTCGAGCGGAACGACCGGCCGGGCCACCCGCGCGTACGGCAGCCGCTCGAGCCGGCACGTGGTCGGGCCCGGCGTGTCGACGTACAGGGCGCGGTCGGCGAGCTCGGCGAATCCGGCCTGCCAGGCGATCGCCGACTTCACGACGATCACGCTGCGATCTGCCGGCTCGATCCCGACCGCGCGCAGGTGATCGGCGTCGAACGGCATCACCCGCCGGCCGGTGAGGACAACCTCGACGCCGCCGGTCTCCACGACGGCGCACGGGCCGGGCTCGACCTCGGTGCCGGTCATGTAGCCGCCCGTGCGCCGGTAGCGGGCCTCGCCGGCGAAGCGAACGCGGCCGCGCAGGGTGACCGGCGGCTCCCCGACGGTCAGCTCGAGGTCGGCTCCGGGCCCGGCCTCGCCTGCCTTCCGGGCGGCCGCAGCCGCGTGCAACACGACGACGGCCCCGCGCGCCTCCGCCTCGAGCAGGGCGCGCAGCGCGTGGGTGGCATCGCCGGGCGCCCCGCCGCCGACGTTGTCTGCGACCTCGGCGAGGACGGTGAGCCCGGGGCCCGCGACGGCGTGCGCGACGGCCTCCCCGAGCTCCCACAGGCCCGGCTCGAAGGCGTCGCGGCGGCTCCACACGGCCTCGGCCAGCTCGTCGGCGGCCTCGTTCGCCGCACCGTCCTCGCCCGTGACGGCAACGGCGAACCCGAGGCGCTCCACGTCCGCGTAGGCGAAGCCGGGAAGCAGGCTGACTCGGGCGACGCCCGGACGCGCCTGGGCCCGGCGGGCAACCGCCAGGAGCTCGGCCATCGGGCCTGACCCGGTGGCCTGGACGAGCGGGCACGTGAGCAGCGGGAGCCTGCGGCCCGTCACGAGCGGCGCGAGCGACCCCTCCACCGTCTCGGCGAGCAGCGTGACCGCCTCGGCGGCCCGCTCGGCCGCGTCGACGTGCGGATAGGTGTCGTAGGCGACGAGCACGTCCGCGCTCTCGAGGAGCCCGCTTCCCGGGTTGCCGTGGAGGTCGAGCACGACCCCGATCGGCGTCGAGCCGACCAGCTCGCGCACGTCGGCGAGCAGCTCGGACTCGGGGTCGTCGGTGTCCTCGGCGACCATCCCACCGTGGAGCGCGAGCAGGACCGCGTCGAGCGGCAGCGCCTGCTCGAGCGTTCCGAGCAGGAGCTCCCGTAGCGACGCGCGGGTGCCCGCCTCGACGACGGGGCCCGGCACCGCCCCGGCGTACGCGAGCGGGACCGCCTCGAGCCCGAGCGTCTCACAGGCCGCGAGCGCACCACCGAGCTCCGTCGCGGTCCCGGCGAACGTCTCCCGTACCTCGCTCGCCCCGGCGGCGAACGCGTAGGCGCGGAAGTCCTCGAGGGTCGTCGTCCCGGGCACGAACGTGTTCGTCTCGTGCCAGAGGCCGCCGATCGCGATGCGCAGGCTCATTCCGGCTACTCTACGGCCCCGTGGAGACCTCGATCTTCGCGTTTGCGACCGACCTGCACGGCGAGGGCATCGACACCGTGCTCGACAACGTGCAGCATCGCGCGGGGCTCGACGGGATCACGATCGCGGCCGTCTACCACGATGCCCGCGACATCTTCCCGCACAACCCCCAGCGCCGGCTGCGCTTCCTCGAGCCGGGCGCGGCGTACTTCCGCCCGGATCCGTCCCGCTACGAGCAGCTCGCGATCCAGCCCCGGGTCAGCCGCCTCGTCGAGACGGCCGACGTGATCTCCGACCTCGTGCCGGCGGCCGCCGAGCGAGACCTGTCGGTGAACGCCTGGACGGTCTTTCTCCACTCGGATTGGGTTCGCGACGGGATGCCGGAGCACGCCGAGCGCACCGCGTTCGGAGATCCGTGCCTGACCGAGCTCTGCCCGGCGAACCCCGACGTCCGGGCGTACGTGGTCGCGCTCACCGGCGACATCGCGAGGCTCGGCGTCCGCACGATCGTCGCCGAGTCGCTGCACTACCACCCGCTCGAGCACGGGTACCACCACGAGCGCTACTTCCTCCAGCTCGGTGCGGTCACGCGCTTCCTGCTCGGCCTCTGCTTCTGCGAGCACTGCCTCGCCGCCGCGAGAGCGCGGGGCTGCGACGCGGACGCCGTGCACCGCTTCGCCCGGGCCGAGATCCAGCGCGTCTTCGACGGCGGGAGCGATCTGACCGAGCAGCTCGAGGAGGCGCAGGCGCGCGCGCTCGCCGGGGGCGAGCTGGGGGCGTTCCTCGACGCGAGGACCGACCGGGTGGCGAGCCTCGCCGCCGAGGCCGCAGCGGCCGCGGGCGACGGCGGCGTCCGGTTCTCGTTCATGGACGCCTCCGGAGCGATCAAGGGCTACGCGGACGGGCAGCCGACCGGTGGGCCCGCCCCCGAGCTCGCCTGGCGGCTCGGCGTCGACCTGTCGGCGGTCGCGCGCGGCTGCGGCGGGCTCGAGGCGATCGCCTACGCCGCCTCACCCGCCCGCGTCGAGCTCGACCTCGAGGCCTACCGGACCTGCCTCCCGCCGTCCGGCACGCTGGCGGCGGCGATGCGGCCGACCCTGCCCGACTGCGACTCGGCAGACAACCTCGCCGCGAAGCTCCGCACCGCCCGCGACCTCGGGCTCGAGCGCGTCGACCTCTACCACTACGGGTTCGCCCCCCTGGCCGCGCTCGACCGGATTCGCGAGGCGATCGAGGCGTAGTGACCGCGGCCCTCCGGGCCGCTCCTGCAGGTCCGGCCCGGGACCGGGCCGTCCAGCCGCGACGAACCCGCCCGCCCGCCCGGACGCTCCTGCGCGGGTCCGGCCGTCAGCCGCGGAGGACCGTGACCGCGGCCCTACGGGACCGCTCCTACGCGGGTCCGGCCGGCCGAGCCGGGCCGTCAGCCGCAAGACCGTGACCGCGGCCCTACGGGCCGCTCCTACGCGGGTCCGGCCCGGCCGAGCCGGGCCGTCAGCCGCGGGGGGCCGTCAGCCGCGGAGGATCTCCGCAGCGGCCCGCAGGCCGCTGCGCAGGGCGCCCTCCATCGTCGCCGACCACGCACCGGCGCTGTGCTCACCGCATACGTGGAGCGCGCCGACCGGCGCCCAGGCGGCCTCGTCCAGCGAGGTCGCGGTGTGCGTCGAGTACGCGGCCCCGACCCACGGGTCGTCGTCCCAGGTCGAGAGCACGGCGCCCTGCGGGTCGAGGTCGAGATCGGGGCGCAGGCGGGCGAGCGACTCGAGCCAGGTGTCGGGGCCCTGTGCCACGCGCAGGGCAGCGAGCGCAGGCGCCGAGCCCGCGAAGGCGTGCACGACGGGCTGAACCTGTCCGTCGGCGCCGGTTGCCGTCCAGGCCCAGTAGCGCTCGGGCACCGAGAGCACGGCGCTCGGCGGCGGCGTCTCGCGGAGCGGCACGAACAGCTTTGCCGCATGCCCGTACTCGACGCCCGCATACGCGCGTGCCAGGCGCTCGGGCAGGGCCGGCTCGAACGCGATCCGCCCGATCACGCTCGCCGGCACCGCGAGAACGAGGGCACCCCCCTCGAGCTCCGCGCCGCCTGCTCCGACCCGGACGCTACCGCCGTTCCAGACGACGCGGTCGACCGCAGAGGCGAGCCTGACGCGCTCTCCCAGCTCTCCGGCGAGCGCCAGGGCGAGCCGCTGGTTGCCGCCGGCGACGCCCGGAAAGTGCTCCTCGGCCTCCCCGGTGATCCCCGCGAGCACCGAGGCCTCGAAGCGGTCGGCGGTCGTCGCCGAGGTGACCTCGGCCCGGGCGATGATCGCCTCGCGAGCGCCTGCCTCGAGCGGTAGCGCCTCCAGGAAAGCGAGCGCGGACGTCCCCGGCCCGGCGTGCTCGAGCGCAGCCTGCACCGTACCGGCCGCCCGCCGCAGCCCGTCCCGGTCGACACCGATCCCGCTGCGCGGCTCGCGATCGCCGTAACGCATGCCCTTGTCGAAGAGCCGGAGCCCGAACCGCTCGACGAGGGTGTCGATCGCGTCGTTGCCCGGGAGCACGAACTCCGCCCCCAGCTCGACGGCGCTTCCGTCGGGGAGCTCCGCCGACCAGACCCGCCCGCCGATCCGGTCGCGCGCCTCCAGCACGACCACGTCCGCACCACCGCGCCGCAGCGCGTCCGCGGCCGCGAGCCCCGCAAGGCCTGCCCCTACGACGATCGCGCGCATCTGCCCGCCCCTCAGCGCGTCCGCCCGAGGCGCAGCGCCCGCCCCGGGAGCTCACCCGTGTGACGTCCGTCGTCGACGACGAGACGGCCGTTGACGGCGACGTACGGGATGCCGTCGGGAAGGCGCTTGGGCTCGTCGTAGGTCGCCGTGTCCTGCACGGCCTCGGGATCGAAGCAGACGAGGTCTGCCGCCATGCCCGGGCGGACGAGGCCGCGGTCGGGAAAGCCGAGCCGCTGGGCCGGGAGTGAGGTCATCTTGCGGATCGCCTGCTCCCAGGTGAGGACGCCGAGCTCGCGCACGTAGCGGGCGAGGTAACGCGGGAACGTGCCCCACCCCCGCGGATGGGGACGGTCACCGACGATGATCCCGTCGGAGCCCGGCATGTGGGCCGGGTGTTGCATGATCTGCTGGACGTTCTCCTCGTTGCCGATGTGGAAGACGCCGCTGACGCCGAGCTCCTCGTCGGCGAGCAACTCGCACACGAAGTCGATCGGGCGCCTTCCCGCCTCGGCCGCCGCCGCGGCGACGGTCTTGCCGACGAGGCCGGCGTTCTCGGGCCGCCTCACGCCGGCGACGACCGCGGTCTCCCAGTCGGCCGGCACGCCGTGCCAGCCGTCCGTGCCCTCCTCCTCGATCTCGCGGCGAAGCCGCTCGCGAAGCGCGGGGTCACGGAGCCGCGCCACCGTCTCGGCGGGCCCGCCGACGCTCATCCACCCGGGCAGCACCGAGTGGAGGTAGGTGCTGCTCGCGAGGTACGGGTAGGTGTCCATGGTGACGTCGACGCCCTGCGCCCGGGCCTCGTCGATCATCGCGAGCAGCTGCGGCGCCTTTCCCTTGTTGACCGGGAACCCGAGGTGGGCGTGGGCGAGATGGAGCGGAATCCCGGCCCGACGGGCGATCGTGAAGCAGTCCGCGTAACCCTGGAGCGCGTGGGAGCCGTAGTTACGGTGGTGGGGCGTGTAGAAGCCGCCGGTCTCGCGCATCACGGAGCACAGCTCGACGAGCTCGTCGTCGGTCGCGTACATGCACGGTGCGTAGGTGAGCCCCGTGGAGAGGCCGACCGCACCCTGCTCGATCCCCTCGTGAACGAGCTGCTTCATCCGGGCGAGCTCGGCGTCCGTCGGCGCCCGGTCGTCGCTCCCCATCGCGAGCAGCCGCACGGTGCCGTGCGGGACGAGGAAGGCCGCGTTGATCGCGACGCCGCGGTCGAAGCGATCGAGGTACTCGCCGACCGTCCGCCAGCCCCAGTCGAAGCCGAGAGGGTCGTCGTTCCAGCCCGCGAGCTGGGCGCGGAGGAGCGGAAGCGTCTCGTCGCTGACGGGCGCAAGGGAGAGGCCGTCCTCGCCGATCACGTCGCAGGTCACACCCTGGTGAACCTTGCACTCGTGAGCCGGGTTCGCGAGCAGCTGGAGATCGGAGTGCGTGTGCATGTCGGTGAAGCCCGGGCACACGAACAGCCCGTCCGCGTCGATCGTTCGCGCCGCAGGCTCGTCGAGCCTGCCCACGGCGACGATCCGGCCGTCGCGCACGCCCACGTCCGCCTCGAACCACGGGTTGCCGGCGCCGTCGATCACGCGGCCGCCCCGGACGGCGAGCTCGAGCACGGCTACAGCTCCTGCTCGCGGGACTCGACGAGCAGCTCGTTCGTGAACACCTCGTTGCCGGCGAGCAGGCCTCCGTCGACCCGCAGCACGGTGCCGGTGACCCACGCCGCGTCGTCGGAGGCCAGGAAGAGCGCCGCGTTCGCGACGTCGTCGGGGGTGCCGACCCGGCGCAGCGGGTACCACTTGACGAGCCGCTCGAACACGTCCGGCTCCTTCTCGACCCGCTCCTGCCAGGCAGGCGTCGCGATCGAGCCGGGGGCGATCGCCACGCAGCGGACGCCGTAGTGCCCGTAGCGGACGGCAATCGACTGCGTCAGGTTGATCAGCGCCGCCTTGCCGGCCGAGTAGGCCTCGTTCCCGACGTATGTGAGGCCGTTCACGGAGGCGATGTTGACGATCACCCCGGTCCCGCGGTCGATCATCGGCCTCAGCACGCGTCGGGAGCACAGGAACGCGCTCGTCACGACCCCGTTCAGATCGCGCAGCCAGGTCTCCTCGTCCATCAGCGCGACGTTGTCGCCCTGGCACGAGTACGCGTTGTTGACGAGCACGTCGACCGGCCCGAGCAGCCGCTCGGTCTCGGTGACCATGCGGTCGACCTGGGCGGCATCGGTCGCGTCGGCGTGGACGGCGATCGCCTCGCCGCCCGCATCGGCGATGTCGATCGCCGTGCCCTCCGCGGTCTCCGCAACGATGTCGGCGACGGTCACGCGCGCTCCCTCGCCGGCGAATCGAAGGGCCATGACCCGGCCGATGCCCGAGCCCGCGCCGGTGATCACGACGGTCCTGCCGGAGAAGCGCACGCAGCGATCATAGAATCCCGGCGTGAGCCACGACGCCCTTACCGCTCTTCGCGACGATCCGATCGACTGGCGCTACAAGGGCTTTCCCGACCGGCCGGGCGTGACGGTCGGCACGGTCGGTGACCAGCACTGGAGCCTGCTCGCCGGTGACCTGCCCACCCCCGCGCTCGTGCTGAAGGAGGCCGCGCTCGCCCACAACCTCGAGCTGATGCGCCTCTACTGCGACGCGCGCGGCGTCTCGCTCGCCCCGCACGGCAAGACGACGATGAGCCCGCAGCTCATCGCCCGTCAGTTCCAGGCCGGCGCCTGGGGGATCACCGCCGCGAACGTCGCGCAGGTGCGGGTGTTCCGGCACTTCGGATTCGAGCGGATCGTGCTCGCGAACGAGTGCGTGGAGCCCCGATCGGTGCGCTGGCTCGCCGACGAGCTCGAGCGCGACCCGGGTTTCGACTTCTACTGCCTCGTCGACTCGGTCGCCGCGGTCCGCGCGATGGAGGCCGCGCTCGCAGGCGGCGTGGCGCGCCGGATCCAGGTGCTCGTGGAGCTCGGGTTCGAGGGCGGCCGGACGGGAGCCCGGACGCTTCAGGACGCCCACGAGGTCGCCCGCGCGGCCACCGCCTCGCCGGTGCTCGAGGTCGCCGGGGTCGAGGGCTACGAGGGGATCCTCCACGGGGACGACCTGGCCGACGTCCTCGGCGAGGTCGACCGCTTCCTCGACGGGATACGCGAGCTCCTGCTCGGGCTACGGCTCGAACGCGAGGAGGCGGTGGTCACGGCCGGCGGCAGCGCGTTCTTCGACCACGTCTGCGAGCGGCTGGGCGACCTCCCGGCCCGGCTCGTGCTCCGGAGCGGCTGCTACGTGACGCACGACTCGGAGTTCTACGAGCACCTCTCACCGCTCGGCGGCCGTTCCGCGGGCGGGCCGCGCCTGCGCCCGGCGCTCCAGGCCTTCGGTGCCGTGCTCTCGCGCCCCGAGCCGGAGCTCGCCCTGCTCCTGCTCGGCAAGCGCGACGTCTCGTTCGACATCTCGCTCCCCGTGCCCGAGTGCGTCGTCAGCCGCGGCGAGCTCCGGGATGCGACCGGGATGAGGATCGTCGAGCTGAACGACCAGCACGCGTACGTGCGGCTCCCCGCCGGCGATCCGCTCGCCGTCGGTGACCTCGTCGGCTGCGGCATCTCGCATCCGTGCACGACCTTCGACAGGTGGCGCCTGATCCCGGTCGTCGACGACTCGTTCGAGGTCGTCGACGCCGTCCACACGTTCTTCTGATGCCGCTCGCGGCGGAGGTCGGGGCCGCGGTCGCGGGGCGTCGCGAGTGGCTCGTCGAGCTCGTCAGGGAGCTCGTCGCCTGCCGCTCGGAGAACCCGAAGCTCCTCACCGATCCGGATCGTCAGGAGGAGGGGCGCGCCGGCGAAGCGCAGTGCCAGACCGCGATCGCGGCGCACCTCGCGGCGCTCGGGATGGAGGTCGACCGTTTCGAGGCCCTTCCAGGCCGCGACGACGTCGTCGGCACGCTGCGCGGAGACGGCTTCGGGCAGTCGCTGATCCTGAACGGCCACGTCGACGTCGTCCCCGCGGGCGACCCGGCGCTCTGGCCTCACGACCCGTGGGCCGGTGAGGTCGTCGACGGCCGGATCTGGGGCAGGGGCGCCTGCGACATGAAGGGTGGGCTCGCGGCCGGGATCGGCGCCCTCCGCGCCCTCGAGGACGTCGGCGTGCGCCTTGCCGGCGACGTCGTCTTCCAGGCCGTCGTCGACGAGGAGACCGGGGGCCCGGGAACGCGCCGCGCGGTCGAGCGCCACCCGGCCGACGCCGCGATCGTCCTCGAGCCGACCGCGCGGGCGATCATGCCCTGCGAGGGCGGCCTCGAATGGCTCCACGTGACGGTACGCGGGGTCTCGGGGCACTCGGCGGTGCGGTACCGCTCGGTGCACGCCGGCGGGCAGGGAACGGCGGTGAACGCGATCGAGAAGGCGACGAAGCTCCTCGCCGCGGTGCAGGAGCTCGAGCGCGAGTGGGGCAACCGCAAGGTGCACCCGCTGCTGCCGCCCGGGATCACGACGATCAACCCCGGCCGGATCGAGGGTGGCGGGCTCGCGCTCTCGAACATGGCCGACACCTGCACGCTCGGGCTCTCGCTCAAGTACCTGCCGGACGAGCGCGGTGAGGACGTCAAGCGCGAGCTCGAGGAGTATCTCGCCGCGGTCGCCGCCGCCGATCCGTGGCTGCGAGACCATCCCCCCGAGCTCGAGTGGGGAGTCGCAGGTGTCTCGTTCCCGCCCTCGGAGCTGCCGCTCGACCATCCGCTCGCGGTGGCCGTGGCGGATGCTTTCCGCTCCGTCGCCGGTGAGCCGCAGTGGCGCGGCTTCGAGGCCGTCTCGGACCTCGCGTGGCTGGCCGAGGCGGGCGTGCCGGGGCTGATCTACGGGCCGGGCGACGCCGCCCAGGCGCACACGTCCGCCGAGTACCTCGACGTGGACGAGCTCGTCGAGGCGACGGCCGTGCGCGCGCTCGCGCTCGCCGGCAGGGGCGGGACGACCTGACGCTCTCCGCCGCCTCGGCGCCGACCGCAGGGCGGCGACCGATGGCTTCCCGGAGCCTCGGGCCCGTCAGCCCGTCTGCCCGGGCTCCTCGCGCCGGCGGATGACGACGCGGACGAGCTCCGGCTGCTGCTCGTAGATCTCGTAGGAGAACCCGCGCTCGTCGAGGAGGGGCAGCAGGAACTCGGGGACGCGAACGTTCACCTGGACGAGCGTCTCGCCGGCCGGGAGCTCCTCGAGCGCGGCGAGCGTGCGCACCATCGGCTCGGGCGGCTCGAGGCCTCGCACGTCGAGCACGACCGCTCCCTCCTGCTCCTCGAGCCCTGCAGGCTCGACGGGTGCAGGCGCGCGCGGCGGGGGCGGATCACTCGCGGGATAGAACCAGACGCGCCAGTCCTCCTCGTCCAGGCGCTCGCTGAAGTGGTCGAAGCCCTGGGCGCCCAGCACGCTGTAGAGCGGCACGGGCTCGAAGATCGCGCGCACGCACATCGCGCCGCCGGCAGGGATCTCCCGGCGCGCGGCCATGATCCGACTGAACGGCTCCTGACCGGAGCGAAGCTCCTCGCGCACGTCGACCTCGACGACGAGCTCGGGTGGGATCTCGGTAAGGGCCGCCGGGCGATCGGCAGGCCTGTCCGATGCCGCTTCGACAGCCCGCTCGAGCGGCGTATCCGTGGCGGCCGCGGCCCCTGCATTGAGGCGCCTGACGAGCTCGTCCGGGTCGACGCCGGCGATACGTGCCGCCTGCTCGACCGTGACGAGCCGGGACATCACCCGGCGCATGCGCGGGTTGCGCAGCCGCTCGAACGCGGGCGAGACGCTCGTGAACACTTCGAGCAGCGACTCGTCGGCCCGCAGCACCTCCGACACGCGGTCTCCCCGGCCGATCACCAGGCGCCCTCCTCGATCATGCCGGGATGCCACGCGGGCGTCCACACGAGCCTCGGCGCCACGGTGGCCACCCCCGGCAGCGGCTCGACCGCCCGGAGGATCGCCTCGGTGATCAGCCCCTCGAGCGGGCAGCCCGGCGTCGTGAGGCTGTAGGTGATCGTGACGTCGCCTCCGTCGACCCCGATCTCGTACACGAGGCCGAGGGTCACGATATCCAGTCCGATCTCGGGGTCGATCACCGTTCGCAGCGCCTCGCGAACGCTGTCCGCCAGCGGCCCGGCGCCCGCCTGCTCGTCGCTCACGGCCGTCGCCTCGCCAGCTGCAGCATCTGCACTCCTTCGATCACGACCCCGGCCGCGAGCAAACCTGCCGCGGCGCGGGCACCTTCACCGCTTCCAACCGCCACGGTAGCGACCAGCGCCGCCGCCCCGCCGGCGGCAAGCGTCCCGGCCACGCTCGCCAACCGTGCCGAGAAGAGGTCGGAGACGCGCAGCACCTTCTGGCGGCCGGCGAGCGGCCCGAAGCGGTGGTACCAGACGAGGAACGGGACGATCTTGTAGATCTGCGCGGCCACGAACAGCGTCAGCGCGAGCAAGAGCGACGCGACGTACGTCGTCGAGCCACGCGCTGTCGACCATGCGGCGACGGAGACGAGCCCGAGCCCGAGGCTCACGGCCAGGAGCACGAGCGCCGCTGCGGCAAGGCGCATCCCCGGATCGAGCCTTGGGCGGTGGCGGTGGCGGTAGAACTGCCGGGCCTGGGCGAGGAAGCAGGCCAGGCCGGCTCCGAGCAGGGCCGCCGGCAGCCAGCGCCCGACGGCGGCAGGGGCCGAGCCGTGTGCGGCGACGAGGACCGCCGAGCCGGACGCGAGCAGGGCCGCGGACGCGGCGGCGAGCCGGTTCGTCACGCCGTGGCTGAGCAGGAACATCGGGAGCAGCCGGTTGCCGACGCCGACGACGACGAGCATCACCCAGCCGCCGATTGCGACGTGGAGGTGCGTCCCGAGAACGCCGAGCCAGTCGCCGCCCAGGTAGCCCGCCCGCAGGTTGCCGGCGAGCGTGATCCCGAGCGCGAGCGTCGCGAGCAGGAACACGTCGGCGCCGGCAAGAGCCCACCAGGTCACGTCTCGCTGCCGCGAGCGCCCCAGGGTGAGCGCGAGGTTGGCGGCAAAGACGAGAATCCCTGTCCCGAAAACGCCGGCCCCGGCGAGCATGGCAGCAGAGCTTCCGAACGCGAGACCGGCCACGAAGGCGGCTAGCCCGGGCACGTACAGGACGAACGCGAGGTGGCCGAGGCGCACCGAGCGAATCGGCTCGCGGAGCGCGACGGGAACGAACTGGTACAGCGCGCCCATGATGGCCGTCGTGATCCAGCCGAGCGCGAAGAGGTGTGTGACGGCGACCACGGGCCGCAGCGGGTAGGCGCCGAGCGCGAGGTCGGGAGCCACGACGATCAGGCCCGCGGCCCCGGCGAGGAGGAAGACGAACGCGGCCGCGAAGTGCTCTCCGGGCAGGCGAAACGGAGGCGCCGACGCGCCGGCGAGCCCCACCGGAGCCGGCGCCGCCGGGACGCTCACGCGCCGACCGCCCGGCGGGGACGGCTACCGGTTGGAGGATGACCGGCGTCCGCGGGCGATCCCCCGCGGTACGGAGCGCTCCGCGCGACGCCCACTGCCCTCGCGACGATCAGGCCGTGACGGGCGCCTCGAGTCTCACCTTCACGGGCTGGCCTCCCAGCGCCGCGGACTCGTCCATCGCGACCGCCACCGCCATCGACTTCCACGTGTCGAAGATCGACGCGTGCGACTCGACATCGTTCTCGATGCACTCGAGGAAGTGCTCGATCTCCTCCTTGAACGGGTGGTGCTCCACCTCGGCCGAGTCCGGCACGATCGTCGGGAAGCTCCAGTAGTCGAGGGCTCCGGGATAGTGCTTCGACGAGAACACCGTGTTGTCGATAATCGTCCCCTCGGTGCCAAACAGCCGGCAGTTGAAGATGTAGGGCGTGTCGGCGTCGAAGATCGTCGACAGCCGCCCGATCGCCCCGTTCGCGAAGCGGACGGAGGCCGTGATGTTCGGGTCGTACTCGAAGTCGAGGTTTCGCTTCGGCTTTGCCGAGAACGCCGCGACTTCGACGATCTCGCCGCCGAGATGCCGCAGGATGTCGACCGCGTGGACGCCGCCCGTGATGACCGCGCTGACCCCGTGCTGCTTCGTGATGAAGTACGGGTAGCCGGGATAGATGTCCTTCAGCGGATGCCAGTAGTCGGCCTCGCCGACGAGCAGCTCCCCGAGGACGCCGTCCGCGATCAGCTGGCGGACGGTCGCGAACTGCGGGTTCCAGCGCAGGACGACGCTCGTGACCGTCTTGACGCCTGCCTTCGCGACCGCCTCGCGGATCGCGAGCGCGTCCTCGAGCGTCGTCCCGACCGGCTTCTCGATCACGATGTGGCGACCCGTCTCGGCAGCGCGAACGCAGTGCTCGCGCCTCACGTCGGGATGGGTGCAGGAGGCGATGATTGCAACGCGCTCGTCGTCGAACAGCTCGTCCGCCGACGCGTACACCCTCCCGTCCACGCCGTGCTTGCGCAGGAGCGCGGCCGGCTTCTCGGGCGTCTTGCTGTAGATGCCGACCAGATCGGTGAGCGGGTGGTCGCGGAAGACCTTGACGTACTCCTCGGCGACCCATCCGGCTCCGATGATCGCGGCTCCGTACTTTGCCATCACAACCTCCTACTCTCCGACGTACGCGATGACGTCGATCTCGACCTTGATGTCGTGCAGCACGCTCTGCACCGTCGTCCGCGTCGGCTTCGGGTCGGGGAAGTACTCCGCGTAGACGGCGTTGAACCGGGGGAAGTCCCCGATGTCGGCGAGGTGGACCGTCGCCTTCACGACGTCCGCCATCGTCGCGCCCCCCGCCTCGAGGATCGCCTTGACGTTCTCGAGCGTTCCCCGGACCTGCTCCTCGATCGTGATGCCGACGATCGTCCCGGTTACGGGATCGAACGGGCCCTGACCCGAGACGAACACGAAGTCGCCCGCCCGCAGCCCCTGCGAGTACGCACCGCCCGGCGCGGCGCCCTTCGCGGTCGTGAGCTCCTGCTTTCCCACCTGCGCCTCCCTCGTCCGCTCGTCTAGAGGATCCCGTAGTCCGCGAACACCTGCCGGATGCTCGTGCCGGCGGCGATGACGTCGCGGACGGTGTTCTCGCCCTCGATCTTCGCGAGCGCGCGCTCGATCACCGCGTCCTCGGCCGCCTGCGGCACCGCGAGACAGCCGTCCACGTCGGCGACGAGGAGATCGCCCGGCGAGACGAGTACCCCGCCGACCTCGATCGGGACGCGAATCGCGACCACGTCGAGCCGCCCCTTCGAGTCCGCCGGGGTGCTCCCCGCGGCGAACGTCGGGAACCGCATCTCGACGATGCCCCAGGTGTCGCGGGTGCAGCCGTCGATCACGGCGCCGCGGCTTCCCCGCGCCCGGGCGTGGGTCGACAGGAGCTCACCCCAGACCGCAGCGCGCCGGGAGCCCTGTGTCGTGAAGACGACGACTTCCCCGGGCTCGAGCGAGTCGAGGAGCTCGAGCTCGAGCTTGTACGGCTCGGCCGGCACCTCGAACACCTCGGACACGAGCATCGTCGCGGCCCGTCCGACGATGCGAGCGCCGTCGTAGAGCGGCCGGATGTCGTGTCGCATCACCTGGTCGTGGTAGCCGAGATCGTCCATGACGTCGGCGAGCACGCTCGTGTAGAGCTGCTGCTCGACGCGGTCGTAGTACTCGCTGCTCGTGTTCACCGAACCTCCACCGGTCGGCGCTCCGCCACGGAGCGCTTCATCGCCTGCTCGAGCCTGATCGCCGCAATCCCGTCGTCGACCGTCACGTCCGGGGCCTGTCCCGACCGCGCGCATTCCACGAAGTGGCGCACCTCACCCGCAAAGCCGTGCAGATGGCGCGGATCGAGCGCGTCGCCGGGGAGCTGATCCTCGGGCTCCCAAACCTCCGGTGAGGCGGAGCCGCCCACGTAGGCGGTCACCGTTCGCCACGCGTCGACGAACACGACGCTCCGGTAGCCGGTGAGGGCGACGCGCTCGTTCAGGCGCTCGAGGCAGTTCAGCTGGAGCGTCCCGATCGCGCCCGAAGCAAAGCCGAGGACGGCCGTCCAGGCCTCCTCCTGGGGCGCTTCCTTGCCCTCGGCGAGCTGCCACATGTCGCGCCAGGCCGAGCCGACGACGGGCAGCTCGAGGGAGGCCGGCCGCCACTCCCGCGTGTCCCCCGGAGCCCGGCTCGCACGCGCCGCGAACACCCAGTCGACGTCCCCGCCGAAATAGCGGGCGAGGTCGAGGTGGTGGCAGCCGAAGCCGTTCAGGAAGTCGTAGACCGAGCGCGGCGGGTAGACACCGAAGGTGAAGCGCGCCTCGTAGGCGGTCAGCCCTCCGAACTCGGAACGGCGGGCGATCGCTCTCGCACGCCGGTAGGGCTCGGAGAACCGCTTCATGAACCCGACCATCACGTGCTTGCCGGCCCGCTCGGCCGCCTCCTTCATCGCGAGGCAGCTCTCGACGTCCTCGGCCGGCGGCTTCTCGATCCAGACGTGCGTGCCCGCCTCGAGACAGTCGATCGCGAGGCCCGGTTGTAGCCGCGGGTGCATCGCGACGAGGACGCCGTCGAGCTCCTCCCGCTCGAGCAGCTCGCGGTGGTCGGTGTAGACCGCCGGAATCCCGAAGTCGCGCGCACAGCGCCGCGCGCGGCCCTCGTCCAGATCGCAGCAGGCGACGAGCTCGCCGATCTCGCCGCCCTCGGAGAGCTCGCCGATCGCACCGCCGGTCTCGGGCGGGTTCGAGACCGAGAGCCGAAAGCTCGGGTAGAGGTTCTGGGTGGCATGGCTACCGCAGCCGATGAACCCGATTCGGGCGAGCCTCGTCACAGGTCTGATCCTATGCCCCGCGTCAGGCCGCCGCGGAGGGAAGCCGCGCCAGGACGGGAGCGAGCGCAGGATAGGCGTCGCGGTAGGCGGCGTAGAGCTCCCCGTACCGGCCCGCGAGCGTTCGATCGGGCTCGACGGTCGTCTCGATCTCGACGAAGCGCTCGATTGCGTCCCACCCCGGGAAGGCGCCGACGCCCATCCCCGCCGTGAACGCGGCACCGAGCTCGGAGCCGTGCGCGGTGAGCACCTCGAGTGGACGGCCGATCACGTCCGAGACAACCTGCTTCCAGAGCCGCGACCGGGCACCTCCGTTCGTGACGCGGACGCGGGTGGGCGTCCGGCCGAGCTCTGCGAAGACGTCGAGGTGGTGCCTGAAGCCGAAGGCCGTCGACTCGAGCACGGCCCGGAACAGGTGGCCGCGGCCGTGGTCGAGGCGCAGGCCGACGAACGCACCGCGGGCGGTGGGGTCGTTGATCGGCGTCTTCTCGCCGAGCAGGTAGGGAAGCGCGACGATGCCTCCCGCTCCGGGCCCGGCCCGGCTTGCCTCCCCGTCCAGGAGCTCGAGCGACTCGCCGTGACCGAGCTCCCGCTGGAACCAGCGGATGAAGCTCCCCGACGCGGCCATGCAGCCGTTCGGGAGGTACTTGCCCGGGACGAGGTGGTAGTCGAGGTAGAGCCGCTCGTCGACGAGGGGCTCGTCGCTCGCGATCAGGATGTCGCCGGCGCTGCCGAGCTTGATCAGCAGGTCTCCCGCGCTGACGACGCCGGCACAGAAGGCCGAGGAGACGTGATCGGCGGTACCGGCGACGACCGGTGTGCCGACACGCAGCCCCGTCTCGGCGGCCGCGCTCCCCGTGACGGCCCCGACGATCTCGTCGGGACGCCGCGGCACCGGGAGTCGCGTCGCGTCGATACCGGCGGCGGCGCAGAGGTCGGGCGCCCACTGCCCGGTGGCGAGGTCGAGGAGACCGCTCTCGAGCGCCCAGTTGCGCTCGACAGTAGGCACCCCCGTGAGCCTGAAGGCGACGTAGTCGTACGAGCCGAGGATCGTTCGTGCCGCGCGCCACGTCTCCGGCTCGTGCCGGGCGAGCCAGAGGGCGGTCGGGCCGACGGACTGCTGCGTGACGGGAGAGCCGGTGCGGGCGAGCACGCCGTCCCCGAGCTCGGCGCGCAGCCGCTCCACCTCGGCTGCGGCGCGGGCGTCGTTCTGCTGGATCGAGGGCCGGAGCGGACGCCCAGACCCATCGAGGAGGAGCACCGCCGGCACCATGCCGCTGACCCCGACTGCCGCGACGTCGGCGAGTTGCAGCTCCCGGCAGAGCGAGCAGACGTTCTCCCACCACTCCGCGGGATCCTCCTCGGCGAAACCGGGTCGGGGCGAGGAGAGCGTGACCGGGCGCTCGGCCCGCGCGACCACGGCTCCAGCCGGGTCGACGAGCACGGCCTTCGTCGCGCTCGTACCGACGTCGATCCCGAGCAGCAGGCTCACGGTCGCGACGACCCGCCGGGTGTCCGCCGGGCGACGGTCGCCGGGACGATCCCGCAGCACCACGCAAACGGCGTCCGGGCGCCCCGGCCGACCCCGGAACTGGCCGCGGCAGGAGCGACGCCGCCGCCCACACAGCAGGCCCCACCCAGGGTGGGGACCCACCACCCACCGTGTGCGGAGACTAGCGTTCCGGAGCGCGCGCGTGGTGCGCGCCGCGTGCCAACACGTTCACGGAACGGTGTCGATCCGGACGATCGCCCCGGTCTCAGGCCCGTCATGGGCGGGCGGCGGCCATGAAGCGGGCGACCCGAGCCGGGTCGACCGGGTTCCACGTATAGCCGTCCACCTTCAGATCGCTGCCGACGATCACGCCGTCGCAGAGCTCGAGAAACGTCCCGATGTTCGTCGACTTCGCACCCGTGTTCAGCAGCACCGGCACCGCGCCGGCGATCGCCTCGCGCGCCTCCTGGAGCGCAGCGGGCGACGGCTCGGCGCCCTGCATCGGCCCCGAGACCAGGATCGCGTCGGCGAGGCTCGAGACGACGGCCGACTTCGCCACCTGGTCGACCGGCCGCGACCCGAGCGGCGAGGCGAGCTCGGGCGTCACGTTCATCAGCACGCGGACATGCTCGGCGCCGAGGCGCCGCCGCTCGCGCAAGAGGGACGCGGCATCCGTGTTCCAGAGGCCCATGTCCGACTCGTAGACGCCGGTCGTCACCTCGCGGATGAACGACGCGCCGGTCGCGACGGCGACCGAGAGCGCCGCCCCCGCGTCCCATAGGTAGTCGACGCCGAACGGCCGGTCGCGCGGAGCCAGCTCGGTGACGACGCGGGTCATCACGGCCACCGCCTCCGACGGAGCTGCCAGCGCGTACGGGCGGTCGCCCTCGTTGCAGAACATCACGGCGTCGACGCCGGCCGCGAGCAGGATCTCGAGGTCGGCACGCACCCCGTCGACGATCCCCGCCACGCCGGCCCGCTCGTCGTAGAGCGGAGTTCCGGGAAGCGGTGCCAGGTGCGCCATCGCGATCACGGGCTTCTCCCGCGAGAACAGCTCCGCGAACGGTGGCGTCCGGCCCATCGCGAGCAGCAGCCTACCGTGTCACTGCCAGCGACTCCGCGGTAGATTCCGCCCACCACGACAGGGAGGGACGAGTGGCGATGCAAATGCTGCCCGGCACGCCCGAGGTGACGCTCGAGCGAGACGTGCCGGTCCCGATGGCAGACGGGGTCACGCTCCGCGCGGACGTCTACCGGCCGGCGGGGAATGCGCCACATCACGTGCTCCTGATCAGCCACCCGTACGACAAGACGGCGGCCGAGGCCAACTTCGGCTACGCGCCTCCCGCCTGGTATGCGCGCCAGGGCTACATCGTCGTCTCCCAGGACACCCGCGGCCGGTACCGATCGGAGGGAACCTTCTACCCGTTCCGCCACGAGGCGACCGACGTCGCGACGACGATCGAGTGGGCGGGCCGGCTGCCGGGGTCGACGGGCAAGGTTGCGACCTACGGGTTCTCGTACCCGGGGTTGAACCAGCTCCTCGCCGCCCAGCGAAAGCCCGCCGCTCTCGAGGCGATCGCCCCCGCCTTCACGGGAGGCCGGCCGTACTCGGAATGGTTCTACATCCAGGGTGCCTTCTCGCTCGCGTTCGCGGCCTCGTGGGCGAACTTCCTCGCACTCGACACCGCCGCGCGACGGCAGGACGACGCGGCACTCGCAGCGTACGCCGGCGGCCTCGGGAGTGCAGCAGGGCTCTACTGGGTGCTTCCGCTCACGGCCCATCCGCCGCTCGGCCTCGGAGACACGCCCTACTACCACGACTGGCTCGCGCATCCTACGCACGACGACTACTGGACGCCGTACGACGTCGACTACGGCCAGATCGACGTCCCCGGCCTGCACATCGCAGGCTGGTGGGACATCTTCGTGCGCGGCTCAATCCACGCGTACGTCGCTCTTGCGCGTGAGGGCAGGGCCCGGCAGAAGCTCGTGATCGGGCCGTGGCATCACATGCCCTGGCGCCCGATGGGCGGGGTGACCGGCGCCGACGTCACCGCCAACGCGATCGACGACTGGCAGCTGCGCTACTGGCGGCACGCGCTCGACGGTGAGGAGACCGGCATCTTCGACCACCCGATCACCGCCTACTTGACGGGCGCCGGCTGGCGCGACCTCGACGCGTGGCCGCCGTCGCAGTCGCGGGCCGTCGACTGGTTCCTGCACTCCGACGGGCGCGCGCTCTCGAAGTTCGGCAGCGGCACGCTCTCGACCGAGGCCCCCGGAGACGAGCAGCCCGACGTCTTCACCTACGACCCGGGTCTCGTCTCCCCGAGCGCGGGCGGGCACTCCTGCTGCGACGAGAACATCACGCCGATGGGCCCCGCCGACCAGGACGCGGTCGAGCGGACGAGGTTCGTGCTCGTCTACACCTCCGCGCCGCTCCACCGCGACACCGACCTGATCGGCGACGCCCACGTGACCCTGCACGCCGCCACGACCGCCCCCGACACCGACTTCTCGGCAAGGCTCTGCATCGTCGACCCGGCCGGAACCTCCACGAACCTGGTCGAAGGAATCGTCCGCGCCAGCTACCGCGAATCCGCCCAACACCCCACCCCCATCACCCCCGGCGAGGTCTACGAGTACCGGATCGAGCTCGGCCCCCTCGGCGCCCGAATCCCCGCCGGACACCGCCTCCGCCTCCAGATCGGCAGCGCCGACTTCCCCCAGTGGGACCGCAACCTCAACACCGGCGGCCCCTTCGGACAGGAGCCGGCGAGCGCCGGACGAGCCGCGATCCAGACCGTTCTCCACAGCGACCAATACCCATCCCGCATTACCCTGCCCGAGGTGGCGGCGTGACGATCCAGCTCCAGCCAGGCACGCCCGAGCTGACCCTCGAGCGCGATGTGCCCGTCCGGATGGCCGACGGCGTGACGCTGCTCGCGGACGTCTACCGGCCCGTGGCGCCGGGCCCGCACCACGTCATCCTGATCAGCCATCCGTACGACAAGACGGCATCCGAGAGCAACTTCGCCTACTCCCACCCGTCCTGGTACGCACGCCAGGGGTACATCGTGGTCGCCCAGGACACGCGCGGCCGGTACCGATCGGAGGGGACCTTCTATCCGTTCCGCCACGAGAGCGAGGACGTGGCGACGACGATCGAGTGGGCGAGCCGACTCGAGGGCTCCTCCGGGAAGGTAGCGACGTACGGCTTCTCCTACCCCGGCCTCAACCAGCTGCTCGCCGCCCAGCGAAGGCCCGCGGGGCTCGCGTCCATCTCGCCCGCGTTCACCGGGGGGCGTCCGTACGCCGAGTGGTTCTACGTCCAGGGCGCCTTCTCGCTCGCCTTCGCGACCTGGTGGGCGAACCTGCTCGCGATGGACACGGCCGCGCGCCGGGCCGACGACGAGACGCTCGCGGCGCTCGCGGCCTCGCTTGCCAACACGATCGACCTGACCTGGGTGCTTCCGCTTCGCGCGCACCCCGCCCTCGGGCTGGGCGACACCCCCTACTACCACGACTGGCTCGCGCACCCCACACACGACGCCTACTGGCGGGCCTTCGATGCCGACTTCGGTCGGATCGACGTGCCTGGGCTCCACGTCGGCGGCTGGTGGGACGTGTTCGTCCGCGGCACGGTGAACGACTACGTGAGCCTCGCGCAGGAGGGCCGCGCGCCCCAGAAGCTCGTGGTCGGGCCGTGGCATCACATGCCCTGGCGGCCGCTGGGCGGCGCGACGGACGACGCCGCCGCAACGGTGATCGACGACTGGCAGCTCCGTTTCTGGCGAGCGACCCTCGACGGTGAGGAGACCGGCGTTCTCGACCATCCGGTGACCGTGTACGTCATGGGCGACGGATGGCGTGACCTCGACGCCTGGCCGCCGTCGCAGTCGCGGGCCGTCGACTGGTTCCTGCACTCCGACGGGCGCGCGCCTTCGAAGTTCGGGACCGGCACCCTCTCGCTGGAGGCGCCCGGGGACGAGCCGCCGGACGTGTTCTCCTACGATCCCGCGGTCATGCCGGCGATCGCCGGTGGACACTCCTGCTGCGTGGAGGACATCGCACCGATGGGCCCCGCCGACCAGGACGCTATCGAGCGGACCCACCTCGTCCTCGTCTACACCTCCGCGCCGCTCCACCGCGACACCGACCTGATCGGCGACGCCCACGTGACCCTGCACGCCGCCACGACCGCCCCCGACACCGACTTCTCGGCAAGGCTCTGCATCGTCGACCCGGCCGGAACCTCCACGAACCTGGTCGAGGGAATCGTCCGCGCCAGCTACCGCGAATCCGCCCAACACCCCACCCCCATCACCCCCGGCGAGGTCTACGAGTACCGGATCGAGCTCGGCCCCCTCGGCGCCCGAATCCCCGCCGGACACCGCCTCCGCCTCCAGATCGGCAGCGCCGACTTCCCCCAGTGGGACCGCAACCTCAACACCGGCGGCCCCTTCGGACAGGAGCCGGCGAGCGCCGGACGTGCCGCGATCCAGACCGTTCTCCACAACGGCCGGTACCCGTCGCGGGTGACGCTGCCGGTGCTGCACTAGGAGCCGGCAGTCGTGGCACAAACGCACGACGCTTCGCGTAGGTTAGAGACCGTGCAGGACCGTTTCGCTGCCCTGGCCGTCAACGTGCGCCGCCTCCGCGAGTCGCGCGGGCTCTCGCTCGCGCAGCTCGCCGCGCGAACGGGCATGACGAAGACGACCCTCTTTCGGATCGAGTCGCAGCAGACGAATCCGACGCTCGAGACCCTCCTCACTCTCGCAGAGGCGTTCTCGGTGTCGGTCTCGGATCTGATCGCGCTCCCTGATGCCCCTGCAACCGAGATCGTGCGCGCAGATGGGGGCGTCGAACCGCGCAGCTTCGAGCCGCTTGAGCGCGATGTAGGTCTCGACGAGCTCGCGCTCGAGCCTTGCAGAGATGGCATCGTCCCGCTCGAGCGCGTCGAGCGCCTCGTCGAGCGTCCTCGGGAGACGTTTCGGAGTCTCGGCGGGACGCAGACCGCGCTCGATGCCGTCCAGGCCGGCCAGCAGCGTGACCGCGGTGAGGAGATAAGGGTTCGCCGACGCGTCTGCCCCCCGTGCCTCGACACGTGTCGACGCTCGTGCTCCTGCTCGGCCTGGTCGCCCGACGGCTGTTTCCCGGAGGGAGAGTACGTAGGTGAACGCGCCCGCCGGATCGTCCGGAATCCTGTCGCTCGACCGCGTGACGAAGCGCTACGGGTCGATCTGCGCGTGTGACCAGGTCTCTCTGGAGGTTCAGGCCGGGGAGTTCGTGACCCTGCTCGGGCCCTCGGGTTCGGGCAAGACGACGACCCTGAGGATCGTTGCCGGCTTCGTCCGGCCGGACGAGGGCAATGTCGTCCTCGACGAGCGCGATCTGACGCTCCTGCCTCCGCACAAGCGAGACATCGGGATGGTGTTCCAGCACTACGCGCTCTTTCCGCACATGACAGCGGGTGACAACGTCGCCTTCCCCCTCAAGATGCGTGGGGTCAAGGGGTCCGAACGGCGGCAACGCGCGCAGAAGGCACTCGAGCTCGTCCACCTCGCCGGTCTCGACAATCGCTTCCCGTCGCAGCTCTCGGGCGGACAGCAGCAGCGGGTCGCGCTCGCCCGCGCGATCGTCTTCAGCCCCACGCTCCTGCTCATGGACGAGCCCCTCGGTGCCCTCGACAAGAAGCTTCGAGAAGCGCTCCAGCTCGAGATCTCGCACCTCTCGCGACGGCTCGGCGGCACCGTCGTCTACGTCACGCACGACCAGGAGGAAGCTCTGGCGATGAGCGACCGCATCGCCATCTACAACGAAGGCCGGATCGAGCAGATCGGCACCGGCCAGGAGCTCTACGAGCGTCCGGCGTCCCTCTTCGTCGCCAGCTTCATGGGCGAGTCGAACATCTTCACCGGCCGGCTCGAAACGCACGCCGGAGGAGCGGAGGTCGCCCTGACGCATGCCGGCTTCGTGTCGCCCCGACGACGACGGCGGCTGCGGGGCTCGATACGAGCACCGAGGTGGCCGTGGTGCTGCGGCCGAGCAGGTGCGACGCTCTCTGCCGCGCCGGCGAGGCCGTACCCGAGGCGACCAACGTGTTCACCGGAACGGTCACCGAGGTCATCTACCTCGGTGCCACGCGGAAGTGCGCCGTCGCCCTGGCGGACGGCACCGTCCTGCATGCGCGCCTTCCCGCGCAGGACTCGGACGACCTGACGGCCGGTGGCACGGTCAGCCTCGCGTGGAGGGTCGAGCGAGGCGCCGTGGTGAGCGCCGAGACCAGCCACGTGGCCGCAGCCGACGGCGAGGCTGCTCGGCAGGAGTCCGATCAGCCGATGCTCCCGGCACCGGAGCCCGGAGAAGGCTGAGCTCCACCGTCGCCTCCCGGGACCGAGGCGGCTCCGTTCTGGCGCGAAGACCGTGACCGCCGGGCTCCCGCCCGGCTCCCACGCGGGTGCAGCCGGCCGAGCCGGCCGCTCAGCCGCGAAGACCGTGACCGCCGGGCTCCCGCCCGGCTCCCACGCGGGTCGCAGCCGGCCGAGCCGGCTGCTCAGCCGCGAAGGCGGCCGCTGCGCGGGGCTGCGCCCCTTGTGTCGAGCCCTCGGGCTCGACGGCCCCGCGGCCTGGCGCCCTTCGGGCGCGGCCGCTGCGCAGGGCCTACCGGGCGCCTTGCGGGACCTCGTCGGCGAACACGATCACCTGGTCGGCGACGCGCGCGTACCAGTCGTCCAGCATCGCCGCCATCGCCTCGGAGGCCTCGAGCTCGCCCTCAAACGCGGCCTGATCGTCGAGCTCCATCTCCTCGAGGTACTGGAAGGCCGGCTCGCCCTCCATCGCCCCCGAGACCCGCCAGACACGGTAGTTGCGGGTCGTTCGCAGTGTCAGCGCCGCGGGGACGTTCACCTCGCGAAACCACGTCTCGTACTGCTCTGGGGTCACGCCGGGCTTGAGACGGAACATCACGAAGCACTTCACGGCTCGATCCTTCCTGTCAGAAATGTGGTGGGGTGATCGCCGACACGAGCACGGTCGGCACGGCGCCCTCGTTGCCGATCCGGTGCGGAGCGCCCGAGTTGAACGAGATCGAGTCGCCCGCCTCGAGCACGTGCTCCTCCTCGCCGATCCAGACGTGGAGCTGCCCCTCGAGGACGAGCGCGGCCTCCTCGCCGGCGTGCCCGTAGGCGGCCCGCGTACCTCCCTGCCCCGGCTCGAGCTCGATCAGGATGAACTCGATCTGGCGGTTCAGGTCGGGGGTGAGCAGCTGGTAGGTGAGCCCCGAGGCGGGAATCCGCATCGTTCGCCGCTCCTCCCGCCGCACGACGCTCCCGTTCGCGGGCGCCTCGTCGAAGAACGAGGCGATCGGCGAGTCGAGCGCCGCCGCGATCCGGCGCAACGTGTCGACCGAGGGGTTGGCCCGGTCGAGCTCGAGCTGGCTGATCAGCCCCCGCGAGACCCCGGCGGCCCTCGCAAGCTCCGTGCTCGAGAGCCCGCGCATGGTGCGGACTGTGCGGATCCGCGACCCGATCGACACCGCTCAGGCTCCGACGGGCGCTGCCGCGGCCTGCGGAAGCTCCGAGACCCACCGCTCGACCGTGGCGGGGTCGGCGTTCAGCTCCGCGGCCAGGAACTCGAGCTCCCCGGCCGACGGCGGGGACGACCGCGGTGAGAGGACCCGTCGCAGGAACGACTGGCGGATTGCGTCGAGGTCGATCTCCTCGACCGCCAGCTCGTCGGGCGTCCGTGGAATCGCGATCACCCGCCCGGGGACGTTCTCCCGGGGATGGCCACGGCGAACCTCGACACCGAGCTCGCGCGCGAACGTGAGCTGTGCCGTCGGATGCTTGCCGGCGCCCGTGTACTCGGTCTCCTGAACGACGACGACTCCGTCGGTCGGGAGCTCCTGCGCGATCGCGAACGCCGCGGCGAGCGAGGTGTTGCCGGCCGGGCCTCGCTCGAGCCCCTCGAGCTGGGCGAGCGCCTCGGTCACGTAGAAGACCTCGCCCTGCGTCACCGAGACGTAGCGGTCGAGGTACCGTAACGGCCGCGCGGCATTCCTCGGCACGTCGACCCGGTCGGGGTTGACGAGGAACGGAACGCCGAAGCCCGTGTGCCCGGTCGTGAACGACTTCCGGTTGAAGTCGGCATCGCTGTCCATCCGCAGCCCGCGCAGGTCGACCGAGACGCCGACGATCTGCGTCCCGGCGCAGCCCGCGGCCCGAAGCCCACGCGCGGTTCCCGTCACGTTCCCGCCGCCGGCGTGCGTCACGATCACGGCATCCGGCTCGCGGCCGTGACGGCGCACCACCTCCTCGCCGATCTCCGACCCGAGCGTCTCGATCCCGGCGACCGCGTGGGGAGTGTAGAGCGAGGCGCTGAAGAAGCCGGTCTCCTCGAGGAGGCGCAGGAGCACGTAGAAGAGCTCCGGCCCGACGGTCAGCTGCCAGACCTCGGCACCGTACGCCTCGCACGCCCTCCCCTTCTCGACGATCTCGGGCTGGCCGCGGCCGGCGGAGTCGAACACCTCCTGGAGCACGATGCACGCGAGGCCCTGCATCGCAGCCTGTGACGCGACCGCGGCCCCGTAGTTCCCCGACGTTGCCGCGATCACGCCCGGATAGCCGAGCCGCCCGGCCTCGTGTACGGCGACCGCGGCCCGACGTGCCTTGAAGCTTCCGGAGGGGTTGGCCGCCTCGTCTTTCAGCAGAATCCGCGCTCCCTTGCCCGGCGCCGCCACGGCGCGGGCGAGCCGCGTGAGCTGCGGGAGCTCGAGCAGCGGTGTCCGGCCGACCTTCGCAGTCGCCTGGATCCGCGCCACGTCGTCCAGGGCATACCCGGTCGCTCCGAGCAGGGCCTCGTAGTCGAAGCACATACCGTCGCGCTCGAAGCCGCCGTAGTCGAGCCCCACCGCCCGGCGCAGGATCTCGGCGCGCCGCCCCATGACGGCCGCGTAGGAGCGATCAGCCACGGGCAGTCCCGGAGAGAAACGCCCTCAGCTCGGGACCGACGGCGAGCAGCTCGGGCTGCGCCTCGCCGAACGAGTGCCCCGACACGGGCGCCACGCGCAGCAACGTTCCCTCGACCCGGCGACCGGCGAGCGTCCGGACAGCAGCCGGCTCGCCGACGCGGGCGTCACGCTCGAGGAACCCCTTGACCCGGGCTCGCAGCGGCGCCGCCGCCGTGTCGGGCGGCAGCCCCGGAGCCCGCTCGTCCGGCCCGAGCACGACGAGGTCGAGCTCGACCCAGTCGCCCTCGGCGCCGGCCGGCGGTGGGGCGGTGGAGCTCACGATCCGCCGGTTCCGCCCTCGCCCATCGCCGAGCGCCGCTCGAACACCATCCGGCACTGACCGTCGCCGAGGCAGCGATACTCGTCCTGGGTGGCGTAGAACTCGTCCCAGAGACCGATCGCCTTCATGATCGCCTGGTAGTAGTTGGCCGACGTCGCTCCGATCGTCTTCTGGTGCATCCGGCTGGCGGCAGTCTTCCCGTAGATGTCGACCATGTTGTCCCAGAAGGGGCAGGTCTTGATGATCGCCACGTGCCGGTCGGGCGTCGTCTCGAGGTCCTCGACCTCACAGCCGATCGCCTCCCAGTAGGCGCGGTTCATCCGGGCGATGTCCTCGGTCGTCTCGATCGAGTCGAGCCCGATCGCCTGCTTGACGCCGTCGAGGAACGTGAGGGCGATCTGCTCCCAGACCCGCGAGTACACGATCAGCCCCTCGCGGGCACCGTAGCGGTACTCGAGGACCTGCCACATCTCGTGGTCGTGCGCCGTGAAGGCCCGGTTCCAGAAGACGAGCTCCTCGTCGACCGTCCGGCCGGTGCGCTCGAGCAGCTCGGGCGTCCCGAGCTCGAGCGCGAGCCCGTACGGCGGGGCGTCGCTCGCCCGCGTGAGCACGAACCCTGCGGTTTCGCGGAGCTCCTGGGGCAGCCGGGCCCACGTCGCGGCACAGACCTCTCCGGCCGCCTCCTCGCCCTTCTCCTCCACCATCGCGTTCCAGAGGAGCTGCTGCTCGAGCGCGAACCCGAACGCCCACGTGTGCAGAGCCTCCTCCGCCGCCTGTCCCGTCCGGTCGATCGCCTTCAGCACCCAGTTGCGGGGATCGTCCGGGTCGTCGCCGAGCGGGCGCATGAGAAACGGCGCCTCCTCGTCGACGAGCTGCTGGCGAACGGGCAGCTGCTTCGTGAACGTGGCGCTTTCCTCGGCACTCATCGTGACCTCCCTAGACGGCGGCCGCGAGGCACTCGTCGAGGAACGGCGTCGTCGTGAGAACCTCGACGCCCGTCTCCGAGACCATGACGGTCTCCTCGAGCGCCGCCTGGATGTAGGTTCCCTCGCCCGTCATCTTGTGGAAGCGCGGCTCGAGCGTGAAGCACATGCCGGGCTCGAGCACGACGTCGAGGTGGGCCGGGGCGCTGCCTGCCTTCATGCACACCGGTAGCTCGCAGCAGTTGAGCCCGATCCCGTGCCCAGTGTCGAAGCGATTCTCCATGTACCCGAACGACAGCGCCGTCCGCCGCACGGCCGCGTCGACCTCCGAGATGTGGGCGCCGGGCTTCGTCGCCTCGATGCCCGCGTACATCGCCTCGTAGTTGACGCGGTAGAGCTCCTTGAACTCGGGCGTCGGCTCGCCGACGAAGCCGGTGCGCATGCAGTCGCCGTTGTAGCCCTCGACGATCGGGCCCATGTCCATGACGATCGCATCGCCTTCCTTCAGGGCTCGGTTCGTCGGGTAGAGCGCGCCCTCCGTCACCTCGCCCGAGGTGAGGAACGGGTAGAAGCCGTCGCCCTCGGATCCGAGCTCGTACATGCGGCCCATGAACGCGCCGTAGACCTCGTACTCGGTGACGCCCGGCGCGAGCGCGTCGAGCCCGGCCTGCACGCCCTCGCTCGCGACCCAGGCTGCCTTGCGCATCAGCTTGCGCTCCTCCTCGTTCTTCACGATCCGCTCGAAGAGCAGCGCCTCCTCGCCGTTCACGAGCTCGATCCCGGGCAGCGCCGCGCGCAGCGCCTCGAGGATCACCCAGGAGACGCGGTCGACGCCGACCTTGCCCTTCGTGACCCCGAGCGCAGCGAGCGTGTCCTTCACCCACGTCGCGTAACGCTCGTGGATGAGGCTCGCGTTGAACACCGAGTAGTGATCCCAGCCGGTCTGCTCCTTGAGCCAGGCGCCCTCGTTCGCCCAGTGGGGCCCCGGAGCGACGTGGAGCCCGCAGTCGAGCGAGCGGACGGCACCCTCCTTCGTGATGATCGCGAGCGAGTTCGGCTCCCACCCGTACACGAAGAACCGCCGCACGTCGGCGATGTACTGGACGTTGTCGTGCTGGGTCGCAAGCAGGGCGTCGACGCCGAGCCGCTCGCAGACGCGGAGCGCCCCCTCCTGCCGGAGCTGGATCAGCCGCTCGTGGTTGACCTCACCGTCCGCCATGCATCCTTCCTTTCGTCAGACCTCGCGTGGCAGCGCGCCGTCTTCCGCCATGCGCCAGAGCGCGATCGCGGTGATGTCGGCGACGGCCTTGAGCGAGTTGCCGTCGAGGTTGTCGACCGTGTCGTAGTTGGAGTGATAGTAGAAGTCGTCGGGCTTCCAGAACCATGCTGCCGGCACGCCTGCCTGGATGAACCTGCCGGACTCGGCGACGCCCCAGGGAGCCGTCATCCGGCCGACCTCGTATCCGAGCCCATCCGCCACGTCCTCGAGCAGGCCCATCAGCCACTCGGTGTGCGGGATCGGGTCGGTGTCCGGCCAGAGCCCGAGCTCGACCAGCTTCAGCTTGCCGCCGACGCCGAACATGTCGAGGTCGACGGCCGCCCGCACGTCGCCGAGGCTGCCCTCGGCCCGGCGCGACTCGATGTACGCGGCGACGCCGGGCGTCGTGCCTTCCTCGGCGGTCGTGCAGAGGAACTCGATCGACCGTCGCGGGCGCATCGCCGCCATCGCCCCTGCGATCTCGAGCATCGTCCCGAAGCCGCTCCCGTTGTCGTTCGCGCCCGGGTACAGGCCATGGTCTCGGTGGGCGAGGACGACGATGGCCTCGCCGGGCCATTCGCTTCCCCTGAGCACCCCGCTGACGTTCGAGCTCTCGACATCGCCCATCTCGCTGACGACGGCGAGCTCGGCCCCGGCGTTCCCGGAGCCGATCGCGTGCATCAGGATCGCGCCGTCGATCGCCGAGATGCAGACGACCGGAAGCTGCTCGTCGAGGAACCGCCGCGAGAGCTCGCCGTTCCCGGCCTCCATCGACATGCGGTACGGCCACGGGAGCGGATGGATGACGACCATTCCGACCGCACCGCGCCGGGCGGCCTCGGCCGCGAAGGTCCCGAGCCAGAAGCGCGAGTAGCCGAGCCCGACCTCCTGCATGACGACGATCTTCCCGCGGACGTCGAGGCCCTCGTAGTCGGCCGCCTCACCGCCCCCGACGAACACGAGCTCGCCGGTGACGCCGCCAGCCGCAGTGGCGGGCGAAAAGTACGGCGGGATCGCGTCGAGCCGCGTGCCCGTGCCGAGGAGCGTCAGGCTCGCGGACTCGTGCCCGTAGCCGAGCGTCGTGAACGGGCGGTCGACGACCTCGAGGCCCAGCTCCGCGAACCGGTCGCGGACGGCCTGGGCGGCGAGCCGATCTCCCTGCGCTCCTACGAACCGGTCGCCGACCGTGACGAGCTTCTCGACGTGAGCGACCGCCCGTGCGCCGCTGATCCGGCCACGCAGCTCCTGTTCGACGGCAGAGAGCACCGGCGCGATCGTATGGTGTACCGGGAGCGACGTCAAGTGACACTGACGCGATTTGATGTCACTAACCAGCCGATGTAGCGTTGCGCCAGCGACCCGAAGGAGCGAACCCGTGGATTCGACCGACCTCTGCTACCTGCCTGCCACGGAGCTGACGGGCATGATCGCCGGCCGGGAGCTGTCAGCCGTCGAGGTGCTCGACGCCGTGCTCGACCGCCTCGATCGTGTCGACCCGAAGCTCAACGCCTTCTGTGTCGTGCTCGAGGACGAGGCGAGGGCCTCGGCGCGCGCCGCCGACGAGGCGGTCGCGCGGGGCGACGAGCTCGGGCCGCTCCACGGGGTGCCGTTCTCGCTCAAGGACCTGACGCCGACGCAGGGTGTTCGCACGACACTGGGCTCGAAGGCGTTCGCGAACAACATCCCCGATCGCAACGCCGTGTTCGTCGATCGGCTCCTCGCCGCCGGCGGCATCTTCTTCGGGAAGACGACGACGCCCGAGCTCGGGAACAAGGCGCTGTGTGACGGCCCGCTGTTCGGCGAGACGAACAACCCGTGGAAGCTCACGCACGTCTCCGGCGGCTCGTCCGGCGGGGCCGCTGCGGCCGTCGCGTCCGGAGTCGGCCCGATCGCGGAGGGGAGCGACGCCGGCGGCTCGATCCGGGTCCCCGCGAGCTGTTGCGGGGTTGTCGGCCTCAAGCCGTCGTACGGCAGGATCCCCTACTACCCGGGCTTCAGCCCGTTCGAGACGCTGATCCACTACGGCCCGATCACCCGTACCGTCGGCGACTGCGCGCTGATGCTCCAGGCGATGTCCGGGCCCCATCCGCGTGACGTCTACTCGATCGAGGACACGAGCTTCGACTTCCCGGCCGCCGTCCGCGAGCCGGACCTCCGCGGGCTGAGGATCGGCTACTCCCGCACGTTCGGCTTCAACCCGGTCGAGCCGGAGGTCGTCGAGCACACCGATCGGGCTGCGGCGGCGTTCGCCGAGCTCGGCGCCGAGGTGATCGAGCGCGATCCCGACGTACCCGACCCGCGCGAGGCCGAGATCACGTTCTGGCGCGTGCTCGCGGGGACGCTCGCCAACGACCTCGTGCTGCCTGCGCTCTCGTCACCCGACGAGCTCGACGTGCACCTTCGGGAGCTCTGGGAGGCGAGCAAGTCGATCTCGGCCCTGGATCTGTACCGCGTCAACCCGCTGTTTCGCGGCGAGTTCTACTGGCGGATGTGCGACTACTTCGACGAGTTCGACCTGCTGCTCACGCCGACGCTCGCGGTCGTGCCGTTTCCCCATCCGGGTGGCCCGGCCGGCCCGGCGGAGGTGAACGGCGAGCCGATCGAGCGCTTCGCCGGCTGGCACCTCACCTATCCGTTCAATCTCACGGGCCAGCCGGCGATCACCGTGCCCTGCGGGTTCTCGGCCGAGGGCCTCCCGATCGGGCTCCAGATCGCGGGCCCGCGCCACGCCGACGCCGCCGTCCTTCGTGCCGCCGCGGCGTACGAGCAGGCCGCGCCCTGGGCCCAGCATCGCCCGCCGGTGGGCTGAGGGAAGATGTCCGGGCAGGACGAGATCCCGCCCCTACGGCCCACCCTGTGGGGCCGGATCTCATCCGGCCCGGTCTCTCAGCGCTCCGGCGGTCGCACGTACGGGCCGATCCCGTCCTCGATCGCCTGGCACGCGGCGAGCACCCGCTCGTCCTCCCACGGCCGCCCGACGACCTGGACGCCGATCGGCAGGCCCTCGCTCGACAGCGTCACGGGCACGCAGGCGGCCGGGAAGCCGAAGACGTTCCAGACCTGGCTGACCGAGAACGCCTCGAGCCACTCGACGCGGCCCGTCGGAAGCTCGAAGCTCCGCTGCCCGTGCCGGACGGCCGTGACCGAGGCCGGAGGCCCGAGCAGCAGCGGGTAGTCGTCCATGAAGCGCAGGAGCTCTGTCCTCGCCGTGTCCCGGGCGTTCCAGTCTCCCACGTACTCGAGCAGCCCGGGACCCGAGAAGTCGTCGCGGATGAACGCGCCCACGTAGCGATGGAATCGGGTCGGATCTCCCTCCGAGAACGCGCCGAGGAGCACGGCGATCACCTTGTCGAGCACGCGGTACCAGTGCCCGTGCCAGTCGGCCGAGCCGGGGATCTCGACCTCCTCGACCACGAGCCCCGCCGACTCGAGCAGGCGTCCCGCGGTGCGTGCCGCGGCAACGATCTCCGGGTCGACCGGGTTCACTCCGTCCCCCACGTACAGCGCGACCCTCTGGCCCGCGAGGTCGGCGAGTGAGACCGCCGGCGGCGTGACGAACGGAGTCGAGCCGGGGTCCTCACGGTCATAGCCGGAGAGGACGGAGAGCGCGAGCGAGAGATCCTCGACGCGGCGCGCCAGCGGGCCCACACACGCCGTCTGGGCGATGATGTTCGCGGGCGGAGGCAGGTGCCCGGTGAGCGGGATGCGGGTCGCGGTCGCCTTCAGCCCGGCGATGCCGCTGAAGTGCGCGGGCACCCGGATCGAGCCACCGCCGTCACTGCCGAGCCCGATCGGCGAGAGTCCCGCGGAGATCGCCGCGGCCTCGCCCCCGCTCGAGCCACCCGGTGTGTGCTCCGGGCTCCACGCGCTGTTCGCGCGCCCGTAGACATCGCTGTCGGTCTCCCAGGCAGCGAGCTGGTCGGGAACGTTCGTCTTCCCGAGCAGGATCGCGCCGGCGCCGCGCAGGCGCGCGACCGCGGTCGCGTCGAGGTCGGGCACGACGTCGATGGCGGTCGAGCCGACGGTCGTGCGATCGCCGGCCGAGAGGATCGACTCCTTGCACGAGAACGGCACGCCGTGCAGCGCCCCGAGCTCCCCGCCGCGCCTGACGGCTTCCTCGGCCTCACGGGCCTCTGCTCTCGCCCGATCGACGCGCAGTACGACGAACGCGTTCAGGTCGGGGTTGCGCGCCTCGATCCGTTCGAGGCATGCCTCGACGAGCTCGACGGGCGAGACGGCCCGATCGCGGACGAGCCGCGCCTGCTCGCTGGCGCTCGCGTAGAGGAGATCCAGATCGGTCACGACGCCACCCCGCACCACTCCATCGCGAGCACAGCGTACGTCTTGCACGCCGTCATCAGCTCGTCGATCAGCACGTACTCGTCGTCGGCGTGGGCAACGCGCAGGTCGCCGGGGCCGTAGGAGATCGCCGTGACTCCGCCGAGATTGAGGAACGACACGTCCTCGACCGCCGCGAACCCGTGCGTCTCCGGCCGCCCCGCAAACCGCGTCCCGGCGGCCGCGAGCTCGTGGGCGTCACCGACGGCACGGCAGATCGGATGGTCGGGGTCGACCGAGAACGCCGGCCACGTCAGCTTCCACTCGATCACCGGTAGGTGCTCGCGCAGCCAGGAGTCGGTCTGCGCGTACCGGTGGACGTGCTCCTCGATCTCCCGCTTCACGTCCTCGGGGTCCTCGTCGGGGTGGTACCAGACGCAGTACTCGATCGTCGTGAAGTCGGAGACGAAGAACGGGACGAGCACGCTGCGAGGCCCACCGTTGATCACCCCGGGGTGAATCGTGAAGTGGCCCGGCGGGAACAGCGGATGCCGCTTCGTCTGCCCCCACTCGTCCTCGAGCCTGCGGATCGCCTGGAAGACGTCGATGCCCTTGTCGATCGCGTTGACGCCGACCGCGGGGCCGAGGCCGCCCGCCCGGAACGTCTGGGCGCGCATCGCGGCGTGGGTCGCCTTGCCGGTCACCGTCACGGAGAACCAGAGCAGGCCCGGGCTTGCCGGGATGATCGCGAGCGGTGCGGGTGGCGAGCTCGGCTCGGAGACGACGGCGGCGTCCGCCGTGTAGCCGCGCTTCACGGTGGCGGTGACGCCGCACTCGTGATCCATCACCTCCTCGCCGACGACCGACTCGAGCGTCAGATCGCCCTGGAGCCGGACGCCACACTCGGCGAGCGCGCGGGCTGCGAAGGCCTGGGCGACGATCCCCGACTTCATGTCCGTTGCCCCGCGCCCCCAGACCCGGTCGGCGTCGATCTTCCCGGAAAAGGGGTGGCCGCTCGTCCAGTTGGCCGGGTCGCCGATCGGGACGACGTCGACGTGCCCGTTGTAGATGAGCGACCGCCCGCCACCGGCGCCGCGGATCACCCCGACGGCGTTCTCACGGCCGGGCTCGACCGCGAAGAGGTCGACCTCGGCGCCGAGGCCCCGGTAGAGCCCGCCCATGAGCTTCGAGACCTCGCCCTCGCCCCCGACGACCCGGTCGTAGTCCTGCCCCGGGTACTTCGGGTTCACGCTCTCGATCTGCACCGCCTCGCTCAGCGTCTCGAGGAGCTCTCCCTGGAGCCCGTCGATCACCGCGAGCACGCGGTCGCAGAGGCCGCGGTCAACCGTCATCTCTCAGCCTCCTTCTCGTTCCGTTCTCCACCTGGTTCCTTCTCCCGGTCGTGCCTGACCGGAGGGCGGCGACGACCGAGGCGGCGCCCGGCAAGTCGTCCTCGAAGTCGCAACGCCAGCCGACGCCGAACGGCGCCGCCGCCACGCTGTCCAGCGCGATCTGCCCCCCGGCGATCCTCAACACGGCCCGTCCGTCGGGGTGGTGCGTGAAGAGATCGGGATGGCGCCGGACCGTCTCTGCCTCCACCCGCGCCGGCAGCCCCGACAGGCCACGCAGGTAGTGGTACCCGTTCCGCTCGGGCTCGTCGATACCGAGCGTCGCGATCGCTGCGAGGTCGGCGGGCAGGCCGACCGGGCCGATCGTCGACAGGTCCTCGGCGCTGTACAGAAACGTCCGCCCGGGGCGCTCCCTCCTCAGCTGCTCGAGGCGGCACGCATTCCCGATCCCCTTGAAGACGCCCTTCGAGCTCTTGAACGCCCCACCGTCGTACCCGGCGGTGAGCGCCCGCGCGACGGAGTCGAGCGCATCGTCCGACTCGTCGATGAGCAGGCGCGGCCGCCCGGGCCAGGCGGCCAGGCCGGCGGCGGTGTCCCCGCCGAGGGCGAGGTGCCGGGGGAGCGGCTGCTCGACGTAGTCGATCCTCCCGGCGAGGGCGGCCGTGCGCCGATCGGCCACGAGGCTCTCCCAGAGCTCCCGTAGCTCCTCGACGTCGGCGAGCTGCTCGTTGCCGTCGAGCGTGACCCGAAAGCTGCCGCCCGTTTCCCGCGTGAGCACCGAGCCGATCCGCTCGAGACGGTCGAGATTCGCTTTCGAGTCGGCGCCGATCTTTACCTTGAACCGCCGCAGCCCGTAGCGGCGGATGCACGCCTCGAGCGTCGCGGGCAGGCCATCGTCGGGATCGGCCGCGAGCTCGCTCTCGACGAGAGTATCGGCGAGCCCCACCGTGTGGCGAACGCGGATCCGGGTCGACGGGCGGGCCGGCAGGAGCTCGCTCGGGGCCCTGCCTGCGAGCTCGGGATGGAGAGCCTCGAGCCGGACCCCGAGCTCGTTGCGCCTCACCGCCTGCGCGAACGGGAGCCCCTTGACGCGGCAGAACGCGTCGATCGTCACCCGCTCGATGAGGGAAACGCCGAATCCGGAGAGGAGCGGCGGGCGCGCCGTCTCGCTCTCGACCACTGCCGCGCGGTAGGCGGCATGCCAGAGGTCGAACACGGTCGGGCAGGGCCCGCACGCCACCGCTGCCGCGCAGGCATCCTCGATCACGGCGACCATCTCGGCGGCATCCTCGCGATAGGAGGTGTCCGGGTCCTTCGTGAACCACTTCGGCGCCAGGTTGTCGGCGGCGACTCCGACCTCGCGCACACCGTCGACCTCCACGGTGGCGAACAGGACGACATGCACTAGCTCGGTCATCTCGACGATGCCGAAGCGAAACGGCAACCGTGTGCCGACGAGCGCACCGCGCAGGCGCGTATCCAGCACCCGGACGCTCACGCGCCGGCTCGTTCCACCGGCCGGCAGCTGCCCGTCACGCCAGGTCGTAGATCCGCGCCGCGTTGCCCCCCAGCATCAGCTCGAGCCCCTCAGCGGAGATCGACGGAAGCCCGAGCTTCTTCGCGAGCGCCGGCAGCGTCTCACGGAACAGCTCGAGGCTCGGTCCCGGCGGCGTTACGGGGAAGTCCGTGCCCCAGAGGATCCGGTCGTACGTGCAGCCGAAGCGCTGGCAGCGCAGGAGGTGTCGCAGCACGATCTCGGGCTCCTCGATCGTGGCCCAGTAGCTCGTGTCGACGTAGACGTTCGTGTGCTTGCCCACGAGGCACATCGCCTCCTCGATCCAGGGCACGCCGAAGTGGCAGCAGATGAGGACGAGATCCCGGAAGTCACGGGCCACATCGTCGAGCTGCGCCGGGTACTGGTACTTCATCGGTGCGTCGACGAGCGTCGTCCACGACTGGTGGACGATGACGGGGATCCCGAGCTCCATCGCCTTCGCGTAGATCGGCCAGCACAGCTCCCGGTCGTCCGGGCGGAAGTGGTTGTACGTCGGGTAGAGCTTGACCGCCCGTGCCCCGAACTCACGCACGCAGCGCTCCATCTCTCCGAGCACGGTGTCGCCCTCGTAGCGCGGATTGACCGTCATAACGGGCAGCGTCTGGTCGGGGTACTGGCGGCACACCTCGGCGATGTAGTCGTTCGAGACGTGAGCGCCGGCGATCTCCCGCGTGGCCGGGTCACGCCCGAAGGTCTTCGGCTCGCGCGGCGCGACCGCGTACAGGAACACCTTGTCGACGCCGGCCGCCCGGTAGGCATCCATCATCCACGGGATGTCGGTGCCCTCGTAGACGACCGGGGAGATCGGCTCCCCCGAGGCGCGCACGCTCGGCTCGATCACCTCCTCGAGGAACTTCGGAGACGACCAGTCGCTTCGCGACACGTGGGCATGGCAGTCGATGATCATTGCTGGCAGCTCCTTCGGTCTCTCGGCTGTTCGATCGTGCCCGGGCTCGAACGGCGCTCGAGGTCGGGCGACCTACAGGCCGGGAGCCTTCAGCTCGGGCGGTGTCTCTCCGGGCTCGACGCCCCCGGTCTGCTGGCGGGCCCGGCGCCGGCGGACGTAGTCCCGGACCTGGGCCGGCAGGCCGACGAGCCCGCGCGTCGTCATGAGCGTGATCCCGAACATGATGATCCCGATCCAGACGAACCGCCATGCAGGGTTGTCGAGGTCGGCATACGTGCGGTCGATGTAGAGGAGGAGCGCCGTCCCGACGACCGCGCCCTTCGCCGAGCCGATGCCGCCGACGACGATCATCGCGAGGAGCAACAGCAGCGTGTTGAAGTCGAAGATCGTGAGCGAGGCGCCGCCGTAGTAGCCCGTGTAGAACCCGCCGATCAGGCCGAGCATGGCCGACGAGATGATGAAGACGGCGAAGCGTGCCCGCACGACGTCGATCCCGAGCCCCTTTGCCACCCCCTCGTCCTCGCGCGCCGTCCGCAGGAGCAGGCCGAGCCGGCCCCCGTCGACCAGCCGGTAGACGATCAGGCAGAAGATGATCAGGGCGAGGCCGACGAAGAAGTGGATCGTCCGCCCCGTCGCCGTCGACTCCCAGGAATCCTTCAGGAACCTCGCACCGCCGAAGAGGCCCTCGGCCCGGCCGAGCGCGTCGTACTGCTTCACGATCGCGCGCCCCATCTCGGCGATGCCGATCGTGAACAGGGCGAAGTACACCCCGCGCAGGCGGATCGTCGGCGCGGCGATGATCGCGCCGATCAGGGCCCCGAACGCCGCTGCCCCGAGCAGCATGAGGACGACGTTCAGCGACTCCGCGCCCGCGATGTCGTTTCCTGCCCGCGAGCCGCCCGAGATGTACGAGCCGAAGTACGCGCAGCCGCCGACGATCGCGATCGTCGCGAAGGAGTAGATGCCAGCCGTGCCGATCACGAGCATCCACATCAGGTTGATCGAGACGAAGATGGCGAACGTGTTCCAGTGCCCGCCGAAGTTGTTGTTGTCGTAGACGACGAAGAACAGGAGCAGCGACGCCGCGAGGCAGCCGCCCCAGAACACGACATCCCGCGTCGACTTCGCCGTCAACCGGCTAGGCACGCGTAGCCTCCAGGATCCCCGCGACGCCGCGCGGGCGCACGATCAGGACGAGCGCGATCAGCCCGAACTGCGTCACGAGCACCCAGCTGGCATTCAGGTAGTGGATGGTCACCGCCTCGGTGCCGGCAACGAGCAGGGCGGCGATCACCGTGCCGAAGATACTCCCGAGCCCGCCGAGAAGCGCGACGATCAGCCCCTTCACGAGCGGCAGGTAGCCGATGTTCGGCTCCGGATAGAACGTTTGGGAGAGTAGGACCGCGGCGAAGCCGACAAGGGCGCCCGAGACGATGAGGATCGCGAACGCCGCCTGCTTGCGGCCGATCCCGACCAGCGCCGCCCCCTCGGGGTTCTGGGTCAGCGCGCGAACGCCGAGCCCCATCCGCGACTTCACGAGCGCGAACACCATGAGGACGATCACGACGGTCGCGCTGATGATCGCGCCGCTCTTGTCGGCCGTGATCATCGTGTCGCCGACCTTGAACTTCGTGGTGCCGAACAGGTAGTCGATCGACTTGCGCGGAGGCCCGAAGACGAGCAGGTAGGTGTTGACGCCGATGATCGCCAGCCCGAGCGACGCGACCATCGAGCGGAAGGGCCAGTTCGGCTTGCCGTCGAGAGGCAGGAAGACGCTGACGCAGATGATCGCCCCGGCGACGCCTCCGGTGATGATGCCGCCGAGGAGGATCACCGACGGGTGGCTCGAGATGTTCTCCTGTGCCCACCAGGCCCCGTAGCCGGCGGCGGCGAAGGTCACGCCGTGGGCGAGGTTCAGGAACCCGAGGCCGGCCCAGGTCAGCGAGATCCCGATCGCGACCAGCGAGTAGATGGTGGCGAGGTTGATGGTCGTAATCAGGTCGACCATGTCAGGCCTCCGACTCGTCTGGTTGCTGTGTCTCGCCCTCGCCGGTGCCGGCAGCGGGCGTGCCGTTCGAGACGACGCTGCCGGGCTCCTCGCCGACGATGTGCCCGCCGTGCATTCGCACGATCCGGTCGATCCAGCCCTCGAGCAGCGACTGGTTCTGCTCAGCGATGAGCAGCGTCCCGCCCTCGAGGTCGAGCTCTCGCAGCGTCGAGTAGAGGCCGGCGGAGATGCCCGGTGCGAGTCCGAGCGACGGCTCGTCGAGCAGGTAGACACGGGCGTCGGTCATGAGACCGCGCCCGAGGGAGCACATGCGCCGCTCGCCGCCCGAGAGCGTGCCGGCGGCCTGGTCGAGCCGCTCGGCAAGGCGCGGGAACAGCCGCGTCACCCGTTCGCGCTTCCGCTTGCGGTCGCGCCAGCCGCTCGAGAAGGCGCCGGAGTCGAGGTTGTCTTTGACCGAGAGGCCCGGGAAGAGGGCGTCACCCTGGGGCACGAGCACGATCCCGGCCCGGGCCAGCCGGTGCGCAGGCGTCCGGATGATCGACTTCCCGTCGAACTCGATCTCACCCTGACGCCAGTCGACGAGGCCCATCAGCGAGCGCAGGAACGTCGTCTTCCCGTGCCCGTTCAGGCCGACGAGACCGACGCGCTGGCCCTCCGCGACCGCGAGGTCGATGTCGTGCAGCACGCGGAGCGGCCCGTAGCCCGCCGAGAGCTTGCGAACCTCGAGGACGTTCGTCATGCAGCCTGGGGCGCTTCGAAGTAGGCCGCGCGAACTGCGGGGTCAGCGAACACGGTCGCCGGAGGTCCTTCCGCGATGGCCTTGCCGGCGTCGAGCACGATCACCCTCTCCGCGACGGCATGGAGCAGCTCGAGACGGTGCTCGACGACGACGACGGCCATCCCGGTCTCGGCCGTCACCTGCCGGATGATCGCGTCCATCTCGTCGATCTCGTCCTGGAGCAGCCCGGAGCAGGGCTCGTCGAGGAGCAGGACGCTCGGCCTGCGCATGAGCACGCAGGCGAGCAGGAGCTTGCGACGCTCGAGGGTGTCGAGACCCCCGCACCGCACGTCGTCCGGCGTCATGAAGCGGGCGAGCTCGCGGGCCGCCTGCACGTTCGCGCGGTCGAGCTTCGGCGACCAGGCGATCCGAGCCGCCTCGAGCGTCTCCCCGATCGTCAGGTCGGTCGGTACGACCGGCGACTGGAACGTCCGGGCCAGTCCGAGGCGGACGCGCCGGTGAACGGGAAGGGTGGTGATCTCCGCCCCGTTCAGCTCGACGCGTCCGCCGTCAGCCTTGTGGAAGCCCGAGAGGACGTCGAAGAGAGTCGTCTTGCCCGCACCGTTCGGCCCTGCCACGCCGAGGATCTGGCGATCCTCGACGGAGAACGACACGCCGTCCACGGCGACGAAGCCGCCGTAGAGGGCCTTGATCTCGGTGCAGACGAGCGACACTCTCGCGTCCCTGACCTGTGCCCGCGGCCTAGAAGGTCAGCCAGGGCTGTTGGACGTACTCCACCTGGATGTAGGGCGCCGGGTCGATGATCATGTGCGACAGAGCTCCGCTGTCGTCCGGCTGGATCTGGAAGAACAGGTGCGGGTTTCCGAGCCCCGGATCGGCGATCTCGCTCGGGTAGGAGAGGATCCAGCTCGCCTCGTCGCTGTGCCCGAACCAGTAGCCGCCCGAGACACCGCGCATGATGTTCCGCCGGAGCTCGGCGATGTTCGCTGCGAAGTTCCGCGGGTCGCCGGTGATGCCCCAGGCGTGGGCGAGCATGTAGACCTCGTCGTAGCCCGTGCCGGCGTTCGAGAACCCTGCCGGCTCGCCCCACTTCGCCTCGTAGCGCTCCTGGAATGCGAGGCCGACGGCGTCGTTCATCGTGCCGAGCACCGTCGCCCAGATCGCTCCGTTGGCGGCGTCGCCGGCGATGTCGAGGAACTCGGGAACCGACGCGCCGTACTGCAGGTAGACGAGCGAGTCGGCCGGGTCCGCGGCCCACGCCTTCATGAACGCGGCGTGGTCGGCCGGGTTCCAGTGGGTGTTGAAGGTCACGGCGGCACCGGAGTCCTTCACCTTGGAGATGAAGGGCGTCCAGTCGGCGACCGGCGCCGAGCCCCCGGCCGTGTCGACCGGCTCGACCCCGACGATCTCCCAGCCGGCCGCGGGTGCGGCCTCCTGGCAGGCCTTCGAGATCGTCTGGCCGTACACGATGTCGCCCTCGATGATGTAGATCGTCTTCGACGGCGGGTTGAACAGGCCCTGGGCGATCAGGCTGTCGAGGAACGGAGGGAAGCCGAGGCCGTACGCCACCTCGGTCGGGTCGGCCTGGAGAATGTTCCCGTACTTCACCGGGTCGGACTTGACCTGGTTGACCTGGGCGACCGACGTAGACGCATTCAGGAACGGGGCCCCGTAGGCGGCGATCACGTCGTTCGGCTCCATCACGTTGTGGTAGCCGAAGATGACCGCGTCGACCTCCTTGCTGATCAGGTCGTTGAAGCCGGCCGTGATGCTCTCGGCGTCGAAGCTGTTCATGTCCACGATCTCGTGCTCGATCGGCCGGCCCGCCACGCCGCCGGCGTTGTTGATCTCCTCGATCGCGAGCCCGGAGCCCTGCTCCATCTGCACGGCGTCCGTGGCGGCGTTGACCGTCGGGTAGGCGGAGCCGATCACGATCGGCTGCCCGGCGTTCGCGCTCGTCTGCCCGGCCTGCGTGGTCGGAGCGGCCTCGGTCGCTCCCGTGTCGCCGCCCGTCGTCTCGTCCCCGCCGCTCGCGCCGTTTCCGCACGCGGTGAGGATGCCCGCCATCGCGAGCCCTCCCACGCTGGCGCTCGCAACGGTGCCGAGGAACTTCCTGCGGCTGATGCCTTCCGTCATGCCTCCACTCCTTTCGCCCTCCCCGGATTTCCCTGACACCCCATTCGACGACGAACGCGTCCAGGGGTTAGCCCCTCACCTCGTTTCGCGAGACTGTAACGCCTCGGTCGGAAACGTTCAACCGGGTAGTGGTTTCTCGATCTGCGTGCCCGATCCGCGCTCTCGGATCGGCGTCTCGGGCCCGCTCAGGCCTGACCGGCCGGCCCCGTGGGCGAGCAGCTTCGCCGCGGAGAGCAGAGCGGTGCGCATGTTCGCCGGGTCGGCGAGGTTGTGGCCGACGAGGTCGAACGCCGTCCCGTGGTCGACGGACACACGCAGGAACGGGAGCCCGAGCGTGACGCTCACCGTGCCGGCGAAATCGATGCTCTTGCCGATCCCGGCCGCCTGGTCGTGGCTGAAGCTGAGCACGATGTCGTAGTCGCCCCGCCTGGCGAGCTGGAAGACGGTGTCGCCGGGAACGGGCCCGTGCACGTCGAGCCCGCGCGAGCGCGCGAGCTCGACCCCGGGCGCGATGTGCTCGAGCTCCTCGGTGCCGAAGCGCCCACCCTCGCCGCAGTGCGGGTTGATCCCCGCGACGGCGATCCGCGGTCGTGCGAGCCCGATCGCCGGCGCGACCGAGCAGAAGCGCTCGAGCGTCTCGCAGATCCCGCCGGCGCTGATCGCATCGATCGCCTCGCGCAGCGAGACGTGGCGGGTGTAGAAGAGCACCCGCAGCGTGCCCGTCAGGAACAGGGTCAGCGACCAGGGGCTCCCGGTCAGGCGCTGGAGGATCTCCGTATGGCCGTGGTGGCCGTGCCCGGCGAGATCGAGCGCGACCTTGTTGAGCGGTGCCGTGACGAGCGCGTCCGCCTCGCCCCGGCGGCAGGCCTCGACCGCGGCGACGAGCGACTGCCAGGCCGCCTCACCGCCCTCCGCGCTCGCACGGCCCGGGACGAGCCCGTCCGGCACCGGTGCGGCCGGGACGACCTCGCGCGGTACCGGGACGCCGAGCCGACAGGCGACCGTCCCGAGCCAGGCAGGATCGCCGAAGACCACGGCGTCGCAGGCGGCCGCGACCGCCTCGTCGGCGAGCGCGGCCACGACGACCTCGGGGCCGACACCCGCCGGGTCACCGACCGTCACCGCGAGGCGGGGCCGAACCTCGTTCATCGGCCGCCCGCCGTGAGCTCGCGCAGCAGCGAGACGGCCTCGACCAGGCGGTGCGGGCCTCCGAGCGCGCCCGACTTGACGATTCCCGGGATCCCGTCGAGGAGGCCTCCCTCGAAGCGCACGAGCGCGGTCGCGGGCCACGGCTCGCCGACGACCGCTGCAGCCTCGGCCCCGCAGCCCCGGGTCACCTCGGAGGCGAGCTCGCCGCCGACGAGCACGAGCCCGGCCGGACGGACGCGGGCCAGCACGGTCCGCAGGACGGCCCCCGGCTTCTGCCCTGCCGCCGTGACGTCGAGCAGCACGTCCCGACCCGCGCGGAGCGACGGCCCGGCGCCGGCGAGTCGGCAGGCGGCGATGCCCCCGGTGGCCAGCATCTCCACCTGCGCACGCGCCTCGGGGCGCGGGCTGCCGACGACGACGAGGACGCCCGGCGCCCGAGCCCGTTCCTCGCTCGCCGCGGCCCAGGGCGCAGCGAGCCCGTAGGAGCCGACGGGAACGCACCCGGAGATCGAGGCAGCGGCCCTGCCGATCGCCTCGAGATCGCCCGCCGTCTCCGCGTCGCAGACGACGCTTCTCCCGGCGCCGAGCGCCGAGGCGATCACGGCCGCGAGACCGTCCGAGCGGACATCCTCGAGCCCGAGCTCTGCGACCTCTCCCGGCACGAGCGTTGCGAGACGTGCCGACCCGGGCCCGGGCTCGCCGTGGCGCGGCGCCCGGTCGACGGGCTCGCCCGCGGCCAGCTGTACACCGCCCGCGGTGGTCACGCCGAGCGACGGCGCCGCGGGTGCGAGCACGAGCGGCCTACCGGCCCGTCCGAGGACGGCGAGCTCGGACGCGACGTTCCCGCGCAGCCTCGAGTCGATCCGCTTGTAGAGCCGCCGCGCCCGGGCTCCCTCGAAGGTGCCGAGCACCTCCGTAAGCCTCGCGGCAGCCGCACCGGCGGTGAGCGCCCGCGAGGCACAGTCGACCACCACACGCGGCCCGTCCGGCCGGTTTCCGGCCGGATCCCACGGCACGATCACCGCGCCGAGCTCGCCCGCACAGGCCGCCGCGCCGGTGAGGTCGTCGGCGAGCGCCACGATCGGGAGAGGTGCGCCTGCCACCGGCGCCCGATACTACGCTCCCCGCATGGGGCCCGACGAGCTCGCCGCGAAGCTCCTGGCCGCAACGGGGCTTCCCGCCGCACGGCTGACGATCGGCCCCGGGCCGGCCCGTGTCGACCAGTGGCCGTTCGAGCTGAAGCGGCCGGGCGCGTGCCCTCCCGCGGTCACGGTCCTACCGGAAGCGCCGGGCGAGGTCGCGGCGGTCGTCCGCTTCGCGGCGCAGTCGGGCGTTTCGACCGCTGTCGTCGGCGGGCGCTCGAACGTCGTCGGGGCCGTGGAGCGAGAGACGGCGCTCGTTCTCGATCTCTCCGGCCTGACCCGCGTGGTCTCACTCGACGTCGAATCGCAGCTCGTGACGGTCGAGGCGGGGATCACGGGCGCGGCGCTCGAGGAGGCTCTCGCCGCCCGGGGGCTGACGCTCGGCATCTACCCGCAGTCGCTCGCGCTGGCGACGGTCGGGGGCTGGGTCGCGACGCGGGCGACGGGAACGGCATCGGCCCAGTACGGCGGCATCGAGCGCGCGCTCTGCGGCGCGACCGTCGTCACCCCCTCGGGGGAGCTGCTCGAGCTCCCGGCCCGGGTACGTCCGGCTGGCGGCCTCGACGCCCTGCAGCTCTACTGCGGCTCGGAGGGAAGCCTCGGCGTGCTGGTCGAGCTCACGCTCAGCGTCCACAGGACCTGTCCCGACTCGCCGCTCTGTGCGGCCTTCGAGGACTTCGCTGCGGGCCTCGCATGCCAGCGTGAGCTTCTCCAGCGCGAGCTTCCGGTCTCCGTCGTCCGCCTCTACAACCCGGCGGAGACGCGGAGTCTCACGGGTGGCAGCTACGGCCTCGCCCGGAGGTGTCTCCTGCTCGTCACGGTCGCCGGCCCGGGACGGTACGCCGAGGCCGGGATCGCGGACACGCTCGAGGCGATCGAGTACGCCGGCGGCGAGCCGGTCGACCCCGTCGCGGGCGAACGCTGGTTCACCCACCGGTACGCGGACGCCGACCTCATGGCCGGCCGGAACGAGGGCGCGGGCACCGTGTTCGACACGATCGAGGTCTCGGTACCGTGGCGATCGGCAGCGGCTCTCGCCGCCGCGATCGAGAGCGAGATCGCGCCGCTCTGCGCGCAGCTGTTCCTGCACTCGTCACACGCCTACCGGTCGGGGACGTGCCTGTACGTGATGCTGTTCATCCAGGAGGCAACCGACGCCGACGCGCTCGCGCGCTGCCGGGAGGCCTGGGAGCGAACGTTGATCTTGACCGAACGCCATGCCGGTGCTATTGGCCACCACCACGGAATCGGCGAGGTGCGCCGGGAGCGCTACGGAGCTTCCGTCGACGGCAGGCTCCACCGGCTCGTCAAGCGCGCGCTCGATCCTGACGGGATTCTGCGGGCGCCGCTCGTTCGCGACTGACACCCGCGGAGGCCCGGGGGCCATCCGGCTTCGCCGGATCGGGCGAGATCAGATCCCGCCCCTACACCCGACCCGCCGCAGAGCCCACGGCAACGACGCCCCGCCCTCACGAATGCCGTCGGGTAGACCCCGCCGGACAGACCCGTACGGGCGGGATCCCATCCCGCCCTGTCGTGCCTGTGGCAGCCGGGATCTCATCCCGCCCTGCCGCGCCCGCAGGGCGAGACCTCAGCGCGCACGTCCGTTCCGTAGGGGCGGGATCTCATCCCGCCCGACCGTGCCTGTGGGGGCGAGCCCTGCGCCCGCCCCCACTGCGCCGCCTCTACCCTCGCTTGCGCTGCCAGGCCCGCCAGGTGAGCGCCCACCTGTCGGCCTCCTCGAGGCCGTCGAGCTCGATCTGGTGGACGGTCGAGCGGTGCGGCGAGGAGCGGATCACCTCGGGCTCTGAGTAGGCCTCCTTCGAGATCTGCTCGAGCACGGCCGCGTACGTGTCCAGGTCGTCCCGTGACACGGTCTCGGCGGGCTCGAGCGTCATCGGCTCCTCGACGAGCCACGGCTCGTGGCTCGGGAAGAACTGGGCGACGCCGAAGTCCGACGTCCGGCGCGCGACGTCGAGCGTGCCGATGCCCGTGTCCTCCTTCAGCTTCGCGAGGCTGTAGCGCACCTGCTCGAGGCGGTGGTCATCGTTGCCCTCGGCGAAGGAGACCGAGATCCCCGGGATCTGCGCGACCTTGTGAGCGAGGTAGTTGTTGTTGAGGACGGCGATCTCGGCCACCTCGCGCAGCCCCTCCGCACCGAGGGCGAGCACCCAGGCGTACGAGCGCACGACGGTCGCCGGAACGCCGTGGAACGACCGCACCTTGCCGATCGACTGCGGCCGGTCGTCGTCGAGGTAGTAGCGCGAGCCGTCGAACTCGACGGTCGGCCGCGGGAGGAACGGAGCGAGCTCCGCGGTGACGCCCGACGCGCCCACCGGCATCCCCATCGAGCAGTGCGGTGACGAGAACGTCTTGTGGAGGTTGAACTGGCACAGATCGAACCCGGCGTCGCGGGCCCGGGTGATCCCGAGGATCCCGTTCGCGTTCGCCTGGTCGTAGTGGCAGAGCCCGCCGGCTGCGTGGACGAGCTCGACGATCTCCTCGATGTGCGGGTTGAAGAGCCCCGTGTCCTCGGGGTTCGTGATCATGAGGCCCGCCGTCCGCTCGGAGATCGCGGCCTTGATCGCATCGAGCTCCGGGTAGCCCTTCTCACCGGGGTAGGCGGTGACCACCTTCAGGCCGGCGGTGGCCGGCCCGGCGCCGTCGCAGGGATGCGAGAAGACGGTCGTGATGATCTCGTCGCGGTGGGGCTCGCCGCGGGACGCGTGGTAGGCGCGGATCATCTCGGCGTTCGCGTAGACCGCCTGCGAGCCGCCCCCGGGCTGGAACGAGAACCGCTCCATGCCGGAGATCTCACACAGCGTCCGCTCGAACTCGTACATCGCCTGGAGGATCCCCTGCACGGTGTCGCCGTCCTGCTCCGGATGGAGCGCCGTGACCTTGTGGGTGCGAATCAGCTCCTCGTTGATCTTCGGGCTGTACTTCATCGTGCAGGTACCGAGGCCGAGGTGGATGTTGACGTCCTGGCCGAGCGTCTCCTGCGAGAGCCGAAGGAAGTGCCGGAGCACGTGAGGCTGGGCCAGCTCGGGCAGCGCCGGGGGCACAGAGCGGAGCACCGCGTCCGGCAGGCCCCCGAGCGGGTCGCCGACCTCGGCCGCGAGCTCGGGCTCGACGGGCGGTGGGACGTAGCCACGCTCGCCCGGGCTGCTCTGCTCGAGGATGATCGGTTCGTTCCAGCTCGCCTGGTGGAACGGACGCAGAGTGCCGCTCATTCAGATCACCTCCGAGAGCGCCTGCGCGAGGCGGTCGATGTCGGCCTTCGTGTGGATCTCGGTCACGCAGTACAGGGCCGCCTGACCGAGCCCGGGCAGCTCCGTCGAGAGGTCCTTGCCGCCGTAGATGCCGCGCTCTCGCAGCCCGGCGTTGAGCTCGGAGACCGTCTTTCCGGTGCCCGAGAAGTCGACCACGAACTCCTTGAAGAACGGTCCCGAGAGCGCCGGCGCGGCGACTCCGGGGAGCGCCCCGATCCGCCTGGCCGCGTACGCCGCCCGCTGTGCGATCCCGCGCCCGAGCTCTGCGATCCCCTGCGGGCCGAGCAGCGAGAGGTAGACCGCGGCGCCGATCGCCCAGAGGTTCTGGGTCGTCCCGCCGTACTCCTTGCTCTCTCCCCGCTGGACGTACGACATCCGCTCCCAGCGAACCTCGCCGAACCCGTACTCGCCGGCGACGGTCGGGACCATCCCGACCAGGAAGGTCGGGTACTCAGCGATCCAGGCCTCGTCGTCGGGCGTCGCGACGAAGCCGGCGAGCCCGCCCCCGAAGTGCATGTGGATCCCGAGCGGCTGCACCTCGCCGCACACGACGTCGGCCCCGTAGCGCGGCGGCGCCTCGAGCACGCCGAGCGAGATCGGGTCGACGCCGACGGCGAGCTTCGCTCCCACCGCGTGAGCGGACGCGCCGATTCCGGCGACCTGCGTCTCGATCGTGCCCAGGTAGCCCGGCGTCTCGAGGTAGACGCACGCCACGTCGTCTCCGAGCATCGCCTGCAGGGCACCGGTGTCGAGAAGACCGGTCGCAGGGTCGAAGGGGACGAGCTCGAGGTCGACCCACGGGCGGCAGTAGCCGCGCATCACGGCGAGCCGCTCCGGCGACATGGATGCCGGAACGAGCGCCCTGTGGCGCCCGGTCACCCGTCCGCACATGCACACCGCGGTCGCCGCGGCGCTCGCCCAGTCGTAGGTCGGCTGGCTCACGGCATCGAGCTCGACGAGCTCGCCGATCAGGCTCGCGAACTCGAAGAGCGCCTGCATCTTGCCGTGGTCTGTGTAGCTCTCTCCGTAGTAGGCGGTGACGAACTCGCCGCGCGAGAGGACCTCGTCGACGACCGCCGGGACATCGTGCTGCCAGCAGCCCCCGCCGAGGAACGACAGGGTCTCCTTGCAGCTCTCGTTGCGCGACAGCATCCCCTCGAGGTGGCGGCGGAGCTCGAGCTCCGAGCGCATCGCCGGGGGGAGCGCGAGCGGGCGCCGGAGCAGGAGCTGCTCGGGAATCGCCCCGTACAGCTCGTCGACGCTCCCGACCCCGATCTCCTGCAGCATCTCCTGCTTGAGACGCGGTGCGGAATTCGGGATGTAGGGGTGGGCAGAGGCTTCTGGCATCAGGCATCCCTCCGTTCGTTTGGCAGGGTCGGGCACAAGCGGTGCGGGTCGCCGCTCAGGCCGCAACGGGATACACCGTCCAGCGGTTGTACCCGGTCACGACGCGCGCGTACCCGGAGAGCGTCCCGTCGACGTCGGGGTCGCCGGTGTCGACGAGCAGCGGTCGCCCACCGAGCGCGGCGAGCTTCGCCTCGGTGGCGACGATCGTGACGTTTTCGCAGCCCACCCGAGCGATCACGGCGGCGGAGAGCTGCTGGTTCCCGCGGCCGAACACGAACCCCTGGCCGCCGACCGGCGTCACCACGATCCGGGCATTCTCGCCGTCGGTCAGCTCGAGCAGCAGCGTCTCGTCGGCGTCCGCCGCGACGAGCTCGCGCCTGCGCACGGCATCGACGCCGAGCACCGTCTTCTCGAGGCCGAGCCCCTGCATGATCGTGCGGGTCGTCGTTCCGGGACCGATCAGGCACAGATGCGCGTCGAGCACGTGGTCGATGACGTGGGCGGCGATCCCGGCCTGGGCGGCCTGCTCGCCGGGCCCGGACCTGGCCTTGCCCGACTGGACGAGCGTGGGCTCCACCGGCACGAGCAGGTAGCCGTGGAGGCGGGGCGAGATGACGCCGCCGCGAAGCGCCTCCTCATCGATGTCCATCACCTCCGCCTCGACCGGCGCCCGGGCGCGCCCGCGCACGACGGCGAGCGCCAGCTCGGCCGCGTGGCGGGGCGTGAGCGCGAAGACGGCGGAGTGCATCTTCACGCCCGCCGGGATCCCGACCACGGGGATTCGCTCGCCGATCGCACGCATGACGTCGACGGCCGTGCCGTCGCCGCCGGCAAAGAGCAGCAGCTCGACGCCGGCCTCCGCCATCGCGTGGGCGGCGCTCGCCGTGTCGTCGGCGGTCGTGACGTCCGTTCCGACCCCGAGCACCGTCGGCTCGATCCCGGCCTCGCGGGCCTCGTCGGCCCCCATGGGCCCGGGAGCGGTGAGCAGCTCGAGCTCCGGGCCCGCAGGCGCGAGCAGCCGGAGTGCGTCGAATGCCCGCGCCGGCGACACCGGGGAGGCGCCGCGGGCCCGGGCAGCGTCGACGAGCGCACGGTCGTCACTGCCCTTGAGGGCGAACCGGCCGCCCATCCCGGCGACCGGGTTCACGATCAACCCGACCCTCGTCACCGTCCCTCCGCTGCCGCGGTTCGAATCGCCGCGGCAGCCTAGCCCTTTCTCACGCCACGGCGGCGAAGGTGTCGCTAGGCTCCTTTCGTGGCCGCCAAACCGGCGAAGTGCTTCTACTGCGGGTCGCCCGCGTCCGTCGACGATCTCGGCATCCCGCGCTGGGTCGTCGAGGCCGTGGGTCTCGGCGGCGCGAGCGTGGAGCACCTCGTCGCGGACGAGGCGCCCGAGCGCCGGGTCGAAGAGCCCGTCGACCAGCTTCCCTTCGGGACGCCGTCGCACGCGGAGCTCGGGGGCGTCCAGCCGGTCGACCGCCTGCACGAGCAGATCGAGTCCACGATCACCGAACGGGCCCAGCTCGAGCTCGCGCAGTACTCGGCGCGGTCGCTCTGCCCGACGTGTGCCGACGCCGTCGCCGCGCTCGACGAGCAGGCACGGCCGCTCCTCTCGCCGATGATCCAGAGCGGCGCAGGTCGGTGGGATGCCGCGGAGCAGGAAGCACTCGCGGCGTGGGGTGCCCGGACTGCGTACTCGATCCTCGCCGTCGAGGGAAAGGCGCCGGGCGTTCCCAGGCCGCACCGCCGGTCGCTTCGCGAACGCGGCGAGCCCCATCGCAACGTCTTCGTCGGCTACGGGCGCTACCGGGGCAACCACATCGGTGTCCTGGCCGGCCGTCTGCTCACGCGACTCGGCGACGGCGAGACAGGTGACGTGGAGGCCTACAGCGTCCTCGCCGTCTTCGGGCACATGGCGCTCAAGGTCTTCGGCGTGCACAGGCGCTTCGACAACACGCGCGTCAAGCCGCCCGAGGGGCAGCTCGTGCGCGTCTGGCCACCGCATGCGAGCGAGCTGTCCTGGCCCCCGCTCTGGAGCCTGACCGAGGCCCATCTCGAGAGCGTCTTCATGTACGAGCCGTTCTTCCGGCCGTTCGAGTACACGACGCTCAAGTACCTCGGCCCCGGACAGAAGACCAAGGCGAAGCGCAAGCGCACCGAGGGCCTCGGCCCGCGCGTCGCCTGACGGCCCGGCTACCGGGCGACCCGTCCGAGCACGTCCTGCGCGCCCGAGGCGAGCTCGGCGACGATCTCGGCGGCTGGCTGCACCCGGCCGGCCAGCCCGACGCCCTGTCCGGCGTAGAAGCAGAGCGCCTCGACGTCCCCGCTGTGGTTGCGATTCGGCGGGGCCGAGTCGTACCGCTCGATCCCCTCGCCGGTCGCCCGCCGGGCGACCACCTCTCCCTCGCCCGGCCGCTGCCCGGGCCCGGGGCGCCCGGCGGCCTCCCAGCGCTCGACCGTGGACGTGCGAAGGGTCCGCAGCGGCGCGTCCGGCCAGCCGCCGTCAAACAGCGTCGTGTAGACCGTGTCCGTCTCGACCGCGTCGATCAGTCGCTCCCGGTACCGCTCATGGGCGAGCGACTCGGCGGCGAGCACGAACCGCGTCCCGACCCAGACCCCGGACGCACCGAGGCACAGCGCGGCGGCGACACCACGTCCGTCCGCGATCCCGCCCGCGGCGATGACGGGCACCGGAGCCACGGCATCGACGACGCGCGGGACGAGCGCCATCGTCGCGACCTGGCCCCAGACGTGGCCGCCGGCCTCGAGTCCCTGCGCGACGACCACGTCCACCCCGGCGTCGACCGCCCGGCAGGCCTCCTCGGCGCTTCCGACCGTGTGCATGACGACCGCGCCCGCGTTGTGGGCGATCGGGACGTACGGTGCGGGATCGCCCCAGAAGAGCGACACGATCCGCACGCCCTCCTCGAGCACGGCACGGAGCCGGTCTCGCATGTCCCACTCGAGCACGAGGTTCGCGCCGAACGGTCTTGCCGTGCGCTTCCGGACTGCCCTGACCTCGTCCCGGAGCTGCTGCTCGCCTGCCCAGGCCAGCGGCAGCGTCCCGAGCCCGCCGGCCTCGGAGACCGCCGCCGCGAGCTCCGGCGCGACGATCCCTCCGAGCGGTGCCTGGACGATCGGGAACTCGATCCCGAGCAGCTCACAGAGAGGCGTGCGCAGGGACCCGGACATCCAGCGCACAGTACCAGGGAGGCTGCCACCGATCAGCGCCACGACCGCCAGAGCGCGCGAGCGCCGCGGGCCAGATCCCGCGCTCGGCCGCGTCCGTCACAGCTCGGCGCCAGGAGTGTCAAGACCTGCGCCGCACGCCTGTCGGCGCCGTGACCGCACGCTATCCTCGTCCCATGGTTCCCACCCGGGTGGGGGCCCGATGGGGGATGCGTGAACCGCCCTGAGCTCTGACCGGGCATGGCCTCGAGGCCTGACCGGTCGTCGCGGGACGCCCGCCTGTGCTGCCCCGGAAACTCCCTACGACCTCAGAACCAGCCGGTCTCGTCGGGGTTTGCGTACTGCATCAGCTCGACGAGCGCGCCGCCGACGTTCACGAACGCGACCCGCATCATCCCGACGCCGGTGGCGTCGAACGGCTCGAGGACGACCTCGTGGCCCTCGAGCGCCTGCTCGAGGTCGTCGACCCGGTAGGCGACGTGGGGCTCCGTGCGCAGGATCCCGGTGACCGGCGTGTCGGGCTCGAAGCGCAGGAACTCGATGTTGTACGGGTGCTCACGCGGATTCGTCACCCAGACCCGGGTCGCCTCGACCCAGCTCTCCTGCGGCTGCTTCACCTCGGTGACGATGCCGATGTGGTCGAACCTCGAGCGTTCGATCTGTTCCATGGTTCCCTCCGCGCCCGGTTGCGTTCCTGCAGTCCGACCGCCTACGATCGGCCGGCACCACGAGTCTAGGAGACCTGTTGCGTGTACTTGCGGTAGGAGCACACCCGGACGACCTCGAGATCCTCTGCGGAGGCACGCTCGCGCGCTACGCTCGGGACGGCCACGAGGTCGTCATGTGTCACGCGACGACCGGCGACATGGGGAGCTTCGTGCACACGCGCGAGGAGATCTCCGCGATTCGCCTCGACGAGGCCCGGCGCGCCGCGGAGATCGCCGGCGCCCGCCACCTGACGCTCGGCTTCTCCGACGGCGAGGTCAACGCCGCCGATCCGGCCCAGAAGGCGCTCGTCGTCGACCTCGTCCGCGACGCACGGCCCGACGTGATCATCACCCATGCCCCGAACGACTACATGGGCGATCACAACGAGACCTCGAAGCTCGTCTTCGAGTGCTCGTTCTACGCGACCTTCGCCAACCTCGAGACCTCACGCGCGCGCCACGAGCACGTGACGCCGATCTACTACATGGACACGATCGCCGGGCTCGGGTTCGTCCCCACCGAGTACGTGGACGTCACCGACGTGATCGACGTGAAGGCTGCGATGCTCGAGGCCCACGCGACCCAGCTCACCTGGCTGCGCGATCACGACGGCGTCGACATCGTCGAGGAGATGAGGACGGCCGCCCGCTACCGGGGTCAGCAGTGCGGCGTCCGCTACGCAGAGGGGTTCACCCAGTGCCTCACCTGGCTCCGCGGCACGACCCGACGACTGCTTCCCTGAAGGAGGGACCGTTGACCGACTGGCAGTACGACCTCTCCCCGTTCATCAGCTTCCGCGACCGGGAGGCCTGCGAGCGGGTCAGGGCGATCCGGCGCAGCGAGCTCGGAAACCACCCCAACCCGGACTTCCGGATCGCGGTCGTCGACGACTCGACGGCCTTCTACACGGCATTCGCCGAGGATCTCGTCTCGCGGATCCGGGCCGGAAGGGACGAGGGCCGGCAGGTCGTCTTCATCCTCCCGGTCGGGCCGATGCCCCAGTACGCGATCGCGGCGAGGACGATCAACGAGGAGCGGCTCTCGCTTCGCCACCTCCACACGTTCAACATGGACGAGTACGCGAACGAGAACGGTGTCACCGCTCCCGTCTCGTGGCCGGGCTCCTTCGAGCGCGCGATGTGGGAGCGCTTCTTCGACCTCGTCGACCCCGAGCTTCGCCCGCCTGCCGGCCAGATCCACTTCCCGACCACGGAGGCGATCGGGGACTACTCGAAGCGGATCGAGGATCTCGGCGGCGCGGACTGCTGCTACGGCGGGATCGGCTGGTGCGGCCACATCGCCTTCTGGGAGTCGCACCTCGGCCTCCAGTTCGACGGCGACCTCGCCGCCTACCGGCAGGCCGGCGCACGGCTCGTCGAGCTGCACCCGATGACGATCATGCAGAACGCGCTCCACTCCTTCGGAGGCGACTGGTCGTGGGTTCCCCCGTGTGCGAACACGATCGGCCCGCGCGAGATCCTCGGTGCCAGGCACCGGAGCTTCTGGCTCGACGGCGACCTCGGCGGCGGCGTCTCGTGGCAGCGGTTCATCGCGCGGCTCGTCGCTCACGGCCCCGTGTCGGAGCTCGTTCCGGGCTCGATCCTCCAGGAAGCCCGCACCGACTACACGATCCTCGGCAACGTCGCCGACGACGTCGAGATCCACATGGCGTGAGCGAGGAGCCCCTCCGTACGCCGCAGCTCTGGGAGGCGGTTGCGGAGCGCCTCCGCGCCGCCATCCTCTCCGGCGAGCTGGGCGCCGGCTCGAAGCTCGTCGAGACCGAGCTCGCCGACCGGTTCGGCACGAGCCGCGGCCCGATCCGGGAGGCGATCCGCGAGCTCGCGCGCGAGGGGCTCGTCGCCGAGCTGCCACGCCGCGGGACGATCGTGTCGACCCTCACCTCCCACGATCTCGCCGAGGTCTACGGCGTTCGGGAGGCACTCGACGCGGCTGCGTGCAAGGCGGCGATCGGCCGCGCGAGCAACGAGGAGCTCGCCTCGCTCGACCGGGAGCTCGAGCTGATGGAGTCGGCGTGGCGGGCCGGTGCCGACTACCTCGTCGGTGCCGCTCACGACCTCGCCTTCCATCGCAGCCTCGTTGCGCTCGCCGGAAACGAACGGATGGCAGCGATCGAGGATCAGATGCTCACGCAGACGATGCTGCTCCTGCGCACTGCCGCCGAGGGCAACCCGACGCTCCGCACGGCGATCGACCCGCGCGTCCACCGTGACATCCACGCCGCGCTCCTCGCACGCGACCCCGTCGGCGCGCTCGCCGCGGTCGACGCCCACTACCGGCTGGCCGTGCAGCGCCTCTTCGCCGGGCTCGAGGCCGGCAAGCCCGTCCCTGGTTGACGGCACCCGGCTTACTGTTTACTGTTAACAGACCTGTGGGAACGATCACGAACATCGGAAGGCGCGTCGAGCTCGTCGCCATGGACGGCCACTGCCACGAGATCTCGATCGGCCTCTACTTCCAGCAACGGGCGGACGGCCCGGCCGGGCTCGTGCACACGTACAGCTCGGCACCGGAAGCCGCCGACCGGATCTCCTTCCTTGCGGAGACGATGCGGAGCCTCGGCGCGCTCGAGGGTGACGGGGACCTCGTCCGGTTTCCGTGCGGGACCTGGCACGCTGCGGCCGCACGCCGCCTGTTCGTGGAGGCGTGCAAGCTCGACCCGTCCGCGGCGCTTGCCCGGTACCCACTGGAGGTCGAGGATGCGAAGGCCGGTCAGGTGATCCGCGTCGAGCCGCTCCGCACGGGCCGCTACCGCGTCGTCGCCGAGCGGGTCGCCGAGGGAGCGACGAGCCGCGCACCCGCGGTCGCGGCCGGCCTCGCAAAGCTCGCAGAGCTCACGCCGGCAGCCGACGACGCTACCGTCGTCGCCTTTCCCTGCGGCGCCGGCCACGATGCCCTCGTCGGGCTCCTGCTCCCTCGCGCGCTGAACGTCCGCCAGGCGCTCCGCGAGCAGGAGACCCTCTCCAGCCGCGGCGTGCTGTCGGCCCCGAGCGCCTCGCAGGAGGGATGACTCGATGACCACCGCCGTTCCCGTCGCCCCGATGACGAGCCGCGAGCGGGTGCTCGCCGCCCTGCGGCGCGAGCCCGTCGACCGGACGCCGGTCGTCAACCCGACCTCCGTGGCGACCGTCGAGCTGATGGACCTGGCCGGGGCGCCGTTCCCGGCCGCCAACCGCGAGCCCGAGCTGATGGCACGCCTTGCGGCGACCGGCTACACGGAGCTCGGCTTCGACACGATCATGCCCGTGTTCTCGATCATCCAGGAGTCCTCTGCGCTCGGCTGCCGGATTCAGTGGGAACAGAAGGACAACTGGCCGACCGTACGGATGAGCGAGCCGATCTACGAGACGCCGGCCGACATCCGGATCCCGGGCGACCTTCTCGACCACCCCGACATCAGGTGCGTGCTCGATGCGATCCGGATCCTCAGGAGCGAGTTCGGGGACGAGGTCGCGATCATCGGCAAGACGATGGGGCCGTGGTCGCTCGGCTATCACTGCTTCGGGGTCGAGCCGTTCCTGCTCATGTCGCTCGACGATCCCGACGCGACCCGGCTCTGCCTCGAGCGTCTCAAGGAGGCGACGATCGAGTTCGGGCTCGCCCAGATCGAGGCCGGCGCCGATGCGCTCACCCTTCCCGATCACGCGACCGGCGACCTCGTCTCCGGCGAGTACTACCGCCGCTACCTTCAGGAGCTCCACCACGAGTTCGCCGAGCTCCTCCCGGTGCCGCTCATCCTCCACATCTGCGGCCGGACCGTCGACCGGATGGACGCGATCGCCCAGACGGGCATGGCCGCGTTCCACTTCGACTCGAAGAACGAGGCGGCCGAGTCGATGGAGGTCGTCCGCGGTCGGATCAGTCTCGTCGGCAACGTCAACAACCCGGAGACGCTGTTCGCGAAGGGCCCCGAGGAGGTACGGGCCGAGGTGATCGAGAACCTCGAGGCCGGTGTCCAGATGGTCGGTCCCGAGTGTGCGATCCCCCTTCAGGCCCCGATCGAGAACCTGCGGGCGATCCCGCAGACCGTCCTCGAGTGGCACGCATCCCATCCCGTGACGAGGTGACCATGCCCGAGCTCGACGCGATCCAGAACGACTTCCTCCGCCAGGAGATCGAGGAGTTCGTCGAGCGCCCCGACGAGCGCGAGCGGCTGATCGGGCTGTTCTCGGCCGCGTCGCCGCAGATGCAGGCGATCTCGGCCGCGATCATCGAGGGTGAGAACTCGACCGTGGACGAGCTGACACGGGCCGCGCTCGACGCGGGCACCGATGCGCTCGAGGTGATGGACGACGGGTTGATCGCCGGCATGGCGCTCGTCGGGATCAAGTTCCGCGAGAACTTCATCTTCGTGCCGGAGGTGCTCGCCTGTGCCCGGGCGATGAAGGCCGGGATGGCGCACATCGAGCCGATCCTGTCCGCCTCGGGCATCGAGCCTGCCGGCACCGTCGTGATGGGCACCGTCAAGGGCGACCTGCACGACATCGGCAAGAACCTCTGCATCATGATGCTCCGCGGAGCGGGCTTCGAGGTCGTCGACCTCGGCGTCGACACCTCGCCCGACGATTTCATCGACGCCGTCGAGGAGCACGGCCCGCAACTGCTCGGCATGTCGGCGCTGCTGACGACGACGATGCCGAACATGGGCAGGACGATCGAGGCGTTCATCGACGCGGGCCTGCGCGATGACGTGAAAATCATGGTCGGCGGCACCCCGGTGACGCAGGAGTTCGCCGACGACATGGGCGCCGACGGCTACGGCAAGGACGCGGTCGCCTGCGTGACTCTCGCCAAGTCGCTGCTCGCCGAGGTCGCGAGTGGCTGATCGCGCGGGTGCTCCGATCGACCCCGCCGAGTTTCAGACCCGGTTCGACCGGATCGGCGAGCTCTTCGCGTCGATGATGGAGACGGTCGAGGAGCTCTCGACGCGACGCTGCCCGTACCGCGATCGCCTCGACCGTTGCACCGCGAAGTTCGGGTGCCGCAACCAGCGCCGGCCCGAGAGCCCCGGTGAGCTCCGGCTCTGCGGCGGTGACGAGGCGCTCGACTACCGAAGCGCCTGGGAGACGGAACGGGCCGGATGAGATCCGGCCCGGACTGTCACCCGCCGGGCCCGATGAGCTCCGCGCCCGAAGCCTCTCGAACGCTGTTCGACGAGGCGGACGACCTCGCGATCCAGGTCCCGACCTCCTGCCGCCGTTCCGGCCGTTGCCACGAGTGCGTCGTCGAGATCCTCGAGGGCGCCAAGCACCTGGGCCCGCGGACGCCCGCGGAGCGCTTCCTCGCGGAGCCGTACCGGCTCGCCTGCCAGGCGGTCGTGACCGGTTCCCCGGCTCCCGTCCGCTTCTCCGTGCTGCGGCGCCGGCTCCGGATCCTCGTTCCCGGGCCGGAGGAGCGGGCACGCTCGCTCGATCCCGTGGTCAACGTCGTCGACGGCGTCGTCCACTACGGGGACGTGCCGCTCGAGCCGCTCCGCGGCGGCGTCTACGGGATCGCCCTCGATCTCGGAACGACGACGATCGTGCTCGAGCTCGTCGACCTCACGGACGGCCGGATCGTCGAGGTCGTCGCGATCGAGAATCCGCAGCGCTTCGGCGGCAGCGACGTGATGAGCCGGATCAGCTACGACACCGGGCCTGGCCACGGTGAGCTGCGCCAGGCGGTCCGGCGTGCCGTCAACCGGGAGCTCCGGGAGGCCTACGCACGCCACGGCGTCGACCGGCGCGAGGTGTACGAGCTCGTCGTCGTCGGGAACTCGACGATGCGCGACCTCTTCTTCGGCCTCGATGTCGCCTCGATAGGCCAGATGCCGTACAAGTCGCTCACCGAGCTAGACCTCCTTGCCGGGAGGCGGACGACGACCGCGCTGACGGCACGCCCCTTCGAGGTCGGCGTGCACATGAACCCGCGTGGGCGCGTCTTCGGCGGACCGCTCATCGCGAGCCATGTCGGCGCGGACGTCGCGGCGGACCTGGTTGCGCTCGGCATCGAGAACGGCTCCGACGAGGTCGTCATGCTCGTCGACGTCGGGACGAACACCGAGGTGGTCGTCAGGGCCGGCGCCCGGGTCGTCGCGGCCAGCTGCCCGGCCGGGCCTGCATTCGAGGGTGGCCTCGTCACGTACGGGATGCAGGCCTCCGACGGTGCGATCGAGTCGTTCACGATCCGGGAGGACGGCACCTTCGCGTACGAGACGATCGGCGGGACGCCGCCTGTCGGGATCTGCGGCTCGGGGCTGATCGACCTGCTCGCCGAGCTACGCCGCGCGGGCCGCATGTCGCCCAGGGGGCCGTTCTCTGACCGCTCGTACGAGCTGACGGTCGTCCCCGAGGCCGGCATTACGTTCTCTCGCGCGGACGCCTCTGCGCTGGCACAGGCGAAGGCGGCCAACACCGTCGGGCAGTGGGCGCTGCTCCGGAGCCTCGGGATCGCCCCCGGAGACGTCGACCGCCTGTACCTGGCAGGCGGGTTCGCGAGCTACGTCGACGTGCGCAATGCGATCGAGATCGGCTTCCTCGCTCCGGTACGGCCCGAACGGATCGTCACGGCGGGAAACGCCGCACTCAAGGGAGCGCGCGAGCTGCTGCTGTCCAGGTCGGCCCGCGAGCGCCTCGAGTCGTTCGTGCGCCGGATCGAGCACGTCGAGCTCGAGCAGGTCCCGGACTTCTTCGAGCTGTTCGTCGAGGGATGCCAGCTCATCCCGATTCCACCAGATCTCGGCAAGGAGGCAGCATGACGGAGATCGACGGGCGCGAGTTCGTCGTGATCGGCGAGAACGTCCACGCGACGCGGGTCCTGCTCGCAAAGGGCTCGTCGGTCGGGGTCGACCCGGCCGGCCGCCAGGCGATCGTGTTCGCCGATGCCGACGGGAGAACCCGGCACCTGCCGATCCCCGAGCCCGAGAAGGAGCTCCAGGCCTACCTCGAGGGACGAATCAAGCACGTCCGGATCGCCGTCCAGGTCGCCATGGCCGAGGGTGCGGATGCGGAGGTCGCGCTCGTGTACCTCCGTACGATCGTGCAGCGCCAGATCGACGCGGGGGCGCACTTCCTCGACGTGAACGTCGACGAGATCTCGCCGCGCCCCGCCGAGGCGATCGCGGCGATGCGCTGGCTCGCCGCAACGGTTGCCGGCTGGACGGCGCTTCCGCTCGGAATCGACTCGTCGAACCTCGACATCATCCGGGCAGGGTTCGACGCCGTCGCCGGGCTCGGGCCGGCACCCCTGCTCAACTCCGCCTCGCTCGAGCGGATCGAGGCGCTCGACCTCGCCGCGGCCGCAGGAGGGCCCGTCATCGTCACATCGGCCGGCGAGACGGGGATGCCCCGGAACGCACAGGAGCGCGCGGACAACGCGAGCCGGATGGTCGAGTCGGCGCTCGCGAAGGGAATCGCAATCGGCGACGTCTACATCGACCCGCTCGTGTTCCCGATCTCGGTCGATCCCACCTACGGCAACGACTGCCTCGATGCCTTCCGGATGCTGCGCACGCGCTTCGGGCCCGAGATCCGGCTCACCGGCGGGCTCAGCAACGTCAGCTTCGGGCTACCCCACCGGAAGCTCCTGAACGACGCGTTCATCGTGCTCGCCGTCGAGGCGGGCGCCGACAGCGGCATCGTCGACCCGGTCTCGAGCAGCCCTGCGAGCGTGTTCGCGCGCGATCGCGAGTCGCTGCCCTTCCGGCTCGCCGTGGACGTGCTCACGGGCGTCGACGCCGGCTGCAAGGCCTACCTCAAGGCGTTCCGGGCAGGCGAGCTCGGCTGATTGAGGTCCCGCCCTCCAGGGAGGCAGGCACCGCGCCGGCCGGTCAGCCGTAGGGGCCGGATCTCATCCGGCCCTCCGGGATTCCCGCCCGGCGGCTCGATCGTCTACGCGTTCGCCTTGCCGCGCCGGCTGAAGACGAGACCGCCGAGGGCGAAGCCGAGACCGAACGTGCCGAGGACGAACCCGCCGATCGCGAAGGACTTGCGCCAGGTGGAGAGGCGCTGCCAGCGCGAGAGCGCCTCCGTCTCCTCGGGCGAGAGCGACTCACCGCGGCGACGCTTCGCTCCGGCCGCGCCGGCACGAAGACCCAGGTACATGTCGTCGAAGATCTCGGCGGACTCGTCGGTCATGGTCTTCTCACTCTACATGCCGCCTCCGCTGCCGACACTCAGCGGCGATAGACAGCTTGGAGGCGGAGCACCCGGGCGACGTGCGGGTCGAGGAGCCCCCGCCGGGCGAGCGGGACGAGGGCGTCGATCGCACGGGCGGCGCTCGTGGCGCTCGAGAAGAGCACGAGATCCGCGCCGGCGAGCACCGCGCGCCGCGCCCACTCGGCTGCTCTCGCGTGACCGAGCACGCCGAGCTCGTCCGTGATCGCGACGCCGGTGAAGCCCTGCTCGCGCAGAAGTCGATACGCCTCCGGCTCGATCGACGCAGGGGCCCGGCCGAAGCGCGGATAGATCGCGTGCGAGACCATCACGCACGGCACACCGGCCTCGATCGCGGCCCGGAATCCCGCCAGCTCGCTCGCCCGGACGATGCCGCGAACGGGGCGCCGGCTGTCCGTCGACTCGGACGTCGAGCCGAGGCCCGGGAAGTGCTTGGCGCAGGCGGCGACCCCGGCCGAGGCGAGCCCCCGGGCGAACGCGACCCCGTACGAGGCGCGCCGGAAGTGCCGGGAGCCGAGGGGGCCGTCCGGGCTGTCCAGCACCGGGGCGAGATCGACGCCCACGCCCAGCTTCCGCAGCCCGAGCCCTGTGGCACGCCCGGCCGTCTTCGCGGACGCCGCGCTCGTGTAGGAGGCGGCCGGGCTGGCCGGGGGCAGGCCCGGGTAGGCCCGCACGCCTCCTCCCTCCTGATCGACGAGCACGAGCGCCCGGCGAGGCCGTTCGTCGTCTGTCTCCCAGCGGTGCAGGAACACGTTCGTGACGCCGCGGGGTACGGGCGGCGAGGAGACGACGAGCAGCGCCGCCTTCTCCCGGGGCGTCAGCGACCGGGCGTCGGTCCCGAGCCCGAGGGCGCCGGCGAGCGCCGCGACGAACGCCGCGAGCACAGCCATCGAGCAAGCCTAGCCGTCCCCGGTACCAGGCACCTAGGCTACGTCGCGTGACCGGGCGGCTGCTCCACCTCTCCGATCTCCACGTCGGCGCGAATGACGGCGACCGTGGTGAGATCGAGGATGCCGTCCGGCTGCTCTCGACCGAGCTCGACCCCGAGCTCGTGCTCTGCAGCGGTGATCTCAGCCATCGCAACCGTCGAGAGCAGCACGAGCGCGCGGCCGCTTTCCTGCGCTCGCTCGGGCGCCCGCTGCTCGTCGTCCCCGGCAATCACGACCTGCCGGCGCTTCCGCCTGCGCGCTTCGCGACCCCGTTCGTCGCGTTTCACCGGGTCTGGCCCGAGCCCGAGCCCGGGTACCTCTCGGGCTCGCTCGCGGTCGTCGCTCTCAACTCCGTCCGGCCGCTGCGCTACCAGCGAGGCGCGCTCGAGGTCGACCAGCTCGAGCATGCGGCGAGCGTGCTGGAGGCCGCTCCGGCCGGGGCGCTCCGGGTGGTCGCGCTCCACCACCATCTCACCGCGGCGCCGTGGCGCACGGGCAAGCGCTCGATCCCGCGACGGGCGAAGGTGCTCTCGGCGCTGGCCGCAGCGGGTGCCGAGCTCGTCGTCTCCGGGCACATCCACCAGGCCTCGGTGGTCGCATCCGCCGAGTTCCTCGGTACCGGGCAGGCGGGCTCGGGCGTCGTGCTCGCGACCGCTCCCGGACTCGGCCGGCCCCGCCCGGGACGGCATGCAGAGGCGTGCGGGCTGAACGTCTACGAGGCCCGCGGGGGCACGCTGCGCGTGCGAACGTACTCCTGGTCGGGGCACGGATTCATCCCGGTCGCCGACCGCCGGCTCTCCCGCGGCTGACGGCCCGGCTCGGCCGGGCCGGACCCGCGCAGGAGCGGCCCGGAGGGCCGCGGTCACGACCCACGGCTGACGGCCCGAGGGCCGGATGACCGGCCCCTACAAACTGGAGCCGTAGGGGCGGGATCTCAGCCCGCCAGGCAGCCCCGGTCAGAGGGCCCCCGCGTGGGCCTGCTCGCGGCGCAGCTCCTTGATCTCGTCGCGGAGCTTCGCCGCGTACTCGAAGCGCAGCTCCTCGGCCGCCGCGTACATCTCCTCCTCGAGCGTCACGATCAGCTTCTCGAGCTCCTCGCCGGACATGCCCTCCACCTTCCGCGAGCCGCGGCGACGCCTGGCCGGGACGTTCGGCTGCTCGAGCGAGAGCAGCTCGGCGATGTCGGAGACGCCCTTGACGATCGACTCCGGCGTGATCCCGTGCTCCTCGTTGTAGCGAAGCTGGATCGCGCGCCGGCGGGTCGTCTCGTCGATCGCGCCCTTGATCGCCTCGGTCAGCTTGTCCGCGTACATGAGCACGGTGCCGTTCACGTTTCGCGCCGCCCGCCCGATCGTCTGGACGAGCGCCGTCTGGCCGCGCAGGAACCCCTCCTTGTCCGCGTCCAGGATCGCGACGAGCGACACCTCGGGGAGGTCGAGCCCTTCGCGCAACAGGTTGACGCCGACGAGGACGTCGTACTCGCCGAGGCGCAGCTCACGGACGATCTGGATCCGCTCGAGCGTGTCGATCTCCGAGTGGAGGTAGCGCGCCTTCACGTTCGCCTCGAGCAGGTAGTCGGTCAGGTCCTCGGCCATCTTCTTCGTCAGCGTCGTGACGAGCACCCGCTCACCCGCCTCCTCGCGCCTGCGGATCTCGTTCAGCAGGTCGTCGATCTGGTTCTTCGTCGCACGCAGCTCGACCTCGGGGTCGACGATCCCGGTCGGGCGGATGATCTGCTCGGCGATCCGGGTCGAGTGGCGAAGCTCGAACGGCCCGGGCGTCGCCGACACGTACACGGTCTGGGGCACGAGCCCCTGGAACTCGTCGAAGCGCAGCGGCCGGTTGTCGAGCGCCGAGGGCAGGCGGAAGCCGAAGTCGACGAGCGTCTGCTTGCGGGAGCGATCGCCCTCGTACATCCCGCCGATCTGCGGCACGCTCTGGTGGGACTCGTCGACGAAGAGCAGGAAGTCGCCCGGGAAGTAGTCGAGCAGGCAGTGGGGGCGGGTGCCGCGCTCGCGCCCGTCGAGGAACCGCGAGTAGTTCTCGATCCCGTTGCAGTAGCCGAGCTCCTTCATCATCTCCACGTCGTACTCGGTCCGCTGGCGAATCCGGTGCGCCTCGAGCAGCTTCCCCTGCTCCTCGAACGCCTTCACCTGCTGCTCGAGCTCGGCCTTGATCTCCTCGGCGGCACGCTCGATCGAGGGGCGGTCGGTCACGTACTGCGTCGCGGGGAAGACGGCGAGATGATCCAGGCGCGCGTGCACCTCGCCCGTGAGCGGGTCGAAGTGGGTGATCTGCTCGACCTCGTCCCCGAAGAACGAGACACGGTAGGCGGTCTCCATCGCCGAGGGCTGGATCTCGACCACGTCACCCCGGACCCGGAAGCGACCGCGGCCGAGAAAGGCGTCGTTGCGCTGGTACTGGATGTCGACGAGCTGCCTGAGCACGTCGTCGCGGTCGTGCTCCTCGCCGACCGAGAGCAGCACGGTCCGTCGCCGGTACTCCTCGGGCGAGCCGAGCGCGTAGATGCACGAGACCGAGGCGACGATCACGACGTCGCGGCGCAGGAACAGCGCCGAGGTCGCCGAGTGGCGAAGCCGGTCGATGTCGTCGTTGATCGAGGCGTCCTTCTCGATGTAGAGGTCGGCCTGGGGGACGTACGCCTCGGGCTGGTAGTAGTCGTAGTAGGAGACGAAGTACTCGACCGCGTTGTGCGGGAAGAACTCGCGGAACTCGTTGCAGAGCTGCGCGGCGAGCGTCTTGTTGTGGGCGATCACGAGGGTCGGCTTCTGCACCTGCTCGATGATCCACGCCATCGTCGCCGTCTTCCCCGTGCCGGTCGCCCCGAGCAGGGTCTGGTGCTCCTCCCCTGCCCTCACCCCCTCGCTGAGCGCCGCGATCGCCTGGGGCTGGTCGCCGGTCGGGCGGTAGTCCGACGAGACGCGGAACTCGGGCACGTAAGTCATCGTACCGGGGTCGCCCGTGACCGATTCAGCGGCGGCACAGGCCGGGCGGGCAGGCGTCGCCCGCACCCGAGCGCGGCTCGACCGGGCTCAGAACAGCGTCAGATCGGGCTCGCGCTCGCCCAGCAGAACCCCGAGATCGACCTCGACCCAGCCGAGCCCCCGCCCCTCCGCGAGCGTACGTGCCTGCGGCTTGACGAGCTGCGCCGCGAGCACACCGCGGATCCCGGTGAGCGCGGGATCCTCCCGGAGGCGCTCGAGGTAGCGGGTCAGCTGCTCGACTGCCTCGATCGTGCCGATGCGCTTGATCTCGACCGCAACCCAGCCGTCGGCCTCGTCCCGACACATGAGGTCGACCGGGCCGATGTCTGTCGGCCACTCGCGCCGGACGAGGCGAAGCCCCTCCTCGACGGCTCCCGGGACCGCTGCGAGAGCCTGCTGGAGCTCGGCCTCGACGCCCTCCTTCTCGAGCTCCGCCGCCTCGCCCATGTCGTGGCTGACGTCGCTCAGCACCTCGGCGATCGCGATCTCGAGCTGGTCGTCGCTTCTCGACTTCCTGACGACGATTCGCTCGAGCGGGTCTCCGTGCTCCTCGATCAGGGTCGGCGCCGTCATCCAGTTCTGGGGCTTGAACCCGCCGGTGTCGGCGTGCACCATCACCGACCCGTCCGACTTGAAGACGAGGAGGCGCAACGCCTCGGGCAGCGTCGCGGTCAGGCGTCCGGAGTAGCGGACCTCGCAGCGGGCGATGACGAGGCGCACGGAGAGCCAGGGTACCGTCCATTCCGGACAGGTGTTTCGGGACGGAACGGCCCGCCGTCAGGGGCGGGCCGTCGAGGGGTGGCCGATGGGACTCGAACCCACGACAACCGGGACCACAACCCGGGGCTCTACCAGCTGAGCTACGGCCACCGAGGCGGTCTCACTCTACCGCACCGCCGCCACCTGCCCGCGCCGGCGCCGATCCGGCCCGAGACGCTGCTACGCTCGCCGCGGGCGCCTGTAGCTCAGGGGACAGAGCAGCGGCCTTCTAAGCCGCGGGTCGGAGGTTCGAATCCTCCCAGGCGCATCGGGAAGCGCCTGCAGGGCGTCGCGATCGCGCGGCCCGGCTATCCGCCCTCGCCTGCGGCCGGCTCGACCGTCGACGCGACCGCCTGCGCCCGCTCGCGCCGCATCTCGAGCACCTCGTTCACGATCACGATCAGCGAGCCGGCCGTCGGGATCGCGACGAGCGCACCGAGGATGCCCGCCAGATCGGCGCCGATCAGCACCGAGACGAGCACGATCAGTGGCGAGAGCTGTACCGTCCGCCCGTAGATCAGCGGCTGGAGCAGGTGGTTCTCGAGCTGCTGGTAGACGAGCAGGAACACACCGACGATGAGCGCGATCACCCAGCCCTCGGTCGCGAGCGCGACGAGGAGGACGATCACCGCCGCGATGCTCGCGCCGGCCAGCGGGACGAGATCGAAGAGGCCGACAAGCACCCCGAGCGGAACCGCGTACGGGAGACCCACGGCGAAGAACACGGCGGTCGAGACACCGCCCGCGATGATGCTGATCACGACGTTCCCGGTCACGTAGCCGCCGACCGTCCGGTACACGCCGTTCAGCGAGCGCTCCCAGCGTGGACGTGCCTGGTCGGGGAGGAGCCCGAGGAGCGTGCGCACGATCCGGCCGCCCTCGAGGAGCATGAACAGGGTCAGGAACGCGATCGTGAGCACTCCCACGACGGCCCGCAGGACGCTCGCGGCCAGCGAGAGGCCGAGATCGGTGAAGCCGAGCACGCTGCCGACGCCGTGCTCGCGAATCACCTCCCGGATCCGGTCGACGATCTGGTAGTCGGTCTGGAGGAAGCCGAGCGGGCCCTCACCGCGGGTCAGGTCGGCGACGAGACCCGGCACGGCGTCGACGAAGTCGCCGACCTGCTCCACGAGCGGAGGCGTGAGCAGGTACGCGAAGCCGCCGATCACGACGAGCGCGAGGAAGAACGCGAGCAGCGCTGCCCGGCTGCGGCGCACCCCGCGCCGCTCGAGCTTCTCCACGAGCGGGTTCAGCGCCATCGCCAGGAAGACGGCGATCAGCATCCAGGCGAGCACCCCGCGGGTGGCGAAGGCCACCCAGAGCACGGCCGAGACCCCGAGCAGGATCCCGACGACCGTGAGGACCGTGCGGGGACGCACGACGACCGTCCGCTCGGGGGCGCTCATTGAGGAGAGGATCGCGAACGGCCCGGACGGCGGGCGGTCTACTCGCCGAACGCGGCGATCCCCGTGATCGCCGCGATCACGAGCACGATCCCGACCACCTGGCGTGACAGGAGGCGCTCGCCGCCGAACGTCACGCCGACGATCGCCGCAACGGTCGCGAACTGGGCCACCAGTACCCCGGCAACCGCGACCGGGCCACGGTCGGCGGCGATGAAGAAGAGCAGATAGGCGGCGGTGTCGCCGATCCCCCACGCGGCCACCCGCCAGCGGTCGTCGAGCCAGGAGCGCACCGCCCCCGTCCGGAAAGCGAACGGCACCATCACGACGAGCGCCGAGAGCCGGGAGAGCAGAAAGCCCCAGTAGGCCCCGAGATCATCGGCCACGGGCGCGCTGATCGCGAGGATCGCACCCCAGGAGATCGCACAGAGAACCGCCGGCAGGACGGCGGCCTTCCCGCCCCCCTGGCCCATGGCGGCGAGGGCAACGCCGACGACGGCGATCGGGAGGAACGCGAGGACGAGCGTCTCGACCTGCTCGCCCGCGGCGATCACGAACAGCGCCGCGATCCCGCCCTCGCAGGCGATGATCGGAGCGACGACCGACACGTTCCCGCGACGGAACGCGGCGAATCCGAGCTGGTACGCGATCACCTGGAACGGGCCGAGCAGGAGCGCGAGCACGACGGCTCTGACCGGCCACTCGTCCGGTCTGTCCACGAATAGCACGCCGGGGAGCACGAGCAGGGTGCCGACGAGAATCGAGCCGAACGCGACCGGGAACGGCCCGAGCTTCCGGGCGGCCTGGGCGAGCCACAGGTCAGGCGCCCCCCAGCACACGGCCGCCGCGAGCCCGAGCGCGATCGTCACCCCCACGGCGTGACCCTAGCCGGACTCGTCCGGCAGCGGCGTCCCGGACTGCCGTGCCATCGCCTGGAGGCTCAGGAGCAGGCAGGCGGTGACGATGAGCGCTCCACCGACGAGCTGCAGCGCCGAGAGCGACTCGCCGAGCACGGCGTAGGCGAGCAGGACGGAGACGAGGGGCTCCGCGCTCGAGAGCATCCCCGCGACGCCCGCCTCCACCTTCGAGACCCCTGTGTAGAAGAGCGCGACCGGGATCACGGCGCTCACGAACACGGCGCAGGCGGCCCAACCCCAGGCCTCGCCGCTCATCGAGAAGTCCGGTGAGCGAGCCGGCCAGACGAGGAACAGGGCGAGCAGCGGGCTCGTGAACATGAGTGCGGAGAGCACGATCGGAGCGATCGAGTGGCGTGTCATCAGGTACCGGCTCGAGAGGATCAGACACGAGACGCAGACCCCGGCCGCGAGCCCGAGCGCGATCCCGACCCAGGTCGCGGACTCCGGAACGCCGATCGTGAGCGCGATTCCGGCGAGCGCGATGCCGAGCACGCCGAGCCGTTGCGGCCCGAGCGGCTCGCCGAACGCGAAGACCGCCCCGACTGCCGTCATCAGCGGGTAGGCGAAGAACAGGAGTGTGACGAGGGCGACGGGGGCACGCGCGAAGCCCTCGAAGAGCGCGTAGGCGACCCCGAGCTGGAAGACCCCGAGCGCGGCGCCCCAGAGGGCCGTGCGCCGCCCGGGGAACGGATCGCGGCGGGCGAGCGCGACGAGGGCGAGTACCGGTCCGGCGACGGCGAAGCGCAGGAACAGGAGCGTCCAGGCGTCTCCGCCCGCGTCGTAGAACAGCTTCGAGAACATGCCGAGCGTCCCGAGCAGGCAGGCGGCGCCGAGCACGAGCAGGTAGCCCTGGGGCGGAAGGCGCACCGCCAGACTCTACGAGAGGGCAAGGTGCCGCCCGGCGGGAAGCGAGCGCGAACGCCGGTATCCTCTCCCCCGGCGGCTCCGGCCGCCCAACGCCGTGAACGACACTCGACTCCCCGACCTGTATCGGCCTGCGACGCCCCGCGATCCGCTGGCCTCCCTCGAGCGGTTCCTACGGGAGACGGCAGGCCAGGCGGCCGAGGCGCTCGCCGACGCCGTCTCGTCGCTGTACGACAGCGCGATCGATCGGATGCTCGCAAGCCCCCACCGGGTGCGCTCGGCCGCAGAGGGCCGCGGCCTGCTCGTCTCGGACGAGGGCGGAGAGGCGCTCGCCGACCAGGTGCAGCGCGTGACCGTGATCGCCGTCCCGCTCGTGCGCACGTTCGCCCGGCGGGCCTGGATGCCGACAGTGCCCTGGGCGCTCGTCGCCTCGACGACCGTCTCCGTCGGGGTCGCGCTCCGCACGGGGGTCCGGGAGGTGCGCATCCTCGGGTCCCTGCTCGCCTACCGGATCGAGCAGGCGACCGGCCGGCCGGCCGATCCCGACCTCGTCAAGAAGCTCGCAATCGAGCTGTACCTGGCACCGAAGCGCCGACCCGACCTCACCGATCGTCGCCTCGGCGCAGGGCGCCTGATCCGGCGATGGCTCTTCCGGGGCATGCTCGGCCGCGACACGGCGAAGACGGCGGCGAAGGCGCTCGAGGCGGCCGAGCGGCTCGACGTGAGCCTGCTCGCCGCGGAGTGGGTCAGGACGGGCACTGCCCGCCCCGGGGGCCAGCGCTCGCTTCCCGCTGCACCGCCGCGGCGCTGACGCGACCAACGGACCGCAGACGGGACCCGCGGGCGAGGGCAGGCGCGCTCGCGGGCTCAGGTTCCGGGCGCCCGGATCCGGAGTCCCGCAAGCCGCGCCGCGGCCGCCCGTCCTAGGTCACGAGCGCGTCGAGCGGGGAGACGCTCGCCGCGGCGCTCGAGACGAGCTCTGCCCCACCGAGACGTGCGCGCAACCCGGCCGTGTCCGGCTCGTCGCCGGCGGGCTCACCGACTGCGACGTGTGTCCGCGCAGACGAGCGGTCGATGAACCGCTCGCCCCGCTCCACGTTGCAGGTAGCAGCTCGACTCCCGACTGCCGGCAAGGCCCGTGCTGCAACACCGCCGGTCGCGAGGCACGGTGAGCGTCAGGCTCTCGGGCCGTCACGCCTCGACCGACCCATCGGGTCGCGGCGGTGGGTTCACCGACACGAGGCAGAACCCCTGGGACTCGATCCGGAGGGCACGGTGGAGCTTGCTCAGGAAGTTCTCGTACGCAATCGTGAACGTCAGCTCGACGATCTCCTCGGGTGAGTAGTGTCCGGCGAGCCGAGCGAAGAGGGCATCGTCGACGTCCTCCGTGCTGAGGGTCATCCTGTCGGCGTACTCGAGGGCGACCTGTTCACGGCTGTCGTAGTGGCTGCTCGAGGCGTACCCGTGGATGTCGCGGAGCTTCTCGTCGCTCACGCCGTTGTCTCTGCCCACGGCAGAGTTGAGATCCGTTCAGAACGGGCACCCGTTGAGGCCTGCCACTCGAACCCGGATGAGGGCCTTCTGGGCGAGCGGAAGGCTCGCCGTCTCGCCGAATGCCGCCGAAAGGCCCTTCACCGCGCGAAGCACGGCCACGTTGTGCGCATACACCTTCGTGTTGTTGAGGACGACGCCGTACCGCTCCTCGTCCCGCTCGTAGTACTCGATCGCCTCCTCGGGCGCCTCCCGCTTCTCCACCGCGTCGAGTCGCGCCACGACCAACCTCCTTCATCGGATTCCCACCTCGACGGCTCACCCGTGCAGCGAGCCGCCGACCGTCGTGCTCACCTTCCGCTCAGTGGCCGAGCCTACGCCCGATCGCCCCGGCAGCGGCGGCGACTCGTCTCGCCGCCGCGGCGACGCCGGGTCCGGGGAACCGGTACGCGGGCCCGTGGACGTGGACGGCGGCGATCGCCTTTCCGCGCCCGTCCCGGACAGGCGCAGCCACGGAGTCGATGCCCTCGGCGTACTCCTCGAGCCCCCACGCGAAGCCCTGCTCGCGCACCACGCGGAGCCGGCGGCGAAGCTCGGCCGGGTCGGTCACCGTGCGCGGGGTCAGCTGCGCGAGCGGGTGCGCGAGGTACGCCTCGAGCGCATCCTCCGGCCACTCGGCGAGCAGCACGAGCCCGGACGGGACCGTGTGCATCGGCGCCCGCTCCCCCGTCCAGTCGCGGACCTGCACGGCGTTGTCGGACTCGATCTGGGCGACGTAGCGCACGTCGTAGCCGTCGGGCAGCGCGAGCCCGGCGTCCTCGCCGAGCGTCTCGACGAGCGCGACGAGCTCCGGACGCGCCGCAGCGAGGAGCGCCCGCTCGGGCGACACGGCGCCAGAGAGCCCGGCGATCGCCGGGCCGAGCCGCCACCGCACGCCCTCAGCGCGCTCGACCGCGCCGAGCCCCTCGAGCGAGGCGAGCAGGCGCGCGACCGTGCTCTTCGGGAGCGAGACCGCCTCCGCGATGGCCGTCACGCCCGCCGGCCGCGCCGCGACGGCGTCGAGGATCGCGAACGCACGCTCGAGCGACTGCACCATGGACGGGTCCCTCCGGCGGAGCTTGTCAGCGGCCGCCGACCGCGATACCATCTCATCATACAGAACGATTCCACGATACGGAACGGAGCGCCTGCGTGAGCGACGCCGAGCTCGACCTCTCGACCCTCCCCGACGACGAGCTCGTCACGCAGATGCACGACGACCTCTACGACGGCCTCGCCGACGAGATCGTCGAGGGGACGGAGATCCTGCTCGCGCGCGGCTGGGGTGCCGACCGCATCCTGAACGACGCGCTCGTCGAGGGGATGCGGATCGTCGGGATCGACTTTCGCGACGGCATCCTCTTCGTGCCCGAGGTGCTGCTCGCCGCGAACTCGATGAAGGCCGGAATGGCGATCCTCCGCCCCCTGCTCGCAGAAACCGGCGCCGAGCGGATCGGCAAGGTCGTGATCGGCACGGTCAAGGGCGACATCCACGACATCGGCAAGAACCTCGTCGCGATGATGCTCGAGGGGGCGGGGTTCGAGGTCGTCGACCTCGGGATCAACAACCCGGTCGAGAGCTACCTCGCCGCGATCGAGGAGCACCGGCCCGACATCGTCGGCCTGTCCGCGTTGCTGACGACCACCATGCCCTACATGAAGGTCGTCGTCGACACGATGGCCGCGCAGGGGATCCGCGACGACCACATCGTGCTCGTCGGCGGCGCGCCGCTGAACGAGGAGTTCGGGCAGGCGGTCGGCGCCGATGCGTACTGTCGTGACGCCGCCGTCGCCGTCGAGACCGCCCAGGCGCTCGTCCTGGCCCGCCGTGCAGCTTCCGCAGCAGCAGCTACTCGAGGGTGAGGCGACGTTCGAGGCCGCCGGGCGGCCGCGGACGCTCGTCATCGCCTGCGGCGCGATCGCCCGCGAGGTGCTCGCCGTCGTCGAGCTGAACGGCTGGACGCACGTCACCGTGCGCTGCCTGCCGGGAAAGCTCCACTCGACGCCGGGGAAGATCCCGGCCGCCGTCGATGCGAAGCTGCGCGAGCTGAAGGACGGCTACGACGAGGTGTTCGTCGCCTATGCCGACTGCGGGACCGCCGGCGGGCTCGATCGCGTGCTCGACGAGCACGGGGTGAAGCGGCTCCCGGGCGCCCACTGCTACGGGTTCTTCGCCGGCAACGACGAGTGGCAGGCGATGCAGGACGAGGAGCCCGGTACGCTCTACCTCACCGACTTCCTCGCCCGCCACTTCGACTCGCTCGTCTGGCGCGGCCTCGGGCTCGAGCGGTTCCCGGAGCTGTTGCCGGACATCTTCGGGAACTACAAGCGCGTCGTCTACCTCGCACAGACCGACGACGAGGCGCTCACCGACCGGGCACGGGCCGCGGCAGAGCGGCTCGGGCTTGCGTTCGAGCGGGTGCGGACGGGCTACGGCGAGCTCCTCCCCACGCTGACGAGCTTCGTCGAGAAGCGGCCGGCATGACCGAGACCGTCCTCTCGAGCGCGAGGAAGGAGGTCGTGATCGGGTTCGAGCGACCGTTCGTCGTGATCGGCGAGCGCATCAATCCGACCGGCCGGCGCAAGCTCGCCGAGGAGATGGCGGCCGGCAGCTTCGAGACCGTCGCCGCCGACGCGATCGCCCAGGTCGAGGCTGGCGCCCACATGCTCGACGTGAACGCGGGCATCCCGCTCGCCGACGAGCCGGCGATCCTCGCGCGAACGGTCGAGCTCGTCCAGTCGGTCACGGACGTCCCGCTCTGCATCGACTCGTCGATCGTTCCCGCGCTCCAGGCCGGGCTCTCGGCCTACCGCGGCAAGGCGCTCGTGAACTCCGTCACCGGCGAGGAGGACCGGCTCGAGTCGGTGCTGCCACTCGTCGCGCGCCACGGCGCCGCGGTCGTCGCGATCACGAACGACGAGACGGGAATCTCCGAGGACCCCGACGTTCGCTTCGAGGTCGCCCGACGGATCGTCGCCCGCGCGGCCGATCACGGGATCCCGCGGGAGGACGTCGTCGTCGACCCGCTCGTGATGCCGGTCGGAGCGATGGGAACCGCGGGCCGGCAGGTGTTCCGGCTCGTCCGCCGCCTCCAGGAGGAGCTCGGGGTGAACACGACCTGCGGCGCGTCGAACATCAGCTTCGGGCTGCCGAATCGCGCCGGGCTGAACGCCGCGTTCCTGCCGATGGCGATCGCGTCCGGCATGACCTCGGCGATCACGAGCCCGCTCCACGAGGAGGTGCGCCAGGCCGTGCTCGCCGCCGACGTGCTGGCGGGCAACGACGCGCACTGTGCGGCCTGGATCGCCCGGTACGGTGACGCCCCGGCAGGCGGCGGGCGCCGTGGCGGGCGCGAAGGGCGGCGGAGAGCCGCCGCCCCGTGAGCGGCGGGGACGCACTCGTCGTCTTCACGCCGTCCGGACGCCGCGGCCGGATGGCCCGGGGCACGACCGTGCTCGACGCGGCACGGCGTCTCGGCGTCGACCTCGACTCGGTCTGCGGCGGTCGCGGGCTCTGTGGGCGCTGCGCGATCGAGGTCGCCGAGGGCGAGCACGGAAAGCACGGGATCACGTCGGCGGCAGGCCACCTCTCGCCGGCGGGCGACGCCGAGCGAGGCTACGCGGCCGAGCGTGGCCTCCCGGCCCACCGCCGGCTCGGCTGCCATGCACGGATCGAGGGCGACGTCGTGCTCGACGTGCCGCCGGAGAGCCAGGTCCACCGCCAGGTCGTCCGCAAGGAGGCCGATGCCCGACCGATCGAGCTCGACCCCGTCGTCCGCCTCCACACGGTCGAGGTCGAGCAGCCCGAGCTCGCGCATCCGTCGAGCGACCTGCGGCGCCTGCGCGAGGCGCTCGCGCGCGAGTGGGGGCTCGAAGGCCTCGACGTCGATTCGACCGTGCTCGGCTCGCTCCAGGGCGCGCTGCGGCGTGCAGACTGGATCGTCACGGTCGCCGTCCACGACGGCACGACGATCACGGGCGTCTGGCCTGGCGTCCACGAGCGCGCCTTCGGAATTGCCTTCGACATCGGCTCGACGACGGTCGCGGGCCACCTCTGCGACCTGGCCTCGGGCGACGTCGTCGCCTCCGCGGGCGCGATGAACCCGCAGATCCGCTTCGGCGAGGATCTCATGAGCCGCGTCTCCTACGTGATGATGAACCCCGGGTCGCTGCGGGAGCTCACCCGCGCCGTGCGGGGATGCCTCGCGAAGCTGACGGCCGAGCTCGCGAAGGAGGCCGGGATCGACCGGGAGGCGATCCTCGAGGTCACGGTCGTCGGCAACCCGATCATGCATCACCTCGTGCTCGGGATCGACCCGACCGAGCTCGGCGGCGCGCCGTTTGCGCCCGCCGTCGACGAGGGGCTGCGCCTGCGGGCCTCCGAGCTCGGCCTTCCCGTCCACCCCGGCGCCCGGCTCTACGTCCTCCCGTGCATCGCCGGCCACGTCGGGGCGGACACGGCCGGCGTGATCCTCTCCGAGGGCCCGCACCTGCTCGAGGAGGTCAACCTGATCGTCGATGTCGGCACGAACGCCGAGATCGTGCTCGGCAACCGCGACCGTCTTCTCGCGGCCTCGAGCCCCACGGGGCCCGCCTTCGAGGGCGCGCAGATCTCGTGCGGGCAGCGGGCCGCGCCGGGCGCGATCGAGCGCGTCCGGATCGATCCCGCAACGCTCGAGCCGCGCTACCGCGTGATCGGGGGGGGCGTCTGGTCGGACGAGCCCGGGTTCGCGGGGACCCGTGTCACCGGCGTCTGCGGGTCCGGGATCATCGAGGCGATCGCCGAGCTGCACCTGACGGGAATCCTCGCGACCGACGGAACCATCGACGGCACGCTCGCGGAGCGCAGCCCGCGGATCGTTCCCGACGGGCGGACCTTCGCCTACGTGCTCCACGACGGCGAGCCCCGGCTCACGATCACCCAGAACGACGTCCGCCAGATCCAGCTCGCGAAGGCCGCCCTGCACGCGGGCTGCCGGCTGCTCATGGATCGCTACGGGCTCGAGCGGGTCGAGCGGATCCGGCTCGCGGGCGCGTTCGGGAGCCACATCGACCCCGTCCATGCGCTCGTGCTCGGGCTCGTGCCCGACTGCGAGCCCGGACGGGTCACCTCCGCCGGGAACGCCGCCGGGACGGGCGCCCGGATCGCCCTCTTGAACGGGGCAGCTCGCAGGGAGATCGAGGAGGTCGTCCGGCGGGTCGAGAAGGTCGAGACGGCGGTCGAGCCGCGCTTCCAGGAGCACTTCGTCGACGCGATGGCCGTGCCGCACGGGACGGAGCCGTACGAGCGGCTCGGCGCCGTCATCGCCCTGCCACCTCGTCGCTCCGGCGCGCAGCCTGCTCGCCAGGCGCGACCGAGGCGGCGCCGGCCAGCAACGGAGAGGAGTGCGTCATGACCACCGAATCCAGGGCCGGTCGTCGCGGCGGCGGCCGCGCGGCCCGCCACGCGGCGCGCCTGCACGCCGTCGCCGAGAAGGTGCCGTTCATCACCCGGACGCTCGCGCCCGTCGAGGTGCTCTCCGAGGAGGGTCTCGCGCTCATCGAGCACAACGCGGACACGATCCTCGAGGAGGTCGGGATCGAGTTCCGCGACGCGCCGGACGCCCACGAGCTGCTTCGCGGCGCCGGCTGCGACGTCGACGGCGACCGCGTCCGGTTTCCGCGCGGCCTCGCCAGGCAGCTCGTCCAGGCGACCGCGCCGCGCGAGTTCACGCAGGTGGCGCGCAACCGCGCGAACGACGTCGTCTTCGGCGGGCAGAAGACGATCTTCGCGCCCGCCTACGGTTCGCCGTTCGTGCGCGACCTCGAGGGCGGCCGGCGCTACGGGACGATCGAGGACTTCCGCAACTTCGTGAAGCTGACCTACCTCTCGCCGTACCTCCACCACTCGGGCGGCACGGTGTGCGAGCCGGTCGACCTGCCGGTCAACAAGCGCCATCTCGACATGGTGCATGCCCACATCCGCTACTCGGACAAGCCGTTCATGGGCTCGGTGACACATCCGCTGCGCGCCGCCGACACGGTCGAGCTGGCGCGGATCGTCTTCGGCGCCGGGTTCATGGAGGAGAACTGCGTCGTCTTCAGCCTGATCAACGCGAACTCGCCGCTCGTCTGGGACTCGATCATGCTCGGCGCGGCCAGGGCGTACGCGGAAGCGAACCAGGGCCTCCTGATGACGCCGTTCATCCTCGCGGGCGCGATGAGCCCGGCGACCGTCGCGGGCGCGGCAACCCAGACGCTCGCCGAGTCGATCGCCGGCATGGCCTACGTCCAGCTCGTGCGCCCGGGCGCGCCCGTGGTGCTCGGTTCCTTCGCCTCGACCCTGTCGATGCAGACGGGCGCCCCGACCTTCGGGACGCCCGAGCCGGCCCTCGTCCTCTACGTGATGGCGACGCTCGCCCGCCGGCTCGGCGTCCCGTTCCGTTCCGGAGGCGCGCTCACCGCCTCGAAGCTCGCCGACGCCCAGGCCGCCTACGAGTCGGCGAACACGATGCAGCCGACGCTCCTCGGCGGCGTGAACTTCGTCCTCCACGCGGCCGGCTGGCTCGAGGGCGGCCTGACGATGGGCTACGAGAAGTTCGTGCTGGACAACGACCAGGCCGGCATGTGGCACGAGTTCGTCAAGGGCGTCGACCTCTCCCCGAACGGGCAGGCGCTCGATGCGATGCGCTCGAACGAGCCCGGGCAGCACTGGCTCGGCCACGCGCACACGCTCGCGAACTTCGAGACCGCGTTCTACCGCTCGCCGCTCGCCGACAACTCGAGCTTCGAGCAGTGGCAGGCCGAGGGGGCACAGGACGCCGAGACGCGGGCCCATCCGCACTGGAAGCGCCTGCTCGAGGAGTACGAGGCACCCCCGATCGACGAGGCCGTCGACGAGGAGCTGCGCGAGTGGATCGAGCGCAAGAAGGCGAGTTTCCCGGACTCGAACGTGTAGGCCGGGCCGAGGCGGCCGGGGCCCGCCCCGGCCGGGCCGGATGAAATCCGGCCCTACAGCGAGGCCCCATCGGCAACACCCGTCGCGCTCCGATGGAGGGGCGGGATCTCATCTCGCCCGTCCCCCACAGCGAGGCCGCATCGGCGACGCCTTCCCCGTTTCGATGTAGGGGCGAGCTCTCATCCCGCCCGGTGCCTCGCAAGCCGGGCCGGCGTGATGTGCTTGATGCTAACCTCTCTGCATCATGCGCACCACAGTGACACTCGATCCGGATGTGGCCGCTCTCATCGACTCGGAGCGCGCCCGCACCGGCGCGTCGTTTCGCGAGGCGATCAACAGGCTCGTCCGCCGCGGTGCTCGCGGACCGGCACCGCAGCCGGTGCCGCTCCCGACGCTTCCGGGCAGGCCCGCGATCGATCTCGGTGACACCTCCGCCGTTCTCGCTGCCCTCGACGACGAGCGCCGAGCGCAGCGCGACCTCCCGTGACGCTCGTCGACACGAACCTGCTCGTCTACGCGACGTTCGCAGAGGCGCCGGAGCATTCGCGCGTTCGCGGGTGGCTCGAGAGCCTGCTGGCCGACGCTGACGGCTCGGTGGCCCTGTGCTGGCCCGTCCTCTACGCATTCGTCCGGCTGATCACGAGCACGCGCGTGTTCGGCGCGCAGGCAGTTCCCGTCAGCCGCGGCTGGGAGGTCGCAGCGGCATATCTGTCCCAGCCCGCCGTCCGCGTGGTCGCGGCGGGCACCCGTCACGCCACGATCGCCGGCGAGCTCGCGGCCACCCCGGGGCTGCGGAGCGAGGACGTGCCCGACCTCGAGGTCGCAGCGCTCGCGATCGAGCACGGGCTCGTGCTCGCCACCCATGACCACGGCTTCCGGCGCTTCACCGGCCTCCGTGTCGTCGATCCGCTCACGTAGGCCGCGACCTCCTCCCCATCTAGGAGTCGTATACTACGCCTATGCTGACCGTTCCCGAGGCGGCACGGATTGCCGAGCGCGATCCAGAGACGATCCGTCGCTGGATCCGCTCAGGCAAGCTTCGCTCTTCGAAGATCGGCACCCAGCACGTCATCGAGGAAGGTGACCTCGACGAGGTGCTCGCCGCGGACGAGCTCCCGATTCCGGAGTCCTGGGGAGCGCCGATCAGCGGTCGGCCGTTGCCGAGCATCGTCGCGATCGTGAGACGCCAGCGGGCCGAGCACTGAGCCGTGCTCGTCGTCGACTCGAGCGCGGCCGTCCAACTCGCGCTGAGAGACGCAGTGTCGCGCCTCTCACCGTACGATCCCGTAGCGCCGCCGCTGCTCTGGTCTGAGTCCGTGGCCGCTCTCCGCCAGCTCGCGTGGAGGGGCGACATCCGCGATGAGCATGCGACGCAGGCGATCGCGACACTGTCAAGGGGGCCGATCGGCGAGCGGCGAGCGCCCTGGCCCGACGTCTACGAGCTCGGGGTGCAGCTCGGGTGGGCAAAGACGTACGACGCCGAGTATGTGGCACTCGCGCTGCATCTCGACTGTGCTCTGCTCACGGTCGACGCCCGGCTCGCCCGCACGGCGGGCCGGCTCATCCCGGTCATTCCCCCCGAGCAGATCTGACGCCGAAGGGGTCGTCACGCCGGGACGCCTGGCACGCTGGCCCGGCGGATGGTGCACACGCGGGCGTACGGTTCACACGTGAAGCGGATCGGGATCCGGGAGCTGTGTGACCGCACGGCGCGCGCTGTGCGTCGCGCGACGAAACGAGAGCGGTCGGTCACCGCTCCACCTTCGCCGCATCCGGTCGCGCCGCCGCCCGGGGTCAGCACGTCCGAGTTGTTGCGTGAGCACCGTAGCCGCTGCTCGTGAGCTGATCGACTCCACGACGGGACCTGATTCTCACCCGCTCTAGCCCGGATGTAGGGGCGGGATCTCATCCCGCCCGCCCTCGCCCGAACCTCAGGCCGACGCGCCGATGACCGCGAGCCGGGTCGGCGCCGCGTGGGTCTCGCCGAGCGCCGCGATCTCCGCGAGCGCCGCGCCGACGTCGCCCGTGCGCGCGTCGTGGGTGACGATGTGGAGCGCCGCGTCGTCCCCGAGCTGGTACTGGACGAGCCGCGCCACCGAGACGTCGTGCGAGGCCAGTCGCTCCGCAACGTGGGCGAGCACCCCGGGCCGGTCCTCGACCTCGATCCGCAGGTAGTGCGGCTGGCGTAGCTCGCCCGGATCGAGCAGGCGCAGCTTCCGCCAGGTCGGGTCGTTCTCGAGGAAGCCGGTTCCGATCGTCCCGACGATCGAGACCATGTCCGCAACGACCGCCGACGCGGTCTCGATGCCGCCGGCGCCCGGCCCCTCGAGGAGGATCTGACGGATCGCGTCGCCCTCGAGCATGACCGCGTTCGTCGCGCCCTCGAGCGAGGCCAGCGGGTGGTGGCGGTCGACGAGGGCGGGCGCAACCCGTACGTCGACCGCGCCGTCGACGAGCGTTGCCTGGCCGACGAGCTTGACCGTCATCCCCATCTCGCGGGCCGCCCAGACGTGGCCCGGCAGGATCCCGGTGATCCCCTCGTAGGCGACGTCCGCCAGCGTGACCCGGGAGCCGAACGCGATCGTCGCGAGGATCGCCATCTTCGCCGCGGCGTCGGCGCCGGAGACGTCGTCCGTGGGGTCGGCCTCCGCGTACCCGAGGCGCTGCGCCTCGGCGAGCGCGTCGTCGTAGGAGCCGCCGGCCTCCATCGTCGAGAGGATGAAGTTCGTCGTCCCGTTGACGATCCCGAGCACCCGGTGGACGTTCGAGACGACGAGCGACTCGCGCAGCACCTTGATCACGGGGATCGCCGCGCACACGCTCGCCTCGAAGCGGAGCTGGACCCCGGCGGCGGAGGCGGCGCGGAACATCTCGTCCCCTCGCTGGGCGATCAGCTGCTTGTTCGCGGTCACGACGGGCTTGCCGGCCTCGAAGAGGCGCACGAGGTGGCCCGCGGCCTCGTCGACTCCGCCCATCACCTCGGCGACGACCTGGATCGCCGGGTCGCCGACGATCTCCTCGATCTCGGTCGTGATCACGCCCTCGGGCGCCGGGAAGTCGCGCGCCTTGCCCGGGTCGCGGACGAGCGCCTTGACGACCCGCAGCCGGTGCCCGGTCGCACGCACGATGTCGGCCTCGTTCTCGAGCAGGAGCCGGTTGACCGCGGCGCCCACGGTGCCGTAGCCGAGCAGGGCGACCGGTACGTCCGTGACCTCTCTCATCGTGCCGTCGTTGCGAACACGCCGGGCCTAGGCCCGCTCGGGGCTCGCCATCAGCCCGCGCAGCACCTCGCCGACCTTCTCGATCTGGAGGTTGTGCTGCTCGTCGCGGACGCGCCTCAGGTTGGCCTCGCCCTCCTCCATCTCCGCGATCCACTCCTTCGCGAACTGGCCGCTCTGGATGTTCGCGAGCACCTTCTTCATGTTCTCGCGGACGTGGTCGTCGATGACGACGGCCCCGCGGCTGTAGTCGCCGTACTCGGCCGTGTCCGAGATCGAGTAGCGCATGTACGAGAGCCCGCCCTCCCAGATCAGGTCGACGATCAGCTTCAGCTCGTGGAGGCACTCGTAGTAGGCGATCTCCGGCTGGTAGCCGGCCTCGACGAGCGTGTCGAAGCCCGCCTTGATCAGCTCGGAGACGCCCCCGCAGAGCACCGACTGCTCGCCGAAGAGGTCGGTCTCGGTCTCCTCCTTGAACGTCGTCTCGAGAACGCCCGCCCGGCCCGAGCCGATCGCCATCGCGTAGGCGAGCGCGAGGTCGCGGGCCTTCCCGCTCGCGTCCTGCTCGATCGCGATCAGGGCGGGCGTACCGAGGCCTTGCGTGTAGAGGCGGCGCACGATGTGTCCCGGGCCCTTCGGGGCGACCATGATCACGTCGTGGCCTGCCGCCGGCTTGACCCGCTCGTAGAGGATGTTGAACCCGTGCGCGAACAGCAGAGCGGCGTCGGCGGGCATGTTCGGCTCGATCTGCTCCGCGTAGACCTTCGGCTGCACCTGGTCGGGCATCAGGATCGCGATCAGCTGCGCTCCCGCGGAGGCTTCCTCGATCGTCCGGACGGTCAGGCCCGCTTCCTCCGCGAGCGCGGACGACTCGCTGCCGGGCCGGAGGCCGACCTCGACGGTCACGCCCGAGTCGTGCAGGTTGAGCGCGTGGGCGTGGCCCTGGCTGCCGTAGCCGATCACGGCCACCTTGCCGGAGAGCAGCGAGACGTCGCCTTCGCGGAGGATCTCTGCCATCGGGGGTCCTTTCTGTTGCCGGTCGCGGAGGGTTAGCGGAGGACGGAGAGGCGCCGGCGCTCGCCCCGGGGAGCGGAGGCCCGCGGCAGGCCGATCCGGCCGGTGCGAACGAGCTCCTTGATGCCGTGAGGCCTGACGAGCTCCTCGAACGACTCGAGCTCCTCGGCGGTGCCGATCACCTCGAAGATCAGCGCGTCGGGACCGAGATCGACGACGCGGGCGTGGAAGACGTCGCCGAGCGCGATCAGCTCGGCGCGACGGTCGGGCATCGCGGCGACCTTGACGAGCAGCAGCTCGCGCTCGATCGCCTCCCCCGGCACGAGCTCCTGGACGCGCAGGACGTTCACGAGCTTGTGCATCTGCTTCTCGATCTGCTCGAGCATGTGCTGCTCGCAGCTCACCCGCATCGTGATCCGCGAGACGTCGTGCCGCTCGGTCGGGCCGACCGCGAGGCTCTCGATGTTGAAGCCGCGCCGCGCGAACATCGACGTGATCCGCATCAAGGCGCCCGGCTTGTTCTCGACGAGGACGGAGATCGTGTGCGTCACCACGGGCTCGCCTCGACTTCCTGGCCCTCGTCGGGGTACTCGATCAGGTCGAGCGCCGCGGCACCTGCCGGGATCATCGGGAAGCAGTGCTCCATCGGATCGACCCGGCAGTCGACGACGGCCGTGCGCCCGCAGGCGAGCGCCTCCTGGAGGGTCGACTCGAGCTCGGCCTCGGAGTCGACGGTGAAGCCGGCCGCCCCGTAGGCCTCGGCGAGCATCGCGTAGTCGGGCACCGCATGCGTCAGGTGCACCTGGGAGAAGCGCTCCTCGAAGAACATCTCCTGCCACTGCTGCACCATGCCGAGGTACGCGTTGTTGATCACGACGACGACGATCGGGAGGTTCTCGAGCGTCGCGGTCGCGAGCTCCTGTCCCGTCATCTGGAAGCAGCCGTCGCCGTCGATGCAGACGACGGTCGCGTCCGGCCGGGCGGCCTTGGCACCGATCGCGGCCGGGATCCCGTACCCCATCGTCCCGAGCCCGCCGGAGGAGAGGAACGTTCGCGGCCGGTCGCAGTGGATGTACTGCATCGCCCACATCTGGTGCTGGCCGACGCCGGTCGTCCAGATCATGTCGTCGCGGTCGGCCGTGAGCGCCTGCAGGGTCTCGACCACCGTCTCCGGCTTCAGCAGCTCACCCTTCCGGTACCTGAGCGGGAACTGCTCCTTCCACTCGTCGAGCTGGGCGAGCCACGCGTCCGTCTTCACGAGCCAGCCGTCCGAGATGTGCTTGCGGGTCTCACCGACGATGTCGCGCAGCACCTGCTTGAGGGGCCCGACGACGGGGATGTCGACCTCGCGGAGCTTGCCGATCTCGGCGGCGTCGATGTCGAGGTGGATGACCTGCGCCCCCGGAGCGAAGGCCGAGAGCTTGCCCGTGACGCGGTCGTCGAAGCGCGCGCCGCAGGCGACGATCAGGTCGGCCTTGTTGAGGGCCCAGTTCGAGAACTTCGGCCCGTGCATCCCGGGCCAGCCGAAGAAGAGCTCGTGCGTCTCCGGGAAGGCCCCCTTGCCCATCAGCGTCGCGACGACGGGCAGCCGGGCGAGCTCCGAGAGCTCCCTGAGCTCGGCCGTCGCCTCGGCGTTGATCGTGCCGCCGCCGACGTAGAGGATCGGCCGCTCGGCGCGCCCGATCGCGAGCGCCGCCTCGCGGATCTGCCGGGCGTGGCCTCGCTTCGGCGGCTTCCAGCCGGGCAGGTCGACGTGATCGGGGTACTTGAAGTCGATCGACGCTTCCTGGATGTCACGCGGGATGTCTACGAGCACCGGGCCGCAGCGCCCGGTTCGCGCGATGTGGAAGGCGGCCTTCATGACGCCCGGGATCTCCTCCACGTGCTTGACGAGCCACGAGTGCTTGACGATCGGGATCGTGATCCCGGTGATGTCGCACTCCTGGAACGCGTCGGTGCCGATCAGGCTCGAGCGCACCTGGCCCGTCACGCAGACGAGCGGCGTCGAGTCCATCCACGCGTCGGCGATCGGGGTCACGAGGTTCGTCGCTCCCGGGCCCGACGTCGCCATGGCCACTCCGACCGTGCCGCGCGCCCGCGCGTACCCCTGCGCCATGTGGCCGGCGCCCTGCTCGTGGCGCGCGAGGACGTGGCGCACGGTCGTGCCGCGCGCGAACGCGTCGTAGATCGGCAGGATCGCCCCGCCGGGGATCCCGAAGCACGTGTCGACGCCTTCCGCCTCGAGCGAGCGGAGCACCGCGTCGGATCCGAGCATCTTCATGGTCGTCTCACCGCCCTCTTCGCCCCGGGGCCCGGGCACGCTTGCGCGGGCCCATCGGGGAACCGGGAAACTGTACCGCTCATCGTGTCCTCACCTCGTCAGTACGGCGGGTGGACGCTCTGCCCTGCGCGGACCGAGGCGCACCTCTCCCGCGGTTGTCGTCTGTGTCTGCGCCCGAGAGGCGCGTGAGCAGCCGCGTTCCCCTAGTGGGGAACGATGGTGAGAACGACGACGATGAGGGTCGCGAGCGCGATCGCGACGGCGACGAGCGCAGCGGCGGACGGCCGCTCCGCGGCCTTCACGCGCGTCGTCTCGTGCCTACGCTCCATGGAGGCAGTGTGGGCGACGCGGGGGCGGGTGTCAAGCGGAGGCTGCTAGACCACCGCCACTTGACTCTAATGGAGAGCATCCCCGACCCGGCCGATCCACAGCCGTGTTCAACAAACGCGGTCTGCCCGGTGCCCTTGAAGTGTTGTTCCGTTCAGCTCCGCGCGGGCCACTCGACAAACGCACGAAGGAGCCGTTACCATTACGGTCTAGCCGGCTGCGGCCCCGGTCCTGAGGTAGGCACCTTGGGGGAGTTTGGGTTGAGACGCAGCGCGGTTTCGGGTTCGTCCAGGTCAAGAGCGGTGCGGACGGACACCTGCTCCCGAGCCGGCTCGGCACGAGCGCCGCCCGCCCTCGTACAGCTCCGCAGGACCTACCGAGTCTCCGCCGTCCGTCTTGCGCATGGTGGCCGGCGCAGCCCACGGATCTCAGTGCATACCGTGAAGAGCAGAATGCTAGGTTCCGTAGGAGGTCTCAGATGAACTCAAGGCGTTGGATTCTATTGGCAGTAGTTGTGCTTCTCTATGCCACATATGCGAGCAGCGCTTCAGGAAACATACTCACCTTTCTTCAACAGCGATATGCTGACTGTTGTTCGAATCCGATAACCCGCGTACGTGCCTCGATCTGGAATCCAGCGCAGAGCGAGGTTTCGATGGGATCGAACGGCTTTTCACTCACGAGCGTCTGGGCATTTGATGGAGGAACAAATGCCATGCAAGCCGGTGTCGTAGCGATTAAGAACATTGCAATCGATAACGCTGCTTGTAGCTACAACGATGGATCCATCCATCTAATCTACTTCACCGAGACTGTCGTGAATGGAACCTACTTCTGTTATAACGAAGGAAATGCTGGATACGGAAACACCAACGTATTCACATTGCTCAAGGACACCACGGGACATTGGATTGCACGACGTGGATCGGCATGCCTTACCAATCCAAGCGGAAACTGCGTCAGCATGACGTTCCCCACAACGTGCAATACTGGAGCGTGTCGGTGGCAGGCATTTGCTGAGCATGCAGGTGCCAATGCTGGTGATTGGAAAGCTAAATTCTCTGGGAGTGGTTATACGCCATGGCAGCGCTACACAACTCAATGGTACACGGTTCAAAGCAACTACACTCATACCCCAGGCACAGGATGGACGTGGAATAGCGGCCCCTTCCCAAACGGTCTTTGGAATTTCACATATCACCAATAGCGATCACGTGACGACAGCCTGATGGAGGACACGATGAGGCGACGTAGACGAATTCGTACCTTCCTGCTCCTACTCGTCGTTGCGGCAGGCGGAACTGGGGCTGCCGTCGGAGCCAATGCTGGTGACGACTCGACGATTGACGGCACCCCGGTGCAATACTCTTCAGTCGCTGAGACGCCCGTTGCGTCTGGCTTGGACGCATTGGCGCTTGCTGAGGCGACGCTACCGGAATTGCCTGACATTGGTAGCGTGGCGCAAGCTGGATCACAGCTTACCGTACATCTCCCGGTTGACGCATTTGACTTTCCAGCCGCTGGACGGGGGATCTGGGAGGGTAAACTATTGACTGGCGTGCTACTCGACGACGCTGCTGCTGCGGGGACAGACCCGCCGGTTGTGGATCTTCTGTTGGAAGATCCGACCGGAGAATCCTTTGACTGGGGTTCGGGAGCTGGGAACGTCGTTCCAGGACAGCGGTTTGCGAAGTTCGCTGAGACCGATCGTGAGGCCTTGATCGAGCACCTCGGGAACCTTGGATTCCAAGAGGTCTCAGTCAGTGTGCTTCATCCCAAGGATGACGCGCTCGAGATCAGTGTTCAGTCGGATGAGGCAGCCGAGTGGATCTCGTCGTTCGCTGAACCTGACACCTGGACTACGGTGCTTGACGGAGACATTCATGGATACGAAGGAGTGTTCTTCGAGCTACGCGATGAAACCGGCGCTCCTGTCTACATAAGCGTCTCGGCGCTGCGCGCGGGCGTGGGGGGCGTCTGGGCATCGCCGAAGTTTGCGGACCTTCTTCCAGTGGGTTTGCCGACCGGCTGACGGCAGGTCGCGCCTGGATTGCTGAATCGAGCAGGATGGTCGCCGGGACCCCGATCAGTTCGTGGAGGCGGCTCGCTCCCGGGTGGCTTCGCCCGTGGCGCTGCGTGCTCTGCGTGCTGACGGGGTTCTGGCTCCTTGCCGCCGTCGGGTGTACGTCTACGAAGGTGCCTGCCTCGTCGGTGGCGGGCGGGTCTGACGGGACGCAGCGATTGATTGTCTACTGGACGCCCGAGGGTGGCAGTTCGAACGGTTCTGGGACGATATGGCGAAGCTCGGTCGATGGCACCGACCGTTCACAGTTGGCCCTCGGACTGGGACCCGCGCTCTCCCCGGACGGCAGCACGGTCTTGTTCGTGCGCTTGGTCGGTGCGAGAGGGGCGGAGGTGGTGCTCCTTGATCTCGCCAGTGGCGGCGTCCGTGTGGTCGCCCATTACCCGGGCCGGGTTCCCGATGTGGAGACTCTGACGTGGAGCTCAGACTCGCGGTCTGCCGGCTATGTGACGGATTCGTCGATCGAGCTGATCGACAGGGTCACCGGACGGGTTTCGACGGTCGAGTCGTTTCCCGCCGGCGAAAGGCCGGAGGGTCTCTCCTTCGCCCCCGAAGGGAGTGCTGTCGCGTTTGTGCTCGGAACGCCGAGTGGCGGCGATTTGCACGTGCTTGATCTACTCACCCACGAGACGACGAGACTCACGGACGATGGAGGTGCTTCAGATCCGCTGTGGGGGCCAGACGGGATCTTCGTCTCCCGGGGCTTCGCGGAAGGAGATATCTGGCTGCTGAGCCGAGATGGAAGCGAGCAACAGAAGATCACGGACTTCGCAGGAGGAGTCGTCCCGATTGCGGTCTCCGCAGACGGCAAGCGACTACTTGCGGGCAGGCCACCCACCCACAACGGGCAGATCTTCGCCATCGACGTCCCAGCCCGAGCCGTGCGACCCCTCACCCCGGTAACAGGCGAACTTCGCGGCGAAGGCATCTCACGGGATGGACGATCGGTGCTCGCAGCGGTCGGCTGTGTCGGCCCCCCGGGCCAGGTGAAGAACCGTATTCAGGTGCTCTCGTTCGACACAGGCAAGATCCAGGTCGAGATCGACGGGGGATGCCAGGCAACGTGGAACGCTTGAAACCAGCGATGGGCCTATTCGTCTCCTACCAAGATGTCCTACCTCACTTCACGACGCCGTTCCCCAAACCGTGCCGATGACGTCCTCCCGAGGTTACGCAGCAGGGCCTCTCCCCCAACCCTGACCCGTGGGGTCAGACCTTGCAGCGCAACATGACCCGTGGGGTCAGACCCTGCAGCGCAACACGCCCGATGGCGCAGGAAGACCGCATCTGCCGCGGCCTGGCCCGCGTTCCTCCCCACCCACGCCGCCGCGAAGCCGCACGGATTCACCGTTCTTCCCGCCGTTGCGCTGCAAGGTCTGACCCCGCTCCGCCGTCGAAGGTCTCCTCGAACGCGGCCTCGATGTCGCGCACCGACAGGCCGCGCAGAAACGACACGATCACCAGCGCCTCCAGCGCATGTGTGCGTGCCACGCCCTTCCCGACGACCTGGCCTACGAACTCGAGCATCGACGCGTTGTGCACGCGCGGTCGCTCCAGCTCCAGCGGTCCCGCCGTCGTCCTCACGGTCACCCGCTCGTAGCCGTTGCGGTGTGCGATCGGCTCACCGCGCCGCTCGTATCGCTCGCGACCAAGGAACTCGCTCAGCTCGGCCTCGAGCGCCTCCTGCAGGATCAGCCGGGCGCCGAGGCGCCCGATCGCCTCGATCGGATCGTCCTCCTCGCCGGCGCCGTCGATCACCTCATCGAACTGGCGGCGAAGCCGCTCGCTCGGGGCTATGCTCGCCATCCGGGCGTACCTCCTTCGTCGACTTGCAGGTCAACGCGGAGGCTACGCCCGATTCAATTCCCCCGGCTCGCGGGACGCGACCCACACGAGGATGACGCGCCCAGCCTCATACACCACTTGACGGGACGTGACCGTCGTGCGGATTCGCCGCCCTTCCAGCCGTTGCACTTCAAGGTCTGACCCCACTCCCTGCACGGTGTCAACCGAAGCGGGTCAACTCCAACTTCTAGGGTACCCCGACGTGACCGTAGCTCGGGCACGGATCGGGCAATGGCCGGCCTCTTCTTGACACGCCACGCGTGAGGCTGGTAACCTATTTGGCTATCTCGTGCGATTCATCTGCGGCGCCACACCGAACGAAAGCAAGGGAGTGGTACCAGATGATTCTTGCCCAGAGACTGCGGCACGAACGCATCACGTCGCCAAGACCCAAGACGTCGCGTAAGCACGTTCTCCTGCCGGCCCTTGTACTTGCGATCCTCGGCGTTGCTGCCCTCAGCCTTCCATCTGTAGCTTTTGCTTGCGCCGTAAGCCCGAACGCCGCACACTGCTACGGCGTCTCGCTGTGGAGCACAGCCGGTACCTATAGTGGAGGCCTCGCGAACGTGCGGGCCACGCGACTCACTGTGCCATCAAGCGCAACCTTCGCGACTGCTGAAATCTGGATCTCCACCAACAGTCGCGACTGCGGCTCAATCGGGGAGTCCTGGGTCGAGGAGGGTATTCAACGACCAACGGGCGGTGGCGCGCTCAAATGGTTTTGGGGCGAGAAGAGCCCGTCAGGCATGTACATGCACCACGACACCACGTTTACACCAACTCTTGGCACTACCTACGAGGCAAAGATCAGTTACAACAACGGCAACAAGTACGCTGTGTATCGAAATGGCACCTTCGTAGGCAATACCGCCACACAACACAGTCTCTACACGAACTGCTTCGAGACAGGTGTAGAATCAACACATAATTCGAACCGAATTACCGGTACAAACAACGGATATCAGAAGCGAGGAGCAACTGGAACGTGGTCTGCGAACTGGGGAGGAGCCGGCCCGCTGATAACACCACCCGTCACGGCGACATCCTCGAATTGGGGATCGAACGTTAGCTATTCGCAGAACTGATCGATGGCTCGGGTGGCTACGTTGGAGGCATGGAGATGAAGACCCGCAACAAAGTCATGATCAGTGTGGCCGCCGCAGTGGGAGCGGGCGCTCTGACCTTCGCCGGAGTGAGCTTCGGAGGGGGTAAGGCCCTGCCTCATATCGCGCCGCCGACAGCCGAGCGGATTCAGGCTCTGAGACAGGACGTCCTCTCGCTCGCGGCAGAGAACGGCGATCCGAGCCCAACCGACGGTGCTGTCGTCGCATCCACGCGGTCTGCTGCCATTGATCTCATAGCGCCGGGAACGGTTGTCGATTCGGACCCGCCGGTGTACCTGGCAATCGCCAACGGCAAGTTCACCGCCGAGGGTTCCGCGCCTCCCAACGCGGAGGCTCCCACGGGCTCTGTTCTTGTCGCGGTCTACGACGCAAAGACGGGCGCGCTGTTGGATTGGGGCCTGCTCCAGACCGCTCCCGATCTCGCGGAGCTCGGCGAGGTACAGCCGCTCTTCTAACCTTGGCAAACGGTCAGCGGACCCGTGGGGGTCAGGACCCGTGGGGGTCACCGTCGGGGTCAGATCAGACCTTGCACCGCAACACGCCCGATGGCGCAGGATGCGCTGCAAGGTCTGACCCCACTCCGCGCACCGAGCTCGGCGGTCTTACGGAGTGGTTTCCGCTGGGGCCTCGGAGCTGGAGGTCGAGCCTCCACAGAAGACCCGTGGGGGTCAGACCTTGCACCGCAACACGCCCGATGGCGCTGGAAGACCGCATTCGCCGCGGCCTGGTCCGCGCTCCTCCCCACCCACGCCGCCGCGAAGCCGCACGGATTCACCGTTCTTCCCGCCGTTGCGCTGCAAGGTCTGACTGGCGTTCGGGGTCAACGCGTGCATTGACGCATCCGGATCGGCGTCCATGGCAATGCGGTAAGGTGCGCGTTGACCTCGACGTGCCCCCTAGGCGTTGTCCGATGGGGTTGCGGTCCTGTCCGGACTCGTCGATCGATACCTCCAGATGCCGCGGCAGTCAGTATCGATGTAGAGGTCGCCGTTTGGCCCGATGGCTGCGAGTGCGTTGTAGAGCCCGAGCCTGGGCGAGGCTGGGGCGGCGGTCTGCCAGGTGGAGGATGTCCGGATCGTCGTGGAACTTCGGCGACGGCCCTCGCTTGACGATCAGACAGTAACGAGTTCGGCGGTCTTCTCTCGGTCGAGCCGCGGCGGGGCGGCCTGCTGGGCGTGATGTTCGATCGCGACGACGAGGGTGGCGAGGTCGCGGTAGCCGATGATGCGGCGGAACTGCTGCTCGGCGGCGAGCATGCCGGCGGCGGTCCAGCGTTTGCGCATGTCGCCGTCCTGCCAGCGCTTCACGTTGCGCTGCGTGTGACGGACGGTCTCGAGCATGCTCTCGCACGGGTTCGTCGAAGACAGCGTCTTGGCGAGGTTGGCGCTGATCCCGAGCCGCATCAGCGTCAGCGTGTCGTCGAGGCCTTCGCGGAGCGAGGCGGCGGCGTCCGGCCAGCTGCGGTCGAGCTCGCCGGCGAGCAGCTCGAGCCGCTGGCGGGCGAGCTCGGGGTCGGTCAACGCCCAGGCGGCGCGGATCCGGGCGCGGATCTGGTCGCGGTCGCGCTCGGGCAACAGGTCGCAGACGTTTCTCTCCTTGTGACGGTGACAGCGATGGACGAGGGCCTGGGCGCCGAACACGTCCTTGATCGCCCGGCGCAGCGCCTTGGCGCCGTCGATCACGAACAGGATCGCCTGCTCGGGGTCGAGGCCGCGGTCAACAAGATCGGCCAGCAGCGTCCTGGCCAGGGTCGCGTTCTCGGTCGAGCCCTCCCAGAGCCCGAGCGGGAGCTTGATCCCGTCGGTCGTGATCCCAAGCGCGACCACATGGGTGCGCTCGGCGATCTCGATCCCGTCGAGCATCATCACCGCCAGACGCACGTCGTCCAGCCGGCGGCTCATCAACTCGCCAAGCGCGGTGCGGGTGCGCTCGATGAACACCTCCGAGGCGGTCGTCTTCGAGGTCGCAGACGATGACCGCTCGATCTGCTCGCCGACGGGCTCGCCGACGCGGGCGAAGCGGCGCGTCGAGACGCCGGCGAGCATCCGGTCCATCACCGCCCTGGTCAGCGGGTCACGGTCGGCGAAGTACTCGTACGTCTCCACGGGAAGCTCGCGCGTGTCGTCGGCCGAGCGGACCCGCGGGCGGCGCACCGCGACCCGCCGGCCGCCCAGCGTCAGCGACCCATCCTCATGGCCGTGCCGCTTCGCCATCCGATCCGGGTTGTGCTTGCCTTTCGCACCGACGACCTCGTCGACCTCCAGCTCCATCAACTCGTGCACGACGCCCAGCCCGACGCCGACGCTCAAGGCGAGCAGCCCCTCCCTCGCCGCCCCGACAAGCTCTCCGAGCGCCTCCTGGATCTGCGGCGGCAACGCGCTCTCGGCCGTCACCGCGCTCGTGCCGACCTTCGCGCCGGATACCTTCCTCATGGCGGTTCCTCCTGTCTCGGATGGACTTCACGCGCCCAAAACGCTGCCCACGGCAACGGACGGGGCAGGAGGACCGCCACTCAAACTTCTACGAGATTCCGGACAACCTCGCCAGGTGTGGCCCGCGTCGGTGGATTGCTGGATGCCGTCGCCGCCCAGCGCATAGACGGCCGACGAGTTCAGCGCATGGTAGGCGGGGTCAGACCTTGCAGCGCAACACGCCCGATGGCGCAGGAAGACCGCATCTGCCGCGGCATGGCCCGCGTTCCTCCCCACCCACGCCGCCGCGAAGCCGTACGGATTCACCGTTCTTCCCGCCGTTGCGCTGCAAGGCCTGACCCCATTCCGTGTGCCCCCCGTCCGGGCGCGGCTGGCACGGCCACGGCCGTGGCACACTCCGACGACGGCACGCGACACGGGCGGTGGGTTCGATGGAATCGGTCGAAGGGGCTCGATCCTTTCACGCTTCGGGTGAGGCGTACGACCTGTTCATGGGTCGGTATTCGCGCCCGCTCGCCGGGGTGTTTGCCGACGCGGCCGGGATCCTTCCCGGCCAGCGTGCGCTGGATCTCGGCTGCGGCCCCGGCGCGCTGACCTCCGAGCTGGTCGCCCGTCTGGGCGCCGAGGCGGTCTGCGCCGTCGATCCCTCCCCCGAGTTCGTCCAGGATTGCGCAGCGCGAAACCCCGGAGTGGACGTTCGGCTCGGGCAGGCGGAGTCGATCCCGTTCGGCGACGGCGAGTTCGACGCGGCGCTCGCCCAGCTCGTCTTGCACTTCGTCTCCGACCCACCGTTCGCAGCGAGCGAGATGCGCAGGGTCGTGCGACCCGGCGGGACCGTGGCCGCTTGCGTCTGGGACTTCGCCGAGGAGATGCGGATGCTGCGCCTGTTCTGGGACGCAGCGCTGACCATCGACCCCTCCGCACCTGACGAGGCGCGCACGCTGCGGTTCAGCAGGGAGGGCGAGCTCAGCGGGCTGCTCTCGGAGAGCGGCCTCTCGGAGGTCGTCGAGACGACGCTCTCGGTCGAATCGTCCTACTCGGGGTTCGACGAGCTCTGGGCGGGCTTCCTGCAAGGCATCGGGCCCGCCGGCTGGTTCTGCCTCTCCCTGGCAGACGACCGGCGCGAGCTGCTGCGCACCGAGCTGTTCCGCCGGCTCGGATCGCCTTCCGGAGGCTTCACACTTCCCGCGAAGGCGCGCTGCGCGACCGGGCGCGTGCCCTGAGCGCCGCCCCGGCCACGGCTCTCCGGCGTCGGTACACTCCCCGCGCCCGCCGTGACGCCTCACAGCTCCCGCAGAATGCCGGAACGCCGATGATCGAGATCGACGGGAAGCAGGTCTTCACCGAGCTGTCGGAGCTCGTCGATCCGGCCCGTGCGGCGCTGCTCGTCGTCGACATGCAGCGTGACTTCGTCGCCCCCGGCGGGGCGTTCGACCTCCTGGGGATCGACCTCTCGATGTACCCCCCGATGATCGCGCGCCTCGTCCGCCTGCTCGACGGCGCACGGAAGGCCGGGGTGCGCGTCGTCCACATCGCGATGACCTCACTCCCCGACGGAGCGAGCGACTCTCCGGCCCAGCTTCGTTTCAACCTCCGCCTCCACCAGGCCAGCCACGGCGACACCGCGCCGATCCGCTACGGGGCGGAGGGCACCGAGGGCCACGAGTTCATCCCGGAGCTGGCGCCACGCGAGGGGAAGCTCGTCGTCAAGAAGTACCGGTCGAGCGGCTTCTGGGCCACGAACCTCGATCTGCTCCTGCGCTCGAACGGGATCGAGACCGTGGTGATGACCGGCGGCGCGACCGAAGGCTGCGTCGAATCGACCGCACGCGACGCCATGTTCAACGACTACTACGTGGTCATCGCCGAGGACTGCGTCGCAAGCGACGACCGCGCCCAACACGAGGCCTCGATGCTCCTGATGCGCCACCGCTTCGACATTGCCGGCTCCAACGAGATCCTCGGCGTCTGGGCCGCGCGCCCGAGGTGAGCGATGCGGTCATGGCCGGGGACCCCGTTGCGCACGGACCTCAGCCCAACGGACTCACGAACCTCAAACGACGTCGAGGTACCGCCGGAGAGCCTTCCGGATCACCGACGAGGTCGTCTCGTGATCGCGCCGCGCCCGCTCGACCAGCGCGTCACGCAACTCCGGGTCGAGCCGAACAGACTCCACGCTCGCGGCAGACGAGCCCATCGGCGGACGCCCGCCTCGCCGCCTCAACATCTCGTCCACCTCGTAACCGGCCTCGGCCTTGCCGGCCAACCCGACGACGAGTTCGTCCGTAATCGGCACGCCACTCGCTGTCTTGCCATAGGTCTTCCGCGCCATCGTCACCCTCCTGGCAGCAGTCGCTCGTACTTGGCTCGCACTCTCACCGCATGGATCGCCAGCTCCGAGCCGTCGTCGCGCTTCGATCACCACCGCGTGAGCAATCGCGTGCTCGATATCCGCGTCGGCGATGCCGTGCTTCCTCGCCGACGGGTGGATATCTCCACTGGCGAATCGTACTACAAAAGGTGTCCGATCGTACTACAAAACCACGGTTTTGAACATCGAGCCGAGAGAGGCCGAGGACCTCACGCAACCGGTGGACGCCAGGTGTTGCCGCCAGGTTCGCGGTGGCGAGGGTGACGCTCTAGCCTGCATGCGATGGGCGACGCGGTCCTCACCGGCTGGCCGGAGCTCCAGACGGAGCTCGAGACTCCCACGATGAAGCAGCTCGGCGACTTCCTGCGGGCCGAGCGGGCCGCCGGACGCCCCTGGTTCCCGCCGGCCTCGAAGATGTTTCAGGCGCTCGAGCTCTGCCCGCTCGAGTCCGTCCGCTGCGTGATCATCGGGCAGGATCCCTACCACGGCCCCGGGCAGGCGATGGGCCTCTGCTTCTCGGTGCCGGACGACCTCGAGCCGAAGCCGCCGTCGCTGCTCAACATCTTCCGCGAGCTCGGGTCCGACCTCGGGGCCGCCCCGACGCAGAGCGACCTCACGCCGTGGGCGGCGGACGGCGTGCTGCTTCTCAACGCGGTGCTCACGGTGCAGGCGCGAAAGGCGGCGTCCCACCAGGGCAAGGGTTGGGAGCAGTTCACGGACCAGGCGGTCGGGCTCGTCAACGAGCGCTGCGAGCACGTCGCCTTCCTACTGTGGGGTCGCTACGCGCAGGACAAGGGAAGCCGGATCGACCGGACGCGCCATCGTGTGCTCACGGCGCCTCACCCCTCCCCGCTCTCGGCGTCGAGCGGCTTCTTCGGCTGCCGGCACTTCTCACAGGCGAACGCCTACCTCGAGGAGCACGGACACAGGCCGATCGACTGGCTCATGCAGGGCGGCCAGGGGCGAGCACGGGCGGGATGAGATCCCGCCCCTACAACCCACACCCCCGCGCCCCGTCCGGAACGGCCCGACGAGGTTCCGCACACCCGCCCCGGCGGGCGGGATGAGATCCCGCCCCTACACCCCATGCCCCTCGCCCTGTCCGGACGGCCCGACGAGGTTCCGCGTGCCCGAACCTGACACCGTCCCACGGGCACTCCAGAAGGCGGGTTCACCGGCGTATCATTCGACCCCGTAGGGGCCGAATCTCATCCGGCCCTCCCCGGACGTCACCGCCCGCGAACGGCGCCCGGTTGACTCTTGGCCGTTCTGTCCTATAAGCTTGCTACCCTCATGGCCGCGATGGACAACACGATCAAGCGTGTCCCCGCGGCCCTGGTTGCACGCTAGCCGGCGAACGTGCCCTGCCTCCGCCGGCTAGCCCACAGAGGCAGGGTCTGACCTCCCCCACCGCGACCCAGGAAGGCAGGCCGTGATCGACGCCCCCCGCACTCTCCACGACCCGACGCTCGAACGCGACGCCTGCGGGATCGGATTCGTCGCAGACGCGAAGGGCAGGCCGTCGAGGGCGGTCCTCGACCTGATCCTGGAGGGGCTGTCCCGGGTGCGCCATCGTGGGGCGATCGCCTCCGACCGCAAGACCGGGGACGGGGCCGGCGTGATCCTCCCGATCCCCGCGACGCTGCTACCGGAGCCGGGCGTCGGGCTCGGGATGGTGTTCCTGCGCGACGAGAGCGCGCGGAACGCGATCGAGGAAGCCTGTCGCGCGGAGGGCCTCGTGGCGCGCTCCTGGCGCGAGGTGCCGGTCGACGTCGAGGCGCTCGGTGAGACGGCCCGGGCGAGCCTGCCGCGGATCGAGCAGGTCGTCCTCGCCGCTCCCGGCCTGAGCCCGGACGAGGCCGAGTGGCGGGCCTACCGTGCACGCCTGCGGGCGGAGCGCTCGTGCGGCGCCTACATCGCATCGTTCTCGTTCCGAACCGTGACCTACAAGGCCCTCTGCGCCTCCGACGAGCTTCGCAGCTTCTACCTCGACCTCCGGCGTGACGACCTCGAGGTGCCGTTCGGGCTCTTCCACCAGCGCTTCTCGACGAACACGACCCCGACCTGGGAGCGCGCGCAGCCGTTCCGGTTCCTCTGCCACAACGGCGAGATCAACACGCTCGAGGGCAACGTGAACTGGATGCGCGCCCGCGAGGGCAACTTCGGCACGACCGACGACGAGCTCTACCACCCGGTGCTCGACGAGTCCGGTTCGGACTCCGCGATGCTCGACAACGCGCTCGACTTCCTCGTCCACGGCGGCCGCGACGTCCGTCACGCGCTCTCGATGCTCATTCCTCCGGCCTGGGAAGGCAACACCGAGCTGCCGCGCGAGGTCAGGGACTTCCACCGCTACCACGCCGGGCTCATCGAGCCCTGGGATGGCCCCGCCGGTGTCGTGTTCACCGACGGGCGGATCGTCGGCGCAGCGCTCGACCGCAACGGCCTCCGACCGCTTCGCTACGCCGTTTGCGAGGACGGGCTCGTCGTCTGCTCGTCGGAGGCCGGGGCGATCCCGATCGAGGGGCACGGTCTCGTGCGGCGCGGAAAGCTCGGCCCCGGCCAGATGATCGCGATCGACCCCGGACGCGGCTTCGAGACCGACGGCGCGATCAAGGAGAGGCTCGCCGGGCAGGCGCCGTACGGCAGGTGGCTCGACGAGGGGCTCGTCCGGGGCTCGACGGGAACGCCCGTCGCGACGCCGGACGAGAGCCTCACGGCGCGCCAGGCCCTGTTCGGCTACACGCGCGAGGAGATCACGTTCTTCCTGCGCGCCATCGCCTCGCACGCCCACGACCCGACGTACTCGATGGGCGACGACGCGGCCCTGCCCCCGCTCGCCGGCCGCGCCCGCCCCCTCTACCACTACTTCAAGCAGCGGTTCGCGCAGGTGACGAACCCGCCGATCGACCACCTGCGCGAGCGGTACGTGATGACGCTGCGAACCGTGCTCGGGAGCCGCGCCCCGCTGCTCGCCGACGGCCCCGAGGTCGCGGCCGGGATCGAGCTCGACAGCTTCTTCCTGTTCCCGGACGCGCTCGAGCAGTTCTCGCCCGTCCGGCTCGACGCGAGCTTCGCACCCGGTGAGGAGACGCTCGAGCAGGCCTGCGCGAGGCTCGGCGACGAGGCGGAGTCCGCCGTGCGCGCCGGCGCAGGGATGCTGCTCGTCTCGGACCTCGCGCCCGGGCGAGCGCCGATCCCCGCGCTGCTCGCGACCGGTCTCGTCCACCACCGTCTCGTTGCACGGCAGCTCCGCACGAAGGCGACGATCGTCGTCGAGACCGACGAGGCGCGGGAGATCCACCACTTCTGCACGCTGCTCGGCTACGGCGCGGAGGCGATCGCACCGCGGCTCGCGCTCGAGTCGCTGGCGGCGATGGCGGCGGCCGACAAGATCGGCGGCGACCGTCCCTCTCCGGAGGAGGCGCAGCTGCGCTTCAAGCACGCGGTCGAGGACGGGGTGCTGAAGACGATGTCGAAGATGGGCATCTCCGACGTCGCGAGCTACGGCGGCGCCCAGATCTTCGAGGTGATCGGGCTCGCGCAGGAGATCGTCGACCTGGCCTTCGCCGGAACGCCCTGCCCGATCGGCGGCATCGGCCTCGCCGAGCTCGAGCGCGAGATCCGCGAGCGCTACCACGCCGCCGGCGGCGAGAAGCCCGCGCTCGAGAGCCCCGGCTACATGAAGTGGCGCAAGGGGGGCGAGCCGCACGAGACCTCGGGCGACGTCGTCGACGCTCTCCACGAGCTGACCGCGGCCCACGCGCTCAGGAAGGCTGTCCGGATAGCCGAGGGCCAGGCGCTCTACGACCGGTTCGCCGTGCTCGTCAACGAGCGGGAGCCGATGGAGCCGCGCGACCTACTCGAGATGATCCCGGCGGGCCCGCCGGTTCCCCTCGACGAGGTCGAGCCGGCCGAGACGATCCTGCGCCGGTTCTCGAGCGGCGCGATGTCGCACGGCGCGCTGTCGGCCGAGGCCCACGAGACGATCGCGATCGCGCTCAACCGGCTCGGCGCAAAGGCGAACTCCGGCGAGGGCGGCGAGGACCCCGCCCGCTTCCGCGACGAGCGCAACTGCAAGATCAAGCAGGTCGCGTCCGGGCGATTCGGCGTCACGCCGGAGTACGCTGCCTACGCCGAGGAGCTGCAGATCAAGATCGCCCAGGGCTCGAAGCCAGGCGAGGGCGGCCAACTCCCGGGTCACAAGGTCTCCGACGAGATCGCCCGCCTGCGCCACACGACTCCCGGCGTGGCCCTGATCTCGCCGCCGCCGCACCACGACATCTACTCGATCGAGGACCTCGCCCAGCTCGTCTTCGACCTCAAGCAGGTCAACCCGCGCGCGGACGTCTCGGTCAAGCTCGTCTCCGAATCGGGTGTCGGGCTCGTCGCCGCCGGCTGCGTGAAGGCCCTTGCCGACAAGGTCCACGTCGGCGGTGCCGACGGCGGCACAGGCGCGAGCCCGCTCACGTCGATCAAGAACGCCGGAGCACCGTGGGAGCTCGGCCTCGCCGAGACCCAGCAGGCGCTCGTCGCGAACGGCCTGCGGGGCCGGGTCGTCGTCCGCGCCGACGGCGGCTTCAAGACGGGCCGCGACGTGCTCATCGCCGCGCTGCTCGGCGCCGACGAGGTCTCGTTCGGGACCGCGCTCCTGCTCGCCGAAGGCTGCCTGATGGTGCGCTCCTGCCACCTCGACACCTGCCCGGTCGGGATCGCGACGCAGCGACCCGAGCTGCGCGAGAAGTTCGCCGGCACGCCCGAGCAGGTGATGGCCTACCTTACGTACGTCGCCGAGGAGGTACGTTCGCTGCTCGCCTCGCTCGGGCTGCGGACGCTCGACGAGGCGATCGGTCGCGTCGACCTGCTACGGCAGCGCCGCACGGGGAATCCGAGGGCCGATGCGCTCGACCTCTCGCCCCTGCTCGCCTCGGCCGGCGACGGGCCGCGTGGCCACGGCGCCGACGTGCACGTCGACCCGGTCGGCCACGAGCTCGGGGACGCGCTCCGGCGCGATGCCGAGCCGGCCCTGCGCGAGGCCGTCGACGTCGAGCTCTCCTACCCGATCGCGAATACCGACCGCACGGTCGGCGCCAGGCTCGGCGGCGAGATCGGGCTGCGCTTCGGCTCGGATGCGCCGCCCGGACGCGCGCAGGTGCGATTCACGGGCGTTGCGGGTCAGTCGTTCGGGGCCTTCCTCGCCCAGGGGGTCGAGCTCGACCTCACGGGCGAGGCGAACGACTACGTCGGCAAGGGTATGGCCGGCGGTCGCATCGTCGTGCGTCCACCCGCCGACGATGCGGGCGACCCGGTGCTCGCCGGGAACACGGTCCTGTACGGCGCCACCGGAGGCGAGCTGTTCTGCGCCGGCGGGGTCGGCGAGCGCTTCTGCGTACGCAACTCGGGCGCGCTCGCGGTCGTCGAGGGCACGGGCGACCACCCCTGCGAGTACATGACCTCGGGTACCGTCGCGATCCTCGGCCCGTTCGGGCTCAACCTCGGCGCCGGCATGACCGGCGGGCAGGCGTTCGTCTGGGATCCCGAGGACAAGCTCGACCGGCACCTGAATCCCCAGCTCGTCGCCGCCTCGCGACTCGAGGAGCCCGAGGCAGCCGAGCTGCGGGCCCTCCTCGAACGCCACCTCGAGCTGACGGGCTCGGCGCGGGCGGCCTCGCTGCTCGAGCGCTGGCCCGAGGCCGCGGGCGAGTTCCGCCGCGTCGCCCCGAAGGCCGAGGTCGCCCGGATCGAGGGCGCCGCCGAGGGCACGATCGCAGGCAAGGCGGCGGGCTGAGCCGAGGGCAAGGCCGGGCGGGATGAGATCCCGCCCCTACATCCGTTGGCGCGCGAGCCGGTGGAACGAGGAAGACCTGACCCCGCCCGCCGGAGGGCACCGTCGCCGGTAAGTCGGCCGGGTAGGGGATCGTCGCCAACAGCTGGACACGGTCAGCGTGCGAGATCGACCAGGGTGACGAACTCCTCGTAGTCGACGATCCAGAGCAACCGCCCGATCTGATCCATGGCCGTGTCAACAGGGGAAGCGTCGATCGGTCTTCCCGCATCGACCGTAAGGGTCTCCTCGTCCAGGTGTGATAGCGCGAGACTCGCACCGCTTCCCTCGAAGAACCAGAGCCCAACTCGATCGAGCGCGATCGGGTGAAACGCATCGACGGCGAGCGGCCCTGCAGATTCCTTGCCCGTCGAGGGCTCTCGAATCGAACTGCTCCCGTGGCATGCTGAGCGCCTCCATGTCGCGAGCCAGTCCTCCACCCAGAGCGCGTTCGTGCCAACAGCGAAATACGGCGAGGCCGTGGGGACGCGGACGCCGGTCGGAGCATGGGCCACGACGTCGAACGAACGAAGGAACCCTGAGCTGGCGTCGTAGAACCAGAGGACATCGCCGACGAGTTGAACTTGCCGGACTCTCCCATCGACCTCAACTCGTGCTACGACCTGATTCCGGTCGGGATCGATGTGGATGAGTTGTCCCTCGAATCCGTTCAGATCCCGACTCACCCAAACCTGTCCGGCGCCTGCAGTGATACCAAACACCTCGCCGCCTGTTTCGACCTGTTCCATGACCCGACCACTCTGTGCGTCAAGCGCAGGACCGTTCCGCTGAGGTCGGTGCCAGCGTCGGAGGAGCAGCGGTCGCCGGCAACCCACAGCGAGCCCTCCCCGACGGCGATGTCGCCTTGGGGCTCGCGTCGATTGCGATCGAGCGGTTGACAGCTCGTGTGACTGGATCGATTCGATAGAGATGTCCGCGACACGTGCCATCACCCGTCGGAACAGCCACCCACCCGAATCCCTGGAAGGCGGCAATCGCTGTCGAAAAGCCGCCCACCCGAACGGATCCGACGATCTCTGGCGCTGTGCTCGGCGCGGCGGTACGAGCACCCCGACCCTCATCCCCGTCACCGCCGCCGCAACGCAGTGCGAACATCCCAACGGCGAACACGACGACCATCACAAGGCTCACCCGAATCGACGGAACCTCGGGCGAAGCACCGCCAATCGCGCTTGCGGCTCCATGACCGGCTCGCCTTCTGACACACAGCGGTCTCTTGAATCCTGGAATCCTGTAGGGCGCATGCATCTTGAACCTGCCAGGTTGTCTGCTGACGCGGTATTCTCGCGTCGACTACAGTCGCTGCAGCGACTCGATCACCTCCCTCGCCAGCCCGAGCGCATCCGCCGAGTCTGCTGCTGTTGCAGTGACCTCGATCCCGTCAATCCCACCGGCGCGAACCACCGCGACACCGGCATCTGTCGGCGGGAGCCCCATCACCCGTCCCTCCTCCACGAACCCAGGACGGGCTAAGACAACCGCAGACCCGCTGTCACCTATCGGCCCGTCTTCACCCAAGAAGAAGGTCGCAGACTCCTGATACCCTGGCCTCGCGGCCGCGGCTCGGGACAGAGGCGGCTCCGGAAGGGCAACGGGTGTAGCGCCTTCAGTGGATGCCATCGAGTCCTCCGCCCTCGGAGTGCTGACGTCTTCTCGGCGAGAGAGAGAACGAACACAAGAAGCATCGCCCATCGCGCGCCGTCGGCAAGTACTTCTTGGTTCACCTGACGGGTGCTCCCATCGGGGTCATACCCCCCACGCGCCCTCGTTGCGTCTGGCACAAGTCTACCTCGACGCCCCCCCCGCTGTCAAGTGCCTACCTGGCGGTGACTGGTAGGTTCCCTCCCGGGCTCTGCAACTAGCGCTCGCAGTTCCCGTACGTCGGCCCATGCCTCGACGGTTCCGGCGCGTCGCGCGTAAGGCCGAGGTCGCCCGGATCGAGGGCGCCGCCGAGGGCACCGTCGCCGGCAAGGCGGCCGGCTGAGCCCAAGGACCGGCCGGGCGGGATGAGATCCCGCCCCTACGCCCGATTGGGGATCCGCGTCCCTCCGATGGCCCCTGTAGGGGCCGGATCTCATCCGGCCCGCTCGGGCCCTCGGCCTCCTTCCACCGACCGGAGCAGCACCTCGACGTCGACCCTTCGCGCGGAGGGGAGAAATGGGGCGAGCCGGCGCCGGGCATGCGCGAGCTGGCGCTCGCGGCCCGCCGTGTCACCGCCGAGGCCCCGGTAGCCGGCCGCGGCGAGGTGGACGAGCCCGCGGGCGAGCTCCCGGTCGTTCGGCGTCTCCGCCAGGCGCGACGCACGGGCGAACGCCCGGGCAGCGTGAGCGTACTCGCGCTTGCGCAGGCGCCCCGCGCCGATCGAGATCTGCCCCTGGAAGAGGTCGGGCTGCGGAATCTCCCCGTCCGGCGCCCCTAGGGCCACGAGAAGCCGGGCGTGCCCGCGGGCGGAGGCAGCGGACTGCGCGGCAGCCCGGGCTGCGGCTCCGGCGCGTTGTAGTCGCCGGGCGCGACGTCGTTCGGGGTATCCGGATAGAAGACGCTCGCGAGCGCCTGGATCTGGCCGCGCCCGACTCCGAGCTCGAACTGGCCTCCACCGTACATCGCGATCCCGCGCGCCTCGCACGCGTCGATGCACTCGAGGAGGCGGGCGAGCGTTCCGAACCGCGACGGCTTGATGTTCACCTGCCGGATCCGGACGGGGAGAGCGTCGATGTCCGCGAGCGAATGGATCGGCGCGTCGAAGGAGAGCCTTTCCTCGGCGCCTCGCAGCGCTTCGAGTGTCTCGGGCGTGATCGCCGGGTCCTCGATCACCGCGCCCGGAAACAGCTCCGCGACGGCGCGATACAGACCGGGATCGATGGGCTGGTCGACCGCCGTCCCCGTGTAGTACGCCTTCAGATCGAGCGCCCGCACCCGTCCCGTCGACGCGAGCTCCTGCATGAGCTCCCGTGTCCACTCACTCACCGGGTCGAGCTTGAACTCGAGCGTCGGATCGACGGCCAGCCACAGCTGCGGATCGAGGCGCGTCGAGACGACGAAGCGCACCGGCCGATACTCGCGGCCGACGGCGGCGGCGAACGAGAGCCCCGCCTGGCGCAGCGCGAGGTCGAGCGCCGCGCTCTCGAACCCCCAGCGGCGATAGTCGCGGTAGGCCTCGCTGCCCGGCTCCTTCACCGGCCAGAGGTCCGCCTCACCCAGCGCTGCCGAGAGACCGTCGACCGTCCACTCGCCGCGGAGCTCGGGCTGCGGGTACCCATCGTGGTCGGGGCCCTCGTAGGTCACGTCCTCGCCGCGACCCTCGTGGCCGCCACCCGCCAGGACGACGGTCGTCGTCACCCGCGTGAACCCGCTCGAGACGTCCATCTCGCGGCGCTCGGTCGAGAGGGACTCAACCCGCAGCGGCAGGTCGGAAAGGCGTTCGTAGGTCGTCATCGATCCGGACGATACCTGCAAGCTCAGGAGGCGCCGAGCGCGCGACGGTACTCGTCACGCTGCGGCCGCATGCACCGCGCCAGCTTGTAGTGGCCCCGGGCCTCCTGCGGGCGCCCCTGCTTCTCGAGGCAGCGGCCGAGGGCGAAGTGCGCGTAGTCGTCGACCGGCGACAGGTCGAGCACGGCCCGGAACTCCCGCTCGGCCTCCGCGAAGCGCGCGATCCGGAAGTAGGCGATCCCGAGCGCCTCACGGATCGACGCCTTGGCCGGCTCGCGCCGCTTCGCCTTTTCGAGCGCGACCGTGGCCTGGGCCGGCATCCCGTCGCGCAGGTGCCGGCGTCCCTGCTGGTACAGGTCGTACGCGTCGCTCATCCTGCTCCAACGATAGCCCTCGCGGCCGGCGGCAGAACGGGCGGGATGAGATCCCGCCCCTACACCGGGACGACCCACGGCGTGAACCGGATCGAACGCACGAGCCGGGATCCTGTCCTCGCCCCGGACAGGCCCGCGCACGGGCCGGCGCCGTGTACCTTCACGGCATGGCGGTCACGGTCGAGGAGCCCGCGCTCGAGGAGGAGATGGTGCGACCGGCTGTCCCGAGCGCTCGGCTCGGGATCGTCGTGTTCACTGCCGGAGGAGCGACGCTCGCGACGGAGATCGCGGCGTCTCGGCTGCTCGCGCCGTACTTCGGCTCCTCGACGATCGTCTGGGCGAACATCATCGGGCTGATCCTGCTCTACCTCTCGGTCGGCTACTGGCTCGGGGGGAAGATCGCAGACCGGCGGCCCGAGCCACGCGTGCTCGGGCTGATGATCCTCGCCGCGGCCGCGTTCATCACGATCCTCCCGTTCATCTCTCGGCCGATCCTCGACCTCGCGATCCGGGGGCTCGACGCGGTCTCGGCCGGGGCAATGGTCGGGTCGTTCTTCGCCGCGCTCGCGCTCTTTGCGATCCCGGTCACCCTGCTCGGCGCCGTCTCGCCGTTCGCGATCCGGCTGGCGATCAGCGACGTGAGGACCGCCGGCAGCGTCGCGGGACGGCTGTACGCGCTCTCGACCATCGGCTCGATCCTCGGCACGTTCGTCGCCGCGATCGTGACGATCCCGCTGCTCGGCACGCAGCGGACGATGGTCGGAGCGGCAGCGCTCCTCGCCGTCGCGGCCGTGCTCCTCCTGGGTCGTAGCTGGCTCCCGGCGGGCGTCACCGCAGTGGCCCTGCTCGCCCTCCCGGCCGGCTCGATCAAGCCGGAGCAGGGGCTGCTCTACGAGACGGAGTCGGCATATCAGTACATCCAGGTCGTCGAGGACGAGGACGGGTGGCGGGCGCTGAAGCTGAACGAGGGCGTGGCCGTCCACTCGCTCTGGCGGCCCGACTCGGTCCTGACCGGAAGCGAGTGGGACATGTTCCTCGTGCTGCCGCCGCTGCTCGACCGGGCTCCCCGCAACCTGCTCGTGATCGGCAACTCGGGCGCGACAACGGCCCGCGCGTACGGGAGGCTCTATCCGGAGGTCGCGATCGACGGAGTCGAGATCGACGCCGAGGTGACCGAGGCCGGACGGCGCTTCCTCGGCGTCGACGAGAATCCGAAGCTCCGCGTGATCACGGCGGACGGAAGGCCGTTTCTCCGCGAAACACAGAACCGCTACGACCTGATCGCCGTGGACGCCTACCGGCAGCCCTACATCCCCTTCTACCTCACGACGAAGGAGTTCTTCGAGCTCGCGAGGTCACGGCTCGCGCCGGGCGGGATGATCGCGCTCAACATCGCGGCCGTCCCGGGCGACGATCGGCTCGGGCGGGCGATCGGGAGCACGATGGCCGCGGTCTTCCCGCACGTGTTCGGCTGGCGGGCGCTGCGCTTCAACGAGCTCCTGATCGGGACGACGGGCGAGACGACGCGGGAGGAGCTCGCCCGCCGGATCGCAGCTCTGCCACCCGAGCTCGCGTCCCTCGGGCCCCCGTTCGCAAACGGGCTACGCGAGGTCCACGTGGAGGAGCGCCCGCTGACCGACGACCGGGCTCCGGTCGAGTGGCTCACCGACGGGATGCTGATCGCTCACATCGCCCGCAGCGAGAGCCTCGACGAGGAGTTCCTGCCCACGCGGCCCCGCTGACCGCCCGGCAGAGACGGACTCACGCGGTCAGCGAGCGGAGGCTGAGGGCGCCGCGCGTCTGTGCCGTCCATGACTGCTGACGCCGGATCTCCCGTTCGAGCGCCCGCAGCTCCCTGCGGGCCTGGACGGCCGCCTCGGCCGCCCCGTCCGGGGGGCCGAACCGTGCCCGCTCGGCCGCGGCCGCAAACGCGCTCGCATCGACGCGGAAGCGGCGGCGCAGCACCTCCGACAGCTCCTCGAGCGTCGTCGTCTCGTCGACGGCGATCCGGCGGTCGGCGAGGAACGCGACGAGCTCGCGCCGGCACGCGGCCGAGACGCCCCGTGGGTCCTTGCTGACGTATCGCAGCCGGCGCCGACCGGCTTTCAGGCCCGCGACGAGGCCGACGGCGAGGAGGAGGCCGGCGACCGCGAGCGCCGTGATCGCCAGGCCGCGGCTCACGCCGCCCCCGGAGGGGTCGGCCACCGGCGCCGGCGACGAAGAGGGCGCGGTCGGCCCGGCTGCCTCCTCGCCACGCACGTTCGCGATCCGCGCCAGCGTCGGCGTGAGGCCGAGCCCCGAGCGCGCGAGCTGCCGGATGCTCTGGTTGAACGTCTCGGAGCTCGTCGAGTAGCTCGTCGCGAGCCGGCCGCGGCCCGGAGTCGGGTCGAACGAGAGCCAGCCGTACTTCGGGAACCACACCTCGACCCAGGTGTGGGCGTTGTGGTCGGTGACGACCCACTCGTCCCGGTTCGCGTCGTACTTGCCGGACGTGAAGCCGGCCGCGACCCGCGCCGGGATGCCGAGCATCCGGAGCATCAGGGCCATCGCCCCGGCGTAGTGCTGGCAGTAGCCCTCCCTCGTGCGCAGCACGAAGTCCGCGAGGGGCGGTGTCGATCCGACGGGCTGCTCCGGCCGCTCCTCGTAGACGAAACCACCCTCGCTCCGGAACCAGAGCTCGAGCGTCGCCGCGACCACGTACGGGCTCTGCGCATCGCCCGCGACCTCGCGGGCCTGGCGATACACGGGCTCGTAGGCGCTGAGCAGCGGATCGCCGGAGCCACGCGAGAAGAGCTGCTCGACCTGCTCGCCGCGCCCGTCGGCGCCGAACTCCGGGAACGGGACGTCGGGCAGCACCTCGAGGTACCGGGAGACGCTCGCCGGGTAGGCGGCCGGTAGCTCCGCGAGCAGCTTCGGCCGAACGCTCGGTGCGTAGCTCCAGACGGTGTACGTCTGCCCGTGCTTCAGGCCGTTCGGCACGAGGACGACACCGCCGCTCGTGTACTGGAGCGCGGCCGGCTCGGCGAGCTCCCAGCGGATCGGTGCGGCGGCCCCGACCAGGTGCGTGTCGGCCAGCGCCTCGATCGTCACGTCCTGCCTCGTCCAGCTGGCGCGCCGCTTGGCGAGCCGGGGGATGGCAGGGTCGAGCAGGCCGCCGAGCGCTTTCCGGACGGCCGGGGCGCCCGTCGGTGCGAGCGCCTCCCGCCAGCCGACACCCGTGAACTCGTCGAGCGTCGTCGCGCGCCAGTAGAGCGCGCGGTCGGCCGCCTTGACACGAAGGACGACCGTCTCCTCCTCGGGAAAGCTGATCCCCGAGTAGTTCGACGCCCACGCGTACCGCACGCCGACCGGCTCGGGATCGGGCTCGAAGTTCCACGTCTGCCAGGACTCGAGGTACGGCGCCTTGGCGACCGCTTCCGACGTGGACGCCCCGACCGAGACCGCCACGAGCGCGACGCCGATCGCCGCTGCGGCTCCAAGCGCCCGCACCGGCCGGCGTCCCTCCCGGGTCAGGAACAGGAGCAGAAGCACCGCCCCGAGCAGGAGCGCGCCGGTGCGCAACGGGCTCGAGCCGGGTATCGTCGCCTCGATCGTCGCCGGCCAGCCGACGCCGACGATGAAGACGAGCCCGGCGAGCAGCGAACGCCCGGCGGCGAGCAGCAGGGCCGTCAGGGTCACGAACAGGAACACGGCCATGAGCACGAGCCCAGCCATCTCCGGCTGCTCCGCCGGATCGAAGGGCATCCGGTGACGGTAGAAGGCATCGAAGCCATCGCCGACGGCGGCGAGCATCGGGCCGAGGAAGTCCCGCTCGCCCGGCCGCATGTCGGTGACCGACGGCCCGAGCGCGAGCCCCGCCGCGACGAGCAGGACGACCGGAAGCACGACGATCCCGGCGAGAACGCGGTGGAACGCGACCGTGACGAGCGCCGGGACGAGGGCGAGGCCGACGATCCGGCCGACCTCGACGAGGCCGGGACCCGGCCGGGCCAGGGAGAGCCACGCGACGACGAGCAGCGCCGTCGTCACCGCCAGGGCGATGCCGGTGCGGACGGCGTGCCAGCGGCTCTCGGTCACCGGGCCGCTCCCGTGAGCGAGACCGCCTCGCGAGCTGACACGGCGGCGGGACCGAGTCGGGAAGCGAGATCGTCTCCGCGCCGGACGACGGTCACCGGCACACCGGCGTGGTCGAGCCGTGCCAGCTGGGCGCGGGCGTCGGCCGGGAGCGGCGTATCCGGCCCGGCGCCGACCGCAAAGCTCGCCGGGTCGACGTAGACGAGCGATGTCCCGCGCCGGGTCACGGAACGCCGGAGCAGCCGGTCGGCGAGTCGCGACGAGAGCCCCGAGGTGACCACGCAGAGCTCGACCGCCCGGGACGGGAGCCCTGCCCCGTCGGCGAGGAGGGTCGAGACGGCCATGTGCCCGTCCGGGTGGACGGAGGCGAGCAGGTCGAGGGCCAGGTCCCAGTCGCCCTCGAGCGTCTGCACGGGCTGGTACCGCGTCTCGAGCCCGTTCACGACGAGCCCTGCCCGCCGGCCGCGCCCGGCGTGGGCCCGGAGGATCGACCCGGCAGCGCTGACGGCGACCTCGAAGCTCGAGTCCGGGGCCTGCCCGACCGCGAAGGCGCCGTCCGCGTCGAGCAGCACGAGCGTCTCGTCCCGCGGCGAGTCCTCGAGGTCCTTGACCATGAGCCGGCCCCGTCTCGCCGTCGAGGGCCAGTGGACGCGGCGTAGCGACTCGCCCTGCTCGTACTCGCGCACGCTGTGCAGATCGAACCCGCTCGGGCGGCGCAGGAGCAGCCGGCGTCCCTCCGCGAGCCGTGAGCCCGTCTCCGAGAAGAGCCGGTCGAGCTCGACGAGGCGCGGCTGGACGAGGAGCGTCCCGGGGGCGGCCAGAGGGCGCACGACCCGGTCGAGCAGGAACGGATCCTCGACGACCACATCGGTCGCCTCGAAGCGGTGCCTGCCCCGGGGAGCCCGCTCGACGACGTAGCTACCGCGGAGCAGGCCCGCTCTCCGGTGCAGCACGACCTCGCGCTCGCCGAGGCCCTCGAGCCGCTCCAGGGCGACGAGGCTTCCCGGCGTGATCCGCCCGCCGAGCCGAAGCTGGAGCGAGACAGGGACGTCGTCCCCCGCGATGTGGGCTCCGGCCGGCAGTCGCCGCGTGAGCGCGACGGGCCGGCCCGCGAGCCGGATCCACGCGACCGCGGCGACGACGGCGAGCACGAGGCCGAGCGCGACCGGGTACAGGGGGATCGAGCCGAATCCCCAGGCCGCCAGGTAGCAGATCCCGCCGAGCGCGAGCACGAACCTCCCGCGATCGGTCAGCATCGCGGGCCCGGCATCAGACGGGGACCGGCGTCCGTTCCAGCAGGTCGTTCACGACGTCGGCCGCACCGAGGCCGGACGAGCGGGCCTCGGGAGCGAGGATCAGGCGGTGGGCGAGCACGGCGGCCGCGACCGCCTTCACATCGTCCGGTGAGACGTAGTCCCGCCCGTCCGCAAGGGCACGCGCCTTCGCGACGCGGAGGAGCGCGATGCCCGACCGGGGGCTGGCGCCGAGGTACAGACGCCCGTCGGAGCGCGTCTGGCGCACGACCGCGACGACGTAGCGGTTCACGCTCTCCTCGACGAACACGGCGCGGGCATCCTCGATCGCCGCGAGCAGGCCGTCCCGGTCGATCACGCTCCGGAGGCGGTCGAGCGGCGATTCGCCGGTCTGCTCCTGGAGCATCCGCGCCTCCTCGGCGAGCGGTGGGTAGCCGATCGAGATCCGCATCGTGAACCGATCGAGCTCGGCCTCGGGAAGCGGGTACGTTCCCTCGTACTCGATCGGGTTCTGCGTCGCGAGGACCATGAACGGGCGCTCGAGCTGGTAGGAGACGCCGTCGACGGTGACCTGGTGCTCCTGCATGCACTCGAGGAGCGCCGCCTGCGTCTTCGGCGAGGCGCGGTTGATCTCGTCGACGAGGAGCAGGTTCGTGAACACCGGCCCGGAGCGGAACTCGAACTCCCCGGAGCGCTGGTTGAAGACGTTCACTCCCGTCACGTCCGACGGAAGCAGGTCGGGGGTGAACTGGAGTCGCGAGAAGCCGCAGCCGACGGAGCGGGCGAGGCTCTTCGCGAGCGTCGTCTTCCCCACGCCCGGGAAGTCCTCGATGATCAGGTGCCCCTCGGCGAGCAGGCAGAGCACGGCGAGCTGCAGCGTCTCGCGCGGCGCGTGGACGACCTGCTCGAGATTGGCGACCACGCGCTCGGTCGCCGTTGCCGCAGCGCTCGGCATCACCGCCCTGCCCGGGGCAGGAGCCAGGCGCTCCTCGCTCACGACCCCTCCAGCAGGGACGCCACCTCGTCGAGGATAGCGGCGGCACACAGCTCCTTGCTCCGTTTTCCGACGACGCTCTCGCTTCCCTCGCCGATCAGGACGACCTCGTTCTCCTCGGCCTCGAAGCCGATATCGGGCCGTGAGACGTCGTTGAACACGAGCAGGTCCACACCCTTGCGCACGCGCTTCTCGCGGGCGGCGGCGAGCCCGCTCTCCCCCTCGTCGGCGGCGAAGCCGACGAGCACCTGCCCGGGAGCGCGCCGGCGACCGAGCTCGGCGAGGATGTCCTCGGTCGGCTCGAGCCTGAGCTCCCAGGGGCGGCCGTCCTTCCTGCGCTTCCGGTCGAGAGCCTGGGCCGGCCGGTAGTCGGCCACGGCCGCAGCCATCACGACGACGTCGGCATCGCCCCGGGCGAGCGTCTCGCGTGCGAGCTCGGCCGCGGTCGGAGTCTCGACGACCTCGACGCCGGCCGGGAACGGCACGGCGAGGTTCGCGGCGAGCAGCGTGACGTCGGCGCCACGCCGTACCGCCTCCGCCGCGACGGCCGCGCCCATCCGCCCGCTCGAGCGGTTGCCGAGGTAGCGGACGGTGTCGAGCGGCTCGCGTGTCCCGCCGGCGGTCACGAGCACGGTGCGCCCGCGCAGCGGGCCGGCCCGCCCTGCCCCGAGCAGCTCGGCGCAGCGCTCGGCGATCGTTCCGGGCTCGCTCATGCGGCCGGGGCCGACCTCGCCCTCGGCGAGCTCGCCCTCCTCCGGGCCCACGATCTCGACGCCCCGTGCGCGCAGCAGCCCGGCGTTGGCCTGCGTGGCCGGGTGGAGCCACATCCGGACGTTCATCGCCGGCGCGACGAGGATCGGCCCCGCGAAGGCGAGCGCGAGCTGGGTGAGCACGTTGTCCGCGAGCCCGTGGGCGAGCTTCGCGAGCGTATTCGCCGAGAGCGGCGCGATCACGAGCAGGTCGGCCCGCACGAGGTGCGGGTACAGGTCGTCGGGCATCGTGTTGCGCGCGAGACCCTCGAACGTCGTCCGGGACACGAACCGCTCGGCGCCAGGCGTGAGGACGGGCGTGAGCTCGTGGCCGGCCTTCACGAGCAGCCGGCACAGCTCGCACGCCTTGTAGGCGGCGATCCCTCCCGTCACTCCGAGAACGATGCGCACGGGCCTCCTGGCTGGTCGAGGTGGGCCGGGGTCCCGGCCGGCTCCCGCCCCGCTAGCTGCGGTACTCGGCCCGCACCTTGCCGGCCGCGATCTCCTCGAACGCGATCGTCAGGTAGTTCTTCGACCGCGATTCGACGAGCGGCGGCGGGAACTCGTCGAACGTGCCCTCGCCGAGCTGGTGGTGGTAGTTGTTGATCTGACGGGCCCGCTTCGCGGCTGCGATCACGAGCGCGTACCGGGAGCCGTCAACGTTCTTCAGCAGTGTGTCGATCCTGACGTTGTGCATATGCCGGAGATTCTAGCTGCCGCCGGGCACGCGCCGGAGCCTCTCAGCACACCGGGGCGCCGGCCCCGCAGACGATCGCCGCGAGCTCTGCGACGGCACGGTCGACATCGTCGTTGACGACGACGTGGTCGAAGTCCGGCGCCTCGTCCATCTGGCGCCTCGCGAGGTCGAGACGCTCCCCGATCTCCCCGGCGCTCTCGGTCGCCCGTTCGCGAAGCCGCCGCTCGAGCTCCTCGAAGGCGGGCGCGGCGATGAACACCGTGACCACGCCGGGACGACGCAGGGCCACCTCCTTCGCTCCCTGGGTCTCGAGCTCGAGCACGCAGCTTCGGCCGGCCGCGAGGATCCGGTCGACCTCGGCGTTCAGCGTCCCGTACCGCTGACCCGACACGTACTCGACGTGCTCGAGGAACTCACCGGCCGCAACGCGGCGCTCGAACTCGGCCAGGGCGAGGAAGTGGTACTCGCGGCCGTCGAGCTCGCCGGCGCGGCAGGGCCGCGTCGTCGCCGAGATCGCGACGGCGAGCGCGGGACAGCGGGCGAGCAGCGCCCGGATCAGGGTCCCCTTGCCCGCGCCCGAGGGCCCGGTGATCACGAACAGCCTGGGCCCTCCTGGCGGCGCCTCCGTCTCGGGGGCCCCGTGGGCTCCAGGATCCTCGTGGGGCACGTGCTAGGCCCGGAACAGGTTGACGAGCTCCTCGCGCTGCCGCTCGGACAGCCCGGCCACGGTCTTCGACTGGCTGATCCGGCACTGGTTCAGGAAGCGGCCCGCCTTCACCCGCCCGAACTTCGGGACGGCGAGGAGCACGTCGAAGACCTTTGCCGTCCCCACGTAGTCGGGCGGGTCGGCAAGGATCTCGTCGATCTGGACCGCGCCCGCCTTCAGGTCACGCTTCAGCTGTGCGCGCCGCACCCTGACCTCGTTCGCGCGGGCGAGCGCATCCATTCGCTGGTCGAGCGACCGCGTCGGTGCCTGGGCCTGCGATTTGAGTGCGGTCACGGGCCGGGATTCTAGCCCGCTTCCGCCGAGCGTTCAAGAGCGATTCTCCGTGGAAATCGCCACATTTCCGGTCTGCGCGGAGACGGTGTTCTCCACAGGCTTCTCACCGGCAAGACCCCGCTCTCCGAGCGCGATTCCGCACAGCTTCGCCGGGTTGTCCACACCCCTCGCACGGGCCTCGGCAGCCAGCTCGTCGCGAATCCGCGCGGGTGCTCCGGGATCGGTGAACAGCACGGTACCGAGCCCGATCGCGCTCGCGCCGACCGCGAGCAGCTCGAGCGCGTCCCGCCCGCAGGCGACCCCGCCCATCCCCACGATCGGCAGCTCGACCGCTCCGGCACACGCATACACGGCGGCGAGCGCGATCGGACGAAGGGCCGGTCCGGACAGCCCGCCCGCGCCGGTCGAGAGCCGGGGAGCGAGCGTTCGCTCGTCGAGCGCAAGCCCGCGAATCGTGTTGACGAGCGAGAGGCCGTCGGCTCCGGCCGCTGCCGCGGCCCGCGCGACCTCGGCGATGTCCGGGACGGCGGGCGAGAGCTTCGCGTAGAGCGGCTTCGACGTCGCCTCGCGCGCGGCGCTCACGATCTCCCACGCGCTCTCGTACGGGGCAGCCACGTTCGGGCACGACACGTTGAGCTCGATCACCGACACCTCGGCTCGATCGTCGAGAAGCGCGCACGAGCGCGCGTACTCCTGCGCGGCGAACCCTCCGACGGACACCCAGAGCGGCACGGGCAGCTCCGCGAGCAGCGGGAGGTGGTCGGACACGAACGCCTCGATGCCCGGGTTCGCGAGCCCGATCGTGTTGAGCATCCCGACGTCGGTCTCCGCGATTCGCACCGGGGGATTGCCGTCGCGTGGAAGCGGCGTGACCGTCTTCGTCACGAAGGCGTCGAGCCCGGCCACGACCTCGGGCGCCGTGAGCGCGTCGAGGCAGCCGGACGCGTTCAGGATCACGCAGCCGCCCTCGCTGCGGGAAGGACACGGTCGGGCGTGAGCACCGGGCCCTCGACGCAGAGGCGCTTCAGCCGGCCGTCGATCTCCACCACGCAACCGAAGCACGCACCGTAGCCACACGCCATCGGTGCCTCCCAGGCGAGCTGGGCGCGCGGAGCCAGCGAGGCGACGGCCCGGAGCATCGGCTCTGGCCCGCAGGCGAGGACGCCGCGCCCGTCGAGGTCACCGAGCTCTGCGAGCGGCTCTGTCACGAGCACCGGGTCGATCACCACCTCGGCTCCCGGCAGGAGCGCCGCCGCCTCCGCATGCCAGGCCGAGCGGAACCCGAGCAGGGCCGGGACGTCGCCGAGCGCGGCGGCGGTGAACGGGAACGGGGCGATCCCGATGCCGCCGCCGACGAGCACGGGGCGCGGGACGTCGAGCTGGAAGCCGTTGCCGAGCGGTCCGAGGATGCGAAGGCTCGCCCCGGGCTCCACCGCCGCGAGCGCCCGCGTGCCCGGCCCGACCGGATCGATCAGGAACCCGAGCTCGGTGCGCGTCTCGAGGCACAGGCTCATCGGTCGCGGCAGCAGCCGGCCCGGGGCCTCGAGCATGAAGAACTGGCCGGGGACGCCCGCCTCGAGCCCGCCCCGCTCGACCCGGAGCAACCGGTACGGGCCGATCCCCTCGGCACCGGCCACCCGCACGAGCTGCCTACGCAACGCGCTCCTGGAGCGACATCGCCCCTTCGCGACGGGCGCGTGCGATCGCATCGACCGCCGCGTCGGCGCCCCCGATCGTCGTGATGCAGGGAATTCTCGCGACGAGCGCCGCCTCCCGGATCCGGTAGCCGTCACCGCGGGCACCGCCGCCCTTCGGCGTGTTCACGACGAGGTCGCAGCGGCCGCGACGGATCTGGTCGACGACCGTCTGCCCGCTTCCCTCCTCGGTCACCTTCCGGACGCGATCGACCGGGATCCCCGCCGCGGCGAGGACGCCCGCGGTTCCCGCCGTCGCCTGGAGCGCGAACCCGAGCTCGTGCAGGGCGCGCCCGATCCGCGCGGCCGCGGGCTTGTCGGCATCGCACACCGAGATGAACGCGACTCCGCCGGTCGGGAGCGGCCGGCCCGCGGCACGCTCGGCCTTCGCGAACGCCGAGGGGAAGTCGCTCGCGGTCGCCATGACCTCGCCGGTCGAGCGCATCTCCGGCCCGAGCACCGGATCAGCGCCGGGAAAACGGCCGAACGGGAACACCGAGGCCTTGACGCTCACGTGCCGCACCGCCCCCTCGGGCGGCAGCTCGAGCGCGGCGAGGCGCTCGCCGAGCGAGAGCCTGCATGCGGCCTCGACCATGTTGACGCCGATCGCCTTGCTCGCGAACGGCACCGTCCGCGACGCGCGCGGGTTCGCCTCGATCACGAACAGCTCGTCTCCGACGAGGGCGAGCTGGATGTTGACGAGCCCGACGACGCCGAGCTCGACGGCGAGCCGCCGGGCCGCCTCCCGGACCCGCTCGAGCTCGGAGGCGGTGAGCGAGCTCGGCGGGAGGACGCAGCTCGAGTCGCCGGAGTGGACGCCGGCCTCCTCGACATGCTGCATCACGGCCGCGACGTGGGCCTCGTTCCCGTCGCAGAGGGCATCGACGTCGATCTCGGTGGCGCCCTCGAGGAATCGGTCGACGAGAATCGTCGCGTGGGCGAGCGCCGGGTCGGCCGGGATGTCCTCCGGCCCGAAGCAGACGTGCATGTTGCGGCCGCCGAGGACGTAGGAGGGCCTGATCAGGACCGGGTAGCCGATCCGCTCGGCGATCTCGACAGCCTCGTCCCGGCTGCGTGCGATCCCCCAAGCCGGCACACGAAGCCCGAGCTCCTCGCACAGCGACGCGAAGCGCTCGCGGTCCTCGGCGAGATCGACGGCGTCGTACGGAGTGCCGAGGATGGGCACCCCGGCCGCCTCGATCGTGCGGGCGAGCTTCAGCGGTGTCTGCCCGCCGAACTGGATCACGACGCCGAGCGGCCGTTCACGCTCGCAGATCTCGAGCACCTCCTCGGCGCCGAGCGGCTCGAAGTAGAGACGGTCAGAGGTGTCGTAGTCCGTGGAGACCGTCTCGGGGTTGCAGTTGACCATGACCGCCTCGTAGCCGAGCGCGCGGTAGGAGCGCGCGGCGTGAACGCAGCAGTAGTCGAACTCGATCCCCTGGCCGATCCGGTTCGGGCCCGAGCCGAGGATCACGACCGAGCGACCGGTCGCCGGTGCGCTCTCCCCCTCCTCGCCCCAGGTCGAGTACAGGTAGTTGGAGCGAGCGTCGACCTCGCCGGCGCAGGAGTCGACGCGCCGGTAGGCGGGGCGCACACCCTGCGTCCAGCGGGCCAGGCGGGCGTACTCCTCGTCGGTTCCGCAGGCGGCGCCGATGGCGGTATCCGACCAGCCGCTCGCCTTCAGCTCGACCCAGCGTTCTGCGCTCAGCTCCTCCACACGGGTCGCTGTGGACAGGACCTGCCGAGCCTCCTCGAGCTGCTCGCGAAACCAGGGATGCAGCCCTTCCGGAAGCTCGTCGAGGGTACGCCACGGCGTCGTCGCCCCCCGGTCGAGCTCGCGTGAGCGCATCGCCTTGAGGAAGGCCTCGGTGAACGTGCGGCCGATCCCCATCGCCTCGCCGACCGACTTCATCTGGGTTCCGAGCCCGGTGTCGGCGCCCGGGAACTTCTCGAACGCGAAGCGTGGGAACTTGACGACGACGTAGTCGAGCGTCGGCTCGAAGCTGGCCGGCGTCGTCTGCGTGAGGTCGTTCGGGATCTCGTCGAGCGTGTAGCCGACGGCGAGCTTGGCGGCCACCTTCGCGATCGGGTAGCCCGTTGCCTTCGAGGCGAGCGCCGAGGAGCGCGAGACGCGCGGGTTCATCTCGATCACGCAGACCTCGCCCGTCTCACGGTCGCGCGCGAACTGGATGTTCGAGCCGCCGGTCTCGACTCCGACCGCGCGGATGATCGCCGCGGACGCGTCGCGCAGCTCCTGGTAGGCCTCGTCGGAGAGCGTCATCTGGGGTGCGACGGTGACCGAGTCTCCGGTGTGGACGCCCATCGGATCGAGGTTCTCGATCGAGCAGACGATCACGACGTTGTCGGCCCGGTCGCGCATCACCTCGAGCTCGAACTCGTCCCAGCCGCGGACCGACTCCTCGACGAGGACCTGCCCGATCGGGCTCTCACGCAGGCCGTGCTCGACCTGGCGATGGAGCTCGTCAACGGTCTCGACGAACCCTCCCCCGTGGCCGCCGAGCGTGAACGCGGGCCGGACGACGGCCGGGAGCGACACACCGCGGACCTCCTCGAGCGCGTTCACGATCCGGCTGGACGGAACGCGCAGGCCGACCGACTCGACGACCTGGCGAAACAGCTCACGGTCCTCGGCGCGGCGAATCACGTCGACCGAGGCGCCGAGCAGCTCGATCCCGAGCTCGTCCAGCACGCCGGCCTGGGCGAGGACGGTCGCGAGGTTCAGGGCCGTCTGGCCGCCGAGCGTGGGCAGCACCGCGTCCGGCCGCTCGCGGCGCAGCACGGCGGCGACGCCTTCGAGGTCGAGCGGCTCGAGGTACGTCCGGTCGGCGAAGCCGGGGTCTGTCATGATCGTCGCCGGGTTCGAGTTGACGACGATCGTCCGGTACCCCTCGTCGCGGAGCACCTTCAGCGCCTGGCTTCCCGAGTAGTCGAACTCACAGGCCTGGCCGATCACGATCGGGCCGGCTCCGATCACGCAGATCGACTGTAGATCAGGCCGCCTTGGCAAGGCTCGCCACCTCCTCGACCCAGTGCTCGATGAGCGGCCAGGCGTCGTGCGGGCCCGGGCCCGCCTCGGGATGGAACTGAACGGAACGGATCTCCGCGGAGGCGAGCGCAAGGCCCTCCACGGTGCCGTCGTAGAGCGAGACGTGGCTGACCTCGGGGCCGTCGCCCTCGACCGCGAACCCGTGGTTCTGGCTCGTGACGAGCACGCGGCCCGTCCGGACGTCCTGCACCGGGTGATTGGCACCCCGGTGGCCGAACGGCAGCTTGTAGGTGCGGTGGCCGAGCGCGAGCCCGAGCAGCTGGTGCCCGAGGCAGATGCCGAGGATCGGCGTCCGGCCGAGCAGCTCGCGGACGGTCTCGACCTGCTCGGGTAGCGCCGCGGGATCGCCGGGGCCGTTCGAGAGCAGGACGCCGTCGGGACGACGCTCGAGGATCGCCTCCGCGGGCGTATCGTGCGGGACGACCGTGACCCGCGCGCCCGCGGCTGCGAGCCGCCGGACGATCGAGCGCTTCGTCCCGTAGTCGACGAGCACGATCCGTGCTCCTGCGGAACCGACCTCGTAGGGCTCGCGGCACGACACTGCCTCGACGAGCGCCCGGCCGGCCATGTCCGGCTGGGCTTGCACCCGTGCGAGGACGTCGGCCGGGTCGTGGTGCCCGCCCGCGATCGCGGCTCGCATCGCGCCGGCCGAGCGGAGCTTCAGCACGAGGCTTCGCGTGTCGATGCCGTCGAGCGCGACGACACCCCGGTCGGCGAGCCACCGGCACCACTCGGTGCCGGCGGCGCGCCGCATCAGGATGCCCTTCGCCGCAACTCCGGTCGACTCGAGCCGGGCCTCCGAGACCCCGTAGTTGCCCACCATCGGCACCGTGAAGCACACGATCTGCTCCGCAAAGCTCGGGTCGGTCGCGACCTCCTGGTACCCGGTCATGCCGGTCGTGAACACCGCCTCGCCGAAGGAGACCCCGGCGGAGGCGACGGATCGCCCGCGGTACACGGAGCCGTCCTCGAGGACGAAGAAGCCTGGCTCGCTCATCGCTCGAACGCCACCTTCCCGTTCGCGACCGTCATCGCGACCGCTCCGTGGAGCGTCTCTCCGAGCAGCCAGGAGTTCGTCGACTTCGAGCGCAAGCCGCGCTCCTCGACGCGCCAGGACGCCCCGAGATCGAGCAGGACGAGGTTCGCCTTCGCCCCGGCCGCGACGCGGGGCCGGGGCAGGCCCCAGATCCCGGCCGGGCCGGCGCTCATCCGCTCGAGGATCAGCTCGAGCGGGAGCACCCCGGGCTCCACGAGCCGGGTGTAGAGGGAGGCGAACGCCGTCTCGAGGCCCGTGACGCCGTTCGGCGCCTCCTCGAAGGGCACCTCCTTCTCGTGCCGTGCGTGCGGCGCGTGGTCGGTCGCGATTGCCGCGATCGTTCCGTCACGCAGGCCGGCGATCAGTGCCTGTCGGTCCTCCTCGGCCCGCAGCGGGGGGCTCATCTTCACGTTCGAGTCGAGGCTGCGCACGGCCTCGTCGGTGAGGCACAGGTGGTGCGGGCTCACCTCGGCGCTCGCCGCGACCCCGGCGCCCTGTGCCCGGCGCACCGCCTCGACCGACTCGCGGGCCGAAAGGTGCAGGATGTGCAGCGGGCTGCGCTCGTAGCCGGCGAGGGCGAGGTCACGCTCGACCATCGTCGACTCGCCGATCGACGGGTAGCCGCCCAGCCCGAGCGCGGCCGAGACGGGCCCCTCGTGCATGTGGGCTCCGCGCGTCAGCGCCGGGTCCTCCTCGTGGAGGGCGATCAGCCCGCCCGAGGCGTGGTTGTACTGGAGGGCCCGGCGCAGCAGCGAGGCGGAGACGACCGGCTTCCCGTCGTCCGTGAAGCCCGCGGCGCCGCGCTCGGCGAGCTCGACCATCTCGGTCAGCTCGGCGCCGGCCAGCTCCTTCGTGATCGAGGCGAGGAAGCCGACCGGGATCGCGGCGGTCTCGATCGCCGTCTCGACGAGCGATCCGAGCACGGCGGCCGAGTCCACGACCGGGTCGGTGTTCGGCATCGCGAGGATCGCGCAGAACCCGCCCGCGGCTGCGGCCGCCGTCCCCGAGGCGATGTCCTCCTCGTCCTCGCGACCCGGCGTGCGCAGGTGGACGTGGGGATCGACGAAGGCCGGGGCGAGCAGGAGGCCGGCAGCCTCGATCGTCCGGTGCCCGGAGGCCTCGAGCCCCGTTCCGAGCTCGGAGACGACCCCCGCGTCGATCCGCACGTCGAGCGTCGCGTCGACGCCCTCGATCGGGTCGAGGACGCGTGCACCCCGGATCAGCAGGTCGTCGACGCGGCCGTTCCCGCCGAAGAGGAGCTGGCGCGACATCACGCCACCTCCTGGAGAGAGGCGGTCTTCACGGCCGTGGGGCCGTGGGTGAGAAGGTCGTAGAGGACGGCCATCCGGACGACGAGCCCGGCCCGGACCTGGCGCTCGATGAGCGCATCTGCCGCATCGGCGGCGACCGCGTCGATCTCGACGCCCCGGTTCATCGGCCCGGGGTGCATCACCTTCTGTCCCGGGCGGAGCCGCCCGGCCGTCACGCCCCAGCGCGCAGCGTACTCGCGAAGGCTCGGGACGTAGTTCGCTCCCTCGAGCATCCGCTCGTGCTGCATGCGCAGGACGTAGACGACATCGGCGCTGCGGATCGTGTCGATGTCGAAGGAGACCTCGCAGCCGAGCGACTCGATGCCCCGCGGGATTAGGGGCGGCGGGCCCACCACCGTGACGTGCGCGCCCATCAGCCGCAGGGCCTGGATGTTCGAGCGGGCGACGCGCGAGTGCAGGACGTCGCCGACGATCGAGACGTGCAGGCCGTCGACGCCGCCGAACTCCTCGTCGAGTGTGTAGAGGTCGAGCAGGGCCTGGGTCGGATGCTGGTGCTTGCCATCGCCGGCGTTCACGACGTGGACGTCGATCGTGCGCGCGACGAGCTGGGGGGCGCCGATGCCCGGATGGCGGATCACGACCACGTCCGGGTCGTAGGCGCCGATCGTGATCGCCGTGTCCTTCAAGGACTCGCCCTTGTCGACCGAGGAGCCCGTGGCCCGGATCGTCATCACGTCGGCCGAGAGCCGCTTCGCGGCGAGCTCGAAGCTCGACGACGTCCTGGTCGAGGCCTCGTAGAAGAGGTTCACGACCGTGTGGCCACGCAGCGTAGGTAGCTTCTTGACCTCGCGTCGAAGCGACTGCGCGAACGTCCGGCCGAGCGCGAGCAGGCGCTCGACGTCCTGCCGCGAGAGGTCGGCGATCGAGATCAGGTGGCGGCGCGGCGGGCGCTCGGGCGGGAGCAGCTCGTCGCGGAGGAACGGGCGCACATCGCTCATTCGGGACCCCCGGGGATGAGAAGGACACGGTCGATCTCGTCGATCTCGACGAGTTGCACCTGGATGCGTTCCATGCGTGCTGTCGGGAGGTTCTTGCCGACGTAGTCGGGCCGGATCGGCAGCTCCCTGTGGCCGCGGTCGACGAGCACGGCGAGTTGCACGCGCGAGGGGCGGCCGTAGGTGAAGAGCGCCTCGATCGCGGCGCGGATCGTCCGGCCCGTGTAGAGCACGTCGTCGACGAGCACGCACGTCATTCCCTCGAGCGGGAAGTCGAGGCGTGTGGACTTGACGACCGGCTGGGGCGCGAGCGGCGCCGAGCCAGACCGGACGCCGACGTCGTCGCGGTGGAACGTGATGTCCACCGTGCCGAACTCGACCTCGGTGCCGTCGAACTCCTGGATCAGGCGCCGCAGCCGCTGGGCGAGGGGGACGCCTCTCGTGTGGATGCCGACGAGGGCGACCTGTGAGAGGTCCGGATTTCGCTCGACGATCTCGTGGGCGATACGAACGAGCGTACGCCGCAGCGCGTCGCCGTCGAGCAGGAGTTTCCCGGCCAGTTCCGGGGTAGCCACGAACGCCTCCTTTCCGGCCTCACGGGACCGGGTTAAAGGTGCGTGCCCAGTGTAGCGCACGAAACCGGACGGCAAGGCTCCGCGGCTGACGGCCCTCCGCGGCAGAGCAGCCGGCTCGGCCGGCTGCGACCCGCGTAGGGGCCCGCGGAGCGGGCGGTCACGATCGTCTGCCGGGCCGGACCCGCGCAAGAGCCCGGCGAAGCCGGGCGGCCAAAGACCTGCGCGCCTGAGCGGAGCGAGGAGAACTCCCGCCCGCTCCGCGTCCCGCGCCGGCCGTCTGCCGCAGGCTGATTCGCGGGGAAGCAGCTACTTGACAGAGTAACTCTATTTAGATAGATTTATTGTGCCTGTCGGCGGGTTCTGCGGCGCCTGTAGCTGGACATCGATGGAAGGGGCGTCATGCACAAGAGGAAGACAGCCTGGGTCGCCGCGCTTGGCGTGGCCGGTGCGCTCTTGGTGCCGAGTGTTGCGAGTGCCGACATCCTGAAGTTCTACGGGCCCGCGGATCTCGCCCCGGGCCAGAACGCGCAGACCTCGTCGCATCAGTTCAGGTATGGGAAGTACGCAACCTGGGTCGCGGCTTCGCGCTGCGTGAAGATGTGGTATCGCAACAATGGCTCGAGCACCAACTACGCGAGCGTGACCGATTGTCAGAGCTACCTGCTCGACACCCGCAACACCTCGCCTGCCGGGGCGACCACGTGGGCGTATTGTCGCAACGTCGACACGGTGACGATCAACATCGCCTGCTACACGTGCGTCAACAACGACGTCGGCTGTCAGTAGGAGGGCAAGATGAAGCCGAGGAAGCGCGTAATCATCTTGCTCGCGGTGGCAATCCTGACAGCCGCGGCGCTGGCGGCCTGGGCGGCCAGCCACGGCGCCTCTGCGGGACGAGCGTCGGGGCTCGAGGCAGCCCCAAAGCAGACGTCTGCCCCAACTGGGCAGGGGGCGGGCGGCCTGGGAGTCGAGGGATCACCGGTCGCCCCCGAGGCGGCTGACGATCTCACGCTCCTGCTCGACCCAGACGACCCAGCGCTACCCTCGTTCTACTCGGTCCCGACCCGTGACGGGGGCAGCTGTATCACCAGCTCCGACGGCGTGCTCGCAGGGTGCATGCAGCCCGGCTCCGCGGCAGGCAGGTCCGGGACTGTGACAGCGTTGGATGACATCGAAGGGAGCGGAGGTCCGGTATTGGTCTACGGGACCACGAACGCGGCCGTCACGGAGGTCACGGTCCGCGCGGGCGGAACAGAGTACGGGGCGACGCTGACAGACAGCTTCTACCTGCTCGCGCTCCCCGACCCTACCCTCACCGTGGACTCGATCGAGAGTGTCTCGTTCACGATGGGCAACGGGGAGACGATCCGCCGGCGCGTGAACGGATAAGGACGAGGCAGAAGCCGAGAGGCCCGCCCCGCCGCGCGACGGGGCTGGCCTCCTTCTACCTATGTAGATACTGTTGTTGCGTGGGCCGGCCGCGCCACTCCTCGGACCAGACGCTACAGGTGCTCGAGGCGCTGCTTTCGGACACGCAGCGATGGCGCCACGGGTACGAACTGGGCAAAGAGCTGGGGATCAAGTCCGGGGTCCTCTACCCCATCCTCCTTCGCCTCAGCGAGGACGGGCTGCTCCAGGCACGCTGGGAACCCCCCGCGCGGCCCGGCCGGCCGCCACGACACGCCTATCGGTTGACCGCGCTTGGCGAAAGCCTTGCCCGCAACCGCATCGGACAGCGAACGCCCGGCACGGCCCGACAGCCTCGCACCAGCACAGAGCCCCTCACCGAGCCCGGACAATGAGAGCCGTTGCGTACCAGCGCGCCCAGATCCGTCGGGCGATCACCGGCGCCGTCTTTGCACTCCTTACCGCCTGCGCGCCCCGAACCCGCAAGGGCTGGTTTCGCGCCATGCGCGCAGAAGCCGACCAGATACCCTCGACCCGGGAATGGATGAGTTGGATAGCCGGCTGCCTCCGCGCCGCACCACACCTCGCCGCCCCCTCGCGACACTGGCCGCTCACCCGCCGTCGCACCATCATCGCGATCGTCACGCTCGCCCTCGCCGCGCTACTTCTCGCCGTTGCGCTTCACCCCTTCGGGCGCCAGGGGCCCGACAGTGCGCTCGGCACGGAGCTCGCCGGGATCGTCGCCGCCCCTGACTCGCCACTGAGCACCGATGCCCCCCGCCATCTCCAATCGCTGTGGACCCCAGCCGGCCCACACAATCCGTCGTTCTTCTCGATCCCAACCAGCGCAGGCGGCACCTGCATCCTCAGCACCGAGGGAATCCTCGCCGCCTGCTCGCAGCCGGGAACACCGGCCGAGCGCTCGGGAACCTTCACCGTCGTCGACGACATCGAAGGCGACGGACGTCCCGCGATCGTGTACGGCCAGACGAGCGCCGCGGTCGTCTCCGTCACCATCCGGATCGACGGGAAGGCCTACCCTGCCGGACTCTCAGACCGCTTCTACCTGCTCGAGCTTCCCGACCCGACCCTCGCGACCAGCAAGATCGAAGCAGTCGTGTTCACTCTCATAGACGGCCGCCGGGTCATGCGCGGCCCGTCCGCGTAACCAGTCCCGACGGACGAACCCGGAGAGAAACCGGCACGGTCGGCTGGAACAAGATCTCGCCCCTTACACAAACCCTGCTCGCGCCGGCACCCCACAGCCGATCCGGCCTCGGCCGAAGGGCGGGGTGAGATCCCACCCCGACACCTACCCTCCCCACGCGCCAGCCCCCACGACCGACGACCCGCCCTACGGCCGCCAGCCCCTGTAGGGCCCCGGATCTCATCCGGCCCGCCGCTGTCCGTCAGGCTCGCTCGGCTACCACGATCGCCCACTCGTTGCCGGACTCGACGTGCTCGGGCAGCTCGCGTTCGGCCCGCTCCACGCCGGCCTGGTACTCGTCCTCGGGCAGAAGCGACAGCGTCGAGATGTAGCGGCCGTGGAGCTTCGCGAGGGCGTCCGCGCGCGACAGCTTCGCGGACTGCGAGATCCGCCGGATCCGCACTGCCTCGAATCCCGCACCGGCGAGCTCCCCGGCGAGCGCGGCCGGGTCGGGGAAGCGCGCGAGGTCGAGCTCCCGGAGCGAGGGAAAGACGCGCGCGACCCAGATCCGGTCGAAGTGCTCCGGGGCGAAGGTTGCGATCACGACGCGGCCGCCGGAGCCGAGCACGCGGGCGAGCTCGGGAAGCGCGCGCCGCCGGTCGAGGAGGTGGACGGCCGTCCGGAGCACGGCGCGATCGAACCAGCCGTCCCGGAACGGAAGCCACTCGGCGGCGCCGAGCTTCAACCCGACTCCGGAGCCGACGGCCTCGCGCGCGACCGCCAGCATCTCCGGGGACGAGTCGAGCCCCCAGACCTTCGCGCCCCGGCGGGCGAGCTCTCCGGCGAACGCGCCGGTTCCACAGCCGACGTCGAGCACGCGGCGTCCGAGCAGGTCACCCTCGTCCCAGATCGCGTCGGCGACCTCGTGCCAGTTCTCGTCGGCGGGTCGCAGCAGATCGTATGTCCCGGCCAGGGGGCCGAAGTCGGGTGCCGCCCCGGTCACTCCTCGCCGAGGAAGTCCTCGGACTCGGAGAGCGCCTCGATCGCCTCCTGGGCGGCCTCGAGATCGGACTCGCGGACGAGCACACGCTGCGGCGCCTCCTCGTGCCCGAGGGGATGGTGCTCGACGGCCTGCTCGAGCTCGCAGTCGATGCCCGCGGCGTGGAGCATCGTCTGGATCTCCTCCGCCTCCGTCTGGTCGGCCGCGACCGTCACCTGCACGAGCCCTGTCATCCGTCCCCCTCGACCGACACCGTCGCCTCCACGTCCTCGCGTGACGCGAGCGCCCCGCCCTTGACCAGCCGCGGCTCGCCTCGCTCCGCGAACGGAAGCTCGATGATATCGAAGTCCCTCGGCACGACCGTCTCCGCGAACACCGCCCGCGCCTCCCGTACCACCTCGTGCCCGCGGTAGCGGTTCGAGAGGTGGGTGAGGGCGAGCAGCCGCACGCCCGCGACCCGTGCGAGCTCCGCAGCATCGGCGGCCGTCGTGTGCGCCGTCTCCTCGGCACGTTCCTTCTCGTCGTCCATGAAGGTCGCCTCGTGCACGAGCAGGTCGGCTTCGAGCGCCGCCTCGAGGACTCCTCGAGTCGGACGTGTGTCCCCCGAGATCACGAGCCGTCGACCGGGCCGTGCGGGTCCGAGCACCTGACCGGGCCGTACCGTCGATCCGTCCTCGAGGGTGACGGGTTCCCCACGCTGGAGCGTTCCCCACAGCCGCCCCTCGGGGATCTCGAGCGCGCGCGCCGCCGCGAGGTCGAACCGCCCCGGTCTCGGGACCTCTGCCAGCAGGTAGCCGAGGGCCGCAACACGGTGGTCGACCCTGATCGCAGACAGCTGGTAGCCGTCCCGGTCGAGCTCGTCACCCGGCGCGAGCTCCCGTATGTCGAGGCCATACGTGAGCTTTCCGAAGATCCGTCTCAGGGTGTCGAGCAGGTCGGACAGCCCGCGCGGGCCCCAGAGCGTCAGCGGCTGCTCGCGCCCCCTGAGCGCGAACGTCTTCAGCAGCCCCGGTAGCCCGAGATAGTGGTCTGCGTGGTAGTGGGTGAGAAAGATCTCCTCGAGCTCGACGAGCCCGATGCCCGAGCGCAGCAGCTGCCGCTGGGTTCCCTCGCCGCAGTCGAAGAGCAGACGCTCACCACCGCGGCGCACGAGCAGGCTCGACGGCGCCCGCCGGGCGGTCGGTACCGAGCCCGCGGTACCGAGAAAGACGACATCGAGGTCCATCGAGCGATTCTACGGCCGGCCCCGCGGCAGAGCGGACGGCTCGGCCGGCCGCGACCCGCGCAGGAGCGGCCCGGAAGGGCTGCGGTCAACAGACCCGCGCAGGAGCGGCCCGGACAGGCCCCCCCCCGGTCACAGACCCGCAGGATCGCCGTACGAACGTACGCCGAAGGGCCGGCCGACATCACGGCCCCACATGCGGTCGTACCCGACCGCCATGTCGCGGCCCCGGTCTCCGGGGGCCTACGGGAGCACGAGCACCTGACCCGGTGCGATACCACCTCCGATCAGGGTGTTCCGCTCCTGGATCTCCCACACCGCCTCACGGACATCGCCGGCGTAGTGCTTCTCGGCGATCGCCCAGAGCGTGTCACCCGGGACAACCGTGTATCGCGTCTCGGGAGCCGCCCCGCTCGACGGCCGCGCGGCCCCGAGCGCGGCGATGACGAGCACGAGCAGGGCGACCCCCGGGAGAGTGAGACGCGAACCGAACATGTGTTCGATAATAACCGAACACATGTTCGATGTCAAGAGCTCGCGCCCGGCCCCGCCTCGCCGCGGACGCCAACCGTCCTCTACCAGTCGAGGAAGCGGCCGTCCCGGTAGACGAGCTCGCCGTCCGCGTAGACCTCGCCGCCGCGGCGGAGATCGCAGACGAGATCCCAGTGCAGGAGCGAGCGGTTGACGCCGCCGCTCTCCGGGTAGGACTCGCCGAGCGCGAGATGCACCGTCCCGCCGATCTTCTCGTCGAACAGCGAGTCCCCGGTGAAGGCCTCGAGCCGGTCGTTGAGCCCGAATGCGAGCTCGCCGACCCGCCGGGCCCCGTCGTCGAGCGCGAGCATCTCGTGCAGGAAGCTCTCGCCGTGCGAGGCCGAGGCGTCCACGACCTCGCCGCCGCGGAAGCGCAGACGCACGTCGTCGACACCGCGCCCCCGGTAGACCCCGGGGTAGGTGAAGCGGATCGTTCCCTCGAGCGAGTCCTCGACGGGCCCGGTGAACACCTCGCCGTCCGGGAGGTTGCCGTCGCCGGCACACGGGATCCACGTCCGGCCGGCGACCCCGAGCCGGAGGTCCGTTCCTTCCGCCACGATCCGCAGCTCCTGGACCGCACCGAGCCTCTCGGCGAGCGCACGCAGTCGCCCGTCCAGCGTCCGCCACTCCGCAGCTGGATCGGCGGCGTCGAGGAGCATCGCCCGGTACAGGAACTCCTCGTAGGCCGCGAGGGACATGCCCGCCTCCTGCGCCGCCGACTGCGTGGGGTGCGCCGTCACGAGCCAGCGCAGCTCACCGGCCTCGGCGCGCTCGTTGGTGAGGCGCCGCACCGGGTCACGCCCCTGCATCAGCCTCGCCTGTCGCGCCGGCTCGACGCCCGTCAGAGACCGAGCGTTCGCCTCGCCGTGAATCGCGATCCGGACGTCCGCCTCCTGGACCTCGGCGAGGTCACGCGGGTTCGACCAACCGAGCTGCTCGTCCGAGCCGTGGAGAAGGAGGATCTCGGCCGTGCCCGGGAGCGTCAGCCGCGGGTGCGGGTGCGCACCGGCCCGGAGCACCTCGCGGCACAGCTCGCGTACGAGCGGGGTGGTGAGCGTCGACCCGGTGATCTGCACGACCTCGCCCGGCTGGATCGCCATGCAGTAGGTCACGGCGAGCTCCGCCTGCCGCGAGACGCGAGAATCACGCATCCCGTGCCCCGGCGTCGTCGAGGAAGCGGCCTGCCCTCCAGATCAGCTCGCCGTCCGCGTAGACCTCTCCCTCCTCGCGAAGGTCGCAGATCATGTCCCAGTGGATCCCCGCCGTCAGGTGCTCGCTCCCCGTCTCGGGAAAGCCGAAGCCGAGCGCGAAGTGCATCGTGCCGCCGATCTTCTCGTCGAACAGGATGTTCCGGGTGAAGCGGTCGATCTCGTAGTTGAGGCCGAATGCGACCTCGCCGAGCACGCGCGCGCCGTCCTGTGCGAGCAGCGACTGAAGGTAGTCGTTCCCGAGCCTCGCCTCGGCCCGCACGACCTCGCCACCGTCGAAGCGCAGCCTCACGTCCTCGGCCTCGCGCCCCTCGTAGACCGCCGGGAACGCGAAGCGGATCTCGCCCTGCGTGGCGGTCTCGAGCGGGCTCGTATAGATCTCGCCGTCGGGCATGTTCGAGCGTCCCTCCGCGGGGAGCCACCGACGACCTGCGACGCCGAGCCGAAGATCCGTGTCCGGCCCGAGCACCCGCAGCTCGCGCACCGCGCCGAGCTCGGCGGCACGGGCCGTCAGGCTCGCCGACGTGGCACGCCAGTGGGCCGACGCGTCGCCGGCCTCCTGCACGTGGCAGGCTCCGAAGACGAACCGCTCGTACTCCTCGAGCGTCATCTCCGCGTCCTGGGCGTGTGCCTCGGTCGGGAACAGCGTCCCGCACCAGCGAAGCTCGCCTGTCGCGATGCGCTCCCGCCGCCGCCGTGAGTGATCCTTCCGGGCCGCCAGCCTGTGACCGAGCCGATCGGGAGGCACGCTCGAGAGCCCCTTCGTGTTCCGCTCGCTCCAGATCGTCACGTACGCGTCCAGCTCCTCGATCTCTTGCCAGGCGCTCGGCGCCAGTCGCTCGAGCTGGGCGTCCGACCCCTCGGCGAGGAGCACCTCGAACACGCCTTCCGGCTCAAGGTTCGTGTACGGGTGCGCGCCGACGAGCAGCGCCGACCGGTAGAGGGCGAGAAGCAGCGGCGCTGCGCACTCCTCCCCGTCGAGACGCACGACCTGGCCCGGCGCGAGAGCGAGCGAGTAGCCGGTCAGCAGGTCGGCAAGGCGGTCGACGCGGGGATCCTGCACGGCCGTCCTCAGGCGCCTTCGGGCAGCCGTTCGAGGACGGCGTCGACGAGCCGTGAAGCCCCGAAACGAACAGGGTCGTCTGCGGTCAGCCCGGTCTCTGCCTCCGCCGCCGCGATCGCTGCCTGCGCCCCACGCTCGTCCACGTTCGCCGTGTTGAGCGCGAGGCAGACGACCCTGGCGCGACGGGCGGGAAGCGAGACTCGCTCGTACAGCTCGACCAGCTCGGCAAGCGGTGGGATCGGATGTTCCGGCAACTCCTCGATGTGCCTCTCACCGACCTTGTGGCAGAGCACGAGCAGGTGCGGCATCGCGCCATGGTAGAGGCCGAGCGTCACGCCCGAGTAGTACGGGTGGAGCAGCGCCCCCTGCCCCTCGACCCAGAGCAGGTCGCCCATCTCGGCTCCCTGGACGACGAGACGTTCCGCCGCTCCGGCAACGAAGTCGGAGACGACCGAGTCGACGGCGATGCCCCAGCCGGAGATCGCGATCCCGGTCTGCCCCGTGGGCACGAAGACGGAGCGACGCCCGCGCTTCTTCGCCTCGAGGTGCAGCTCAATCGCCATCGTCTTCTTTCCGATCGCGCAGTCCGAGCCGACCGTATGGACGACCCGCGCCGCGAGCCGGAGGTTCTCACCCGTCGGGACGCCGATGTCCTCGGGGGGTCGGCGGAGGTCGAGAAGCGCCACGCCGTGCCGGCGCGCGAGCTCGGAGAGCTCCGCGTCGTCGGACAGATAGGCGTGCATGCCCGACTCGACGTCGAGCCCGTTGCCGATACAGGCACGCAGGAGGGCACGCCACACGGGCGGGAGCACGCCGCCGGTCGGTGCGACCCCGATCAGGGCCGTGGTCGGCGCGTAGCAGAGGGCGTCGTTCACCCGCGCCACGATCGGGATTCCCTCGTAGCTCTCGCCGGCACGGTCAGAATCGACGATCGCAACCGTCGGATGTGGGCCGTAGCGCACGAAGCCGCGCATCGTCTTGCCGTGGTGCGGATCTGCCGAATGGCCCTCGGCAAGGACGAGGTAGCGCTTCATGGGCCGGCCGGGGTGACGCCGAGGCCCGGTCTGTCCGACGGGAGCTGCACCCCGTCGACGAGCTCCACGCCCGCCCAGGGATCCTCGGCGAGCAGGAGGTTGCCGTCGAGATCGACATGGTCGCAGAGGCTCGCGACCGGGCAGCTCGCCGCGATCCCGAGCGCCGACTCGACCATGCAGCCGATCATCACGCCGAGGCCGAGCGATCGCGCCGCGTGCACCATGCGGATCGCCTCCCGGATCCCGCCGCTCTTGGCGAGCTTGATCGTGACCCCGTGCCCGCGCCGGGCGCAGGCGGCCACGTCGGCGAGCGTGTGGCAGTCCTCGTCGAGATAGATCGGGAGCGGCGAAGCGTGCTTCAGGCGCTCGCCGCTGTGGTCTCCCGCCGGGAGCGGCTGCTCGACGTACTCGACCCCGAGCTCGGCCAGCTGCGGGACCGCCTCGAGCGCCTCCTCGAGCGACCAGTACTCGTTGACGTCGACCTGGAGGGGCAGGGTGCTGACCGACCTGACGGCCCGCACGCGCTCGACGTCGAGCCCGTCGGCACCTCCGAGCTTCAGCTTCAGCCGCCGGAAGCGGCCCTCGGACGAGATTCGCTCGGCCCGCATCGCCATCTCGTCGGGATCGCCGAGCCAGATCGTGTACGAGGTCGGCGGGCTGCGGCGCGGTACGCCGAGCAGCTGCCACAGCGGCCGACCGGTGAGCTGCCCGCACAGATCGTGGAGGGCGGAGTCGATCGCCATCTTCGCCGCCATCTCGCCTGGCAGCTCGGCAAGCCGGATCCCGACCTCCTCCAGAGCGAACGGATCGTCCCCGAGGAGCGCGGCGGCGCCGTCCAGAAAGGCGCTCGCGGACGCCACGCTCTCGCCGTAGTGATCCTGCGGCGCTGCCTCCCCGTACCCGACGACGTCCCCGTGCCGGATCGTCACCTCGACCAGCTCGACCTCGACGTCGACCGATCGCGAGATCCGAAACGGCGCTCCGAGCGGGAGCGTGACCGAACGATGCGCGAGCTCCACGGGCAGTAGACTAGGGATTTCCCGGCGCCTGTAGCTCAGGGGATAGAGCGTGCGCCTCCGGAGCGCAAGGCCGCAGGTTCGAATCCTGCCAGGCGCATTCGCATCGGTCGTGTCTTCCCTGTTGCGCCCCGGGGCGCAACAGGGAAGGCCTGACCCCTGCCCCGACGATCACGGCTCTGCGGCGAATCCACCCTGTTCGCCGGGCAGGGGTGGGGCTACAATCCGAGAGACGCAATGTGCGCCGACGACCCGCTCAGTACCCATGGCACGGCCAACCCTCGCACGTATCCGGCGTGGCAGGCCCCGCTTTCCCGCGGAGGCCGTCGAGGCGCGGTCCCGTATCCGCGAGCTCGCTGCTAGCGGCCTGACCTGGGTCCACCTCGAGCGCTCCCTTCCCGACGACCTCGCAGACCTCGCGGAGCGCTTCGGCTTCCACGAGCTCGACGTCGAGGACGTCCTCTCGCGCCGTCAGCGCCCGAAGATCGACGAGTACCCGGACTACCTGTTCGTCGTCCTGCACTTCCCGTTCTACGACAAGTCGATCCAGCGGCTCAACGCGGCCGAGCTCGACGTCTTCCTCGGTCCTGACTTCCTGATCACGATCCCGAACGCGGAGCTGCTCCCGGTCTCCCGGCTCTTCAACCGCTGCGAGGCCGACCCGGAGCGAACGGCCGAGCTCTTCTCGAAGGGGCCCGGCTTCCTCCTGTACGAGGTGCTCGACGACCTCTTCGACTACTGCTTCCCGATCCTCGACAAGATCCAGCACAAGCTCGACTCGATCGAGGACGAGATGCTCGAGGGAGCGGCGGAGAAGGACATCGTCCGCGACATCTCCAACGCGAAGCAGGAGATCATCTCCTACCGGAAGATCATCAAGCCGGAGCGGGCGACGCTCCGGGTTCTCGAGCGCCATACCCAGCGCTTCCTGCGGGAAGATCTCGAGCTGTACTTCGACGACATCGTCGATGCGGCGGAGCGCATCTGGGACCTGCTCGAGAACTACAAGGAGGTCGTCGAGGGCCTCGAGTCGACGAACGAGTCCGTCATCTACCACAAGCAGTCCGACATCCTGCGGATGCTGACGATCATCAGCGTGATCGTGCTGCCGCTGACCCTGATCACGAGCGTGTTCGGGATGAACGTCGCCTTCCCGGGCGAGGGAGGTCACGAGGCGTTCTGGGTGATCATCGGGCTGCTCGTCGCCTCGCTCGTCGGGATGGTCACCTTCTTCCGCTGGAAGAAGTGGCTCTGAGCATCGTCGCCCTGCGCGCGACGGGGTAGGCTTCGCCTCCACCCGATCCCCGGCGGACGAGGAGGAGCCGATGAGCGAGACGACAGAGGCCGCGGACACGCCCGAGCTGCCCCAGGCCGTGGCAGATCCTGACCGCCGGCGGTCGGGGACCCGCTGGAGCGCGTCCGGTCGCGTGCCCCACCTGACGCCCGAGGAGCGTGTCGCACGGGGCCGGGCCGCCCGTCAGGAGGCGCCACGTGGCAGCCACGCAGGCTGGGAGCCGCCCGCCCACCGACCCGACCCGATCGAGCTGCTCGAATCGCAGGCGCTGACCCGCGTGCCCGAGCTCGTTCCGATCCGGTACGGCCGGATGCTCACCTCCCCCCTCGCGTTCTACCGCGGCGGGGCGCTGATCATGGCGAGTGACCTCGCGGGCACGCCCCGCTCGGGGCTGCGAGCACAGATCTGCGGCGACGCGCACCTCTCGAACTTCGGTGTCTTCGGGTCGCCCGAGCGCAGGCTCGTGTTCGACATCAACGACTTCGACGAGACGCTGCCCGGGCCCTGGGAGTGGGACGTCAAGCGCCTCGCGGCCAGCCTCGAGATCGCAGGCCGCGAGCGGGGCTTCACGAGCGCGCAGCGCCGGGCGATCGTGCTCGACACGACCCGCGGGTACCGCGTCGCGATGGCTCGCTTCGCCGCGATGCGCAACCTCGACGTCTGGTACGAGAGCCTCGACATGGAGGCGCTGATCCGAGACGTCCGTGATCAGCTCGACCGGAAGGCGATCCGCAGAACCGAGGCGAACATCGCTCGCAGCCGGACCCGCGACAGCATGCAGGCCTTCTCGAAGCTCGTGCGCGAGGTGGACGGCGAACCGCGGATCACGGGCGATCCGCCGCTCATCGTCCCGGTCGAGGACGTGTCGGGACAGGTGGATCGCGAGCTCCTCGAGGAGACGATCCGCGACCTGATCCGGAGCTACCGGCGAACGCTCGAGCCCAACCGGCGCCGCCTGCTCGAGCAGTTCCGGTACGTCCACATGGCGCGCAAGGTCGTCGGGGTCGGGAGCGTCGGGACGCGGGCGTGGATCGTCCTCCTGCTCGGGCGTGACGACAACGATCCGCTCTTCCTCCAGGCGAAGGAGGCCCAGGCGTCCGTGCTCGAGGAGTTCGTCGGTCGCAGCGAGTACCGAAAGGCAGGCCAGCGGGTCGTGCAGGGCCAGCGGCTCATGCAGGCTGCGAGCGACATCTTCCTCGGCTGGCAACGGGTGATCGGGCTCGACGGCCTCGAGCGTGACTTCTACCTCCGCCAGCTCCGGGATTGGAAGGGTCGATCGACCTGGACGCGTCCTTCCCGGGGCGGCGGTGGTCGAGGCGATGCATGTTCGGCCGAGCGTGTACAGGCGGGGATCTGTATGATGGTCTACGGTGCAGCCTGGACTGCCGCTGCGCGCTGGACGCTCGGCCCGGGCGCACGCGCGCTCGGGCGACCGGATCGGGTCGCGATCGCCTCTACCTCGGCAAGGGTGACGTGTTCGACCGCGCGATCGACGAGTTCGCCGGGGCCTACGCCGACGAACCAGCGTGACTACGAGGCGCTCGTCGCCGCTGTCGCGTCGGGGCGCGTCACGGCACAGGCCGGGCTGTAGCGGCCGGCTCGTCCGGCCGCGACCCGCAGACCGCGGGCCCGCTAGGCGCCTCGCACCGCCCATCGCTCCGGCTGACCGAGCGGGAGTGGCAGGATGAGATCCCGCCCCTACAGGGCCCGGACAGATCGTCCCCACCCCGCTGTAGGGGCCGGATCCCATCCGGCCCGACGGGCCCCGGGAGCGGCTAGGGTGCCTGCGTGACGGATCGCCTCTGGGCCCCGTGGCGGCTCGAGTACATCCAGGCCGCCGACGAGCAACCGGGCTGTGTCTTCTGCCGTGCGCTTCGGCTCGACGACGCCGGGGCGCTCATCGTTCAGCGCGGCGAGCTCGCGTTCGTGCTGCTCAACCGGTTCCCGTACTCATCGGGCCACCTGATGGTCGCTCCCGTGCGCCACGTCGGCAGCTATGTCGAGCTGACCGAGCCCGAAGCGGCCGAGATCCACCGCCTCGCCTCGGCCGCGATCGAGGCACTCACGCGCTCGATGGGGCCGCACGGCTTCAACCTCGGCTGGAATCTCGGTCGGGTCGCCGGCGCCGGCGTCGTCGACCACGTGCACGAGCACGTCGTTCCGCGCTGGGGCGGCGACACGAACTTCATGCCGGTGCTCGCGGACGTGAAGGTGATGCCCGAGCACCTCGAGGCGACGAGACAGAAGCTGCTCGCCGCCTGGTCGGCCTAGGATTCAGGACGTGGCGCTCGACCCGAAGGTCTTCAAAGCGTACGACGTGCGCGGCATCTACCCGTCCGAGCTCGACGAGGTCGGCGCGTACTCGATCGGCCGCGCCTATGTGGAGCACTTCGAGCCGAAGGTGGTTGCGATCGGGCGCGACATGAGGCTCTCCTCGCCGGCCATGGCCGAGGCCGCGATTCGCGGCGCCGCCGACGGCGGAGCCGATGTCGTCGACATCGGGATGATCGGGACGGAGATGCTGTACTTCGCGGTCGGCCACCTCGGCCTCGACGGCGGCCTGACGGTGACCGCCTCGCACAACCCGAAGGAGTACACGGGCATGAAGATCGTCCGGCGCGGGGCGCTGCCCGTCGGCGGCGACTCGGGCCTCCTCGACGTTCGCCGCCGCGCCGAGGCCGGGTTCGGCGAGTCGGTGCGGCCGGGCGAGGTCCGTCGCGAGGACGTCTATCCCGCGTTCGTCGACCACGTGCTCTCGTTCGTCGATCCCGCTGCGATCGGCCCGCTCCGCGTGGTCGTCGACGCGGCGAACGGCATGGGCGGTGCGATGCTTCCGCCGATCCTCGATCGGCTCCCCGTCGATGCCGTCCGGTGCCACTTCGAGCCGGACGGCTCGTTCCCGAACCACGAGCCGAACCCGCTGCTTCCCGAGAACCGGGAGTTCATCGTCGCGAAGGTGCGAAGCGAGGGCGCCGACCTCGGTGTCGCCTTCGACGGCGACGCCGACCGCTGCTTCTTCGTCGACGACACGGGCGAGTTCGTGCCGGGTGACTTCGTCACGGCGCTCCTTGCCGGTTCCGTCCTCGAGAAGGAGCCGGGCGCCAGGATCGTCTACGACGTCCGCGCCTCGTGGGCCGTCCCCGACACCGTGTCCGCGGCCGGGGGGACACCGCTCGTGAACAGGGTCGGTCACGCGTTCATCAAGCACCGGATGCGCAAGGAAGGTGCGGCGTTCGCGGGCGAGGTCTCGGGGCACTACTACTTCCGGGACTTCTTCCAGGCCGACACGGGCGTCGTGCCGATGCTGCTCGTGCTCGAGCTCGTCTCCCGCCGCGGGCAGCGCCTGTCGGAGATCCTCGCTCCGTTCCGCGAGCGCTACTTCCTGACCGGGGAGCTGAACACGCGCGTCGCGGACGTCGCGCTCAAGCTCCAGGAGCTGAAGGAGCGATTCGGCCCTGAGGGCGACGTCTCGCACCTCGACGGGATCTCCGTCACCGCGGCCGACTGGCACATGAACGTTCGCCCCTCCAACACGGAGCCGCTGCTCCGGCTCAACCTCGAGGCTCGCTCGCACGAGCTCATGGAGCGCAAGCGGGACGAGGTCCTCACGGCCATCCGCTCGTGATGTCGACGCTCGAGCTCGGCCGCACGACCGACCGTAAACCACCCTTCAAGTACTCGGCGCTGACGAGGGTCGGCTTCTCGGACACCGATGCGCAGGGCGTCGTCTACTACGGGCGGTACCTGCCCTACTTCGATACGGCCCACCGCGAGTACATGCGTCACCTCGGCATGCTCGGATCGAACGTCGAGCGCGAGCGATTCGTAATGCGGGCCGCGAGTGTCGAATACCATGCACCGGCTCGCTTCGACGACCTGCTGGAGGTGTTCGTACGGGTGCGACGCATCGGCCGCTCGAGCCTCACCGCTGCCTACGCGACCTACGCGGTCGAGCGTGACGTGCTCATGTGCACGGCCGAGCAGACGCTCGTGCACGTCGATGCGGTCACGGGACGCCCGGTCAGCGTCCCGGACTGCTACCGGGGACCGATCCGGGCATTCGAGGGAGCCGATCTGGAGGAGGCGGGATGATCTCGATCGCGGACAGACGCCGCGGCGCGCTCGAAGCCATCGATCGTCACGTGAACACCGAGCCCACCGCCGACCGGGTGCTGCGACGGAGCGCCGAGGTGCTCGTCGAGCGTCTCGGGTTCGCCGCCGTGGCCGTACGACGCCCGGGATTCGAGGAGGTCGGGGCAGGCGCGGCTCCTTCCGCCGTCGCGACCGTCGTCCCGATCAGATTCGGCACCAGGGAGGTGGGCCAGCTCGTCGTCGACCCTGCGAGCGAGGACGACCTGGGCTTTCTCGAGCACGTCGCGCGGATGCTCTCGTCCCGATGCGAGCGGTGACGGGCCTGCTCGACGTCCAGCCGTTCGCGGGAGCGCTCGAGGCGGTCGAGCGGATCCTGAACCGCGAGCCGGAGCCCGACGAGGCGTTGCGCCAGGTCGTGGCCGCGCTTCACGACCGCGTCGAGCACTACACGTGGGTCGGCCTCTACTTCGTCGACGAGGGCGGGCTCGCGCTCGGCCCCTGGAAGGGTGACGCGGGTCGCCCCGAGCACACGAGGCTGCCCCTCGCGGCCGGCGCGATCGGCCGTGCGGTCGACGAGCGTCACACCGTCGTCGTACTCGACGATCCCGGGATCGGAGACGGTGATCCACCCTTGCCGTCGCTTCGCGCGGAAATCGACGTCCCCGTGCTCTATGATGGCCGCCCTGTGGCGGTGATCGGAATCAGCTCGAGCAGGCTCACCCCGTTCGGACGCGCCGACGAGGCTTGCCTCGAGCGGGTCGCGCGCCTCGTGTCTGCTCACTGCCTGGTGGGCTGGGACACGGACGGCATCCCGTGGTCGGAGGTCTCGTGAGACACCGGGCCCGGATTCTCGCGTCGTGCTGGCTCGCAGCGCTTGCGCTCGCCCTTGCAGCCTGCGGAACGCTCGACACCTCGCAGCTCGAGCAGCTCGTCTCGGAGAGGATCGAGGCCGTGATCGGCTTCGCGCCCGCCTCGGTCGACTGCCCGAAGGACGTGGAGGCGAAGGCCGGAGATGTCTTCTCCTGCACCGTGACGGGATCTGATGGCAGCACTGCCGAGATCGAGGTCACGCAGAAGAACGACGAGGGGAACGTGGACGTCGCCGGAAACCTGCTGAAGACGCAGCAGCTAGAACAGGCGATCAAGGATCAGCTCGGCGCGACGGAGGTGAGCTGCCCCGAGATCGTCGCCGTCGAGGCGGGAAAGACGGTCGACTGCGACGCGGCCGCGGGCTCTGACAAGGCGACTATCGTCGTGACGATCGAGAACGACAACGGCGACGTCACCTTCCAGCGCCGCTAGCCGCTGAGCCGCCACGGGGCGTACGGTGCCAGGCACCAGCGCGTCTCCCGTGACGTTCGACCGGAAACCGGTTCCCGGGATCGGCCGTGATGAGCGCACGGCTAGCAAGGCTCCCCTCGCGAGTTTCGGCGTGACCGAGGCCGGGTTCCTCGTTGGCGCCGGAATAATGCCAGCAGGCGCGACTCAGGTTGAAATCGTTCTAAAGGATGGCTCACGCGTAGCCCCGAAGCTGATTCCCGGAGGATTCGTTGTTGACGAGTCGCTCGAGATCAAGCCCGAAGACGTCATCACGATCCAAAGCCAACAGAAATAGGGAGGGGGTGGTAGCTGCTATATCGCACAGGATAAGGAGTGGCACCGTGCTAGTCACGATGTTCACCTGCCTGCTGGCTGGCTTGGTGTTTACGGGCCTCGCTGCCGCCCATGTGGGTCTCCACTGCACGCACTATGCGAAGACCGTCAACCCCACCGATCAGAACTGCTATCAAAATCAGAATCTGGGTACCGGCGGAGTCTGGAGCACGCCCAGTACGGCTGTGCGGGATGGGAACACGATGGTTCTCCAAGGTACTCGTCTCTTATGCCTAGGATATTCAAGTGGGTACCAATACACGGAATGCTTCTTTACCTCAGCGGCAAGCATTCCAGGATCGCAGGGTTGGTACGCAAGAGCAACGTGCACCTTCTCTGGGGCCGCGGTAACGGGACACTGCAGGACTGTTTGGCATCATCCCACCTGAGATTCGGTCGCTCCGCGGCGGATCTCGCGCGGTCGACCTGAGAGCGAAACACCATCATCGACCGGGGCGGGTCTCGTAGAGGCTCAGGCTGAGGCACTCGCATCCGGGGCGCTGGAGTTGAGTTACCCCGCTTCTGTTGACACCTGATCTCTAGGCCGTGACGAGCGGCTCAGGCTGAGGGCGTACGGTGCCAGGCACGTGCCTGACACCAGCGCGTTCTCCTTGCATTCGACGTAAGGGATGCCTTACACTCCGTGCGTGGATTGCTGCTCCCCCGACGGTGGCAGCGCGACCGTCCAGACGGACGGCGCGCTCGCGCTGATCGGCCATCCGAACGTCGGGAAGTCGGTCCTGTTCCAGCGGCTGACGGGGCGCTACGTGACGGTCGCGAACTACCCGGGCACCACCGTCCAGGTGGCGCGCGGGACGGCCCAGTTCATGGCCGACACCGCCGTGCTCGACACGCCGGGCATCGTCGCGTTCCCGCCGCACTCGGAGGATGAGCGCGTCGCCGCCCGCGTGCTGCTCGACGAGTCGCTGCGGGCGATCGTCCAGGTCGCGGACGCGAAGAAGCTGCGGCGCTCGCTTCTGCTCACCGTCCAGCTCGCAGAGCTGGGGCTGCCGATCGTCCTCGCCCTGAACATGATGGACGAGGCGGACTCGGCGGGATTCACCGTCGACTGCGACCTGCTCGCCTCCCTCCTCGATCTCCCGGTCGTCCCGACCGTCGCGACCCGCGGGTCCGGCGTCGACGAGCTGATCGACCGTATCCGCACGGCGCGCGGGCCCGACTTCCGCCTTCCGTACCCGTCCGCGATCGAGGATGCGCTCGACGACGTGTGCCCGGAGCTGCCCGAGGCACCGATCGACTCGCGGGCCCTCGGGCTGCTCTGGCTCACCGGAGACGAGACGACCGACGACTGGGTCGGGGTACGCGTCGACGAGCTCACACACCGTCGCCTGGCCGCGCGCCGCACCGCGCTCGCGAGCACGCTCGGAGAGCCGCCGTCGCTCGTGATCCAGCGCGCGCGCCTTCAATTCGCCGATCAGGCGGTGGCGTCGGCCCTGAGCGAGCCCGTCGAGCGGCGCGCGAGCCGCGTCGAGAAGCTCGGCCGGATCACGACCCATCCGGTGCTCGGCTGGCCGATCCTCGCCGCGATCCTGTACGGCATCTACTGGTTCGTCGGCGTCTTCGGCGCCGGCCGGCTCGTGGGGCTCCTCGAGGAGGACCTTTTCGGCAGCATCATCAACCCCTGGGTGACGGAGTGGGTGACCCGCCTGATCCCGGTCGAGCTGATCCAGGACTTCCTGGTCGGCGAGTACGGCCTCTGGACGATGGGCATGACCTACGCCTTCGCCCTGATCCTGCCGATCGTCACGACGTTCTTCCTCGCCTTCAGCATCCTCGAGGACACGGGGTACCTTCCACGCCTCTCGGTCCTCTGCAACCGCATGTTCGCGATGCTCGGCCTCAACGGCAAGGCCGTCCTCCCCATGGTGCTCGGGCTCGGCTGCGTGACGATGGCGACCATGACGACCCGGATCCTCGAGACGAGGCGCGAGCGGATGCTCGCGATCTTCCTGCTGGCGCTGGCGATCCCGTGCTCGGCCCAGCTCGGAGTCGTGCTCGGCATGCTCGGCTCCGTCTCGTTCGGAGCGATGCTGATCTGGAGCGCGGTCGTCCTGGCCGTGCTCCTGATCGTCGGGGCGCTCGCGGCCCGACTCATGCCGGGCGATCGGTCGCCGCTCCTGCTCGAGCTGCCGCCGCTCCGCCTCCCCGTGCTCTCGAACGTCGTCGTCAAGACCGTTGCACGGATCGAGTGGTACCTGCGGGAGGTCGTGCCGCTGTTCCTCGCGGCCACGGCGTTCCTGTTCGTTCTCGACAGGACGGGTGCGCTCGGCCGCATGATCGACGGTGCAGCGTGGCTCGTCACGGGCTGGCTCGGTCTGCCGGCCGAGGCCGGGGCGGCGTTCCTCGTCGGCTTCCTGCGACGTGACTTCGGAGCGACCGGCCTGTTCGTTCTCGACCAGCAGGGGCAGCTCGTGGCCGAGCAGATCGTGGTCGCCATGGTGACGATCACGCTGTTCGTCCCCTGCGTCGCAAGCGTCCTCATGATCGGCAGGGAGCGTGGCATGAGGACGGCGATCGCGATCACCGCGTTGATCTTCCCGCTCGCCTTCCTCGTGGGCGGGATCCTCCACCGCGTGCTCGTCGCAGTCGGTTGGGGGGCCTGATGGCCGCCACGACGCACCTCACCTGCCCGCTGTGTGGCTCGTCCTTCGATCCGGACTCCCACGTCGGCTGCGCTTCCTGCCCGCTCCACGGCGGCTGCACCACGGTGTGCTGCCCGACGTGTGGCTACAGCACCGTCGACCCGACCCGCTCCGGGCTCGTGGCCGCCGGCAGGACCCTCGCCGGCATGCTCTCGCGCCGACGGGCCGTCGGAGCGAGATGAGTAGCGAGATCCAACCCGCGGGGGCGCAGACGCTCGCCGACGTTCCGACCGGCGCCCGTGCGCAGGTGACGGGAACCGACGGCCTCCCGCCCGCGTATCGCGACCACCTTCACGCGTACGGTCTCGTTCCGGGCCGCTGGGTGCGAATGATCCGGCGGGCCCATGTGTCGCTCGTCGAGGTGGAGCACACCGAGCTCGCCCTCGAGACCGAGCTCGCCCGCAGCGTGCTCGTCCACGTCGACGGCTGACGCTCCCGCCGGCGACGGTCACGCCGGGCGCGCACGGCCTACGATGGGTCGAGGATGCCTGTCCGGAATCGGCTCGTCCTCGCCGGGGCGCTGCTCATCGCCGGCCTCGCCGGGGTCACGGTCGCCGTCGTGCTCGCGACCGGCGACGAGCCGCCGCCGGCGTCTCCGTCGGAGAGCGCGACCCTGCTGGCGGCGGGAGACATCGCGGAGTGTGAGTCCGATGGAGACGAGCAGACGGCCGAGTTGCTTGCGGCGCGCCCGGACGCGACGATCGCGACCCTGGGCGACAACGCCTATGACCACGGCACTCTGGAGGAGTTCGAACGGTGCTTCGACCCCTCCTGGGGACGGTTCCGCGACCGGATGCGCCCCTCGACGGGCAACCACGACCACCGGACGACCGATGCGGCCGGGTATGCGGCCTACTTCGGCGAGGCCGGCGGCCCGTTCGACCGGTACTACTACGCCTACGAGCTCGGGAGCTGGCAGGTCGTCGTGCTCAACAGCGACTGCTGGCGGATCGGGGGCTGCGAGGAGGACGACCCGCAGGCGCGATGGCTCGCCGACGAGCTCGAGCGCAGCTCGGCCCGTTGCACGGTCGCCTACTGGCACCGCCCGCCGTTCAGCTCCGGGCGGTACGGCGATGCCGAGGCGACCGAGCGCGTGCGGCCGCTCTGGAGAATCCTCCACCGCGCCGGCGTCGAGGTGCTTCTCACCGGCCACGAGCACAGCTACGAGCGCTTCGCGCCGATGGACGGCGAGGGCCGGTCCGACGACGACCGCGGCGTCCGGTTGTTCGTGGTCGGAACCGGTGGCAGCAACCTACGGGAGTTCAAGAACCCGCCGCTCGAGACGACCGAGGCCCGTAGCGGCGACACGTGGGGCGTGCTCGAGCTGACGCTGAGAGCGGGGGCCTACGACTGGGAGTTCCTCCCGGTCGGAGACGGCGACTTCAGAGACGCCGGTTCAGGAACCTGCCACTAGCCTCCGACGCGTCGTTCGAGCTGCCGGCGGACGACCGCGACGCTCCCTGCAGCGATCGGCTCGCCGAGCATCGCGGAGGCGAGCTCATTCGCCTGGCGGATCACGCCGTCCCGTTCGACGCGGACGTTTCCACGGGCCACGAACAGCGCCGCCCGCGCCGCCGTCGCCCAGCGCGACACCTCCTCCAGCCCGCTTCCGGGTGCCTCACCGGCGCCGGGAGCGAGCCCCGGCCGCCCGTGGAGCGCGGCGGCGAACGCTTCGGCAGCTGCCTCGACGGCCGCCGCCTCGGACCGCGCCGCCTCGACCCGCCGTTCGTGGTCGGCGAGCGTCTCGGCGGCAGTGGTGACCCGCCTGTCGGCCATCGCGAGCGCGTCCTCGACCCGCACGATCAGGCGGCGCGCCTCGGCCAGGCGCTCCTCGTCGCGCCCTCCCTCCGCCGCCGCGAGCTCGTCTCTCGCCTCGGCGACCGAACGCTGCCGTTCGTCGCGCTCTGCCCGGGCCTCGTCGAGTGACGCGCTCAGGCGTGCGCGCTCGACGGGCGCGGTTTGCAGCAGGCTGTCGAGGACGTCCGCCTGCTGCCGAAGGGCCGTCGTCCGCGCTGCCAGCTCGTCGAGCTCCGCCACGGTCGCGGCAAGGCCTCGTCGGCGCGGATCAGCTCGTCGAGCAGGCGCAGGGCAGGGTCGGCCTGCGGCGTCATGCCGCCGGCGTCACCCGGTAGGCGTCGAACACCGCCTCGACGTTGCGTAGCGCGCCGAGCAGGCTGCGCATCGTCTTCACGTCTCCGATCTCGGCGACGTACCAGTTGCGGGCCATCTGATCCTCGACGTGGCCCCAGTACTCGACGATGTTCGCACCGTGCTCTGCGAACGTCCGGGCGACGTCCTCGAGCAGCCGCGGCCGATCCCAGGAGTCGACGGCGATCTGTACGCGGAAGCTCTGCGTGGCGCCGCCGTCCCAGTCGACGTCCGTGAACCGCTCGGGATTCCGGCGCAGCGCCCGCACGTTCGGGCAGTCCTCCCGGTGGATCGTGATCCCCTTCCCGAGCGAGATGTACCCGCAGATCTCGTCCCCCGGCACCGGGTTGCAGCAGCGGGCGAGCCTGACGAGCACCTCGTCGACACCGGCGACCGTGATCCCGACCGACTGGCCGGCGACCGCGTTGCGCGCCTTGGGCTTGCGAGGGACCGTCTCCTCCTCGGCGACCTCGGACGTCTTGAGCCGCTGGAGGACCTTGTTGACGACCTGCGAGACCTGGAGCTTCCCCGAGCCGAGGGCGAGGTAGAGGTCCTCGGCCTTCTTGAAGTTCATCTCGCGAATGACCCCGGCGAGGAGCGAGGAGCCGGCGATCTTCCGGTACGGGAGGTTCTGCTGCTTCAGCGCCTTCTCGAGCGCCTCCCGACCCCGCTGCTCGGTGTCGTCGCGCGTCTCCCTCGAGAGCCACTGCCGGATCTTGTTGCGCGCACGCGAGGACGCGGCGATCGCCAGCCAGTCGCGCGAGGGGCCGCGGCCGAGCTGCTTCGAGGTGAGGATCTCCACGAAATCACCGCTCTTCAGCCGGTAGTGCAGCGGCACGATGCGGCCGTTGACCTTCGATCCGACCGTACGGTGCCCGACGTCCGTGTGGACGGCGTAGGCGAAGTCGATCGGCGTCGAGCCCGCGGGCAGCGACTTGACCTCGCCCTTCGGCGTGAACACGAACACCTCGTCCGCGTACAGGTCGGTCCGGAACGTCCGCATGAACTCGCCCGGATCGCTCTCGTCCTGCTGCCAGTCCATGAGCTGCTTCAGCCAGGCGAGCCGCTCGGCCTCGTTGCGGCCGTCCTTGCCGCCGTGCTTGTAGAGCCAGTGGGCGGCGACTCCGAGCTCGGCCGTCTCGTGCATCTCTCTCGTTCGCACCTGGATCTCGAGCGGCTTCCCCTCGGGCCCGATCACGGTCGTGTGCAGCGACCGGTACATGTTCAGCTTGGGCATCGCGACGAAGTCCTTGAAGCGTCCCGGCATCGGCTTCCACAGCGAGTGGATGATCCCGAGCACCGCGTAGCAGTCGCCCTGGCCCTCGCGCCCGGCCCGCTCGACGATGACCCGCATCGCGGTCAGGTCGTAGATCTCGTTGAACTCCTTGCCCTTCTTGGCCATCTTCTCGTAGATGGAGTAGAAGTGCTTGGCCCGGCCGAGGATCTCCGCCCGGATCTCCGCCTTGTCGAGCTCGCGGGCGAGTATGTCTCCTGCCTCGGCGACGTAGGCCTCGCGATCGGCTCGGCGCTGGGCGACCATCGCCCCGATCTCCCGGTACTTGCGCGGATGGAGCGTCTGGAACGCGAGGTCCTCGAGCTCCCACTTGATCTGGTGGATCCCGAGGCGATGGGCGAGCGGCGCGTAGACCTCGAGCGTCTCGCGCGCCTTCTGGATCTGCTTCTGCTTCCCGAGGTACTCGATCGTTCGCATGTTGTGCAGGCGATCCGCGAGCTTGATGATGATGACGCGGATGTCCTCCGCCATCGCGACGATCATCTTGCGGTAGTTCTCGGCCTGTGCCTGCTCGCGGCTCTGGAACCTGATCCTCGTCAGCTTCGTGACGCCCTCGACGAGACGGGCGATCTCCTCCCCGAACTCGGCCTCTACCTGCTCGATCGTCACGTCGGTGTCCTCGACGACGTCGTGGAGGAGGCCGGCCGCGACGGTCGGCGTGTCCATGCGGAGCTGCACGAGGATGCGCGCCACGCCGACGGGATGCACGACGAAGTCCTCGCCGCTCCGGCGCTTGTGACCGGTGTGTGCCTCGCAGGCGACCTCGAAAGCCCGTTCGAGCAGCTCGCGGTCGACGTCGGGATCGTGCTCGCCGACCGTTGCGATCAGCTCGTCGAGCAGCTGCCGGTGGCTCGTCGCCTGGCTCGAGAGGACCCGTTCCATCTCACTGATTGTAGTCGGCGCCGGCGACCGATCCCTTCAGCACGGCTGGCCCGATCGGGACCGACCTGGAAGGTCAGGCTGCCCTGGAGAGCGGCACCGCACCGCCCTCGAGCAGCGTCCGGAACGTCTCGGACTCGGCGAGCTGTCGCCGCGCCGTGCTCCCGGGAGCCAGGCCGAGCTCCTCGAAGATCGCCCTGGCCTCGGGGCTCCACGCGTCCTCGCCGGCACGCCACTCCTCGCCGAGCCTCGCCCGCAGCTCTCCGTACGCGACCGGGGTCTCGAAGGCGCGTCGGACGACGAGCTGCGGCGAGACCGTCCCGTTCCACCGGTTCGCGTCGAGCCGGAACGCGATGTCCCACGGCCCCGGCCCGCGGAGTCGATCGAGCTGGCTTCCCTGACCGAAGGCGATCGCTCCCGAGCGGACACGGTTCGCGACCACGGCGAGGCGGAGGTGCTTGCCGTCGCCCACGAGCGACAGCTCCGACACCTCGCAGGCGGGAGCAAGGAGCATCACGCCCGGATTTCCGAGCCCGAACGGTGCGAGCCGCTCGAGCTCGTCGAACAGGTCGAGCGTCAGCTCGTCGCCGCGCACCACCGCGTCGACCGGCAGCGCCGCACGCAGGTCCGAGTCGGACAGGACCTGCGCGGCATGAGCGGCAAAGGCAGCCGCGAACGACTCCAGGCGCTCCGGCACGATCCCGAGGCCGGCCGCAGCACGGTGGCCGCCGAACCGGACGAGCTCGTCCGCACACGCCGTGAGCCCCGCGTGGAGATCGAAGGCCGCGAGCGAGCGGCCGGAGCCCTTCCACACGCCGTCCTCGCTCCCGGCGATCAGCACGACCGGACGGCCGAACCGCTCGACGAGACGCGAGGCCACGATCCCGATCACGCCGTGGTGCCAGTCCTCGCCCCAGAGGACGTACCCCCGTTGGCGGCGCCGCTCCTCCGGCCAGGCGTCCACCTGGCGCAGCGCGTCGCGAAGGATCCGCTCCTCGACGGCCTGGCGGTCTCTGTTCAGCGTCTCGAGCTCCTCCGCGAGGCGGCGCGCCTCCGCGGCGTCGTCCGTCAGCAGCAGCTCGAGGGCGCCGCCGGGGTGCCCGAGCCGACCGGCGGCGTTGATCCGCGGGGCGAGCCGGAACCCGATCGCGCCGGCGTCGACGGTCGCGGGGTCGACCCCGGCCGTGCGCATCAGCGCGAGCAGACCCGGCCGGGCGGTGCAGGACAGCCGGTGCAGACCGGCCGTAACGAGGCTGCGATTCTCGTCGACGAGCGGTACGACGTCGGCGACCGTGGCGAGCGCAACGAGGTCGAGCATCGCGTCGTCCGCAGCGCCGAGCGCCTGGGCGAGCTTGTAGGCGACGCCGGTGCCGCACAGCTCGGGGAACGGATAGGCAGACGGTCTCGTGACGACGAGCGGGCAGTCCGGAAGGCGCTCTCCTGGACGGTGGTGGTCTGTGATGACCATGTCGATCCCGAGCGACCTCGCCGTCTCGACCTTCTCGACGGCCGTGATCCCGCAGTCGACGGTCAGGACGAGCCCGACCCCGTCGGCGGCGAGGCGGGTGAGCGTCTCGGCGGCGAGGCCGTAACCCTCCTCGAACCGGCTCGGAAGGTACCACTCGACGGTCGCCCCGAGCCGGCGAAGGGCGGTGAGCGCGAGCGCCGTCGCGCAGATCCCGTCCACGTCGTAGTCCCCGTGGACGCAAATGCGCCTTCCAGCCGCGACGGCCTCCCGGATTGCCGCGCAGGCGGCACCCATGTTCCCGAGGAGACCCGGGTCGTGGGACACCCGGTCGTGCGAGAGGAAGGCACGTGCCTGCTCGGGGTCACCGTACCCCCGCCGGACGAGCACGCTCGCGGTGACGTCGCTGATGCCGAGAGCCTCGGTGAGCGCCTCGACCTCCCGGCGAGGGCACGGACGGACAGTCCAGGTGCCCTCTCTCATCGAGGACACCGTACGGGGAGGGTCGGACGGTGGCGAGACGGTGAGCAGGAGCCGTCACGCCCGCGCGCGGCTCTCGACACGACTCCCGGTCCGGCCGGGCGGATCGGCCGGGGTGCCGTCCTACAATGGGCCCGTGTCCGATTCGAACTACGTCTCGGGCGACGATTTCGTCGTCGAGTTTCTCGGCTACCGGTTCAGGTTCAACGCGCTCGACTTCGAGCAGCGGGTCAACGCGGCCGCGGTCAGGCTCGGCCTCGTCGAGCCGGGCGAGCTCGACGCGGGCGAGGTCGGCGATCTCGTCGCGCTCACGGCCGAGGGGCGGATCGACGAGCCGCGCAGCGGGCTCGGCGAGTACCTCGTTCGCAACTGGGAGCGACTTTCGCTGCTCGGCGACGAGTCCCTCGTCTACTGGCTACGCAAGCTCGTGTTCCGCAGCGCCTGGCTCGACCACCGGGTGAAGGCTGACCTGCTCGAGGTCGCCTGGGACGACGAGACCTCCGAGTTCACCTACCACGACGCGAAGGGTGGACGGGCGCTGCTCGAGCTCGCCCCCGTCCCCTCCTGGCACGACGTCCAGTTCAGGCGCTGATCAGCGGCCCACGCGCACCTGAACGGCGTTCGATGCCGCCGACAGGTTCCCGGCCGCATCGACGGCCTTCACCGTGTAGGTGTAGGTGCCCGTGCGGTAGGGCCGGTCGGTGTGGGCGAGCGTCGTCAGCTGCCGGATCTGCACCCCGTTGCGATAGACGCGGTAACCCGTGACGCCGACGTTGTCCGTCGCCGCCTGCCAGCGCAGTGAGACCTGGTAGCCGGAGAACGTGGATCCCGTCAGCTCCGTCGGCGCGGTCGGTGCCGTCGTGTCGGGGGCCGGGCGCGTCGTCGCCGTCCTCGTCGACGCGAGGCTGCGGTTGCCGGCCGCGTCGAGGGCGACGACCGAGTAGGAGTACGCGGTCGAGGGCGAGAGCGCGCTGTCGGTGAACAGCCTCGTCGTCGCCGGAAGCGTCGTGAGGACGGTGCCGTCTCGCGACACCTCGTACTGCGTCACCCCACGGTTGTCGGTCGATGCGAACCAGGAGAGGCGTACCGACGTGCTGCTGAGCACGGTTGCGGTGAGGCCCGGCGGCGCCGTCGGCGGCTGCGTGTCGGTCGAGCCTCCGCCCGACCCTCCGCCGGTGCCGCCACCCCCCGTGCCGCCGCCGCCCGTGCCGCCTCCGCCCGAGCCGCCGAAGGACACGGCGACGGAGGCACCCGTGGCCGAGACCGAGGCGGTCGTGATCGTGACGCCGAGGCCGGCGTCCGTGTAGCTCTTGCCGACCGCCAGCGGGGCGTCGCTGAACGACGTCGTCCCGGGCGTCATGTCGAGCAGCTTCGACTGGACGATGCTCGTCGAGTCGGGCACGAGCCGCACGGTGACGCCGGTGACGGCGGGGCTCGTTGCCGAAAACGTGTCGAACGGCGTGCTCGGCTGGCGGAACTCGAGCCAGTAGTACGTCCCGTCTCCGCGCGCGATCCGCAGGGCGCGCGGCGTCATCGTCCCCTCGGACGGGCGGAGCGTGAAGGTGCCGCTCGTCGAGACCGTGACGGTGTCGGTTGCCCACCCGTGCTGGGCGCGGTGCCAGTTGTGCGAGAGGTACGTCGAGGCGGCGCCCATGATCGTGAACGGATCGCCGTACTCCGATGCCGAACAGGTCGCCGAGTAGGAGACACGCGTCGCGCCCGACGTGCAGCTCAGCGAGCTCGCGTGGTGGACGCCGAGGTTGTGGCCGAGCTCGTGCCCTGCCACCCGCAGTGTCAGCGAACCGTTGAGCCAGGCGCCCGATCCCGGCAGGTAGCCGAGCCCGGCCCAGCCGCAGCTCGACACGTAGGGGAAGGCGTAGACGACGTAGCTGTAGGAGGTGAGATCGACACCCGCCGCGGTTGCGGCCGTCCGCGCCTCGGTCGCCCACGAGCTCCAGTTGCAGCCCGTGTTCGCGGCCGCCAGCTCGTAGAAGCCGAAGACGTCGCCGGTGAGACCGATCTTCCCGTCCGACGCCTGCGTGTAATAGGCGGAGACGGAGCTCGGGTTGTCGAAGAACACGCCGCGGACGGTCTGCTGCGTCCAGGGCGTCGAGCGGTCGTTCGAGAAGTTGAAGAGCAGCACCGCGACGCGCTTGCTGCCGCTCACGGCGGCGACCGTGCCGCCGGTGGGCTGGGCGCTTCCGCTCCCGGCTCCCACGACGAACGAGCCCTCGACGTCGCGGTGGCCGCGCAGCCGCACCGTACGACCGAGCAGCTCCTGCGCCCTGCGACGATCGATCTGCACGTCGTGGAGCACGTTGCCCCGCTGGAGCTTGTAGTCGAACGTCGCTCCGCCGTTCGTGTCGTCCGTGTGGACGATCATGAGCGTTCCGGCGAGCTCCTCCTCGGAGGCGCTCGTGGCAGTGGCGAGCGGGAGCAGCGCGCCCGCGGCGACCGCGAGCAACGCGAGGCAGAGAGTACGGCGCAAGGCAGTCATGCCCGCTGAATCGGTAGGCGGGGAGCGTCACCTGTAGCCTGCGCCCCCCGTTCGGGCTAGCCGGGCGGGGCGAGGCTGCCCGGACACGCCGCGATCGGCTCCGGCCGGGGCCTGTGGGCGAACGACGGAGGATGCCGGACGGTCAGGCGTCCTGGGGAACGCTGAAGCCGAAGCGCGCCTGGGCCTCGGGCTTGCCGAGCGTGATCCGCACGATCGAGCCGACGGGAACGATCAGCTCCTCGGGCGTGCACCCACCGTCCTCACCGGCCTTGGGCCACGGGCGGGTCTCGTCCTCGGGGATCGGGCAGAGCGTCACGAAGCCGTAGCCGGGCTCGGCGCGGATCTGGTGCACGTTCAGGCGCGTTCCGTCGTGCAGCTGGATCTCGACGGCAACCTGGTCGAAGTCCCTACGTACGGCGAACGCCTCGATCGCCCGATGGAGACGGGCGACGAGATCCTCCACCGACGGTCCGGCCGCACCGGGTACCCACAGGTCGGGCATGAGCGAACGCTAGCTGAGCCGGCTTCGGCGCGGACCGGGTGACCGCCCCGGGAATGCGTCAGAACAGCCGGCTCTCGGCGGGCGGCAGGTCGCCGACCCGCGTTCGGCCGAGCTCGGTCGCGACCCGGCCGCGCGGCGTCCGGTGGATCAGGCCGAGCTGGAGCAGGTACGGCTCGTAGACGTCCTCGATCGTGTCGGGCTCCTCGCCGAGCGCGACCGCGAGCGTCGAGAGGCCGACGGGCCCGCCCCCGAACTTGTCGACGATCGCGCGCAGCAGCTCACGGTCGATCCGCTCGAGCCCGTCCTCGTCGACCTCGAGCAGCTCGAGCGCCTCGTGGGCGATCCCGAGCGTCACGGCGCCGTCGTGCCTCACCTCGGCCACGTCACGAACCCGGCGAAGGATCCGGTTCGCCACGCGCGGGGTCCCCCGCGCCCGGCGGGCGATCTCCTCGGCGGCCGCCGGCTCGACGTCGACCCCGAGGATCCGGGCAGAGCGACGCACGATCGACCCGAGCTCGACCGGCGTGTAGTACTCGAGGCGGTACGTCATGCCGAAGCGGTCACGCAGCGGCGTCGTCAGCAGGCCGGTGCGCGTCGTCGCCCCGACGAGGGTGAACGGCTTCAGATCGAGGGTGAGCGTCCGGGCGCCAGCCCCCTCCCCGACGATGATGTCGATCCGGAAGTCCTCCATCGCCGGGTAGAGGATCTCCTCGACCGCGCGCGTGAGCCGGTGGATCTCGTCGATGAACAGCACGTCGTGCTCGCCCAGCCCGGTCAGGATCGCCGCGACGTCGCGCTTTCGCTCGAGCGCAGGCCCGGCGATCGTGCGGATGTCCCCGCCCAGCTCCTCGCGCACGATGTAGGCGAGGCTCGTCTTCCCGAGCCCGGGTGGGCCGGCGAGCAGAACGTGGTCGAGCGCCTCCCCTCGCGACTTCGCGGCCGCCAGCGCGATCGCGAGCTGCTCCTTGATCCGCTCCTGGCCGACGAACTCGTCGAGGCGCCTCGGCCGCAGGGAGCCGTCGAGCTCCTCCTCCTCGGGCGCGAGCGCGGCAGCGGTGACCCGTGTCGCCATGCGCTAGGCCGCCTTCAGGGCCTCGCGCACCCTGTCGGCAGGCGCGAGCTCCGGATCGACTCCGGCCAGGCGCTGCTCGGCCTCGGCCACCGTGAACCCGAGCTCGACGAGGGCCTCCCGTGCGACGAGGTGACTGCCTGCAGAGCCCGGCGCGGGCACGGCGTCGGCGATGACCGGGCCGATCTTCTCCCTGAGCTCGAGCACGACTCGCTGGGCCAGCTTCCGGCCAATGCCCGGGATCGACTCGAACAGGGCGGTGTCCCCCGCCGCGATCCCGCGCCGCAGATCGGCCGGAGCGTAGGCCGACACGATTCCGAGCGCGACCTTGGGGCCGACGCCGCTGACGCCGAGGAGCTGCTCGAACAGCCGCCGCTCTTCGGTCGTCGCGAAGCCGAACAGCTGCAGCGCGTCCTCGCGGACGTGCAGGTGAGTCTCGACGACGACCTCGTCCTTGCCGTCCGCCCTGCGGATCGCGCTCGGGGTGGCGAGCAGCCGGTAGCCGACGCCGCCGACATCGAGAACGAGCCCGTCCTCGTCGAGGGCGACGGGGCGCCCGCGGAGCCTCGCGATCACCGCCGCCCCGCGATCAGGTCGGCGACGGGCGAGGCGAGCGCGTGGCAGATCGCAACGGCGAGGGCGTCGGCCGCGTGGTGCGGTGTCGGGTCCTCGTCGAGCCGCAGGATCGCACGCACCATCCGCTGCACCTGTGCCTTGTCAGCGCGACCGTAGCCGCAGACAGCCTGCTTGACCGTCGCCGGCGAGTACTCGACGCACGGAAGCCCGGCGTTCGCACAGGCGACGAGCGCCGCGCCTCTCGCCTGACCGACGGAGAGGGCCGTGCGCGCGTCCACGCCGACGTAGGACTCCTCGAACGCGACCACCTCGGGCTCGAAGCGCTCGGCGAGCGTCGCCAGCCGCTCGTAGATGCGCTTCAGGCGCAGCTCCGGACGCTCGCCGGCCGGGGTCGACCACCATCCGTGCTCGAGCGCCACCACCCGACTCCCCTCACGCCGGACCACACCGAAGCCGCAGGCAGCGGTGCCCGGATCGATTCCGAGAACCGTCACTCCGCAAGGGTACGCAGGGACCCGGACGTTTCCTTCTCGGCGCCTCGGGCTTGCCGGGGCCGGGCCCGCGCCCGTACGGCCGGGGCACTGTGTGCCGCGGGCGTGGCCGGGACGACCCTGGCATAGCGTGGAGCCCGCCCAGGCAGGCGAACACCCGGCAGGCTCGCGTGAAGACCGAACCGGGGTCCCGCGACCTACGTCGCGGCGGCCTCGAGCACCGACTCGGGAATGTCGAAGTTCGCGTACACACCCTGCACGTCCTCGCTGTCCTCGAGGCCGTCCATGAGCCGGAGCAGCTTGCGCGCCGCGGCGTCGTCCTCCACCTTGACCGTGTTCTTCGGCACCATCGTCAGCTCCGCGGACTCGAGCTCGATCCCCGCAGCCGTGAGCGCGTCGCGGACGGCGGCCAGCTCGTCGGGCGCGGTCGTGACCTGCAGGGTATGACCGTCGGCGCTCACGTCCTCGGCACCTGCGTCGGCGGCGACCAGCATCAGCTCGTCCTCGTCGATCCGCTCGGCGTCGACGAGGATCACTCCCTTGCGCTCGAACTGCCACGCAACGGCGCCGGTCGCCCCGAGGTTCCCGTCGTGCTTCGTGAACAGATGCCGCACATCGGAGGCGGTCCGGTTGCGGTTGTCGGTCAGCGCCTCGACGAGCACGGCGACGCCGAGCGGACCGTAGCCCTCGTACACGACGGTCTCGTACGCCTCGCCGCCCGCTCCGGCGCCCGCGCCGCGCGTGATCGCCCGCTCGATATTGTCCTTCGGCATCGAGGCCTGGCGCGCCTTCTCGATCGCGTTCGCGAGCGCGAGATTCGTGTCGGGATCGGGTCCACCCTCCCGCGCCGCGACGATGATCGCCCGCGCGAGCTTCGAGAACAGCTGGCCGCGCTTCGCGTCCGCCGCGCCCTTCTTGCGCCTGATCGTGGCCCACTTACTGTGCCCCGACATTCGCTTCCTCCCTCACCATCGCCAGGAATCGCTCATGGACGCGTGTATCGGCCGTGAGCTCGGGGTGGAACGACGCGGCGAGAAACCGGCCCTCGCGGACGAGAACGGGCTCACCGTCGAGCGTCGCGAGCACCTCGACCGCAGAGCCGACGCGCTCGATCCGCGGCGCCCGGATGAAGACCCCGTGCAGCGGGTGCCCATCGCCCGCGAGCTCGAGCTCGGCCTCGAAGCTGAACACCTGGCGCCCGAAGCCGTTTCGCCGGACGGAGACGTCCATGAGCCCGAGGAGCAGCTGGCCCGAGATGCCGTCGACCGCCTCCGAGGCGAGCATGATCATGCCGGCGCACGTACCGAAGATCGGGCCGGCGAACGCGGCGACGGCGTCGTCGAGCCCGTAGGCCCGCATCAGCTTCCCGATCGTCGTCGACTCCCCGCCCGGGATCACGAGCGCGTCGATCCCCTCGAGCTGCCCGGGCAGGCGTATCTCGATCGCCTCCACGCCGAGCCGCTCGAGCACCGCGTGGTGCTCGCGGAAGTTCCCCTGGAGAGCCAGGACGCCGACGTTCATCACTCGGATTCTAGGCGGCAGGCCCGCGGCGCCCGCACGGCCGGGTGGCGAGGCGGCGCCGGGCTTCGCCCGGCCGGGCCGGATCAGATCCGGCCCCTACAGGGTGTGGGTTGTAGGGGCGAGATCTCATCCCGCCCGCTGCGATCCGGCCTACAGGGTGTGGGTCGCAGGGGCGGGATCTCGTCCCGGCCCGCCCGGAGGCGGCCGCAAACCGCTCACCGCGGCGGGATCGAGCGGGCAGGCATCGTCGCGCACGACTGCAGGGTCGGTTGCAGGCACGTGCCTGGAACCGACGGATCAGCCCGCCAGCAGGCGCCTGATCGCGAGCGTCGCGAGCGCTGCCCCCGCGAACATCGTGAGCACGTCGCTCGGGCCGAGGATCCGCCTGAATCGAGCGGTGCCGGCACGCACCTCGATATAGCCGATCGGGCTGACCGCGACGCCCCCGCCACCGCCCGCGCCAGACGCTTCACCAGCTCGCGGCCCGGCTCCACCGCCGCCTCCGAAGACGGAGCGCGCCCTGGCGACCGGGATCACGGTGATGCCGTCGCGCTCGACGGGATCGCCGAAGACGGCCGAGACCTTCGCCTGGTCTCCGACCGTCTGGCCCAGCCGTCGGAGCAGCTCGCTGGCCAGCTCCGCCCCGTCCTGCGTCATCGTCGTCATCGTGCCCTCCTTCGTGTGTCTCGTGCTGGTGTCGGGTCGCCGGGCGCTCAGGGGCGGGGCCGGGTCTCGGCAAGCACGGTCTCCGTCATCACGTTCGTGAACTGCTCGGGCTGCTCGAACGGCGGGCGGTGGCCCGAGGTGTCCAGCACGACGAGCTTCTTGGCCGGAGCCTGGAGTTGCGCGAGCCACTCCTGCGCGAGGTCGGCTCGGCCGGGCGGCTCGTGGCGCCCCTGCACGAGATAGACGGGAACGCCCAGCGCCGTCACGTCCTCACGGAAGTCGATGTGGCCGAGCTGCGGGTAGAGAACGCTGAACGTGTCGAGGAAGGCGCCGAGGTTGTGGATCTGCTCGAGCAGCGTGTACTCCTCGACGATGAGATTCTCTGAGAAGCCGCCCTCGCCCTCGGAGTTGCGGCTGTGGTCGTACGGGTAGACCTCGTGCTCGTACGAGAGCGCCGGCTCGTAGTCGAGCACGCTCTCGTACGGGGGCGCGCCGATCTCGGTCAGCGTGGCCGCGAGCTCGTCGTTCCCGCTCTCCCGCGCCCAGGCGAGCGTGTCGCGATGGAAGATCCGGTCGGTCTCGCTGGGGCTGACCATCTGCCCGGTGCCGACGAAGGCCCGGTAGAGCTCGGGCTGTCGCTGGACGCTGAGGACGCCGAGGATCGAGCCCCAGGATTGCCCCACCAGGTAGATCTGCTCCTGCCCGAAGCGTTCGCGCAGGTAGTTGCTGACCTCGATCGTGTCGCTGACTGCCTGCTCCAGGGTGAGGGTCGAGCTCGGGTCGAGCGCGCCGTAGGACTTGCCGGTACCGCGCTGGTCCCAGGTGACGACGACGAACTCCTTCTCCAGTGCCTCGAGGTGACGCCGCATGGCGCCGAGCTCGCTGCCGCCCGGACCGCCCGCGAGGAACAGGAGCACCGGGCTCTCGGCGCTGTGACCGCGGATCATCATCGCCAGGTCGTGCCCGCCGATCTCGACCCGGGTCAGCTCCGCGATGCTGCCGGGAAGCGGCTTGCCGTCCAGGCCGACGATCGGGTCGGTGCTCGCCGGACGGGCGATGCCCACCGCGAGCACGACGAGCGCGACGCCGGCCAGGACGACGGCGCCGCGACGAGCGTACAGCCCCACCCGCGGCCAACCGTGCCGTGCCGGGCCACGATTCTGCCGACGGCGCGCCAGAGCAGCTCCGAGCGCGGCGCCCAGCGCGATCGGGAACAGCGCGATCACCCCGTGGATGCCGCGGCCGACCACGAGCGCGAGCAACCCGTAGGTGCTGGCATGGATCCCGTCGACGGTCGGACCATCCGTGCCGAGTCGCACCAGCTCGTATCCGGCCGCGAACGCGACCGGCGCAACGAGCATTGCCCACCGGGATCGCAGGGCGAGCCCGGCGACGAGACCGACGAGCAACCCGACGGCCATGGTTGCAAGCGCGCCGGCAGCGGTGAGCGGGCCGCGTGGCATCGCAAGCGCGAGAGGTACCGCCGCCAGCGCCGGAACGGCGACGGCGGTCGCGCGACGCACCCAGGGCTTCTCCCAGGTCATGGCGAGCCTGCCGCCGGGCGCGGCGAGCGGCTGTGCCTCCGGGGGCGTGGTCGACGGACCCGTCTCCCCTCCCGGTGGAGCCTGCTTCAACATGACGCTCCCTTCACGGACGATCGCGCGGCTCGGCCCGGACACGGCTCCGTACGCGATGAGCGGGCTGCCACCCACCACTCCTCGGCCGGCCGGAATCAGGATCGCCGACCTCGATCGCCACGACATCGGGGGAAGCTCGGAGCCGGGCGCGGACAATCCGCGAAATCGGGTGCGGCTAGGCCGCAGCCGCCAGCGTCGTGAGCCCCGGACGGTTGATCGTGCCAGGCACCGACGGACGGTTGACTTGACGCCGCCAGGGCGGCTGCTGCGCCGAGGGTGGCGGGCCGCGCTCCTCGCGCTCGCCGGACGCGGTGTCTCACCGCCCGCCTCCCGAGGTTGTAGGGGCGGCATCTCATGCCGCCCGCCTGGGAGCCAACCAGGAGGCTCGAGCTCCGCGGGCAGCTTCACCGGCTCGAGAAGGCCGGTCTCCTGACGAGCCGCTGGAGCGAGTTGCAGGGGCGTCGCCGGCGTACGTACTCGCTCACGCCTCGCGGCCAGGAGGCGCTGGCGCGTCAGCGCGAGACACGAACCTTCGCCCGTGCCATGGACGGCGTGCAGGGAGCACGCGGTCAGATCCTCCGTGTTCCAGCCGGTGGACGCCCCAGGGCCAGCGGAACGTGGAAGGAGTCCTGACCCCATCCTGACCCCCGAACGTGGTGGGGAGCAGTTCAGGGTTGGGTTGCAGGATCACCCGCGAGCAGCGCTCCCTGGACGAGGTCGAGCAGCACGCCCTCGGCCTCGTCCCATGTCAGCCCGGCCTGCCGGTGCAACTCCATCCACGACTCGTGCGAGGTGAGCAGGGTCAGCACGGCGATTGCCACGGCTTGGGTCAGCATCGACGTGAGCCCGCCGAGTGTTTCGAGCCGCTGCACGACAACGGTGCAGCCGAACCGATGCCGCCGGCGTCCCTCCTCCGCGAATGCTGCGATGTCGGGCTCGGCGCCCACGGCGGCAAACAGCGCACCGATGACGTCACCGCAACGCTCGTGGAAGCGGCGCGTCAGGCCGACGTAGACCTCGAGTAGCTCGGCAGGGTCTTTCGCCCCCTCCAGGAGCGGCCGCGTCTCCGCCATTCCCACCTCGTCGTCGATGCGATCGACGAGCGCGACGAGCATGCCGCGCTTGGAGCCGAGGCGTGCGTAGATGGTCTGTACCGAGACACCTGCCTCGCGGGCGATGTCGTTGATCGATGTGGCCGAGTAGCCGTCGCGCCCGAACAGCATGCGCGCGGCGTCGAGGATGTCGGCCCGTGTCTGCGCCGCCATCCGCTCGCTGCGGGAAGAAGACTTGACTAACCGGTCTTCCATAGACTAGAACCTTCTTCAGATTGATAGAACTCGATTCTAGGAGGCATCATGGACGCTGTCGAAGTCTGCACCCGGGCGCAGGAAGCGATGTTCGCACGTGGCGACGTGAACGCGGTGGACTCCTGGACCACCGAGGGCGTCGTGACCCACACCGCACCACCCGGAACGCCCGCTGGACGCGAGGGTCTCAAGGCAACGATCGCCTGGCTCCATTCGGGCCTCGACAACGTCACGTATGCGGTGCAGGACGCATTCGCAGCCGGCGACAAGGTCACGATGCGATGCACGATGAGCGCCACTCACGCCCGGCCGTGGCTGGGCTCGCCCGCGACCGGCCGCTCGTTCACGGTGGAGCAGATCCACGTCTTCCGGGTCGACGGCGACCGCATCGCAGAGCACTGGGCCTGCCGCGACGACCTCGGCATGCTCCGCCAACTGGGGCTCGCCCCGACGCCCTGAAGGGCTGGGGTCACGTCTTCCGTGTTCCCCTGGGGGCCGCGGGTGGTCACGTCGGTAGAAGTGGTGCCGCGGGCCCCAGACTCGTCGGTTGACGTCCGAGTCGATCGACGAAGGGAGCGCCACGATAGCCAAGGGTTACAGCATGACCGTTGCGGATGCTGTTGCCGGTGTGCTCGCCGGTGAGACGGGCGATCTTCTGCGCGAGGCGGTCTGCCCCCTATCGGACGATTTCCATGCTCATGACCGCAAGGACGCTCCGCATCGGGATGTCCACTGAACCGCATCCGTAGCACCCACTCGTTGCGATGACCTCCACCGCGGCACGTGCGGCACGGGACATCAGGCGGGCGGCATCTCATGCCGCCCTGGGAGCCAACCAGGAGGCTCGGCCTCCGCGGGGCACTCGGGGAGTGCCGCAGCGCCGAGATCGCCCGGCGCAGGGCCGTCCCGGCGCGCCGACCGTCGGCGGGCTGGCGCACAGGACGTCGGCCGCAACATTCGTTACTATGTATTCCTAGGGATGAAAGGAAACGTCCTCAAAGGGCACCTCGATCTGCTCCTGCTGGCTGCCGTCTCGTCGGGACATGCTCACGGCTACGCGATCATCGAGCACCTCAGAAGCAGCAGCGGCGACACGTTTGCGCTCCTTGAAGGGACGATCTATCCGGCGCTGCACCGGCTCGAGAAGGCCGGTCTCCTGACGAGCCGCTGGAGCGAGGTGCAGGGGCGTCGCCGACGGACGTACGCGCTCACGCCCCGCGGCCAGGAGGCGCTGGCGCGCCAGCGCGAGGACTGGCGGACGTTCGCCCGTGCCATGGATGGCGTGCTGGAGAGCAGCCCGGCGTGACGCCCTTCGACGATTTCCTCGCGAGCCTCGCCTCGAGCAGGAAGGAGCAACGAATGAGGGTGCCAGGATTCCGCAGGATGGGTCGCACCGCAGCGGCAAGCGTCTTCATTGCGCTCGTTCTCGTCGGTGCCGCCCTGGCCGACGTCACCTACTACGTCGGCACGCCCACGTCGTACGAGCAGCTCGGTCAGGGCTGGGAGAGCACGGCCAGCACAGCTCTGCGCGACAGCAACAGCGTCCGGTGCACGACGACGTGTCACGTTGACACTCGCTACTACAGCAGCGGCCTCGGCGGGCTCTACACGAAGAGCTAGTCAGGGTCGAACCAGTACACGGAAAACCGCGGTACCGGTAGCTCCTACTACAAGTCCCGTGCCGGACGACCGTCAGCTGGGGAACGAATCTCGCACGCTGCTGGACCTACGTCAGAGGCGGCGAGATGCGGCGCTCGAGCGGGCCCCGCCCCTACGGCCGGCGGCGCGAAGACCGCGCGCTGGGAGGCGGCGTCCAGCGTGGCACAGAGAGGCCAGGTCGCCCGCGTCGACGGGCGCCGCCTCCTACCAGCCGCGCGTCTGGAGCAGCTCGGCTGCGCCGAGCGTCGAGGTGGCGATCCCGGCCATGGGGTCGCCGAGGCCCGTCGAGACGCGGGCGAGGATCTCGGGGTCGCGGAAGTGCGTTGTCGCCTCGACGATCGCGCGGGCCCGCACGGGCGGCTCGGAGCTCTTGAAGATGCCCGAGCCGACGAAGACGCCGTCCGCGCCGAGTTGCATGCAGAGCGCCGCGTCGGCGGGCGTCGCGATCCCACCTGCGGTGAAGAGGACGACCGGGAGCCGCTGATGCTCGGCGACCCACTTGACGAGGTCGAACGGCGCCTGGAGGGTCTTCGCGGCCGTGAACAGCTCCTCCTCGGGGAGCGAGCCGAGCCGACGGATCTCGCCGGTGATCGCCCGCATGTGGCGCACCGCGTTCACGACGTCGCCGGTGCCCGCCTCACCCTTCGAGCGGATCATCGCAGCGCCCTCGTTGATGCGCCGGAGCGCCTCACCGAGGTTCGTCGCCCCGCACACGAAGGGAATGCGGAACTTCCACTTGTCGACGTGGTGCTCCTCGTCGGCGGGCGTCAGTACCTCGGACTCGTCGACGTAGTCGACCTCGAGCGCCTCGAGGATCTGGGCCTCGACGAAGTGCCCGATGCGGCATTTCGCCATCACCGGGATCGTGACCGCCTCCTGGATCTCCTTGATCTTCGTCGGGTCGGCCATCCGCACGACCCCGCCTTCGCGGCGGATGTCGGCAGGGACGCGCTCGAGCGCCATCACCGCGACCGCACCGCCCTCCTCGGCAATGCGCGCCTGCTCGGCGGTCGTCACGTCCATGATCACCCCGCCCTTGAGCATCTCGGCGAGGCCGGTCTTCACGCGGAGCGTCCCGAGCTCGGTCATGGGACCGATTGTAGCCGGATTCGTCCCGCGGAGAGCACGCCTCGGCGCGGTCGTCAGTCCCGCCCGAGCAGCGGCTGGAAGCGCCCGGGCCTGACCGGCGCGAGGTCGTAGCTCGGCTCCTCCCCTCCGACGAGCTCCGCCACGAGACGTCCCGTGATCGGGGCGAGGGTCAGCCCCATCATCGCGTGCCCGGTCGCGAGCACGAGGTTGTCGAGCCCGTCCTGCCGCCCGATCGCGGGGAGGCCGTCCGGCGTGCATGGACGCAGCCCTCGCCACACCTCGATCGGGCTCCTGCCCTCGAGCCCCGGGAGGCCCCGCCGGCCGGCGCGGACGATCGCATCGACACGCAACGGGCTGACCCGCTCGTCGAGCCCGGCCAGCTCGAGCGTTCCGGCCAGTCGGATCCGCCCGCCCATCGGGGTCGCAACGACCCAGCTCTCGGCGAAGGCGACGGGAAGCGAGGGGTCGGCCGGGCCCCGCTCGAAGTCGACGTGGTAGCCCTTGCCGCCCTCGACGGGAAGGTAGATGCCGAGCGGGCGTGTCAGCACCGGTGTCCAGGCGCCGGCCGCGAGCACCACCGTTCCCGCCGTGAGCTCCCCGGCGGTCGTCTGCACGCTCTCGATCCGCCCGTTCCGGCGCCGAAGCGCGAGCACCTCGACGCCCGTCCGGAGCCTCACTCCGGCCTCCGCCGCCGCTCCGGCGACCGCCTGCACGAAGCGCAACGGGTCGCAGTGCGCCTCCTCCGGGTAGTAGACAGCGCCGACCGGATCGCCGCCGACGGCAGGCACGAGCTCGCGCAACCCCTCCCGGTCGAGGACCTGCGGGCTCGCCGCGGGCTGCTCGGCTGCCTCCTTCCTCCCGGCCGCGAAGCCGGCCTCGGTAGAGAAGACGTTCAGCAGGCCCCGCCGCTCGAACGTGGTCTCGAGCCCGGCCGTCGCGAGCTCCTCGTGGAGCACGAGCGAGCGCTCGGAGAGCTCGCGGATCACCCTCGCCGCGGCTCGTGACCGGGCCGGCGTACACGCGGCCAGATACCGCGCGATCCACGGCAGGAGCTGGCGCCGTGGCCGCAGGTACAGGGGGCTGTCCGGCTTCGTCAGGAACGAGAGGCCGGCGCGCAGGGCAGCCGGCGTGTTCAGGGGCTCCGAGTGGCTCGGGCAGATCAGTCCCGCATTCCCGGCCGAGCAGCCCCACGCGACCGAGGCACCCCGCTCGAGCAGGGTCACGCTCGCCCCGCGCCGGGCGAGCTCGAGCGCCGTGCAGACGCCGACGGCTCCCCCGCCGACGACGACGGCGTCCAGGGCCTCGCTCAACCCGGGACTCCGGTGCCCGGGTAGCTCACGTACTCCTTCGGCTCGGGCTCCCTGAAGGCGGCGACCCGGCTCGTGGCGAGCCCGTAGTCGACGATCCCCTCGAGGAGCTTCACCGCGCAGGCGACACCGTCGAGGACGGGAACCCCGACCTCCGCCTCGACCTGCTTGTCGAGCGGGCCCATGCCGGCGCAGCCGAGGCAGATCGCCTCCGCACCGTCCTGCGCCACGGCCTCGCGGGCGGCGAGGACGATCTCGCGGCACGCAGCGGTCGGATCGCGCTCGCAGTCGAGCACCGACAGGGGCGTCGTGCGGATCGAGGCGCAGCGGGCCTCGAGGCCGTGACGCCTCACCGTGTCCTCGAGCATCGGCTTCACGCGCGGTAGCACGGTCACGATCGAGAAACGGTGCGCGACGGTGCAGGCCACGAGCATCGCCGCCTCCGCGATCCCGACGACCGGGACGGGTGAGATCTCCCGCGCGGCCGCGAGCCCCGGGTCGCCGAAGCAGGCGATCACCACCCCGTCGAAGCCGTCCGCGCGCTCCCTGATCGTCTCGAGCGTCGCGACGGCGGCAAGCTCCTCCTCGTAGTGCCCCTCGATCGACCGCGGGCCCCAGGCCGGGGAGGTCACCTCGAGCTCCGTCCCCGGGCGCGCGTAGCGCCGGGCCTCCTCGCCGATGTCGCGCGTCATCTCCTCGCTCGTGTTCGGGTTGACGACGAGAATCCGCATCCGTACCTCCTCCGGAGCCGGAGCACCGGCGCCTACGTCCAGCCTGGATAGTCCTCTCGGGCCCGCTCCTCCGGCAGCAGCCCGTCGGCGACGTCGCGCCGGATCGCCTCCGGGTCGCGCTCCGCCGGGTCACCGTACCCGCCGCCCGACGGTGCGACGAGCCGCAGCACCTCACCGGCCTGGGCCTTCCGATAGGGGATCTTCGAGGGCAGCGCCAGCTCGCGCTCGGTGCCCGGGTCGAGGAGGATCTCGCCGGGCGCGCCGTCGTCACCTCCGAACAGGCCCGGCGGAGCCCACTTGTTGCCGTCGGCCTCGACCGAGAAGCCGCCCGGCTCGACGAACATGAACTCACGAACGGAGCCGATCCCGCCCCGCCAGCGGCCCGCGCCCCCGCCGTCCTCGCGCAGCTCGTAGCGCAGCACGCGCAGTGGGTAGTGCGACTCGATGTCCTCGATCGGGTTGTTGCGCGTGTTCGCGTACAGCGTGTCGACGGCGTCGAGCCCGTCCTTGCCGGAGCGCCCGCCGTAGCTCCCCTCGCAGATCTCCATGTGGACCCAGTGCTCGCCGTCGCGAAGCCCCGAGAACGAGACGACCTTGAGGTTGCCGATCCCGGCGCTGACCCGATCGGGACACACGGGCGCGAGCGCTCGCATCACCGTGCCCGAGAGGATGTTGCCGGTGCCGAAGCGCGCGATCACCGGGGCCGGGAAGACCGGGTTCGCGAGACACCCCTCGGGTGCGCTGATCGTGATCGGGCGGAACAACCCGGCGTTGATCGGGACCGGGTCGCGAACGGCCGAGTCGAGCAGGATCGACCGAAGCGTCAGGTACACGGCGACGTCGGTCGTGCCCTCGAACGGCATGTTGATCGGGAGGTCGACCTGCGACGACGTTCCGGCGAGATCGACGTGGATCGCGGAGCCGGCGATCGTGATCGCGACGCTGATCACCTGGTCGCGGTACGCCGGGTCGGGATGGTCGAGGTAGCCGTCGATGCGGCCCTCGGCCTCGTACGTGCCGTCCGGGAGCCCCTCGATCTCCCGCCGGAGCAGCCGCTCCGCGTAGTCCATGAGATCGGCGCACGCGGCCTCGACCGTCTCGATCCCGTAGCGCTCGACCAGCTCGAGATAGCGCTCGGCCCCGATCCGTGCCGCGGCGATCTGGGCCTCCATGTCGCCGACGACGAGCTTCGCTGCCCGGATGTTGTCGCGGAGCAGCCTCCAGACCCACTCGTTGCGACGCCCCTCCTCCTCGATCTTGATGCCGTTGAACATCAGCCCTTCGGCGTAGGCATCGGTCGCGTCGACGATCCCGCAGGTGCCGGGCGTCAGCGCACCGAGGTCGAGGTGGTGGGCGGTCGTGGCCGAGAAGCCGACGAGGTCGCCGCGGTGGAAGACGGGAACGACGAACGCGACATCTGGCCCGTGGGAGGCTCCGTAGTAGGGGTGATTGTGGATGACGACGTCACCCGGCTTCCACTCCTCGCCGAGCTCCGCGAACCGCCGGTTCACCCCCCGGATGTACCCGGGGATCGGCCCCGACTGCAGCGGGGTCGACTGCTCCGACTCGCAGAGCTGGCGGCTCTCCGCGTCGCAGAGCACGCACCCGAAGTCCTCGGACTCGCGGATGATCGACGAGTACGACATCCGGGCGAGCTTATGGCCCATCTCGAGCGCGATCGCGTCCAGGGCGCCGCCGATCACACTGCTCGTCACGGGGTCGATCCTCGTGGCCGGAACGCTCATCGCGACACCACGAGGACGCCCGACTCGTGCGCCGACGCCGTCCAACCGGGAGGAACGAGGATCGTCGTGTCGCGCTGGAAGATCACCGCCGGGCCGGGGAACGGCCCGCCGACCGGGAGCGTCGCACGCGCGAGGAACCGGGTCGGGAGCGACGCGAGAGCGCCGTTGCGCCGGTAGACGCTCTCACCCTCGCCGAGCGTCGCCTCGACGAGCGTGCCGGACGTGACCGCCACCCTCCCCACCTTCGGCCGCGCCCCGAGCGCGGTCACCCGCGCGTTCACGATCTCGATCGGGTCGCGGAACGCGTGACCGTACTCCTGCTCGTGCAGCCGGTGGAACTGCTCGAGCGAGCGGTCGTCGAACGTCCCGGCCGGCAGCACGACGCGGAGCTCGTACCCCTGCCCCACGTATCGGCAGTCGAGGGCGGCCTCCACCGTGATGTCTCCGTCGGGCACGCCGTCGGCACGCATCCGTGCCCGCACCTCCTCGGCGAGCGCGGCGAGGTCGCGGTTGAGCCGCCCGGCGTCGATCGCGCCCTCGACCATGAACACGGTCCGCATCTGGTCGTACCGCAGGTCGCTCGTCAGGAGCCCGGTGGCCGAGGTGATCCCGGGGTGGGGCGGGACGAGCACCTCCGGGATCCCGAGCGAGTCGGCGACCTCGCAGGCGTGCAACGGGCCCGCGCCGCCGAATGCAACGAGCGCGAAGTCGCGCGGATCGTGGCCCTTCTGGATCGTTCGCGAGCGGATCGCGCGGGCCATACCGGCGTTCGCGATCGTGACGATCCCCTCGGCGGTCTCGAGCAGCCCGAGGCCGAGCCCGGCGGCGAGGCGCCCGACGGCGTCCTCCGCGAGCGAACGGTCGAGGGTCATCTCCCCGCCGAGGAAGCGATCGGGATCGATCCGCCCGAGCACGACGTTCGCGTCGGTGATCGTCGGCTCCGCGCCGCCGAGCCGGTAACAGGCCGGGCCCGGGTCGGCGCCGGCCGAGCGCGGGCCGACCCGGAAGGCGCCGCCCTCGTCGGCGTACGCGATCGAGCCTCCGCCGGCTCCGATCGTGTGGATGTCGATCATGGGCACGAGCAGCGGATACCCCGCGACCTCGGTGTCGCGCGCCGACGCCTCGCTGATCCCGTGCTCCGTCACGATGCCGATGTCGGCCGAGGTGCCGCCCATGTCGAAGGTGATGAGACGGCTGCGACCGCACAGCTCGCCGGTCCAGAGACCGCCAAGCACGCCCGCCGCGGGGCCGGAGAGGAGCAGCGTCACCGGCCGCTCGGCCGCGGTCGCGACGCTCGCGACGCCGCCGTTCGACATCATCACGTGGAGCTCGCCGGGGACTCCCTCGCTCGCGAGCGCCCCGGACAGCCGCTCGAGGTACCGCCCGGTCTTCGGGCCGACGAACGCGTTCATGCAGGCGGTCGTGAACCGCTCGAACTCCCGGAACTGCGGAAAGATGTCCGCAGAGGACGTCACGAAGGCTCCGGGCAGCTCTTCGCGGACGAGCTCGACCGCCCGCCGCTCGTGCTCGGGGTTCAGGTACGAGAACAGGAAGCAGACGGCGACGGCCTCGACGTCCGCCTCCCCCAGCTCGCGTGCCGCACGCCGGACGCCGTCCTCGTCGAGGGCCTGGATCACCTCGCCGGCCGGCGGCACGATCCGCTCGGAGACGACCTTTCGGTGCTCGCGACGCACGAACGGCCGGGCCTGCCACGGGATGTCCTGCATGATCGAGTAGTGCTGGGGCCGCTGATGGCGCCCGATGTGGACGACGTCCCGGAACCCCTCGGTCGTGACGAGGCCGCACCGGGCGCCGCGGTGCTCGAGGACGGCGTTCGTGGCGACGGTCGTCCCGTGGTAGACCGCGGCGACCTGGTCGGGCGAGAGCCCGCCCTGGGCACACAGCTCGACGAGCCCCGAGACGAGCGCCCTGCCGGGATCGTCGGGAGTCGAGCGCACCTTGTGCACACGAACGTCCTGTGACTCCGTGTCGTAGAGCATGAAGTCGGTGAAGGTACCGCCGATGTCGACTCCGACGACGCGCATTACCCGCTCCTCGCGACCGGCCGTTCCATCCGGGGTGAGCGTAGATGGTCCGGGCCCGGCCCGGGTCGAGGCCGACGTCCGAAGCAGTCGCCGGGCTAATCGACTTTTGTGAGTGAAGCGACTTCAGATTGGATAGTTTCGAGCTACACTCGGGTCATGACCGAGTCCATCCTCGAGCCCGCGCTCCGCGAGACGCGACCCGCGGCGCCCCGCTCCCTCCACCACGAGGTCGTGATCGTCGGCGGCGGCACGGCCGGCCTCACGGTCGCTGCGCGCCTGGCGCGGGGCCGGAACGGCATCGACGCCGCCGTGATCGAGCCGTCGACCGTCCACTACTACCAGCCGCTGTGGACGCTCGTTGGCGGAGGCGTCGGGACGCTCGCCGGGACGGCCCGTCCCGAGGCCGCGCTCGTTCCCGACGGCGTCACGTGGATCCGCGACGCGGTCGAGAGCTTCGACCCCTCCGAGAACCGCGTCGTCACCGCGGACGGGACCGAGGTGCGCTACGAGTTGCTCGTCGTCGCACCCGGGATCGAGCTCGACTGGGATCGCGTGCCCGGCCTCCGCAGCGCCCTCGAGACGCCCCAGGTCTCGAGCAACTGGAGCGAAGGCCACGTCGAGAAGACGTGGCGCCTGATCCGCGAGCTGCGTGGCGGAACCGCCCTCTTCACCTTCCCATCGACACCCGTCAAGTGCCCGGGCGCGGCACAGAAGATCGCCTACCTCGCCGACGACCACTGGCGGCGCAGCGGCGTCCGCGACGCGGTCCGGCTCGTCTATGCGGCCGCGAGCCCGCGCATCTTCGGCGTCGAGAAGTACGCCCGCACGCTCGAGCACGTGGTCGAGCGCAAGGGGATCGAGGCGAGCTACCGCCTCGATCTCGTCGAGGTGCTCCCGGACGAGCGCGAGGCCGTGCTCTCACACCTCGACACCGGGGAGGAGACGAGGATCCGCTACGACCTGCTCCACGTCACCCCCCACCAGCGCGCCCCGCGGGTCGTGCGTGAGAGCGCGCTCGCCGACGGGGCAGGCTGGGTCGAGGTCGATCGCCACACGCTCCAGCACGTGCGGTACCCGAACGTGTTCTCGCTCGGCGATGCGAGCAGCGCACCGACCTCGAAGACCGGCGCGGCGGTGCGCGCGCAGGCGCCCGTCGTCGTCCAGAACCTGCTGGCGGCCCGGCGCGGGCTCCCGCTCCCGGGGCGATACGACGGGTACACCGCCTGCCCGCTCGTCACCGGCTACGGGAAGCTCGTGCTCGCGGAGTTCGACTACGACCTCCGGCCCCGCGAGACCTTCCCCTTCGACCAGTCGAAGGAGCGCTGGAGCATGTACCAGCTCAAGCGCCACGGGCTGCCGCTCCTCTACTGGAACGGCATGCTCAGGGGTCGCGCGTGAGCGCCGCCGCCCGCCGCGCCTCCTGCTCGTACGGGTTGCGCTCGTAGCCAGTCCGCAGGTAGGACAGCGGCATCCGGATCGGGTGGTGCTGGAGCTGCCAGACGTGGCACAGCTCATGCGTGATCAGGTCGTCGCCGGTCTCACCGACCGGGCGCCGTAGCAGGATCGTCCCGTGGAGCGCGTAGCCCTGAAACCGCCGCAGCCAGGGGAGCCGGAACAGCCACGGGAGGGTGACGATTCGCACGCGACGGGTTCGTACGGGTCGCGGGTAGAGGTCGAGGCGGTCGAGGCGGGCTCCGGCGCGATCGAGCGCCTCCCGCGCCTCGGGAGTCACGGCGTCCCGATCTCGCTGCCCGTGGCGGCCGGCCCTCCCGCCCGGAGCACGCACTCGCTCGCTGCGGACACGGGCCGTTCCTCACCCGCCATGGCCGACGAGTGTAGCTCCGCTCCCGAACGCGGCTTCTCCCCGCGCCGGGGACTCAGATCCGGCGGGCGCCGAGGAAGTTCCCGGCGTAGTGCGAGCCCGGCGACATGTCGGAGACCTTCACGACGTCGCCGGTGTGGGGGGCGTGCACCATCTGCCCGCCGCCGATGTAGATGCCCATGTGGCCGCCGCCGTAGAAGAAGACGAGATCCCCCGGCGCGAGCTGGCTGTACGAGATGGGAACGCCCATCTGCCACAGCGCGCCGGTGTAGTGCGGCAGGCCCGACCGGCCGACCTGGGCGTAGGCCCAGACGACGAGGCCCGAGCAGTCGAAGCCCGACGGCGAGGCGCCGCCCCAGACGTAGGGGACGCCGAGCATGCTCATCGCTGCTCCAACGACACCGCCGCCGTACGCGCTCGGCGGAGCGGAGCCGATGCCCTCGGGGCTCGAGATCCCGGCCGGCACGTCGACGACGTTCTCGGTCGCGCGCGTCTCTGCCAGACGCCGCTCGGCCTCCTCCTGGAGCTGCCGCTGCCGCGCGGCCTCCTCGGCCTCGAGCTGGCCGATCTGGTCCTGGATCGTGGCGAGGAGCGCCTCGCGCTCGCCGAGCTGGGCATCGATCGAGTCGCGTGCGGCTGCTCGCTCGGCGACGAGCTGGCTCTGCTCCCGCTCGGCCTTCTCGAGCTTGCGTTCCCGCTCGGCGATCTCCTTGCGAGCGGCGGTGATCTCGCCGACGATGCGCACGTCCTGCTCGGAGATGCGCTCGGCCGAGTCGAGCCGGTCGAGGAGCTCGTCGAGGGTCGCCGCCCCGAGCAGGATCTCGAGCGTCGACTGCTCCCCGTTCGTGTAGAGGGCGACCAGGCGGTCCTGGAGGTTGCGGTCTGCCCGCCGGAACGCCTGCTTGGCGATCTCGAGGCGATGCTGGTTCGTCTCGATCTCGGCACGGATCTCGTCGAGGTGCCAGCTGGCGCCGTTGTAGGCCTCGACCGCCTCCTCGAGACGGACGTCCATCGCGTGGACCTCGGCCATGACGCGCTCGGCCTCGGCGCGCTTCTCGCGGATCTCGGCGGGCGTGCCCAGGGCCGAGGTCGTACCGGCCAGCGCCGCGATCCCGCCGACGAGCGCGAGCGCAGCCGCTCGCCTGATGAAGCTTCGCGTCATGTTCCCCAGATTCCCCGCAGATCGCAGCGCCGATTCAGCCGGTGCGATCGGGGCAAAATATCAATGCCGAAGGACGGATGCAAATCAGAACTGTCATTCGGCACGCAATCATGACGTCCTTGTGCGGATGGAAACCCTCTGTGGATACCCGGCCCGCAATATTCATCACATGTTTGTGCGTATCGTCACTCGCCCCGTGATGAGCGGGCTGGTCTCGCCTGCCACAGGGCGCGGCCGGGGCGCCCAGCAGACGTCCGTGCCCTTGCATCGGACGGCCCGGGAGGTCAACATTGCTTAACACGTCCTTCGCAAAGCTTCCAGGGCGCGCAACCAGCCCGACCACATCCCACCGGTATAACGAAGCCTCATGACCGACGAGACACAGACGACGCTCTCCGCCACGCTACGAGCGCGCCTTTACTGGCTCTGCCGCAGCGAGGGGTTCAGGGTCGACTCGCCCGACGGGCGCTTCGGCCTGGTCGAGGCCGTCATGTTCCGCCTCCGCCCCGACGAGCCCGACGCGCTGATCGTCCGTGCCGGGGTGCTCGGACGCCGCCTCGTGATCGTGCCGATCGAGGACGTCGAGGACGTGGTCCCGCGGCGCCAGCGGATCGTGCTGCGCACCGTGCCCGAGACCTCGAACGACTTCGTCAGCGAGGTTCGCGGCCGGCTGCGCCGGCTTGCCGCCGAGCAGACGGCACGCGGCCTTCGCCCGGTGCCCGCCGGCGACCACTGACGCGCCCGCGTCCTCAGTTCACGGACGGGTCGGGCGGCATCGTGGCCAGCAGCCTGAACTGACCGCCCTTGCGGTCGAGTGCGACGCTCCAGAGGTCGACCGGCGCATCCGGAAACACATCGGAGACCGTCGCCGCCTCGACGATCCAGGCGCCCTCCTCGAGCTCACCCTCGAGCTGACCGGGAGACCAGCCCGAGTATCCCGCGAAGACCCTGACGCGGCGGACGACTCCCGTGAGCGTGGCCGGGTCGACATCCGCACGGAGGTAGCCGACGTTCTCGAAGGCGATCGCCGCCGCCTCGGACGGGTCGTCGAGCTCCGCGAGGGCGACCACGGCCTCGGGCTGCACCGGCCCTCCGACCGACACGCACGCGTCCTCGCCGGCGAGGATGGCGAGGTTCGGGACCGCGTCGGCCACCGACACCTCGGACGTCCGGTTGAGGACGACGCCCATGGCTCCCTCCTCGGAGTGCTCGGTGACGAGCACCACCGTGCGGCGGAAGTTCGGGTCGAAGAGCGCGGGCGAGGCGATCAGGAGCTGCCCGCGCAGCGACTCGGTCCTACCCTCCATCCCGTGGATTGTGACTGCAAGGCGCCGAAGGCGCCGCGCAGCGGACGGGCCGAAGGCCCCAGGACGCGAAGCACCGTCGAGCCCGCAGGGCTCGACACAGAACCGCAAGGCGCCGAAGGCGCCGCGCAGCGGACGGGCCGAAGGCCCCAGGGTATGCGTCAGCCGGAGTGCTGCGGCCGGGATCGTTCCGTCCTCCGGAGCCGCTTGAGCATCCACGCCCCGAGCAGCGCACCGCCGCCGGTCACGACCAGCACGACGACGAGCAGCTCCGTCGGAAACGGCTTCCGGCCCGTCCAGTAGAGCGTTCCGCGGATCGCCGCCGGCCGGTCGCCGACCGTGATCGGGACCTCGTAGCTCCACAGCTTCGTCCTCGCCGACGGGTCGGCGACGGCTGCCGGCGTCCCCTGCTCCCGGTACTGGATCCGCCGGTCGAACCAGGCGAGCCGGCCACCGTCACCGACCTGTACCCACTCCGGTGGGGCCGAGGCGTCGGCGGCTCTGCTCGGCTCGGTCGCTCCCCAGCGGTCGTTGTTCACGTGCAGCGCGGGCGAACGGACGTTCAGATAGACGGGCCCTGCAGACTCCACCCGCGCATACGGCTCGCCGTCGTACCCCTCGACGATGACCGCTCGACCGCTCCGGTTGACCAGCTCGAGCTGCTCGTCGGAATCGAGCACCCTGACCTCGATCCCGTCTGCGAGCTCCGCCGGAGCGATCTCCTCGACCACCGACTCGAACGAGTGCGAGCCTCCGTGCGCACGAGCCTGTTCGCCGCCCGCCGTGACGACCGCGAGCAGCACCCAGACGATGAGCGCGATCCGGCCGCGACGCTCGCTCAAGGTGTCGAGCTGCTGCCGCCCGTGATCGCGGCCACGTACTCGGCCACCTGCTCGGCCTCCGCACCGGAGAGAAGCCCGGGGGGCATCATCCCGGAGCCCGTGCCGCCGGCCTCGATCGCCTGGAGGACTGCGGCCTGATCCGGAGCGAGCGCGTCGAGATCCGGGCCGGCCGTGCCGCTCGTGCCGGCATCGCTCAGCTTGTGGCAGGAGCCGCAGCTCGTGACGAAGAGCTCCTTCCCGGGCCCTGCGGCCGCCGGCGGCGGGGCCGGTGCCTCGTCCTGCGTCACGGCGGCCGGCGGCCCGTCGTCGGAGTAGTGGGTTCCGATCACGAAGGCCACGACGAGCGCCGCCAGCACGAGTGCGCCGAGCCCGATCCCGGTCAGCCAGGCCCGGGTCCTGTCGATCCCGTGCCCCGGGTCGGGCCTTTCGGTCACGCGGGGGTCCGGTTCAGACATCGATCATCCTCCTGTGACTCCGGGGGCGAAGAGGAGCGCCATCCCGACCGAGGTGAGCAGGACCGTCCAGCCGGCAATCCGGCCGAGCAGCGCAGACCCGAGCCCGGTCGCGAGCCCGAGCACGAGCATGGCCAGGTGGAACGCGGCGTGCAGGAAGTCGCTGTCGACGAGGTCGTCGTAGACGAGCGGGATCATCACGAGCAGCATCACGACGGGTGCGATCAGGGCCACCGCCAGTCCGCCGTTGAGCCGTCCGGGGAAGCGCCGGAGGACTCCCGGCGCCGACCCGATCGCCGCCCCGAGCATCGCTCCGGCGAAGAACTGGACCGCGTGGGCCAGATGGTGGAACTTGACACTCGCCTCGGAGGCCTCACCGACGGGCGGGTAGAAGACGAACAGGGCCGCCACCCCGATCGCGACCACGATCACGTGTCCCCAGTACGAACCGACCATCGGCCGGAAACCCGATCCGGACGCGGCGGCGGCCGCGACCGGCAACGACCGGGCCGGCGTCGCTCCCCGCTGCCTCCATGCCTGCCTTCCCATCGCGACGAACTCGGCCAGGATCACGAAGAGGCCGATCAGGAAGATCGCCGCGAAGATGCTGCCGGCAAGGCTCCAGCCCTCGGTGCCCGCAGGATGGGCGGCCCAGCGCCGGGGGACTCCGAGCGCGCCCGACACGTACCAGACGTAGACCAGCCCGTACCCGCCGACGAGCATCGCGCTCGGGCCCAGGATCGAGACGCGACGGCTGGCCGTGCGCCCGCTGGCGCGCTCGAGCATGTAGGAGACGAAGCCGAGCACCCAGAGCGCGGCGCCCATCAGCATGTAGCTGTGGAAGTGGGCCGGAACCCACAGCGTGTTGTGGAAGTGGAAGTTGACCGGGATCCAGGAGTCGATCACCGCGCCGGCGCCACCGGTCGCCCAGCCGACGAAGCCGAGGAAGAACAGCACCGACGTGAGGTTCCACCGGTAGCGCGAGCCCCAGACCAGCATCATCGCCGTGTAGATCGTGACTACCGCTACCGGCAGCGCCGCCGCCGACGAGGCGAGAAGGCCGATCGCGTGGAGCGCGCCCGGCTGGACGAAATCCATGTACAGGTGATGCCCGTAGGCCGTCAGGACGAAGGCGATCGTGCCGAGCCAGCCGACCACGAGTGGCTTGGACGTCTTCCACTGCCGCCCGGCGTAGAGCGGGACGAGGACGTAGATCATCCCCGCGCCGAGGTAGATGATCAGGTTGGCGACGGTGTGGCCGAAGAAGTACGTGACGTTCTTCGCCCAGAGCGCGTCCAGGACGATGGTGTCGTCGATCGCCTGGTCGATGAGGGCGACCAGGATCGTCATCCCGACCGCCCCGGCGATGATCCCCTGCAGGCTGACCGCGGCGGCGGCGATCGCCTGGGGCGCCGGTGCCTTCGTCGTGCGGCCGGCGAGCCAGCTCAGGCCGAGCGCGCCCGAGAGGCCACCGTACCTCTCCGTCACTGCCTTCAGTGAATCGATGCAGTAGATCGTGAAGCTCGTTCCCACCAGTCCCATACCGGACAGGAACAGCACCGTCGCCCAGGTCGACCACATCTCGGCAGACCTGAACGGCAGCGGGTACAGGAACGTCCAGCCGGCCGCGAAACCGCCGAACACGACCGCGATCAGCACCAGCACCACCCCTGCCAGGGCCGCCAGGAAGGCTGCGACCGCCCGGCCGGGATCGAGAGCCGGGACGGTGCTGCGCACCACGTACCAGAGCCCGCCCATCATCGCGAGCAGGACGCCGGCGATCATCCCGGACGCGTGCAGGGTCATCAGCCGGTAGAACCAGTCGTCCGAGATCCCGATCGCCTCGGCCTGGGTCAGGCGCAGCAGTAGCCCGATCAGCGCCATCACCACGAAGAGCACGAGCCCGGTCGTACCGAACAGCAGCCCGATCCTCCGGCTGTAGGTGCCGATCGGAGGATCCAGCGCCACCGCGTCGGGATGAATCGTGGTCGTGGTCGCCGCGGAGCTGCTCACGGGGTCACCTCGAACGTGCGAACCATCACGTGATGCCCGACACCGCAGAACTCGAGGCAGGCGAAGACGTAGGTGCCGGGCCTCTCGAGCGTCAGGCTGAGTCGATTCTCGTAGCCGGGCATCGCCTGGACGTTGCCGATCAGCACCCCGTCCGGGTCGTAGAGGCCGAGACCGTGATTGACGTCGGTGGCAGTCACGTCGAAGACGACCTCCGTGCCGGCCGGGACCCGATCGGGCTTCACGCTCCAGTTGAACTGGTAACCCGATACCTCCACCGTCATGGCCTGGTTGGCGGCCTGCCCGTACGGCCTGAAGGCGATCGACAGGGCGACCCCGGTTCCGAGCAGGACGACGAGGAAGATGAGCCAGACCAGCCTCAGGCGGTAGCCGGTGCGGGTCACGGCGCCGTACTCGACGTTCCGCCGCGCCTGCCACGCGACCGCTCCGAAGATGGCGAGCAGGCAGCCCGAGACCACGAGGAAGCCGATCAGGACCGCTATCTGAAAGCCGCCGAAGCTGAGATCCATCCTGCCCATGAGTGCTCCCTGCGCCAGTCACCTGGCGGAGACGTTAGTCCTCCCGGGAAGGACGCTACCAGGATTTCATCCAATAGAGATCGTAACAAACGGTATAACCACAGATTCTCCAGATCGTCGGGTCTCGGCACCCGGTGGGGCTCGTGGAGGGGCGGGATCTGCCCCCTCCTCCACCCGGCGCCGATCCGGACGAGCGCGCCGGTACCTACCCGGACGGCGACCGCCCAGCCCTCCGGTGCGGCCCCTGCGCCGAGGCCCGGCAGGGCCGCGCCGTCAGCCACGTCGACCGCTGCGCGGCGCCTCCGGCGCTTGCGAGGGGGCGTACGCGCCCCCGCAGCCGCAGAGCAGATCGAACAGGCCACTCCAGCGCACGGCGTAAGGGGCCATGGCCAGCCGGGTGAATAGGGAAACCATGGTGGACGCGGCGTGACCGGGAACGAACCACCGGTAGCTCGCAAACCGTGCGAACGGCCGGTCAGAGATCTCCACACGACGCTCCCGCCCGCCAGCGGGACGAAGGGCGGTCGCCTCTGCCATCCGAGCCTCGTGGCGATCCGAGACGGCAATCGCGCCGGAAAGGAGACCTGCAATGCGTAGGAACGTGCTGCTGACGGGGTGCTGCCTGGCCGTGCTCGTCCTGGTCGCTGCCTGTGCCACCGCCCGGTCCGACACGGCTCAGACGGGCGAGCCGGCGACAGCGGCGGTAACGGAGCCGGGGCCCGCCGAGCAGGCGACGATCGAGGAGCCGGCGACCCGGGAGGAGGAGCCGACGGAACCGGAGGAGAGCGTCAGCCAGCAGAACGCCCGCGAGAGCGCCGAGTCATACCTCGAGCTCGCGGGCTTCTCGCGCAAGGGGCTGATCGGGCAACTCGTCTACGAGGGCTACTCGAAGGCCGATGCCCGCTACGCGGTGGACGCCATCGATCCCGACTGGAGGGAGCACGCCGTCAGGAGCGCGACGAGCTACCTCGAGACCGGCGCGTTCTCGCGCAAGGGGCTGATCGGGCAGCTCGTCTACGAGGGTTACTCGAAAGCTGACGCCGGCCACGCCGCGGACACCGTCGACCCCGACTGGAACGAGCAGGCCGCCAGGAGCGCCAAGAGCTACCTCGACTACGGCTCGTTCTCGCGGCAGGGGCTGATCGACCAGCTCATCTACGAGGGCTTCACGCAGGCCCAGGCAGAGTACGGCGTCGACAAGGTCGGGCTGTGAGCGTGGCGGAGCCAAACCCGCCTGCCTGCCGGGTTGGAATGGGCCCGCCTGGATTCGAACCAGGGACCGACGGATTATGAGTCCGCTGCTCTGACCGCTGAGCTACGGGCCCGGACACGCGCAGCGTAGCGCCCCTCGAGGCGAGACCCGCCGCGGACAGGGCCCGGGTGCCCCGGGACGCCTCCCGGTCGACAAACGACCGGGCCAACGGTCACAATACGGGCGCAGGAACCGCCGGTGACGTCGTGAAGGGGGTCGAGCTCCAAGTGAAGGTCTTCCAGGCCGAGCATCAGGTCCGCACACAGTGCGGCCTCGAGGTGCGCGACATCACCGATGACGTCAGGGGCGCCGTCGAGGAGAGCGGGATCCAGAACGGGATCGTCTGCGTCTACTCGCCCCACACCACCTGCTGCGTGCGCGTCAACGAGTTCGAGACCGGGCTGCTCGAGGACTTCAGCCGTCTCATGCGCCGACTCGTCCCCACCGAGCGCTACTACGCCCACGACGACTGGGATCTTCGCACGGAGAACGTGTGCGAGGAGGACATGGAGTTCGGGAACGGGCACTCCCACTGCATGTCGCTGCTCATGGGCCCGGCTGGTGAGTCGATCCCTCTGCGCGACGGCGAGCTCTGCCTGGGGACCTGGCAGCGTGTCCTCTTCATCGAGCTCGACCGCTCGCGCGACCGGCGCTGGCTCGTTCAGGTCGTCGGCGACTGACCCGGGGCAGCGTCGGGTCACTTGCCGGCGCAAAGACGCGGAAGGCCCCGTGTCTGCAGGGCCTCGGTAGCTCCCCGGGCTGGACTCGAACCAGCAACCCTCCGGTTAACAGCCGGATGCTCTGCCAATTGAGCTACCGGGGAAGGCAGCCGGGAGATTGTAGCCGTCGCGCCGTGCTCAGGTGAGCTCGTGCAGCGCGGCGTGCACGCGCTCGAGCGCCTGCTGGAGCTCCTTCGTCTGCGCGAGGGCGGCGCCCGCGAGCTTCTTGCGCAGGAACCGCTCCCGAAGCCGCAGGAGTAGCTCTCTGGCCGCCCGCTCGTCGATCGCCTCCGCCGTCGCGAGCGCGTCGAGCTCGGCCTCGAACCGGGCGAGCTCCTCGTCGGCTGCCCCGTTCTGGCCGACGAGACGCGACCGCATCCGCCTGTGGAGCTCCGACTCGAAGTGCTCGGGCGTGATCTCGGCGAGGATCCGGACGAGGTCACGGTGGGCGAGCACGCCGGCGAGCACGCCGCGCTCGAGCCGGTCGCGGGCCTCGAGGGCCTTTCGCGAGACGGCACCGGTCGATCGGGACGCCCTCGGCGCCAGAGCCGCCTGGAGATCACGCGGCAGGTCGAGGCGGTCGGCCGCGTACTCGACGGCCTCCATCCACTCCGTGTTCTGATCGAAGCTCGCCATCACCTCGCGCAGCCGCTGGAAGGCGACCTCGCGGCTCGGCGCCCGGTCGATCTCGAGCTTCACGCGGTGGCGGGGATAGGACTCCGCCCGTTCGAGGCGCTCGGCGAAGCCCTCGGCCGCGTCGGCCGGGTCTGTGCCCTGCGGAAGCAAGACGATCCGCACCTCGTCGAACTGGCGGTACGCGAGCTCCATGCCCCGAAGCGTCGCCGTCTCACCGGCCTTGTCGGCATCGAAGCAGAGAAACAGGCGCGAGCAGAGGCGCCGCAACTCCCGGAGCTGGCGCTCGGTGAGCGCCGTGCCCATCGCGGCGACGGCGGTCGTCAACCCGGCCTGGTGGAGCGCGAGCACGTCCGTGTAGCCCTCGACGACCAGTGCCCTGTCGTCCTTTGCGATCGTCGCACGGGCGCGGTCGAGCCCGTACACGATCGCGCTCTTCTGGAAGAGCTCGGTCTCCTGCGTGTTCACGTACTTGCCGCGGAGCGGATCGTCGTCTCGGAGACGGCGCGCCCCGAAGCCGAGCACGCGGCCACGGGCATCGGCGAGCGGAAAGATCAGCCGGGCCCCGAAGGCGTCGTTGCCCCGCCGATTCACGAGCCCGGCCGCGGCGAGCTCGTCAGGCGCGTACCCCTTCTCGCGCGCCTTGCGAGGTAGCACCTCCCCGCCCGGCGAGAGCCCGAGCCTGAACGCACGACACGTCTCCTCCCGGAGCCCACGCCCGGCGAGGTACGCGCGCACCGGCTCGCCCGCGGGCGAGTCCCACAGGTAGCGCTCGTAGTAGCGGGCGGCATCTTCGAGCAGCGAGAGCAGGCGCTCGCGGCGCTCGCGGTCGCCAGCACTCCGTCCCGCACCCTGCTCGTACTCGAGCGTGACGCGGTAGCGCTCCGCAAGCGTTTCGACCGCCTCCACGAAGTCGAGGCCCTCCGTCTCGCGCACGAACGAGAAGACGTCGCCTCCCTTCTGGCAGCCGAAGCAGTAGTACGTCCCGCGCTCGGGGCTGACCGAGAAGCTCGGCGTGCGCTCGTCGTGGAACGGGCAGCGCCCGACGAACCGCGATCCGACCCGGCGAAGCTGGACGCGCGAGCCGACGATCTCGACGATGTCGGCGGCCGCGCGCACCGCCTCGATCGACGTGTCGCGGATCAGCGCCATCCGGCCTCGCCGTTCACCGGGGAGAGCGGCGGGAGAAGCCGAGGGCGAAGCGGTCGGTCATGCCGGCCACGTAGTCGGTGATTCGCTCCGGGAGGTCGCCCGGGCGGCCGGGTGGAAGCTCGCCCGGATTCGCGGCGAAGTGGTCGAAGATGAGGCGAACCGTGTCGGTCGCGCGGCGGCGCTCGGTCGCGGCGACCGGTCCGAGATAGACCCGCTCGAACATGAACGCGCGCAGCTCGAGCATCGCCGGGCCGATCTCGGGGCCCTGCACGACGTCGCCGGCCGCGCTCGAGGCCTCGACGAGATCGTGTACGAGCGTGTCGATCCGCTTCGAGCTCGTCGGCCCGAGACGCTCGACCAGCTCGCCCGGCAGGTCGCCCGGGGAGAGGATCCCGGCGCGCGTCGCGTCGTCGATGTCGTGGTTCAGGTAGGCGAACCGGTCGACGATCCGCACGATCTTGCCCTCGAGCGTCGCGGGCTCGTTCGGCCCCGTGTGGTTCAGGATCCCGTCCCTCACCTCCCAGGTGAGATTCAGGCCCTGCCCGTCCTTCTCGAGCACCTCGACGACGCGCAGTGACTGCTCGTTGTGGCGGAAATGGCGCCCGTACCGCGATGCGAGCACCTCGTCGAGCGTCTCCTCGCCGATGTGACCGAACGGCGGGTGGCCGAGGTCGTGGCCGAGCGCGATCGCCTCGGTCAGGTCCTCGTTGAGCCGGAGCGCGCGGGCGACGACGCGGGCGATGCCGGCCGCCTCGAGCGTGTGGGTGAGCCTCGTGCGGAAATGGTCGCCGCGGGGGGCGACGAACACCTGCGTCTTGTGCTTGAGGCGTCGGAACGACTTGCAGTGGACGATCCGGTCGCGGTCGCGCTGGAACGGTGTGCGCAGGCCGCATTCCTCCTCGGCGACGGCACGCCCGCGGGTCTCGTACGAGCGAACGGCGAGCGGCGACAGCGCCTCGTCTTCGAGCGCCCGGATCCGGGCCTCGAAGCCGTTCGCGACCGTGCCTGCGAGCTCGGGGGCCATCGTGTCCTCAGCGTAGCGAGGCTCGGTCGCGGCGGAGGGGAGCGGATCGTTCGTACCGACGCCTTGCCCGCGGCGGCAGACCGTGACACGATCCGTGTGCGGCCAATGGCGAGAGCACGAGCAAGCACGGAGCGGATGGCCGCCGGAGGGGAGCGGCGCGACGGCCGCTTCCGGAGGGCGCGGGCGCCCGAGGCGGGCTCCGGGCTTCCCGCGACCGCACTCGTCGCCCAGGGCCGTGCTTTCGAGGAGGAATACCGCCGGCATCCGGCATGGCCGAGCCTGCGCCGGAGTGTCTGGGCGTGGCTCACCCTGACGGCAGTCGCCGTCGCCGCGTACGGCCTGGCGGTCGCCTACGGAAGCGGGCCGCTGCCCCACCGCATGCTCGACGCACTGAAGCTGTTTCCGAGCGGGTTTCCCGGGTACGACGAGTCGATGCCCTGGCCGCACCTGCTGGCTCGCTACCTCGCGGCCCTCGTCTCGCTGTTCGTGACGCTCCGCGTGCTCGCGGCGGTGTTCGCGGACAGGTTCGCCCAGCTGCGAGCCCGGACGCGCAGGGGGCACGCGGTCGTGTGCGGGCTCGGGGAGACCGGGCTGAGGAGCACGCTCGCACTGCGCACGGCCCGCCGCCCCGTCACGTGCATCGACCTCGCAGCCACCGGCGACGCAGCCGATGCCGCCCGCCGCGCCGGCGCTCTCGTCCTGAAGGCCGATGCGACCCAGGTCGTGGCGCTGCGGACGGCCCGGGTCGACCGCGCTGACCAGGTCGTGTGCGCATGCGAGGCGGACGCGACGAACGCCAGGATTGCGACGACGGCACGGGCGCTCGCCGCGGGCCGCCTGCGCGACCCGCTCGACATCCACGTGTCCATTCGCGATCCGGACCTCGCCCAGGCGCTCCGGAACCCGTCCTCGGCGCTCGCGGGCGCGCGCATTCACGTGTTCAACGTCACCGCGGTCTGGGCGCGAGCGCTGCTCGACGATCCCGCGGGTCCGTTCGAGCGTGCGACTCTTTCACCGCCGCGGCTCGTCGTTGCCGGTGCAGGCCCGCTCGGGCGCGCGGTCGTGCGAGGCGCTGCGCGCCGCTGGCACGACCGGGTGCGGGACGGGACGGCCACCGGAACCATGGCGATCGTGGTCGCCGCCACGGATGCGACGGAGGCCTGCGCTCACCTCGGCGAGCGCTACCCGGCGGTCGCTCGGACGTCGAGGCTCATTCCCGCTCCGGCGGTGGCTTCTCACGGCGACACGACCGCGCCTGGCGGGCTCGAGGCTCGACCCGACGCCGTCTATCTCTGCCTGCCCGACCAGAGCGCCAACCTCGCCGCCGCGCTCGACGCCGACCGCGCGCTGCAGGGTCGGGCGCCCGTGTTCCTCCCCGCGTCGAGCGCCGTCGCCGAGCTCGGGTCGCTCGGGGTCGGCGGGCCGGGCCTCCACCCGGTGGCCCTGCCGACGCACTCGACGAGCCTCGACGTGCTCCACGACCAGAGGCGCGACGCGCTCGCCCGGTCCGTCCACGAGGAATACCTGGTCAGCCGCCAGGCCGCCGCGGACTTCGGGACGCGACCAGGCGACCGGGACTGGGAGCTGCTGCCCGAAAGCCTGCGCGCGGCAAGTCGCGATCATGCCGACCGCATGGTCGAGCAGCTCGGGAGCCTCTGGTACGAGCTCGAGCCGCGCTACGACTGGGACGAGCCCCTCGTGGAGCTGCCCGCGCCGACGGTGGAGGCGCTGGCCGAGCTCGAGCACGAGCGGTGGCGCGCCGAGCGACACGCGGCGGGCTGGCGGCTCGGCACCGCGCGTGACGACGACCGCAAGCTCCACGACCTGCTCGTGCCCTGGACCGAGCTTCCGCAGGATGCGAAGGAGCTCGACCGTGCGCTCGTCCGCGCCCGGCCGGAGCTGCTTGCCCGGGCGGACTACCGTCTGGGCCGGAGCCGGGTCCGGGAGCTCCTCGCGCAGCGCCTCCACGAACGGTACGTCTCCGCTCGGCTCTCCGAGACGCCTGCTGCTGCGGTCCCTGGGTGGTCTGAGCTGCCGGAGGCACAGCGCGAGCTCAACCGGAGCTCGGTCGACGACATCGGCGTCAAGCTGGCCCGGATCGGCTGTCGGGCCGCGCTCGCCGTCCCGTCACTGCCCGCCGCGGCGATCTCGCCGTCCGAGCTCGAGCGCCTGGCCGAGCTCGAGCACGAACGCTGGCTCGAGGAGCGGTACGCCGCGGGCTGGCGTGTCGGACCGAGAGACACAGATGCCGGTACCCACCCTTCCCTCGTTCCCTGGGCCGAGCTGTCCGAGGCAGAGCGCGAGAAGGACAGGGAGGTGGTGCGGTCGATCCAGCCGCTGCTCGCCGAGGTCGGGTACGCAGTCGTTCGTTACGGGCTCGGTTGAATCCGGGCAGCCCGAGTGGAAGAATCGACCGGCTGTGGCCGACGTGTTCGTCTCGTATGCCCGCGAGGACATCGACGCGGTGCGGCGGCTGCACGACGCCCTCGTCGCCCGCGGCATGGAGGTCTGGGTCGACTGGGAGGGGATCGAGCCCTCGGACCGGTGGCTCGATTCGATCCGGGAGGCGATCGACGGCGCCGATGCCGTGGTGGCGATCGTTTCCCCGGCCTTCCTCGCTTCCGAGATCTGCGCGCTCGAATGCGAGCACGCCTCGTCGCTCAACAAGCGGCTTATCCCGATCGTCGTCGCCGAGCCGGGCGAGGGACAGCCGGTGCCTCCGTCGATCGCCGAGATCAACTGGATCTTCCTCCGCAGCTCTGACGACTTCGAGCGCGGCATCGAGGCGCTCGCGCGTGCCGTCGACACCGACATCGACCTCATCCGCACACACACCCGGGTGCTGACCCGGGCGCGCGCCTGGGAGCTGGCCGGCCGGAAACCGAGCCCCCTGCTTCGCGGCGAGGAGCTCCGCCTCGCCGAGAGCTGGCTCGCCCGCGCGGCGGCGGGCTCACAGCCCCAGCCGACCGAGCTGCAGGCCGAGTTCGTCGCTGCCAGCCGCCGCCAGACGACCAGGCGTCAACGACTCACCGTCGTGCTCAGCCTCGCCGTCGCCGTGCTCGCCGTGGGCCTGTCGGTGTTCGCCGTGCTCCAGCGCAACGAGGCCCGTGACCAGCGGCAGGAGGCACAGAAGCAGCGCGACGAGGCAAGACGCCAGGCCGACATCTCCCTGTCTCGCTCGCTCGCGGCCGAATCGCGAGCCGCGAATGCCGCCGACCAGGCGGTCCTCCTGTCGCTCGAGGCGCGCGCCGTCCGCGACACGCCCCAGGCGCGCAGCGCGACGGTCTCGGTCTCGCAGCGTCTCCGCGGTGTGGCGGCAGCCTTCTCCGGCGGCGGGGCCGCGATCGCCGACATCGACGTGTCCGGGGACGGACAGACGCTCGCCGTCGCCGCCGAGGACGGCCTGCTCGAGCTCTGGGATGTCCGGCAGCGTGCCCCTGTCACCGAGCCGGTCAACCTCGGGGACCCGCCGATCGTCGGGGTCGCCCTCGCCGGCGACGCAACGTCCGGCGTGGTTGCGACGAACACGCTCGTCCGAACGTTCACGGTGGAAGGCGGCATCCAGGCGGACGAACCGTTCGGCTCGGAGCAGGGATTCCTCTACGACTTCGCGGTCAGCGCCGATGGGCTCCGGGCCGCGTCTGTCGGCTCGTTGTCCGGGCTCCAGGTCTTCGATCCGACCTCCGGCGAGCTGCTGTTCTCACGGCCGGCATCCGGGGCCGCGCTCCTCTCGGTGACGTTCTCCCCCGACGGGGCCGCCGTGTTCACCGGCGACAACACAGGCGCCGTCACCGGCTGGGATGCGACGACCGGCGTGCCGGTCGCAGGGACGCCGACACCCCAGTCCGGCGTCGGCATCTTCTCGCTCGCCTTCGCGCCGGATGCAAGCCTGCTGGCGGCCGGAGGCAGCGACGGAGGGATCAGGCTCGTGAGCTATCCGGCTTTCCAGTCGCTGGGCGATCCGGTGAGCATGCATCGCTCGGGAATCCGGGACCTAGCCTTCAGCCCGGACGGGCAGACGCTCGCAACCGCCGGCGACGACGGGCAGGTGGGTCTCTGGCGCGTGTACGAGGGGTCGACCGACACCCTGAGCGGCCATCGCGGTGCCGTGAACGCCGTGGAGTTCGCGCCGGACGGCGGGATTCTCTACAGCGGGGGAGCCGACGGCACGGTGCTCGCCTGGGCGGTTCCGCGCGCCCCGCTCGTACGCTCGCTCGTGCCCGACGGCTTCGTCGAGGACGTCGCCTTCAGTCCGGACGGAAGCACGATCGCGGTCCCGGTGTATCCCGCCGACGGAGGTGGCCGGGTCGTGCGCTACGGCGTGTCGGATCTGGCCGCCGTCGGCGAGCCGCTCGTCACCGCGAGCGGATCGCCTCCCCATGTCGCTTCTGCGAAGGACGGGACGCTCGTGATCTGGACCGACGGATCCGTCGAGCTCGCGAAGCCGGGCGCCGAGGCGCCGGCACCGGTCGCGGTCGAACTCGTGTCGGAGATCAGGAGCGGCGCCGTCAGCCCCGACGGTGAGACGTTCGCCGCGGGCCTCGTGGACGGATCGATCCGGCTGGTCGATCTCACCGGCAAGGATCCGGCGGGTCGAACCCTCGCAGGCCATGCGAAGCCGGTTCAGAGCGTCGCGTTCGACGCCGCCGGCACGCGGCTCGTGTCCGGCGACGAGGAGGGCACCCTCATCCTCTGGGATGCGAGCACCGGTGAGCAGCTGGCGACCGAACCTTCCGCCCACAGCGGCGCCGTCTACGAGGTCGCGTTCGGGCACGACGGCTCGACCCTCGCCTCCGGCGGCACGGACACGCTCATCCGGCTCTGGTCGCTCGGCGCGAACCGCTCTGAGCTGCTTCCCTCACAGGTCCTCCGCGGGCACCGAGACGACGTCACCGGGCTCGCCTTCGCTCCCGCCGGCGACCTCCTCGCCTCGACGGCGCTCGACGGATCGGTGAGGATGTGGGACGTCGGTTCCGGGCTCCCCGTCGGCGATCCGGCGCTGCAGCTCACCGCTGCGAGAGGCGTCGCGTTCAGCCCGGACGGTGGCACGCTCGCGGTCCGTACGCTCACCGACGTGCAGCTCGAGGACGTCGAGCCCTGGACGGGCGACAGCGGAGAGCTGAAGGCGGCCCTCTGCACCGTTGCCGGGAGGAATCTGACGCCGGCCGAGTTCCGGGAGTTCCTGCCGGGCCGGCCGTATCACAGGACCTGCGACATGTGGCCTGCCGGCGGGAGCGATCAGGGCTCGTAGATGCGGCCACCGCGGGCCTTCGTCACGAGTCGTGCAGACAGCGCGCCCGGCGCCGTCGCCGGCTCCGGGCTTCAGCGTGCCGGGCCCGCCCAGACGAACGCTCGCTGCGCTGCTCCTCCCCTACCCCCACTCCCTCGCTGAATGATCGGGAGCCTGGCGTCAAGATCACTTCTTGTCAGCTTCTGCACCCGGTCTCTGCTTTACAGATCGTCGAGACGGCTCGACACTCAGATAGATGGCCAGCGAGGCGCCGGTCGGACTCGCCGCGGCGAGCGGCGTGGCTGCGGGCGTGGCCTCGCCCGCCGGCCGCACACGTGAGCTGGACGCCGTCCGAGCGCTGCTCGAGCCGCCTGACGGCGGGGCGGCGGCGCTCCTCCTGGACGGCGAGGCGGGAATCGGGAAGACGGTGGTCTGGGAGGCGGGCGTGGCCGGTGCCACGGAGCGTGGGCTGCTCGTCCTGACGTGCCGCCCGGCCGAGCCGGAGGGCTCGCTCGCGTTCGTGGCGCTCGCCGACCTGCTCGAGAGCGACCCGACCGTCGTCCGGGTGCTCGAGCGTCGCGGCCCGGGAGCGGACGCACTCGCCGACGGGGTGCTCCGCTTCGGCGATGCTCCTGTCGAGGAGGTGGCGATCGACCGGGCGCTCGTCGGTCTCGTCCGGGAGCTCACGGCCGACCGGCCGCTCGTGGTCGCGATCGACGACGTGCAGTGGCTCGATCCGCCGAGCGAGCGCGCGCTCGGGTTCCTCGTACGCCGGGCAGCCGGCGTGCCGTTGCGGCTCCTGCTCGCCCGCCGCTCGTCGAGAGACGAGTTGCCGCCGCTCGGGCTCGACCGCGCCGCCGTCGAGCTCACGAACCTCCGGCTCGGGCCGCTCTCGGTCGACGAGCTCGACGAGGCCGTGTGCGCACGACTCGGGATCCAGCTCCACCGACCCGCGCTCCTCCAGCTCCACCGAGCCTCCGAAGGCAACCCGTTCTACGCCCTCGAGATCGTCAAGGCCGCGATCAGCCGCTCGCCGGCGCCGTCCGCGGAGGACCTGCGCGTCCCCCCCGCGCTCGGAGACCTGCTCGCCGGAAGGATCCAGTCGCTCTCCCCGGCCGGCAGGGACGCCGTGCTCCTCGCGGCGGCGGCGACGACCCCGAGCGCAGGGCTACTCGAGCGGGCGGCCGGAACGTCCGCCGGCATGGTGGAGGCGAGCGAGACCTCGATCCTCGCCCTCGACGGGTCGCGCGTGCGCTTCACGCACCCCCTGCTCGGCTCGGTCGCCTACGAGTCTGCGCCGCCGTGGGAGCGCCGCGAGGCCCACCGTCGCCTCGCCGTCACCGTCCGGGACCCCGTCGAGCGCGCGCTCCATCTTGCCTCCTGCACGGAGGAGCCCTCGGAGACCGTTGCCGCCGAGCTCGCGGAGGGGGCCCGGCTCGCCGCGGGACGCGGGGCGCCGGCGACCGCCGCCCGGCTCGCCGAGCACGCGCTGCGGCTCTCGCCCGAGGGGGTCTCCACAGCAGTCGAGTGGACGATCGCCGCGGCCGAGTACCACACGGCGGCGGGAGACGCCGCTCGTGCGCGCGCGTTGCTGGAGGGGCTCGTCGCCGTCCTGCCCGCGGGCCCGGAACGCGCCGGGGCTCTCTACCGTCTGGCCGACGTGGTCGGGAACGATCTCAGCCGCTCGGTCGGTCTCTGCGAGCAGGCGCTCGAGGAGGCCGGCGACTCGCCCGTGCTCGTGGCTTCCGTGCATGTGGCACTCAGCGTGTTCACCTGGCTCGCCGGCGATCTCCACGCCTCGCTCGAGCACGCCCGCGCGGCTGCGGTCGCCTCCGAGCGTGCGGGTGACGAGCGCGAGCTTGCCGTGGCGCTCGGCGGGGCGGCCCACGTCGAGGCGGTGCTCGGCGTCGGCGATCCCCGCCGGACGCTCGAGCCTGCGCTCGAGCTCGAGCGGAAGCTCGACGACTTCCCGCCGAACTCGCGACCGAGCGTCCAGCTCGGGATCGTGTGCCTCTGCACCGACGCGCTCGAGGAGGCGCGTCCCCTGCTCGAGGCCGAGCTTCGCCGGGTCAGCGCGGCCGGGGACGACGCCGCCCAGCTCGGCGCCCGCTTCCGGCTCGCCGAGCTCGAGCTCCGCGCCGGCAACCTGACGGCCGCGGCAGGCCACGCTCGCGTCCTCGAGCAGCTGGCCCGACAGGCAGGTACCGAGCAGGATCACGCGGGCACGCTCTCCCTCCGTGCCCTCGTCGACGCGCACCTCGGGTACGTCGACGTTGCGCTCAGAGGAGGGGAGCACGCGCTCGAGCTGGCCGAGGCCACGGGCGACCGTATGGTCGCGCTGCGCGCTCGCGGCGCGCTCGGCTTCGCCGAGCTCTCGCGCGGGCGTCCCCGGGAGGCGCACGCCTGGCTCGCGCCTGCGGTCGACTCGACCGAGGCGATGGGAATCCGCGAGCTCTCGATTCAGAGTGTCGTCGACAACGAGCTCGAGGCGCTCGTCGCGCTCGGCGAGCTCGAGCGGGCGGAGACGCTCGTCGAGCTGATCGAGGAGCGCAGCCGGCCCGGCGCCCGGGCCTGGGGGCTCGCGATCGCCGCGCGCGGGCGGGCACAGCTTCGCTCGGCCCGGGGAGACGACGCCGGTGCGCGGGCCGCGCTCGCGGAGGCGTTCGCCCAGCACGACCTGCTCGACCGCCCGTTCGAGCTCGCGCGCACGCTGCTCGTCGCCGGAGCGATCGAGCGGCGCGCGAAGCGCTGGGCGGCCGCGCGCCAGCGGCTCACCGAGGCGCTCGAGCTCCTCGACGCCCTCGGCGCGCCGCTCTGGGCGGAGAAGGCGGCGAGCGAGCTGGCGCGGATCCCCGGACGCCGCCGCAGCGACGAGCTGACCGAGACGGAGCGGCGGGTGGCCGGGCTGGCGGCGGCGGGGAGATCGAACAAGGAGATCGCGGCGGCTCTGTTCGTGACGGTGCGGGCGGTCGAGGCGAACCTGACCCGGATCTACGCGAAGCTCGGGGTCCGCTCGCGTGTGGAGCTGGCGAGCCGCCTCGGGCCCGACGGCTTCTGAGCCGCGAATCTCTGTGGGTTTCCACACTATTCTTTGCGGTCGCGAGGACGCAGGATCGTGTGCGTGGCCATGTCCGCACCGAGCGAGAACGGAGAGCTGCGCCGCTACCTGATCGAGCTACGCCCGCCCGACACGGGCTGGGCGCAGCTGAGCCAGATCGCCGAGCGGGCGCGACTCGCTGCACGTGAGCTGCGGGCTGCGGGGACGCCGGTTCGGTTCCTGCGCTCGGTCTACGTGCCCGAGGACGACGCCTGCTACCTGCTCTACGAAGCGCCGTCCGAGGCCTCGCTGCGCGAGGCGCTCACCGCAGCGGGGCTGACAGCGACCCGGATCGCCAGCGCGCTACCGCTGACAGAGGGCGTGGGAGGGCACGCCCTGGAGGGATCACACCATCGTCGTAGGGGAGGCTGAGATGTTCGCGTCGTTCGGGTCGGGATTCGGCCCTGGCTGCCGCTCACGGAGCCGGGCCAGGTTGCTCGCTCTGCTGATCGCGCTCGCCGCCGCGTTCCTGCTGGCGAGCGCCGGCACGGCCGGGGCGGCGCTGCCGCGTCCGGTCGGGGCGCCGGTCGCGATCGACGTGCCGTCGCCTGCGGGCGATCGCCTGTTCGACGTGAACCCGTTCCGGGCCGGTACCCAGGTACTCGCCCAGGCACTCGAGGACACCAGGACACAACAGCTCAAGCTCGTCTCCGTCTTCGACCTGAAACTGCTCGCCCAGACTCCGACGGACGGGTTCGTGCCGCGCGGGTCGCTCGGAGCGGGCTGGCGGACATTTCTCTGGGGAGAGGACGACTCGGGGCAGGCCCGCCTGTGGGCGCCCGCGTTCGACTCCGACCGCACGTTCCTCTCGCTCGACCCGCCACTCGCCTGCGACAGTGCCGCCGACGCGGCGACCCCGCTGGCCGGCCCGTTCCAGGCCGCGATCCCGGCCGGCGCGAAGCCCGGCGGGCAGATGCTCGCAAGCCCGGCGGAGGCGTTCGTGTTCGGAGACCCGGGCGATGCCGCGAAGGGCGTTCGTCGACCGCAGACGGCGCCCTGCTCGGTGTGACGAAGACCGGCGCCAATCTCGCCCGCGGCGGCTTCGGCTTCGCGGGCGCGGTCTTCGCTACGGCACCGCCGGCGGCGAGCCCACCCTCTGGACACCCGAGCTGCTCGGCAAGAGCACGAGACCCTTCCCCGGCGATTCGTCGCTTGCCACGAGGCGCCGCCGGCCCAGGGCACGATCACGGTCTCGAAGACGCTCGTCCCGGCCGCCGATCCCGGCCGCTTCGACCTGCGGATCGACGGGGAAGCCCACGCCGCCGGCATCGCCGACGACGGCACGACCGGCCCGATCATCGTCCCCGCCGGCGAGCACACCGTCTCCGAGACAGCCGCCGAGGGCACTGACCTCGCCGACTACACGGCCGAGATCAGCTGCACCGAGGACACGAACCCGGCCAGCCCGCTCACCGGCCCCGGCCCGCTCACGGTCACCGTCGCAGCCGGCGACGACTGGCAGTGCCGGATCACGAACACGATCGACGTCAGTCGTCTGGCCGACCTGGCCGTCAGCCCCGGCAGCGGATCACCCGGCTCACCGCTTCGGCTCGAGCCGGCGGGCGGTGTTCCGCAGGGGACGCTCACCCTGTACGTCGGCGCCGAGCAGTCTCCCGTCGTGCGGACCGGCGACGGCGTCCTGAACGGGGTCGTGCCGATGTTTCTCGACCCCGAGACGAGCTGGTCGGCACCGCCGGCGGGGCCCGTCGACGTGATCCTGTACGCGGACGGCAGGCCCGTCGCGGGCGCCCACCATGCGCTCGCGATCACCCCGCTCGAGGAGGCGCCCGGCTCTGGCCGAGAGCGCCGTGGCGAGCCTGTCGCAGATCGCGACCTCGCTCGATCTGCTCGCCCAACGGCTGGCAGGCGAGCCCGGCGTCGACCAGCAGTGGCTGACCAGCGGCCGGCGCACTCGACGAGCTGATCAACGGCGACAACCCGAACTCGTTCGCGGGCGCGCTCGCCGCCGCCGACCCGCAGGCCCGGCCGCTGCTCGACGCCTGGTTTGCTTCCAGCGGCATGCTGGCCGCGCTCGAGCAGTACGAGCAGCAGCTCACCGCCCTCGCCGATGGGCTGCCCGCCGGGCCGGCCTCGCGCACCAAGGCGTCGCCTCCGCGCCCTCCAGTCGGCCGTGATCCCGATCTCGGACGCCGCGCTCGCCCACAAGATGCAGGTCTACGAGCAAGTCAAGCTGTTCGGCGAACAGGTGATCGCCGCCACCAGCTCCACCTGGAGCACGTACCTCGGCACCGCGGCGGGCGCTCTCAACCTCGTCTTCAACATCCCGGCCGCGCGCGTGCCGGCCGCGATCATCGGCGTCGTGCTCGGCCTCACCGACTTCACGCTCAACAAGATCGTGCTCGGACTGATGCCCGCACGGATCTCCAGCCTGGATCTCGCCGTCGCCAACCCGACCCCCAAGCCGGGCGAGGCGACCAACGCGACCCTCGACCTCGAGGTCGTCAACGACCCGCCCCAGATCGGCATCCAGGACGTGACGAGCGCTCTGGCTGGCAGCCGGCGGCCTCGGCGATCTGGGCAGCGTAGACCGAAACCTCGACGTCGTCTCCTTCTTCTTGAACGCGATGCAGGCCCAGGTCGCCGGCTACGCAGCCCAGCACCCCGAGCTCAACCTCGACATCAACACCGGCCTCGATGCCCGACAAGACCTGGCGGGCCCCGATCACCAACCGCAACTTCGTCACCCTGATGAGCGGCAACACGAGCGTGCTCGCCCCCGCTCGCCTACAACGCCGACTGGCAGGCCTCCACCCCCAGCCAGAACTGCGGCGACGACATCGACATCTGGGCGTTCACGGCCGCCAACACGTTCGGCACCCAGGCGGCCCAGTCCAACCACCTCAGCGTCCACGTCGACCCGACGAACCTCCAGGTCAGGGTCAGCCCCGGCTTCGCCGACCTGCTCCCGGGTGCCAGCAAGCAGTTCATCGTCACCGGCGCGACCAGCATCCAGTGGACCGCGACCGCCGGCACCATCGACCAGAACGGCAACTACACCGCCCCCGCCACCAAGGGCACCTACACCGTCACCGCTACCGACACCAACAACCCGAGCTGCAAGGAACCGCAACCGTCAACGTCCGCCCCGTCGTGGTCACCCCGGCCGCGGTCTCGCTCTCCCCCGGAGACACCACCGCCTTCACCGCCACCGTCACCGGCGCTACCTCGACACTGCCGTCACATGGAGCACGAGCGGGGGCACGATCGACCAGCAGGGCAACTACACCGCCCCTCAGAGCTCCGGTACCTACACCATCACCGCCACCAGCAACGAAGACCCCACCAGCCTCGACACCGTCACCGCCACCGTCTTCCAGGGCGGGGCCAACATCGAGATCGAGACCAGCCTCCCGGACGATACGAATCAGCCTACGATCTACGGCCCGTGGCAAAACGCCACGAACCTCACCCAGGTCTACGATTACGGCTCGGGCGATGTCCTGCTCTGGATCGCCGTCACCGTTCCCGGCGCCACCCCGTCCGACCCGCCCCAGCCGGCCCCCGCCGGCATCGTCGTCGAGGTCGAGATCGTACGCGGCGGCGGGTACCTCCTGGGGGTGCAACTACTCGGTCGAGCCGTGGACTGCACCCCCGAAGGGGCAACCCGGATCCTCATCCCCACCGACGCGGACGGCAAGGTACCTGCTGCATGGCTCCCCTCGAATGTGGAGGTCGACACCACGATCCGCGTCAGCCTGGCGAGCGGCGCCAGCGCCACCGTCACGTTCGACGTCGTGCTTCCTCCTCCCACCCCCTGTAGCCTGCCCTTTGTGGCGTCTTCTTGACCGTAGGCTCTCGAGGCCCCGCTGCTCACGACGAACGCTCGGCTCGCCCGCGCGGAAGGCCACCGGGCGACGATCGTCGCGCTCGCTGAGAATCCAAGCACCTGAGCTGCGCCGCGCTGGACCCCGGCCCTGACCGTCCACGTCCACTCCAGGGTCGTGATCACCCCGGCCTCGGTCACGCTCTCCTCCGGAGAACGACCACCTTCACCGCCACCGTCACCGGCACCACCCGGCGGACATACCACGTGTCTCCCCAGCCACGATCCGCGTCAGCGCGGGCGGCGCCAGCGCCACAACCGCGGAAGCGGGTCGCGTGCGCCGCTCAGGCCAGCTCGAGATCCGTCTTCGCGAAGTCGTCGCCGAGACAGAGCAGCGGCTCGCCCGCGACGCGGGCGACCGCGTAGGTGAGGCAGTCACCGAAGTTCAGCGCGGCCGGGTGACGCCCCCGCCCGAAGCGCCTGTACGCGTCGAGGGCAACCGGCCAGTGCTCGGCGCCGAACGGGACCGGCACGAGCCCGAGCTCGTCGACGGCGCGCGAGAGGAGCGTCCTGCCCGCCACTCCCAGGCGGCTCGTGAGGACGATGCCGGTCTGGGCCAGCGTCGGGGTGCCGATCCCCGCGCTCGGGGCGTCGCGAAGCTTCGACCACGGCTCCCCGTACCCCGGCTCCTCGACGAGGATCGCGATCAGCGCGGAGCTGTCGACGATCACACGCCGCCGGGCCCGTACCCGAGGATCGCCTCGCGCTCCTCTTTCGTGATCCGCTGGCCGCGCACGTCGGGCGGAAGCTGGGGCCAGACCTCGTCCTCGAGGAACCGCTGCCGCCGGGCAACGCGGTCGGCGGCACGCCGCTCCCCGAGCAGGCGGGCCCGCCGCTCCTCGAGCGCAGTTCGCACCGCTCGCGTCTTCGACTCACCCGTGAGCCCGGCGACCTCGGCCGCCAGCTGCTCGGTGGTCGGATCCTTGATGTTGAGCGCGATGGTTGAATGGTATCCAGTATGGTAGAGTGATGCCAGCAACCATATGCTAGAATATGGTCGATGAGGCGGCAGTCGCTCGTCCAGCTCTCCGACGAGCTGCTCGCCCTGCTCGACGAGCGGGCGGTGCGCTCCGGCCGGTCGCGGTCGGCGCTCATCCGTGAGGCGATCGAGCAATACGTCGCCACCGACGCCGACGCACAGATCGACGCGGCGATCGTCCAGGGCTACGAGCGGGTTCCGCAGGAGTCCGACCGCTGGGCTGAGGTCGCCGCGCGCGAGGCGATCGCGGCGGAGCCGTGGTGACAAGAGGCGAGCTCTGGTGGGCCGAGCATCCGGAAGCGGGCAGGCGTCCGTTTCTCGTGCTGACCCGGGAGGCCGCGATCCCCGTCCTCAGGCGCGTGGTCGCCGTGCCGGCGACGCGAACGATCCGCGGCCTCCCGACCGAGGTCGTCCTCGACGTCGAGGACGGCATGCCCGAGCGCTGCGCACTCAGCTTCGACAACGTCACGACAATTCCGAAGTCGCTGCTCACAGGGCGCATCTGCCGGCTCGGTGCCGACCGCCTGGCGGAGGTTTGCCGGGCGCTCGCGGTCGCCTCGGGCTGCTGAGCGTACGGCCTGGGCTCCGCAGTCACGATGCTAGAATCTGATGCATGATTCGCCGGACGACCCTCGCAGCCGAGGCGGAGGACCTGGCCACGCTCGAGGCGGAGGCCAGGCGTCGCGGCGTCTCGCTCGCCCGGGTGCTCCGCGAGGTGGTCGCCCGTGAGGCCGGCGAAATCCGGCGGCGGACGCGACCTCGCTTCGGGATCGGCACGGCCGGCGCGGGTGTCGCGCAGCTGTCCGCGCGTGACGAGGATTCGCCCGCCCACGGCCGCCTTCGCTCGTAGGTGAGCCTCGTGCTCGACACGGGCCCGCTGCTCGCGCTCCTCGGGCGAAACGATCCCGACCACGAACGATGCGTTGCGTTGACCGAGGCGCTGGATGAGGATCTCGTCGTTCCCGCTCCGGTGCTGGGCGAGCTCGACTACTGGCTCCGCAAGCTTGGCGAGCTGAGCGTCTGGCAGGCGTTCGCCGAGGACGTCGCGGAGGGCGGATACCGTCTCCACCACCTCGATGAGGCCGACCTCCTCCGGGCGGCCGAGCTCGAGTGGACCTATGCCGACCTCGGTCTCGGTTTCGTCGATGCCGCCGTGATCGTGACGTGCGAGCGCCTCGGGGAGACGAAGGTCGCGACGCTCGACCGCCGCGACTTCTCGGTCGTCCGCCCGCGCCACTGCGAGCGGCTGCTACTCCTGCCGGAGTAGCCGACGCGTACCCTGGAGGGCGTGCGCCGGCTCCTGCTCCTCGTGCTCGCGTCGACCTGGCTGCTCGCGCCTGCGACGGCCCGGGCAGCCGAGGCGGTCATCCAGGCGACGTCTCCTGCCGCTGCGCGAGCGGCGGTGGCGGGTGTGGGTGGTCGGGTCATCCGTTCGATTCCACAGCTCGACGCGTACCTCGTGGAGCTCGATGGGCCGGCAGGCCCCATGCTCTCGCGGCTGGAGCGGGTCGCGGGCGTCCGGGAGGCCTTCCCAAACTCGGGGCAGCCCCTGACGGCCGCGTCGTCGCTCGCCCTGACCCCGACAGACGACCTCGTCCGGTTCCAGTGGTGGCTCGACCGGATCGAGGCGCCACTCGCCTGGGACGAGACGCTCGGCGATCCAGGCGTCGTGATCGCGATCCTCGACACCGGGATCGATCTCACCCATCCGGAGTTCGCAGACCGTGTGATCGCCGGCCCGGATCTTGCGAACGGCGACGATGACCCGACCGACACGCACGGGCACGGAACGGCCGTCGCCGGCATCGCTGCGGCCGCCGCGAACGGGTCCGGCATCGTCGGCGTCTGCCCCGCCTGCACGCTGATGGCGGTCAAGGTCGTCAAGGACGGGACAGGACAGGTCACGAAGTTCGACTCGGCCGCAGGAATCGTCTGGGCCGTCGACCACGGCGCCGACGTCGTCAACCTCAGCTTCAGCAGCGAGAGCTCAGACCCTGTGCAGCAGGATGCCGTCGCCTACGCGTGGTCGGGGGGCGCGATCGTCATCGGTGCGGCGGGCAACGAGGCGACCTCGACACCCCAGTTCCCGGCCGCGTACGAGCACGTCCTCGCCGTCGCAGCCGCGACCGACCGCAACCGGCTCTGGCACGACTCCGCGTTCGGGGACTGGGTCGACCTCGCCGCGCCCGGGACGAAGCTGCTGACCACCTCGCTCCGCCAGAGCTACCTGCGGCTCACCGGAACCTCCTTCTCGGCCCCGATGGTCGCCGGTGCGGCCGGCCTGCTCTTCTCCCTCGTCCCCGGGATCACGAACGACGCCGTCGCCGACGCGCTCGTGACCGGCACGCTCCCCCTCGCGGGCACGGGGATCCGGCGGCTCGACCTCCCGCGCGCATTCCGGCGGGCCCGGGGCGGCCCGATCGAGCCCGATCCGCCCGTGCACCTCGAGATCGACCCGCTCGTGCTCGACGGCGACGCCTTCTTCGCCGCCGGCCTCGGGCCCGCGACCGCGGGCGAGCGCTTCGGCGCCGTCGGCAAGGTCACCCGGGACGACACCGGCGAGCGGGTCCGGTCGGGCAAGATCCGGTGTCGTGCGAAGATCGGCAACACGGCCCTGCGCCCCGAGCAGGCGACCTTCCGCAACACGGTCGCGAAGTGCATCTGGCACCTCCCCGCCGGCGCGGCCGGGAAGACCGTGCGAGGCTCGATGACCGTCACCGCGCTCGGCGCGACCGAGACAAGGGAGTTCGCCGAGCGGATCCGGCGGGCCTGAGAGCCCACCAGCCGGAATCCACGGAGCCGGGACTCCGCTGCGGCCTGACTAGCTGACCGCTCCGCCGGAACTCGGGTTTCGCAACCGATCGAGGACGACGCTCGCAACGACGGCGGTGACCGTCGCGACGCCGACGGTTGCCAGGCATGTGAGCGAGGCCGTGTAGCCGCCGCCGAGGCCGAGCACCAGCACGCCTGCCGTGACGGGCAGGCGGTAGCCGCCCGCGATCCCGCCCGCCGCGCCCGCCGCGCCCGCCAGGTCGCTCGGCAGGCCGAACGTCGGCGCGAACGCTCGTCCGGCCACGTCGCCGATCGCGAGGAACGGAACGAAGAGACCGCCGCAGCCGCCCGCCGCCACCGCGGCGGTCGTTGCGGCCGCGCGCAGGAGCGCGACGGCCAGCACCGTGAATGCCGCCGCCCCGGTCGTCTCCGCCCACGCGGCCGCGCCGGCGCCCGGGCCGACTGCCGCGGCCGGTGTCGCGACGACGGCGATCACGGCGGCCGCCGCGAGCACACAGAGACCACCGACGGCGAGTCTGAAGACCGGTCGTCCCTGCCAGCCGCGCGCCCGGTAGATCGCCGCCCCCGTGAGCGACGTGATCGTCCCGGCAACGACGCCGACGAGCAGCGCCGTACCGACAGCCTCGAGGAGGTCCTCGGGCTCCTCGTCGGGCGCGTTCAGCCGGATCAGGTCGAGGCCGAAGGCGATGTTGATCCCCCAGCCGACGAGCCCACCGGCGAGCGCTGCCGTCACGCGCTCGGCGGTGAAGGGCACGCTCCGGCGGCGACCGAGCTCGAGGAGGAACGCCGTGCCGACGAGCGGGTTGCCGATCAGCGCGGAAACGCCTGCGGCACCGCCTCCGACGGCAGCGGGCCGCGCCAGCCCGCGCCACCGGCGACCGCGATCGCCGAGCCACGCCCCCGCTGCGACCCCGAGGTGGGCGGCCGGCGACTCGGTGCCCATCGGTGCGCCCAGGCCGACCGTGCTCACGATCGCGAGAGCCCGCACGGGCGCGAGACGCCAGGGGAAACGCTCCTCCTCACCCGCTGTGGCCAGAACGTCGGCAGTCAGGTCGGCACGGATCACGTCGCGCGACGTCCGCCAGCCCGGCCACCGGCTGCGCCGGCGGACCGGCTCCGGGAGCAGGGTCTGCAGCGCGCTCCCGCGGGCGTAGCCGTTCAGGATCACCACGGCGAGCGCAAGGCCGGCGAGGGGGACGACGAGGAGCACCCAGGTGTCCTGGCGCGTGACGACCGCCAGGATCGCCTTGATCGCCTGCGTGACGAGCACGGCCGCGGTCGCGCCCGCCAGCCCGCCGAGCACCCCACCGGCGGCGTAGATGCCGACGAGCGACGCCCTGGAGGGCCCGTCCGCGGTCGTTACGTGCCGGTCAGCCACGCGCTCCCGACGCACTCACGGGCTGCCACTCGTGTATCGACCATGCAGCATCGACCCTCTCTGCCTCCCTGCGACGTGCCGGATCACCGGCGGGGACCGTCATCACGACGAATCCGTGGCAGCGTGGCTGCCCGGGCGCAACTCGTGCCAGCGCACGTAACGGTCGGCCAGCGGCCTTGCCGTCAGCCCGTGCGCAAAGATCGACAGCCCGACGGTGAACGCGACGGCGATCAGCAGCGTCTGCTCGTGCGGCAGGTGGGAGTTCGTGACGAGGATGATGCCGAGGACGAGCGTCGTGAGCCCCCGTGGGCCGAACCAGCCGACGAACGCGATCGTCGGCGTTCTCGCTCTCGTCCCGAGGAGCGCGAGCGCCGTCGGCGCCATGCGGACGAGCGTGAGGCTGAGCAGGGCGTAGAGCACGATCTGCCAGGTCAGATCGTCGAGGACGGGGCCGAGGATGACCGCTCCGAAGACGGCGAAGGTCACGGCGCTGGCGAGGTCGCTGCCCTGGTCGAGGAAGTGGGTGACCTCACCGCCCTCGCTGCCTCGCAGCGCGCCGAAGACGAGCCCGCCGACGAAGGCGGCGACGAACATGCTCCCGTGCAGCCTGTCGGCCAGGCCTGCGGCCAGAACGACCGATGCCAGCGTGAGCATCTGCAGCCATCGTGGCTCCACCCACCCGCGCCGCCAGGCGAGCCGCAGTGCCAGCGCACCGAGGAGACCAGCCGCGAGGCCGGCGACGGTCCCGTATCCGATCTCCTCGAGCACGAGCCGGACCGCCGCAGCCGTGGACATCCTTCCCTCCTCGGCCTGCGCGAGACCCAGCGCGATCCAGAACAGGGGTACGCCCAACCCGTCGGCGAGCCCGCTCTCGACCGTGAGCCCCTGCCTGACGGTCGACGGGATGCGCCTGTCGGAGACCACCGTGCTCCCGAGTGCCGAGTCCGTGCAGGCGAGCATCACCGCGAGCACGAGCGCCTCGACGAGGCTCACCCCCGGCAGCACCGCGACACCGGCCGCAGCGCCGGCGACGATCGCGAGCGGCATGCCGATCGTCAGGAGGCGCAGCGGCAGCGCGTACTCGCCGCGCAGGCTCGCCAACGAGAGCCTCGTCGCACCCGAGAACAGGACGAGCGCGAGCGCCACCTCCGCGATCGCCTTCACGATCGAGCTCTGCAGGCGCAGCTCCACGATCCCGAGCACGGGGCCCGCGATGACGCCCGCCGTCGTGAAGAAGATCGCGGGCGTGACGGCCCTGCTCTCGAGGTGCCGCGACAGCATCGCGAAGACGAGGAGTAGCGCCGCGACGGTGACGTAGTCCCAGGAGCCCAAGGCCGCCCGTCAACGATCGGCTAGCGGTGCCGGCTCAGGCATGGACCACATCCTTACGAGCAGCTCGGACGCGTCCGCCAACCGTGAGGGGTCAGACCTTGCAGCGCATCAGACGTGGGGGGTCAGACCTCGCAGCGCATCGGCGGAAGAACGGCGAATCCTGACCGGTCTGGCGACTCGCCGGGTCCTGGGGCACCGATCAGGACGCCACCCGCGGGCAATCTCGTGCCTCCGGAGGGTTGCGCCGCAAGGTCTGACCCCCATGCGCTCGCGGGAGCCGCCACGCTGGGCGAGGATGCACATACGCACACACGTCGACCCCAGGAGCTCCCGAGAGCCGGCTCACGCAAGACGGCGACCTTGGATCGGGAGGGCCGGATGAGATCCGGCCCCTACAAGGTCGGGTCGTAGGGGCGGGATCGCATCCCGCCCGAACCGCCATTCGCGATGCCAGAGGTCGGCCCTACGGGGTCGGGTCGTAGGGGCGAGATCTCATCCCGCCCGAACGAGCGTCGCAATGCTGGAGGCCGGACGAGACCCGCCCATACAATCGCCTCATGACGCATGCGCGCGGGTGCGGGTTCTTCTGGGCCTGGGCGGCCGGCGGAGCGCTGCTCGCACTCTCGCTCGTCAGCTTCATCGGCGTCCTCACCGGCCCCGCCGCCGCCGTCGCGATCGCGCTGATCGCCCGGAGGAGCCCGGCCTGGCCCGAGCCGCTCGGACTGCTCGCCGGGATCGGCGGCCTCTGCCTGTTCGTTGCGTCGCTCGGAACAGTCGAGCCGCTGCCGTGGCTCGCCGCCGGCGCCGTGCTCACTGCCGTCGGGGTCGGCGGCTACGCCTGGTCTCGCTCGAGACCGTGGGCGTTGCGGTAGATCCCGCGCAGCCGCAGCACGTCGTCGACGTACTCCCGGGTCTCGGGGAACAGGATTCCCTCGCCGCGGGCGAGCCAGTCGTCCACGTTGCCCTGCCCCGCGTGGTAGGCGGCGAGCGCCAGCTCGACGTCGCCGTACTTGTCGAGCAGCCGCCGGAGGTAGAAGGCCCCGTAGCGGACGTTGAGCTCGGGATCGCGCAGATCCTCGACCCGGAACTTCGTCCCGCCCGTGTAGGTCGCGATGCCCTTCGCCGTATCGGGCAAGAGCTGCATGAGCCCGATCGCCCCCGCCTCGGAGACGGCCTCCGGATCGAACCTGCTCTCCCGGTAGATGACCGCTGCGAGCAGCGCCGGGTCGAGGTCGTAGTTCTCGGCATGCCCCTCGATGATCGCCCGGTACTCGAGCGGGTAGCGCAGGCGCTCCGCCCAGCCGGGACCCGCCTCGCGGACATAGAGGAAGACGCCGAGCAGCGCAGCGGCGAGCAGGGCGGCGGGGATCAGGAGACGTCTCATGCTAGAGCGGGCCGGAGGGCCCGGGTCGACGGGCGGGCGGCGCCCGCCCCTACGACGATGCTTCCGACAGTGTGGCGACTACATCGGCCACGAACGCGTCCAGCTCGTCGAGACTCCCGTCGTTCACGTAGGCGAAGTCGGCGCGCGCGAGCTTCTCCTCGTCCGGGATCAGCCGCTGCTCACGCCTCTCCACATCGTCGTGCCTTGCCCGGCGCGTCCGGACCTCGGGCGGTGCCGTCACCGCGACCACGGCGTCGAAGCGAGCCTCTCCCCCCGTCTCGTACAGCAGCGGAACCTCGACGGCGCAGACAGCAGGCGGGTCGGGCCGGCGCGCGAGCGCGTCGCGCCAGGACGCCTGCGCGGCGACGACGCGGGGATGGAGCAACCCCTCGAGCCAGTCGAGCTCGCTGCGGTCGGTAAAGACGATCGCAGCGACCCGGCTGCGGTCGATCTCCCCGTCGGCCCCGAGCACGTCCCGGCCGAGACGCTCGACGACGGCGCTCTTGACCTCGAAGCTCTCGCGCAGGAGCCGGTGGACGATCTCGTCGGCCGAGATCGTTGCCGCGCCGTGGCGGGCGAACGCCCGGAGCGTCTCGCTCTTCCCGGCAGCGATGCCGCCGGTGATCGCGACCGCAACCGGACTACGCGTCGTCGGTGTCCGTCTCGCCGGAGTCGGCAGCCTCGGGCTCGGGCTCCTCGACCGCAACCTTCGCTTCGGCTTCGGGCTCGGCGTCCTCGGCAGCAGCTTCGGCCTCCTCGACCTCCGCCACGGGCTCGTCGGCAACGACGGACTCCAGCTCGGAAGGCTCCTCTGCCGGAGCCTCCTCCTCGACGGGCGCCGGGGCCGCCTGGGGCTCGAAGCTCATGCCTCCGATCGGCGGCTGTACCTCGTCGGAGTCCTCGACCCGCTTGAGCGAGAGCGAGAGGCGGCGCCGGTCGGCGTCCATCTCGATGATCTTCACTCTCACGACGTCGCCCTGCGAGACGATCTCGCGCGGGTTCTCGACGTGGTGCTGGGCAAGCTCGGAGATGTGCACGAGCCCCTCGACGCCGGGGAGGATCTCGACGAAGGCCCCGAATGTGACGACCTTCGTGACCCGACCCTGGACGACATCGCCCTCCTGGTAGGCCTCGATCACCTGCGTCCACGGATCCGACTGGGTCTGCTTGAGACCGAGCGAGATGCGCTGCCGGTCGCGGTCGATGTCGAGGACCTTCACGCTGACGGTCTGCCCGATCTCGAGCACCTCGGACGGATGGTTCACGTGGCTCCACGAGAGCTCGGAGATGTGGATCAGACCGTCGATGCCCTCGAGATCGACGAAGGCGCCGAAGTCGACGATGTTCGAGATCGTCCCCTCGACGACGTCGCCGGGCGAGAGCCGGTCGAGGATCGCCTGGCGCATCTCCTTGCGCTCGTCCTCGAGCACGGCGCGCCGCGAGAGCACGACGTTGTTGCGGCTGCGGTTCAGCTCGATCACCTTGCACCGGAGCTGACCCCCGAGGAACTCGTCGAGGTTCTGGACGCGGCGGATGTCGATCAGCGACGCCGGCAGGAACCCCCGCACGCCGAGATCGAGGATCAGGCCGCCCTTGACGACCTCGATCACCGTACCGTCGACCGGCTCACCGCTCTCGGCGGCGCCCTCGATCCGCTTCCAGGCCATCTCGAAGCGGGCACGCTTCTTGGACAGGATCAGACGCCCCTCGGCGTCCTCCTTCGTCATCACGAGCGCGTCGATCTCGTCGCCGAGCTGGACCTCGTCGGCAGGGTTCACCGAACGCCTGATCGAAAGCTCGGCGACCGGGATGACCCCCTCGGACTTGTAGCCGATGTCGACGAGCACCTCGTCCTTGTCGACGCGGACGACGGTGCCCCGCACGACCTCGCCCTCGTTGATGACGGGGATGGTCGCGTCGTAATCGGGGATGAGCGTCCCGTCCTCGGCGAAGACCCAGCCGGGCTCGGGGGCGATAGCTGCCTCGGTCGTCGATTCAGTGGTCATGCGAACGGGGCATTCTACCGCAAGGTCGGCGCGCAGGCGCCGACGGGCCGCGGGAGGCGAAGCCGCCTTACGTCTTGGCGCTGTTCCAGCTCTCGCCGACCCCGACGTCGACGACGAGCGGGGGGTCGAGCTCGAACGCGCCGCACATCTCCTCGCGCACGATCTCCTTCGCGGCCGTCACCTCGTTCTCTGGAACCTCGAGCAGAAGCTCGTCGTGCACCTGCAGGACGAGCCTCGACGCCCGGCCCTCCTCCCGCAACCGGCGGTGGATCGCGACCATCGCGACCTTGATCACGTCCGCGGCCGTGCCCTGCATGACCGTGTTCACGGCCAGCCGCTCACCGAGCGAGCGGGTCTGGCGGTTCTGGGCCCGGAGCTCCGGGATCGGACGGCGGCGGCCGAGCAGCGTGCGAACCTCGCCGTCGCGCTCGGCCTGCTCCACCGTCCGCGCGATGAAGTCCTGGACGTAGGGGAAGCGGGCGAGATAGGTGTCGATGTAGGCCTGCGCCTCGTCACGCGGGATCTCGAGCTGGTCGGAGAGCCCGAACGCCGAGATCCCGTAGATGATCCCGAAGTTCACGGCCTTCGCCCGGTTGCGCTCATCCTTGGTCAACGCCGCCGGGTCCTTGCCGAGCACCTCGGCTGCGGTCGCCGCGTGGATGTCGTCGCCGCGCAGGAACGCCTCCCGTAGCTTCGGCTCGCCGGAGACGTGGGCGAGGATCCGCAGCTCGACCTGCGAGTAGTCGGCCGAGAGGAGCTTCCACTCCGGCTCGGCGACGAAGGCGCTGCGGATCGAGCGGCCGAGCTCGGTCCGGATCGGGATCGACTGGAGGTTCGGGTTCGAGGTCGAGAGCCGCCCCGTTGCGGCGACGGTCTGGTTGAACGTCGTGTGGAGTCGCCCGTCCTGCTCGGAGATGAGCCCCGGCAGCGGGCCGAGGTACGTGTTGACGAGCTTCGTGTACTCTCGCCACTCCTCGATCACCGGCACGATCGGGTGCGCGTCGCGTAGCCCGCGCAGAACGCGGCTGTCGGTCGAGTACCCGGTCTTGCCCTTGCGGCCCGGTGCGAGCCCGAGCTTCTCGAACAGGATCCGCGCCACCTGCTGCGCCGAGCCGAGCACGAACTCCTCCCCGGCGAGCTCGTAGGCGCGGGCTTCGAGCTCGTCCACCTGGTCGGTCAGGCGCGCCGTGATCTCGCCCATCCGATACGTGTCGATGCGGACGCCGACGTCCTCCATCGCGCGCAGGACGAGCGACAGCGGCAGCTCGACCTCGTCATAGAGACGGCGGAGCTCGAGGGCGTCGAGGCGCGCGTGGAGAGGCTCCACCAGCGCCAGCACGGCGGACGCGCCGCGGACGAGCGCCTCGGTCTCGGGCTCGGCGGGTGGCTCGGGCTGGGCCGTGACTCCGTACTCCCCGGCCAGATCGTCGAGCAGGTAGGTGGAGCGGTTGGGATCGATCAGGTAGGCAGCGAGCTCGGTGTCGGCCGACGGGTGGACACCGGCACGCCAGAGCTCGAACGGAAGGGTGCCCGAGCCGTGACAGCAGAGCTCGGCCCCGGAGACGGCCTGTGCGAGCCCGTCGAGCGGAGCGACCACGACTGCCTCGCCGGGACGGGCGAGCGCGGCGCGCCCATCCCGCACGGCGGCACCGCACGGTCCCGTCGCCGGGCGAAGCTCGCCCTCGACCCAGACGACGGGGTGTCCGTCGACCTGGCGCTCGGCGGAGGGCAGCGCCTCCTCGAGTTCGTCGACCCGCCGCAGGAGGTTGCGGAACTCGTAGCGGCGAAACAGCTCGCGCAGCTGCGAGCGGTCGGGCGGGGTGAGCACGAGCTCAGCCGGGTCGAACTCGATGTCGAGATCGCGCCGCATCGTCGCGAGGAGCTTCGAGTCGCGGGCCTGCTGGGCGTGCTCGCGGATCGCCTTCGACCGGGCCGGCGAGAGCTCGTCCGCGTGCTCGAGCACTTCCTCGAGCGAGCCGTAGCGGGCGACGAGCTCGGCCGCGGTCTTGTCGCCGATCCCCGGAACGCCGGGGATGTTGTCCGACGTGTCGCCCTTGAGGCCGATGAAGTCCGGGACCTTCTGCGGCGGGATCCCGTACCGGGCCTCGACCCGCTCGGGTGTGTAGACCTGAACGTCCGCGACGCCGCGCGGGGTCATCATCAGGCAGACGTTCTCGGAGGTGAGCTGGAACGCGTCGCGATCGGTCGAGACGACGCAGGTCTTGAGCCCTACCTCGTCGGCCCGGGTGGCGATCGTGGCGATCACGTCGTCGGCCTCCCAGCCCTCGAACTCGAGGTTGCGATAGCCGAACGCCTCGACGAGGGGACGGAAGTGCGGGAACTGCTCGCGGAGCAGGTCCGGCATGGGGCGGCGCTCGGCCTTGTAGTCCTCCGACACCTCGAGCCGGTGGACGGGCCGCGTGTCCCAGGCGACGGCGACTCCGCGCGGCCTGTAGTCGACGAGGAGCTTGAACAGCATGTTCGTGAACCCGAGCAGCGCGTTCGTCGGGAACCCCTCCGTCGTCGCGAGCTCCTCGGGCAGCGCGAAGAACGCCCGGTAGGCGAGGTTGTTGCCGTCGACGACGAACAGCTCGGCCTCGCGCGCCGGGCCGTCGTCGAGTACGAGCTCCTCCCCGGAAGCGGTCTTCGGGCTCACGTCGCGAGTCTACGCGCGCCGGCGCGTGCAGACCGGGCGGGACGAGATCCCGCCCCTACAGGACCGACGAGACGCAACCAGCCCGACCGGGCGGGACGGGCTCGCAGCCGTACGTCGTCGACTCCGACCCCGGGGCCCGTCGTAGGGGCCGGATCTCATCCGGCCCGCTACCGTGCCGGCGTGACTGCGCGCCGAGCGACCCCCGAGGACGCCGACGAGATCCTCGCGCTCATGGCCGGGCTCGGCCGTCCCCCGGTGGCGGATGACCCGACCGCGCAGCGCGATGTCGCCCTCGCCCACCTCGCCCACCCGGACGGGATGATCCTCGTCGTCGACGGCGACCGCGGGCTGGCCGGCGCGGCGAGCCTATGGTTCCGGCCGCGGCTCAACTGGGTGACGCCCGAGGCGTGGTTGCCCGACCTCGTCGTGCGTCCCGCGTACCGCCGCCGCGGGATCGCGACAGCGCTCCTCGACGCCTGCATCGCCGAGGCAAGGGCCCGCGGCTGCCACGCCCTGAAGCTCGAGTCGGGCCACGACCGCTCGGACGCCCATCCCCTGTACGAGCGCTACGGCTTCGACGCGTTCGGCTACGCGTACCGACTCAAGCTCTAGGGCGGCTGACGGCCCCGCGGCTGAGCGGCCGGCTCGGCCGGCCGCGACCCGCGCAGGAGCCCGGCGAAGCCGGGCGGTCACACGCATGCGGGAGACGATCGGCGGGTCCGGCCCGGCCGAGCCAGGCCGCCAGCCGCCCGCCCTCTATCATTCGCCGCGCCGGGCCGAAGTGGCGGAACTGGTAGACGCACTGGACTCAAAATCCAGCGGGGCCTTGCCCCGTGCGGGTTCGACTCCCGCCTTCGGCACTGGTTCGTCACGTGCCCTGCCGCGTGCAGGCAAGATGACGGCATGAGCAGGTTCGGGATCCTGACCGGCGGCGGCGACTGCCCGGGGCTGAACGCCGTGATCCGCGCCGTCGCCCGGCGCTCGCTGGACGCCGGCCATGAGGTCGTCGGGATCCGGGAGGGGTGGCGCGGGCTCGTCGAGGGCAAGACGACCGCGCTCGGGCCCGGTCAGATCTCGGGCATCCTCGCCCGCGGCGGAACGATCCTCGGCACGTCGCGAACGAACCCGTACAAGCTCGACGGCGGCATCGACCACGTGCTCGAGACCACCCGCACGCTCGGGCTCGACGCGGTCGTCGCGATCGGCGGCGAGGACACCCTCGGCGTGGCCGCACGGCTCCACGCCGAGCACGGCTACCCCGTCGTCGGGGTGCCGAAGACGATCGACAACGACCTCTCCGCCACCGACTACACGTTCGGGTTCGACACCGCGGTCTCGATCGCGACGGAGGCGATCGACCGCCTGCACACGACTGCGGAGTCGCACAACCGCGTCATGGTCGTCGAGGTGATGGGACGGCACACGGGCTGGATCGCCGTCATGAGCGGGATCGCGAGCGGTGCCGACGTGATCCTGATCCCCGAGCAGCCGCTGACGGTCGAGGACGCGTGCGAGTCGATCCGGGCGCGTCACGCGCGCGGCAAGGACTTCTCGATCGTCGTCGTCAGCGAGGGCTACGAGCTGACGTTCGCCACCGGCGAGGCCCGCACCGTCGTCCAGGCCGCCGAGACCGACCAGTTCGGACACGTTCGCCTGGGCGGCGTCGGCGAGCTGCTCGCCCGCGAGATCGAGAGCCGGACGGGATTCGAGACGCGCGTCACCGTGCTCGGCCACGTCCAGCGGGGCGGAACGCCGACCGCGCGAGACCGGGTGCTCGCAACGCGCTTCGGGCTCGTCGCCGCCCGGCTCGTGCAGGAAGGGCGGTTCGGGCTCATGACCGCGCTGCAGGGCGACTCGATCGTCGCGGTCCCGCTCGCCGACGCCGTCGCCGAGCTGAAGACCGTGCCGCCTGCCTGGTACGACGTCGCGCGCGCGTTCTTCGGCTAGCCGGACGTGCCCGTGAGCTCCGCGAGCGCCGCCCCGTAGGCCGGGTCGCCGGGAAGCTCGCTGACGAGCACCGCGTCCACGCCCGCCCGCTCGAGCTCGAGTACCTGCTCGCGGGTCGTGACGGCCGAGTCGGAGACGACGAGCTTCCCGGCCGGAACGTCCGGGAGCAGGTCGAGCGTCACTTCCGTCTCGACCTCGTCCAGCTCCCGATCGCGTTCCGAGAGCACGAGGATCTCGGGGTCGACGCGCTCGAGAGCCTCCTCGAGCTGCTCCTCGTCACTGACGTCGAGCGCGACGTCGAGCCCGAGCTCCCAGGCCAGCGAGACGAGCTCCTCGAGCAGGGCGTCGTCCTCTGCGAGCTGCTCGTAGACGAGCACGCAGGCGTCTGCTCCGGCGGCCCTGAGCGAGCGCATCGTGTCGGCATCGTCGACGGCCGAGCGAACGAGCAGCGGTAGCTCCGTGCGGGGTCGCAACCGGCGCAGGTCGGAGACCGAGCCGACCGCGAGCGCCTCCGCTCCAGCATGCTCCGAGGCATCGGCGAGAAGCTCGAGCGCCCCGCGAACGAGCGGGATCACCGAGATCCCGTCCCCCTCCGAGATCGCCTGGCTGAAGCGACGTTTCGGCCAGCTCGGCGCGGCGCTGCTCATGACGCCTTCCTCACGCCCGAGAAGCCCGCGAGGATCGCGTCGACGTGCTCGGTCCCGAGACGGGAGGCGCCCGCCGCGATCATCGTCTCGGCGTCGTCACAGGTCGCGATGACGCCCATCGCCTTCACACCGACGCCGTCGGACACCGATTCCCGAAACAGCTCGACGTCGTCGGGTGAGGGGGCGGCCTCGCCGAAGCCGGACATCGCCGAGACGAAGTCGGCACCGGCGTCCTCGACGAGCCGGCAGACGAGGCGCTTCTGCGGCTCGTCGAGCAGCCCGCACTCGACGCTCACCTTCACGAGCACGGCGCCCCTGCCCGCGTTGACGCCCTTCATGCGGACTGCCCGGACGAACGCCACGAGCTCGTCGCGGACGAGGCCGAGCTCTCCCGAACGCAGGGCGGCGACGTTCAGGGCGACGTCGAGCTCGTCCGCGCCGTGTGCGATCGCGTGCTCGGCGGCACAGACCTTCGCCCTCGTCACGTCCGTGCCGAACGGGTGCCCGACGACGGTGCCGACCTTGACGTCGCAGCCGCGCAGGAGCCGCGACGCCCGCTGCACGCAGAACGGCGGCACACAGACCGCCGCGACGTGGCGGGCCCGGCCGTCCTCACACGCCCGCTCGACATCCGCGACCGTCGCTGACGGATCGAGCAGCACCTGGTCGACCGTCTTTGCGAGCTCCTCGAGCCTCAGCGCCATCGCTGGAACCGCATTCTATGCCTCGCCGGCCGCTCGCCCGCCTCAGTTCCCCGCCAGCTCCTCGACAAGGGGACCCGTGTCGAGCGGGTCGAAGCCGACGAGCTCGGCGACATCCTCGCTGCTCGGGCGGGTGCCCCTGACGAACAGACCCTCGAGAAACGCGCCGGTCTCGGGCCGTCTCCACCAGTCCACGCCGACCTCCCGGCGCAGGCGGGCCCGTACCTGGGCAGCGCGGATCCAGGCTCGGAGGTAGTCGGCCGAGTAGAAGCCCTCATCCATGTCCGACAGGAAGCCGGCGCGCGGGTACCGGAAGCCGGATGCCGTCGAGACCTCGCGCTCGTAGAGCTCGTCGTACCGCTCGGCGTTCGCGAAGTCGCCCCAGAAGCGGAGCTCGTAACGGAGCTTCGCGGCGTAGCGGCGAAACAGGAACGCGTCGAGGAACCGGGTGGCGTCGGCCCGGTCGGCCGCCTGGGCCGCCTCCAGGCCGAAGTGCTCGGCATGCCAGCCGGGCTCGTGGGTGATCGACTCGACGAGGAACGAGTAGATCTCGGTCAGCGCGTGATCGCGGGACAGCCCCCGGAACGTGTAGGGGAGGCTCGGGTCGCAGCCGGCGTAGTGGAGCGCGTGCCCCGCCTCGTGGAGAAAGGCCTGGTAGTCGGCGAGCCCGCCCTGCGCGCGGGTGATCAGGTGTACGACGCGGGGCGGATCCGATGCGATGACGCACGCGCGCGGGAACTTCTGCGGTCGATCCTCGAGATCGAGGCGGATGCGATCGTTGCCGGCGAGATCGAACCCGAGCTCGGTGAGCGTTGCCATGCAGACGGGCACCGAGCGCTCCTTCGTGTACGTCGAGGCGAGCGGCGACAGGCGGCGGACGTAGGAGACGTGCGCGGAGGTCGGGTTGCTCTCCCGCTCTGCCCCGAGCACGCGGTCGAGCCAGCGCTCCCGGAGCTCCGCGTACGGGCCGTCGATCGCCGCGGAGGCCTGTGCGAGCCGGGCCGAGAGCTCGTGGAGGTCGATGCCCTTCAGGTCGGCGCTGCGCTTCACCGGGTCTAGCTCGTCCGTCAGCTCCGCCTCGAGCGTCTCGGCGTCGCGCATCAGCTCGAGCCGCTCGCCGTTGAACGACGCGGACGCGACGACCACGCGCTCGCCGAGCTCCGTCCGCTCTGCATACCCGTCGAGCACGGCGAGCTGGGCCTGCGCAGAGCGCAGCGGGAGCTCCTCGCCCTGCCAGTCCAGCCGGCACGCGAGCATCGCGTTCTCGAGCGCGTCGGAGCGCTCGGCGAACGCCGCCGACAGGATCCCGCCCTGGCAGGCCTCTCGGAGCCGGAAGGCGCGCTCGGCTGCCTCCTCGCTCGCTCCCTCCTCCGCAGCCCGCAGGACGTCGAGCTGCTCGCGGCTGAACAGGTCCGCGTACCGGGCGACGATCTCCGCCTGCTCGCTCGTCTCCTTCTCACCGACCCGGACGGCCCGGGCCTCCTCAGCGCGCTCGTACACGTAGTCGTGCAGCCGCGCCTCGAAACCGTCGGGGGACGCTGCCTCTGTCACCTGACCTCCTCTGTCGTCGATCGGCCGGGCTCAGATGCCGAGCCGGCTCAGTAGCTGTTCGTCGCGCCGCCAGCGCTCCTTCACCTTGACCCGGAGGTCGAGGAAGACCGGGCGGCGGCCGAGCAGATCCTCGATCGCGGGACGTGCCCTGCTCCCGATCTCCCGAACCATGCTTCCGCCCTTCCCGACGAGAATCTGCTTCTGGGAGGAGGTCTCGACGAGGATCACGGCGCTGACACGCCGCGCCGTCAGCTCCTCGACCTCCACCGTGACGGCGTGCGGCACCTCCTCGCGCGTGAGCGCCAGGGCCTGCTCACGGACGAGCTCGGCGACCCGTAGCTCGAGTGGCAGATCGGTCAGCGCGCCCGCCGGATAGTACGCCGGCCCTTCGGGAAGCAGCTCGACGAGCTCGTTCCGAAGCTCGTCCACGCCCTCGCCCGTGCGGGCGCTCACCGGGTGGAGCGCCCGGAGGTCGCCGAGCACGGCAACGGTCTCGATCTGGCGGACGAGCTCCGCCGGCCCGATCCGGTCGACCTTGTTGAGCACGACGACGACCGGCACCCCGGCCGCGAAGGCCCTGCGGGCGGCGAAGCGGTCGCCGGCTCCGATCCGCTCGTCCGCGGCGAGGACGAGCGCGATCCCGTCGACGCCCTCGAGCGAATGGTCGACCGTCCGCTGCATGTGCTCGGTGAGCGGATCGAGCGGACGCTGGAAGCCGGGCAGGTCGACGAGCACGAGCTGGAAGCCGTCGCCCGAGACGACGCCCTGGATGCGATGCCTCGTCGTCTGCGGCTTGTCGGAGACGATCGCGACCTTGCCTCCACACAGCGCGTTCACGAGCGTGGACTTGCCGACGTTGGGACGGCCGGCCAGGGCGACGAAGCCGCTTCTCACTCGGCGATCCAGAACGCGTCGGGGAGCAGCTCGGACGGGTTGCGGACGACGAGCTCGCCCTGGTGCGGGTAGAGGACGCGCGTCGCACCGAACTCGAGCAGCCACTGGCGGCAGGCTCCGCACGGGGGCGCGGTGACCGCGACGGCCTCGATCCGGCCGGGCCCGCAGCCCTCGGCGGCCGCGCGGGTGAGGGCCGAACGCTCGGCGCAGAGCGAGAGCCCGTACGAAGCGTTCTCGACGTTGGCGCCGGTGATCGTGCGCCCGTCCCGCGTCAGCACGGCGGCGCCGACGTGAAGGCCGGAGTAGGGCGCGTAGGCGCGCGCGGCGGCGGCCCGCGCGAGCTCGTAGAGGTCCCGGTCGTCGGTCACGCGAACGCCTGGAAGAGCACGAGGGTCGTGGTCGCGCCGAGCAGCCCGCCGGCCGCGACCTCGAACGTCGTGTGGATGCCCGACTCGACCCGGGTCTGGGCGACGAGGAGCCCGAGCAGGAACGCGAGGCTCGAAACGAGCACCCGATGGTCGAAGTCCTCGGTCACGAACGTGATCGCCGCCCACGCCGCGAACGCGAGCGCCGCATGGCCCGAGGGGAAGCCGCCGCGGAGCGGAGTGCCGCGCCGCGTCATCGCCTTGATCGCGATCGAGAGCAGCAGCACGACCGCGAGCGCGATCGCCGTGAGGTGGAGCGGCGCCTCGCGCAGCGCGATCAGGAGGTCGTCCAGCTCCCGCCCGAGACGATCGGAGAGGACCAGATACCCGACCAGCACCGCGGTGGCCGACGCGACGAGGACCGCGCCCGCGCTGATGTCCTTCGCGAGCTTCGCGAGCGGGTGGAACGAGCTCGTCGCGATGTCCGTCACGGCCTCGATCGCCGTGTTCAGCATCTCCGTGATCAGCACGAACGCGATCGCGAGCACGAGCCCGATCAGCTCGAGCTTCGAGACGTCGTACGCGAACGCCGCCACGAGCACCCCGATCGCGAGCGCGAAGTGGATCCGCATGTTGCGCTGCGTCTTGAGGACGTGGACGATCCCCTCGAACGCGTAGTTGAAGCTCTGGATCAGCGAGGTCGTACCCCGGCGCGAGCCCGGCTCGTCGAGGTGCTTGCGCTCGGGCGGGCGTTCGGGCGGCGACGGTCGGGGGCGGGTGACGGTCATGCGAGCAGGGCCGCCTCCCGACGCTCCATCTCCTCGCCGTGGTCGTAGCCGAGCAGGTGGAGCAGGCCATGGACGAGCGGCCACCGCCAGTTGTCGCCCACGACCTGCGGGCAGAGCACGACGTCCCCGAGCTGGCGCGGCAGGCCCGCCGGCAGCTCGTCCGTGCCGTCGATCGGGAAGGAGAGGACGTCCGTGGGCTCGTCGATCCCCAGATGGTCGCGCTTCAGGGCCCGCATCTCGTCGGGGCCTACGAACGCGACCCCGAGCTCGCCGGTCTCGATTCCCTCGGCGGCGAGCGTGTCGCGGCAGAGGGCGACGACCTCCGCGCCGGGGGGAACGGCCGTGTCGCTGCGGTTGTCGAGCTCGATCTCGATCAATGCCTGCGCTGCGTTCCCGTCTCCTCGACATGACGCCGGTACGCCTCGACGATTCGCTGGACGAGCTTGTGGCGCACGACGTCCTTGTCCCCGAACTCGACGAAGCCGACTCCCTCGATCTCGCCGAGGATCTCGCGCACGTGGATCAGGCCCGAGAACTGGTGCCGCGGAAGATCGATCTGGGTGACATCGCCGGTCACGACCATCTTCGAGCCGAACCCGAGCCGCGTCAGGAACATCTGCATCTGCTCCGGGCTCGTGTTCTGGGCCTCGTCGAGGATGATGAACGAGTCGTTGAGCGTCCGGCCGCGCATGAACGCGAGCGGGGCGACCTCGATCATCCCCTTCTCCATGTACGAGGCGAGCCGGTCGGCGTCGAGCATGTCGTAGAGCGCGTCGAAGAGCGGCCGGAGATAGGGGTCGACCTTGGCGAGCAGATCGCCGGGAAGGAAGCCGAGCTTCTCGCCCGCCTCGACGGCCGGCCGCGTCAGGATGATCCGGCCGACCTCCCGCTCGGCGAGCGCCGCAACCGCGAGCGCCATCGCGAGGTACGTCTTGCCAGTGCCCGCCGGGCCGATCCCGAACGTGATCGTGCCCGAGCGGATCGCATCGACGTACCGCTTCTGGTTGACGGTCTTCGGCGCGATCTTCGTGCCGCGGTGGCGCCAGACGACGTCCTCGAACACGTCGCGAACGTCGGTCTCCTGCTCGAGCGCTCCGAGCACGGCGTCGAGCGTTCCCGGCCCGATCGCGTGGCCGCCCTCGGCGAGCTCCACGAGCTCCCCGAGCACGGTCAGCGCGCCCTCGACGCTTCGCTCGTCGCCGTCGAGGGTCAGGCGGTTTCCCCGGAGCAGCAGCGCGCAGCCGAAGCGGTCGCGAAGCGCATCGAGGATGCCGTCGTCGATCGTTGCCAGCTCGGCCGCGACCTCGTTGGAGACGGAGAGCACCTGCTGCAAGGACCTCATTGTAGGCGCCGCACCGGCCCGCTCCGGGCCTCGCGCAATCAGCCGACAGAAGCGGGTTCAGGTGCCGAGCCTGCAAGCCGCTCGATCCGCGAGAGCATGCGGACGGCCCGGAGCTCCTCGGCAATCTGGCGCGCCTCCGTAAGGAGCGGCCGGGCCTCGGCAGGCCGTCCCTCGGCGACGAGAGAGCCGGCGTAGTCGGTGAGGGTCCCGGCGACCCACGGCCGGTGGTCGAGACTCCGCGCGGCGGCGAGGGCGATGCCGAAGCGATCGGCCGCAGCGTCGTGGTCGCCGCGCCGCGCCGCGAGGAGGCCCTCCACCCGCGCGAGGGTCGCGGTCACCCTCCGCCAACGCGACGGGTCGACCGCCGAGCGGACGGCCGCGACTGCCGATTCTGCGTCACCGGCGTCGACGGCGTCCGGAAGGACCCACGCCACGATGGAGAGCGGGTCTGCGAGCTCGGCCGGGCTCTCCGGATCCCCGAGGCTGGCGACGATCTCGGCGCTCGCGACGCGCACCGCGACGTCGTGGCGGCCGTCGATCACCGCAGCCGTCCAGCGGAGAGCGTTCAGGGCGCTCCGCCACTGGAAGTTCTCGCGATCGTCGGTTGCCGGTGCTCGCTCGAGCCAGCCCCGGGCGGCCTCATCGTCCCCGCGCTGCCAGCAGATCTCGGCCATGGCGGCGCAGATCCAGGCTTCCGCCGTGTCCAACCTTCCGAGCGCGAGGTCGTGGGCCAGCGCGGCACCATCGTCCCACCGTCCCGTGTTCAGCTGAAATGAGACGCGCGTCGAAGCGAAGATCTCCTCCCAATCGCGGTCGCCGCGGCGCCGCGCCAGCTCGTAGGCCTCGTCCGTGATCGTGGCCACCTGCTCGACTCGGTCGAGCGCACTCATGGAGACAGCGAGATTGTTGTACGCTCGAAGCGCCTCGAACACGAGGTCGTGCTCGAGCGCGACCGAGAGCGCCTCCTGCAGGAGCGCGTGCTGCTCGTGGGGATGCCGTGAGAGCATGGCCTTCGTGTTCAGGGCCGAGGAGAGTACGGCGGGCAATCCCAGAGACTCGGCCATGTCGAGTGCCGCCTCGATCCGTGAGAGCGCCGTTCCCGCCTCGCCCGTGAAGAAGTGCAGGCGGGCGAGCTCGGCGATGAGCTCCGCGAGGTCGGCGTCGGGCTCGTCGGAGGCGAGCACGGCGAACGCGTCCTCGGCGAGCGCGATCGCCTCGGCGTTCCGTCCGAGCCCCCAGGTCACGCGGGCAAGACGAGCGGTCGCCCGCGCGACGGCATGCGAGTCGCCGGCTGCGCGATAGAGGTCGGCTGCCCGTGCGAGAAGCTGCTCGGACTCCACCATCGCGCCGCCCATGCGCGCCATCGCGCCGGCCCGCTCGAGCAGCCCGGCCTGGATCGCCGGGTCCGCCGTGAGCCCGGCCGCCGCCTCGAAGGCGCGCCGTGCGTCGTCCGCCGCGGCCAGCGACTCGGCCCGTTCGCCCGCGCGCTCGAGCCAGGCCCTCGCGAGCGTCCGGAGCTCCGCCACGTCGTCCGCACCCTCGTCCGCGCCGATCGCGTCGAGGTAGTGGGCCGCGACGACCTCGGCGATCTCGTCCGGATCGGTTCCGGCCTCCTCGGTGAGGTATCCGGCGGCTCCGAGGTGCCTGGCCTTGCGGTCCCGGCGCGACAGGGTCTCGTAGGCGACGCGCTGCACGAGTGCCTGCAGGAAGCCGTACTGACCCCGCTCCGGAGCTCGCGGATCCGACTCGAGGTACAGGAGCTCCTTGCGCACGAGCCCGTCGAGGATCGCGCTCAGCTCCCCCTCCCCGGCGCCCGAGAGCGCGGCGAGCCCCCGCACGGAGAACGTCTTCCCGAGGACAGCGCCGTCCTGCAGAACCCGCCGTTCACCCGGGCGCAACCCGTCGAGCCGGGCGGCGATCAGCGCATGCAGGGTCTCGGGCACGTCGAGCGCCTCGAGGTCGCCGGCCGTTTCGTAGCCCTCCTCTCCCGTCCGGAGCAGACCCCGGTCGAGCAGCATCCGCACGGTCTCGACCGCGTAGAGCGGGATCCCCTCGGCCCGTTCCCGGATCCGCGCAAGCGCTGCGTCGGGAAGCCCGGGCACGAGCCCCCGCAGGAGGGCGTCCACCGCCGCGTCGGGCAGCGGATCGAGCGCAAGCGAGGTGAAGCCGCGCAGATGGGCGCCCCACCCGTGGCGCTCGGAGAGCTCGGGCCGGGCGAGCGTGACGACGAAGATCGGGTAGCTGCGCGACCGGTCGAGCAGATACTCGATGAAATCCAGCAGGCCCGCGTCGGCCCAGTGAAGATCATCGAACACCATCACGACCGGATAGACGTCGGCCAGGCGCTCGACGAAGAGACGCCAGGCAGAGAACAGGTCCTCGCGGTCGGGAGCGACCCGCTCGGTCAGGCCGAGCAGGTGCTGGAGGCGCGGCTCGACGAGCGCCCGCTCAACGGGATCGGGAACGAGCTCTGCAACGACCTCGGCGAGCTTGGCCAGCGCGTTCACGGACGACTCGTCCTCCGAGATCCGCGCCCTCATCCGGACCATCTCGGCGAGCGCCCAGTACGCCACCCCCTCGCCGTACGCGAGGCATCGCCCGCGGTGCCACCAGGCGTCGCCGGCCAGGCCGTCCAGGTACTTCTCGAACTCCCAGGCGAGCCGCGACTTGCCGATCCCGGCGACGCCGACGACCGAGAGGAGATGCGCCTTGCGCTCGTCCGCGGTCGCGTGGAACAGATCCTTGACGAGGCGAAGCTCTCGCTCTCGGCCCACGAACGGGGCCTCGAGGCCAACCGAGCGGCCTTCCCCCCTGAGGGCGGCGATCACCCGGACGGCCCTCCAGAGCGTGACGGGCTCGGCCTTGCCCTTCAGCGCGTGCGCGCCCTCGTCCGCATACACGATCGCCGCCTCGCTCGCGCGTCGCGTCGCCTCGCCGACGAGCACCGAGCCGGGCGATGTGACGCCCTGGATCCGCGACGCGGTGTTCACGAGGTCGCCGGTCACCATCCCCTGGCCCGTGGCGCCGAGCGTGACGGCGGCCTCGCCCGTGAGGACGCCCACCCGGAGGCGGAGCTCGGGAGCTCCGGCGCCCACCCCGAGCTCGCCCACGGCATCGACGAGGTCGAGCGCGGCCCGAACCGCTCGCTCGGCGTCGTCCTCCCTGGCGACCGGAGCCCCCCACACGGCCATCACGGCGTCGCCGATGTACTTCTCGACGACGCCGCCGTAACGCTCGATCACGGTTCTCGCCGTCTCGAAGTAGGAGGTCTGCAGGTCACGGACATCCTCGAAGTCGCGGCCCTCGACGAGCGAGGTGTAGCCGGCGAGGTCGCCGAAGAGCACCGTGACGAGCCGCCGCTCGGCGACCGGCACCGGCACCGGTGGGTCCACCGTCGCCGATTCCGCGAGGCGGGCCCCGCACTCGCCGCAGAACTTCATCGACGGCGCATTGGGCGTACCGCACGTCGGGCACGCGATCGAAAGGCCGGCGCCGCATTCCCCGCAGAACTTCCGGCCGATCTCGTTCTCGAACCCGCAGGCGCCGCAGCGCAGCGTGGAGGCGGCGGCGGGAGCCACTCAGGCGAGCTTCTCGCGGACGAGCTGGCTCACGACCGAGCCGTCCGCGCGGCCCGCGATCTGCGGCATCACGTCCGCCATCACCCGGCCGAGGTCGCGCAGGGAGGTCGCCCCGGTCTCGGCGATCGCGTCGTCCACGATCTCCTCGATCGCATCCTCGCCGAGGGGGGCCGGCAGCAGCGTCTCGAGCACCGCGAGCTCCGCCGCCTCGACGTCTGCCTTCTCGTCTCTACCGGCATCGCGAAAGGCGGTCACGGACTCGACGCGTCGCTTGCGCTCGCGCTGGAGCACCTGGAGCTCCTCGTCCTGCTTCAGCGGCCGTTGCAGATCCTTCTCGGCCGCCCGGAGCGCCGCAAGGGTGAGGCGCAGCGTCGACACGCGCACCTTGTCCTTCGCGCGCATGGCATCGTGCAGCTCGGTCTCGATCCGGGCGATCATGGAAACGGCAGCTCCTTCCCGCCAAGGATATGCCAGTGGAGGTGAAAGACGGTCTGCCCTGCGCCCGGGCCGACGTTGACGATCAGCCGGTAGTCGTCGACACCGGTCAGCTCGGCGGTCTCGCGCACGAACTCGAGCATCGCCCGCGACTCCTCCGGATCGAGCCCGCCGATCTCCCGGAACGAGTCGAGGTGCCGTTCCGGAACGACGAGCACGTGGACCGGCGCCTTCGGCGAGATGTCCTCGATCGCGACGAAGCCGTTGCCCCGGTTCACGACCGTCGCGGGCAGCTCGCCGCGGACGATGCGGCAGAAGACGCAGCTCTCAGCGGGCACCGACGATCCCCTCCTCGCTCACGCCGACCGCTCGGACGGGGACGAGCTCGCCGACCTCCCCGTCGACGAGCCACGGTGTGTAGTCGTTCGCGTAGCCCCGGCCGGGACGATCGACGAGCACGACGTCCTCCGAACCGAGCCGCGACCGCCAGTACGCGGCCGACGCCTGGGCAGAGAGCGCGCGCAGCGTCCTCGAGCGCTCGCGCTTGACCTCGGGCGGCACCGGATCGTTGCCGGCGGTGCCTGTCCCCGGTCTCGGCGAGTACGGGAACACGTGCACCTTCGTGATCCCTGCCGCTCGAACCAGGTCGAGCGTCCGGCGAAAGGCCGCGCCGTCCTCGGCCGGGAAGCCGGCGATCACGTCCGTCGTCAGGTTGAAGCCTTCGGCCCGCTCGAGGCGGCGAAGGAACGCAGCCGCCGTGTAGCGGCGCCCCATCGCGGCGAGCACCCGGTCGTCTCCCGACTGGAGCGGCACGTGCAGGTGCGGCGACACGGACGGCGTCTCGCGCATCGCCGCGAGCAGGTCTCCGGCGACATGGTTCACCTCGATCGACGAGAGCCGCAGCCGCGAGAGACCCGGAATCGTCCCCGCCTCCCGGATCAGGCGCACCAGCGTGAAGCCCGCCTCGCGGTCGCGGTAGCAGCCGAGGTTGATGCCCGTCAGCACGATCTCCCGGTGTCCCTGCTCGACGCGCCGGCGGATCTCGGCGAGCACCGCCCGGGCGGGCCGGCTCCTCGACTCTCCGCGCACGCTCGGAATCACGCAGAACGAGCACGAGAAGCTGCAGCCGTCCTGGATCTTCACGAACGCCCGCACCCGGTCGAGGCCGAAGTCGTCACGGACGCAGCCGACGCGACCCACGTCGGTCGCGACGAACCGTGCCGCCTCCTCGCTCCGAAGCGGCACGACGGTCACGTTCTCCGGCAGCACGTCGAAGGCGCCGCGGAGATTGGCACCGCAGCCCGTCAGGTAGACGCGGCCGGCGCGGGCGGCGATCCGGCGGGCGGCCTTCCGGGACTTCGCGACCGCCTCGTTCGTGACGCAGCACGTGCTGAGGACGGCGACGTCGGTGTCGCCGTCCGCCTCGCGATGCCCGTCTGCGAGCAGGCGCTCCCTGAGCTCCTGCGCCTCCGTGTGCGAGACCTTGCAGCCGAGGAAGTCGACGGTGAACGTCGCCATGCGGGGCATGCTAGACGGAGGGCAGGGCCGGATGAGATCCGGCCCCTACGGAGACGACAAGGCGGGGCAGGGAAAGCGGTCGTTGGGGCGGAATCCCATCCCGCCCGGTCGCGATCCTGCCCCGCCCACCTCCGGACCACGGCCGGGTCATCGTAGGGCGGGATCCCATCCCGCCCGCGCCAGTCCGATGCGGCTGTAGGGGCGGGATCTCATCCCGCCCGCGTCAGCGGCGCTCGAACAGCTCCGCGGCCCAGCCGTCGGCGGTACGGCGGTCGAGGGCCCGCCAGCCCGGCAGCGCCAGGGCATCCGTCTCGAGGTACCCGGACGCGATCAGCCGGCGGGCTGCGACGCACGGCGCGACAACCTCGACGAGGCCTCGCTCGAGGTTCGCGACCGCGAGCTCCGCAGGCGGGGGCGCCTCCGCCCGAAGATCGAGCCGCCGGGCCTCGAGCGCAATCCCGTTGCGGGTCGCGTTCTCGCGGCAGGCGGTGACGGCGGCGGGGTCGACGTCGACCGCGGTGACCGGAGCGAACCCGAGCCTTGCCGCAGCGATCGAGAGCACACCCGAGCCGCACCCGAGGTCGACGAGGCTCGCCGGCTCCTGACCGAGCAGGAGCTCGAGACACAGCCGGGTCGTCGCGTGGGCTCCCGTCCCGAACGCCTGGCCGGGGTCGACCACCACCGTCACGGCACCGCCGGGAGCCGTCTCCCAGGGCGGACCGACCCAGAGGGGGCCGATCGCCACGGGTCGGTGGAAGTCGCGCCACCGCTGTGCCCAGTCGTCCCTGACGGGCTGTTCGGAGACGGGAGCCGGCAGCCCCGAGAGGAGCGCTCGCTCGCCATCGCCGCCGTAGACGGAGAGCTCGACCCACCCCTCCCCGGCCCGCTCTTCCCAGCCGCCGGGGAACCGGTCGGCCAGCATGGCTCGCGCCGGCTCGACCTCGCCCGGGAGGATGCGTACGGAGAAGCGCCGCAGCGCGCTCAGTGGAAGGCCGCCCGGATCCGGTCGAAGAAGCTCTCGTGGTGGGCGTGGTTGTCGTCGGTGACCGTCCCCGAGAACTCCTCGAGCAGCGTGCGCTGCTCCTCGGTGAGCGCGCGCGGGATCATCACGTTGACGACGAGGCGATGGTCGCCCCGGCCGTGCCCCTGGAGGATCGGCATTCCCTTTCCGCGCAGGATGCGCACCTCGCCCGGCTGCGTTCCGGGTTTGAACTCGAGCTCGAGGTCGCCGTCGAGGGTCGGGACAGAGACCGTGGCGCCGAGGGCGGCCTGGGTCATCGTGAGCGCGACCGTCGCGAGGATGTCGTCACCGTCGCGGTGGAACCGCTCGTCCTGGCGCACGCGCACCAGCACGTAGGCGTCGCCCGCGCGCATCCCCGCGTCTCCCGCATGGCCCTCGCCGGTCAGCCGGATCCGCTGGCCGTCGTGGATCCCCGGCGGGATCCGCACCTCGAGCCGCCGCTCCTCGGCGACCCGGCCCTCTCCGTCACACGTCGTGCACGGCTGCGTGATCACCCGGCCGCTGCCGTGGCAGCGACCGCAGACCTGGGCGGTGACGAACTCCCCGAACAGCATGCGCGACACCTGCTGCACGCGCCCAGAACCGCCGCACTGGGTGCACGTTGCGAGCTCCGAGCCGGGCTCGGCGCCGTTGCCGCCGCAGCGCGAGCATCCCGACGCGACCGTGTACTCGACCTCGCGCTGGACCCCTCGGGCCGCCTCGAGGATGTCGACCTCGACCTCGACGTGGACATCGCCGCCGCGCCGGCGGTGCGGCTGGCCGCCCATGCCCCCGAAGATGTCCTCCCCGAAGAACGCCGAGAGGATGTCGGAGAGGTTCCCGAGGTTGAAATCGGTCGGCCGGAAGCCGCCGGAGCGCAGCCCCTCGTGGCCGTAGCGGTCGTAGAGCTGCCGCGCCTCCGGCTTCGAGAGCACCTCGTAGGCCTCGGCGATCTCGCGGAACTTCGTCTCGGCCTCCGGGTCGTCGGACACGTCCGGGTGCAGCTCCCTGGCGAGCCTGCGAAACGCCTTCTTGATCGTCGCGTCGTCGGCGTCCCTCGGGACGCCGAGCAGCTCGTAGTAGTCGCGCTTGACCTGTGGCATCGCCGCTACAGGGTACTCAGACGATCCCCGGCACCCGTCCCCTACTCCTCGTACAGCTCCTCGACGAAGCGGGAGAGCTCGTACGCTGCCGTGCGGACGGCGCCGATCGCCTTCGGGTAGTCCATGCGCGTCGGCCCGAGCAGGCTGACGGTGCCGAGATTCCGGTGGGTGAGCCCGTACGGTGCGGCCACGAGCGACACCTTCGCGAACGACGGATCGGCGAACTCCGAGCCGACCCGAACGAAGGGGCGCTTCGAGTCGAGGGTGGCACGCACGAGGTCGAGCAGCGCCGCCCGGCGCTCGAGGGTCTCGAGCAGGTGGCGAAACGACGCGATGTCCTCCCGCCGGAACTCGTCCATGACGCCGGCGGCGCCGCCGACGTAGACGCTCTGCTCGCCACGCTCGAGCAGCTCGCCGAAGGCGGGCCGGATCGCCTCGAGGAACTGCCGCTCCCTGGCCGACAGGCCCGGGTCCTCGAACCGGCTGCGCAGGACGCGCGGGCTCAGCTTGTTTCCCGCCACCTGCTCGTTCAGGTACTCCCGCGCCCACTCGATGAGCCCGCTGTCGACCGGCTCGTCGAAGACGACGACGCGCTTCGTGACGCCTCCGGCCGACGTGATGGCGACGACGACGACGACCTGCGGCTGGAGCTGGAGCACCTCGACGTGACGCACGACCGTCGTCTCCACCGACGGCGCGGTCGCGAGAGCCAGCAGGTGGGTCACCTGCGAGAGCGAGTCGATCGTCGCCCGCAGGGCCGTGTCGATCTCGCTCTTCACCGCCGAGAGGTCGAGCGGCAGCTCGGTCGGGCGGGCACCGGATTCGAGCAGCCTGTCGACGTAGAACCGGTAGCCGCGATCGGTCGGAACCCGGCCCGCCGAGGTGTGCGGATGTGTCAGGAACCCGCGCCCCTCGAGCTCGGCGAGCTCGTAGCGGATCGTCGAGGAGGACACGCGCATGTCCGGCCGCGCCGTGAGCGCCTTCGAGCCGACGGGATTGCCGCCGGCGACGTACTCCTCGACAACGTACTCGAGGATCACGCGCTGACGCTCGCTGAGCTCGGTCTCGGGCCGGTGCTCCATACCTCGATCGTAACCGACCGGGCCGATCCGGCCGGCGCCGATTTCGCGTCTATGCAGGGATTTCCGCGAGGATCTCGGCCGTCACCCCGCCGCCGAGGAGGCGGCCGCGCCGGGTGAGACGGATCGAGCCGCCGTCCTGCTCGAGGAGGCCGGCCCGAGCCATGCGCTCGACCGCGCCGGGATCGACCGGAGCGTCCAGGCCCGCGAGCTCGAGGGGGCCGTCCAGGCGCAGCCCGAGCATGACGCGCTCCCGCTCCCGGGTGGCGCGGTCGAGCCGCTCGACCTCGCGCGGCGGCTCCTCTCCCGCGGCGAGCGCCGCCAGGTAGCGCGCGAGACCCGGGCGGTTGCGCCAGCGGCGAAGGCCCACGGTCGACACCGCTCCGATCCCGATCCCGAGGTAGTCGTGCCCGAGCCAGTAGCCGAGGTTGTGCCGCGACTCGCGTCCCTCCCGGGCAAAGCTCGACGTCTCGTACCAGCGGTAGCCGGCGCCGACGAGAACGTCCACGACGCGCTCGAGATACCCCTCCATGAGCTCCGCCTGTCCAGTGAGCGCGGCCCCGTGGGCATGGGTGAAGCGGGTTCCCGGCTTCGCCTCGAGCTCGTAGCAGGACAGGTGATCCGGGCCGAGCTCGACGGCAGCGGCGAGATCGTCCTCGAGGTCGGCCTCGGTCTGCCCCGGGATGCCGTAGAGGAGGTCGAGGGAGATGTTGTCGAGCCCCGCGTCGCGCAGGTTCGCGTACGCGCGGCGGACGGCCTCGGGCCTCGCTCGGCGCTCGAGTAGCTCGAGCAGCTGGGGGCGGAAGCTCTGGGCACCGAGCGAGACGCGGCTCACCCCTGATCCGGCGAGCAGGCGAGCGAGCCTCCGTGTCACCGTCTCGGGGTTCGCCTCGACCGTCGTCTCGGCCGCGGCCGGAAGCGAGGCGAGCAGGCGCGCGAGCGCGGGCGGGGCGAGCAGCGTCGGCGTCCCGCCGCCGAGGAAGACCGTCTCGATCTCCCCGAGTAGCGCCGCTTCCCGCCCCAGCTCGGCGAGCAGCGCGTCGACGTAGGCCTCGTGTGTCTCCTCGTGCCCGACGACGGTGACGAAGTCGCAGTACCCGCAGCGATGCGCGCAGAACGGCACGTGGACGTACACGTGCCTGACCGGGCCGCTCTCCGCGCTCGCCCCGGCGCTCACGACCCTTTCCGCTCGCCGTCGAGGTTCAGCACCGCGAGAAACGCCTCCTGCGGCACCTCGACGGCGCCGAGCTGGCGCATCCGCTTCTTGCCGGCCTTCTGCTTCTCGATCAGCTTTCGCTTGCGCGTGATGTCGCCGCCGTAACACTTCGACAGCACGTCCTTGCGGCGCGCCTTGATCGTCTCGCGGGCGATCACCCGCGACCCGATCGCCGCCTGCACGGGCACGTCGAAGAGCTGCCTCGGGATCTCCTTGCGCAGCCGCTCGACGAGCTGCCTGCCCCGCTCGTAGGCCCGCTCGCGGTGGACGACGAGGCTGAGCGCGTCGACCGGCTCGCCGTTCAGGAGGATGTCGAGCCGGACGAGCTCTCCCGCCCGGAACCCGATCAGGTCGTAGTCGAAGCTCGCGTAGCCGCGCGAACGGCTCTTCAGCTGGTCGTAGTAGTCGTACACGACCTCCGACAGCGGCAGGTCGTAGACGAGCTGCACGCGCTCCTCGCTCAGGTACTCGAGGTGGTGGAACTCGCCGCGCCGCTCCTGGTTGAGCTCCATGAGCGCACCCACGTACTCCTTCGGGAGGATGATCGAGGCGCGGATGTAGGGCTCCCTCACCTCGAGCACCTCGCGCGGCAGCTCGGACGGGTTGTGCACCTCGACCTCCTCCCCGCTCTGCGCGCTCACCCGGTAGGCGACGCTCGGAGCCGTCACGAGCAGGTCGAGGTCGAACTCGCGCTCGAGCCGCTCGCGGACGATGTCGAGGTGCAGCAGGCCGAGGAAGCCGCAGCGAAACCCGAACCCGAGCGCCTGCGAGGTCTCGGGCTCGTACGAGAGCGCCGCGTCGTTCAGCTTCAGGCGCGCGAGCGCATCGCGAAGCGCCGGGTACTCGTCCGAGTCGCTCGGGAACAGGCCGGCGAACACCATCGGCTTCACGTCCTGGTAACCGGGCAGCGGCTCCGCGGCAGGCCGCTCCTCGCTCGTGAGCGTGTCGCCGACCCGCAGCCGCGAGACGTCCTTGAGCCCGGTGATCACGTACCCGACCTCGCCGGCGGCGAGCGCCTCGGTCGGCGTGCGCTCCGGCGAGAAGACGCCGAGCTCCTCGGCCTCGAACGTCGTTCCCATCGCCATTGCGCAAACACGCCGGCCGGGCCGGAACGCCCCGTCGACGACGCGCACGAAGGCGACGACACCGCGGTACTGGTCATAGGTCGAGTCGAAGACGAGCGCCCGGGCGGGAGCCGACGGGTCACCCGCGGGAGGCATGATCCGCTCGACGATCGCGTCGAGAACGGCGGCGACGCCGTCCCCGGTCTTGGCCGAGATCGGCAGCACGTCGGAAGGCTCGACCCCGACGAGCTCGGCGAGCTCGGTCGCCGCTGCCGCCGGATCGGCCTGCGGCAGGTCGATCTTGTTCACGACCGGGACGATCTCGAGCTCGTTCTCGATCGCGAGGTAGGCGTTCGCGAGCGTCTGAGCCTGGATGCCCTGTGCGGCGTCGACGAGCAGGAGCGCCCCCTCGCACGCCGCGAGCGAGCGCGAGACCTCGTAGCTGAAGTCGACGTGACCAGGCGTGTCGATCAGGTTCAGCTGATGACCCTTCCAGGCGACGCGGACGGCCTGGGCCTTGATCGTGATCCCCCGCTCTCGCTCGAGCTCCATCGTGTCGAGCAGCTGCTCGCGCATCTCGCGCTGCGAGACGGCCTGTGTCAGCTCGAGGATGCGATCGGCCAGGGTCGACTTCCCGTGGTCGATGTGCGCGATGATCGAGAAGTTCCGGATGCGGTCGAGGCTCATGCGGGTCGGCGGCCGCGGCCGGTTCGCCTGCCGAAGCGACCGACCAAGGTTAGCAACGCCCGCAGCTCCGAGACCCGCAGGGCGTTCGCGGCCACGATGTACGCGCAGGCGGCGGCGACGAGCGCGAGCCCGACCGACACGACCTGGGCGCCGAGCGACCGTCCGAGCGAGCCGTCGAAGCCGCGCCAGACGCCGTAGGCGACACCCGTGGCGATGGCGGATGCAAGGACGATGCGTACACACGAACGGACGATCCCGGGGATGTCGAACGTCCCGAGCCGGCGCCGCAGCAGCACGAGCAGCGCGATGGTTCCGGCGATGTTGACGAGCGAGGTCGCGAGCGGGATCGCCCAGATCCCGAGCGGGTAGAGCGCCCAGTCGAGTACGCCGTTGAGGAACAGGTTGCCGCCGGCGACCGCGGTCGGCGTCCACGGGTGCTGAAGGCTGAAGAAGGCCCGGTTCAGCATCAGCATCGCCCCGTTGAACACGAGCCCGAGCGAGTAGGCCGCGAGCGCCGCCCCGACGATCGCCGTGTCCTCGGGCCGAAACTCGCCGCGCTCGTACACGAGCCGCGTGATCGGAAGCGCGAGCACGGCCGAGACGGCACCCGCCGGAATCAGCAGGAACGCGACGGAACGCACCCCGAGCGACACCCACTCCCGGAAGCCGTCGTAGTCCTGCACCGCAGCGAGGCGTGACATCGCCGGGAACAGGACGGTGGCGACGGCCACCGAGAAGATCCCCTGCGGGAGCATGTACAGGCGAAAGGCGGCGTCGATGGACGCCGGCGCGAGGTCGGGGTCGATGAAGCGGGCGGCGAAGAAGAGGTCGACGAGGAGGTTGAAGTTGATGAGACCGAGCCCGATCGCGACAGGGACCATGAGCACGAACACGCGGCGGACGGCCGGGTCGCGCCAGTCGAGCAGGGGGCGCAGGCGTCCGTCGAGCCGCATGAACCACGGGACGGGAAGCAGCACCTGCACGACGGTCGCGATCAGCACCGCGAACGCGTAGATCTCGACCTCCGCCGTCGTCGTGTCCGCAAACGGCACGCCGATGACGACACCCAGGACGATCACGAGGTTCCATGCGATCGGCGCCAGCGCGGGGACGCTGAACTGCTCGTAGCTGTTGAGGACGCCGACGATCACCCCGGAGAGGCCGAGAAGCACGACCGTCGGGAAGAGGATCCGCGAGAGCGAGACGGCGAGGTCGGCGCTGTCGCCCTCGAGGCCGAACGGCCGGACGATGAGCGGGGCGAGGAGCATGCAGATCGCGACGAGCGCCGAGAGCCCGAGCGCGAGCAGGAAGAAGATCGACGACGCAACGCGCCACGCTCGCGCTCTCTCCCCCTTCGCGAGCAGCTCGCTGAAGACCGGCACGAAGGCGCCCGAGAGCGCCTGATCGGCGACGAGGGAGCGAACGAGGTTCGGGACGGCGAACGCGACGGTGAACGCGTTGATCCCGGGGCCCGAGACGCCGAAGTACTTGCGCACGACGATCTCGCGCGCGAGCCCTGCGACGCGCGAGCCGGCGGTTGCCGCAGCGAACGCGGCGGTCGAGCGGGCGAGCTTCCGGCGGTGCCCGGCCGAGCTCAGCGGTTCGTCGACCCCGGCTCCGGCCACGTCCGGCGAGTATAGGCGGCGCGCCAGCCGCGGCGACCGTGCCCGGGCGGCACCGTTCCGGCCGCGACTGCTACGATCTCTGGGCCCCGGACGTGCCGGGGCATTCTTCTGCAATGCCGAACATCAAGCAGCAGGAACGCCGGGTCCACACCTCCGCCCGCCAGCGGCTGGAGAACCTGCGCTGGCGCTCGAGCGCCAAAACGCTGTTCAGGCGCCTCGAGGACGCCGTCGCCGACGGTGACGAGGAGCGGATCGCGGCCGAGCATCGGGAGCTCGTGCGGACGCTCGACCGCGCAGCGGCCCGGCGGGCGCTGCATCCGAACAGGGCTGCCCGCAAGAAGGCCCAGGCGGCCCGCCTCGTCTCGTCGCGGCAGAGCTAGGATCGACTCCCCCGGTACCGGCGCCCACCGCGGCTCGCGCTCGTCGCGAGGACGGTCTGCGGCGACAGGGCCGGCGTCTACCCTCTGGTGATGGATGGACGGCGCCCGCCGGCTGAGCCGCACGCACGGCGGCGTGAGCTCCGGCGACGCCAGGTGCAACGCCGCCGGCTGGTCGCACTCTGCCTCGTCTCCGTCGTCGCCGCCGCGATCCTCGCGCTCGTGCTCCGCGGAGAGAGCAGCTCAGCAACGGGCTCACCCGATCCGGGTGGCACGAGCGGGACGCAGGTGTCCGCCACCGCGGGAGAATCGGAGGCCGGCACGGGGACGGGGGAGGTCGACAGCCCCGTGCGCGGCCGGCTCGGGAGCGGGAATCCGGTCACGTTCGCGTTCGGCGGGGACGTCCACTTCGAGAGCCCGATTCGCGAGCAGCTGCTCGCGTCCCCCGCGAGCGTGTTCGCGCCGATCGCCCCCGCGCTCGAGGCGGCGGACGTCGCGATGGTGAACCTCGAGACGGCCGTCACCGACCGCGGCGAGCCGGCGCCCAAGACGTACACCTTCCGGGCCCCGGCGAGCGCCTTCGACGCGATCGAGATGGGCGGCGTCGACGTCGTCACGCTCGCGAACAACCACGGCCTCGACTACGGGCTCACGGGCATGCGCGACACGCTGGCCGCGGCGCGGCGCGCCGGCGTGCCCCTCGTGGGCGCCGGGAGGAACGCGGCCCGCGCCTATGCGCCGTACCGGATCACGGTCGACGGCCAGCGGATCGCGATCATCGGCGCGACCCAGGTGCTGGACGACCACCTGATCAGCGAGTGGACGGCCGGCCCCGGCAAGCCCGGGCTCGCCTCGGCGAAGGAGGTCGATCGGCTCGTACGGGCGGTCGAGCAGGTGCGTGCAACGAGCGACACCGTCGTCGTGTACGTCCACTGGGGCGTCGAGCTCGACTCCTGCGCGACGTCCGACCAGCGTACGCTGGCCGCGCGGCTCGTGGACGCCGGCGCTGACATCGTCGTCGGCTCGCATGCACACGTGCTACTCGGGGCCGGCCGGCTCGGCAAGGCGTTCGTCGCCTACGGGCTCGGAAACTTCGTCTTCTACGCCTCTCGCGAGGAGACGAGCCGGTCCGGGGTGCTCGAGGTCACGGTGACCGGCCGGCGCATCGACGGCTACCGGTGGATCCCGGCCAGGATCTCGAACGGGATTCCCCACCCGCTCGCCGGGAGCGAGCGCGCTCAGGCTCGTCGAGCCTGGAACGAGCTACGCGGCTGCACCGACCTGCGACGCTGAGACGGGGCGCCCGGGCGCCCGCGGGAGACAGGGAACGATCAGCGAGTGCGAGGGCGGCCCGCAGCGAGCCCGGAGCACGAGGTGGATCGGGGTGATCCAGAACGCCGCAGCGTGTCCGGACAGCCCGGCTCGGCCGCTCGAGACCTTATCGTGCGGTGAGCTCCGAGCCGGACGTCCGGCTGCCCGCGCGGCTCAGCGGATCGTGTAGCCGCCGTCGACCACGATCGCGGCGCCGATCGTCGAGGAGGCGCGCGATGAGATCAGGTACGCGATCGCGTCGGCGATCTCCTCCGGTGTCACGAGCCGGCCGTGCACCTGGGCTGCCTCGTAGCGGCGACGCTCCGCTTCCGGATCGGAGCTTCCGGCGAAGTACGGATCGAGGAGCGGCGTGTCGGTCGGGCCCGGACAGACGCAGTTGACGCGGATCCCCTCCCCGCCGTGGTCGATTGCCATCGCACGTGTCAGCTGGATCACGGCGCCCTTGGAGGCGCAGTACGCGGCCGCGCCCGCGGCGGCGACGAGCCCGAGCTGCGACGCGACGTTGACGATCGCCCCGCCGCCCGCCGTCCGGAGGTGAGGGATCGCCGCCTTGCCGGTCAGGTAGACGCCGCGCACGTTGACGGCGAAGATCCGCTCCCACTCCTCGGGCTCGGTGTCGGCGACGGTGCCCCGCGCTGCGATCCCGGCGCAGGCCACGGCGCCGTCGAGACCCCCGAGCGCCGCGGCGGCGGCGTCGACGGCCGTCCGGAGCTCGTCCCACGACGAGACGTCGGCGACGTGCCGGCTCTCGAGAGCCACCTCCGCGAGCCGGGCCGCGTCACGGTCGATGCCGGCCACGGCCGCGCCGTCGGTTCGCAGCCTCGCTGCCGTCGCAGCACCGATTCCCGACGCGGCGCCGGTCACGAGGACCCTCGATCGTCCCGCCGCGCCCATCGCGCACACGCTAGACGATTGCGATGGGCTTCCGGACGGCGGCCGGGGCTCGGTCGGTACTTTCCCGCACGCCTCGCTCCGCGGGCACCCGGACGCGCGCGAAGGCGGTGGGGCGTACGATCGAAAGCAGCCCGAGCCTTTCCCGGGAATCGGACCAGGAGAGTTGACGATGGCCACGTGTGACCTGTGCTCTGCCGAGACGGTGAGCCCCACGACCGTCAACTGCTGGGCGTTTCGGAAGGCCGTGGAGAGCGGCCTCCGGCCTCGTGGGTCTGCCGCGAGCACCGGCGCCATGCTCGGCGTGAGCGGCGAGGAGTGGGCCGAGACCGCGCTCCGGGACACGACGGACTGGGTCCTGTGCCGCGAGTGCTACAGTTCGTACGCCGAGTACTCGCTGGGGCGGACAACGACGGCGTTCACGGGGAGGACCGTCGAGGAGGCGGAGGCGGCCGCCCGGGCTGCGATGGCCGGGCCGCCGTCGAGGGAGATCGTGTCGCTGACCGTCAGCCGCGAGCCCGAGAGGAAGACCGCGCTGGGCGTCGGGTCGACGGTCGAGGCGGCGGTCGCCTCCGCACGGTCGAGCGTGCTGCTCCACGACGGCCTCGACATCGGCGAGCCTCGGGTCGAGACCGGCGAGAGCGGCGTCGCCGAGGTGCACGGGATGAGCGAGGCCGAGGCGAAGGACGGGTGGCGCACCCTGCAGACGGGCGGCTCCCTCGACCGGCTCGAGTGCATCGAAGAGCCGAAGCGAGGCTTCGCGGGGATCGGAAAGCGCGCCGGCACCTGGACGGCGCACTGGAGCAAGCCGTTCTCCGCCGAGATCGACTACCTGTGCCCGGCCGAGGTGAAGGTGACCTACTCGGAAGGTCGCGAGCCGGACCGCGAGCCCACGTAACCGCACGAGCCGGTTCTCCCGCCCGCCGCCGGCAGATCGTGTCCGGTCCGGGCGGTCACGCGATCCGGTGGGACCCGGCGGGATCCGTGGAGAAAGCGGTGTTGGGGCCCGGATCCGACGCCGTCTTCCTGACGGAAACCCGTAGAGGAGCGGTGTTGCAGCGTCAGGCCTGATTCCGTCGTGTGCGCACCGTCCACTGCCGAGCCGGCTCCTGCTGCTCGGAGATCCCATTCCGCGGCGGTCTGATCCGTTGGGCCCCGCGTTCAGGCCCGGGCTCCGACCGGCGGTCTCCCGCTGCCGGATCGACCGGCGACGTCGCCGGGGTCGCCGACCGGGCGGGGAGACGGACCGCGAACGCCGATGGGCGTGTCCTGCACGGTGCGCCAGGGAGCCAGATCCAGAACGCCCTGCCCGGAGGCCTCGGGCTCGTTGCGTGCAGCCACTACCATGCCCGGGCATGGCGCCCGGACTCGAGACGGTGGTGGTGGGCTTCGACGGCTCGGAGCCATCGAAGCGCGCCCTCGACCGGGCCCTGGCGCTCGCGTCACCCTCGGGGCGCGTGGTCGTCGTCACGGCGATCGACGTCGGCGGCCCAGGGGCGCGGCGGATCGGCGAGGCGACACCCGAGGCGCGAGAGGAGGGCGAGGCGCTGCTTGCGGAGGCCCGGAGTCGGGCCGGGACACACGGCCGGCAGGTCGAGACACTCCTCGGCGAGGGCCCGCCGGCACCGGTGATCCTCCACACGGCCCGTGACCTCGGCGCGCAACTGCTCGTCGTCGGCACCAGGGGCGCCGGAGCGCTCGACCGGCTCCTGCTCGGATCCGTCAGCTCGACCGTCGTTCAGCAGGCTCGCTGCGACGTGCTCGTCGTTCGCTGACGGCTCGCCGGTGGGCGCCGGCGGTGCTGACGAGGGAGCCCTCGAGACCTTCGGAGGGCCCGTCGTTGGTTTCGTAACACCTCCGTGACGATGCTCTGACATCCGGCACATTCCCGTGCGGAACGGGCCCCCAGAATGATCGTCATGGACATGCCGACGATCAGCCGCCCGCGGGCGCTGCTCTACGCGACCGTCGTGCTCGTCGCGCTCGTCTTCGGCGGGCGATTCCTGCTCGAGAAGCGCGCGGAGCCGCCCTCGATGCCCACGGCGACATTCGCCGCCGTAGAGAGCACCACCGACACCGGAGCGTCCGGAGTCACGGGGCCCGGCGGGACAGAGGCGGAGCTCGTCGTCCACGTGGCCGGAGCGGTCAGGCGCCCGGGTCTCTACCTGCTTCCGGGCGGAAGCAGGATCGACGACGCGATCGAGCTGGCCGGAGGGCCGACGGGAAAGGCCAACCTCGAGCTCGTCAACCTTGCACAGCTTCTGAGCGACGGCGAGCAGGTGCTGATCCCGAGGCGCCCGATGCCGGGTACCCCGCCAGGGCCCTCGCCCGCGAGCTCCACGAGCGCCGTTCCCACCGGGCCCGTTCGCCTCAACACCGCATCGCTCGAGGCGCTCGACTCGCTCCCGGGGGTCGGGCCCGTCACGGCCCAGAAGATCCTCGACTATCGAGAGCAGCACGGACCGTTCTCGAGCGTCGACGAGCTCGATGCCATCCCCGGTATCGGTCCGGCCCGTCTCGGTCAGCTCCGCGATCTCGTCGTTCCGTGAGCGGCCTCGTGCTCGATGTCGAGCCGGCGGGAGCCGGGCGCCGGTCACTCGCGACCCCGCACCTGCTCGCCGGGATGCTCTGCCTCGGCCTCGGGCTGAGCCTCCTGCGGCCCCCGCATCCGGGGCTCACGGCCGCCGGCTCGGCGCTCGTGGCACTGGTCGCAGTCGCCATTCCGAGAGGGCGCATTCCGCTGCTTGCGATCGCTCTCCTCCTCTGCGGGATCGCGGCAGGAGCCACCCGCCTCGCACGCCTCGACGATTCGGTGTTGAGTGGACACGTCGGCGACTCGGGCCCGGCGGTGCTCGAGGTGACCGGCCCCGCGAGGCTCTCCACGTTCGGATCTCGGGTTCCAGTCCGGGTACGAGAGCTCTGGCACCGCCCCCTCCACGAGCCTGCCCTTCTGCGCCTGCCGGCCGGGCGGAGCCCCCCGCAGCAGGGCGCCCTGCTCGAGCTGATCGTCTCGATACGTGAGCCGAGAGCTCAGACCGAGCCAGGCGGCTTCGACGAGCGCGAGTACCTCGGCCGCCAGGGCATCCATGCCGTGCTCGCTGCCGACCGGTACCGGACGGTCGGCGCACGCGACGGGATCGCCGGCCTTGCCGACCGCGTCCGCAGTGCGATCGGGACGGGTCTCACGCTGGGCGTCGACGGAGAGCGTCGGGCACTCGTGTCGGGGATCGTGCTCGGCGCCGACGAGGGTCTGAGCGAGGAGCTGCGCGAGAACTTTCGCCGATCCGGGCTCTTCCACCTGCTCGCCGTATCGGGACAGAACGTCGCCTATGTCGCCGTGGGCGTCGTGCTACTCGCGTGGCTGCTGGGCGTTCCGCGACTGCTCGCGGAGGGCGCGGCGATCGGGGCCATCGTCGCGTACGTCGCCGCCGTCGGCTGGCAGCCCTCGGTCGTGCGAGCCGGAGTCGCCGGCGGGCTCGCCTCGCTGGCCTGGATCAGCTCGCGTCCGCGCGACCGCTGGTATTTCGCCCTGGTCGGCGCCGCCGTGCTGCTCGCCTGGAACCCGTACAGCCTGCTCGATGCCGGCTTCCAGCTCTCGTTCGCCGCGGTTGCGGCCATCTTCATCGTCGCCCCGCGCATCGAGGCTCGACTCGATGGGTACCCGCTGCCGCGGCCCCTGGTTTCGGTGCTCGCGATCTCGATCGCCTGCAGCGTCGCGACCGCACCCATCCTCTGGGCACGATTCGGAGCGCTCCCCGTGCTCGCCGTCGCCGCAAACGCGCTCGCCGCGCCGGTGGTCGCCCCGATTCTCGGGCTGGGGATGGCGTCGGCCGTTCTCGGACATCTCCTTCCGACCGCCGCCACGGCCGTCGGTTGGCTGAACGGCTGGCTCGTCGCCTATCTCGCCTGGATCGCACGTACGATCGGGGGTCTCCCGGTTGCCCAGGTCAGCTCGCAGGCAGCCCTCGTCGTGATCGTGCTGGTTGCGGTCGCCGTGGTCGCCGCCTTTCGGGCACCGCCTCGATTCAGGCGAACGGCACTCGGCATCGCGGTCGTCGCGGTGATCGCCACCGTCGCGTGGTACCGCTGGCCCGCGGCCGGGGAGCGCCTGGGGCCTCCTGCCGGCTTGCGGATCGCGTTCCTCGACGTCGGCCAGGGCGATGCGATTCTCCTGCAGGTCGCCGAGCACGCGGTGCTCATCGACCAGGGACCTCCGGAGGCCAACGTGGCCGGGCGCCTCGCTCGGTTCGGAATCGATCGGCTCGCCGCCCTGGTCCTCACGCACCCGGAGCGGGATCACATCGGCGGAGCTGCCGACGTGCTCGAGCGGCTCGCCGTCGACACCGTGCTCGAACCCGGCCTCCCGACCGACAGCGCCGACCAGGCGCGCGCCCTCGACTCAGCGCGCGCACGCGGCTCTCCCGTCCGGGTGGTCCGGGCCGGCGACGTGCTGACGATCGGGAGGCTGAACCTGCGCGTGCTCTCGCCGGACGGACCGGGGCTGCCGGGCGACAACCCCAACCTGCATGCGATCGTGATCCTTGCGACCTACGGACGGGTCGAGGCGTTGCTGACAGCCGATGCCGAGTCCGAGGTCACCGGCAGGCTCGAGCTCCCGGAGGTGGAGATCCTGAAGGTCGCCCACCACGGCTCGTCCGACCCGGGCCTGCCAGGGCTCCTCGACCGGCTTCGACCCGCGCTGGCGGTGATCTCCGTCGGACTCGGCAACGACTACGGGCACCCGCGTGCCGATACGGTCTCGGCGCTGACGGGCCGGAAAGGCCTTGCGCTCTACCGGACCGACCGGGATGGGACCGTGCTCGTCGAGACCGACGGGGAGCGGATCACGGTGCAAAGGGAGGCCTGACGTATCCTCAACGATGAATGGCCTCTTCCGACCTCGAGCCCGTCTACCTCCTCACCGGGACAGACCAGCCGAAGATCGATCTCGCCGTGAAGCGGCTCCGAGCCCGCTTCGAGGCCGGGTCGGTCGACGTGTACTCGGCGGAGTCGTGCTCGGGCGAGGAGGCAGTTGCGGCGACGAACGCCCTCGGCCTGTTCGGCGGCGGCGAGCGGCTCGTGATCGTCGAGGGCGTGGAGCGCTGGAAGAAGGCCGACGCGGAGGCAATCGCCCGCTACGGAGGCGAGCCGACGCCGGGCGCCGTGCTCGCGCTCCGGTGCGGCTCCGAGCGCATCCCGGTCGGGCTCGACGAGGCCGTGGGTCGGGCAGGTGGGGTGCTCCGATTCGACGTGCCGGTGAAGCAGGACAGGCAGGGGCGGCCGGGGAAGGCCGACTTCGCGAAATGGGTCCAGGCGCAGTTCGCCGGGCTCGACGCACAGGTGGACCATGCAACGGCGCAGCGGCTGGTCGAGATCGTGGGCGAGGACAGCTTCGCCCTGCGCACCGAGGTCGAGAAGCTTGTCGCGTGGGCCGCGGGACAGCCGGTCGGCACGCTGGAGGTCGAACAGCTCGCGATTCCTGGGCACGGCATGTCCGACTGGGCGCTCGGCGACTCGTGGGGCGCCCGCGATCGGCCGGCCGCGCTCCGCGCATGCGAGACGCTGCTCGGGGGAGGGAACGAGCCGTTCGTGCTCGCGTCCCGCCTCGCCAAGCAGGTCACCGGGGTGAGGGCGGTTCAAGCGCTGGTCGATCGCGACCTCGGCACCAGAGAGATCGCGAAGCGGCTCGAGCTGAGGTTCGAGTGGATGGCCCGGAAGCAGGCGGGCCAGGCCGCGAACTACTCGGCCGCCGAACTGGGGGACGCCGTCGTGCGCATGGCCGACCTCGACTACCGGATCAAGGGTGGCACGCGTCTCGACCCCGAGCTCGAGCTGGAGCGTGCGGTCGTCGACATCACCTCACCGGGCCAGCACCGTCCGGCCTGAGGGAGTGGAAAGCGGCCGGTGCCGTCCGCTACACGACGAGGTTGACGAGCTTTCCCGGGACGACGACCGAGCGGCGGATCTCCTTGCCGTCCAGATGGACCTGGACGTTCGGGAGGCTTAGCGCCCGCTCGACCAGCTCCACCTCGGAGAGCCCGACGGGCACCTCGAGCCGATCGCGCACCCTTCCGTTCACCTGGACGACGAGCTCGAACGTCTCGTGCTCCAGCTGCCCGGGATCGGCGACCGGCCAGGGCTGCTCCCAGAGCCGCTCCTTGCCGAGCCGCTCCCAGAGCTCCTCGGCGATGTGGGGCGCGTACGGCTGGATCAGGCTGACGGCCGTCTCGCAGGCGAAACGGGCCGCCGGATCGTCCGGACGGCGGCCGATCTCGTTCGCCAGCTCCATGACGGCGGCGACCGGGGTGTTGAACTGGAAGCGGCGGTCGATGTCGTCGGTCACCCGCGCGATCGTCTCGTGGCTCTTTCGCGCGAGAGGCGTCCCGGTCGTGACCTCCCCCCCGCCCGGCCCGAGCGCCGTGACGGTGCTCCAGAGGCGGTTGAGGAAGCGGGACGTGCCCTGGATGCCGGTGTCCTGCCACTCGGCGTCCTCGTCGGCCGGCCCCATGAACAGGATGTACAGGCGGAGGGCATCGGCCCCGAACCGCTCGATCAGCTCGTCGGGCGCGACGACATTTCCCTTCGATTTCGACATCTTCGCTCCGAACCGGTAGATCATCCCCTGCGTGAACAGCCGCAGGAACGGCTCCCGGAAGCCGACGAGCCCGAGGTCGTTCATCACCTTCGTGAAGAAGCGCGCGTACATGAGGTGGAGAATCGCGTGCTCCACCCCGCCGATGTACTGGTTGACGGGCGCCCAGTAGTCGACGATCTCGCGACGCACCGGCACCGTGTCGCAACGGGGATCCGCGTACCGCAGGAAATACCAGGACGAGTCGACGAAGGTATCCATCGTGTCGGTCTCCCGGCGCGCGGCTCCACCGCACCCCGGGCAGGTCGTCCGCACCCAGTCCTCGGCAGCGGCGAGCGGCGAGCGGCCCTTTGGCAGGTAGTCCTCGATGTCGGGAAGCAGGACGGGCAGCTCGTGCTCCGGGACAGGAACGGCGCCACAGGCCTCGCAGTAGACGATCGGGATCGGGCACCCCCAGTAGCGCTGGCGCGAGAGGAGCCAGTCACGCAGGCGGTAGCCGACCGTCGCCCGGCCCAGCTCCCGGCTCTCGAGCCAGGTGACGATCCCGCGGATCGCCTCGGGGGTGGGCAGTCCGGAGAACTCGCCGGAGTTGACCGACCGGGCTGACGTCGACTTCTCGACGTACGGCAACTCGACGTCGCCGCCGTCGGCCGGCGCGACGACCTGCCTCACGGGCAGCGAGAAGCGCTCGGCGAACTCGAAGTCGCGCTCGTCGTGGCCGGGCACCGCCATGATCGCACCCGTCCCGTACTCCATCAGCACGTAGTCGGCCACCCAGACGGGCAGCTCCTCGCCGTTGACCGGGTTGCGAATCGTGCGTCCGGTGAAGACGCCCGTCTTCTCGCGGTCGGGATTCGCGCGCTGCACGGCCGTCTGCACGGCGGAGTGACGGACGTACGCGAGCACCTCCTGCTCGTACGCCGTCCCGCGCACGAGATCGTCGACGAGCGGGTGCTCGGGCGCGAGCACGAAGAACGTCGCACCGAAGAGCGTGTCCGGGCGGGTCGTGAAGACGGGAATATCGATCCCGAGCTCCTCGATGCGGAAGATCACCTCGGCACCGTCGGAGCGCCCGATCCAGTTCCGCTGCATGGTCAGGACGCGCTCGGGCCACGACTCGAGCAACGCCATCTCGTCGAGGAGCCGGTCGGCGTACGCGGTGATGCGGAAGAACCACTGCTCGAGGCTTCTCGCCTCGACCTCGGTGCCGCAGCGCTCGCACGCGCCGTCGATCACCTGCTCGTTCGCGAGCACGGTCTGGCAGCTGGGGCACCACTTGACCGGCGCTTCCTTGCGGTAGGCGAGCCCCGCCTCGAAGAACCGGAGGAACAGCCACTGCGTCCAGCGGTAGTACTCGGGCTCGCAGGTCGACAGCTCGCGGCTCCAGTCGATCGCCCAGCCCATCCGTCGCAGCTGCCGGCGGATCGCCCCGATGTTCCGCTCGGTGATCAGGCGCGGATGCGCACCCTCGCGGATCGCCGCGTTCTCGGCCGGGAGCCCGAAGGCGTCGTAGCCCATCGGCCGCAGGACGCGGTACCCGCTCCGTCGCCGCACGTGCGCGACGACGTCTCCGAGGGTGTAGTTCTTCACGTGCCCCATGTGGAGCTCGCCCGAGGGGTACGGGAGCATCTCGAGGACGTACGTGCGCGGCCGGTCGTCCGAGGTCGCCGCGGGCTCCGGGTTCGGTACGACGAACGCCTGCTCCCGCTCCCAGACCGCCTGCCAGCGGGCCTCGATCGTCTGCGGATCGTACCGCTCCATCGCGGGTGATCCTAGCGGCTCACCCTCCGACCACCCCGCGCGGCTCTCATGACGTCTGCACGGGAAGCCGCTGCCCGGAATCGCCAGCAAGAGCGAGCTCGATCTGGGGCCCGGGCTCGTCCGACCCGCAAGCTCGCCCGCTCCCGATGCTCGCACCGTCTCGGGCGGGTGCGTGCCCTGGATCGTCAGGAGCGCAGGACGACCCGGTCGACGCGCCGGCCGCGCTGGGTGATCGCAGAGACGGTCAGCACGTCCCTCGCGACGACGACCGAGAGGAATCCGAACCCGAGGCGCGCGGCGGCCCGGGTCGGGTACGAGGCCGGACACGACCGTGGTGGATACGGGATCGCACCACCGCCTCCGTGCACGACGTAGGTCACACCCCGGCGGGCGAGGAACCGCTGGTAGCTGTGCTCGTGCCCGGACAGGATCAGCTGCACCCCGTAGCGCTCGAACAGCGGAACCCACCGCGACGCGATCCGATCGTCGCCGGAGTGATACCCGCAGACGTACGGTGGATGGTGGAACGCGACGATCTTCCAGCGCGCCGTCGAGGCGGCGAGATGCCGTCGAAGCCATGCGGTCTGCGCCCCGTTGACACGGTTCGAGTCGAGGAGAAACAGCTCGGCGTCGCCGGCCCGTCGCGTGTAGTACCGCGCGGGCATGCCGAGCGTCGCGAGCTGGTACGCGCCGTCGTCGACCGCATAGTCGTGATTGCCGAGCGTGCCTGCAACCCTGACACCGGACGCAGCGAGCCAGCCGAACGCCGCCTGGAAGTTTCGCCGGAACGCGGCCGGGCTCTCCGTGTAGTCGTTGTCTCCGAGCGTCACGAGCCACGTTGCCGGATACCGGCGCTCGAACCGCTTCATCGCCTTCCCGGTCGCCTGCTCGGAGGCCCCACCGACGCCGAAGTCCCCGACCGCGAGGATGCGCGTCGCCGCGGCCGCCCGGCCGGGAAGGACGAGCAGCGCCGTCGCGAGCACGACGACGAGAGCCCGGCACACCCGCACCGAGAGCCGCCGACGGCGCCCGTTGACGCCCGGCAAGGGTCGACCGCCACGCGTACCGGTTGCCCCGGGTCGGCCCACGTGCTCCCTACTCCGGTGACCGTCGGGCGTGCCGTCCCGGATTCCACGCATACCGGCCGACTGTACCGGTGCGGGCCGCAGGCACCCTGTCCGCACGCGGCGAACGCGGCGCCTGCCGACGAGAGCGGTGCGGTCGGCAGAGCATCGGGTCTCCCCGATCAGCGATGATCCGAGGAACGCCATGGGTCGTATGAGGATCCGGAACACGCTCAGAGCCGCAGCGCTGGCGGCGATCGTCCTGGCAGCCTGGCTGGTTCTCCCGGGCTTCTCCGCGGGAGGGGAGCGCACGACGAGCGGCGCCGGCGAGCGCGGCGATCCGGCCGTGGGCGCCGGAGTCTTTCTCCGTGCCGGCTGCGCGAGCTGCCACACGCTGGCCGCACTCGACGCGACAGGGCACATCGGGCCCGACCTCGACGAGCTGCAGCCCTCCTACGAGGAGATCCTGAACGCGGTCACCTACGGCGCGGGCCCGATGCCCTCGTATCAGAAGCGCTTCAGCGCGTCTAGGCTCGAGGACCTCGCAGCATTCGTGGTCGCGGCCACGACCGGTCAGCCCGTCGACCTCCTGCCCGACCTCGACATCGTCGAGCCTGCAGGGCACGTGGTTGCTCCCGTCGTGAGCGATGGCCGCACGCGATCGATCCTCGGCTTCTGGTCGGCGACCGAGAACGTGGGCCCCGGCCCGCTCGAGCTCCATGCCTCGCGCCCCTCGGTGGACGTGCCGGAGATGGAGGTCGAGCAGCGGATCGCGAACACGCACGGGACGACCCGGAGCAAGGCGAACGTCGGCGTGGTCTTCTACGGTACCGAGGAGACACACGAGCACTGGCACATGCAGCCGTACATGGTCTACGAGCTTCGCCGCGCCGGCACCAACAAGCTCGTGCGGGTGGCGGACAAGTACGGGTTCTGCCTCGGCGATCGCTACCGCGCCCCGACCGAGGAAGGACGCAAGCTCGAGCTCCCGAACGCAGCGGCCGAGCCGGTCTTCACCGGCAACTGCGGACGGCTCGAGCCCGAGCAGCTCGACGTCACCGAGGGGATCTCGGTCGGCTTCGGTGACTCCTACGGCCCGTTCATCCTCGGCCAGTCGATCGACCTCACCGGCCTCAGAGCCGGACGCTACTACCTCGTCTACCGTGTGAACCCGGATCGGCTGCTCGAGGAGTCGAGCTACGCGAACAACGTCTCCTCGTCGCTGCTCTCGATCACCTGGCCGCGGGGCCGCAAGCAACTGGCGAGCGTCAGAGTGCTCTCGTCCTGCACGGCCGGCGCGCGCTGCCCGGCCCCGAAGCGCTGAGAGCTCGTTTCGGAATCACGACTCGTCGCCGGCCTGTTTGTCCGTGAGGACGTCGGGGACGAGCTTGCCTAAGAGCTCGTTCCCAGAACGACGATTCGTCGCCGGGGTGCGTGAGTGGGTGCGCTGTCAGGCCGCAGGGAGCCTCCGTACGAGATGTCCTGGGCGACCGAGGACGCCGCCGCGCGCCCGCACAGCATGCTCCGGCGCCCCGCGGCTTCGCTGTGGACGAGGTCTCGGGCAAGCCGAGGCGAGGCCGGCCACCCGATCCAGCTCGAGGGGGCCTCGTCGACGCTGCTTGCGGAACGCTCGAGCGCGCCGCCCCGCGCCCGCGGACGCGGCGGCCTCTACGACTACTTCATCTGCGGCGGCCGAACCGCCCGCATCTGCGACCAACCCGACCACCGCGCCGAAGCGGTCGAAACGGCGACCGAGCGCCACTACGCCACCATCCAGCTCACCGACACTGAACGCGAGCGCGTCGGCGCCGCGATCCAACGCCACATCGACGGCCTCGCCGCGATCGCCGACAAGGAAGCCGCCCGCGCGCGCACCGAAGTCACACGGCTCGACAACGAAGAACGCAAGCTCCTCGCCGCCCACTACCAAGACCGGATCAGCGACCATATCTTCAACGAAGAGCAGCAACGGATCCGCCGCGAGCGGATCGCCGCCGACGAGCTGCTGCGCCGCTATGAGGTCGACCACGCGACCATCCTCCAGACGCTCGACCTCGCGCTCGAGCCTCACCGACGACATCCAGACCGCCTACCTCCAGGCCGACCACACCGAACGCCGCCTCCTCAACCAGGCCTTCTTCGAAGCCATCGAGATCGACGACGAAGAGATCGCCGGCCACACCCTCGCCGAGTCCTTCCAGCAGATCGCGACCCTGGCAACGAGCACACGGCCCCAAGCTCGAAACGGCTCCAGAAAGGGCCGAACCCCCGGCTCTTACGCGAAGGTCGGGGGTTCGTACGTGCCCGATATGGTGGAGCCAACGGGATTCGAACCCGTGACCTTCTGGCCGCCAGCCAGACGCTCTCCCAGCTGAGCTATGGCCCCAGACGTGCGAGTCCCGCCCAGTCTATCGACTCGAAGTCGACCGGGCCGCCCAGCGGATGCCCCGTTGCTGTCCGTTTGCCGCGGGAGCAAGGCGGAGATGAACGTTGCGCTGCCCGCGGAGCGATGCCATCGCGATCAGCTAGTGGAGTAACCGGCAACGTTCGCCGGTTTCGTTGAAGGGTCCTCGGTGCCCGTGTCGAAGTGGGACTCCCGATCGATCTTCGACCGGGAGGGGACAATGGCGGCGCGCGTGGAGCTTCGGGAGATCAGCAACGAGGAAGGCAACCGATTGTTGCGGATGGTCCGCCGCACAAGCGGCTCGATCGTCACTTGGCGGCGGGCGCAGATCGTGCTGTTGGCGGCGCAGCGGATGCCGGCGCCTCGGATCGCCCGGGTCGTGTTCAGCGACGCTGACACAGTCCGCGAGGTGATCCACAACTTCAACCGGGACGGTTTCGATGCCCTCTACCCTCGTTACCGGGGTGGCCGGCCACGGACGTTCACGCTGCCCCAGAGGCAGGCGATCAAGCGGATCGCGCTCGCCGTCCCGACTGATCTTGGCCAGCCGTTCGCGACCTGGAGCCTGGCCAAGCTCGCCGACTACCTGGTCGCCGAGGAGGTGGTGACGGACATCTCCCACGAAGGGCTCAGGCAGCTGCTGCGTGAGGAAGGCGTCAGCTTTCAAGCCCTGAGAACCTGGAAGCGCTCCAACGACCCCGACTACGAGGCGAAGAAGAACCGGATCCTCGAGCTGTACGCGATCGCCGACGGGCTCGCCGAAGCCGGGCCGGACGACCCGACCGTCGTCGTCTGCATAGACGAGTTCGGCCCCTTGAACCTCCAGCCGCAGCCCGGAGGCAAAGCGTGGGCACCGCGCAAGAAACCGAAGCGGATCCGGGCGACCTACACGCGGCCTCACGGCGTCCGTCACCTCCTCTGCACCCTCGACGTCGGAGACGACCTGCTCAGCGGCGAGATCGCCGAGCACAAGACACGAGTCGAGTTCCTCGCGACCTGCGACCAGCTCCGAGCCCGCTACCCGGCCGAGGTCAGGATCGCTCTCGTCCTCGACAACTTCTCTCCCCACAAAGGCGACGACGTCCGCGCCTGGGCAGTCGCCAACAACGCGGAACTCGCCTACACACCGTTCTACGGCTCCTGGCTCAACCGGATCGAGCCGCAGTTCAAAGGAGACTCCCGCTACTTCTGTCTCGCCGGCACCGACCACCCCGACCACCAGGCCTGAGCTCGCCTGATCGCCGACTCTGCCACATTTCGTGAAGCGGGACACTCACCGCGACAACCCCAAGCTTCGACACCTCACCCGACGCATCGTCGCCTGCAAAACCGCCCGTGAACCGAAACCGGCGAAGGTTGCCTGATGATCCACTAGCAGCATCCGAGCTCGGCGCAGTGCGCAGCAATGGCATTCGATCTCGCCGTCCCCGTGTCCCCGTCGGACGATCCCCTGACGAGACCGCCGAGACGTGTAGCAACGGACGACGACGACGTCTCCACGCCGTGTCGCCCACTTGCACTTAACCCGAAGCAGGCGGGCACCGAGGTCGAGAATCAGGTCGTACCTCTGCGGCGAGTACGGGATCGCGACCTCGAGGCCGAGCCTGACGGCCGCGTGGAAGATCGCCGACTCGGCGATCGCGCCCTTGTGGTCGGTCGAATCCATTGTCGAACCCATGTTCGATGATGATAGTTGTCAGATCGGACGACGAGCTGCTGTCCGTCCGGCGACCGCCACGGACGAGCCGTCCCTGATGCGGCGTCCCGCGACCCCCGCGCGTCGCGACCGATCCTGGGCCACACCGCCCCGGAGGCCCACGTGCAGGGGCGGGATCTCATCCCGCCCGAGACCGCGTACGCACCGGGAACAGCACTGGCTGCGCGCCAGGCAGGTCCGGCCTCCACACCAGACTCCGCTCGTCGCAGCCGATCCCTGACAGCGGCTCCCGGCCGAACGTACCGAGACGCCGCGTCAGGCCGACGCGGCCTCGACGGCCACCGACGGCACGTCGGCCCAGAGCTCCTCGAGCCGGTAGAACGCCCGCGCCTCGGGCGTGAACACGTGGAGAACCACGTCGAGGTAGTCAACGAGGATCCAGGACGACTCACGCTCGCCGGCCACGTGACGCGGAACGATCCCCTCCTCCCGCTTCAGCGTCTCGCGGACCTCGTCGTGGATCGCCTTCGTCTGGCGGCCCGTCTGGCCGGTGCAGACCACAAGGTAGTCGGTGTAGGAGACCACCGGCCGCATGTCGAGGATCACGACGTCCCTCGCGAGCTTCGACTCGGCGAGGTGGGCGATGCGGCGTGCGAGTTCGAGGGGAGTCAGGTGACCTCTGCGGCTCGGGGTTGGCTCGCGCTCAGCGTAGCCCGCTCGACGGACGCAGGTCAACCCCGTCCGCCGTCGGGAGGCGTCCGGTAGAGGCCGAGCGCGGTAACTAGGCTCGCGACGGCGGGCGGCACGAGGTCGTCGATCGGCTCACCTCGTCCGACCCGGTCGCGTACCTCGGTCGACGAGACGGAAAGCGCCGAGATCTCGAACAGCTCGACGCGTTCGGGCCTCGTGAGCCGCTCGAGGACGGCATCGAGCCGGGCGCGCGGGTAGCCGGGCCGGGCGGCGACGCCCAGCCGGACACTTGCGAGCACAGCCTCCGGCTCGTGCCAGGTGAGGAACGAGACGAACTCGTCGGCCCCGATCACGAACACGACGTCCTCGCCGAGCTCCGACCGCGCCCAGCGGGCCGTGTCCAGTGTGTAGGAAGGTCCATTCCGTTCGAGCTCGACCCGGGAGAGCTCGACCCCCTCGATACCGGCAAACGCCGCCTCGGCGAGTCTGAACCGCAGCTCGGCCGGTGTTCCGACCTCCTTGTGAGGAGGTGACCCGGTCACGACCACGACGAGGCGCCGAAGCCCGAAATGGCGCCTTGCCTCCCGGGCGAGCAGGAGGTGCCCGTTGTGGGGCGGATCGAACGCACCGCCGAGGAGCCCGACCGTCATCCGTCCACTTCCGCCTTGTCGGGTCGGGGGCCGTCGGATGTCGTCACGTACTCGAGCACCTCGTCGCCCATCGTGACCTCGTCGCCGGAGCGCGCGCCGGCATCGCGGAGCGCCTGCTCGATCTCGTCCCGCGGGACCGATCCGAGCGAACGACCGGCGACGAGAAAGCCGGTGTCGGTCCGGAGCACCCGGAAGGGGCGCCGGCGTGGCGGTCTCGGCCGGTACACGAGGAAGTCCGCGAGCTCCTGGTCGGCAGGGCCCGGTGCGGGCGGCGCAGGCGCTTCGGCGAGCGCCCGGAAGAGCAGCCGCTTCAGGTCCTCGATCCCTTCGCCGGTCACGGTCGACGTCGCGACGACACCCACGATCCGCGGATCCTCGACGGAGAAGGCCGGCCGCTCGGGCACGAGGTCGACCTTGTTGAGCACGACGAGCTGGGGCCGGTCGGGCAGGCCGGCCCCGTAGGCGGCAAGCTCCGCGTCGATCGTCCGGAACCGCTCCGCCGGATCCTCCTCGTGGACATCGAGCACGTGGAGCAGGAGTCGGGCGCGCTCGAGGTGTGCGAGGAACTCGTGCCCGAGCCCCACCCCCTGGCTCGCACCCTCGAGCAACCCGGGCACGTCGGCGACCGTCACCTGCCGCCCGTCCGCTGCCTCGACGGTCCCGAGAACGGGGGCGATCGTCGTGAAGGGATAGTCGGCCACCTTCGGGGTGGCGTTCGAGATCCGGCGAATGAGCGAGGACTTCCCCGCGTTGGGAAAGCCGAGCAGCGCCGCATCGGCGAGCAGCTTCAGGCGAAGCTCGATCATCGCCTCCTCGCCGGGCAGGCCCGGCTCGGCGAGCCGCGGCGCCTGCCGGGTCGCGCTCGCGAAGCGTCGGTTCCCGAGGCCGCCGCGGCCACCCCGCGCGACCACCGCGCGCGCGCCGGCGTGCGCGAGGTCGGCGATCAGGCCCCCGGCGTCGTCGAGCACCTGCGTCCCGATCGGCACGCCGAGCACGATCGGCTGCCCGCTCGCGCCCGTCCTCCCGCTCCCCTCGCCGTGCCGCCCGCGCTGGGCACGGAAATGACCGCGGCCACGGAACGAGGAGAGATCGCGCAGGTGAGCGTCGGTTTCGAGGACGACATCCCCACCGTTCCCGCCGTCGCCGCCGTCGGGCCCGCCCCTCGGCACGTACTTCTCCCGCCGGAAGCTGATCGCGCCGTTGCCGCCGCGGCCGGCCTCGACGTGAATGCGCGCTTGGTCGGAGAACACGACCGGCCCGGCGGCCCGAACCGTCAGGCGACGGTGACGAAGCGCCGGTCGCCCGTCGTGCGGAACGCGACGGTGCCGTCGCGGAGCGCGAAGATCGTGTCGTCGCGGCCGAGCGCCGCGCCCGGGCCCGGGCGGAACCGCGTCCCCCGCTGGCGGACGATGATCGCTCCGGCCTTGACGTCCTGGCCGGCGAAGACCTTCACACCGAGTCGCTTCGCCTGCGAGTCACGACCGTTGCGCGACGAGCCGAGTCCCTTCTTGTGCGCCATTGCTACTCCTCAGCCGCCTCGACCGGCTCGGCCGGGGCCTTCTTCCGCGTCGCCCGAGCCGGCTTTGCTGCGGCTCCGATCGACTCGATCTCGATCTTCGAGAGGCGGGCGCGGAAGCCGTTTCGCCGCCGGTAGCCGGTGCGCTGCTTGTGCTTTCCGACGATGACCTTCTTCCCGAGCAGGTGTTCGGTGACCCGGGCCGTGACCGTCTTCCCGTCGAGCGCGTCTCCGAGCAGCGTCTCGCCGTCACCCCCGATCAGGAGCACGTCCGGGTTGAAGGTCGAGCCCGCCTCGAGCGGGAGCCGGTCGACGAGCAGCCACTCTCCCTCGCGAACGCGATGCTGCTTGCCACCGACGCTGATGATCGCGTATCCCATTCCTGCTCCAGACGGACGACGAGCGGGCCGGAGCCCGCCGTAACCCGCGCATTCTAGCCGAGAGACCCCTCGCCGGCAACGACAGGGCGCCTCGCCCCGGCTACTCGACCGGCCCGGCTCCGCGCGACGCTCCGGCAGGCACGGCCCCGACCGGGTCGCCCGACCCGGGTGGCGCTCCGTCGGACGTCTCCTGTGTTCCGGGCTCGCCTGCAACGCCCGCCGGCGTGCGCTTTCGCCCTCTCCCGCCGCGCGTGCCGCGGCGGGTCCGGCGTGCGGGGGCTACACCGTTCTCCTCCTTCGGCGGAGCGGGGGCGTCAGCATCGGCGACCTGCTCCGTGGCGCCGGCACCTGCGTCGTCCTGATCCCCGTCCCCGCCCGCGGCGCCGGCCTCCGCCTCGCCGGCAGGACGCTTACGGCGTCCCTGACCGCCGCGGGAGCCTCGCCGCGTCCGCCGCTTGGGCGTTTCCCCTGCGGCGCTCGCGGCCTCCTCGACCACGGCCTCCGCCGGCGCGGCCTCGTTCGCGGGCTCGGAAGGTGCTTCCACGGCCTCGGCGTCCGGCTCGGCCCCGTTCTCGGCGGCCGCCGGCGTCGTCGCCTTCTTGCGACCCCGCCCGCCGCGCGTGCCGCGCCGCGTGCGCGGCTTGGGCGCCGGGACCTCGGCCTCGACCCCGGGCTCTCCCGCCTCGCGCTCCGCCGGCTCCCCGGCGGATGCCGGCGCCTCGGTCGCCTCCGCTTCGGTCTCGACGGCCCCCTCAGCCTCGACCGCTCCCTCGGCGGCTGCTACAGGCTTCTTGCGACCGCGCCCACCCCGCGAGCCTCGACGGGTCTTCTTCTTCGGCACCGCCTCCTCGGGCCCCGAGGCGTCCGCGTCCCCGCCCTCGACGGCGACGGGCTCCGGGGGAGCCTCGGCCTCCTCGCCGGCCGGCTCGACCACCACCGCGGCCTCGGGCTTCGGTCGCGCCGCACGCTTTCGGCGCGGCTTTGCCTTCGCAGCCTCCAGCTCGTCCGCCTCGGCGAGCGCCCCGGCCTCGACCGGGGCCTCGACCGCAACGGCCTTTGCGTCGACGAGGGCCCCGTAGGCCGCCGTCCGCGTCACGCGCTCGATCCGGACGGTCGCCCGCTTCCCCACCTTCTTCGCGGCGCCAGAGACGCTGACGACGTACCCGTCGAGGCGGGCGATCGCATCGTCCGGCTGCCGGAGGTTCGCCTCCTCGAGCAGCAGGCGGATCTCCTGACCCTCCATCACCGGCAGCGTCGCGGGCACGATCTCCTCGACGGTGCCCTCGGCGATCACCGCCACGTGGCCGGGCGCCACGTCGTCGCGGGTCTCGAACGCGAGCGTCCGACCCGTCTCGCGCTCGAGCTCTGCGAGCCGCGAGCCTGCCGGCCCGATCAGGATCCCGGCCACGACCGCCGAGACCTCGACCACGAGCGCCTCGGCGCTCGACTCCCCGGCGAGCCTGCGGAGGGTGCGCTCGGCATCGACCGCGTGGGTCTCGTCGGAGACGACGATGCCGTTGCCGTCGCACGCCGGGCAGCGGCACGTGAGGATCTCGCGGGGGCCGTCGGTGACGTTCTGCCGCGTCATCTCGACGAGGCCGAGCGGCGAGATCTCGACGACGTAGGTCTTCGTCCGATCGCGCTCGAGCTCCCGCTTCAGCGCCTCCTCGACCTCGTGCCGGTTCTTCGGGTTGGCCATGTCGATGAAGTCGATGACGATGATCCCTCCGATGTCACGCAGGCGGAGCTGGCGGACGATCTCCTTCGTCGCCTCGAGGTTGTTCTTCGTGATCGTGTCCTCGAGCCGCGCCGTCGAGCTCCTCCCTCGTGCCCCCACGAACCTTCCCGTGTTCACGTCGATGACGGTGAACGCCTCTGCGTAGTCGAAGATCAGGTACCCCCCGGAGGGAAGGTCGACCCGCCGATCGAGCGTCGACCGCACGGCCGCGTCCACGCCGTAGCGCTCCATCAGCCGGTCCGCGTCGCGGTACAGCTCCACCTTCTCGGCCAGCGACGGCGACGTGCGCTTCAGGTAGCTGACGATCCGGGCGTGCGTGCGCTCGTCGTCGATCGTCAGGTGCTCGAAGTCCCGGACGAACATGTCCCTGACGACGCGAAGCGGCAACTCCGCCTCGCGGTAGACGAGCGCCGGGGCCTCCGCGCGCTCGGCCCTCGCCTGGATCGTGGCCCAGAGCTTCTGCAGGAACACGAGATCACCGGTCAGCTCCTCCTCGGAGACACCCTCGGCGGCGGTGCGCACGATGATGCCACCCTCCTGCAGGTCGAGCCCCTTGCAGAGCTTCTTCAGGCGCTCGCGCTCGTCGTCGTCGAGGCGGCGGGAGACGCCGACGCCGTCGTCGAAGGGCGTGTAGACGATGAACCTGCCGGGGAGCGAGATCTCGGTCGTCAACCGCGCTCCCTTCGTGCCCATCGGGTCCTTCACCGCCTGGACGAGCAGCTCCTGCCCACGGGCGATCAGGTCCTGGATCCGGCGGCCGTGCCGCTTCCCCTCGAGCTCCGGCGCCACGATCTCGTCCACGTACAGGAACCCGTTCTTCTCGAGGCCGATCTCGATGAAGGACGCCTCCATCCCGGGCAGCACGCTGTCGACGACGCCCTTGTAGATGTTGCCGGCGATCGAACGGCGCCCCGGACGCTCGAGGTAGACCTCGACCGGCTGACCGTCCTCGAGCACGGCGACCCGCTGCTCTCCGACGTCGATCGAGACGAGCAGCTCCTTGCGGACGGGCGGCAGCGTGGAGCGGCGGGGAGTCTCCGCCCGCCGGCGGCGCTCACGCTTCTTCGGAGCAGGCTTCGCCGGTGGTGCCTCGGCTGCGGCCGGCTCCGCCGGCGCCCCGGCGGCTGCGGCATCCTTCTCCTGCCTGGGCTTTCGGCTCCGCGTCGTCGTTCGGCGCGGCGCCTTCGGAGCTTCCTCAGGCGCCGCGGGCGGCGGAGCCTCCGTCGTCGTTTCCTCTACGGGCGGGGCGGCTGCCGACTCGGGCGCCTCGTCCCCGGAGCTCGCCTTGCGGCGGAACCATGAACGCACGTAATCCTCCTACCGTGCCGCGCACGGGAAGGCAAAAGCCTCTGCAAAGCGTGGCCTTCCCTGCTGCGATGGCGACTGGGGTTGTCATGACCGATGGTCTCCGAGATCCCGCTCACCCGACCCGGGCCGGTGCTCTCGGCGTCATCTAGAGCGTAGTCGATGGGGCGGATCCTCCGGCCGTCCCGGCGGGAGCCGCCCCGGGAGTCGCGCGTTGCTCCGGTAGACGTTGCACGGCCTCGGCCACCGCCCGGGTGCCCGCGTAGGCGACCGCGGCCTGGATCAGCGGGGTGGGGATCGGAAGCCTGTGCCGCAGCCTGCGCGCGAGCGTCCGGCCGGCGAGGCCGGCCGCGAGCGCGCCGGCGAGCCCCGCGACGAGCGCCGGTCCCTCCGTCTTCATGCCACGGGCTGCCATCAGGCGAAGCGCGAGGCGCAGCTGGCCGAGCGTGAGGGCCGGGAAGTCCGGTCCGGGAGCGAACGACGACGCCGAGAGGATCGCGTTCCGGCGCGCCGCCCGGCTCACGAGCTGCTCCATGACGCCACGGCGAAGGGCCGGGAGCCGGCCCGCGATCGCCCAGGCGTGCTCGGGCGCCCGTACCGCGAGACGCCGCGCGATCGCGTCGATCGCGGGCCGGTCGAGCTCGTTCGTGCGAATCACGTCGGTTGCGAGGACGTACGGCAGAATCGGGACGTCCCTCTCGCTCCCCCCGACGATCACGCACAGCAGCGGAATCCCGCTCCGATCCGCCCTCCGCAGCGCGTGCTCGTCGCCGGGCGTCGCCGCCTGGTGGACGAGGTAGACGACGGCGGCGCCGTCGCGCACCTCCGGACGGTCGAGGTCGAGGATCCCCACGCTGCCCACGAGGTCCGGATCGCCGCCCTCGCTCAACGCCGACCGCAGCTCGGCGGTCAGGGACGGCGCCCCGGAGAGGACGAGCGGCCGCACGGCCGCCGACTCGCGGCGGAGCTCCGAGAGCACGCCGGGCACGGCGGTCGCCACGCCGGTCAGAGGGCTCCCGGCGAGCGTCACCGGCGAGCCCCGATCCGGCCGCGCACGTGGACGGCCTCGAGGATCCCCACCATCGCGAGCGACACGATCAGCGAGCTCCCGCCGTAGCTGACGAACGGCAGCGTGATGCCGGTGATCGGTGCGATGCCGATGTTCATCCCGACGTTGAGGAAGACCTGGAACAGCAACGTCGCCACGATCGAGCCCGCCAGGGTCGCCTGGAACAGCGAGGTCGCGCCGGCCACGATCCGCATCCCCCTCCAGATCACGATCGCGTACAGGAGCAGCAGGATCGCGGCGCCGAGGAAGCCCCGCTGCTCGGCCAGCGACGCGAACACGAAATCGGTGTGGTGCTCGGGCAGGTAGTCGAGCCGCGTCTGGGTAGCCCCGACCACGCCCCGTCCGTCGAGCCCACCCGCGCCGACGGCCGTGATCGCCTGGTTGACGTTCCACGTCGTTCCGCTCGGGTCGGAGTCGGGGTCGACGAAGCCGACGAGCCTGTCCACCTGGTACGGCTTCAGGACGTCGACCCCCAGCGAGGGCAGGATCCAGACGACGGCCAGCGCGAGGACGACGCCGACGGTGGCGAGCGCCGCGAGATGCTGCCAGCGGACGCCGGCGAAGAACAGCGCCCCGATGAGCGCGAAGCCGTAGACGATCGCCGAGCCGAAGTCGGGCTCGAGAAAGACGAGCAGCGCAGGTCCGAGCGCGATGCCGACGGCGGCGAGCACCGTCCAGACCGACTCGAGGTCGTTGGCCCTCGACGCGAGGAAGCCGGCGATGAACACGATCAGCGCAATCTTCCCGAGCTCCGACGCCTGGAGCTGGAAGAAGGACAGGTCGATCCAGCGCTTGGAGCCGCGCACGTCCGAGCCGATCGCGAGCACGAGCACCATCAGGGCGATGGCGCCGGCGAAGAGCACGTGCCGGAGCTGGCGGAGCCGCTCCGGATCGATCCACGCCATCAGCGCAAACGCGAGCGCGCCGGCGGCGAGGTAGATCCCCTGCCTGCGAACGAAGTAGCCCGGGTCTCCGGTGATGTCGTCGACGGTGACCGTGCGCACGATCCAGAGGCCGTACGCCGCGAGCCCCGCGACGGCCGCGAGCAGCAGGTAGTCGAGGTTACGCAGGACGTCGCCGGCGCTCGCTCCGATCCGCCGGCGCTCCTCGGGTGCGGTCAGACGATAGATGTGGGGCTGCGTCGCCATCAGTCGGACTCACGCAGCTCGAACGGCGGCGACGGCACGCCCCACCACTCCTCGAACACCTTGAGCGCGACGGGAGCGGCGACCTCGCCGCCGTGCCCACCGTTCTCGATCACCGCGCAGACGACGAGCGGCCGATCCTTGTAGAGCGGATTCCCGTCGGTCGGCCCGTAGCCACACCACCACGACTGGTCCTGCAGGTTGTTGTAGATCCCACCCTCGTATCCGGGATAGCCGCGCGGGAACTGCCGGTACTGCTCGGCCGTGCCCGTCTTCCCGGCGATCTGGACCGGATAGCCGGAGAAGACCGTGAAGGAGGTGCCGTAGCTCTTGTGCGTCACGTCCCAGAGGGAGGACTGGATCAATGCGACGTTCTCGGGGTGGAGCCCGATGTCCCGGGGCGGCTTCCCGCCGAACGTTCGCAGGATCACGGGCCTCTGCTCGCTCGAGCTGCGCGGCTGCTCGATGTACTTGACGAGATGGGGCTGGACGAGCTTGCCGCCGTTTGCGATCAGCGCGTAGAAGCGCGCCATCTGGAGCGGGGTGACCTGGAGCTCGCCCTGGCCGATCGCCAGCTGCACCGAGTTGCCGGACTTCCAGAGCCGGTCGATCTCGCTCGAGTACCGCCGCTTGCGCCACGCCGGCGTCGGGACGAGGCCCTCGCTGTCGGGGATATCGACACCCGTCGTCCCGCCGAAGCCCATCTGCTTCGCCCAGTCCTGGAGCGGGCTGCCCTTGGCCCGGTAGAAGCGAAGCCCGAGCTCGTAGAAGTACGTGTCGCAGGACCTGGCCATGGCGACCGACAGGCTCATCGGCTCGTCGACGTACGGGTCCCAGTTGCGGAACCGCTGTCCGTCGATGACCCGTTCGGGCTCGCACTGGATCTGCTCGTACGGGTCGAGCATCCCCTGCTCCATCGCGGCGAGCGCCGTGACGGGCTTGAAGATCGACCCCGGTGGGTAGAGGCCGCCCGTCGCCCGGTTCGTCAGCGGGTAGTTGCTGCCGGGCCGTTGCAGGATCTCCCACTTCTTCGCGTCGAGGCGGCCCGAGAAGATGCCCGGGTCGTAGGACGGGAACGACGCCATCGCCATGATCTCGCCGTTGCGGGGATCCATCGCCACGATCGCGCCGCCGTACGCCGCCCAGTTCCCGTTGCCGCGGGCGAGGTCGATCCCGTACCGCAGCGCGTCCTCTGCCGCCTGCTGGAGGTCCGCGTCGACCGTGAGACGAACCGCGTAGCCGGCCTTCGGGAGTCGGTTCGGCTGCGGGGTGCTCGTGAAGTTGCCCCCGGCATCCACGGTCACCTGTCCCGTTCCGGGCTCGCCGCGAAGCAGCTTGTCGTAGGCCTGCTCGATCCCCGTCTGGCCGATCCGGTCGCCGCCACGGTAGCCGGGCCCGAGCTGCTCGAGCTGCTCCTTCGTCACCTCGCCGACGTACCCGAGCAGCTGCGCGGCGAGCGAGTCGTCCTCGTAGTGTCGAAGCTGGGTGTGCTCGAGCTTCACGCCGGGAAACTCCGAGCTGTGCTCGGACAGGTAGTCGGCCTTCGGATCGCGCACGTCCGTCTTCACGACGAGCGGCGTGAGCGGATCCTCGAGCCGTGCCCGCGCCGCCTTCAGGAGCTGACCACGCGGGACCTCGAGGAGCGCGGAGAGCTTCGTCACGACGCTCTCGAGCTGACCCTCGGGAACGTAGGCAGGCCAGAGCTGTACCACCGTGCCCGGAACGTTCGTTACGAGCGGACGGCCGCTGCGGTCGAGGATCGGACCGCGCGGAGCCTGGATCCGGAATGTCCTGACCTGGTTGTCGCGGGCGCTCTCGAGGTACTCCTCGCCCGAGATCACCTGGAGTGCCCAGAGGCGAAAGAACAGGACACCGAAGAGGACGACGGCCACGACGCCGAGGATCGCGAGGCGGATCGCCGTCCGCGGCGTGAGCCTGTAGGGCTCCTCGACGCGCGGATCGGGCGGCAGGAAGGCGCCGCTAGACAACGGCCACCTCCTTGATGCGCTCACGCCGAGGTGGCGGCGGAAGGAGCTTCCTCGCCGCGACGTAGGCGGGGATCGCAAGCGCCGCGTTCAGGATCAGCGTGGGTACGAGGACGCGCCCGAGGACCGTTCCCACCGAGACCGACTCGCCGAGCAGCAGGTGGACGACGGCCGACGCCAGCTGCACGGCGACCGTGACGAGAACGACCGTGATCAGGATTCGCGTCTTCTGGTGCTCGTGGTTCGACGTGGCGTCGCCGACCCGGCCCGCCAGGTACCCGGCCCCGGTGAGCAGGAGCGACGTCAGCCCGAGCGTGCCGAGCGTCGAGACGTCGACGAGCAGCCCCGCCCAGAAGCCGCACGCCGCCCCGTAGATCGGCCCGCGCAGCAAGGCGATGGACACGAGCACGAGCAGGAGCACGTCGGCACGGCCCTCGAGGAGCTCGAACGCATTCACGAGCACGACCTGCAGGAGGGCCGCGACGGTGACGACGACGGCTGCCTTGGCGGCGTCGAGGATCATCGCGCGACGAGGATCACCACCTCGGAGAGCTCGTCCAGGTCTGCCGCCGGCTCGACCTGGATCTGCTTGAACAGATCGATGTCGCGCTGGCCGACGCTCGTCACCGTGCCGATGCGGATCCACGGCGGGTAGAGGGACGAGAGCTCGCCCACCTGCCAGCCGGCGGTCGCGACCGTGCTCCCCTCGTTCACGACCTCGTCCTTGGCGACGCGATCGAGCACGAGCGCCGAGCCGTTCTGGGTCGCCGACACGACCCCGCGGGCGCCCGTGCCGAGCACGACGGCGGAGACGCTGAGGGACTGGTCGGTGAGGAGCGTCACCTGGGCGCTGCTCGGCGTGACGTTCGTGACGAGGCCCACGAGGTCGCCGTCCGCCGTGATCACGGGTGCGTTCAGCGCTACCCCTGCGTCCGATCCGGCGGCTACCACGAGCTTCTGCTGGAAGGGGCCCGGCGGCTGCACGAGGATCCGGGTCACGATCCGGTCGTAGTCCGCGAACTGCGGCCCCTCGACGAGACCGACGAGCTTTCGGAGACGCTCGTTCTCGGCGAGAGCCGCCTCTGCCTGAACGGCCCGGGTCTCGAGCTCCTGGACGCGGAGCTCGAGCCGGTCGCGGTCGGCCTTGTCCGAGACGAGGTCGGACACGTACCCGTACGCATCCTGGAACGGCCGCGCGACCCGCTCGCCGACGACCTCGAGCGGATGGACGATCGCGAGCCCGAGGCGCTGCGCCGCGTGGAGCCCTCCCTCCTCGTCCTCCCGCAGGTACACGGTCAACAGCGCGAGCGAGACGAGGACGAGCACGGCGACGACGAGCCGCCGAGCCATCACGCTTCGCGCTCGCGGGGGAGAGCCGGCAGTCGTGCTCAGCCGGGGCAGCCGTGCGGTTCGTTGACGTGGCACGGAACAGAGATTGTAGGCATCGATCCCGGCGCTTCGGCGCAGCAAAGGCTGCGGGGAGCGGCCCCGCAACGGGCCGCGTTCACACCGCGTCCGCCGCAGAGCGGCCGGCTCGGCCGGCCGCGACCGGCGCAGGAGCCGGGCGAAGCCCGGCGGTCACGGGCTTCCGTGCGGGCCCTGCGGGCCCGCGATCAGCGGGCCGGCCCGGCCGAGCCGGGCCGTCAGCCGCTAGACCGTGCGGCCCTCCGGGCCCGCGAATCGTGGCCGGCCCGGCCGAGCCGGGCCGTCAGCCGCTAGCCGGCGCCCTCCGGGCCCGCGACAGCGGTCCGGCCCGGCCGAGCCGGGCCGTCAGCCGCTGACCGTGGGCTCCGCCCGCGAGCCTGCGGCCCGGCGCCTCCGGCGCGGCCGCTGCGCGGCCCGCCAAAGGCGGGCCTTGCTCAGCGCCTGCGGCCGTTGCGCGAGCGGGCCCGGGCCGAACGGTGGATCGCCTCGAACTCCTCGAGGCTGCGCCCCGAGCCGACGGCGACGCACGTGAGCGGTGACTCGGCGACGTGCACCGGCATGTGCGTCTCGTGACGAAGCCGCTCGTCGAGGCCCTGCAGGAGCGCGCCCCCGCCCGCGAGCACGATGCCCCTGTCCATGATGTCGGCCGCGAGCTCCGGCGGGGTCTTGTCGAGCGTGCCGCGGATCGCGTCGATGATCTGGGTCACCGGCTCGTCGAGCGCGCGGCGGACGTCCTCAGATCCGAGCACGACCGTCTTCGGCAGGCCCGAGAGCATGTCGCGGCCCCGCACCTCGGCCTGGAGCTCCTCGCGCAGCGGCCAGGCCGAGCCGATCTCCAGCTTGACCTCCTCGGCCGTCTGCTGGCCGATCAGGAGCTTGTACTCCTTGCGCAGGTGATTGCCGATCGCCTCGTCCATCTCGTCACCGCCGACCCGGATCGACTGCGAGACGACGATACCGCCGAGCGAGATCACCGCCACCTCGGTCGTCCCGCCGCCGATGTCGACGATCATGTTCCCGGTCGGGTCGGAGACCGGCAGCCCCGCCCCGATCGCAGCGGCCATCGGCTCCTCGATCAGGTAGGCCTGACGGGCGCCCGCGGACAACGTCGCCTCCTCGACCGCGCGCTTCTCGACGCCGGTGACGCCGCTCGGAACGCACACGATCACGCGCGGATGGGCGAACCGGTTGCCGTTCGCCTTGTGGATGAAGTGCCGGAGCATCTGCTCGGTCACGTCGAAGTCGGCGATGACGCCGTCCTTGAGCGGCCGGATCGCGGTGATCGTCCCCGGGGTGCGGCCGAGCATCCGCTTGGCCTCGATCCCGACCGCGTGGACCTCACCCGATCGCTGGTCGATCGCCACGACCGACGGCTCGGAGAGAACGATCCCACGGCCCCGGACGTAGACGAGCGTGTTGGCAGTCCCGAGGTCGACCGCCATGTCGCGGCCGCTCAGGCCACCGAGGAAGTTGAAGACGCTCACGGGCTCCCGGACCTCGCTGGCTCCTGTCGCTCACCAAGTGTAGACACGTGGTGTTCTTCCCGACCGGGCGGAATCATTCCCCGAAGCCGTAGCTCCCTGGCAGATCTCGCGCGAGCAGGCGGACGAGCAGCGCCGCGGGCAGCCCGACGACGTTCAGGTAGTCGCCCTCGATCCGCTCGACGAGCGCCGCGCCGCGGCCCTGGATCGCATAGGCGCCGGCCCGGCCCTCCCACTCCCCCGTGTCGAGGTACAGCTCGAGCTCGGCAGGCGGAAGCGGGCGAAACCACACCGACGTCACCGCATGCTCGACGGCGGCGAACCCCGGCCCGAGCAGGCAGAGGCCGGAGACGACCTCGTGCCCGCGCCCGGAGAGCAGCGTGAGCGTCGTGTGCGCGGCCGACCGGTCTGCGGGCTTTCCGTGGGCGATACCGTCGACGACCACCACGGTGTCCACACCGAGGACCGTCCGCCCCTCCGCGGCGCCCACCGATCGCGCCTTGCCCTCGGCGTGCTCCCGCACCGCGTGCACAGGCGACAGGCCCGGGGGGTCGTGCTCCTCGTAGCACGGCTCGACGACCTCGAACGGGATCCCGAGCTGGGCGAGGATCGCCCGTCGCTGCGGGGAGGTGGAGGCAAGAAGCAGCGGCAGACTCACGCGGCCTTGACCGCTCGCCAGATCTCCTCGGACGGCCAGCGGCGGGCCCAGTCCAGCGTGACGAAGTCCCACTGGCCCGCAGCACCGCCCTCCGGAGCCTGCAGCTCGCACAGCTGCTCGACGACGAGCCCGTTCCGCGAGAGCACTGCGATCATCTCCCCGTGCGGGAGGTGGAACTCGATCCCGTCCTCACCGGGCCACTCGAAGCGCCTCATGCCGAACTGGTCGCGCACGAGCCCGGCGACCGCCGGGCCCTGGTCGGGCGAGCAGAGGACGAGCAGCGGCGAGTTGGTCAGGAACAGCAGGCGGCCGCCGGGCCGGAGCAGCCGGGCGGCCTCGGCGATCCAGAGCTCCGGATCGCACCAGAGACTCGCGCCGTACTCGGAGAGCGCAAGATCGAAGCTCGCGGCGGGAAACGGCGCCGCCTCGGCAGTGCCGTGGACGAGGGGAAACTCGAGCGCGTGCTCGCGCTGAAGCCGCCGGGCCGTCTCGAGCTGGCGCTCGGAGTTGTCGATGCCGACCACCCGGGCCCCGCGGCGCGCGAGCCACGCCGACCAGTACGCGGTCCCGCAGCCGAGCTCGATCACATCCAGGCCGTTCACGTCCGGCAGGATCCCGACCTCCCGCTCCGGGATCCTCCAGATGCCCCATGTCGGATCGTCGCTCGCCCAGCTCTCCTCGCCGGGCGCGACGTAGTCCTTCGCCGCCGCATCCCAGGCGGCGCGGTTCGCGACGGCGTGCTCGGTCAGCTCCGGCTCGTGCCCGGCCATACCGCGCTAGGCGAGCTCCGACGCCGAGAACCAGAGCGCGAGCTCGCGCGCCGCGGACTCGGGCGAGTCCGAGCCGTGCACGAGGTTGTCCGGCATCGAGAGCGCGAAGTCGCCGCGGATCGTGCCGGGCGCCGCGTTCGCCGGGTTCGTCGCGCCCATCGAGGCGCGCACGGTCGCGATCGCTCCTTCGCCCTCGAGCGCGAGCGCGATCGTCGGCGAGGAGGTGATGAACGCGACGAGCTCGCCGAAGAACGGCTTCTCGCGGTGCTCGGCATAGTGCTGCTCGGCGAGCGCGACGTCGACCGTCAGGAGCCTGGCCGCACAGATCGTGAGGCCACGCTGCTCGAAACGGTCGAGGATCCGCCCCGCCAGCTTCCGCTGCACGGCGTCGGGCTTGATCAGGACGAGGGTGCGTTCCACCACCGATGGCTCCTTTCGTTCGCACGCCGGGACCGGAGCGGCTCCTCCATCCTGAGGGAAGCGCCGCTTCGCCTGCGGCGGTCAGGCGTTGCCGACCGCACGCGGCTGTTCGACGGGCGTCTCGCAGTACGGGCACATCTGCCACAGCGGCTCGAGCGGCTGGCGGCAGTGGCGGCACGAGAGGCGCAGCCGCGTCGTGCAGACCGGGCAGCAGAGATAGCCCGACTCGACCTTCGCCCGGCACACGGGGCAGCGCTCGTCGATCCCCACTGCCTCCTCCATGGCCCGGATCTCGAGCTCACGCTCACGGATGTCGTCGAGGTACTCGGGCGGGCGGAAGAACATGTAGATGATCGGGCCGAGGAACGGCGGGAAGATCCCGAGCGCGACGGCGACCGCGATCAGCCACGGGTCCTCGATCCGGCGGCGGGCGTCCTTGTAGACCCAGTACGCGGACGCGAGCCAGAACGCGACCCCGAAGAAGATCCCGACATTGCGGACGACGAGCCACGTGTCTGACTCGAAGAAATCACGGACGCCGGCGAAGATGTCGTCGTTCGTCCCGGTCGTGACTGGGTCGGTCGTGGCACCTGCGAGCAGCATCTCCGTCCCGTTCCCGAAGCGTCGTGGATTTCCTCTAGAGCAGCAGCTTGCCGACGAGATAGCCGACGCCGAACGCGATTGCGAGCACCGCGCAGACGACGAGAATCACGAAGGCGAAGACGCCGATCCTGTCCCGTGCCCTGATCATGGTACGCGCCGGGGCCGGACGGCCGCCAGATCGGCGAGCAGGTAGAGCGAGCCCGTCACGAGCACCGGCTCGGCGAGCTCGTGGGCGCGCTCGAGCGCCTCGACCGGATCCGTGACCGCCTCGACCCGCCCGAAGACGGGCCTCGCCCGGACGGCCAGCTCGGCTGCCGTCAACACCCTGGCGTTCGACGACTGCGTCGCGACGAACCGCGGCGAGATCCCGGCGAGAATCGCGAGCATCCCCTCCACGTCCTTGTCCCGGAGCATCGACGCGACCACGACTCCGATCGGCGGCAGCCGCGAAACGGCGTACCGGACGGCCTCCGGCGTGTGGGCTCCGTCCCAGATCTCGTCGCCGACACGCTCGAGGCGCCCGGGAACCGAGACCTCGACACCGTCGACTCTCCGACCGAGGAACACCGAGCAGGCGGCGGCCGCGAGGGCGGCATTCCCACCGGTCTCGACGACCACGCGGCCCGCGCCGCAGGCCCGTGCGAGCGGCTCCCATTCCGGCTCACCGAGCACGACGGTCGCGCCCGCCTGGACGACCGCGAGCTTCTCGGCCGCGATCAGCTCACGCGTCTCCCCGAGAACGTCGGTGTGCTCGAGCGCGACGTTGGTCAGCACCTGCACGGGGGAGCGCAGCACGTTCGTGGCGTCGTGCCGCCCGCCGAGCCCCGCCTCGACGGCGGCGACGTCGACCCCGGTATCCGCGAACGTCACGAGGGCAGCAGCCGTCAAGGCCTCGAACTGCGTCGCACGGCAGCGCTCGGCAGCAGGCCTGACCCTCGCGACCGCAGCCTCGAAGTCCGCCTCGACACCGCCAACCGTGATTCGCTCCGACCAGGCGAGCACGTGCGGCGACACGAATGCGCCCACCTGGCGTTCCTCGGCCAGGAGGATCGCCTCGATCGTCCGCGTCGTCGTCGTCTTCCCGTTCGTGCCGACGACGTGGATGGAGGGATAGGCGAGCTGGGGATCGCCGAGATCGGCCAGGAGCGCCTCCATCCGGCCGGTCCCGAAGCCGTCGTCCGGCCACGGCGACAGCGACTCGATCCAGGCAACGGCGTTCATCGTCACGGGCCGGGGCTCGGCGCCTACAGGGTAGAGGCGGGCCGGGCGGTCAGAGCGCGTCGAGCTCGCGACGGTAGCGGGCCAGCTTCTCCCGCTCCGCGTCGACCACCTCGGCGGGAGCGCGCTGGGTGAACCTCTCGTTCGAGAGCATTCCCTCGGCCCTGGCGATCTCCCTCCGCAGGCGGGCCCGTTCGGCCTCCTCGTTCCCGTTCACCTTCAGCCGCTCCGGCCTGACGACCGCCTCGAAGATCCGCGTCTCCTCGGCTCCGAGCCGGAGCCGCACGCCGCTACGGCGAAACGTCGCAGCGGCGTCCTTCACGAGCTCCATCGAGACGTCCGCGGGCTCCTGCGACCCGTCCGCGAGCGGCCACGGCGCAACGATCAGCCGCTCCGTCCGACCCGGCAGGCTCGACCAGATCTCCTCGGTCACGTGCGGCATCACGGGATGGAGCAGCCGGAGCAGGCGATCGAGGGCGTAGAGGGCCGTCGCGACTGCGTCGGGATCGCGCTCGTGAAGACGGCCCTTGACGGCCTCTGCGTACCAGTCGCAGAAGTCGTCGAACGTGAGATGGTAGAGGCTGTCCGCGACCGCGGCGAGGTCGAACGCCGCGAGCCGCTCCTCCGCCTCCGCCCGGACGGCGTCGATTCGCGCCAGCACCCACTGCTCGATCGGGTCACGCGGATGCCGCCCGGGCTCGATGCCGCCGGCCGCGCCGAGCATGAGACGGCTCACGTTCCACAGCTTGTTCGCGAGCCGCCGTCCCTCCTCGATCGCGCCGTAGGAGAAGCGGACGTCCTGGGTCGAGGACATCTTGCAGAGCCCGTAGCGGGTCGCGTCGGCCCCGTAGCGGGCGATCACGTCGAGCGGGTCGATCCCGTTGCCGAGGCTCTTCGACATCCGACGCCCATCGGGTGCGAGGACGGTCGAATGGATGATCACGTCGCGGAACGGGACCTCGCCCACGAGCTCCAGCCCGGACATGATCATGCGGGCCACCCAGAGGAAGATGATCTCCCGCGCGGTCGAGTTCACATCGCCGGGATAGAAGCTCCGCAGGTCGGGCGTGTCGTCGGGCCAGCCGAGCGTGGCGAACGGCCACAGCGCCGACGAGAACCACGTGTCGAGGACGTCGTCGTCCTGCCTCAGCGCCTCGCTCCCACACGCCCCGCAGCGTGCCGGCGCCGTCTCGGCGACGATCGTCTCGCCGCAGTCGCAGTACCAGACGGGGATCCGGTGCCCCCACCAGAGCTGACGCGAGACGCACCAGGGCCGGATCGCCTCCATCCAGCTCAGGTAGACCTGCCCCTGCTGAGGAGGGTGGAAGCGTACGCGCCCGTCGCGGTACGCTTCGATCGCGGGGGCCGCGAGCTCGGTCATGTCGCAGAACCACTGGAGTGAGATCAGCGGCTCGACCCGCGTCCCGCAGCGCTCGCAGTGCCCGACCGCGTGCCGGTAGCGCTCGCGGCGCTCGAGCTGGTCGTGATCTCGTAGCCAGGCGAGAACGCGCTCGGCCGCCTCCTCCTGGCCGAGCCCCGCGAAGTCGGGAACCTCGTCGCTCATCCGCCCGTCGAGGCCGATCACCATCGGCTCCGGGAGGCCGTGCTCGCGGCCGATCTCGAAGTCGACCGGGTCGTGGCCGGGAGTGATCTTGAGCGCCCCGGTTCCGAACTCGGGCTCGACCCGCTCGTCTCCGATGACCGGGACGCGACGCTCGACCACCGGCACGATCACCTCGCGCCCGAGCAGCCCGCGGTACCGCTCGTCGTCCGGGTGGACGGCGACCGCGACATCCGCGAGGATCGTCGCCGGGCGGACGGTGGCGACCGTCACGTGCCCCGCTCCGTCCGCGAGCGGGTACCGGACGTAGGTGAGCATGTCGTCCTCGTCCTCGTGCACGACCTCGAGGTCCGAGATCGCGGTCGCACAGCGCGGGCACCAGTTGACCATCCGGTTGTCGCGGTAGATCCAGCCACGCTCGTGCAGGTGGACGAAGAAGCGCAGAACCGCCCGCACGTAGCCGTCGTCCATCGTGAACCGCTCGCGCCCGTAGTCGAGCGAGGCGCCGAGCCGGCGGAACTGGCCCATGATGATGCCGCCGTACTCGTGCAGCCACTGCCAGACACGCTCGACGAACTGCTCGCGTCCGAGATCGTGCCGCGTCTGCCCCTCCCGCGCCAGCGCCTTCTCGACGACGTTCTGCGTCGCGATGCCCGCGTGGTCGTACCCCGGCTGCCAGAGGACGTTGAGCCCGCGCATCCGGTGCCAGCGCACGAGCACGTCCTGGATCGTCCCGTTCAGTGCATGCCCCATGTGAAGCGCACCGGTGACGTTCGGCGGCGGGAGGGCGATCGCGTAGCTCGGCCGTTCGGGGTCCGGCTTCGCCTCAAAGAGCCCTTCGCGCTCCCAGGTCTCTTGCCAGCGCTCCTCGACGAGCTCGGGACGGTAGAGGCTTTCCATCGCGGTCATTCTAGGGAGCGGGCCCGCAGCCCCTGATGCCGAGGGTGCGGCCACCGCGCGGACCGGATGAGATCCGGTCCCCACGACCGCCGGCGGCAGGCCGCTCCCGGTCGGGGCAAGATCCGGTCCCCACGACCGTTGGCAGAACCCCGGTTCCAGGTAGGGGCGGGATCTCATCCCGCCCGGCTCGCCCTGCGTCAGGCGGATTCCTCGGCGAGCTCGTCGAGATCGAGCGACATCCCGCCGCTCGTCACGAGCGTCGGCTTCAGGTGACGCTGGATCGTCTCCTTCGTGATCACGCACTTCGAGACGTCCTTGCGCGACGGGAGCTCGAACATCACGTCGAGCAGCGCGTGCTCGATGATCGACCGCAGTCCGCGCGCCCCGGTCTCACGCTCGAGGGCGCGATCGGAGATCGACCACAGGGCGTCGTCGGTGAAGACGAGCTCGATGCCGTCGTAGTTGAAGAAGCGCTGGTACTGCTTCACGAGCGCATTCTTCGGCTCGAGCAGGATCTTCACGAGATCCTCGCGGGTCAGCTGGTGCACCGCGCTGACGACGGGGAGCCGGCCGATGAACTCGGGGATCAGCCCGTACGAGAGCAGGTCCTCGGGCATCACCTGCGAGAGCAGCTCCGCCTCCTCGAGCGACCGCTTGGACTTGATGTCGGCCCCGAACCCGACCTGGTTCTTGCCGGTCCGGCGGGAGATGATCTTCTCGAGCCCGGCGAACGCGCCGCCGCAGATGAACAGGATGTTCGTCGTGTCGATCGACAGGAACTCCTGGTGGGGGTGCTTGCGACCGCCCTGCGGCGGCACCGACGCGACCGTGCCCTCGAGGATCTTCAGCAGCGCCTGCTGCACGCCCTCCCCCGACACGTCACGCGTGATCGACGGGTTGTCGGCCTTTCGCGCGATCTTGTCGACCTCGTCGATGTAGATGATCCCGGTCTCTGCCTTCTTCACGTCGAAGTCGGCCGCCTGGATCAGCTTGAGCAGGATGTTCTCGACGTCCTCGCCGACGTAGCCTGCCTCGGTGAGCGCGGTCGCGTCCGCGATCGCGAACGGGACATTGAGGATCCGCGCGAGCGTCTGGGCGAGCAGGGTCTTGCCGCAGCCCGTCGGCCCGAGCAGGAGGATGTTCGACTTCTGGAGCTCGACCTCCGTATCGTCGGCAGCCATCCGAACGCGCTTGTAGTGGTTGTAGACGGCGACGGAGAGGGCGCGCTTCGCCTCCTCCTGACCGACGACGTAGTCGTTCAGAACGGAGTAGATCTCGCGCGGGCGCGGCAGGTTGTCGAGGTCGAGCTGGGACGGAGCGGTCAGCTCCTCGTCGATGATCTCGTTGCAGAGATCGATGCACTCGTCGCAGATGTAGACGCCCGGGCCCGCGATCAGCTTCTTGACCTGGCGCTGGCTCTTGCCGCAGAAGCTGCAGAGCAGCTGCTCGTTGCCGTCGCTCGCTCGCGCCATCTTCCCCCCTAGGTCGTCGTCAGCCGGCGGCTGCGCTTCAGTCGACCCTGTCCGAAGCCGATCGTGCCTGCCCTCACCCGGCCCACAGCTCCTGTTTACCTCGAATCGGCGAAACCTGCCAGCAATATCCCTCTAACGGTGGGCGATCACCGTGTCGATGATCCCGTATTCCCTGGCCTCCTCCGAGCTCATGAAGTAGTCGCGCTCCATGTCCTTGGAGACCCTCTCCATCGGCTGCCCGGTGTGCTCGGCGTGGATCTCCTCGAGCCGGCGCTTGAGGTTGATCACCTCCCGGGCCTGGATCTCGATGTCCGTCCCCTGGCCCTGGAAGCCTCCGGAGACCTGGTGGATGAGGATCTTCGCGTTCGGCAGCGCCATGCGCTTGCCCTTCGCCCCGCCGGCCAGCAGCAGCGCTCCCATCGACATCGCGATACCGACGCAGATCGTCTGCACGTCGCACTTGATGAACTGCATCGTGTCGTAGATCGCAAGGCCGGCGTACACCGACCCTCCCGGCGAGTTGATGTACAGCGAGATGTCCTTGTCGGGATCCTCGGACTCGAGGTGCAGGAGCTGGGCGACGATCAGGTTCGCGATCTGGTCGTCGACCGGAGTGCCGAGGAACACGATCCGCTCGTTCAGTAGACGCGAGTAGATGTCGAACGCGCGCTCGCCGCGCGACGTCTGCTCGATCACCATCGGAATCAACGGGCTCATCGTCGGATCTCCCGGGTCATGGCTGCTCCTCGCTTCCTGGCGTCCATATCTTCATGCCGGAACCGCCCTTCTCCTTCTCGGGCGTCCACAGTTTCTCTCGTGCCTTCGCGAGCTCCATCGGGATGCGACCGACGCGGGCGACGATCTGGTCGAGCGCCTTGCGAAGCTGCAGGTCACCACGAACCTGCTCGAAGGCCCCGCGCTCGCGCATCACCGCGATCGCCTGCTCGGCGTCCTCGCCTGCCTCGGTCGCCTCGGATCGGATCAGCTCCTCGATCTCTCCGTCCGTCACCTCGACCCCGAGCTCCGCGGCGGCTGCCTCGAGCACGAGCTCACGCTTGACCGCAAGCTCCGCCTCGGCCCTGGCGCTCTCCTGGAGCGCCTCGGGGGTCTGGCCGGTCGCCTGCAGGTATGCCCCTGCCGATACGCCCTGGCGGCCCAGCGACCGCGCCAGGCCCTCGAGGAGCGCGGCGGCGCGCCGATCGACGAGGGGCTCGATCCTCTCGAACGTCGTCTTCTCGACGACGGCGTCCAGGGCGTCCTGGCGGAAGCGAACCTCCAGCTCGGCGTGAAGCTGCTCGCCGAGGCGAGCCTCGACGTCGGAGCGGAGCTCCGCGAGGGTCTCGAACTCCGAGACCGAGCCTGCGAGCCCGTCGTCGAGCTCCGGGAGGACCTTCTGCTTGATCTCCTTCACCGTCACCTCGACGGTGCCCCGGCTGCCGTCGTCCAGCGCCAGCTCGACCGTCTTCGTCTCGCCCTCGGACGTTCCCGGCAGGATCGCCTCGATCTCGTCGGCGAGCCGTCCGCTGCCGAGCTCGACCACATAGTCGCGGTGCTCGGAGGGCTCCTTCCCCTCCTCGCGCGCGACGAGGTCGAGGACGAGGGTGTCGTCCGCCTCGACGGGACGGCCGGTCACGGGTACGAGCTCGGCGGCCGCCGCTCGGAGCCGCTCGAGCTCCGTGTCGACGACCTCGGAGGGAACCTCGCCGGTCACCTCGCCGACCTCGATGCCGGCGAGGTCCGGAAGCGCCGGGCGCGGCACGACGGGCACGGTCGCCCGGAAGCGGAAGGTGCCCGTCGACTCGGGAAGCTCGTCCCACTCGACCTCGGGCGGGCCGACGGGGCGAACGCCCGAGCTCGCAGCGGCCTCCCAGAACCAGCTGTCGAGGTGGCTACGTACCGCCTCCGCGGCAACCGCCTCCTTGCCGACGCGGGCCATGAGCACCGGCATCGGCACCTTCTTGCCCTTGCGGAACCCGGGAATCCGGACGCTCTCGGAGAGGTCGGCCGCGGCGTGCTCGAACGCGTGCTTGACGTGGTGCTCGGGCACCTCGACCTCGAGCCTGACCCTGTTCTCCGGAAGCTCCTCGAGCGTGGTCTTCATGGGGAGTCCCATTGAACCAGAATGGGGGCGGGCCAGGCAGGGCGTGGCGCCGCAAAGCCGCGCGAAGCGCGCGGCGGTTGACGGCCCGGCTCGGCCGGGCCGGACCCGCCTGGAAGCGACCCTTAGGGTCGCGGTCACAGAACCGAAGCACCGGCGGGCTCCTTGCGTTCAGGGAGCCCCGAGGGGGCCCGGTGGTGGCCGGGCCCTCTCCAGGTGGAGGGGTCCTGGGTGGAGGTCTAGGCGGCGAGCCCGACGAGCTGCCCGTCGAGGGCCCGCAGGCGCCTCACGCGCTCGGCGGTCGGCGGGTGGGTCGAGAACAGCGAGACCATGCCGCGGCCGCCGAGGCCCAGCATCGGCTCGACGATGTACAGCGACGACGTGGCGGGGTTCACCTGCATCGGCGTCTCGTACGCGCGCCGGTCGAGGGTCTCGAGCGCGTCGGCGAGCGGTGCCGCCCGGCCGAGGATCTTCGCGCCGGTCGCATCGGCGAGGTACTCACGCTGGCGAGATACGGCGAGCTGGAGGAGCATGGCGGCGATCGGGGCGATGATGATCGTCGCGAGCATGCCGACGATGCCGAGCGGGTTGTCCTCGTCGTCACCGCCGCCGAAGATCATCGTCCACTGCATGATGTTCGCGATCGCGGAGATCGCACCGGCGACGACGGCCGCGATCGTGGTGACGAGGATGTCCCGGTTCTTCACGTGGGCGAGCTCGTGCGCGAGGACGCCGCGCACCTGCTCGCGAGGAAGCTGCTGCATGAGGCCGCGGGTGACGGCGACCGCCGAGTGCGACGGGTTGCGCCCGGTCGCGAAGGCGTTCGGTTGGTCGTTCGGGATCATGTAGAGACGCGGCATCGGCAGCTCGGCACGCTGGACGAGGTCGCGAACGTCCTCGTAGAGCTGTGGAGCCTCGGCCTCGGTGACGGGCTGCGCGCGCGACATCTTGAGCGCGAGCTTGTCCGACCACCAGTACATCGCCACGTTCATCGCGACCGTGAGCAGGACGAAGAGCCAGAGCGCTCCACCTCCGATCACGGCGCCGATGGCGATGAGAAGTCCGGAGAGCCCGGCGATGAGCAGCCAGGCTCTCAGCCTCGTCGTGAAGTTCTGTGCGACCAACGAAACCTCCTACGGCAATCGTGCAGACCACCGGAGGTCTCTCCCCGCCGAAGCGGCCGCCCCGCCGGGCCCGGAGGCCGTACTGACGACGGAGCCTGAGTGGGATACTCCCCTCCTGTCGCTCACGATAACGCACCGGAGCGGACGTCATATTCCCGCCACGTTAAGCGTCGGTTGAGTCGCGGACGGACGCGCGCCGATGCGGGCGAGAGGACTCGAACCTCCACGGGCTTGCGCCCGACGGGACCTAAACCCGTTGCGTCTGCCAGTTCCGCCACGCCCGCGTGGTGTCAGTGTAGGCGCGAGAGCAAGCTGAGATCCCGCCCCGACCGGGGGAGCATCGACAGCGGATGCGCCGGGCCCGATCTCGCCCGGCTGTAGGGGCCGGATCTCATCCGGCCCGCCGCGGCCCGAGAGGGCTGCGGTCACGGATCGGCCTTCGCCCCCATCATTTGCGGGCAAGCAGAGATCGGCGGCGAGAGCGGGCTGAGATCTCGCTCCCCGACCCCTGGCTAGACTCACCCCCGACGGCCCCGTAGCTCAGCGGATAGAGCGGCGGACTTCGAATCCGCGTGCGGAGGTTCGACTCCTCCCGGGGCCACTCCGACCGTGGCGTTCGTCGCAACCCGCATGAGCACCGGGATCGGCGTGCGAGGAACGCCGATCTGCAGGGCGGTGCGGGTCATTTCTTGCCGTCGGTGGGCTGTGGAAACCCGCATGAGCACTGGGTCTGGGCGTTATGAGCCAGCACGCCGTGCGACGCGGTGCGTACCCCGGTGCTACCCCGGCGTCTCACCCGGCCAGCTGTCATCGCCTCGAGTGGCGGCGGCCAGCGACCGGGCTCAAACCTCGGTTGGCGGCTCCGCGAGGAGGCCGCGGAGTCGGCCGGTCTCCACGACGTTACCCTTCTCCTCGTACAGGGCGATCGCTTCATTCAGCGCCGCTGTCGCCTCCTGGGAGCGGTCCGCGAGGCGCAGGACCTCAGCGAGATCCGCAAGCGCCTGCGCTCGCAGCTCGAGGACGTCGGTTGCCGATGCAATCGCTACCGCCTCGCGGCCGACGCGCTCTGCCTCGTCGAGCTCGCCTCTCCGTGCCAGAACCTTCGCCCGGACACGCCGCCAGTGGGTGTGGGCATCTGCATCTTCGGGCAGGGTGAGGCGCTCGGGGGTCCACCGTTCCGACAAGAGCAGCGCCTCCTCGTCACGCCCCTGTGCGAGAACCACCTCGATCAGGTACGGCGCGGTGCTCGAGAGAAAGCCCAGCTCCCCAACCTGCTCGTAGTGCTCGCAGACCCGCCGCAGCTCACGCTCGGCCGCCGCGGCATCCCCTGCGAGCCACTCGATGTCGCCGAATACGAAATGTGCGTGGGCGCTGTCGAGGCCGTGCTCTTCCGCCAACGCAACCGCCTGCGAGGCGAAGGCGCGTGCGGCGTCGAAGTCACCCTGCACTGCCACAAGGTGAGCGCGCATGATCTGGAACACGACCTCGAGCCTCACGGTCAACGCCGCGCGCGAGCCGAGGTCCTCCAGTCGTCGCAGCGCGTCCCCCACCGGCGTGGGGCCGACGCGCATTGCCGCACACAGGTACTGAATGCTTTCGGCCTCCTCCGCCCGGTCGCCCGCGGCGCGGGCGTGCCGGGCGGCGCGCTCGAGGTCCGGGAGCGCCGCCGCAGACTCACCGCCCCAGAACCGGTACTTTCCGCGTAGCGTGAGCGCACGCGCGAGCCCCGCTTCGTCGCCAACCTCGTCGAAGACCCGTATCGCCGCGTCGATCTCGTGCAGGACGTCTTCCCGTCCAACGCCGGTCTGGGCGGTCCTGTGGGAGCGCAAGTCCGCGAGGGCGATGCCTGCGTCCGCGGCGACCGCACGCTCGTCCGTCGCCCGGCCACGCTCGACCGCCTCCGCCAGCACCGCATCCGCGCAGTCCAGCTGACCCTGCGCTCTCAGCGCCCGACCGAGGGGCGGCAGGAGGCTCAGGCGACGCGGGTCGTCGGCTGGAAGCAGATCGGCCGCTCGCTCGAGCAGGTTCACCGCCGCGCGCGAATCGGCGCGCGCGTACGCCCGTCGCCCCGATCGGACGAGCCGTTCCGTGGCCGCCTCGGCGAGCGCCCGCGCCTTCTCGCCAGGCCGTCCGAGCTCTGCGAGACAGCGGTAGGCCTGCTCGAGGTGGTAGCCGACGATCTCGTCGAACTCCTCTCCCCTGCCGTCGAGCCAGTCGGCGAAGCGCTCGTGAAACTCGGAGCGAAGCTCCTTCGGAATGCGCTCGTAGGCGGCGTCCCGGATCAACAGGTGTCGGAAGCGGAAGGTGTCCTCGATCGCCTCGTGCGGACGAATCAGCTCCTTGCGCACGAGCGCCGCGAGCTGCACACCGGAGGGTCGACGCCGATCGGGAGCCAGCTCTCCGAGCGCCTCCCACTCGAACTCGAGCCCGACCACGGCCGCGCGCTCGAGCACACTCCTCTCCAGCTCCGGAAGTGAATCAAGCCGTGCAGCAAGGAGCGCTTGAATCGTCGCGGGCACGCGCTCGGGGTCGCCCCCTTCCACGAGCATCGCGAGCAGCTGCTCGACGAAGAGTGGATTCCCCGCGGCGACGTCGCCGATCCTGGCACGGGCGTCGATGGCGAGCCGAGAACGGCCGATGAGCTCCTCGATCAGCTCGTCCGACTCGGCTTGCGAGAGCGGCTCGAGGGTGAGCGTCTCGGCCTCGGAATGGCCACCCCAGGTGGGGCGGACGTCGATCAGGTCGGGACGCGCGAGGCACAGCAGCAGGACGGGTGCGTCGCGAGTCCAGTCCACCAGGTGCTCGAGCAGCTCGAGCATGGTCGGCTCGGCCCAGTGGATGTCCTCGACGACGAGCGCAAGCGGCCGCTCACGGGCACGGCGCTCGAGTGCCTTCCTGACCAACCAGAAGATGTCCTCCGGCGTACCAGCCGAGAGCACATCGGCAAGCTCGTCCTCGGCATCGGCTTCGCGGAAGATCTCGACGAGGGGCCAGTACGTGATGCCCTCGCCGTAGGGCAGGCAGCGGCCCGAGAGAACGCTGGCCTCGCCGACCAGCGCCGCCGCGAGCTCGCGGGCAAGCCGCGACTTGCCAATTCCCGGCGGCCCGAGAACGGTGACGAGGCGACAGCGGCGCTCCGACACGGCTCGGTCAAGAACCGCGCGCATCGCCGCGAGCTCGTCCCGCCGCCCGACCAGCGGCGCGTCGAGGCGCGTCTCGAAAGCGGGCGCACCCTCAGTCACTCCCAGCAGGCGGTAGGCATTGACGAGCTCCGCCTTCCCCTTGAGCGCCAGCGGCTCGACGGGCTCAGCCTCGATCGCGCCACGCGAAAGGCTTCTCGTCTGCTCGCCGATCAGGATCTCGCCCGGCTGCGCCGCCTGCTCGAGACGGGCGGCGACGTTGACGACATCGCCCGTGGCGAGCCGCTCCTCCGTCCCGGTTATGACCTCACCCGTGTCGACGCCGGTCCGCAGCCGCAACGAAACGCCGTACTCGCGCTCGAGCTCGTCGTTCAGAGACACGAGCGAGTCGCGGAGCTCCGCGGCCGCGCGCAGCGCGCGAAGCGCGTCGTCCTCGTGCACCGTCGGCACACCGAAGACGGCCATCACCGCATCGCCGATGAACTTCTCCACCGTGCCGCCGTGGCGCTCGAGGCAGTCCCTCGCCGCCTCGAAGTAGCGCGCCATCACCCGGCGCAACGACTCGGGGTCGAGCTGCTCGCCGAGCGCGGTCGAGCCTGTCACGTCCGCGAAGACGACCGTCACCGTCTTGCGAACCTCCCGCGCCGCGGTCGCGGCGAGCCCGGCACCGCAGGCACTACAGAAGCGAGCGCTGTCCGGATTCAGCGTGCCGCAGCCAGGACACGTGGCCACGGCGCAAGTCTACGGCGCGCTCTCTCGGTCGCCGTGGACGTCTCCTCAGCAGCTCTCGCGCCGCTCGATCCGCCGGCAGGTGTCGCGGCCGGGACCGCCGTCGCCCTCGTCGAACCCCGGGCCGCCGTCGAGGAGGTCGCGGCCCCGGTCGCCCTCGAGCTCGTCGTTGCCTCGACCACCGTAGACGCGATCGTTGCCACCGTCGCCCTCGAGATCGTCCCTGCCGAGCTGCCCGTAGATGCGGTCATGGCCCGCGTCGCCGTCGACCTCGTCGTTGCCGGTTCCGGCGCAGATGAGATCGTTGCCTCCCCGTGCGTCGATCTCGTCAGCACCTGCTCCCGCAACGATGACGTCTCGGCCGTTCGTCCCGCGAATGTGGTCGTTTCCGCTCGTCCCGACGATCGTGGCCACGACACCGTTGCACCTGGCGGCCGCCACCGCCGTGGGGGAGCCGACCGCGCTCGCCGAGTAGACGACGGCGAGCACGCCTGCAAGCGCGATCAGAAGTGCGAGCTTCACGTAGACGCTTCGGTCACCCATCCGGGTCATGTCAGCTCCAATCCTAGGTCGTCGTCTCGGGCCGAATCACGGCGGCGTCGAGGTCACCCGCCCGTCCACACCCGAGGCTTCCTCGAAGGGAACCGGCGGACGGGAGCTACGGCTATCGGGCCGAGAGCCCATTCGGGCCGGGCGTGAAGTCGATTCCGGATCAGGGCTGAATCAGCCCGCGCCTGATCGCGTAGCGCGTGAGCTCGACGCGGTCGCTCATCCCGAGCTTGTCGAGGATGTTCTCGCGGTGGCGCTCGACGGTCTTGATGCTGATCACGAGCGCCTTTGCGATCTCCTTCGACGTGTGAGCCTCGGCGATCAGCTTCAGCACCTCGAGCTCTCGCGGTGTGAGGATGTCGAACTGCTCGTCGCCGGAGCCACCGCGCTCGGCGAAGTCGCGGACGAGCGCTGCCACGGCCGACGGGTAGAGATAGGAGTCGCCACGCATCGCGGCCCGGCACGCATCGACGATGTCGGTGTCCGCTCCCGACTTGAGCACATAGCCCGACGCTCCGGCCCTGAGCGACGCGAACAGGAACTGCTCGCTGTCATGCATCGACAGGATCAGCACCTTGATGTCGGGCCTGCGCTTGTGCAGCTCGGCGGCCGCCTGAATGCCTGTCAGGCGCGGCATCGAGACGTCCAGAATCGCGAGGTCGACGTTCTCCTCGAGTGCCCGCTCGACCGCCTGGGCGCCGTCCTCTGCCTCGGCGACGACCTCGAGGTCGGGCCTCGCGTCGAGCACCTTGCGCAGCCCCGAGCGAACGATCGGGTGGTCGTCGGCGATGAGGATCCGGGTCACGAGCGGGATCGGCATCAGCACGCCGCGTCGGAGGTCTTGGCGACACGGCTTGCCGGGACTTCGAGGCGCACCTCGACACCGCCGGACGGGACGGCCTCGATCGCGAGCACGCCCTCTCGCTGTTCTCCAGCACGAGCCCGAAACCGGCCTCGGCGCCCTCGCCGACCTGCTCGACCAGGTCGGAGTCGATCGCGAGCTCCTGACAACCAACGCGGCCATGTCGCTCCCGGATGCGGGCTCGCGCGACGGCGTGATCGCGCTGGCAGGAAGCCTCGGCGCCCACGAGCCCGTGCTGCTCGAGACCCGACGACCGGATTGACGGCGTCGAACAGTAGAATCGACCACTCGATGCCACGGGGCTCCGACGTCGAGCGGCTGATCGAGCGCTACAACCAGGCCTGGAACGAGCAGGACCTGGACGCGATCGCATCGATGCACGCGCCCGGCATCGTCTTCGAGAACCACACGGCGGGCGAGCAGGTCGAGGGCGCAGATCAGGTACGCGCCCACATCGGCGGCATCTTCGAACGCTGGCCCGACCTGCGCTTCCGGGGACGGCGACTCTACGTCGCCGAACGCTTCGCCGTCAGCGAGTGGACAGCGACTGCCACGCGGCGCGACGGCACGCGAATCGAGTGGGACGGCGTCGACGTCTTCCCGCTCAGCGACGGGCTGATTGCCCGCAAGGACGTGTATTCGAGCTCGCACGCGCCGCGGGTGCTCGAGTAGCGCCGTCCGCAACTCGCCACTCTCGGGCGGGATGAGATCCCGCCCAGGGGCCGCATCCAGGTCCGGAGCTCATCCGGCTCCGTCTTGCGGCGGCAGGAGCCGGCCGCGACCGTCAGCCGCTTTGTCCCGGGCCGGGATACCCATGCCGCGCGAGCACCTCGCCGATCTCGGCGACGCTAGCCGGGTCGTCGATCGTCGGCGGGAAGGTCGCTTCCTCCCCGTCGGCGAGCTTGCGGATCGTGCCGCGCAGGATCTTTCCGGATCGGGTCTTCGGGAGCCGGTCGACGACGAGCGCCGCCTTGAACGACGCGACGGGGCCGATCCGGTCCCGGACGAGCTGGACAGCCTCCGCCGCGATCTGCTCGTGCGGCTGTTCCACACCGGCCGCAAGAACGAGGAGCCCGACCGGGACCTGGCCCTTCAGCCCGTCGGCGGCACCGATCACCGCGCACTCGGCGACCGCGGGATGGGAGGCCAGCACCTCCTCGATCGCGCCGGTCGAGAGGCGGTGGCCGGCGACGTTGATGATGTCGTCGGTTCGGGCCATGACGAACACATACCCGTCCTCGTCGAGGTAGCCGGCATCGCCGGTCTCGTAGAAGCCCGGGAACCGCGCGAGGTAGGCCTCCCGGAACCGCTCCTCCGCGTTCCAGAGGGTCGGCGAGCAGCCGGGCGGCATCGGGAGTCGGCCAACGATCGAGCCGGTCTGCCCCGCGGCAAGCTCCTCCCCCTCGTCGGACAGCACTCGCAGGTCCCAGCCCGGCGCGGCACGTGTGGGCGAGCCGGGCTTCACCGTCAGCTGCTCGATCCCGACGCAGTTCGCGGCGATCGCCCAGCCCGTCTCGGTCTGCCACCAGTGGTCGATCACGGGCACGCCGAGCTTCTCCTCAGACCAGCGCAACGTGTCCGGGTCACAGCGCTCGCCGGCGACGAACAGCGTGCGGAAGCCAGACAGGTCATACCGAGCGAGATGCTCCGCCTGCGGATCCTGCTGGCGGATCGCCCGGATCGCGGTCGGCGCGGTGAAGAGGGCAGAGACACCGTGCTGGGAGATCACGCGCCAGTACGCCCCGGGGTCGGGCGTCCCGACCGGCTTGCCCTCGTAGAGCACCGTCGTGCAGCCGTACAGCAGCGGTGCGTAGACGATGTAGGAATGGCCGACGACCCACCCGATGTCCGACGCGGCCCAGTAGACCTCACCCGGCTCGACGCCGTAGACCGCCCGCATAGACCAGGCCAGCGCCACGGCGTGACCGCCGTTGTCGCGGACGATCCCCTTCGGCTGGCCGGTCGTCCCGGACGTGTAGAGGATGTAGAGAGGATCGGTCGCCTCGACCGGGACGCACGCCGCCGGCCCGGCACCCTCGAGCGCCTCGTGCCACTCGAGATCGCGTCCGGGCACGAGCTCGGCCTCCTCCATCGGCCGCTGGAAGACGATGCAGCGCTCGGGTTTCGTCTCGACCATGTCGATCGCAGCGTCGAGCAGCGGCTTGTAGGCAACGACCCGACCCGGTTCGATCCCACAGGAGGCGGTGACGACGACCTTGGGCGTGGCGTCGGCGATCCGCGACGCGAGCTCAGCCGCCGCGAACCCCCCGAACACGACCGAGTGGATCGCTCCCAGGCGGGCGCACGCGAGCATCGCGACCACCGCCTCGGGGACCATCGGCATGTACACGATCACACGGTCGCCCTTCCCGACCCCGAGCCGCGCCAGGGCGCCCGCGAAGCGGGCGACGCGATCGCGCAGCTCGCGGTAGGTGAAGCTCGCGACCGTGTCCGTGACCGGGGAGTCGTAGACGAGCGCAAGCCGCTCCCCGTGCCCAGCCTCGACATGGCGATCGAGGGCGTTGTGGCAGGTGTTGAGGCGACCGCCCGTGAACCAGCGGTAGAACGGCGGCCGGGAGTCGTCGAGCACGCGCTCCCACGGCTCGGCCCAGTCGATCGCCTGCGCGGCCTCCGCCCAGAAGCCGTCAGGATCGTCGAGCGAGCGCCGGTAGACCGAGTCGAAGCTGCCCACCACGCCCGAGTCTAACGCCGGTCAGCCATCTAGGATCAGCACCCGTGCGGGCAACCGTCATCGCGGTCATGGCCGCAGCGCTCGCCCTTGCCGGCAACGCCTCGGCGGCCGATCCGGCCGCCGAGAAGCTCGTCGCGAAATATGCACCCATCGTGCGGCTCGTCGAGCAGGAGGGCGCCTGCGGCATCGGCGAGCCGTTCGAGCCGATCGACGTCGAGCTCGTGCTCGGCAGCGACGAGGTCGCCTTCCGGGGACCGTGGAACCGGACCGACCTCGTCGGGATCGGCCCGACCGCCGACGAGCTCGGACGCGGGAAGCCCGGCTACCACCTCGACTTCCCCGGCAACCCGGTCGATCCCGGCTGCACCTACGAGGAGTGGTCGAAGCGGATCAGCAAGGGCAGTACGCCGACGACGTACGGCCGCGTCGTGAAGGAGGCCGGCTACCCCGACAAGCTCGCGCTGCAGTACTGGTTCTTCTACGTCTTCAACGACTACAACAACAAGCACGAGGGCGACTGGGAGATGATCCAGCTCGTCTTCGATGCCGCCGATGCCGCCGGGGCGCTCCTCGAGGATCCCGTGCTCGTCGGGTACAGCCAGCACGAAGGTGGCGAGCGGGCCGAATGGGGAGAGGAGAAGCTCGAGGTCGTCGGCGGCACGCACGTCGTCGTCTACCCCGGTGCAGGGTCGCACGCAAACCACTTCGGACAGGGTCTCTACCTGGGTCGCAGCGCCGAGCAGGGAGTGGGCTGCGACGACACGAACGGGCCGCACCGCGAGCTCGAGCCCGTGGCGAGGACCGTGCCGACCGATCCCGTCGACTATCTTCTCGCCTACCCGTGGCTCGGCTTCCTCGGCCGCTGGGGAGAGCTCCAGCCCGCCTTCTTCAACGGGCCGACGGGACCGAACGACAAGCTCCAGTGGACGCAGCCGATCAGCTGGTCGGAGGCCTGGCGCGACACCGCCTTCAGAGTTCCGGTCGGGCGCGCGCTCGGCCCCGATGCCACCGACTTCTTCTGCTCCGCGATCGCTCGCGGCTCCGCCGTCCTGACACGGGCGATCAACGACCCGGCCGCCGTCCTGATCGGGTTCGCAGTCGTGGTCGGGCTGCTCGTCTTTGCCGCATCGCGAACGGCCTGGGAGTCCTCGGCGCCGCTCCGGCTCGCGCGGCGTCGCGCCTGGGGACAGATCGTGTCGTCGGCGCGGCGCATGTACCGAAGCCGGTTTGGCCTCTTCGCCAGGATCGGCCTCGCCTTCGTGCCGGCGGGAATCCTGATCGCGCTGCTCCAGGCGCTCCTGTTTCGCCTCGTCGGGCTCGACGATCTCACCGAGTCGGTGGGCGAGCGAAACGCGCTCACCACCGGGCTCGCACTCGGTCTCGGCCTGCTGTTCGAGCTGCTCGCGCTGACGATCGTCCAGGCGGCGACGGCCCGGGCGATGGTCGAGATAGACGCCGGGAGGCCGGTGACCGCCCTTACCGCCTACGCCTCCCTCAGGGGCCGAGTCCGCCACCTGCTCGGGGCGCTGATCTTCGTCGCCGCGCTGTCCGCCGTCCTGCTGAGCGTGACGCTCTTCCTCGCGCTCCCGATCGTCGTGTGGCTCGTCACCCGCTGGTCGCTCCTCAGCCAGGTGATCGTCCTCGAGCGCCGCTCGGCGTTCGACTCGCTCAGCCGCAGCGCGGAGCTCGTGCGCGGGAGGTTCTGGCGCGTCGCCACGATCACCCTGGTCGTCGTCGGGATCGCGCTGCTGCTCGGCCCGCTGCTCGGCGTGGCGCTCCTCTTCGTGACGTCGGCCTCCTTCGACGTCGTCAACCTCGTCTCGTCGTTCGTGTACGTGATCACGATCCCCTTCGCCGCGATCGCGACCACGTACCTGTACTTCGACTGCCGCGTGCGCGAGCAGATCGAGCCCGAGGAGCGCAGGCGCGTCGCCGAGCTGCCGGCGGAGATCTAGCCCGGGCGGCGAAGCGCGTAGCGCAGGAAGAGGTAGTCGCGGTCTCGGCGGACACCCAGCAGCGTGCTGTTCACGGGGCTCCCCGGGGCGAGCTCGGCGCCTTCGACGAGCCCCAGCCTGGCTCCTGGCTCCGCCCGTCCGGCAAGAAGCGGCGAGACCGTCAGGAACAGCTCGTCGGCGACCCCGGCGGCGAGCAGCGCGCCGAACAGGGAGGGCCCGCCCTCCGAGAGGATCAGCTCGTGACCGCGTGCCCGCAGCAGCTCGACGGCCGCGCGCGCGTCGACCGTCGGCCCGTCGCCGACCGCGATCGCCTCCGAGGCGCCGGGAAGCCGGCTGCGAAGGCGGGCGTGCCCGGCCGGCGTCGTCAGCACGAGCGCTCCGGCCTCGAGCGCGGGGTGCCCGGGGTCGAGCTCCCCGCGCCGGGTCAGCACGACGAGCTCCGGCTGCGCCGCGAGCCCGAGGCGGCTGCGGAGCGTCGCGAACGCCGCGACGTGCTCCGGGCAGAACGCCTCGGCGGTCCAGCGACCGGCTGACGAGGCCCCGAACGTCGAGGCGCCGATCAGGAGCGCCCCGGCGCAGGCCCGCAGCAGCGCCATCACGAACCGGTCGGCACCGGTGGCGCCGCCGATCAGCTGCGACGACCAGCCGGGCTCGGACGGCATCGCGACCACGCCGTCGACCGTCGAGATGAAGTTCACGAAGAGCCGCGGGTGCTCGAAGCCGAGCGTACCGCCGTAGCGCCCACCCAGCCCGGCCGGAAGCTCGAACGCCTCGAGCCCGTCCGGCTCGTAGAGCAGCTCGAGCGCACGAGGGTCGTCATGCCGTCCTGCCATACGGTAAGTCCTCCCGAAGCGATGCTAGCGACCGCAGGCGGCTCGATCCGGGCCGAGACCGAGTACGGTTATTCGAGACAACCCGCACGGTGTGGTTCCCGACAGGAGGGAGCGAATGACGCAGATCGACGAGCCGCCCATCGCCGAGATCTCCCATCCCGCGAACCTCCGGCACGCGGGGCTACGGGCGTGGGTCGAGGAGATGGCCGCACTGTGCGGGCCCGACGCCGTCGTCTGGTGCGACGGGTCGGACGAGGAGTACGCGCGAATCTGCGGGCTGCTCGTCGAGTCGGGGACGTTCATCGAGCTCGACCCGGCGAAGCGCCCGAACAGCTACCTCGCGCGCTCGGTGCCGAGCGACGTCGCGCGGGTCGAGGACCGGACGTTCATCTGCAGCGTCACGAAGGCCGACGCCGGGCCGACGAACAACTGGCTGGATCCGCACGAGATGCACGAGCTGCTCGACGGGCTGTTCGAGGGGTGCATGCGCGGGCGGACGATGTACGTCGTCCCGTTCAGCATGGGCCCGCTCGGGTCGCCGATCGCCTACGCGGGTGTCGAGATCACCGACTCGCCGTACGTCGTCGCGAGCATGCGGATCATGACCCGGATGGGCTCGGCCGTCCTCGACGTGCTCGGAGAGGCCGGCGACTTCGTGCCGTGCATGCACTCGGTGGGCATGCCGCTGCTGCCCGGCGACACGGACGTCCCGTGGCCGTGCAACGACGAGAAGTACATCGTCCACTTCCCGGAGGAGCGTGCGATCTGGTCCTACGGGAGCGGCTACGGCGGCAACGCGCTGCTCGGAAAGAAGTGTCTGGCCCTTCGCATCGCGTCGAAGATCGCGAACGACGAGGGCTGGCTCGCCGAGCACATGCTGATCCTCGGCGTCGAGTCCCCTGAGGGCGAGAAGACCTACGTGGCCGCCGCGTTCCCGAGCGCGTGTGGCAAGACGAACTTCGCGATGCTGATCCCGCCCGAGGAGATGGGCGACTGGAAGGTGACGACCGTCGGCGACGACATCGCCTGGATCAAGCTCGGCAAGGACGGGCGCCTGTACGCGATCAACCCGGAGGCCGGGTTCTTCGGCGTCGCGCCGGGAACCTCGGTGACGTCGAACCCGAACGCGATGGCCTCGTGCGCGGCCAACTCGATCTTCACGAACGTGGCGCTCACCCCGGACGGCGATGTCTGGTGGGAGGGGATGACGGAGGAGCCGCCGGCCGCGCTGACCGACTGGCAGGGCCAGCCGTGGACGCCGGACAGCGACCGTCCGGCCGCTCATCCGAACGCGCGCTTCACGGCCCCGATCAGCCAGTGCCCCTCGCTCGACCCGGAGTGGGAGAACCCGGAGGGCGTCCCGATCAGGGCGTTCATCTTCGGCGGCCGGAGGCGTACGGTCGTCCCGCTCGTCTACCAGGCCTACAACTGGACCTTCGGCGTCTACCTCGGCGCGACCATGGGCTCCGAGACGACCGCCGCGGCCGCAGGCGCGACCGGTGCGGTGCGGCGCGACCCGATGGCGATGCTGCCGTTCTCGGGCTACCACATGGCCTCGTACTTCAACCACTGGCTGCAGTTCGGCCGCGAGCTGCCCGATCCGCCGCGGATCTTCGCCGTGAACTGGTTTCGCCGGGACGAGGACGGCTCGTTCCTGTGGCCGGGCTTCGGCGAGAACATGCGCGTGCTCCGGTGGATCGTGGAGCGCGCGAACGGCCGTGCGATCGGGATCGAGAGCCCGCTCGGCTGGATGCCCCGCTACGAGGACCTCGACTGGCGCGGCCTCGAGGACTTCCCGCGCGAGCGCTTCCAGGAGCTGATGTCGATCGACCGCGACGACTGGAGCGCGGAGCTGCTCTCCCACGAGGAGCTGTTCATCCGCCTCTACGACCGGCTGCCGAAGGAGCTTCTGTTCGTGCGCCAGCTGCTCGCGTCGAGCCTCTTCCGCTCCCCGGAGCGGTGGGAGCTCGGCGGTGACGCCGATCTGACCTGAGCCCGACGGAGCTCAGCGGCCGGGGAGCCAGCGCTCGACGAGCCTGATGCGCCGGGCGGGCCGACCGGTTCGCTCCTCGGCGCGGTCGGCGCTCGCCAGCACGCCCGGGATCACCCGGGTTGCGAGCCAGCGCACCGGCTCGGGCTCCCAGCGACGGCACCGGTGCCCGACCCAGGGCAGGGTGACGAGGTCTGTGTCCCGGTCGAGGATCAGGTCAGCGGCGGTCCTCGCCGCGACGTTCGAGCCGACGACGCCGTGCCCCCCGTAACCCCCGACGAGCGCGAGCCCGGCCGCACGGTCGACGTCGACGCTCATGCACCAGTCGCGAGGGGCGGCGAACGGCCCGCCCCAGCGGTGCGTGACGCGTGCCCCGTCGGTCTGCGGGAAGTGCCGTCGCAGGGCCTGTTCGAGCCGCCCGTGGATCGCCGGCCGTAGCTCGTCCTCCTCGCGGATTGCGCCTCCGAACCGGTACGGGGTCCCGTAGCCGCCGATCGCGATCCGATCGTCCCGCGTCCGCTGGGCGTAGAAGAAGATGTGCCGCTGGTCGGCGAGCGTCTCACCGCGCGACCAGCCGAGCTCGTCCCAGACCTCGGCAGGCAGCGGCTCGGTCGCGATCATGTGCGAGAAGACGGAGAGGAAGCGCCGGCGCTCGCCGGGGAACCTGGTCGTGTACGACTCGGTCGCGCGCACCACGATCTCGGCGCGAACCGTGCCCTGATCACACGTGACCCGCCCCGGGTCGATCCGGCTAGCATGCGTGCGCTCGGGGATCGTGACGCCGCGCCGCTCGCAGGCCTCGGCGAGCCCCCGTGCGAGCCTTGCCGGATCGACGCGTGCGCAGTGCGGCGTGTATGCGCCCCCGTACGCTCCGCTGATGCGAACACGCTCGCAGACCTCGTCGACCGTGAGCAGCCACGCATCGTCCTCACCGAATCCCCGCTCACGCCTTGCCCGCAGGCTCTCCTGGACGCGCAGGAGCTGCGGCTCGCTCGTCGCGACCCGGACCGAGCCGCCCTTCACGTACCCGCAGTCGATCCCCTCGGCCGCAACGACCTCTCCGATCCAGTCGATCGCGTCGATGACCGTCCGCTCCGCGCGCATGACGCCGTCGGCGCCGTGCGTGCGGCCGTACACCGAGGCCTGACCCGCCATGCCGGCGGAGACGAAGCCGCCGTTGCGCCCCGAGGGCCCGTACCCGGCGATCTCGGCCTCGAGCACGACGATCCGCAGGTCGGGCGCTTCCGTCGCGAGGGCGTACGCGGTCCAGAGACCTGTGAAGCCGGCGCCCACGATCGCGACGTCGTAGTCGGCGTCGCCCGGCAGCGCCGGACGCGGGCTCAACGAGCCGGCGAGACCGTCGAGCCAGAGGCTCCGTGCGCGGTAGCGGGATTCGAGCGAGGCGTCGATGCTGCGAGTCTAGGCTCGCCGGGCGCGGCCGGCCGTGCCTACCCGCCTCTCGGCTGGCCCGGAGCCCCGCTCACGTCCGGTGCGAGGCCCGTTCCCGCTCGATCCGGGCGAGCCTCGCGACGATCGGAAGCACGAGCAGGACCGGCAGCCCGACGACGGGCCACAGCACCGCGTACCCGTCCGTCTGCTCGAGGACGGACGAGAAGGCGTCGATCGCGATCCCGGCGAGCGGCGGGCCGATGAGCAGCCCCACCCCGCGAGTCATCACCGCGAGCGCCGAGACGGTTCCCTGGTCGTGGCCGGGCATCAGCTTGAAGAGAAGCGCCCAGGCGAGCGTCATGACGGTGCCGCCGGCGATCGCGATCACGAAGATGGGCGCGTAGTACCACGTGTGCCACCGCTCGGCAAAGCCCGCGAGCGTGAGGCCGATCCCGTACCCGAGCGAGGCCCAGAAGAGCACCCGTCCGACCCCCAGCCTGTCGACGAACGGAGCGAGAGCCGCGGCGGCGACGGCGTACCCGAGCGTCACGAACGCGAGCACGGTCGAGGAGACGACGAGCGACTGGTCGAGCCCGACGACGATGTACAGCGCGACGAACGTCCGCATGCCGGCGAAGGTCGTCTCCCACGCGATGTTGGCGACGAGGAACCCGCGCACCTCCCGGTTGTCGCGAACGACGTGCCAGGGTGCGAGGAGGTGCGATCGGATCCCGTCGAACCGGCGGCGTCCTCGCCTCACCTCGCGAACGAGGACCGGCACGAGCCCGCACGTGACCGCCGTCACCGCGCCCGCGAGCAGGAACGGGAGCGGCCGCCAGGCAGCGAGCGCGAGGCCTCCTCCGACGAGCGCGCCCGCCATCGCGATCCCGCGCATGATGCTGGCCGCGGCCTGACCTCGACCGGCGACCGCAGCCGGCACGAGGTCGGCGTAGAGCCCGCGCCACGGCGGCTCGTAGACGTAGTTCCCGAAGAAGAACACGAACAGCAGCACGGTCGTCGCCCAGAGCGTCGGCATCGAGCCGACGAGCGCGACGGCGAGCGCCATCGGAGGCAGCGCGAGAACCAGGTAGGGCCGGCGGCTCCCCAGCGGCGTCGTCGTGGCGTCGCTGAGCGGGCCGACGACGAACGGAACGACCAGTGCGAAGACCCCCTCGGCAGCGAGGACGGCGCCGATCAGCGCGTCCGAGTGCGTGAAGTCGCGCAGCACCGTGGGGAGGTAGGCGGCGACGGTCGCCGTCGGCCAGGCGAGCCCGAGGGCGCCGAGGCCGAGCGTCCAGATGAGGCGCTCCGATCCCGGCGGCGCCTCGCGTCTGCGGGAGCGCGCCGCACGCCTGGCCCGGCGGGCCATGCCGACAGCGTGGTCGAAGGGCACGGTCTCAGCATGCCGTTGGCGCACGGCCGGTGACGCGCACACCCGCGTCCGCGTTCCGGTCCTGCGGCCGGCGGCCGGCAGGCTAGGGTTCAGGCCGTGGCCCATCTGTCTGCATCGTTCAGCGCGACCCTCCGCGTTCGGCTGCAGGACCGGCCGGGCGCCTTCGCCGACCTCGCCCGCGCGATCGGCGACGCCGGTGGCTCCCTCGACGCGATCGACCTCGTGCGGGTCGACCACGACGCGAAGATCCGTGACGTCACGGTGCTCGCGGGCAACGCCGAGCACCTCGACCGCATCGTCGAGGCCGCCCGGGCCGTGCCCGGCATCGCCGTCGAGCACGTCTCCGACCGGACGTTCCTCATGCACCTCGGCGGCAAGATCGAGGTGCAGCCGAAGGCGCCGCTGAAGACGCGCGACGACCTCTCGATGGCCTACACGCCCGGGGTCGCCCGCGTCTGCCAGGCGATCGCTGCCGACCCCGAGAACGTCTGGAGCCTCACGATCAAGCGCAACAGCGTCGCCGTCGTCACCGACGGCACCGCGGTGCTCGGGCTCGGAGACATCGGCCCCGAGGCGGCCCTGCCGGTGATGGAGGGCAAGGCGATGCTGTTCAAGGAGTTCGGCGGTATCGACGCCTTCCCGATCGCGCTCGCGACCAGGGACACGGACGAGATCGTGCACGCGATCGAGGCGATCAGCCCCGTCTTCGGGGGGATCAACCTCGAGGACATCTCCGCACCGCGGTGCTTCGAGATCGAGGACCGGCTGCGCGCCTCGCTCGAGATCCCGGTCTTCCACGACGACCAGCACGGCACGGCGATCGTCGTCCTGGCTGCGTTCCTCAACGCCCTGCGCGTGGTCGGCAAGCGCCCGGAGGACGTGAAGGTCGTCGTCACCGGGGTCGGCGCCGCGGGTGTCGCCGTCACCCGGATCCTCGCTGCCGCCGGGGTTTCGAACATCGTCGGCTGTGACCGTGCCGGCGCCCTCCACCGCGACCGGCCCGACCTGACGGGGATCAAGGCGCACTACGCCGTGGAGACGAACCCCGAGGGGCTGCGCGGCAGCGCCGACGAGGTGCTGGCGGGAGCGGACGTCTACGTCGGGCTGTCGACGCCGGGCGCCGTGTCGGCGGCGGCGATCCGGACGATGGCGCCGGGATCGATCGTGTTCGCGATGGCGAACCCGACGCCGGAGGTGACACCCGGCGAGATCGCGGACGTCGCCGCGGTGATCGCAACCGGACGATCGGACTACCCCAACCAGATCAACAACGTCCTCGCCTTCCCCGGCGTGTTCCGGGGCGCGCTCGACGTACGCGCCTCGGAGATCACCGAGGAGATGAAGGTGGCCGCCGGAGCCGCCATCGCCGCGGTCGTGACGGACGACGAGCTCGGCCCCGAGTACGTGATCCCGAGTGTGTTCAATCGCGACGTCGTACCGGCCGTGGCCTCGGCGGTCGCGCAGGCGGCCGAGCAGGCAGGCGTCGCCCGCCGCCCCGCCTGAGCAGGCTCAGCCCGCGATCAGGCCGGTCGCATACATGACCGCGACGCCGGCGAGGAACCCGCCGACGACGTAGCCCGAGCGCAGGCCGCCCGGCGCGCGACGCGAGATGTAGCGACCGACCTCGACGACGACCTGCAGGGCCGCGCCGGCGGCGATCGCGAAGAAGAGGACGGCGAGGACGTCGTCGACGAGGAAGCCGCCGAGCCAGGCGCCGACGATCGCGGGAGCGCCGGCCACGAGCGCCAGCACGACGAGCCTGCGTGCCGAGACCGTCTCACCCTGCGAGATCGGCGTCGCGATCCCGAGGCCCTCGCTGACGTTGTGCACCATGAAGCCGACGATCAGGAACGTCCCGAGGGCGAGCTCGCCGAGCGCGAACGACGAGCCGATCGCGAGCCCCTCGCCGAGGTTGTGCAGGCCGATCCCGATCGCGATCAGCGTGGCGAGCGCCACCCCGGTCAGCTCCGGGTCACGCTGGCGCTGGCGTCCCGCCGAGAGGCGAGAGGAGAGCCACGTCAGCCCGAGGTAGCTGAGGACGACGCCGAGCAGCACGAGGCCGGTGCCCTGGAGGGAGCCGGGCAGGGCCGTCCGCAGCTCGAGGCTCTCCGCGAGCGCCTCGACGGCCAGGAAGGAGAGCAGGCCGGCCGTGAGCGCCATGAAGGCCGCGATCCAGTTCGCGCTCGCACGCCGGAGGGCGGGGAGCCAGGCGAGCCCGATCGCGACCGGGAGCACGCCGACGAGCAGGCCGATCAGGGCGTAGCCGAGGAACCCGGACGGCGTCGTGCCCTTCGACTCGACGGCGGCGGGCACCTCCATGGTCGTCTGGATCCCGGTCGACGTCGTCACGCCGAGCAGGTACGGGTCGTCCGCAACCCACTGGAACGGAACGGTGATCGTGCGGGAGCCGAGCCGCCCGACGGTGGCCGGGCCGTCGAGCTCGAACGGGACGATCGCGTCGTCGACCGTGACGACGGCGATCGTCAGGTCGTCGGGCTGCGGGTTGCGGACGTGCAGCCGGATCTCGCCGGGCGCGAACTCGACCCGCCGGATGTCGACCTCGTCGGCCGGCGGTGGGTTCTCCCCGACGAGGCCGACGAGAGACCCGCCGGTCGCCGCGAAGATCGCGACCGCACCGACGACGAGCAGGATCGGGATCAGGGCGGTCAGCCGCCAGCGAGCCGCTCCGGCGGCAGGCACGGCCTGCTCCCCGGCGACCGGTGCCGACTCGACGTCGCTCACACCGTCTCCGGCTCGAGCCTGCAGAGCGGGCCCATCGCGGCGGCGGGCAGCGCGTCACCCTCGTCATCGACGACCTCGAAGTAGCCCATCCAGCCGAGCTCGGCGAACTCGGACTGGTGGGCGTGGAACATGAACAGGCCCGTGTTGGCGAAGTCGATCTCGATGATCCCGCGCTGCCCCTGGCATTGCATGACCGTGTCCGTGTACTCGAAGGCGTCGGTCGTGCCGTTCGGGTAGTAGCGGAAGAGGTCGCCGTGCAGGTGGAACGAGTTGATCAGGTCGAACTCGGTCAGGTTCGCGAGGTAGATCCGAACCGTCTCGGAGCGCCGCACCCTGATCGGGTACTTCGCGTAGTAGAACGCCTTCCCGTTGACGGTGTAGAAGTTGTTCTCGCCGTCGCCGTCGGTGTCGAACCCGTTCATCACCATCACGAGCTCCTGCGCGGGCGGGCGCGGCGTCGCGGGATCGATGATGAAGGCGCCGTAGAGACCCTTGTGAATGTGCTTCTTCAGCGGGCTCGCATGGCAGTGGTAGACGTGGAATCCGGCCGGCCGGGCCGGGAACTCGTACGTGAACGACTCGCCACGGTGGACGATCTCGAAGACTCCGTCCATGCCCGACGGGTGGATGCCGTGGAAGTGGATCGTGTGCGGATGCTCGCTCGAGTTGGCGAACCGCACCCGCAGCAGGTCACCCTCGGTCGCGCGGATGATGGGGCCGGGAACGGTGCCGTTGTACGTCCAGGCGGGAAATGTCACACCGGCCGCAACCTCGATGTCGCGGTCGTGGGCGATCAGCTCGTACTCGCGGACGCGGCCCGGTTCGGCGGATCGGGCCGCCAGCGGGTACAGCAGATCGTCGAGATCGTTGGGGCCGCCGGGTGCCGGGACCGCGTCCCCGATCATCGCCGCGTGCCCGTAGGCGACGTCGTGCCCGGTGTCTCCGCCATGCTGCGCGAGCGTCTCGGCCTCGGCTGCACCCGGCAGGGCGAGCTTCACGAGCGGCACCGCCGCGATCAGCGGCGTCGCGCCCACGAGGAGTTGACGCCGCGTCAGATGTTTTTTCGACATGACGAAAGTCTAGATTTCGAAGCAGGTCAGGGCAAGCCTCGATCCAGGCATCGCGAGCGCCGGTAGGCTGTCGGCATGGACAGCGACACGAACGGTGGACACGTCGTCACGGTCTGGAGCGACTACATCTGACCGTTCTGCTACGTCGGCCTCGAACGGGCGACGTGGATGGGGCGCCGGTTCGGTGCCCGGATCGAGTGGCTCCCGTTCGACCTCCACCCCGAGTACCCGGCGGAGGGAATCCCGCGCGCAGACCTCCATGCCCGCTACGGTGAGGAGCAGATGGGCCAGACGAGGCGCATGGTCGAGGAGTGCGGGTACACGTACAACCCGCCGCCCGAAGTCGTCCCGAACTCCCGCAAGGCGCTCGAGGTGACCGAGCTCGCCCGCGACCTCGGCCTGCACGAGCCCGTCCACACGCGGCTCATGGACGCCTACTGGGCCGAGGCGCAGAACATCGGTGACGAGGACACGCTCCTCTCGCTCGTGGCCGAGGCCGGGCTCGACCGCAGCGAGGCCGCCGACGTGCTCTCCGACGGCCGCTACCTCCCCCGCATCGCCGAGAGCACCCGCGAGGCGCACGCGGTCGGGATCAACGCAATCCCCTCCTTCGTGCTCGACAACCGGCTACTCCTCGTCGGCGCGTACCCGAAGGAGGTCTTCGAGCGGGCGTTCGCGCAGCTCGAGCAGGAGGAGACCGGCTGAGGTGGTCTCGAGAGCGAGGATGGCGATGATCGCGGCCCTGAAGGCGAAGCGGGCCTGGGATCGGCTGCCGCCCGAGCAGCGCCAGGCGCTCGTCGAGTCGGCACGCAAGCACGGCACCGTCGCCGCGCAGAGGGCGGCGGAGACCGCGCGAGCCCACGGCCCCGTGGTCGCCCGGCGACTCGCCGAAGCGGTCGAGAAGGCACGCAGGGCGCAGGGCCGCTGATCGGCTAGCCGGCGCACGTGTATCCGACGCTCGTCGCCTTCCACGTGCTCGCGGCAGCCGTGTGGATCGGCGGAACGGTCGCGCTCGTCTTCGCCGGCGTGCCCGCGATCCGGACGTTGCCGATGGAGCAGCGTGCCCCGACCGTCCGAGTGCTCGGACGCCGCTGGAAGCCGATGGGCTGGACGGCGCTCGCCGTGCTGGGGGCGAGCGGTGCCTGGCTCGCGTTTCGCTACTGGGGCGCGGACGACTCCGACCTGCTGTTCCACTCGCAGACCGGGCACCTGCTGATCGCGAAGGCCGTCCTCTATCTCCTGCTCGTCGCCTCCTCGTTCACGCACGACTTCGTGCTCGGCCCGCGTCTCAACCGCCAGATGCGGGAGGGGCGCCCTCAGACACTCCGCCGGCCCATGCAGATCGTCGGCTGGTGCACGTTCGCGCTGACGCTCGTGCTGCCGATCCTCGGCGTGCTGATCACGACCTGACGCCCGCGGACGGCCGGGCCGGATGAGAATCCGGCCCATACAGGACCTGGGGCGCTGTCGGGTTGATTCCTGGTGAGATCGTGGCCGGCCGCATGAGGATCTCGGTGCCCGACGCGCCGCGGCCCCGTTCAGAGCCACCCTCGACGCCGAAACAGGGCGAGCAGGGCGACGACGATCCCGAGCTGCAGGCCGACGCCGAGCACCCAGAACGGAACGGCGCCGCCGACCGCCCGCACCATCCACCCGAAGTTCTGGCCGAAGAAGCCAGACACGAACGTGAGCGGGAGGAAGATCGTGGCGATCAGCGTCAGCGCCTTCATCACGCTGTTCAGGCGGTTCGAGACGGTCGAGAGGTAGATGTCCATGACGCCGGTGACGAGGTCGCGGTAGCTGTCGAGCTGATCCGTGAGCCTGATCGTGTGGTCGTAGACGTCACGGAACGAGCGCTGTGCCTCCAGGTTCGTCCCGGGCAGCTCGATGAGCCCGCTCGCGATGCTCGCGGCGAGATCGCGCTGCGGAGCGATCACGCGCCGGAGTGACACGAGCCGGCGCTTCAGGTGCGAGATCCGCCGCAGCTGGTCGTCGTCCGGCCGGACCGCGATCGCGTCCTCGAGGGCGTCGATCAGCTCGTCGAAGCCCGCGAGCATCGGGAAGAAGCTGTCGACGAGACCGTCCACGACCCGGTGCAGGACGGCGATCGGGTCGGTCATGCCCTGCGGTCTGCGGGTCTGTCGCTCGCGCGCCTCCGCAAAGGCGGGGCAGTGGTCGCGCCGCACCGTGATCAGGTAGCGCTCGCTGTAGAAGCAGTGGACCTCGACGAGCCCGTCGGCGTCCGGGGCCGCCCCGTAGAGGACGAGGAACACGTAGCCGTCGTACTCCTCGGCCTTCGGTCGCTGCCCGAAGTGGACGGCGTCCTCGATCGCGAGCGGGTGGAAGCCGTACACCTCACCGACCAGCTCCACGCCGTCGTCCGACTCGCCGTGGAGATCGAGCCAGTAGAAGCCCGTCCCGGCCCGCAGCGCCTCGAGGCCGTTGCGGTCGAGCTCGAGGTCGCGGTGACCGGCGGCATCGATCAGATGCGTCCGCACCGCGTCATCGTTCCCGGCCGGCCGGACGTTCCCCCGAGGCCCGCCGCCGGGCCGTCGGCCGGGCGTAGGCTGGAGGTCGTGGAGTCGTCGATCCGGCTGTTCCGCATCCGCGGGATCCCGATCGGGATCAACTGGTCCTGGTTCGCGATCCTCGCGCTGATCGTGTGGACGCTCGCGACCGAGGTCTTCCCGGCCGAGAACGAAGGCTTCGGCGACGGCACCTACGTCGGCATGGGCGTCGTCGCGGCCGTCCTCTTCTTCAGCTCGCTGCTCGCCCACGAGCTCGGCCATGCCCTGCAGGCACAGCGCGAGGGGATGCGGATCGACGGGATCACGCTCTGGCTGTTCGGAGGCGTTGCCCGCTTCAAGGGCATGTTCCCGGGCGCAGGCGCCGAGTTCCGGATCGCGATCGCAGGCCCGCTCGTCACTCTCGTGATCGGTGTCGCCTGCCTGCTCCTCGGGCTCACATCGGCGCCCGGCTACGTCGACGGCGTGATCTCCTGGCTCGGCTACATCAACCTCGTCCTTCTCGCCTTCAACCTGTTGCCGGCCCTGCCGCTCGACGGCGGTCGGGTACTGCGCTCTGCGCTCTGGAAGGCTCGTGACGACTTCGGCTGGGCGACGCACGCTGCGGTACGGGTGAGCCGCGCGATCGCGATCGCGATGATCGCCGGGGGCGTGCTCGTCCTCATCTTCGTGAACCCCGTCTCGGGGATCTGGCTCGCCTTCATCGGCTGGTTCCTGTTCTCGGCGGGCGCGGCCGAGGAGCAGGCGATCGCCGCGCGCAGGGCGTTCGGCGACCTGACGGTGAGCGATCTGATGGCCCGGGACCCGGTCTCGGTCGACCCCGCGATGACGCTCGGGCGGTTCCTGGACGAGGTCGTCCGTGAGCGGCGGTTCACGACCTATCCGGTCGTGGAGGCCGACCGGGCTGTCGGGCTCCTGCCGTTCAATCGCGTGGCCCACGTACCGCGCGAGGACTGGGATCGGCGCTCGGTCGCCGACTGCATGCTCTCGCTGGCGGATGTTCCGGTGCTCGCTCCGGGCCAGCCGGCCGGCGAGGCGCTCGAGACGATCCTCGACAGCCGGCTGCGCAGGGCGCTCGTCCTCGACGGCGAGCGACTGGTCGGCCTCCTCTCGGTGACCGATCTCGCGCGGCTACTCGACGCCAGGGCTGGACGGAACGCGCGTCGCTAGGACCGGACGGGCACCGGCGCGGCCGCGGTCTCGCGCTCGGCCCGCGCGGCGAGGAGGGCCCAGCACGCGACGGCGACCGCGAACCCGAGCACGGCTCCGTACGCCGCCGCATAGCCGAGAGCGTCGGCCACCGCACCTCCCACGAGCGGCCCCACCATGGTCGAGACCCCCCACGACATGTTCAGGAGCCCGAGCACCGCGCCCTCCCCCACGCCCGCCCGGCGGGCCCCCATGGCGGCGAGCGGGAACGAGACCGTGAACAGGGTGGCCATCACCGGCGTCCTCAGCAGCACGAAGGCGACGACGACCGCTGTCGCCTCGCTGACGAGGAGCAGGACGAGGACTGCCGCCAGCGCGCCTGCGGCGAGTCCCACGGTGCGGATTCGCGCCGTTCGGTCACCGTGGCGCGCGATCAGGGCGCTCGCGACCACGAAGATGCCCGCCCCGGCCGAGAACACGATGCCGATCGAGCCTTCCGAGAGCCCGTTCGTGTCGAGCTGAAGCGGCACGAGGAGGCTGACGACCCCCGCCGTCAGCCCGCCGAGCGCCGTTGCCGCGAACCCGGCGAGCACAACGCGGTCGCGCCTCGCACGACCGATCGTCGCGCGGAGTCGGAGCGGCGCGCGCTCGGACGGCGGCGTCACGAGGCCGGGCGCCGGCAGGACGAGGACCGCGGTCGCGACCGCGAGCGCCGCCGCTGCGAGCACGAACGGGACCGGAAGGCCGACGTGCTCGGCGAGCAGGCCGGTGAGGGCCGGGCCGACGAGGCCACCGACGCCCGCGGTGGTGATCGTCGAGCCGAGCGCGCGGGCTCTGACCGGGCCGCTGACGACGGCGCCGAGCCAGACGAGCCCTGCCGTCCAGATGATCGCAAAGCCGGCTCCGAACACGGCCCGGGCGCCGAACAGCGACCAGAAGTCGACGGCAACGGCCTGACCCGCCGTTCCCGTTGTTGCGAGCACGGCCGCGACGATCGTGATCGGCCGCGGGCCGAGGCGATCGGTCAACACTCCGGCCGGGATCGCGACCAGCACGGACACGATGCTCGTCGCGGCGAGGATCGCTCCCGTCTGGACCGTTGACAGCCCGAACTCGTCGGCGAACCGCGGTGCGAGCGGCACGATCGCCCAGTGCACCACCTCGACGAGGAACAGAAGGGCGAACAGCTCTGGCACCGGGCGACGCACGGGTGTCAAGTATCCCAAGGAGACCGAGCGGCTACGATCGGAGCGATGCCTCTCGGCGAAGACCCGATCGCCCTCGTCGGCGGTGCCCGGACGGCGATCGGCCGCTTCGGCGGCGCGCTGAAGGACGTCGATGCTCACCGGCTCGGAGCCGCCTGCATCACGGCGGCGCTGGCGCGGACCGGCGTCGAGCCGGGAGATGTCGAGGAGGTCGTGATGGGGCAGGTGGCCCAGGTCGGGCCCGACGCCTACAACGCACGGCGCTGCGCGATCGAGGCCGGGATCCCGGTGAGCTCGACAGCGATGAACGTGAACCGGCTCTGCTCCTCGGGCCTGCAGGCGATCCTCACGGGCGCCCAGGAGATCATCTGCGGCCAGGCGTCGATCGTCGTCGCCGGCGGCGACGAGTCGATGAGCGGCCAGCCGTTCCTCGACTACGGTGCCCGTGACGGCTGGAGGCTCGGCTCGCGTGAGGCGCTCGACGGTACGCTCTCGCTCGTCACCGACCCGTTCGAGGGCTACCCGATGGGGATGACGGCCGAACACGTCGCGGAGCGCTACGGGGTCAGCCGTGAGGACCAGGATGCGTTCGCGGCTACGAGCCAGCAGCGTGCCCTCGCCGCGATCGAGGCGGGCCACTTCGACACCGAGATCGTGCCGATCACCCCGCCGGGAGCGGAGACGCCGTTCACGCGCGACGAGCACCCCCGGCCGGGAACCACGGTCGAGTCGCTCGCGAAGCTGCGGCCGGCCTTCCGTGAGGGAGGAACCGTCACCGCCGGAAACTCCGCCGGTATCAACGACGGCGCAGCGGCCGTCGTGCTGATGCGGCGTTCAGAGGCCGAGAGCCGCGGGCTCGCCCCGCGCCTCGTCCTGCGCTCCTGGGCGGTCAGCGGCATCGACCCGGGGATCATGGGCTACGCACCGGCGCTCGCGATTCCGAAGGCGCTCGAGCAGGCGGGCCTCACGCTTGCCGACATCGACCTCGTCGAGCTGAACGAGGCCTTCGCCGCCCAGGCCGTCGCGGTCGCCCGCGACGTCGGCCTCGATCCGGAGCGCCTGAACGTCTCGGGCGGTGCGATCGCGCTCGGCCACCCGGTCGGGGCGACCGGCGCGATCCTGACCGTGAAGCTCATGCACGCGCTCGAGCGGCTCGACCTGCGCCGCGGGATCGTCACGATGTGCATCGGCGGCGGCCAGGGCATGGCCGCCGTGTTCGAGCGTCCCTGACCTGTCGAAGTCCGGGGTCGACTCGTGCATTCGAGCACCCCGTCACCGCATTCCCTCCCACGCCGATGCGGATGCGCCGATGCTGGCGTTGACCGCATGAGAGCCCAGGCTCACCCAGTACGCGGTGCAGCTCTCCGTTCGTCGCTCCCGTCCGGAAGCTCGGCGGTCGCTCAGGCGTCGCCGCGGGGCTGGTAGACGCAGCCGGGGTCCTCGGCCAGCGGGTCGCCCGTCGCGGCGTGAGCGCGGGCGCGGCTGCCCCCGCAACGATGCCGGTACTCGCAGCGACCGCAGCGGCCGCCCAGGAGATCGGGGTCGCGCAGCGTCCGGAAGAGCGGGTGCTCCCGGTAGACGGAGACGAGATCGTCGGTGCGGACGTTGCCGGCGACGAGCGGGAGAAACCCGCTCGGGCAGATGCTCCCGAGGTGATCGACGAAGAGGAATCCGTTACCGTCGGTGACGGCGCGACCGGCACGCCCCACGCCCCGGATCTGCTGCGTGTCCACGGCGAGCGCCTGACCGCGCTGGGCGAGGACGCGGTGGTAGTGAGGAGCCTCGGTCGTCTTGATTCCGAACGGCACGCGTGCCTGGAGGTCGGCAGCCCACTCGAGCACCGTCTCGATCTCGGCCGCGCCGAGCCCGTCGGAGGCGCTGGCGCGACCGACGGGGATGAGAAAGAAGAGCGCCCACAGCACAGCACCTGCGCGCTCGACGGTGCGGGCGATCTCGGGCAGGTCGGCGACCGTCTGGCGCGCGACGGTCGTGTTGATCTGCAACGGCAGCCCGAGGTCGCGCGCGTCGTCGATGATCCGCATCGTGTAGCGATGGGAGCCGCTCACGCGACGGAACGCGTCGTGGGCCTCGGCGCTCGAGCCGTCGAGGCTGACCGCGAGCCGGGCCAGACCGGCCTCGCGCAGCTCCTCGAGCCGGGTACGGGTGACGGCGGCGGTGCCGCTCGGGGTGAGCGAGACCGAGAGGCCGCGCGCGACTCCGTGACGGACGAGCTCGGCAACGTCTCGACGCCGCAGCGGATCGCCGCCGGTCAGGACGAACAGCGGCTTGCGAGGCTCGAAGGCCACGACCCGGTCGATCAGCTGCTTGCCCTCCGCGGTGGTCAGCTCGTCGGGGTGACGGTGCGGGATCGCCTCGGCGCGGCAGTGCACGCAGGCGAGCGCGCATGCCCTTGTCACCTCCCAGATGACGATGAAGGGCGCCGACGCAAACGGCGACCCGGGAGCGCCCTCCGCATGCTCGACCGATGCGGGCTTCGGCGCGGTCGTTGCCATGAGGTTGATGCTAGCGCGCATTCCCTGCGCGAATGACGCAACCGATCGTCGCGCAGGTCTCCGACCGACCTGGCTAGCCGAGCTCGAGCACGAGCTTGCCGAAGTGCTCGCCGGCCTCCATGCGGGCATGGGCGGCAGCGGCCTCCGACAGGGGACGGACGCTGTCGACGACGGGCGCCCATGACCCGTTCTCGACGGCCTGGAGGAGCCCCCTGAAGTCGGCAGGGCTACCCATCGTCGTTCCGAGCAGCGAGAACTGGCCGAAGTAGAACGGCCTCACCTCGAGCGTCGCGGCCGTCCCGGCGGTCGCGCCGAACGCGGCAACACGGCCTCCGGGGGCGAGGCAGTGAACCGAGTCGGGCCAGGTCGAGCCGACCGAGTCGACGACGACGTCGACACCCCGGCCGCCCGTGAGGGCGCGTACCTCGTCCGCCCAGCCGCTCTGCGTGTAGTCGACGCCCGCCTCGGCCCCGAGCGCGACCGCGCGGTCGAGCTTCTCCCGGCTCGACGAGGTGACGAGCACCCGGGCGCCGGCCTGGTGGGCGAGGGAGACGGCGAACGTCGAGACGCCGCTTCCCGCACCGAGCACGAGCACGGTCTCTCCGAGCCGCAGCTGCGCCCTGCCAAACAGCGCCCGGTACGCCGTGAGCCCTGCGAGCGGAAAGGCGGCCGCCTCGGCGAACGAGAGCCGGGCCGGCTTCGGATAGAGGTTCTCGGCCGGAACGCTGACGAGCTCGGCGTACGTCCCGTTCGTCGGCCCGCCGAGGATCTCGAAGCCGGCTTCGGGAGCGGCCTCGCTCTCGCCCCAGCGCAGCGAGGGCAGGATCACGACCTCCTCACCGGTGTCACGACGGATCCCGGCCCCGTCGGAGCCGGGAACGAGCGGGAGCGGGAACTCGTAGACCCCCGTGCGCACGAGCCGGTCGCGGCGGTTCAGCGCCGCGGCGCGAAGCTCGACGACGACGTCGCCCGCACCGGGCTCCGGGTCGGGGAACGCGCCGAGTCGAAGCACCTCCGGCCCGCCGTACTCCTCGAGAGCGACCGCCTGCATCCGCCCGGCAGCCTAGCCGCTGTCCCGGGCCGTCAGCGCCGGACCTGCACGGCCTTTCCGGCCCAGGGAGGCGCCTCGCCCGCGCGGCACGCGGGGTTTGCCCGGTCGGGCGGCGGAGAGACCGCCGTGAACGCGCCACCGAAGTCCTGCTCCACCGACGGAACCCGAAGCAGCGTCCTGCTCGCGTATCCCTCCCGCTTCGCCGCCGGGACGATCTGCACGAGGTAGTTGTCCTGGATCGCCTGGCGGTTCGTATCGAGGCTGAGCGGGCCGTAGGCCGTGTCGAGCTGAATGCTCGAGAGCGCCCGCAGGAGCGGCTCGCCCGTCGCTCCGCCGGTCTCCTCGAGCGTGACGACGAGAGCGGTCGCCGCGTTGAACGCGCCTGCGACGAGCGCGGACGGCCCGCCGACGTCGACCTGCGGGTAGACCTCGCGGATGAGCTTGCCGTAGCGCACCGTCTTCGCGCGACCCGTCTTGCCGACGGGAGTCGGCGTGGCCGCCACGGAGCCTGCGAGGCGCTCGCCGACGAGGTCGAGCGTCTCCGGCTCGAGCCAGGCCGAGGTGCCGAGAAACCGCGTCGGATCGACCTTCCCGGTCAGGCGCTGGAACGTCTCGATGAACGCGGCCAGGTCGGGGCCGTCGAGCGCGACCACGTAGCCGTCGACCTCGACCGGAAGCTGCGTCACGTAGGGCGCGAACTCGGTCTCGCCCGGCGGCGCCCAGATGCGCGTCGTGACGACGCCCCCGACGCCGCAGAACTCCGCCGTAAAGCCGGCGAGCGTCGTGTAGCCGGCGAGCGTGTCCTCGCCGAGGAGCGCTGCGGACTTCCAGCCGAGCGTGCTCGCCGCGTAGTCGCCGAGGCCGGCAGTCGTCTGGGCGCCGTCCGGCCCGAACCGGAACACGTTCGGGGCATCGACGACGAGCGTCGTCTCCTGGGCTGCGCTCCCGGGGTCGAGGAACAGGGTGTCCGGATGGTCGAGCGCGAGCCGGGCGGTCGATCCCGCCCTCGGGCGAGGTCGGCCCGATGAGAACGTCGGCCCGGCTCTCCTCGAGGAGCCGTGTCACCTCGGCGGCTGTGCCCTCGGCGGTGCCGTCGGCACACCCGTAGCCGACGATCTCGATCGCCCGCCCGCCGGCCACGATCCCGGTCATGCCGTCGGTCGGGTGCGGACCTGCCGGCGTTCCGCCCGCATGCTGGGCGAACGCCGCCTGGATCGCCGCGACGACCGGCTCGTACGTACCGACGAGCGGGCCCTCGCAGTCGGCGACGATCGCGAGGCGAATCGGCTCGGCCGGCCCGGTCGTCGCTCCCGGCTCCGCGGTTCCCGTGTCGAGCGCCGGCGAGGTCTCCGCTGCCTGTGACCCCGCCGGCGCGGCGTTTCCGCCACCGCCGTCCTTTCCACAGCCGGCGGCGAGCACCGCGAGCAGGACGACCGGGATGACGAGCGCGATCCGGCGGCGGAGAGCCCGGGGAGCAGCGGGCGGAGCCTTCGTCACGCCGCCCAGCCTACCCTCACGACTCGACGGCCTCCCCTGCTCTACGCGGACCCGTGCGGGTGGAAGAACAGCCGCGCGCGGAGATTCTCCGCGTCCTGGGGCAGATCGTCGGAGAGGAGCTTCAGGTCGTCACCGAAGACCGAGCGGTCGAGGGTCGTCACGTCGGGCCAGTCGATCTCGACGAGGTTGTCGGCAGGATCCCGCAGGTACAGCTGGACGGCGCCACCGGGAAGCTCCCACAGGTGGCGAAAGCGCGTGCCCTCCTCGAAGGCCCCGAGCTCCTTCACCCGCAGGTAGCAGGCTTCGAAATCGTCGACCTCGACCCCGAAGTGCCCGTACGTCCGTCCCGGCGCGTCGGCTACCTCGAACAGGTGGAGCTGGATGTCCCCGAGCCGAAGCCAGCGAACTGCCATGCCGAAGTTGGGTGCGGGCAGCCGCTCCATGAAGAAGACATCCCGGTAGAAGGCCAGTGACTCCTCGATGTCGAGGGCGGGGATGCTCACGTGGTTGATCGCCGTGGCCCGCATCGCGCGATCATAGACGCGGCTCGCGCCGCCGAATAGACTCGGGCCGGGAGACCGAGAATCGAGGCTGGGAGGACCGATGGCCGACACCTACCGGGCAGTGATCCCGTACGAGTCGCTCGATCCGCTGACGATCGGGGCAGCGGACGACGAGAGCAAGGTCCACCGTGACACGCTCGAGCTCGAGATCCCGCAGCGCAACCTGCTGGCGGCCGTCTACCCGGACGAGCCGGCACCCGTTCCGGACACGACGGCGGCCGCCGCGTACGCGCTCGAGCACCCGGTCTCGGGCCACACGTTCGCCCGGCTCCTTGAGGAGAGGACGAGCGTCGCGATCGTGATCGACAACCAGTTCCGGCCGACACCCCAGGCGAAGCTGCTCCCGGCGGTCTTCGATGGGATCGAGGCGGCGGGGATCACCGATGTCTGCGTGATCTGCGCGAACGGGAAGGTGTTCCCGATGTCCGAGTCCGACACCGAGCAGAAGCTCGGCAGGGACAACCTCGCCCGGATGGAGCGCCTCGGGATCCCCTTCCTCCAGAACGAGCCTCGAAACGCCGAGGCGTACACCTACGTCGGCGTCTCCTCGCGCGGCACGCCGGTCTGGCTCCACACCGCCGTGGCGAGAGCCGAGGTGACGATCACGATCGGCCAGGCCCAGTCGAACCACTGGGGTGCGGGCGGCGGCGGCAAGCTCATCCTGCCCGGCGTCGTATCCGACGAGACGATCGAGTCGAACCACTGCGCCTTCGTCCCTTCACCGCAGACCCACTACGGCGCCTACGCGGGCCCGATGCGGGCGGACATCGACGAGGTCGCGACCATGTGCGACCTCACCTGCACGATGAACGTGATCCTCGACACCCACGGACGGGTCGTCGACATCGTGTTCGGCTCGCACCCGGACGCCCACCGGGTCGCGATCGGCCGCTTCAACGAGATCTACTCGTACGAGCACCCGGGCCCCGCCGACATCGCGATCTGCGGCGTCTTCGCACCGACCGACCACCTGTTCTTCCACACGGGGTGGGGCTGCATGTCCTCCGACCTCGTCGTCAAGGAGGGCGGATCGATCGTGTACTGCAGCCCGTCGCCCGGGGTCTCGACCGCAGTCGGAGACTTCCCCGGCCTCGCGCTCATGGATCTCATGAAGCCGTACATGCCGGCCACGCGGGAGAACTACGAGCGCGTCCTGCGCGACATCCACGGCCGCGTCATCCAGATGTGGGCCGGCTGTATCTGGGTACCGATCTACGAGGTCATGACCCGCAAGCACCTGACGATGGTGACGCTACCCGACAACCTCGGGATGGCCGCCGACATCGGGATCGACGCGACGACCTCGCTCGAGGGCGCGTTCGCGGCCGCGATGGAGCGCCACGGCCCCGACGCGAAGGTCGTCGTGCTTCCGTTTGCCCGCTACCAGCTTCCGCGCAACGCGATCCGCATGCACGCCGACGAGATCCGCGTGCACGAGGAGATCCGCCTGTAGGCGTCGCGGCCGGGCGTACCATGGGCCGGAGATGCCCTTCGGCCCGGACGGTGAGATCCGCGGCTCGACGACGATCCTCGAGCTGCTGCGACGCTACCCGAGCGGCGAGGCGGCGCGGCTCATGTCGCGTCTGTCCTGGCCATGCGCGCACTGCGGCGGGGCGCCGCACGAGCCGCTGACAATGGCCGCAAAGCGCCACCGAAACGCACCGCGCGACGTCCTCACCGCGTTCCGGGCGCTCGACGAGCCGGGAGGGCCGACCGAGGAGATCGTGACCCGGGCCGCGAAGAAGTACCGTTGAGATGAGACGCGCATCGTTGCTCGCAGCCGTCGCCTTCCTCGTTCTTGCCGTACCGGCGGTCGCCGGCGCACGCGTCGCGGTCGCCCCCGGCGAGGTCGTGTTCACAGGGGCGAGGACGCCTCAGGGGAAGACACTCGTGCGCGGCGTGCACTCCGACGGCACGCAGCTCCGCACGCTCCCGCTCGGCGAGCGGAAGCGCGCCTGGTGGTCGCCGGACGGAACGAAGGCGGTCGTCATGCGCGGCAAGCTCTCGATCGTGAACGCCGACGGCTCCGGGACGGTGGTGCTCCGAGCCTCGTGCGCAGGCCGCTGCGACGTCGCCTGGTCGGCGGACGGGAAGCGGATCGCCTACACCGTGGTCGAGGCGTGCTCCTCCCCGCCCTGCGGCTCGTACCTTGCGACGGTCCGCGCGAGCGGGGGTGACCGCAAGGTCCTGCTCCGTTTCCGCGGCGCCTCGGTCGAGAGCCCCGCCTGGTCGCCCGACGGCAAGACGATCGCCTTCGTCGAGGAGGCCTCCGGGATCCAGGATCTGAACCGCGTCGGTGCGAACGGGCGCGGCTTCACGCGCCTCGCGCCGGCCGACGGCGGTGAGTATGCACCCGGCTACCGGCCGGTGTGGACGCCGGACAGCAAGCGGATCCTCTTCTCGGCGAAACGCGGCGGCGTCCAGCGGGTGCTGAGCATCCACCGCAGCGGGAGCGATCTCCAGACGCTGGCCGCCGGCTGGTGGCCCGTCGTGTCACCGAACGGCGAGCAGGTGGCGTTCGTGTCCGGCGACGACATCGGCTACGTCGCGCCGCTCGCCGGCGGAACCGCGAAGCTCGTCGCCCGGCGTGTCGACTCGGCCTTCGTCTGGTCCCCGGACGGCGCCGAGCTCGCCTACGTGGGAGGCGATTCGCGCGTGCACGTCGCCGCAGCGAACGGGAAGCGACGGCGGGCGATCACCGACGCGTATGCACGCCTCGGCTCGCTCGCCTGGCGTCCGTAACCGAGGCGGCTCCGCTCTACGATGGAGCTCGTGGCGCTGCGGGGCATCCTCTTCGACTTCGACGGCACGCTTGCGGACACGCCGACCGCGGAGCGCACGGCCTGGCCGCTGGTCGCCGCGGTGATCGAACGCCACGTCCCGGACCTCGATCGCGCCGAGCTGCACCGGCGCTACCACGCGCTGTTCGAGCGCCACTACGCCGACTACCTCGCAGGGACGATCGAGTTCTCCGAGTACCGGCGCCGCCGCCTTTCCGAGGCGATCGCTCCCTGGCGTGAGGTCGACGACGAGCTGTTCGACGACTACCGGGCCGCGAAGCGGCGCGGGCTCGAGGAGCTGCGGCTGTACGACGACGCGATAGCGACGCTTCGCGCCGTCCGGAGCGCGGGGCTGCATGCGGGGCTGCTCACGAACGGGCCCTCCGAGCTCCAGCGCCGCAAGCTCGAGATCACCGGGATCGAGCCGGAGCTCGACGCCATCGCCATCTCGGAGGAGATCGGCGTCGCGAAACCGGCGGCCGAGGCTTTCGCGGTCGCCGCGGCGATGATCGGGTGCGATCCGTCGGAAGTGGCGATGGTCGGCGATTCGCCAGAAGCGGACATCACCGGCGCGGTCGCAGCGAACGTTGCGATCGCCGTGCTCGTCACCCGCGGACTTCCGCTGCAGGCAGACGGCGCGATCGTGGTCGAGAGCCTGGACGGTCTGCTGGGCGTGCTCGCACCCGGGTCGTAGCCGGGCTCGACGGCCGCTGCCTGTGCGCGGTTGCTGTGACCCGCCGGCCTGGCCGGCCGAGCCAGGCCGTCAACCGCCCAGCCGGCCCACGAACACCGCGTTCAGCGATCCCGAGGAGAAGGGCTCGGGATCGATCTCGACCCGCCGAAAGCCGGCCGCGCGCACGGCGGTCTCAACGGCCGCTCGACCCTCGGCGCTGCGAGCCTGCGGCAGCTCGCTCGCGGCCAGCTGTACACGGCCGAGCTCGCCGAAGTGACGGACACGGACGACGCGGTAGCCGAGCTGCTTGAGTGCGAGCTCGGCTCGGTCGACCCGGGCGAGCGCCTCCGGCTCGACCGGCGTGCCGTAGGGCAGCCGCGAGGCGAGACACGGCGAGGCGGGCTTCTCGGCGCTCGGTATGCGAAGCGCCCGGGCGAGCTCGCGAACCTCCGCCTTGCCCACCCCGGCCTCCAGGAGGGGGTGCACGACCCCGTGCTCCTCTGCCGCGCGCAGGCCGGGCCGCCAGTCCCCGAGGTCGTCGGCGTTGGCCCCCGACAGCACGGCCGCGTAGCCCCGGCGCTCGGCCAGCCCCGAGAGGAGCGTGTAGAGCTCCGTCTTGCAGTGGTAGCAGCGGTCGCGATGGTTTCGCCGGTAGCCCTCGCGCTCGAGCTCCGCGGTCGTGACCGTCTCGTGCGCGATCCCGATCGCGTCTGCGACCAACGTGGCCGCGTCCAGCTCACCGGCGGCGAGCGCGGGGCTCACGGCCGTGACAGCGAGCGCCCGATGGCCGAGCGCACGATGCGCGAGCGCGGCGACGAGCGAGGAGTCGACCCCGCCCGAGAACGCGACCACGGCGCCCTCGAGACGCCCGATCGCGGCTTCGAGCTCGGCGACCCCCGGCACCCCGTGATTGTAGGCCGGATGGGTGACCGCGATCCGACGAGATCGTGGCAACGGCCGGGACGGATGAGATCCGGCCCCTACAAGACCAAGACGACACCCGTGTCACCGACAGAAGCACCCGCGGCAACGGCCGGGCAGGATGAGATCCGGCTCCTACGAGACCACGGTGACACCCGGTCGCGGGGAGCAGCACGCGACCGCGGCGATGCCCGCACCGCATGAGATCCACAGCGATCCTTGCAGGTCGCGGGCGGCGTGGCGGCTGAGGGGCCGCCTGTAGGGGCGGGATCTCATCCCGCCCGCTGGGCCGCCGCGAGCGCCTCTGCCCACACGGCCTTGACCGGGCGGCCCGTCAGGCTCGCGAGCGCGGCACAGTCGTCGTGCTCGGGCGCGACGTTGACGACCCGGCCGTCGAGCAGCCCGACCTTCACCCGGACGCTGCCTCCGTCCACCGCGACGTTGCGCTCCTCCCGGTCGAGCTCGTACCGTCCAAGGCGTGAAATCCGGACGCCGAGCGCGCTCGTCTCCTCGAGGATCGCCCTCGCGACGGCACTCTCGTCCGCCGGGCGCGCGAGTGCGGCGAGGATGACCCCGGGTCGCCCCTTCTTCATCTGTACGGGCGTGACCCAGACGTCCAGGGCGCCGGCGGTGAAGCACCGCTCGACGGCATCCGGCACGAGCTCCGGGTTGAGATCGTCGAGGTTCGTCTCGAGCAGGACGACGGCACCACTCGCGGGTGCGACCACGGCTTCGCCGAGCAGGACCCGGACGAGGTTCGGGCGGTCGGTGAAATCGGATGTCCCGGCGCCATAGCCGACCCGCTCGAGCGTGAGGGCGGGGATCTCGCCGAACGAGCTCGCGAGCGTCACGGCGAGCGCCGCCCCCGTCGGCGTGACCAGCTCCTCCCTCCCGGAAACGCCACGCACCTGAGCGCCGCGGAGCAGCTCGACCGTCGCCGGCGGAGGCAGCGGGAGGGCTCCGTGCGCAGCCTCGACGAACCCGCGGGCGAGCGGGAGCGGGGAGCAGACGATCTGCTCGATCCCGAGCGCGTCGATGAGCACCGCTGCGCCGCAGACATCGACGAGCGTGTCGATCCCTCCGAGCTCGTGGAAGTGGACATCGTCGATCGGAACGCCGTGCACGGCCGACTCCGCCCGGGCGAGCGCCGCCAGGGTCTCGAGTGAGCGTTCCCGGACGGCCGCGGTCAGATCGGCGCCGTCGATCGTCGCCCGCAGCTCGCGCCACGTGCGGTGTGGAGGCTGGGCCGGCGGCACGACGTCCACGTGGCTCGCGCCGATGCCGTGTCGCTCCACCCGGCTGACCCGGATCTCGACCGGCCCGATCCCGAGCCTCCCGGGCACCTGCTGCAGCTCCTCCTCGGGCGCACCCGCGTCGAGCAGGGCCGCGAGCAGCATGTCCCCGGCGAGCCCGCCGATGCAGTCGAGGTAGGCGACCCGGCTCACGGCGAGCCCACGGCCTGCCGGGCGATCCGGGCCGCGATCGTGCCCGCGCCGAAGCCGTCGTCGATCCCCACCACGGCGAGCCCGGCGGCACAGGAGGCGAGCATCGCGTGCAGCGCCGTCTCTCCACCCCTCGCCGAGCCGTAGCCGACGCTCGTCGGGACGCCGATCACGGGACACGCGGCGAGCCCGCCGACGACACTCGCGAGCGCCCCGTCCATGCCCGCGCAGACGACGACGCAATCTGCCCCGGCCAGGTCGGGAAGCACGGCGGCGAGCCGGTGGATCCCGGCCACGCCGACGTCCTCGTGGACGACCACCCCGGCGCCCAGCAGCTCGGCGCGGATCCGGGCCTCGTGCAGCACGGGCCCGTCCGACGTTCCGGCCGAGACCATCACGATCCGCCCGTAAGCCTCGGGCAGGGAGCGCGCGACCCAGACCGCCCGGGCCCGCACGTCCTCCTTCGCTTCCGGCGCGAGCGCGCAGACCGCGGCCCGCGCCTCCTCGCCGGCGCGTGTGACGAGGACGCTCCCCGCGCCGCCATCGAGCAGGGCCCGGACGATCGCCACGACCTGCTCCGGCGTCTTCCCCTCGGCCAGGACGGCCTCAGGGGCGCCCTGACGTAGCTCCCGGTGGGTGTCGACGCGGGCAAACCCGAGATCGCGGTAGGGAAGCTCGACGAGGCGCGCGAGCGCCGCCGCCGGCTCGATCTCACCACGGCGCACCCCCTCGAGGAGCCCCTCCAGCTCGCTGCGGAGACCGGACATGGCGGGGATTATCGCCGGCCGGAGCTCCGCCCTGACCCCGTGAACGTTCACAGCAGCGGGATCGTGGGGTCCGCGCTCCGGCGAGGTTGTAGGCTCAGCGCCGTGGACGAGACGTCTCCGCAGACGTGGGTCGGACAGCCCCTTCCCCGGCTCGAGGACGAGGTGCTCCTGCGCGGCGGAGGACGATTCGTCGACGATCTCGACCCGGTGCCGAACGCGGGACACGCGGCGATCCTCCGCTCCCCGTTTGCCCACGCCCGGATCACGCGCGTCGACGTCGCCGCCGCCCTCGAGCACCCCGGCGTGGTCGGGATCCTGACCGGAGCGGACGTGGCAGAGCTCTCCCACCCCTTCCCGGCCGGGGTCGACAGCCCGATCCCCTACCGGGCCGCGGCGGTCGACACGGTGCGTTACGTGGGCGAGCCGGTCGCGGTCGTCGTTGCCCGCGACCGCTACGTCGCCGAGGACGCGCTCGAGCTCGTCGAGGTCGACTACGAGCCGCTCCGTCCCGTCCTGGATCCATCCGAGGCGGCCCGGACGCACGGCCTCGTCGCCTCCGATCGCACCTTCGCCTACGGCGACCCGGACGAAGCGTTC
>JAXLSU010000003.1:0-319518 GCA_046330455.1 Gaiellales bacterium
ACCTGGACGACCGGCCCGACGTGCCGTCGGCCCTTCGGGCCTACGAGCAGGAGCGTAAGGCGGCGCTCGTCCGGCCGCAGAAGGACGCGAGGCTCAGCGCGCGCTGGTACGAGAACGTCGACCACTACGCCGCGCTCGATCCGGAGCAGTTCGCGTTCCTGATGCGCCGCCGACGATCGCCGCTCGTGGCGATGCTGCCCCCGAAGCTGTACTGCCGCCTCGACGGGCTGACCCGGAACGACTCGGCGCTTCACGGCATGCGCCGCGGCGCTGCCGACCTGTACCGGAAGGTGGCTCGCTGAGGGCCGTACCGGCCCGGCCTCAGCGGCCGGCGACCACCTCCGTGTAGACGCGGACGTACTCATCCGCGACGGCACGCCAGCCGTGGTTGGCGGTCACGTACGCTCTCGCCCTCTCGCCGAGCCTGCGGGCGAGCGCGTCGTCGTCGAGGACGCGGACGATGGCGTCGGCGAGCTCCGCTGGGGTCTCCGCGGCGAGGAGATCGACGCCCGGAGTCACCTGGAGACCGCCGAGCGCGAGGGGCGTCGCCACGCAGGGGAGGCCGGTCGCCATCGCCTCGAGGAGCTTGTTCTTGATTCCGGTGCCGGTCGTCATCGGGCACGCGAACACACGGCTGCCCGCGAGCCAGGGCCCGACGTCGGGCACCTCGCCCGTGACGATCACGGCCTCCTCGGCCGCGAGCGCCTGAACCCGGGGCGACGGGTCACGGCCGACGAGCGCGAGGTTCGCCTCGGGGCGGCGGGCCCGGACGAGCGGCAGGATCTCCCGGGCGAGCAGCTCGGCGGCGACCACGTTCGGCGGCGAGCTCATGACGCCCGTGAAGACGAGCCGGCTCTCGTCGCGATCGGGCCCACCGGCGCCGGGCGCGAAGCGCTCGCAGTCGACGCCGTTCGGGATCACGGTCACCCGCAGCGCCGGATTCAGGCTCCGAAGCGCATCGGCATCCTGGTCGCTGACGACGACGACGCGGCCGTAGCGTGCGAACTCCTCCGCCTCGAACCGGGCGACGAGCCGCTCCTCGCGGCGGAGAAGCGCCCGCTTGAGCCCGCTCGCCGCGTCCGCCCTGGCCCGGATCCCGAGCTCCCCGGCGTCGAGCGGGGCGACGATGCACGGCTGCCCCGCGAGCGCCTGCCCGAGCGCGGCGATCCGACCGGCCGTGACGTGCACGACGTCCGGTGCGAACGCCTCGAGCTCGGAGAGAAGCGCCGGCCGAAGCGCGGCGGCGAGTCGGTCGGCGTGCCGCGGACGCCCGCGCACGGCGCCGCCCGCCACGGCCAGCGCCTCGTCGAGAAGCGACGGCCGGGGGAGCGCCACGAGCCGCGTGTCGGGCTCCGGCTCGCCCACCTGATCGGGGTCTCGGAACGCGACCACCCGTACCTCGTGGCGCCCCCGAAGCTGCTCGAGCAACGCCACGAGCACGAGGCGAAGCCCGGTCGTCGGCGGCAAGGGCGCCGTGCTCGCGCAGAGGAGGATCCGCATCGAGCGCCCATGCTCGCAGATGGCTCCTCCTGCAGCGCTCGCGAGCAGCGCGGCGCAGGCCGTACCGCCCGTCCGTCACCCGTCAGGGTCGGTGGGGGCACGCCGGATCCCGGCGAGCCGACCCCGCAGGTGGTCGGGGATCGTCTGGCTGGCAACATGGACAAGTGTCTATGGACATTCGTCGAATCGCAACGCTACAGTGTGATCGTCCGCGTGACGATGTGATTATCGCAATGAGCCAGGCAGAGCTTGATAGACACGAAGTCGCCCGTTGGGCCGTGGACCTCCGTAACGAGTTCGAGCACGATGACACGCGAGCGTTCTTCGTCATGGCGCACACAGCGAGCTACGCCGAGTTCATCACGGGTTCCAGTTGGAACGATCTCAGTACGACGTTCAGAGACCTGCTCTCGAAGTACGGCGACCGGGGTGCGAACGCATGGTTCGAGCGTTTCCTGCTCAACCAGCCGTCGTGGCGCGACGTCTACGGATCCAGGTGGACCGGAGTTTCGTCGGATTCGTCCATTGTCGAGCACCTGCTCGAATACCTCGATGCGCGCAGTGAGGCAGCGGTCGGCGAGTCTTCGGTGGCCGCCGAGACCTCCGAATACCTGACCCAGCAGGAGGTCGGTCAGCGCATCTTCGAGCTCCGGACCGAGCGCGGCGTTTCACAGAGATGCCTTGCTGACGCGATCGGTGTCGACCCGTCTGCGATGAGTCGGATCGAGTCGGGCCAGCGGGGACTCGCCGTCAGCGAGTTGGTCGGAATCTCAGGGTTCCTCGGCGTCCCGACCGAGTCGCTCCTGCGACGGCAGCTGACCGCGGCGCCGCTCTTCCGCAACGAGGGCGGCGATGCTGAAGCGGCCGACGCGCTCGCCGCCTTCGAGGCGATCATCGACGACTTCTTCGCCTTCGAGGCAGCGGCCCGCACCTAGTGATGGCACGGGCGCACGTCCGCGAGGCGGAGGCCGCTGCGCGCGTTGCTCGTGAGGAGCTGGGGCTCGGTCTGGACGCGCCGGTTCCCGACATCCTGCGCCTCGTCGAGGAGACCGAGAACGTCCCGGTAGCGGTGCTGCGTCTTGGTAGCGGTGTCGCGGGGGCCTACCTCGTCCGCCGTGACCGGTCGTTTGTGTTCCTCAACGGGACGCAGGCGGTGCAGCGTCAGCGCTTCACGCTGGGACACGAGCTCGGGCACCACCGGCTGAGGCACGCTGCGGTCGTCGATGGCGTCGAGACCGTCGAAGGGCATAGCAACGAGCCGCTCGAGCAGCAGGCGAATGCCTTTGCCGGCCAGTTCCTGGCGCCTGATCAGGCGCTTCGGTCATGGATGGATGCTCACGGCGACCCGAAGATCGATGTCCAGGTGCTCGTCCGGCTGGCGACCTGGTTCGGAATCAGCGTGCCCGCTGCGTTCGTCCGGCTGAGCCAGGCGGAGATCCTGCGGAACCAGCGTCAGCGGCAGGAGCTCCAACGGCTTATCGATCGCGGCACGCACGGTGGTGTCCAGAAGGCGATGGGTCTGCAGCCGGTTGAGGATTCGCTCGCCCGACTGCACCGCGAGAATCGATATCCGTACGTGCCCGCCAGACTCCGAGACAATGCGCTCACGGCGTACGCAGCCGGCCTGATAGACCTCGACCGGCTCGCGGGGACCCTCCGGACGACCCGCCCGAAGGCCGAGGAGCTCGTGGCGTCCCTCGGCATCGAGCAGGCCGAGCCGGAACCCGACTGGTGATCTGCACCCCCGCCTTTCAGCGCGTGCTGTTCGACTCGAGCGCGATCATCACGTTCGTAGAGGCAGGGGGGATCTACCAGCTGCGCACGTACATCGGTGCCAAGGGCGCCATCACGATCGACGCCGAGAAGGAGCTTCTGCGCAAGAGCCAGAACGACATTCCGGGTCTGATCGCGCTCAGCCGGCTCGGTTGGCCGCCCGGGGAGCCGCTGTCGCTTCCGCCCCACCTCGCGCAGGAAGCCGCGGACATGAGACGCGTCGAGATGAAGCCGGGCGAGCATCCTGACGCACACCTTGGAGAGGTGTCGACCGCATTGATGACCCAGCACCTCGGGAACGCCGTCGCGGTGATGGAGGACGAGTTCGGCAAGCGGATCTGCGCTCGCCGCAACATCCCGCGGATCTCGACCGCACTCCTGTGTGCGGAGATGGTTGCTGCTTCGGCGCTCGACGAAGACGACGGCTTTGCCGTCTACGACCTCGCGACGCCCGACCGCGTCGGACGCACCCAGTTCACGGAAGCCGTGGCGAAGGCGCGAGACGCCCTACGTTCCCCCGAGAGCTAGTCGGTCTCGCTGACGAGCATCTGGAGCTCGTCCAGGGCGGTCTCGACGTCGGCCAGAAGAGCGTCGAACTGCCGACCGGCCTGTTCGATCGCCTTCTTGGCCTGCGTGTGACTGCTGCGGACGGCGGAGGCCGAGCGAAGACCGCGCCTGGCTCCCTCAAGAACCGCGTGCAGACGCTCGAGATCGAGGCCTTCGCCGCCGGCGGACAGGTCACGCGTCGCCACCCAGCGCGCCCACAGACATGCAAGGCGCAGTGCGTGCGGGTCCAGGTCGTCCTTGTCGAGCACCACGATCGCGCGCCGGTCGAACCACTGAAACGGCTCCGTGCCGGGTGCGACGTCCAGGCTCGAGAACACCATCAGCCCGGCCTGCGCGTCCCGGTTGGCGATCGCCACGTCGAGCTCGTCGAGCGCCTTCTTGAGCGGAACGGAACGATCCTTGCACTCGAGCACGAACCGCGCCTCGCCGTACGCCGAGGACGGGTCCACGTCGACGACAATGTCGCCGACCTTCGCGGCGGCAGCTCCCACCTCGTTTCCGACGAGGCTCGGGACGTCCTGCAGTGGCGTGACGATCTCCTCGACGACCGTGTAGACGATGTCCTCGAAGTCGAAGCCCTTGACGGCAGTGCGGTCGATCGTCGCAGCCTCGCCCTGTTCGATCCCGAGCCGAAACGAGAGGTCGTTCAGGAGCCGCTCGACCGTCTCGCTGCGCTCGCGAACCTCAGCGACGATGTCGGTGCGCCAGCGGAACAGCGGGCTGTCCTCGTTCTCGGGGTCGAGCAGCCGGCGAACCGAGGAGACCTGCTCCGCGCGGGCTGACTCGAGAAGTGTCTCGAGCTTCGCGATGGCGCTCTTCTTGCTCGTCTCGTCGAAGGTCTCGCCGAGGACGCTCGTGACCTCTGCCAGCCATCCACGAAGCGCCACTGCCAGCTCGCCGTCGTCCTCGTCCAGCAGCGACCGCGCTGAGTCGTCGATCCTGCGAGCGAGCGCGTCAACGCTGCGATCGAGCGACTGCGTCATATCGTTGAACCGATGCTCGACGACCTGCGTATCAACCGTCGCGTTCGCGAGGCGGAGCACGCGCGCGCCCATCTCGATGCACCGGACGATTGCGATCGCCGGATCGTCGCTTGCGCCCACAAACGCCACAGTGTCCGGATCGGAGATCTCGAGATGCTCGACGATGATCGACCCTTCGTCGAGGAAGACAGTGGGCTGGTCGGTGGCGAGCGTAGTCATCCCCAACGAGTCCCTGCCGCCGAGCACGGTTCTTACGCGGGCACTCGAAGACGGTGGTCGACGTGCCGGGTCGGTCTGCCGCACTGAGGAGAGCGACCACACCCACGCCAGGCATCGGATCAGGAACCCGCAAGGACGCGCAACGAGCACTCGCGGACATACTCGGTCGTCTCGACCGCGGTGCCTACGTGGAGCCTTCGCGCATGACGCTGGGCGAGTTCCTTCGCAACGAGTGGTTCCCTGCGATCAGACCTCGGGTCCGCTCGAGCACCTGGGAGTCGTACGATCGGAACGTTCGGGCGCACATCATTCCAGGAGTGGGCGGTGTCCAGCTGCAATCGCTCACGCCCGCGACTCTGAACGCCTTCTACGCGGAGCTGCTCAAGGCGGGCCGACGACCCAAGAAGACGAACGACAGGAGACCGAGCAGCGAACGCCGAGCGGGCTCTCACCGCGGACAGTTCGATACATCCACACGATCCTGCGTAAGGCACTCGCCGGCGCCGTCCGCTGGAACCGGCTTGTCCGCAACGTTGCCGACAGCGCGGATCCACCCGCCTCGCGGGTGACGAAGGCCTCCTCGATGAAGACCTGGAGCGCCGAAGAGCTCCGCAGCTTCCTCGAGCACGTGCGGCACGACCGTCTATACGCGCTCTGGCTCGTTGCCGCCACGACGGGGGCGCGCCGCGGCGAGCTCGCCGGCCTCAAGTGGGACGCGGTCGATCTCGAATCAAGACGGATCTCTATCCGACGGACACTCATCTCCGTCGGCTACAGGATCGAGTGGTCTGAACCGAAGACCGAGAACGGGAGACGATCGGTCGCACTGGATCCCACGACCGCCGAGGCGCTTCGCGTTCACCGCATGCGTCAGCTTGAGGAGCGACTCCTTCTCGGGCAGGACTACGACGACAACAACCTCGTCTTCGCCCGCGAAGACGGCGCTCCGATACACCCCGAGCGCATTTCGACGATGTTCGGGCAGCATGTCAGTGCCGCGAGGCTTCCGCGGATTCGACTACACGACCTGAGACACACACATGCAACGCTTGCTCTCCAAGCCGGCGTGCACCCGAAGGTCGTCAGCGAACGTCTCGGACACGCGGACGTCGGTCTCACGCTCAACGTGTACAGCCACGCCATCCCCGCGCTCCACGAAACGGCGGCAGCCCTCGTTGCCGACCTGGCCATCCCGAAGTAGTCGTGGGCCCGCAACGTCTCATCGCGGGTCGACTCTCGGGAGTCATCGGCGAATCGAGGCCCGCGGCCCACGACATCGTGCCTCACGTGGTCGGGTTTGCATGTTGTCTGCAGATCGGTCGCCCGGAGCTCGCGCACGAAGGGATCGGGTGTCGGACTTCGGCTTGTTGCAGCCGATCTTCTGCATGGGCCGTGCAGGATTCGAACCTGCGACCTTGGGATTAAGAGTCCCCTGCTCTACCAGCTGAGCTAACGGCCCGGGCGGCCCAGTATAGCCCCGGGCACTCGGCCGGATCCCCGGCGGCGGCTAACCTCCGGCCGTGCGAATCCTCTCCGTCGTCGGCAACCGGCCGCAGTTCATCAAGTCGGGCCCCGTCTCGGCCGCGCTCGCGGGGCGGGCCGAGGAGATCGTGCTCCACACGGGCCAGCACTACGACCCGGAGCTGTCGGCGATCTTCTTCGAGGAGCTCGAGCTGTCCGAGCCCGCCTACCGCCTCGAGGTCGGCTCGGGCAGCCATGCCGAGCAGACGGCGCACATGCTTCCAGGGATCGAACGGGCCGTCCTCGAGCAGCAACCCGACTGGGTGCTCGTGTACGGGGACACGAACTCGACCCTCGCCGGGACGCTCGCCGCCGCGAAGCTCGGAACGCCAGTCGCGCACGTGGAGGCCGGGCTGCGGTCGTTCGACCGGACGATGCCCGAGGAGCTGAACCGCATCGTCGCCGACCGGCTCTCGACGCTGCTCTTCTGCCCGACCGCGGTCGCGGTCGAGAACCTGCGCCGCGAGGCGGTGACGGCGGGCGTTCACCTCGTCGGCGACGTGATGCTCGACGTCAACCTGCGGCTCGCGCCGCTCGCACGCGACCGCTCGACCGCGCTCGAGGACGCCGGCGTCGAGCCAGGCCGGTACCTGCTCCTGACCCTGCACCGCGAGGCGAACATGCGGCCGGCCGCGCTCGGCAGGATCGTCCGGGCGATCAACGAGCTCGCCGAGCCGATCGTGTTCCCGGCCCACCCCGGCGCGACCCGCGCGCTGGCCGAGGCCGGCCTCGCCTTCGGCCCGCACGTGCGCACGCTCCCGCCGGCGGGCTACCTCGACTTCGCGGCGCTCGCGTCCCAGGCCCGGCTCGTGCTCACCGACTCCGGCGGCGTCCAGAAGGAGGCGTACTGGTACTCCGTGCCCTGCGTGACGCTCCGGACGACGAGCGAGTGGGTCGAGACGCTCGAGGCGGGCTGGAACCGCCTCGCCGGCGACGACCCCGACGCCATCCTCCGGGCGGTCGCCGAGGCCGGCCCGGGTCCGTCCCATCCATCGCTCTACGGCGACGGCCGTTCCGCGGAAAGGATCGCAGAGCTCCTCTGTACGATGACCCCGCCGTGACGAGAGAGCTCGCGATCATCGGGGCCGGCTACGTCGGCCTGCCGCTCGCCCAGGTGTTCGGCGAGGCCGGGGTCGCTACCGTCCTCGTCGACGTCGACCGCTCGCGCGTCGAGCGCCTGAACCGCGGCGAGAGCTACATCGAGGACGCCCCGTCCGAGCGGCTGGCTCCGCTCGTCGCGTCGGGGACGGTCTCCGCGACGACCGACTACGACGCGGTGCGCGAGACCGACACCGTGCTGATCACCGTCCCCACACCGCTTACCCGGAACCGCGAGCCGGACCTCTCGATCGTGCTCGGCGCTGCCAGGGAGCTCGCGGGCAGGCTCCGGAGGGGGCACCTCGTCGTGCTCGAGTCGACCACGTACCCGGGGACGACGCGCGAGGAGCTGCTGCCGATCCTCGAGACGAGCGCCCTGCGGGTCGGCGAGGACTACTTCCTGGCCTTCAGCCCCGAGCGGGTCGATCCCGGCCGAACCGACTGGACGACGAAGAACACGCCGAAGGTGGTCGGAGGGGTCACCCCGGCCTGCTCGGAGCGCGCCGTCGCCTTCTACCGGCGAGCGCTCGACACCGTGCTCCCGGTCTCGTCCCCGGACACGGCCGAGCTCGTGAAGCTGCTCGAGAACATCTTCCGCTCGGTCAACATCGCGCTCGTCAACGAGCTCGCCCAGCTCTGCGACCGGCTCGGGATCGACGTGTGGGAGGTCGTCGACGCCGCCGCCACGAAGCCGTTCGGGTTCATGAGCTTCAAGCCCGGGCCCGGGCTCGGAGGCCACTGCCTCCCGGTCGACCCGTTCTACCTCGCCTGGAAGGCACGCGAGGTCGACTTCTACACCGAGTTCGTCGAGCTCGCCGGGAAGATCAACGAGAACATGCCGTACGTGTGCCTCGCCAAGATCACCCGGGCGCTCAACTCCCACGAGCATGCGGTCAGGGGCAGCCGCGTCCACGTGGTCGGCGTCGCCTACAAGGCCGACGTCTCCGACCTGCGCGAGTCCCCGGCCCTGAAGCTGATCGAGCTGCTCCAGGCCGGCGGTGCCTCCGTCTCCTACACCGATCCCCACGTTCCCACCCTCGAGGGGCTCGGGCTGCGCTCGGTGCCGCTCGCCGGCGCCGCCGAGGAGGCCGACTGCGTCGCGATCGTGACCGCCCACTCGGGCATCGATCACGAGGAGCTCGCCGGCCGGGCGAGGCTGCTCGTCGACTTCCGCAACGCGACCGGGCAGGCCGGCGCTGCCAGCCCGAACGTCTGGAAGCTGTGAGCGATCCGATCCGGATCGGCCACGTGGGCCTCGGCGTCTGGGGCCCGAACATCGCGCGCAACCTCGCCGACCTCGCCGGCGCGGAGCTCGCCTACGTCTGCGACGCCGACAGAGGACGGCTCGACCGCGTCGCGTCCCGCTTCCCGGGCGCGACGCTAACGAGCCGCTTCGACGACCTCCTCGAGGACTCCTCGCTCGACGCGATCACGATCGCCACCCCCGTCCCCACCCACCACGAGCTCGGCCTCCGGGCGCTCGCTGCCGGCAAGCACGTCTTCATCGAGAAGCCGCTGGCGCTGACGGCCGCCGACGCGGAGGAGCTCGCACGGGCGGGACGCGAGCGCGGCCTCGTCGTGATGCCCGGTCACCTGCTCCTCTACCATCCGGGAGTCGCGAGGTTGAAGGAGCTCGCCGACACGGGCGAGCTCGGCGAGATCCTCTACGTGTACGGGAACCGCCAGAACCTCGGCCAGATCCGGCCCGACGAGAACGCGCTCTGGAGCCTCGGCGCCCACGACGTGTCCGTGATCCTCCACCTCGTCGACGAGCAGCCCGAGGAGGCCTGGGCCCACGGCGAGTCGTACCTGAAGCCCGGCGTCGAGGATGTCGTCTTCGCCTACCTACGCTTCCCGTCGGGGATCGTCGCGCACATGCACCTCTCGTGGCTCGACCCGCACAAGATGCGGAAGATGACCGTCGTCGGTCGCAACCGGATGGCGATCTTCGACGACATGGAGCTCGAGCGGAAGATCACCGTCTACGACAAGTTCGCCGAGCAGCCCTCCGAGAGCTACGGTGAATGGCGAACGCGCACCGGGGACATCTGGTCGCCGAAGATCGACAACGCCGAGCCGCTGCGGCTCGAGTGCGAGCACTTCCTGCGGCTCGTCCGCGGCGAGGCCGACCCGACGGGCGAGGCCGAGATGGGTGTCGCCGTCGTTCGCTGCCTCGAGGGGCTCCAGCGCTCACTGGACGCCCACGGGGCGCCGGGACGCCGATGAGCTACGAGCTCGGGCAGAACGCCGTCGTCTATCCCGGCACCGTGATCGGCGAGGGCTGCCGGATCGGTGACAACGCCGTCGTCGGGAAACAGCCGGTTCTCTCGCCCCGCTCGACCGCCTCCCGCGAGCCCCTGCCGCCGCTCGTCCTCGGTGCCGGGACGGTCGTCTCGACCGGTGCGATCGTCTTCGCCGGGACGACCGTCGGCGAGCGCGCGATCATCGCCGACCAGGCCTGCGTGCGCGAGCGGTGCTCCATCGGCGACGAGGCCGTCGTCGGCCGGGGCGTGCTGGTCGAGAACGACTCGACGATCGGGCACCGGACGAAGATCCAGGCGAACGCCTACGTGACCGCATACACGACCGTCGAGGACGACGTGTTCCTCGCCCCCTGCGTCGTCACGACGAACGACAACTTCATGGGCCGCACCGATCGCCGCCACGCGCTGCGCCGCGGGCCGACGATCCGCCGCGGCGCCCGGGTCGGCGGCGGTGCCGTGCTCCTGCCGGGGATCGAGATCGGCGAGGAGGCGTTCGTCGGCGCGGGCGCCGTCGTGCTCCGGGACGTGCCGGCCCGGGCCGTCGTCGTCGGGAACCCCGCCCGGCAGATCCGCGAGGTGCCCGACGAGGAGCTGCTCGGCGGTTGAGCCAAAGCTCAGACGGGCCACTGCTCCCGGCGATAGCCCATGTCCCAGAACATCCACTCGAAGCGGGAGCCCGTCACGAAGTGGCGCCGCACCCGCTCCCGCTCGGCCTCTCCGAGAGTCTCGCCCAGCCGATCGGCGATGCCGAGAACGTCCGCGACGAGCGCCTCGTACTCCTCACCGGCGTAGAGATCGATCCAGCGCTGATACAGCGGGTTGGCCGAGCCGCTCGCGGCAAGCTGCGTCCCGACCTTCAGGTAGACCCAGGCACAGGGAAGCACGACACCCACCGACTCCGCGAACGTGCCCGCATACGCGACCGAGAGCATGTAGCTCGTGTAGGCGAGGTTGGTCGGGGCGAGCGGGGTCGTCCACACGTCGTCGTCCGAGAGCCCCCAGTCGCGGAAGAAGTCCGCGTGGAAGGTCTGCTCGGCCTCGACGATGTCGGCGGCGAGCTGGTTGAAGCGGAGCATGTCGCTGCTCGACTCGGCCCGGCCTGCGGCGATGCTGTGGACGCGCGCGTACTCGCGAATGTAGAGCGTGTCCTGGACGATGTAGTGCTGAAAGGCGCGCTCGTCGAGCGTGCCGTCGACCAGCTCGGTCAGGAACGGGTGGGTCACGATCCGGTCGTAGATCCCCTCGATCGAGCCCCACAGCTCGTCGGTGAGCCGGGCGGTGCTCGTACTGGACATCGGGTACCTCCCTGGGTCGATGGGCGCCGTCGAGCAGACAGCGCCGATACAGAGCCGTTGCCGGCCGCCGGGTCGGGGCCCCGGAGGCCGGCCATGCGGCCGGCCTCCGGACCCTCGCCGGTCGAGACTCCTAGCAGCCGGGCAGGTAGTCGTTCGTCGCGATCGTCGAGACGTCGACGGGGCTCTCGATGATCTGCCTGTCGAGCAGCCACTGACCGAACGTCTCCCAGGCCGGAAGATCGAGGCAGCCCGTGGGCAGCCCGGCCGGCGAGGTCAGCAGCGGCAGGGTGTCCGGCACCATGCCCTGGATCTCCTCGGGCTTGTACTCGGTGTTCGCCTCCATGGACGCGATCGCGCCCGCCTCGTCCGCCTGGGCCGCCTCGGTGCCCTCGATCATGGCCGCGAGGAAGCGCTTGACGGCGTCCGCATAGGCGGGGTCGCTCTGCAGGCGCTCGGGGTTCGCGACGACCAGCAGCTCGTCGTAGGTCGGAACGCCGAGATCGGTCAGCTTCGTGACGGTCGGGGCCTGCCCGGTCTCCGCCTCGATGTGGACGCCCTCGATGTTGAAGTAGGCGCCGATCACGGCATCGACCTTCTTCGAGAGCAGCGCCGGGACGAGGTCGTAGCCGACGTTGATGCTCTTGACGTCGTCGAGCGTGAGCCCCTGGTCCTCGGTCATCGTCTTGATGATCGCCTCGTCGAACGGCAGGCCCGCGTTCCCGATCGTCGCACCCTTGATGTCGGCCGGGCCCTGCACCTTCGAGTCGGCGAGCGAGATCATCGAGTTGAGCGGCGTCGGGATCAGCGCACCGACCGCGATCACCGGCAGCCCCTCCTGCGCAGCGTTGAACATCTCGCTCTCGTAGAAGATCGAGAGATCGAACTTGTTCGTGGCGACGAGCTTCAGGCCGGCGGTCGGGTCGGAGGGCACCTTGAACTCGACCGTGAGATTCCGGGCCTCGTACATGCCGTTGTCCTGCGCGTAGTAGAGCGCGACGTGGTCGGGGTTCGGGAACCAGTCGAGCGCGACCGTCAGCGTCGCGGGCTCGGCGGGCGCCTCGGTCGTCTCGGTCGCATCCGTCGTCGCGGCCGCTTCCTCGGTCGCCGCCGGCGCCTCCTCGGTGGTGGCCGCCGGGGCCTCCTCGGTCGTCGCCGGTGTCGCCTCCGTGCCGCCGCCGCAGGCAGCCAGGGCCAGGGCGCCGACGACGAGCAGTAGCGGGAGCAGCAGCAGCCTGTCCCTGAATCGTGCTCTCACGTGTCTCACGCGGTCTCCTCTCCTCCTGTCAACATTCGTTTCCCGTCGTCGAGCCGGTCAGCTCATGGCCGCTCCCGTTGCGTGCGGGCCCACGGGATCGTCAGCCGCTCGATCAGGGAGACGAGCCCGAAGAGAGCGAGGGCCATCGCCGTGATGAAGACGATGTCCGCGAAGACGAGCTCGGTGTCGAGTCGCCCCTTTGCCTGGAGCATCTGCCAGCCGAGGCCCGCGTCCGCACCCGCCCACTCGCCGAAGACGGCTCCGATCGCCGCATAGGTCGCGGCGACGCGGGTGCCCGTGAAGATCTGCGGCAGTGCGGCCGGGAACTCGACGCGGCGGAAGATCGCCCGGCGGTTCCCGTCCAGGGTCAGCATCATCCGCACGTACTCGGGATCGACGCTGCGCAGGCCGTCGATCGTGCCGACGACGATCGGGAAGAAGCAGAAGAGCGAGATGACCGCGAGCTTGGGGCCGATCCCGAAGCCCATGATCAGCGCGAACACGGGCGCGAGCACGATGGTCGGGATGCTCTGGGAGGCGATCAGGATCGGATAGACGCCCCGGCGCACGGCGGTCGAGAGGTGGAGGAAGATCCCGAACGCGAGCCCGGCCGCGACCGAGATCGCGAAGCCGAGCACCACCTCGCCGAGCGTGACGAGGGTGTGATGCCCGATGTCCCCGATCTCGTCGCGAATCGTGGCCGCGATCAGCGAGGGCGGCGGCCAGATGAAGTTGGGCACGTCGAGCACCCGGATCAGCAGCTCCCAGATCCCGAGCCCGACGATGATCAGGATCACGGCCGGGCCGTAGTTCACGGCCAGCCGCCCTGTCGTCGAGTCCCGCCGAACGGGGCTCAGCACGCCGCCCGAGCTCTTCGCCTCGGGATTCAGCACTCGAGCGCCTCCAGTGCCTGCTCCTTCATCGCCGCGAACGCGGGCGAGGTCACGATCTCTCGTCGCGGGACGTTACGGGGGAAGCTCGTCTCGAACTGGCGGACGATCCGGCCGGGACGTGCGGACATGACGACGACGTGGTCGGTCAGGAGCAACGCCTCGTCGACGTCGTGGGTCACGAGCAGGACCGTGCGCGGCTCGAGCTCGAGGGCACCGACGAGCCACTCCTGCATCTGCCCGCGCGTGATCGAGTCGAGCGCGCCGAACGGCTCGTCGAGGAGCAGCACGTCCTTCTGCGGCATCAGCGTGCGCAGGAACGCGACCCGCTGGCGCATCCCCCCGGAGAGCTGGGCCGGCGCGCGCTCCTCGAACTCCGCGAGCCCGAAGCGCTCGAACAGGGGCCTCGCCTGCTCGCGCGCCGCCCGCCGCGAGACACCGCGGTTCTCGAGCGCGATGCAGGCGTTGTCGAGCGCGGTGCGCCAGGGCAGCAGCAGGTCGCGCTGGGGCATGAGGGCACACCGCTTCAGCCGCTCGGCCGCTGTCGTCGCCGGCCCGATCGCGATCCTGCCGCCGGTCGGGTCGACGAGCCCGGCGATCAGGGACAGCAGCGTCGACTTGCCGCAGCCGCTCGGGCCGACGATCCCGAGTCGCGTGTGCTGGCGGATCGAGAGGTCGATGCCGTCCAGCGCAAGCACCTCGCCGAATGCGTGGTGGACCTCCGAGACGACGATGTCGAGTTGGGCGGTTACCGCTGTCATGGCGGGAAGGGGCACGGGCGCGCTTGCTGCGCTCCATCGATACGACGGTCGGCCGGGCGATGGGTTAGGAGGCGATTCATATATGAGATACGGCCCGGTACGCTAAAGCGTTCTCTGGTCGCATGTCAACGTCCTGGAGGTCAGCTCGGCCCGAGCGAGTCGTGCTCGATCGACTGCACGTGCTCGGCGGTCGCGAGGGCTGCGGCATCGGGATCGCCGGCCCTGATCGCCTCCAGGATCCGGTCGTGCTCGACGATCGACCGCTCCGCACGGCCGGCCGCCCGCAGCGACGAGCTTCCGATCAGCAACAGCACGCCGCGCAGGTCTGTCAGGAGCTTTGCCATCCGCGAGTTGCCGCAGGCCTCCGCCATCACGTCCGAGAACTCGGTCAGGCCGTCGAGCAGCCGCGCCCTGTCACCCGCAGCCTGGGCCTCCCTGCACGCGGCCACCGAGCCCTCGAGCGCCGCGAGCACCTCCGGCGGACGGCGCTCGGCCAGCTCCCGCGCGATCTCACACTCGAGCAGCGCCCGTAGCTCGAGGATCTCACGGACGTCACCGGCAGACGGCTCGAGTACCTTGGCGCCCCGGTAGGGCTCGATCTCGACGAGGCCGTCGCGCTGGAGCCGGATGAGCGCCTCCCGGACGGGCGTCTTCGACACCCCGAGCTCCTCGGCGATCCGCGTCTCGACGAGCTGCTCGCCCGGCGAAAGAGAGCCGGAGAGGATCTCGTCGCGCAGCCGCTCGTAGACGCGCCCCTCGAGCTGGGCCGGCTTGATCTTGTGACGTACGGGCTGGGCCATCGACTCCGCGGACGAGCAGTGTCGTATATCGTATCTGGTCAATGGCGACGGCACCGGATTTCCACCTCGGCGAGATCGCGTCACTCGTCGATCTCGACGACGCCGTCCTGCTGACCCAGGAGCTCGTCCGGATCCCGAGCGTGCTCGGCGAGGAGCGCGAGATCTCCGACTTCCTCGCTGCCCGGATGCCCGCGATGGGCTTCGACGAGGTCTTTCAGCAGGACGTGCAGCCCGAGCGCCAGAACGTGATCGGCATCGTCGACTCCGGTCGCCCGGGCCCGACGATGATCCTCACGGGACACATCGATACGAAGCCCGTCTGCGTCGGCTGGGACGCCGACCCCTACTCCGGCGACCTGCGTGACGGCCGGATCCACGGGCATGCGGTCATGGACATGAAGGCCGGCGTCGCCGGCTGCGTCGCCGGTGCCGCCGCCCTCGCGCGAGACCGGAGCGCCTGGTGCGGCAAGGTCGTCGTCGGCGCCGTCGTCGACCACATGGGTCAGCAGGAGGGAGCGATCCGCCTGTTCGAGGACGTGCGCGGCGACTACTCGATCCTCGCCGAACTCACCGACCTCGCCATCTACCTCGGCCACCGGGGGCGCCTGTACTGGGACATCACCGCGATCGGCCGCGCCGCCCACACCTGCCACCGCCACCTCGCCGTGAACGCGATCGCGAAGATGGTGCCGCTGATCGAGGAGGTGGAGGCGCTGCGCTACGAGCCGGAGCTTCCCGACTGGGTCAGCGAGCTGTTCGGGCCGGAGCTGTACACCGCCGTCGGGCGGATCTACGGCGGGCTCCCGCCGGGCGGGCCCTCGATGATCCCGGACGAGTGCACGATCCGCGTCGACTCGCGACCGCAGCCGGGAATCGAGGAGACCGAGGTACGCACGCTGCTCGAGGGCGCGATCGAGCGGGCGATCGCGCGAGATCCGGAAGCACGGTACGAGCTCGTCCTCGCCGACCGCAAGAGCTCGCACCTGATCGACCGAGAGCACCCGCTCGTGCTGGCGCTCGCGACCGCCTATCGCTCCGTCACGGGCTCGGAGCCGGGCTACGGCGGAGGCTCCTGGCTCGCCGACACGGCGAGCACCGGCCACTGCGCGCCCACCGTCATCTTCGGCCCCGGCCGCGAGCCGGTCTACATGCCCAACGAGTGGCTCGCCGCAGAGGACGTGCACGTCGCCGCGAAGGTGAACGCGGTGACGACCGCGCTCCTGCTCGCGCCGGATGCCTAGCCGCCTCGAGTGCCTCGGCGCGCTCCGGGTGCTCGCGACCACGTGCGCCGGGGTCCGCGCCGGGGAGCGCTGCCTCGTCGTCACCGACACGGCGGCGAACCAGCAGATCGTGAGCGCGATGGAGCTGACGCTCGCGACGCTCGGCTGCGAGGTCGTGACGGTCTCGTCCACGCCTGCCGAGCTCCCGGGTGACGATCCCCCCGCGCCGGTCTCGGCGGCGATGCTCGCAGCCGAGGTCATCTTCGAGCTGACATCCGTCTTCATCGGCTCGTGCCCCGCCCGCCGGGAGGCCTGCGAGCAGGGGGCGCGCTACCTGACCGTTCCCGGGCTGAGCTGGACGACGCTCCGCGAGAACGGCCCGTTCGCGGTCGACTTCCACCTGGCCGGCGAGAAGGCGGTTGCGCTCGGCAAGCGCTTCGACGCGGCGAAGGAGTTCCGGCTCACGAGCCGGGCGGGCACCGACCTCTCGGGCAGCTTCGACGGTCGGCGCGGGCGGCCGCTATGGGGAATCGCGGACGCGCCCGGCGGGTATGCCGCGCCTCCGGACATCGAGGTCGGGGCGAGCCCGGTCGAGGGGACGGCGAGCGGGGTCGTCGTGATCGACGGGTCGATGCTCTTCCTCGGGCCCGATCAGCTCGCCTCACCGGTCGAGCTCCGCTTCGAGGACGGGCTGCTCGTCGGGGCGAGCGGCGCCGATGCGTGGCGCCTCACCGATGCCCTAGGGCGCTCGGGCGACGAGCGGATGACGACGCTGGCCGAGGTCTCGATCGGGCTCAACCCCTGCTCCCGCCCGGGAGGATCGGCCCTCGAGCTCGAAGGGATCGTGGGCAGCGCCCACGTCGCGCTCGGCAACAACGTCGCCTACGGCGGTTCCGTGGACGCGCGGTCGCACATCGACAGCGTCCTGCTCGACGCCACGCTCGAGCTCGACGGCGTTCCGCTCGACCCCCGCTGAGATGGCCGGCTCGCTCGCCGAGCGGGTCGTCGAGCTGGCGCAGATCCCGGCGCCGACGTTCGCCGAGGAGCCGCGCCTGCGGTGGCTCGAGGTGGAGCTCGCCGGCGGCCCCGGGACGGTTGCCCGAGACGAGGCCGGTAACGTCGTCTGGTCGTGGGGCGAGAGCCCGCCGCAGGTGCTCGTCCTCGCGCACGTCGATACGGTGTTCCCCGCCGAGACGTCGCTCGAGCCACACCGCGTGGACGATCTGCTCGTCGGGCCCGGCATCGGCGACAACGCCGCTGCGGTCGTCGTGACGCTCGAGGCGGTGCGGCGCCTGCTCGAGTGGGGGACGCCGGCGCCGGGCGCGGTCGCGTTCACGGTCGGAGAGGAAGGGCTCGGGAACCTACGCGGGGCGCTCGCGGCCTGCCGATCGCTCGAGCCGGAGCTCGTCGTCGCCGTCGAGGGCCAGGGCATCGAGCGCGTCCTCGTCGACGCCGTCGGGAGCATCCGGGCGACGCTTCGGGTGGCGGGCCCGGGCGGGCACTCGTGGGTCGATCGCGGGCTGCCGAGCGCGATCCACGCCATCCTTCGCCTCGGGTCGGACCTCGCCGCGCGGGCCACCCGCGACGTCCCCGTCAATGTCGGGCTCGTGTCGGGGGGTCGCTCGATCAACTCCATCGCCGACCGCGCCGAGCTGACCGTGGAGGCACGGTCGGTGGACGGGGCGAAGCTCGAGGAGTTCGCCCACGTCCTCGCGGAGCTCGCGGTCGAGCCGCCGCTCGAGCTCGAGGTCGAGACCGTTGGCCGCCGTGGCGCCGGCCGGCTCGATCGGGGGCATGAGCTGCTGCGAGTCGTCCGCGAGGTTCGCCGGGAGCTCGACCTCCCCGACGAGCTCGGTCAGGGCTCGACCGATGCGAATGCCGCGCTCGCGCTCGGGATCCCCGCCCTCACGCTCGGCGCCGCGCGCGGCGGCGGCATGCACTCGCTCGAGGAGTGGATCGACCCTGCCACGCTCGAGCTCGGGGCAGCACAGCTCGAGCGCGTGCTCGCACGGCTGCTCGACGCTTGACCCCCGCCCGTGTGGAGGGGTAGGCTGGGCTCTCATATCTGATATCTGATCGCTCTACGAAGGGATGCCTGGCCGGATCAGGATCGGGCAGCTCCCCACGAAGGAGGCCCCGGGCTCCATGAGCCTCTCCGAGACGCTTCGAGACGACTGCGCGGCTGCCTGGCAAGGGCTGCACGAGCATCCGTTCATCGGGGAGCTCGCCGCGGGGACGCTGGCGCCGGAGCGCTTCCGCTTCTACTGCGAGCAGGACCTCTTCTTCCTGCCCGAGCTCGCGCGGGCCGTGGCGATCGGGGCTTCCCGGTCGGACGAGCCCGAGCTTCGACACTTCGCCGACGAGCTCGTCGCCGTCGTCGGGCGCGAGCTCGAGAACCAGCGCCTCCTGCTTCACCGGGTCGTCGAGCTCGGCGCGGCAGACCGGGGCGGGAGCACCTGCGCGGCGCCGGCGTGCGTCGCCTACGGGGGCTTTCTCGTTGCCACGGCGGCGCGGGGTGGCGCGCTCGAGCTGATGGCGGCGCTGTTGCCGTGCACCTGGAGCTACGCGGATATCGCGGTCGCCCTGCGCGACCGCATCGCCCCTCACCCGGTCTACGCCGGCTGGGTGGGGTTCTTCGCCGACCCGGACTACGTCGAGCTGATCGCCGGGCGGCGCGCGACGCTCGACCGTCTCGCCGACGGCATCAGCGAACGGCGCCGGCGCCGGCTCTCCGAGATCTTCACGGCGAGCACGCGGCTCGAGCGACGGTTCTGGGACATGTCCTACGACTTCGTCCAGTGGCCCGATCTGAAGGGAGCAGCATGAAGGCAGCGCTGTTGTACGAGGGAGGTGACGTCCGGGTCGAGGATCTCACCGAGCCCGTCGCCGACGGCTGGGCGCTCGTGCAGGCAAGGGCGGCAGGCGTGTGCGGGACGGAGCTCCACTTCCTCGAAGGCATGATCCCGCCCCCCACGGTCCCGTTCCAGCTCGGGCACGAGGGCGCCGGCGTCGTGCTCGAGGCGCCGGCCGGGAGCGCCGTCGCGGCGGGAGACCGCGTGGCGATCTACAACTTCGTCGGCTGCGGCGCCTGCCGCTCGTGCCGCACGGGTCGCGAGTCGCTCTGCACCTCCGTGGCCGGGCAGCTCGGCTTCTCCCTGCCCGGCACGTTCGCGGACGTCGTCCGGGCCCCGGCCCAGAACCTGATCCCGCTGCCCGACAACGTCTCGTTCGAGGAGGCGGCCCTGCTCTCGTGCTCCGGGATGTCGGTCGTTCACGCCTCGAGGCTCGCGGGGATCGGGCTCGGCGACACGGTGATCGTCGACGGCATCGGCGGGGTCGGCCTGATGGCGATCCAGGTCGCGGTGGCCGCCGGCGCGCGCGTGATCGCGGTCGCCGACGCCGAGGCGAAGGCCGACGCGGCCCGCTCGGTGGGAGCGGCCGAGGCCGTCGTGCTCGAGGGCGGCCAGGGCTACGACGGGCTGCCCGACGCGATCAGGGAGCTCACCGACGGCGAGCTCGCCGACCACTTCATCGAGCTCGTCGGCACCGAGCAGACGCTGCTCGCCGGGATCCGCTCGCTCGGCCGGGGCGGCAAAGTCGTGATCATCGGCTACACGGGCGAGCACCTGAACGTTCACCCGATCGAGCTGCTGCTCTCGGAGATCCAGGTGATCACCTCCGTCGCGGCCTCACGCCGCGACCTCGAGACGGCCATCCGGCTCGCCGCCGACGGGCGCCTCTCCGCGACGATCGACACGCGCTATCCGCTGGACGAGATCGGGACGGCGCTCGAGCGCCTGAAGGCGCGCCAGGTGCGCGGCCGCAACGTCATCGTCTGGTGATGCGGTACGGCGTCACACTCCAGGGCGTCTACGACCCCGCCGAATGGGTCGACCTCGTCACGTGGATCGAGGAGCTCGGCTTCGACAACCTCTGGATCACCGACTCGTCGATGCACGCGGGCGACTGCTACGTCTACGCGACTCTCGCGCTCCAGGCGACCTCGCGGATCACGGTCGGCACCGCGGTCACGAACCCGCTCACGCGCCATCCCGCGATCACGGCGAACGCGTTCCGATCGCTCGGACAGCTCGCACCGGGCCGGGTGATCTGCGGGATCGGCGTCGGCGACCGGCCGCTGTTCGAGCTCGGATTGCCGATGGCGAAGATCCAGACGCTGCGCGACACGATCGAGACGATGCGCCGGCTCTGGCGCGGCGAGACGGTCGAGACCGAGATCGCCTGGTGGAAGCTCACGGGCGGCCACCTACGCTCCGCGGTCCCGGAGCCGCCGGTCTACATCTCGGCGAGCCAGCCGCGGGCGCTCGAGCTCACGGGCGAGGTCGCCGACGGCCTGATCCTGCTCGCCGGGCTCTTTCCCGAGGGGCTCGAGTTCGCGCGCGGGCACCTGCGGCGGGGCCGTGCGCTCGGCGGACGCCCGACCTTCGACGAGACGCTGTTCCTGTACGGGGCGATCGACGACGACGAGGCGACCGCGATCGACTCCGCCCGCTCGATCGCGGCGTGGTTTCCGAAGACGGCGCCGGACTACGCGCGCCTCGCCGGCATGAGCGACGAGCTGATCGAGGCTGTCAACACGCGCTACGCGGGCGGTGAGTTCCAGCACGCGAAGGAGGCCGCGAAGCTCATCCCGGACGAGATCGTCCACAAGATCGCCTTCTGCGGCACGCCTGCGCAGGTCACCGAGAAGCTCGAGTGGCTGCGCAGCGAAGGCGTCACCGGCCTCAGCATCTTCCCGCTCGGTCAGGACCGCCGCCGCACGATCGCCGAGTTCGCGAAGGTCGCTCTGGGGGCCCGCCCATGACGCTCTCCGATCGCTGCCGGGCCGACGCCTCGGCCGTGTGGGAAGGCCTGCACGGCCATCCGTTCGTCCAGGAGATGGCCGCCGGGACGCTGCCGCCCGAGAAGTTCCGCTTCTACATCGAGCAGAACCTCCAGTACCTCGCCGAGTACGGCCGGACGATGGCGATCGGGGTCGAGAAGGCCGACGACGTCGCGACGATGCGGCTGTTCGAGGCCGACCTCGCGAACATCCTCCACAACGAGATTCCCGAGAACGAGGAGCTGCTTCGCCGCGTGCTCGAGCTCGGCGCGGAGGACCGCGGCGGCAGCCGGGGCATGGCGCCGGCGACCATCGCCTACACGGGCTTCCTCGTCTCGGCGGCGCTCGCCGGGGGCCCGGCGGAGATCCTGGCGGCGGTCCTCCCGTGCACCTGGAGCTACGGGGACATCGGCTCCCGCCTCCTCGCCGCGGGCCTCGTTCACGACCATCCGGTCTACGCGGAGTGGATCCGGTTCTTCAGCGAGGAGAAGTTCGGGCGGATCGTCGACACGATGAAGGCCGACTTCGAGCGGCTCGCCGCAGACGCCGACCCGGAGCGCATGTCCACGCTCTTCACGACGAGCGTGCGCCTCGAGCGCGGCTTCTGGGACATGGCGTACTCCTGCGAGCACTGGCCAGACATGTAGGGGAGATCGCGACGGGGGCCGGCGTCCGTCGGCGCCCACCCCATCGCCATCGGACGCGGAGGTAGGGGAGGGTCTCACCCCGCCTGGCCGGGGTTCGCGCGCCGGGCAACCGCGAACGGGGAACGAGGCCGCGGGCCGGCCCGCCCGCGAGCCCCTTTCGACCCGGCCCGCTACCGGCCCCAGCCGGTCTCGTTCGCGTCGCCGAGGAGCGGCGTCGAGGTCGCGGCCGTCGACTCGGCCCGCGAGAGCGTGACCGGGAGGCGGACGGTCGGCACCTCGCCGGCTCGGAGATGGTCGGTGGTCCCGAGCATCCCGAGCGCTCGCACCTGCTCGGACTCGAGCACGTCGGAGAGGCGCTGCACGGGCGCGCAGGCGACGCTCACGGCGGTCAGCGCCTCGACCCACTCGGCCGTCGGGCGGGCCGCGAGCGCGCCCTCGAGCTCGACCCGGAGCTCCTCGGCGTTGCGGACGCGGTCGGCGTTCTCGGCGAACCGCGGATCCTCGATCAGGCGCTCGAGACCGAGCGTGCGGCAGAGGCTCCCCCACGAGTCCCGGCCGCCGGTGCCGACGACGACGAGGTAGCCGTCAGCGGTGCGGTAGGCCTCGTAGGGCGCAAAGAACGGGCTTCTCGTGCCGGCGGGCCCGGGCTCCTCGCCGCCGAGCAGGTAGGTGAGCACGTGCATCGATTCCCAGGCGAGCGCGCACTCGAGCAGGCTCGTCTGCACCCACTGGCCGCGCCCCGTGCGCTCGCGCTGGGCGAGCGCCGCCTGGATCCCGATCACCGCATACATCGCGCTGCCGAAGTCGAGGGCCGCAACCGGGACCTTCGCCGGGGGACCGCCCGGATGACCCGTCATCGCCATCAGGCCGGAGAGGGCCTGGATCGTCGTGTCGTAGCCGCCGTCCTGCGCGAGGGGCCCGACCTGACCGAACGCCGAGATCGACGCGTACACGACCCTCGGGTGTCGGGCGGAAACCGACTCGTAGTCGAGCGCGAACTTCGCGAGCGCGCCCGGCCGCATATTCTCGACGAGCACGTCGGCCCGGCGAAGCAGCTCCTCGACGCGGGCGCGGTCGGCCGCCTCGCGGAGGTCGAGCTCGACCGAGCGCTTACCCCGGTTCAGGGTCAGGAAGCTCGCGCTCTCGCCCTCCTGGAACACGGGGCCCTGACGACGGTAGACGTCGCCGGTACCGGGCCGCTCGACCTTCAGCACCGTGGCCCCGAGGTCTGCGAGCACCTGCGTGCAGTACGGCCCCGCGACGTACTGGGTCAGATCGAGGACCAGCACCCCCTCGAGCGGATAGCTCACGGGCGCGGCCCCTGCACCAGCTCGACGAGGATGCCGCCGGTCGTTCGCGGATGGAGGAACACACACGGCCTCCCGTCGGACGACGGGACGATCTCGCCGACCGCCTCGATCCCGTCCTCGGCGAGCTGCTCGAGGACCGAGGCGAGCGGCTCGTCGACCTGGAATGCGACGTGGTGGAGCCCCGGCCCGCGCTGCGCGAGGAAGCCCTCGATCGGGCTTCCTGGGCGCGCCGGCGTGACGAGCTCGACGCGTGCGTCCGGCCCGAAGCGCGAGACTGCGACCCCGCTCGGCATCTGGGTCAGGCCGTCCACACCCCCGAGCGCCTCGACGAGCGGCTGTCCGGCGAGCTCGCTCGCGGCGATTCCGACGTGGTCGAGACGGACGGCCGGGAGCATCAGACGACGGTCGAGGCGCGGTGGTAGCCGAAGACCGAGCCGAGCGCCCCGGAGATCTCACCGACGCTCGCCTCCGCGCGAACCGCCTCGAGGATCGCCGGCATCGTGTTCTCGCCCGAGCGGGCTGCGCCGGTAACGGCTGCGAGCGCACGCTCGACCCGATCGCCGTCGCGTCCCGCCCTGATGCGGGCGAGGCGTTCGAGCTGGTGGGCCTCGACGCCCTCCGGAATCGTCAGCAGCTCGATCTCCTGCTCGTGGGCACGCTCGTCCGCGAACCGGTTGACGCCGACGACGACGCGCTCGCCGCTCTCGATCCTCGTCTGCTGGTCGTAGGCGGACTCGGCGATCGCGAGCTCGAGCGAGCCGTCCTCGATACCCCTCAGCACGCCGTGCCCCTCGACCTCGGCGAGAAGCCCGGCGGCCCGCTGCTCGAGCTCGTCGGTCAGGCTCTCGAGGTAGTACGAGCCTCCGAGCGGGTCGACCGTCCGGGTCACGCCAGACTCGTAGGCGACGATCTGCTGCGTGCGCAGCGCGATCAGTGCCGCCGCCTCGGTCGGGAGCGCGAGCGCCTCGTCCCAGGAGATCGTGTGCACCGCCTGGGCGCCGGAGAGCACGATCGCGAGCGTCTGCAGCGTCGTGCGCACGATGTTGTTGAGCGGCTCGACGCTCGTCAGGGAGGTGCCGTCGCCGCCCGAGAACAGCCGCAGCGTCCACGACTCGGGCTTCTGCGCCCCGAACCGGTCTCGCATCACGCGGGCCCAGAGCCGCCGCGCGGCCCGGTGCTTCGCGACCTCCTCGAAGAAGTCGCGCATCGTCGAGATGTTGTACGAGAACCGCGGAGCGAAGTCGTCGACCGGAACCCCGCGATCGACCACGGCCTGGACGTAGGCGCTCGCGTTCGCGAGCGTGTACGCGATCTCCTGGACGGCGTCACAGCCGGCCTGGCGCATGTGGTAGCCGCAGACCGAGATCGGGTTGAACTTCGGGAGGTTGCGGCACGAGTACTCGATCACGTCGGCAACGAGGCGAAGCGACGGAGCCGGTGGGTAGATGTACGTCTTCCGGGCGAGGAACTCCTTCAGCACGTCGTTCTGCACCGTGCCTCGGAGCACCGCCGGGTCGACTCCCTGGCGCTCGCCGGCGACCTGGTACATCGCGAGCAGGATCGGCGCCGTGGCGTTGATCGTGAACGACGTCGAGACCCGGTCGAGCGGGATCCCGTCGAAGACGCGCTCCATGTCGGCGAGCGTGTCGATCGCGACCCCGACCTTCCCGACCTCGCCCCCCGCGCGCGGATCGTCGGAGTCGAGGCCCATCTGGGTCGGCAGGTCGAGCGCGACCGAGAGCCCGGTCTGCCCCTGCTCGAGTAGGAAGCGGAAGCGCTCGTTCGTGTCCTCGGGGTTGCCGTGGCCGGCGTAGAGGCGCATCGTCCAGAGCCGGCCGCGGTACATGCTGCGATGGATCCCGCGGGTGAACGGGTACTCGCCCGGCAGGCCGGCGGCGGGATCGGCGCCCGTCGGACGGTCGAGCGCCGTGTACAGCGGCGCGACGGGCAGGCCGGAATCGGTCTCGGCGGCCGGTAGCTCGCCCGTCAGCTCGTGCCAGCGCGCCAGCGCCCGCTCGAGGTCGGCGCGCGCCTCCGAGATCGACGGGTCCTCCAAGCGTGCCACCGCTTCCGTATATCGTATCTGATCTGAGCGCGTCTCCATTCTCCGTCGAGGGCCTGTCGCTGGGACGCCTGGTCGGCAGCCCGCTCCCGCGCCTCGAGGACCGCCGGCTGCTGCTCGGTCGCGGCCAGTTCGTCGCCGACCTGCGGATCCCCGGAGCGTTGCACGCCACGTTCGTGCGCGCGCAGGTCCCTCACGGCCGGATCGTCGGACTCGACCTGTCCGGAGCCCTCGCGGTCGACGGGGTCGCCGCCGTCCTCGGCGCGGCCGAGCTTCCGCACCGTCCGCTCGTCGACACGGTCGCGATCGACGGTCTTTCCCGGACGCCCCAGCCCGCGCTCGCGGGCGAGGTCGTGCGCTTCGCCGGTGAGCCGCTCGCCGTCGTCCTTGCCGACTCCCGCTACGTGGCCGAGGACGGAGCGGAGGCCGTCGTCGTCGAGGTGGACGAGCTGCCGGCCGTCCCGGACGTCGAGACGGCCGTCGCGGCGGGAGCGCCCCTCCTGCACGAGGAGCTCGGCACGAACACCGTCTTCGCTGCGACCCGGGCCTTCGGCGACCCGGAGCGCGCCTTCCGTGAGGCCGCCCACGTCGTCGAGTCGCGCTTCACGGGCAACCGCTGCACGGCGGCGCCCATGGAGACACGGGGCTGTGCTGCCGCCTTCGACCCCGGCAGCGGGCGCCTCACCGTCTGGAGCGCGACCCAGTCGCCCCATCTCCTGCGCCGCCGGCTGGGGCTCGCCCTCGACCTCCCCGACACCCGCATCCGCGTGATCGTGCCCGACGTCGGCGGCGGCTTCGGACAGAAGATCCCGCTGCACCCCGAGGAGGTCGCGGTCGCGCTCGCCGCCAGGCACCTGGGTCGCCCCGTCGTGTGGATCGAGGACCGGCGCGAGAACCTCACCGCCTCGACCCAGGCCAAGGAGCAGACGATCGAGACGGCGCTCGCACTCGGAGCCGGGGGCCAGTTCCTCGGCCTGCGCGCCCGGGTCGTCGGCGATGCGGGAGCCTACTCGCACAACAGCGCGAGCGCCCTGATCGAGCCGTACCTGTCCGCCTACCTGATGCCCGGCGTCTACCGGATCCGCAACCTCGAGCTCGAGATCGCAGCAGTGCTCACGAACAAGGCTCCCACCGCCCCGTACCGCGGCGTCGGCTGGACGGCCGGGCACACGGCCCGCGAGCTCCTGATCGACCGGGCGGCCGCCGAGCTCGGGATCGATCCTGCGGAGCTGCGCCGGCGCAACCTCGTGCGGCCCGAGGAGTTCCCCTACGAGTCCTGCGTCGGGATGCTCTACGACTCGGGCAGCTACCGCGAGTCGCTCGAGCGTGCGCTCGAGCTCGCGGGCTACGAGAGCTTCCGCGAGCGGCAGCGGTCGGCGCGGGCCGAGGGCCGCTACCTGGGGATCGGCGTCAGCCCCTACGTCGAGCCGACCGGCTGGGGGACGGAGGGCAGCTCCCAGTCGAGCTGGGTGTTCGCCTCCCACGATGCCGCCCGCGTGACGGTCGAGCCGTCCGGCGAGGTCACGGTGGCGATCGGGACGCCCGCGCAGGGCCAGGGGCACCTGACCGCGATCGCCCAGCTCGTCGCCGACCGGATCGGCGCCTCGCCCGACGACGTCAGGGTGATCGCGGGCGATACCGACGCGACCCCGATCAGTACCTCCGGTACCCGGGCGAGCCGCGTCGCGGTGGTGATCGGGGGTGCCGTGCTGGGTGCCTCCGAGGAGCTCCGCGGGCGCCTGCTGGCGATCGCCGGCCACCTGCTCGAGGCCGATCCCGCCGACCTCGAGGTCGTCGAGGGCGGCATCGCGTTGCGTGACGCGCCGAGTCGCTGGGTCTCGCTGCGGGAGCTCGCCGAGGCCGCCTACTACCGCCGGGACCTCCGGGTCGCCGTTCCGGAGCCCGACCTCTCCGCCTCGTCGTTCCACGATCCGCGGGCGACCTACTCGAACGGCTGCATCGTCTGCATCGTCGAGGTCGACCCGGAGACCGGCGAGGTCGTCGTCGAGCAGCTCGCGGCCGTCGAGGACTGCGGGACGATGGTCAATCCCGCGATCGTGGACGGGCAGATCCGGGGAGCGCTCGCGCAGGGCGTCGGTCTGGCCCTGCTCGAGCACGCCGTCTACGACGAGCAGGGACAGCCGCTCGCCTCGACCTTCCTCGACTACCTGCTGCCAGCGGCGACCGACGTCCCGTCGATCGAGGTCGACCATCGCTGCTCCCCGTCCCCGTTCACTCCAGGCGGGATCAAGGGGATGGGCGAGTCCGGCCTGATCGCCTCGCCGGCCGCGGTCGCGAACGCCGTCGCGGACGCCCTGGCACCGTTTCAGGCGCGCGTCGAGGCCCTACCCCTCACCCCCGAGCGTGTGCTCGAGCTGATCCGGGCCGGATGAGATCCGGCCCCTACAGGATGCCCACTCAACCAGGAAGCGAGGTTCCATGTTCACGATCACCCCGATGGTCGTCGCGATCGGCCCGCAGCGCGAGAAGAGCAGATTCACCTACATGCACAACTTCGGCGACAAGGTCGACATCCCGTACGTCTCGTGGCTGCTCGAGGGCGACGGGCGCAGGATCCTCGTCGACGCCGGCTGCAGCGCAGCCGACTACCGGGAGCGGATCCGTGGCGAGGGCCCGCTCATGCTCGCGGGCGAGACGTTCCAGGACGTCGTGGACGTGAAGCCGATCGAGGAGCACTTCGCGGAGCGCGGCCTCTCCTTCGACGACATCGACACGTTCGTACAGACCCACCTCGACTGGGACCACTGCATGAACACGACGAAGTTCCGCCGCTCGAAGATCCTGATCCAGCGCAACGAGTGGACGCGAATCCCGGTGCACCCGCTGTTCGCGTCGACCTATGCCCCGAAGGAGCACTACGAGGAGATCGCCCGCCTGAACGTCGAGTTCGTGGAGGGCGACTACGAGCTCGCGAAGGGTGTCCGCGTGCTGCTCACGCCGGGACACAGCCCGGGCGGTCAGTCGGTCGTCGTCGACACGGACGCCGGGACCTACGTGATCGCCGGTATGTGCACGATCCGTGACAACTTCTACCCGCCCGAGGAGGTGCTCGCGAAGGGCACCTACAAGGTGATCCCGACCGGCATGCACATGGACCCGATCCTCACCTACGACTCGATGCTGCGGATCCTCGACGTCGGCAAGGACAAGGTGCTGCCGTTCCACGACATCGCCGTCCTCGAGCTGGAGACGATCGGCTGAAACCGGCGCCCTTCGACTACGCACGGCCCGCCACGCTCGGCGAGACGCTCGAGCTGCTCGCCGCGCAGGGAGACGACGCGAAGGTGATCGCGGGAGGGCAGAGTCTCGGCCCGCTCTTGAACCTGCGACTCGCGAGCCCGGGCGTGCTCGTCGACGTCAACCGGCTCCCGCTCGCGGATGTCCACCGGGAGGACGGGACGCTCATCCTCGGGGCGCTCGTCCGACAGCGCGACGCCGAGCACAACGCCGAGGTGGCCGCGGCCGCGCCGCTGCTCGCCGAGGCGCTGCCGTGGATCGGTCACGTCGCGATCCGAAACCGCGGGACGGTCGGCGGCAGTCTCGCCCACGCCGATCCCGCCTCCGAGCTTCCGGCCGTGGCGGTGGCGCTCCGGTCCGAGGTGGTTGCCGCGAGCGTCCGCGGGCGGCGGGTCGTTCCTGCCGCCGGGCTCTTCGCCGGGCCGCTCCAGACGGTGCTCGAGCCCGACGAGCTGCTCGTCTCGCTTCGCGTGCCCGCCGCCCCGCCCCGGACCGGCTCGGCGTGGATCGAGATCGCGCGCCGCCACGGCGACTTCGCGCTCGCCGGCGTCGCGGTGACGCTCACCCTGGGAGCGGGCGATGCCGTCGTGGGCGCCGCGATCGTGCTCTCGGGGGTCGGACCGACGCCGGTCGACGCGGACGAGGCAGCGCGGTCGCTCCTCGGGGGCGTTCCCGGCCCCGCCTCGTTCGAGCAAGCTGCCGCGTTCGCGGCCGGCGCCTGCCGCCCTGCCTCGGACGTCCATGCGTCGGCGGGATACCGGCGCCGCGTCGCGACCGTTCTCGTCCGGCGCGCGCTCGAACGGGCCTATGATCGCGCCCGTGGCCGCTAGCGTCTCCATCTCCCTCTCGGTGAACGGCGTCGCCGTCGAGGCCGAGGTGGAGCCGCGCCTCACCCTCGCCGACTTCCTCCGCGAGCGGCTCGACCTGACGGGCACGCACCTCGGCTGCGAGCACGGCGTGTGCGGCGCGTGCACGGTGCTCTGGGACGGCCGTACCGCCCGCTCGTGCATCGCCTACGCCGTGCAGGCGGACGGAGCCGAGCTCGTGACGGTCGAGGGTCTCGCCGCGGCCGACGGGTCGCTCCACCCGATCCAGGAGGCGTTTCACGAGCGCCACGGGCTCCAGTGCGGCTTCTGCACCCCGGGCTTCCTGCTCGCCGCCTACGAGCTGCTTCGCGACGGGCGCGGGCCCGGCGAGCGCGAGATCCGCGAGGCGCTCTCGGGCAATCTCTGCCGGTGTACCGGGTACCACGGGATCGTCGAGGCCGTCGCGCTCGCCGACGAGCGGTGGGTGCGATGAGCGAGCCGCTCCTGATCTCGACCGGCGAGCTCGCGGGCCGGCTCGGCGAGGACGGGCTGCGTGTCGTCGACACGCGATTCTCGCTCGCCGGTGACGAGCTCGGGGAGCAGGAGCACGAGCGTGCCCACATCCCGGGTGCCGTCTACCTCCACTGGTATCGCGACCTCTCGGATCCGGACGACGATGTCCTCGGCCAGCTCGCCCCCCTGCCACGCTTCGCCGAGACGATGGAGCGGGCCGGGATCGGCGACGAGACGACCGTCGTCGCCTACGACGACGGCGTGATCTTCATGGCCGCGCGGCTCTACTGGTCGCTACTGAACTACGGGCACGAGCGGGTGCGCGTCCTCGACGGCGGGTGGCCCGCCTGGATCCGCGAGGGGCGCCCGACCGAGGCCGGGCACCTCGCGATGGAGGCCGGCGCGAGCTTCTCCGGCGGTGTCCCCCGACCCGGGCTGCGCGCCACGAAGGCAGACGTCCTCGCCGCGCTTGCGGGCGACACGAGGATCCTCGACTGCCGGATGGACGGGACCTGGTACGCGGCAGGGGCGCACATTCCCGGAGCCGCGCGGCTAGCCGCGCCGTCCCTCGTCGACGAGGCGGGGCTGCTCCGTGCCCCGGACGCGATCGCCGCCCGCGCGCGCGAGGCGGGAGTGGACCCGGGCGACGACGTGATCCTCTACTGCGGCGGCGGGATCTCGGCCTCGCTCGCCTTCGCGGCGCTCACGAGCGCGGGGTACCGACATCTGCGCGTCTACGACGGCTCCTGGTCGGAGTGGAGCGCCGACCCGGCGACCCCCAGGGAGTCGCACGCCTGACCGCGCGACGGCGGCCCGGACGGGACCCGGTCCCTACGGTTCGCGGGGCGTATTGCACCAGGTCGCGATGAACCGGGCCATGACCTGGGCGAACGTCACGAGCTGGTCGGGGTCGACCGACTCGTCGACCGCGTGAGCGTGGGCGAGCTCGCCGGGCCCGAAGATCGCCGCCGGGATCCGCGCATGACCGAACCAGCCGCCGTCCGTCACGGACGGTGACATGTCGACGATCGCCTGCGCGCCCGTCTGCTCCGCATAGGCTCCGGTGAGGGTCGCGACGGCCGGGTGCGAGCGATCGACGTCGAGCGCCGGGAAGATCTCGCCGCGCTCGTCGAGCATCGAGCGTCCACCCCAGCGGAAGCTCGGCGGATGGTCGCGAAGCCACGGATCGGCGGCCGCAGCCGCGAGCACGTGCGACTCGATCTCCTCGACGACCTGCTCGAACGTCTCGTCGGGGTAGAAGTGGACGGTCACCCAGAGCGCGCAGCGGTCGGCGATGAACGCCGCATGGCGTCCACCCTCGATCACCGCCGGATTGATCGTGTCGGTGCCGGCAGGGAAGTCCGGGTGGCGCTTCGTGACCGCCCAGTGGCGCTCGAGCTCCTGGAGCGCCGTGATCACCTTCACCATCTTCTCGATCGCGCTCGCGCCGTGGACGCCGCCCCCGGCGTGGATCATCCGCGAGCGCATCCCGTCATGGAAGGTCTCCGGGCTCTCGATCGTGATCCAGCCGGTGATCACGCCGCCCTGGCCCTGGACGTGGAGATCGCTCGTGTCGACGACGACCGCGAAGTCGGCGACATGACCGCTCTCGACGACCGCCCGCGTGCCCGCCTCGCCGACCTCCTCGCCGGTCACCGAGTGGAGCTGGAGATCTCCGCGCAGGCCCACACCGTGCTCGCGCAGCATCCGGATCGCGAACAGGCTCGCCGCGATCCCACCCTTCATGTCGGCGACGCCTCGACCGTAGAGGCGCCCGTCCGACCCCTTCGTGAGCGCGAACGGCGGGTACGACCAGTGGGCGTCGTCACCGACCTCGGCGACATCGACATGGCCGTTCACGATCAGGCTGTGGTGGGTGTCCGGATCGCTGCCGCGCAGCGTCCCGGCGACGTTCACGTCACCGTCGTAATGTGGCACCTCGGCGACCTCGAAGCCGAGGCCCGCGAGCGTCTCCGCGACCCAGGCCTGCGCGGCGAGCGTGTTGCGCGCGGGCGGGCTCGGGGTCGCGAAGGAGACGAGCGTCGCGAGCTCTGCGAACAGCTCCTCGCGCCGGGCTGAGATCTCCGCGACCGCGCGCTCGAGCCCTTCTGTGTTCGCCATTCGGAAGCCCTCCCGGTCAGGGTGTCTGTGCCGTGCGTGTGCCGTAGACGTACCAGATCACGAGAAGGTGTTGCATCTGGCCCGGTTCACGCTACGATTCTCGCGAGTCACAGCAAGAGCGAGTACTGGTTGCGGCCTGTCTGCTTCCCTTACCCGTTCGTGAGCGTTGGGAAGGGAGGTGTTCAGATGGCGGTCGGAACCGTGAAGTGGTTCAACGACGCGAAGGGCTACGGGTTCATCACCCCGGACGATGGCGGAAAGGACGTGTTCGTCCATTTCAGCAGCATCGGCGGGCAGGGCTTCAAGAGCCTCGCGGAGGGTCAGCGGGTCGAGTTCGAGGTACGCGACGGGGCGAAGGGCCCCGAAGCGGCCAGCGTGAACAAGCTCGACTGACGCGATTCGTCAGTGAACGGGAAGGGGCCGGCGCGACCGGCCCCTTCTGTTTCCTGACCAGGATCCGACGGCGGGCGGGATGAGATCCCGCCCCTACGCCGCCGGTCCGCGGTGAGCCGGAGGGGGGCTCGCCCAGGCCACCGGTCCGGCCGGGCGAGATGAGATCCCGCCCCGACAACACCCGTCCGGACGGGCGAAACGAAACCCCCACGGTGGTCCCGTAGGGGCCGGATCTCATCCGGCCCGACCGAGCGGTCGCTACGCGCGCCCGAGCGCCCGGTCGGCCTTCTCCTTCAGGTCGTCGACGATCGAGGGATCGCGGAGGGTCGTCGTGTCGCCGAGCTCGTCACCCTCGGCGATGTTTCGCAGCAGCCGCCGCATGATCTTTCCGGAGCGGGTCTTCGGGAGGTCGTCTCCGAACAGCACCGCGGCCGGGCGGGCGATCTTGCCGATCTTCGCGGCGACGAAGTCGCGCAGCTCGGCCGAGAGCTCGTCCGTCGGCCCGAAGCCCTCCTTCAGGAGCACGAAGCAGACGATCCGCTGCCCCTTGTCGGGGTCGTAGGCACCCGTCGCAGCCGCCTCGGCGACCGCGGGGTGCTCGACGAGCGTCGACTCGATCTCGGTGGTCGAGAGGCGATGACCGGCGACGTTGATCACGTCGTCGATGCGTCCCATCAGCCAGTAGTAGCCGTCCTCGTCGCGCTTTGCGCCGTCGCCCGTGACGTAGGTGTCTGGGCCGTACTTCGAGAAGTAGTTGCTCACGTAGCGCTCGTCCTCGCCGAACAGCGTCCGCGCGATCCCCGGCCACGGCTGCCGCACGACGAGAAAGCCGCCGGTTCCAGGCTCGACGGGGTCGCCCTGCTCGTCGACGACCTCCGGGGCGATCCCCGGGAACGGAACGGTTGCCGAGCCCGGCTTCAGGGTCGTGACGCCCGGGAGCGCAGAGATCAGGATGCCGCCGTTCTCGGTCTGCCACCACGTGTCGACGACCGGGCAGCGCTCCTGCCCGATCACCTTCCAGTACCAGACCCAGGCCTCCGGGTTGATCGGCTCGCCGACGGTACCGAGCACCCGCAGGGACGACAGGTCGTGGCGCCGCGGGTACTCGTCGCCCATCTTCACGAACGAGCGGATCAGCGTCGGCGCCGTGTAGTAGGAGTTGACCCGGTAGCGCTCGATGATCTGCCAGTGGCGGTCCCAGTCGGGATAAGCGGGATCGCCCTCGTAGAGCACGGAGGTACAGCCGTTGTTCAGAGGCCCGTAGACGATGTAGGAATGCCCGGTCACCCAGCCGACGTCGGCGGCGCACCACCAGACCGAGTCGTCGTGGATGTCGAAGATCCACTTGTGCGTGACCGAGACGTGGAGCAGGTAGCCGCCGCTCGTGTGCAGGACGCCCTTCGGCTTCGCCGTCGAGCCCGACGTGTGCAGCAGGAACAGCGTGTCCTCGGCATTCATTCGCTCGGGCTCGCACTCGTCGGCGAGCTCGGCGACGAGATCGTGCCACCAGACGTCGCGATCGTGCTCCCAGGGCACCGGATCCCCCGTACGCCGGTGCACGACGACGTGCCGGACGTCCGACGCCACCGCGACCGCCGCGTCGGCGTTGGCCTTCAGCGGCACCTTGCCGCCCTTGCGCCAGGCCTCGTCCTGCGTGATCAGGACGGTGGCGCCCGAGTCGCGGAGCCGCTCGGCGAGCGACTCGGCCGAGAACCCGCCGAAGACGACGATGTGCGGGGCGCCGATCCGGGCGCAGGCGAGCATCGCGACCGCGACCTCGGGAACCATGCCCATGTAGATCCCGACACGGTCGCCCTTCTTCACACCGAGCGCCCGCAGCCCGTTCGCAAGCCGGCAGACCTCCCGGAGCAGCTCGGCGTACGTCAGGTCGCGGCCCTCCCCCGGGGCCTCGGCGACCCAGTGGTAGGCAACCCGGTCTCCTCTGCCCGCCGCGACGTGCTTGTCGAGGCAGTTCGCCGAGACGTTGAGAACGCCGTCCTCGAACCAGGAGCAGTGCGGGGGCGTCCAGGTCAGCCGCTTCGTCGGCTCCTCGTACCAGTCGATGAACTCGCCGGCGAGCCGGCCCCAGAAGGCCTCGAAGTCCTCCTCCGCCTCCCGGTACACGGACTCGTCCCCGATGACTGCGGTCTCCCGGAAGGCCGGTGGGGGCGGGAACGTCCGGTGCTCCTTCAGGAGCCCCTCGATGAGGGACAGGGTCTCCGCTTGCGACTGGGACATCGGGCGTCTCCCTTGTTGTCGATCCGCTGCGAGGCAAGCCTCAGCGTCGCGGGTGCTGCGAATGGATACCACAGCCTATCCGGGTCTGTGCGGCGTCTCGAAGGTCCTGTCGCTACCCTCTCGGGGTGCGTATCGCTCGTCTGCTCGCCGCGCTCGCCACGGCAGCGCTCGGGCTCGCCGCGACCGCGGTCGGCGCCGAGAGCCCGGGGGCCAGCGCCTCGGCCACCGCATTCGGCGTGCTCGTCCAGGTCGGCGGCGAGACCGCCGCGAGCGTCGGGTCGGCCTCGGCCCCGCCGCGCGGCGCCGGCGGCGCCGGCGCCTTCTCCTACCCGGATGACGGCAGCGTCGTGCGGACCGGCCCCGTCGAGACGTCGGTGCGAACCGGTCCCGGCTCCGCCGCACGCGCGACGGCAGCGGCGGCGATCCAGCGGGTCGAGCTCTTCGGCGGCGAGGTCGTGATCGACGCGGTGAGCGTGTCGGTCGAGGCGATGGCGAGCAGAACGGAGGCCGGCGGTAACGCCTCGGGTTCGACCGTGACCGGGCTCGAGGTGGACGGCGCCGGCATCGCAGCGGGCCCGAACGAGCGCGTCGAGCTCGGAGACTGGGGCTACGCGGTCGTGCTCGAGCAGGCCGTCACGAGCACGAGCGAGGGAGCGAATGCCCACCGGAGCTTCGTCGTCGGCCTGCACGTTCGCCTCACCGCCGACCACGGCGGGCTGCCCGCCGGGTCGGAGATCCTGATCGGGTACGCGGAGGCCGCCGCACGCTGGCCGCTCCCGGCTCCTGCCGAGCCCGCGGACGGGCCTGCCGCCTCACCGGACAACGAGCAGCCCGGCCATGGGTCCGGCTCCGGGGGGCCGCGGAATGCTCCCGACCAGCCGACCCCGGCGACGCCGGGCTCCCAACCGTCGGTGCCCGCGATCGTCCGCAACCCGCCACCCGGCGTGAAGCCGGACATCACCGGCAGGGGCTACGTGTTCCCCGTCTTCGGCCCCGCGTCGTTCTCGGACGACTTCGGCTACCCGCGGGCCCACACGGGGTGGCATCACGGCAACGACATCTTCGCGCCCCTCGGCTCGCCCGTGCTCGCCGTCGCCGACGGCACGCTCTTCTCCGTCGGGTGGAACCAGGTCGGGGGCTGGCGCCTGTGGCTGCGGGACGGTCAGGGCAACGAGTACTACTACGCTCACATGTCGGCCTACTCCCCGCTCGCCGTGAACGGCACCCGGGTTCAGGCGGGCGACGTCGTCGGCTTCGTCGGTGACTCCGGCGACGCGCGGGGCACCCCGACCCATCTCCACTTCGAGATCCACCCGGCCGCGCTGCTCGGGCTCGGGTACGACGGCGTGGTCGACCCCTACCCGTATCTTCTCGGCTGGCACGCGGCGCAGGATGTCGACGTCAGCGTGGCGCCGGCATCGAGCGAGGTCGGTTCCGACCCGGCACCCGAGCCGGCCGCAGGCCTCGTCGAGTCCTCCGACATCTCATCGGCCAGCGGGCTCGTCCCGGGAGCGCTCGCCGAGGCGCTCGCCCTGCCCGTCTTCGGCGGCGAGGAGGGATCGCCGGTGCCCGTGTCGGCGCCGACGCTCGTTGGCGGGCCACCCGGCTTCTAGTCGAGGTACCCGCGCAGGAACGGGAGCGTTCCGGCATCGACCGCTGACGCTCCTCCGTCGGCCGGGATCACGGCGCCCGTCAGAAACGACGACTCGTCCGAGGCGAGGAACAGGCAGACCGAGGCGATCTCGTCCGGGCTCGCCGCACGCCTGAGCGGGATGGGCCGGCCGGCGAGCGCGTACGCCTCGTCACGGGACAGCCCACGAGCCGCGCCCAGTCGATCCATCTCCTGATCCGCCATCGGGGTCTGTACCCAGCCGGGGCAGAGGGCGTTCGCGCGGATGCCGTGCGGGCCGTAGTCGACGGCCAGCGAGCGGACGAGACCGAGCAGCGCCGTCTTCGAGGTGTTGTACCCGGCGATCCCGGGAGCGGGCGCGAGCGCGGCCTCGGATGAGACGACGACGATCGACCCGGCGCCGCGCTCCAGCATGGCCGGCAACGCCTCGCGGGCACACACGAACGCGGTCGTGAGATTCGAGCGCAGGGACGCCGCCCACACCTCGTCGCTCGTCTCCGCCACCGGCCCCCCGCCCTCGCCCCCGGCGTTGGCGAGCAGCACGTCCAGACCGCCGAACCGCTCCCGGCAGGCTCGAACGGCGCGACGGACGTCGTCGGGATCGGCTGCGTCCCCGGGAACCGCGACACCGTCGGTCTCGGCGGCCACGTCGCGCAGCGGGTCGGGCCGCCGCCCCGTGACGACGACCTTCGCTCCCTCCCGCGCGAACAGCCGTGCCGAGGCGGCGCCGATGCCGGAGCCGCCGCCGGTCACGAGCGCCACCTTTCCTGCGAGCCGCACGCGGTAGCAATACCGCATCGAGGTGCCTCGCCGTCTCCGCCCGCTCCGGAGCCGCTCGAGGCTGCCCATGCCCCGTCGGGGTGATTGCCGTCTCACCCTCCTTCTCGCACTGTTCGAACTGCGGTGACTCCTGCGGCTCGACTTCCCTCCCCCGTCGAGGAGCGTGACCCTCGGCCCCACCGGGCTGTCCCGGACCAGCTGCGCTCGCTTCCCGAGGTACGGCCGGCCTCCCTGGACGGAGCACCCGTGCTCGTCACCTGCGGCGAGCACGTGAGCGCGCTTGCGGCCGTGCGCGAGCTTCGAGCCGCGGGGTTCGTCCCGTTCGTCGCCGCGACGGAGCCGCGAAGCCTCGCCGCGCGCTCCCGTGCGACGGCCGGCGTCGCGATCGTCCCGGACGCGCGGCGCGACGAGCGGGGGTTCGCGACGGCGGTTGCGGCTGCCGCCGAGAAGGTGTCGGCAGCGGCAGTGCTTCCCGGGAGCGAACTCGCACTCGTCGTGCTGAGCAAGCATCGAGAGCTTCTGCCGGCAGGCTGCGCTCTCGGGGCGGCCTCGGAGGAGGCCGTCGAGCTTGCGACCGATAAGGGTCGCCTGGCACGGCTCGCAGCCGACGCAGGGCTTCGCGCGCCGGCCGGCCGCCTCGTCCATGCCGGCCAGTCGGTGCTCGCATCCTCCGGGCTCCGCTTCCCTGCGGTCGTCAAGCCCGTCCGGTCTGCCGTCTGCGCCGCAGACGGCGGACGCGGCCACGTCCCGCCGACGATCGTGCACTCCTCCGCCGAGCTGGCCTCGGCCCTGCGGACGCTCCCGAACGCGCGCGGTCTCGTCCAGCCCTACCTCGAAGGGCCGCTGCACTCGGTGGCCGGGCTCGCCTGGGACGGTCGACTGTTGCGGTCGGTGCACGCCGTCGCCGAGCGGATCTGGCCGCGCGGCTGCGGCTCGCTGACATCCGCCGTCACCGTGCCCCCGGACCCGGAGCTCGATCGCGCGGTCGCGCGCCTGCTCGGGAAGACCGGCTGGAACGGCATCTTCCAGCTCGATCTGATCGTCCACGACGGCGAGCCGTACCTGCTCGACCTCAATCCCCGTCTCTACACCTCCCTCGCGATCGCACGGGCCGCGGGCGCAGACCTGGTCGCCTCCTGGGTGCGCCTCCTCCTCGGCGGTGACCCCGGTGAGCCGCGCCCGTATCGCTCGGAGGCGCGCTACCGCTACGAGACGCGCGATCTCGCCGCCCTCCTTGCGGAGGCGCGTGACGGCCGTCCGCTCACGATGCTGGGCGGGCTTCTCCCACGCCGCGGAACGGTGCACGCGGTCTTCGACGTGCGCGATCCGCTGCCGTTGCTCGCCGAGCTCCGGCGGATCAGGCCGGCGGAGCGCCGGCGCCGGCGGGCAGTCCGGGAAGGGCGCTGACCTCTCCGCCCGAAAGGGCGTGACCGCCCGGCGCGAGGCGTTCGACGTGCCGCGGCCGGTCGGCTAGGCTCGCGTCGCATCGGCTGTACGGGCGACGGGAGGATGAATGGCAACGGGTCTGGTCTGGCACGAGCGCTACATGTGGCACGACACGCGGCACGGGGCCGGCCCGGTTCCCGCGGGCGGCTGGCTCGAGCCCGGCGAGCACTCCGAGAACCCGGGGACGAAGCGGCGCTTCAAGAACCTCATGGACCTCGGTGGGCTCACGGAGCACCTCGTCGCGATCGCGCCGCGCGAGGCGACCGAGGACGAGGTGCTGCGCGTGCACACGCGCGAGCATCTCGAGCGGATCCGGGCGCTCTCGGCCGACAACGGCGGCGACGCGGGCGACGGCGGCACGCCGTTCGGGCCCGGGTCGTTCGAGATCGCCCTGCTCTCGGCGGGAGGAGTCATCGCAGCCGTGGACGCCGTGCTCGACGGGACGGTGTCCAACGCCTACGCGCTCGTTCGTCCGCCTGGCCATCACGCCCTCGCCGACATGGGGATGGGCTTCTGCATCTTCGGGAACTGTGCGATCGCCGCCCGGCACGCGCGAGAGGCGCGAGGGGTCGACCGGGTCGCGATCGTGGACTGGGACGTCCACCACGGCAACGGGACGCAGGCGGCCTTTTACGGAGATCCGACGGTGCTGACGATCTCGCTCCACCAGGACAACTGCTTCCCGCCCGGATCGGGGCAGATCGAGGAGAACGGCGAGGGCGACGGCCTGGGGGCGAACATCAACGTGCCGCTCCCCGCCGGCTCGGGCGTGCCCGCGTACGTCCGCGCCGTCGAGCGCGTCGTCGTCCCGGCGCTCGATCGGTTCCGGCCGGGGCTTCTGATCGTGGCGAGCGGGCTCGATGCAAACGGGATGGACCCGCTCGCGCGCCAGCTCATGCACTCCGACGGCTACCGCGAGCTGACCCGGCTGCTCATGGGCGTCGTAGAGAGGCACGCAGGCGGGCGGCTCGTGATCGCCCACGAGGGCGGGTACTCGCAGGCCGTCGTGCCCTTCTGCGGGCTCGCGATCGTCGAGACGCTGTCCGGGATCCGCACCCGGGTCGAAGATCCGTTCGTCGCGATGATCGCCCCGCAGGCGGGCGAGACCGTCCTTCCGCATCAGGACGAGGCAATCGAGCGGGCAGCGGCACTCGTCGAGCGCGTACCGGCCGCCTGATAAACACCGGTGCCAGGCACGTGCCTGGCACCGGTCACAGATCCGGCACGAAGGACACGTCTGGGTGGGACGGCGCTACAGCCGACCGCTGCGTGGGAGCCGGCCCGCCCTGGTTCCGCTCGAATCAGCGGGGTCCCCCGTACGATCCGTCAGGCGCCCGGCGGGCGGTACGCGATCGCCTTCTTGGTCGCAGCGTCCACCTCGGCAGGCGAGATGAGCACGACCGTCTCGATCGAGGCGGCACCGGATCCCGCGACCGACAGCGAGAGCGCGGTCATCTCGGCGTGTCCCGGCGCTTCGCAGATCAGGTAGACGTCATCGCTGCCGAACGCGAAGTCAAACGTGACGATCTTCGCACCGGCCTTCCTGGCGAGGTTCGACACATAGGTCTTGCGCTTCGTGCCGCCCTCCTTCAGCAGACCGCGCGCGCCCTCCGCCGTGTACGAGACCTTCAGCAGATATCGAGCCACCTGTCACCCCTCCTTCGGTTTGGACGGCGAGTATCGCGCGGCAGCCCTGAAAGTGCAACCGGCGCGCGGCCTTCGAGCCTCAGGATGTCGTGCCCTCGAGGATCTGCAGCGTCTTCAGGTCGCTGTAGAAGTCGAGCGCGTAGTCGCCGCCCTCGCGGCCGATCCCGGAGACGCCCATCCCGCCGAACGGCGCCGTGAGGTCGCGGACGAGGAAGCAGTTGACCCAGACGGTGCCGCCGCGCAGCGCCCGGCCGACCCGGTCCGCCCGCCCGAGCGAGCCCGTGTAGACGATCCCCGCGAGGCCGTACTCCGTCGAGTTCGCGAGCGCGATCGCCTCGGGCTCGTCGCGAAACGTCTGGAGGGTGAGCACCGGCCCGAATACCTCTCGCTGGACGATCTCCGCGTCGTTCGAGCGCGGCTCGACGAGCGTCGGCTCGTACCAGAGCCCGTCCGGCCCACCGATCTCGGCTCGCCGGCCGCCGCGCACGATCCGATCGCCCGCCGCCTCGGCCCGCCGCACGAACCCGTCGACGCGGGCGAGGTGGTCTGCATGGATGAGCGGGGAGATGGTCGTCGCCTCGAGGTGCGGGTCGCCGAGCACGTGCGCGTCCGTGTGCCGGTGGAACCGCTCGAGGAACGCGTCGCGGATCGACTCCTGGACGAGCAGGCGGGTTCCTGCGAGGCAGACCTGACCAGCGTCGTCGAACTGCCCCGCCGCCTTCCTCGCGGCGGCGTCGAGATCGGCGTCCGCGAAGACGAGGAACGGGCTCTTGCCGCCGAGCTCGGCGGTGAACGGGACGAGGTTCCTCGCGGCCGAGACGCCGATCAGGCGGCCGGTCTCCGGCGAGCCGGTGAACGAGACGCGACGGATCAGCGGATGCGCGACGAGCGCGGCGCCGGCCTCCTCGCCGATCCCCTGGACGATGTTGAAGACACCCGCCGGCAGGCCCGCCTCGGCGACGAGGTCGGCGAGCAGGGAGCACGCGAGCGGCGACCACTCGGCCGGCTTCAGGACGACGGTGCAGCCGGCCGCGAGCGCCGGGGCGGTCTTCCAGGTCGAGAGCATGAACGGCGCGTTCCAGGGCGTGATCACCGCTGCCGGGCCGGCGGGCAGCCGCTGCACGCGGTTCCACGTGCCGTTCGAGCGCCAGTCGCGTTCCTCGTAGGCGCTTGCGAGCTCGGCGTAGGCGCGGTAGTTGCGTGCGCCGCGGGCGATGACTCGCGCCTTCAGCGAACGAAGGAGCATGGCCATGTCCTCGCACTCGACCGTCGCGAGCGGCTCCACGTTGGCGTCGATGAGGTCGGCTAGGCGCCGGAGGTGCTCGGCTCGACCGACCGGCCCGAGCGAGGCCCAGGCCGGAAAGGCGTCGTCTGCTGCCCGAACGGCGAGATCGATCTCATCGACACCTGCCCGTGAGACCCTGGCGAGCACACGCCCGTCCATCGGCGACAGGTCGTCGAACCGGGCAGCCGACGCGACCCGCTCGCCGCCGATGAAATGGTCGGTCGAGACCGACACGCCGGCAACATCGACCCGCTGGTCACCCGTCAAGCTGGCGCTCCGTGTCGAGATCGTCCACCGTGTAGCCGAACGTGAACCGGAACCCCCGACCCATGCGGACTGGGGCGAGCGCCGCGTGCTCCTCGTTCGGCGCCCCGAACAGCTCGAGCGTCGCCCGGCCCTCCCAGAGCTCGGAGACGACGCGGTCACGGCTTCGGGCCCGCACCAGCTCGTGGACGGCCGGATCATCGTGTTGCCCGGCCGCGAGACGGGGAAAGTGGCGCACGTTGACGAGCGGGGGCCCGTTGTGTGTCGGCCCGCCCTCCGAGATCCGCTCGAGCGTGACCGTGCCCTCCGCGAGGCGGCGGTCGTTGGCGGCGAGCGTCCCGCCGAACACGGCGCCCGGCCGGATCCCCGGGTCGGCGAGGCAGTCGAGCCCGAAGGTCCTGGTCATCCAGATCGAGCCGAGCTTCTTCGGGAAGCCCTGGATCCAGCCGCGGACGAGCGCGAAGTCGCGGTCGACCCAGATGTAGGGGCACGTGGTGACGTGCTCGCCGTCGAGCGAGGCGTTGACGACGAGGAAGCACTCCCTGTACTGACTCCGGGCCGGATCGACGAGCTCCTCGCGCCCGTCCGTGCACGACTGCCAGTCGACGAACAGCGCTGCCGCGCGACCCGGATCCTCGGCGTAGGGCTCGAGCCCGGCCGGGAGCACCGCGGCGACCGCGTCCGGATCGGCCCAGTACTCGAGCACGAGGAAGTCGCCGACGTAGTGCCACGGGGGCCGCGGGACGAGGCTGGCCCGACCTGCGGGCGAGCGGGGAAGGGAGTAACCCTCGAGTGTCATCCGACTCCTTCTCGCGGAGCGCCCCGGCGGCTGCCCGAAGCGCTCCTCTGCGATTCAGGTACTTGAGCGCGCAAGTGTAGTTGAGCCCTGGCGAGAGCGGCCGCGCGCGGGCGCGGTGGGTCGGTCGGGCGGTGGCTCTCGACTGGCGCCCGGTCGCGTTACCTGCCGTCCGGACGTCGTGACACCGGCGCGTGAAGCGACGCTTGCCGAGGTGGCATTTGACAAAACAACTACTTCAGGTAAGATAGTTGCATCTTCAATAATGCACCAGGCAAAGGAGGCCCTGCGATGTCCGCGCTCGAACAGCTCGCCACCACCGTTCCGACCGGAACCTGGACGGTCGACCCGGATCACTCGCACGTCGAGTTCGCGATCACGCACCTCGGCTTCGCCACGATCAAGGGTCGGGTCACGTCGTTCTCGGGCAGCCTCACCGGCGGTGAGCAGCCTCGTCTCGAGGGGACGCTCGAGCTCACGAGCCTGACCACGCACGCGGCCGACCGCGACCGGCACCTCCGCACTCCCGACTTCTTCGACACCGAGCAGCACCCGGAGGGCAGCTTCGTCTCGACCACCTTCGCTCAGAGCGGCGATGGCTTCCGCGTTGTCGGCGAGCTGACGCTCCGCGGCGTCACGCAGCCGGTCGAGCTGCAGGCCGTGCTGACCGGCGAGGCCGAGGATCCGTGGGGCAACGAGCGGATCGGGCTCGACCTCACGGGCACGATCGACAGGCAGCGCTGGGGAATCGCCTGGAACACGCCCGTTCCGGGCGGTGGGCTCCTGCTCGCGGACGACGTCCACCTCGCGGCCAGCTTCTCGCTCGTCAAGGCGGACTAGCCGTGCGGATCCTCGCCGTCTCCGGGAGCCTGCGCAGCGGCTCCTACAACACCGCGCTCCTCCGGGTCGCCGCCGAGGCGGCCCCGGAGGGGCTCGAGCTCGAGCTCTACGAGGAGCTCGGCGCCGTGCCGCCGTTCAGCGAGGACGCCGAGGCCGGCGAGCCGGAAGCGGTCCGGCGCTGGCGCGAGGCGATCCGCCGCGCGGATGCCCTCCTGTTCGCGACCCCCGAGTACAACGCCTCGCTGCCGGGTCAGCTCAAGAACGCCGTCGACTGGGCCTCGCGGCCGGTCGGGGAGGCCGCGCTCTCCGGGAAGCCCGCCGCCGTGATCGGGGCCAGCACGAGCGCCTACGGAGCGATGTGGGCGCAGGCCGAGCTGCGGAAGGCACTCGCCCGGGCCGGCGCGCGCGTTCTCGACTCGGAGCTCGCCATCCCCCACGCCCATGAGCGGGCCGAAGGCGAGACCCTCCGGCTCACGACCCCCCAGCAGCGCAGGCTCGCCGCGGCGCTCGAGGAGCTCGACACGACCGCCTCGCGCCTCGCGGTGGCCTGAGCGACGCTCCGCCGTCGCCCGATCGGATGCCCGCCGGGCACCCGGGCGGGCGGGCCGGGCCGCGCCTCCTCAGTCCTGCAGGAACTGCTCGACGAGCTCGACCGCCCGCTTCTTGTCGGCGATGGTGTAGGCGAGCGCGGTCATCCGGTAGCTGTCGGAGAGGTAGAAGCGCTCGTATAGCTCGCCGCGGCCCCCGAGATCCGAGCCGAGGAAGTCCCAGGCGAGCCGGAACAGCCGGATCCGCCGCTCGGCGTCGGCGCCCGCCGCCTGGAAGTACTTGCCGATCAGGTCGGCGATCGGGCCTTTCAGGTCCGCCTCGGACGGCGTGCACATGAAGCCGCCCCCGCCGATCAGCTGCAGGAGCTCGTTGACGCGGGGCATCCACTTCGGCATCTCGCCGCGAAGAGCGAGAAACGGCCGATCGTCCGGGTACCAGACACCGCCCTCGTCGAGCGACGACCCGGCCTCGGCGGCGACGATCGCCGACCTCGTCAGCTCGACCATGTTCCAGATCTGCCCGAGCTTCTCCTGGATGTGGTCGAAGCGCACGACCCCGGTCGTGTTCGCCATCAGGTGGCCGAGCCCGAACGCGAACGTGAGCTTCGTGTGAGCGCGGGTGAAGGCCTGGTGCATGATGTGGCCCCGCCAGCCCGTGTCGGTGATCACCTCGGAGTACGAGACGGGATCCCCGGCGAGAAACACCCTGTCCCAGGGCACGACGACGTCGTCGAAGATCGCGACCGCGTCCATCTCGTCGAAGCGTGAGGAGAGCGGGTAGTCGAAGTGGCTTCGACCCTTCGCGAACGTGTCGCGACAGACGAACTTCAGCCCCGGCGTCGCCATCGGAAGCGCGAACGCGAGCGCGTAGTTGCCGTCCTGGGGGCGGATGTCGGAGCCCGGGTACACGCTCAGCTCGTCGGCGAAGGGCGCGAGCGTCGCGAGCATCCGCGCCCCGCGCACGATCATGCCCTCGCTCGACTCGCCGACCCGGTGCAGGGCCACCTCACCGGCCGCCTGCTCGGCTTCGGGCTTCGAGCGGTCGACCTGCGGGTTGATGATCGTGTGCGTCGTCGAGAGATCGCGGTCGCGCATCAGCTTCTGGTAGGCGACGACGTTCTCCGCACCCCGCTCGTTGCCGCGCCGCGCCCACACGTCCGCGCGACCGGCGAAGCACGCGAACGTGACGTTCAGGTAGTCGGGCGTCCGCCCCATGAGACCGGCGGTCACCGAGGCCGTCAGCTCGATCGCCCGCCGGCGGCGCTCGAGGTCCTCCTTCGAGCGCGGGATGACGTGCGTGACGTTGACGAGCCCGCCGTCGTCGGGCGACGGCATCAGCAGCTCGTCCGGATGCTCGTGCTGGAGGTCGAAGACCCGGGCGATCGACTCGGCCCCGGTCGCGAGCAGGGAGTGCTCGAGCGGGTTGCGGATCAGCTCACCGTCGAGCCAGATCTCGCGCTCGTCACGCCCGAGCTCCTCGAGGTACTGCTTGCCCGTACGGGCGTGGACGATGGGTGCGGTCGTCGCCATGCGGCCTCCGATCTAGGCTGGGGTCAAGGGGGCGAGCGGGATCCCGAGCGTCTCGAGGCTCTGGCGCTCGGACTCGATCGCGGCCTCGTCGAAGCGGAAGTACGAGCGGGGCGGCAGCGGCCCCCAGGTGTTGGACGAGAAGCGGTCGTCCGGGTAGACGCGCGGCACGTGGTCGTCCTGGAGCTGCTCCATGTCGCAGTACAGCTCGACGAAGCACGCCTCCTCGACAACACGGACGTAGCTTGCGATGTTGCCGGCGATCGCATGGCGCGTCGGCCCCCAGCCGAGCCAGCGCCCGTGCCGGGCTACGTGGTCGAGCATGTCGCGCATCTTCCCGATGTCGACGGTGTCGAAGGCCAGGTGGTGGAAGTGGGCGTAGCCCTTGCCGACGAGCGCCATCCCGTGGTGATCTGAGTTGACGTGGAACCAGACGCCGCCGTCGCCGAGCCAGTCGCTGAGGCCCATCCCGAGGACGTCCTCGTAGAACACGGCGCACTCGTGGATCGCGCCGGTCAGGCAGTTCACGTGCCCGAGCTTCCGTGGGCCGCCGAGATGCACGGTCTGCGACGGCCGTCCGTGCTGGGGCCGGCGATCGACGTCCGTCGCCGGCTCCCGGTACGGCATGAGCTGTGCTCCCCGGCCGTCGGGATCGTCGACGAAGAGGCAGCCTTCGCGCTCCTCCCAGGCGACGCCCCTGTCGCGGAGGTGGGCACGTGCATCGTCCAGGGTGCAGTCGCGATGGAGCTCCCAGCCGGCGTGGTCGAAGCCGGGCTCGCCGCCCTCGACGAGCTCGAGGCAGTACGGCTCGTCGTTGCAGGCGAGCAGGGCGCGGCCGCCCGCCCGCGAGCGTTCGAGGAGGCCGAACTGCAGCGCCCAGCGGGGCGCGGCCTCGTCGAGGTCGGCGACGTGCAGGCAGACGTGGTCGAGCCTGTGTAGGCGAATCACGGTTCGAGCCTCCCTTCGGCCACCAGGCGCTCTGCCTCGTCCTCGGGGATGGCGAGCGCCACGTGCAGCGTGTTCGCGGAAACCTCCATCTGTTCGCCCGGACCGGAGAGATCGACGTCCCAGTCGACGACGGTGTTCGAGAGCCGGCCGAGGCCGCTGATCTCGACCTCGACGAGATCGCCGATCGCCATCGGCCTGGAGTTGGCCGGCGTCCCGGTCAGTACGACGTCTCCCGGCTCGAGCGTGATCAGGCGGCAGAGGTCGGCGAGCTGGTACTCGACCGGCCAGATCACGTCGTCCTGGGTCGCCTCCTGGACGACCTCCCCGTTCAGGTACGTGCGCAGCGTGTACGCAGACGGGCTCCACTCCGAGGCGGGAACGAGGGAAGGCCCGAGCGGCAGGAACCCGTCCTGACCCTTGACGCGGAGCATCGAGCCCCGGTCGGCGTGGCGGAAGTCATGGAGCCCGACGTCGTTCGCACAGCAATAGCCGGCCACATGGTCGAGCACCCGGTCGGCCGCGACGCCCTTCATCCGGCGCCCGACGACGACGGCCAGCTCGCCCTCGTAGTTCAGGTAACGGGACCCTCTGGGCTTCCGCAGGACGCCCCGATGCCCGTTCAGCGTGGTAGGAGGCATCAGGAAGTACGAGGGCTCGGCGGGCGTCCGGGCGGCGTACTCCTCGAGCCGGCTCCGGTACGTGAGGTGCACGGCGATGATCTTCGACGGCGTCGCGGGCGCCAGGTACGCGGCGTCGGCCTCCGCGAGCCTGCGTCTATCCTCGAGGACGATCTCGCCGCCCTCCAGCGTTCCCCAGACGGGCTCGCCGCGAAGCTCGACGCGCACGCGGCCGCTCACCAGCCGATCCCCTCGTCGAGGAACTCGATGAACGACTTCGGCGCCGGCTGATCGGGATCCACGCCCCCGAACTGCCCGCCGTGGAAGACGAGCGGCTCGCCCTTCGTCGAGATGAACTCGCGGACGTGACCGAACACGACGTCGTGATCGCCGACCGTGACGACCTCGCTGACGTCGCAGTACAGCTCCGCGAGCGCATTGCGAACGGGGTAGAAGCCGAACTTCGTCTCGCGGACGTGCTCCCGGGGAAACGGCGTGCCGCGGGTCGCGAAGTCGAGCGCGATCTGGCGCTGGCCGCGATGCAGGATCGAGATCGCGAACCGGCCCGAGCCACGGAGGGTCTCGAGCGTCCGCGATCCGTGCGCGAGCGAGACGAGCACGAGCATCGGCTCGAGCGACACCGACGTGAAGCTGTTCAGCGTCATCCCGGCAGGCTCGCCACCCTGCTCGGCGGTGACGACACAGACCCCGGTCGGGAACGAGCCGACGGTCCGGCGGAACGCGAGCGCAGTGTCGTGCGAGGCCATGGATCCGCTCACCGTCGCTCGTGGACGACCGGCATGCGCTTGATGCCGTGGAAGAAGTTCGAGCGCAGCCGCTCCGGCGGCCCGGCCAGCTCGAGGCCCGGAAGGTACCGGAGCAGCTCCTCGAGGAGGATGCGGAGCTCGAGGCGCGCGAGGTGGACGCCGAGGCAGAAGTGGGGCCCGCCGAGCCCGAAGGCAACGTGCCGGTTCGGGGTACGTCCGACGTCGAACGCCGTCGGATCCGGGAACTGGCGCTCGTCGCGATTCGCGGAGATGAACCACATGACGACCTTGTCGTTCTCCCTGATCAGCTCGCCGTGGAGCTCGACGTCCTGGGTGGCCGTACGCCGGAAGTGGAGCACCGAGGTCGCCCAGCGAATCACCTCCTCGACCGCGGTCGGGACGAGCGAGGGATCCTCGACGAGCCTGCGGAGCTGGTCGGGGTTCGTGAGCAGCGCATGGGTGCCGTGGCTGATCGCGTGCCGCGTCGTCTCGTTGCCCGCGGTGATGAGGAGCAGGAAGAAGAGGTCGAACTCGTGCTCGGTCAGCCGGTCGCCCTCGACCTCGGCCTCGAGCAGCCGGGTCGTGATGTCCTGTTGCGGACAGCGGCGCCGGTCGGCCGCGAGCGCGTGGGCGTAGTCGAACATCTCGAGCGCGGCCGGGCTGGAGAACGGAAGGTGGGCATAGTCGGAGAGATCCGCCTGCCCGTGGACGAACTCGCCGGCCACGTCCGGGTCGGTGTTCCCGAGCATGGCGTCGCCGAGCTCGATGATCGTCTGGCGGTCGGCGGCGGGCGTGCCCATCAGCTCGCAGAGCACCCACATCGGCGTCTCCATCGACACGTCGGCGACGTAGTCGAACTCGCCCTGTGCGAAGGCGCGGGCGAGGATCTCGCGAACGAGCTCGCGAATCCTCCCCTCGTACGCAAGGATCGCGCGCGGCGTGAAGGCCCGGTTGACGATCGAGCGCAGGCGAGTGTGATACGGCGGGTCGGCATCGAGCATCGACATCCGGGACTCGACCTGCTCGGGCGTCAGATCCATCAGTGACGTGCCGCCGCGCGCGCTCGAGAACGTCTCCCAGTCCTTCGACATCGCGATCACGTCGTCGTAGCGGGTGATCGACCAGAACCCGCGACCGTCCTGCTCCTCCTGCCAGAAGACCGGGGCCTCACGCCGGAGCAGCTCGAACCAGTCGTGGGGAACCCCCTGCACCCAGCGATCGAGGTCGGTCAGATCGACGTCGGCAAGGCCCGGAGGGGTCAGAGTCGCCATTCCGTCCACCTCACGTCGTCGCTCTGGACGTCGACGAGCACCTCCAGCTCGGCGCCGGTCGCCCGGATCTCGTACACGCGGATCGGCTCGGTGGCCGGCCCGTTCAGCGGTACGCCCGTGGTCGTGTCGAACGCGGAGCTGTGGCAGGAGCAGACGACCGATCGGCCCTCGAGCTCGCCGGTCGAGAGCTGGCACTCCTCGTGCGAGCACCACTCGTCGATCGCGAACGGCGTGCCGTCGTCGTGGCGCCCGACCGCGAGCCAGAGCTCGCCGATTCGCACGCCGCGGAGCGCCCCCGGCGCCACGTCGTCGACCCGGCCAACCGTGACCCAGCCGCTCATCCTCTCCTCCAGCACGTCTCCGTGATCCGCGACAAGGTTGGATACTACGCGCCGCCGCGCGTGCAGATCGTGGACGGTGGCCTCGCGACGGGCGCGAAGCTCTGCCAGGAGTGACAGGCCGGCAAGCCCACTCGGGTGTGAGAGGCTTGTGTTTCAAGCAACAAGGCGGAACCGGCTCACTCCAGCCCGCAAGAGAATGTGGCTTGAAACACAAGCGTTTTCTCGCGGCCCTTCGCGGGTGGCGTAGACTTGTGATCCCGTTTCCGTCAGGAGGAGGAGCCTCATGGATCACGCGGCCACGATGCAGCGCGCCTACGATTCGATCAACGTCGGCGACCTCGAGGGCTTCGGCGCCCTGCTCGCCGATGACTTCGTCGAGCACGAGGGGGTGCCCGGCCTCGCGCCGACGAGAGAGGGCGTCATCCAGTTCTTCACGCTGTACCGGGCGGCGTTTCCCGACCTGCGCTTCACCCCCGAGGACATCCTCCCCAGCGGCGACAAGGTAGTCTCGCGACTCAGGGTGACTGGGACTCACCGGGGCGAGTTCATGGGCATGCCTGCGACCGGGAGGTCGATAGACGTCCAGGTGATCGACATCATCCGCTTCGGCGACGACGGCCTCGCCCACGAGCACTGGGGCGCCTTCGATGCGATGACGATGATGCAGCAGCTCGGCGCGCTACCGGAAGGCCCGCCGGGGTAGGCGGCACGATCGGCCCACGGCGGAGGGCCGGATGAGATCCGGCCCCTACACCTACACCCTCCCGACCCCAACTCCCGCGGCGGCCGGGCGTCTGAAGGGACGTGCGGACCCTCCTCGTTCCGGCGATCCTGGGAATCGTGCTCGCGGGGTGTGGGTCTGGGCCGCAGACGGTCGGGGCGGTCGAGGCGAATCCGGGCGCGAGCGAGCTCCGCGCGCCCGACGGCGAGTGCGTCGAGGCATGGAACGAAACGGTGCCTGATGCCGAACGAGACGCCGTCGTCGAGACCGGCTACGCCGTCGCCTCGGTCTCCCCCTGGGTCGCGATGGCGGGAGCGGGCAGCGAGGGGCCCCGTGACGAACGCCGGGGCTGCGGGTTCCTGTTCCACGACTACGAGACCTATCTCTCGATCAGCGGCGCCTGGTCGGGCGACCGCCTCGAGTGGGGCGTGCCGCCGACGATCCGAGGGGACTGGAGTCGCGAGCAGCAGGCGTCACCCGGGTTGGACACTGCGATCGTCGGGAAGGACGGCGGGCTCACCCTGGCCAGCGCGAGGTTCGGAGATACCGTCCCGGTGCTCCCCGAGCGCGAGGACGGCAGCTTCCGGCTGGTCGTCGCGAACACGAGCGAGGCGCTCCGTTCACTCGACCTGACGGTGCTGATCGGCGGATCCCTGGCCGTCAACGACGCGATTCCGGCCGGCGCCGAAAGGTCGTACTCGTTCGACCTGCGGAGAGGGGCGAACGTCCTGGCCGTCCGCTCGCTCGGCGGTGACGCACAGCTCGTCGCGGCCGTCGAGGTCACCGACGAGACCTGGGCGCGCCTCGAGTACCGGTTCGAGCCCGGCGGACTCGCGGACCCGCCGTCCTTCGACCTCCTCGTCTGGAACGAGCCGCCGGACGGCGCGTAGGACGGGATCGGATCCCGGGCGACGCCGGCCGCGATCAGGTGTAGCTCGGCCCGGCGACGACCGGGTTGCGCATGCTGCCGACGCCCTCGATGGCCGTCTCGACGACGTTGCCCGGCCCGAGGTAGCGCGGGGGCTTGCGGCTGTCGCCGACGCCCGACGGCGTTCCGGTGAAGATCAGGTCGCCCGGCTCGAGCGTGCAGATCCGCGAGCACCAGGCGATCAGCTCGGCGACCGGGAAGATCAGATCGCTCGTACGGCTCGACTGGACGACCTCGCCGTCGACACGGCACTCGATCGCGAGATCGTCGGGGTTCGCGACCTCGTCGAGCGTTGCGAGCACCGGACCGATCGGCGCGTAGGTGTCGAACGACTTCGCCATCGTGAACTGGCGGAGCGCCCGGAACTGCTCCTCGCGGTCGGACACGTCCTGACCGGTCGTCAGCCCGGCAATGTGCGACCAGGCGTCGGCCTCCGCGATCCGCCGGCCGCGCCTGCCGATGCAGAGGACGAGCTCGGCCTCCCAGTCGACCCTGACACGTCCGGCGGGAATGACGATCTCGTCGGCCGGGCCGACGAGCGCGCTCGGTAGCTTCGTGAACACGACGGGCTGCTCGGGAAGGTCGAGCCCCGACTCCTCGGCGTGGGCGCGGTAGTTGAGGCCGATCGCGAGGATCTTCGACGGGCGCGGCACCGGCGGCGCGAGCGAGGCCGAATCGAGGCCGGGTGCATCGCCCGGCACCGGCAGGTCGCCGACCTCGCCGAGTCGCGGGATCAGGGCCATGGGGTCGGACGGGAGCCGTCCGCCACTCGCCTTCTCGACGTCGACGAGCTTGCCGTCGATGACGAGATGCGCTCTTCCGGAGACGTTTGCAAGCTTCATGCGCACAACCCTACCGAGCGCCGGTGCTCGACGCCGCGCTTGAGCACGACCCGCCGAGGTCTCATACTCCGGAGCACGGGAGGAGGGAGACGGCGAGCCGGAGCACCCAGCAGGTCGCTTCGCTCGTCCGGATCCATTCCTCCCACGAGGACGAACCCGAGACGAAGGACGACGGATGACGCTGACGCTCGACGACCTACGCGCAGACGGGATCACCCGCGTGCGCGTCCACTTCGGCGACAACCTGGGGACGACACGCGCGAAGGTCGTCCCCCTGGACGAGCTCGAGCACGCGGTCGAACACGGAATCAACTTCTGTGTCTCGGTGTTCTCCGTCGACCACACCGGCGTCATGCCCGACGGGACGGGGCTGCGGGACGAGGTGCATTTCCGCGACATGAGCGTCCACCCCGACCTCTCGACGCTCCGGGTCGTCCCGTGGGAGCGCGACACCGCCCTGTGCCTCGCCGACTGCTTCTTCGACGGGGCGCCCCTCCCGGCCGATCCCCGCGGAATCCTCCGGCGGGCGATCGCCGAGGCGGAGCGGCGTGGGCTCCACGTCATGTGCGGTCACGAGCTCGAGTTCTTCCTCTTCCGGCGCGGCGCCGACGGTGAGCTGGAACGGTACGCACCGTCGCCGGGGCTCGTCTACCGGATGGACAAGCGGGTCGACCCCGAGGGCGTGATCCGCCAGATGGAGGATGCCGTCCGGGGGCTCGGGCTCCCGTTCGTGTGCGTCAACCAGGAGTACGACCCGTCCCAGTGGGAGATCAACTGCCGCTACGACGAGGTGCTGGCAGCGGCCGACGACGCCCACCTCCTGAAGATGACGGTCAAGGAGATCGCCGCGATGAACGGCCTCGTCGCCACGTTCATGGGGCGACCCGCAAACGGCGGCGGCACATCCGGCTACCACCTGCACTTCTCGCTCTGGGACGAGGAGGGACGGAACGCGCTGGAGGACCCCGAGGGTGAGCTCGGGCTCTCGGACGAGGCCCGCTGGTTCGTCGCCGGGCAGCTCGAGCACGCCCGGGCCATGTGCGCGGTGATGGCGCCGACGATCAACGCCTATCGACGGTTCGTCGCGCAGGAGCTGGCGCCGTACTGGATCAACTGGGGTCCCGACAACCGATCCGTGTACGTCCGGATCCCGGTCGAGCGCGGGAAGGGCACGCGGCTCGAGGCGCGCGGCGCGGACGGCACCGCGAGCCCCTACCTCGCCTCTGCCGTAACGCTGTTTGCCGGGATCGACGGGCTCGACCGCAAGCTCGACCCGGGTCCTCCCACCTACGGCGTGTACGAGCCGGGCGGCTACGCGACGATGCCGTTCTCGCTCGGCGAGGCGCTCGACGCCCTCGAAGGCGACCAGTTCATGCGCCACCGCCTCAGCGAGCAGTTCGTGCAGTGCTTCACGGCGATCAAGCGCAACGAGCTGCACCGATTCTCGCTCGCGGTCACCGACTGGGAGCTCGACGAGTACCTCGACGCGCTCTGACGGGACAGTGACCGCCGGGCTCCGCCCGGCTCCTGCGCGGGCCCGGACCGGCCGAGCCGGGCCGTCAGCGCCGGGCTAGGCCTCGAACTCGAACGTGTCGTCCGGGCCGAAGATCCGCTCCTTCAGCCAGGCGCGCGTGTCGGGGCCGGTCTTCGGGTTGTAGAGGATCCCGATCAGGATCCCGCTCAGGATCAGGGTGTTGCGGCCCTTGTGGGTCGGCTTCGCCACCTTCTTCGCCCGCTTCCCGGCCGAGCGGAGCTCGTCGTAGACGCTGCGAAGCTCCTCCTGGAGCTCCGGGTCCTGGGCGAGCCGGGCAACGATCTTGCGGGCCTGGGCCGCGGTCGGCTCGGCACCCTCGAAGAACAGGTCGTCGTAGACCGTACGGGCCGCCCCGTAGGCGTTCTTGACGTTCTTCTTGAACTTCTCGTCCTTTGCCAGCCGCTTCGCGATCGGCTTCGCGGTCGCTGCGGCGTCCTTCACCTTCGTGGCCATGTGGCGTCCTTTCTCGGCTTTCCGCCTCGATTGTAGCCGCCGATACCCGGCCGCACGTTAGGCTCTCGTTGTGCTGGCCCGACTCGGCGTGTCCGGAATCCTGCGCCTCGTCGCGGTCGGGCTGGGCGGCCTGCTCGCACTCTGGTACGCGAGCGTGCTGCGCTCGCCGGGGGTGAGAGCGCGCAAGGCTTCGTGGAGAGACGAACGTGCCGCTCGCCTTCGAGATCGTTGACGGCGACATCACACAGCTCGACGTCGATGCCGTCGCCAACGCGGCGAACGACCAGCTCTGGATGGGCTCCGGCGTCGCCGGCGCGATCAAGCGGGCAGGCGGCGAGGAGATCGAGCGCGAGGCGATCTCGAAGGGGCCGATCCCCGTCGGGGAGGCCGTGGCCACGGGTGCGGGCAGCCTGACGGCCCGCTACGTGATCCACGGCGCGGTGATGGGCCAGGACCTCCGCACGAGCGAGGAGCTGATCGAGGCAACCACGCTCAGCTGCCTGCGCGTCGCCGAGCAGCTCGGGCTCCGGTCGATCGCGCTACCCGCCTTCGGGACCGGGGTCGGCGGCTTCCCGGTCGATCGGTGCGCGCAGGTCATGACGACCGCGGCACGCTCCCACGAGCTCGGAACGCTCGAGCGCATCGTGTTCGCCGTCCACGGCGCCGAGGCAGAGCGTGCGTTTCGTGCCGCGCTGGGGCTCGGGCCCGCCTCGCTTCCCTAGACTGCGGCAGGTGAGCCTCGAGGGGGTCAAGGGCCTGATCTGCGCGGGCGGCGAGGCGACGCGCCTGCAGGAGCTGACGCGCGTCACGAACAAGCACCTGCTGCCGGTCGGGCGCTGGCCGATGGTCTACTACCCGCTCCAGCTGCTCCAGCTCGCAGGGATCCGCGAGGTGCTGATCGTCACGGGGAAGCAGCATGCGGGCGACTTCATCGACCTGCTCGGAGACGGGCGCGTCGAGTCGCGCGACGGGTCGGGCCCGCTCTTCGAGCTCGAGCTCTCCTACCGGGTGCAGACGCGGGCCGGCGGGATCGCCGAGGTCGTCGGGATGGCCGAGAGCTTCGCCGCCGGCCACAAGCTCGCCGTCTGCCTCGGCGACAACCTCTTCGAGTACGCGGAGGTCGGCGCGATCCGCGGCTTCGCCGAGGGCGCCGCAGGAGCGCAGATCTTCGTGAAGGAGGTCCCCGACCCCGAGCGGTTCGGCGTCGTCGTCTACGGCGAGGCGGGGCGGATCGTGGACATCTCCGAGAAGCCCGGAACGCTCGACCGGCGCTTCGAGCAGTCGCCCTCGCGGGATGCCGTCACCGGCCTCTACTGCTACGGCCCCGACGTCTACGACGTGATTCGCTCCCTCGCTCCCTCCGAGCGCGGCGAGCTCGAGATCACCGACGTGAACCGCGTCTATGCACAGCAGAGCGAGCTCGTTTCTACGCGCGTCCGCGGCTGGTGGCGGGACGCCGGGACCCACGAGGCCCTCTCGCAGATCGGCGCCCTGATCGACGAGACGGGCGTCAACAAGGTCACGTGATCGACGGCCTGCTCCGCCTGCCACTGCGGCGGCTCGAGGACGAGCGCGGCTGGTTCGCCGAGCTCCGCCGGGACAGCCTGCTTCCGAGGCGCATGGTGCAGACGAACCTGTCGTTCTCGAGGCAGGGCGTGATCCGCGGGCTGCACTACCACGAGCGCGGCCAGGACGACCTCTTCGCCTGCCTCGCCGGCTCGGCCCGTGTCGTCGTCCTCGACCGCGCAAGCGGCGAGACGTTCTGCGAGGACATCGGAGAGGCGAACCCGGTCGCGATCTACGTGCCGGGCCACCACGCCCACGGGTTCGAGGCGCTCACCGACTGCCTGTTCAGCTACCACGTCACCGAGGAGTACGATCCCGCGAGCCCGGACGAGCACACGTTGCCGTGGGACGATCCGCGGGTCAGGAGCCTATGGAGCACGGCGAGCCCGATCCTCTCCGCACGCGATTCCCACGCGTCCTGATCACGGGCGCCGGCGGGCAGCTCGGGACGGCGCTCCGGGAGGTATTTCCCTGGGCAGATGCACGCGACAAGCTTGCGCTGGATGTCAGGACGCGCCTTGCTCCCCAGGTGGGCGACGTGGACATCGTGCTCCACGCGGCCGCCTGGACGCAGGTCGATCTCGCCGAGGAGGGAGACCACGACGAGGCGGTGCGTGTGGTGAACGTCGTCGGCACGAGACGCGTCGTCGAGCTCGGCGCGCCCGTCGTCTACTTCTCGACCGACTATGTGTTCGACGGGGAGAAGGGCGCGCCGTACGTCGAGTCCGATCCGACCGGCCCGGGCAGCGTGTACGGCCGCTCGAAGCTCGACGGCGAGCACGAGGTGGGCGGTCGCGGCTGGATCCTGCGGACTTCCTGGCTGTTCGGCCCGACCGGCCACAACTTCGTCCGTACGATGCTCCGGCTCGGGGCCGAGCGGGACGAGGTCGCCGTCGTCGACGACCAGCGCGGCTGCCCGACGTACGTCGGTCATCTCGCCGTCGCGACGCACGAGCTGCTCGAGCGTGAGCTTCCCCGGGGCATCTACCACCTCGCAGCCGGCGGCGACTGCACGTGGGCGGACTTCGCGCAGGCGATCTTCGAGGAGGCGGGGCTCCGTTGCCGCGTGCGCAGGATCACGACCGCCGACTTTGGTGCCCGCGCCCCGCGGCCCGCATACTCGGTGCTGCGCAGCGAGCGGCCGGGAGCACCGGTGCTGCCCCCCTGGCGCGAGGGCCTGCGGGCCTGCCTCGAGCGGCTCGCCGCCGGATAGCATCACCCCGTGCGGGTCCTCGTCACCGGCGGCTGCGGGTTCATCGGCAGCCACTTCACGAAGAGGCTCGTCGCGACGGGAGAGCAGGTCGTCGTGCTCGACAAGCTGACGTACGCGGGCAATCCCGCAAACCTCCACGGTGTCGGCTGCGAGCTGATCCGGGGAGACATCGCAGACCGTGAGACGGTCTTCCGCGTCGCGAACGGCTGTGACGCGATCGTCAACTTCGCCGCCGAGACCCACGTCGACCGGTCGATCCTCGACGGGTCCGAGTTCATCCGGACGGACGTCTTCGGGACGTTCGTGCTCCTCGAGTGGGCTAAGGAGACGAAAGGCCGGCTCGTCCACGTCTCGACCGACGAGGTCTACGGGGACATCGACGCGGGCGCGTCCTCGCAGGAGGACGACCCGCTCCGGCCGTCGAGCCCGTACTCGGCGTCCAAGGCGGGCGGCGATCTCCAGGTGCTCGCGTACGTCCGGACGTTCGGGGTCGACGCGTGCATCACGCGCGGCTCGAACACGTTCGGTCCCAACCAGTACCCGGAGAAGCTCATTCCGCTCTTCGTCACGAATGCGCTCGAGGGCCGGCCCCTCCCCGTCTACGGAGACGGCCGGCAGCTGCGCGACTGGCTCTTCGTCGCCGACCACTGCGCCGGGATCGAGCTCGTGCTTCGCCGGGGCGCGGCCGGGCACGTCTACAACATCGGGGCCGGCGAGGAGCGGGAGAACCTCGACGTCGCACACCGCATCCTCGGGCTGACCGGTGCCGATCCCTCGCTCCTGCGCCACGTCGAGGATCGCCCGGGCCACGACCGCCGCTACTCGCTCGACGCGTCGAAGCTCCGCTCGCTCGGCTGGCGCCCCACCGTGACGTTCGAGGAGGCCCTCGCGGAGACGGTCGCGTGGTACCGCGCCAACCGGGCCTGGTGGGAGCCGCTCAAGTCCGGCGAGTATCTCGACTACTACCGCAGCCAGTACGGAGAGCGGCTCGGCTAGCGAGCGCCCGCGTTCACGATTCCCTCACAGGCGTCAGCTACCCTGGGCTGAGCGGATTCCCGTCCGCGTCCCGTCCCGTGCAGAGGCTTGTTGCGGTCATCGTCGCGATCGTCGTGCTCGCGCTGTGCGGGACGGCGGCAGCGTCCCCTGTCTTCGTCTTCCGCGGTCACGGCTGGGGACACGGCGTCGGCATGGCGCAGTGGGGCGCCTACGGGTTCGCAAATCACGGAAAGACGTACGACGAGATCCTCGCCCACTACTTCCCTGGCACGACCCTGGAGCGGACGGGGGTCGCGAAGATCCGGGTGCTCCTCGCCCAGTCCCGGCAGACCGTCGAGGTGAGCTCCGAGGCGCCGTTCAGCGTCGTGGACGGGTCGGGAGCGGTCGTGAAGGTGCCGGCCGGGACGGCCACCGTCACTGCCGGCCCGACGCTCGTCGCCGGCGGGAAGGAGCGGCCGCTCCCCGGGCCGCTCCGGTTCAGGCCGGGAGCGAAGCCGCTCGTGTTCGCAAAGCCGTACCGGGGACAGCTCGTCGTCCAGGTCGAGAGCGGGGGGCTCTCGGTCGTCAACCGGCTGGGTCTCGAGCGGTACCTAGCCGGCGTGCTGCCGGGCGAGATGTCGGCGGGGTGGCCTGCCGAGGCGCTGAAGACCCAGGCTGTCGCCGCGCGCTCCTACGCCCTCGCCAGCCGGAAGCGCTCGGGCAGCTTCGACGTCTACGCCGACACGCGCAGCCAGGTCTACGGCGGGATCGCGGCCGAGGACCGGCGCGCCACGGCGGCGATCGCGGCCACCCGGGGCGAGATCCTGACGTGGGAGGGCAAGGTCGCCTGGACGTTCTTCTCGGCGAGCTCGGGCGGGCGAACGGCCGCGATCGAGGACGTCTGGGACTCCCCGCCGGTGCCGTATCTCGTGTCGGTCGACGATCCCTACGATGCGATCTCTCCTCACCACGACTGGGGCCCGACGACGTTCACCGTCGAGCAGCTCGAGCAGAAGCTCGGCTCGAGGCTTCCCGCCGGCCTCACCGACCTCGAGGTGAGCCTGAACGGCTCCGGTCGGGTTGCCTCGGTCACCGCGATCGGATCGGGCGGGACGACCGAGATCAGCGGCGCGACGATGCGAAGCCTGCTCGGCCTGAAGTCGACGTGGTTCTCGATCGACACGCTCTCGCTCGACCCGTCGGCGACGAAGCTCGTCTACGGTCAAGAGGTGGTGCTCGCGGGCTCCTTGCGGGGCGTCGACACGGTCATCCTCGAACGCCGCGCCGGCGACTCCGGCTGGAAGCGACTCGCCGCGATCGACACGGGGCGCAGGGGCGCCTTCCGGGCGACCGACACGCCGAGGGTCACCACCCACTACCGGGTCAGAGCGCTCCAGCTCGTCGGGCCTGCCGTCCGCGTCGCCGTCGCTCCGCGCGTCACGCTGCGCCTGGACGCCGGCGGCGCGATCGTCGGCGACGTCGACCCACAGGTCGGCGGGATGGCCGTCACGATCCAGCAGCGATCGGGCGGGCGCTGGAAAGCCGTCGCGACGGCCGATGTGCGCGCCGGAGGGGTCTTCCGGGCCCCCCTCGAGCTGACGCCCGGCACCTACCGGGCAGTCACGTCACCGACGGGCGGTCTCGTCCGCGGCACCAGCAAGCCCCTCGAGGTCGCGTGAGAGCCGCGCTGCTCCTCGTCGCGCTCGCCGCCGCGGCGGCCATCGGCACGGGACCGGCTGCCGCCGCCGGGAGCCGGGTCGCGGTCGGTATCGCCGACGGCGTGTCAGTCGACGCCGTCGCCGACAGGGTCGAGGCCGCCACCGGTGGAACCGTCGACCGCTCGCTCGAGCCCGTCGGCGCGATCGTCGTCACCGTCACCGACGCGGACGCGGCGGCTCCCGCACTCGCCTCGCTCCCCGGGGTCGAGTACGCCGAGCCGATCGAACGCAGCCGGCGCCTCGCGTTCATGCCGAGCGACCCCCTCGCGTTCCTGCAGTGGTACCTGCCCTCGATCAGGGCGTTCGACTTCTGGGAAGCGCCTCCCACAGACCTCCCGCCCGTTCGGGTCGCGATCGTCGATTCGGGCGTGCAGGCCGACCATCCCGACCTCCAGGGACGGATCGTGACCACCCGCTCGTTCGTCGGCGGCCGCGCGACCGAGGACACCGTCGGGCACGGCACGCTGATCGCCGGCGAGATCGCCGCGTTCGCGAACAACGATCGCGGCGTCGCAGGAATCGGGCTTCCCGTCGAGCTCATCGTCGCGAAGGTCGTCGACGCCTCGGGCGGGATCACCGTCGAAGCCGAGGCGAAGGCGATCCGCTGGGCCGTCGACAACGGCGCCCAGGTCATCAACCTCAGCCTCGGCGGGCGCCGGGACCCGGTGAACCCCGCCTTCGACCAGTACTCGGCGCTCGAGCAGGACGCCGTCGAGTACGCCTACGCCCACGGCGCCGTGATCGTCGCCGCGACGGGAAACTGCCAGGGGCCGCCCTGCCCGTACGGCTACGCGAGCTACCCGGCCGCGCTGCCCCACGTGATCGGCGTGAGCGCGATGACCCAGGCCGGGAGCGCCGCGTCGTTCTCGAACCGCGACGCCGTCTACAACGACCTGATCGCTCCCGGCACCGGAATCATCTCGACGTTTCCCGAGGCGCTCACAGACCCGCAGTGCCTGTACCCCGGCTACAGCTTCTGCGCGCTCCCCCTCTACCGGACGGGAGACGGAACGTCGTTCTCGGCTCCGCTCGTGACCGCGGCGGTCGCGCTCATGCTGGCAACGCGCCCGAGCGTCACGACGAGCCAGATCATGAGGATCCTCCAGACCTCCGCGACCGACCTCGGGCCGTCGGGCCGGGATGCCGCAAACGGGGCCGGGCTGCTCAACATCGAGGAGGCACTGCGGCAGGTCCTCGCCGACCCGCTTCCGGCCGCCGATTCACGGGAGCTGAACGACGACGGCACCCGGACGAACGGCGACGCGCGCAAGGCGTCGCACTCCCTCTACGGCTCGCGACCGAAGCTGACGGCCACGATCGACTACTTCGACGACCCGAGCGACGTCTACCGCGTGTACCTCCGTCGGGGGCGCACGGCGACGCTCTCTCTCACCGGCCTGGACGGGACGAAGCCGATGATCGTCCTCTGGCGACCGGGCATCCAGCACGTCACCGAGGTCACCCGGCTGGCGGTCCGCTCCGGCTCGGTGCTCCGGTTCGGCAAGGGGGCCTCGGTCACCCTGCGCTACCGCGTCGCGAGGACGGGCTGGCACTACGTCGAGGTCAAGGCGCCGAGCCGCAAGGGCGGCGCCTACCGGCTCGCAATCGCGAAGTAGCGGCACCGAACGGCGATCGGGCCGCTCCTACCGCTTCACCGCCTCGAGGTCTGGGACCTCCATCCGCTCGAGGATGTCCCGGAACGCGCGGTTTGCCTCGCGCAGGACCTCCTCCTCGTCGATCGTCGTGAACTCCCGGTTCAGGTAGACCGGCACGCCGTCGACGATCGTGGTCTCGACGCAGCTGCCGTTGGCCGCGAACACGAGGTGCGAGTAGACCTGATCCTTCGATCCGGGCATCAGCGGCGTGAACATCTGATTCTGCGTGTCGACGACGATCAGATCGGCCTTCTTGCCCGGGGACAGCTCGCCCGCGTCGATGTTCAGGCCCCGGTTGCCGTTCCTGCACGCCCAGCGCACGACGTCGGGCGCCTGCCCGATGCTCGCGTCGACACGGCTCGCACGGTGGATCAGGGAGGCCCACTTCATGACCTCGAACATGTCGCGGCTGTTGTTGCACTCGGCCGCGTCGTGCCCGAGTCCGACGTTGATCCCGGCCGCGAGCATCTCGGGAAGCCGTGCGATCCCGTTTCCGAGCTTGGCGTTCGAGCTCGGGTTGTGGGAGATGTGGGTGCCCGTCTCGCGCATGAGCGCCAGCTCCCGATCGGACAGCCAGACGCAGTGGGCGGCGATGCAGTCGGGGCCGAGGATCCCGTTGTCGTAGGCGACCTCCGTCGGGCGGCGTCCGAACATCTCCTTCGAGATCTCGACCTCCGAGAGGGACTCGTTCAGGTGGATGTGGATCCCCGTGCCCAGGTCGTTCGCGGCCGCGCGAGCCTCGCGCAGGAGCTCCTCGGAGGCGAGCGGGAGCCACTCGATCCCGATCAGCACCTGAACGCGCCCGTTTGCCGACCCGTGCTTGGCCCTGAACGCGTTCACGTTGTCCTCGAGCGTGTCGAGATGGTGCTCGGGCGTCGCTACGTCGTTCGAGAGCACGGCGCGGATCCCGATCTTCTCGGCCGCGTCGGCCAGCCCCTCGACCCGGCGGTACATGTCGTTCACCGCGGTCACGCCGCACCTGATCGACTCGCTGTAGGAGCTGAGCGCACACCAGTACGCCTCCTCCTCCGATATCGCCCGCACGATCGGGTACCAGCACGTCTGGAGGTACTCCCAGAGCGGCAGGTGGTCGCTCCAGCCCTTCCCTACGGCGGTGTGGTAGTGGAAATCGACGAGGCCCGGCATCACGATCCGGTCGGTCGCGTCGATCACGGTCGCGCCGTCCGTCGGCACGGCATCGGTCGTGACGGCCGCGATCCGGTCGCCCTCGATGACGACGGTGCCGCCGAACAGGACGTTGTCGGCGTCGTCGAGCGTCAGCACGGTGCCGTTCCGGACGATGATGCGCTCGCTCACGGAGACCTCCTGCGTCGTGTCCAGGTCATATATCAGATCCGAGCCTGCCGTCTATGCTCCGTCGGTGCCGGCTCCCGAGCTCCTCGCGCGCCTCGCGTCCGCACCCGGCAGGGCGGCGATCGTGCTCGACGTCGACGGCACGCTCGCCCCCATCGTCCCGCGTCCCGAGCTCGCCACCGTCCCGGACGCCACGCGCGACCAGCTCGCGCGGCTCGTCGCCCGGTATGCCCTCGTTGCCTGCCTCAGCGGCCGGCCCGGCGGCAAGGCCGCGGCACTCGTCGGCGTCCAGGGGATCCGCTACGTCGGCAACCACGGGCTCGAGCTCCATCCCGATCACGGACGCCTCGCAGCGGAGATCGCCGCCTTTCGCGACCGGGTCTCGGGTCTCTGGCCGGTCGAGGACAAGGTGCTCTCGCTCTCCTTCCACTATCGCGAGGCAGTCGACGAGGACGCGGCGCGCACAGACCTCGAGGCGATTGCCGGACAGGCCGAAGCGGCAGGGCTCGTGGCGCGCTGGGGGCGCAAGGTGCTCGAGATCCGCCCACGCGTCGCCGCCGACAAGGGCACCGCGATCGTCGCGATCGTCCAGGACGCCGGGGTGGCCGCCGCGCTCTACGCGGGTGACGACCGGACAGACCTGGATGCGTTCAGGGGCCTGCGCGAGGCCGGGCTTTCGCTCGCCGTGTGCGTCGCCGTCGACTCCGTCGAGGCGCCTCCAGAGCTGCTCGAGGCCGCGGATCTCGTCGTCGACGGGCCCGCCGGGATCGTCGAGCTCCTCGGCCGGCTCTAGCCCGGTTTCCGGCGCTAGACACCAATTGCTTGACACGAATCCGATTTCGTGTCATACAGGAATTAGTGTATGCGCGTGACGTGATCGGCTACGTGCGCGTCGGCTCGCTGGAGCCGCGACAGTCACGGCCCGGGCGGCGCGCCCAGCGCGACGTGATCGAAGCCGAGTGCAGGCGCCGCGGCTGGAAGCTCGTCGCCATCGAGCAGGACGTTCGCTCGGGACGGACGCTGCGGCGCCCCGGTCTCCTTCGCGCGCTCGAGGCGTGCCGGCGGGGTGACGCCGACGCCATCGTCGTGGCCCGGCTCGATCGGCTGACCTACTCGGCCTCCGATCTCGCCCGCATCGTTGCCGAATGCGAGAGCAGCGATATCGGGCTCGTGGCGCTCGACGTCGGCCTCGACCTCGAGACCGACGCGGGAAGGCGACTTGCAGTCGTGATGGCCGAGGCTGCAAGCTGGCACGAGCCGCCGCTCGCCCGGGCGCGCACGATCCTCTCGGGCACGCTCGACGAGCACGAGTCGCGGCGTCGCGGCCGCCCGAGCTCGACCCCGCAGGACGTGGCCGAGCGGATCCGCCGGCTGCGCGAAGGCGGCTCGACGCTGCAGGCGATCTGCGACCTGCTGAACGCCGAGGGCGTTCCGACTCCCCGCGGCGGAACGCACTGGCGACCGAGCTCGTTGCGCGCCATTCTCCGCCCGCCTGCGGGCGGAGCACGAACAGGGAGGATGTGATGGTAGTCCAGCTCGAGGAACGGATCGAGACGCTCGAGCGGGAGCTCGTCGACGTGCGCCGCCGGCTCGCCCTGATCGAGCCCGAGTGGGCGACGAGCGAGCAGGCGGTGGTGTGGGATCCCGATCCCGTTCCTGTCGGTGGGCCTGCCGGCCGACCCCGCGAGCCTGAGCCTGCGGGCGACAGCACGGACGTCGTCCCGTCTGCGCCCCGGGTCGCGAGCACGATGAGCGTCCTGCGGAGGCCGTTCTCGAACGTCGAGGAGCTGCTCGGCGGGCGGCTGCTCGGGCTTGCGGGTGGAGTCTCGGTGCTCGTCGGGGCGGTGTTCTTCGTCTGGCTCGCGATCGACCGCGGCTGGCTGGGCGAGGTGGCCCGGGTCGCGATCGCTCTCTCCGGCTCGACGCTGCTGCTCGGGGTCGGAGTCTGGCTCTACGAGCGACGGGGTCGCCCGCAGGCGGCCCTCGCCGCAGTCGGTGCCGCGACCGCTGCCCTCTACCTCTCGCTCGCCGCCGGGAGCGCCCTGTACGGTCTGCTGCCCGGGCCGGTGGCGCTGATCGGTGCCTCGGCCGTAGGAGTCCTGGCCACCGCCCTCGCGGTGCGCTGGCAGACACGCACGGTTGCCGCGCTCGGGATCCTTGGCTGCCTGCTCGCGCCGCTGTTCGCCGGCGGTCTCGACGGTCCCGGCGTGCTCTTTCTCCTCGTTGCCTACGGCGCGGCGGCAGCCGTCTGCACGCTTCGACGCTGGACGTGGCTCGCCGTCGCCTCGTTCGTCGCCGCCGGCGCGCAGCTCGCGGTCTGGTCTCTCGCAGAGCCCGCGACCGTCTCCCATCTCGCTGCCCTGGCCGCCTTCGACGTCCTCACCGTTGCAGCCGCAGCGCGGTTGCGCGGCCCCGATGCCCTGCTCGCCCGCATCAGCGGCCTGCTCATCGCGTCGGGCGCCCTGCTCGTCGGTGCGCTCGGACTCGACGCGCTACCACACGGGCCCGGGGAGCTCACCGGCGGCCTCTGGGTCGGCGGAATCGCCGCCGCTCACGCGCTGCTCGGCGTCGTGCTGCTGCTCCGCAGGCGCGACAGCGACCGTTCGCTCGCCCACGTCTGTCTCGGCACGGCGCTCGTCGCGAGCGACGTCGCGATCGGCCTCCTTGCCGGCGGGGTCGCGCTCACGGTCGCGTGGGCTACGACCGCGCTGCTGATCGCGTTTCTCGTGCAGCGGGCCGGCCGGGATCGCGACCTGCTGCGCCTGGGTCTCGGCGGGCAGCTCGCCCTGGCCCTCGGCCACACGCTCCTCTATGACGCTCCTCCGGGATCGGTCCTCGACTCCGGGTTCGCCGGGATCGGACCGCTCAGCGCAGCGACTGCCGTGGCCGTGTGCGCGTTCGGCTCAGCGCGCCTCGCGGCGGACGAGCTTCCCCACATCCGGATCGGGCTCGACGCCCTCGCCGCGGCGGCGCTGGCGTTCACGACGGCCCTCGCGCTCGACGGAGGCGCGCTGACGGCGACCCTCGCCGGTCTTGCCGTTGCGATCGTGCGCTTCGCCTCCGGTCGCGACGCCCCATCGGCACGGTTTCTCGCCCTCGGGTTCCTCGTGCTGGCGATCGGGCACGCTCTTGCGATCGTTGCTCCTCCAGACGCGCTGTGGGCCACGCAGGTCGACGTCCGCGACGCCGCCCTCGCGCTCGGTGCCGTCGGTCTCGCAGGCTGGCGCCTGGGTCGCGCTCTCGAGCCGGGCTCACCGGGACTCAGCAACACGCTGTACGGGCTCGCGGTCGTCGCCGTTGCCTATCTCGTACCGCTCGCGCTCGACGGCGTGCTCGTGGTCGTCGCCTGGGCAGGGCTCGCCGCCGCGCTCGCCTGGGTCCGCGGCCGTGACGAGACGCCCGCGGCACGGGTCGGCGGGCTCGCCCTCCTCGGCCTCGCCGCCGCGCACGCCGTCGCCTTCGAGGCGCGCCCGGACGCGCTCCTCCATGGCGCAGACGATCTCGGCGCCGCCGTCGCGGCACTCGCAGCAGGGTCGGTCGCGGGGATCGCGGCCGCCGCGGCACGGCCGGAGGGCCGGCGAGCGCTCGCGGCCGGCGCAGGGCTGGGCCTGCTCGCGCTCGCGTCCGTGGCCACGGTCAGCCTGCTCACGCCGGACGGCGTCGGCATCGGGCAGGACGCCCAGGTGGCGCTCAGCGCCCTGTGGGCTGCCTCCGGGTTCGGGATCCTGTGGATCGGGCTCCGCCGACGGCGGCGCCCTCTCCGGCTCGCCGGGCTCGCGCTGCTCGTCGTCGCGCTCGGCAAGGTCTTCGTCTTCGACCTGCAGGCGCTCGATTCGATCTGGCGGGTCCTCAGCTGCATCGCGCTCGGGCTCGTCCTGCTCGTGGCCGCGTTCGCCTACCAGCGGATGAGGCCGGTCCCGCCGCCGGGGACGCCCGCGGCGCCTAGGTGAGCGCCTCCCGGCGGAGCACGTCCCAGGCGAGCTTCACGTCCTCCTCGGCCGTTCGGGCGCTGCCGACGGCCAGGCGCAGGACGTAGCGGCCCCCGAGCTTCGTGTGCGAGAGGAACACCTCGCCCGAGCGATTGACGCGGTCGAGCAGGGCCTCGTTCTGCTCGTCGGACGCGAGGAGCCGGAAGCAGACGAGCGAGAAGTGCCGCGGCGCGACGACCTCCCAGCCCGGCTCGTCGCGCACCCAGCTCTCGAACAGGGCCGCCAGCCGCACCGCCTCGCGGATCCGCTCCTGGAGGCCGCTACGCCCGTAACAGCGCAGCACCGTCCAGAGCTTCAGCGACCGGAAGCGGCGGCCGAGCGCCGGCCCGTACTCGGAGAGGCTCGTCACCTCGTCGTCGGTGCGCAGGTACTCGGGCACGAGGCTGAACGCGTCGCGGAGCGCCTCGGGACGGCGCGACCAGAGGCACGAGCAGTCGATCGGGACGAAGAGCCACTTGTGGGGGTTCACGACGAGCGAGTCGGCACGCTCGACCCCCGCCTGCGACCAGCGGTGCTCGGGACAGACCCAGGACGAGCCGGCATAGGCCGCGTCGGCATGGAGCCAGGTGCCGGAAGCCTCGCAAAGATCCGCGATCTCGGGCACCGGGTCGACGGAGGCCGCCGAGGTCGTTCCCACGGTGGCGACGACTGCCGCCACGTCGCCCGCCGCTAGCTCGCGCGCGAGCAGCTCGGGGCGGAGCCGGTGCTCGCCGTCGGCTGCCACCTTGCGCAGCTCCATGCCGAGCAGCCGTGCCGCCTTGTCGATCGACGAGTGCGCGTGCTCGGAGCAGACGATCGCCGGGCGGCCCGTGAGCTGCCGGGCGGCGGCGAGGGCGGCGAGCGTCGACGTCGAGGCCGTGTCCTCGATGTGACCGTGCCAGCCAGAAGGGAGCCCGAGCAGCTGGGCGAGCCAGTCGAGCGTGAGCGCCTCGAGCTCCGTCGAGGCGGGGGAGGTCCGCCAGAGCAGGGCGACCTGGTTCGTCACGGCGGCGAGCAGCTCGGCGAGGATCGCGGGCTCCGACGCCGTGACCGCGAAGTAGGCGAAGAACCGCGGGCTCTGCCAGTGGGTCATCCCGGGCAGGAGCACCCGCTCCACGTCCTCGAGGACGGCGGCGAACGGCTCCGGATCGTCGGGAGGCGACGCGGGCAGCGCGGCCCGGATCTCGCCCGGCTCGACCCGAGCGAGCACCGGAAGGTCGCGGAGCCGCTCGAGATACCGGGCGGCCCACTCGAGGGCGAGCGCGCCGTCGGCGCGGAGATCGGCGTCGCTCACCGGGCCACGATCCCCTCGATCTCTTCCCACGGGAGCGTGTTCAGCAACGTCTCGCGCGTGACCCAGCCCCTCCTCGCCGTCGCGAGCGCGAGGTCGAGATAGCCGAGACCCTCGACCGAGTGCGCATCGCTCGAGACGACGAGCCGCGCACCGGCCTCGGCGGCCAGGCGTGCATGCGTGTCCCGCAGGTCGAGTCGCTCGGGTTGCCCGTTCACCTCCAGGCATGTGCCCGTCTCGACGGCCCGCGCCACGATCGTCTCGAGATCGAGCTCGGCGGGCGCCCGCCGCCCCAGCCGGCGGCCGCTCGGATGCCCGATGCAGTCGACGTGCGGATGCTCGATCGCGGCGAGGATCCTCGCGGTCAGGCGCTCCGGCGGCCCCGTGAACCCGGAGTGCACCGAGGCGACGACCCAGTCCCGCGACGCGAGCGCCTCGTCGTCCATGTTCAGCGTCCCGTCTGCGCGGATGTCGACCTCGACGCCCGAGAGCACCCGAAACCCGTCGAGCCGCGCGTTCAGCTCCGCGATCCGCTCGGCCTGCGCCTCGACTCGTCCCCCACGGAGGCGTCCGGCGTGGTCGCAGATCGCGAGATAGGAGTAGCCGCGGGCGCGGGCGCCGGCCACCATCTCCTCGAGTGTCGCCCGGCCGTCGGACCAGTCCGTGTGGACGTGGAGATCGCCCCGGACGTCCGTTCGCTCGACGAGAACCGGGAGCGTGCCGGCGCGGGCGGCGTCGAGCTCACCGGCGTTCTCGCGCAGCTCCGGCGGGATCCAGGCATAGCCGAGATAGGCGTACAGCTCCGCCTCGGTGCCGTGGGCGACGGTCTCGTCGCTACCGAGCGTCTCGACCCCGTACTCGGAGACGGAGAGTCCCCGGCGCACCGCGTCCTCGCGCAGCGCCACGTTGTGCGCCTTCGAGCCGGTGAAGTGCTGGAGGAGGTTGCCGTAGCAGGCGGGTGCGACGACGCGGAGATCGAGCTGGATCCCGTCGCCTGAGACGACCGTCGCCTTCGTCTCTCCGTGCGCGAGCACCTCGGCGACCCACGGCGACTCGACGAAGCGGCCGATCAGCGCCTTCGGATCGTCCGCCGTTGCGATCACGTCGACGTCCTTGACCGTCTCGACGCGACGGCGCACGCTGCCCGCCTCGGACACGAGCTCGGACGCCGGATCGGCCCGCAGCTCCGCAACGACCGACTCGACGAGCGGTAGCACGCGACCGAGCAGGTGGCGGCGCCGCTCGCTGCCGTCGCCGGCTCCGGACAGGAGGCCGTGCAGCACCTTCTCCTCGGTCTTTGCCCCGAGACCGGGCAGGGCCCGGAGCCGGCCCGCCTCGGCGGCTGCCCTGAGCTCGCCGAGGGACGTGACCCCGAGCTCCTGCCACAGCCTGCGTGTGGTCCTCGGCCCGAGCCCCGGCACGTGCATGACGTCGACGAGCCCGGTCGGGACTCGCGCCCGCAGCTTCGCGAGCGCCCTCAGATCGCCGGTCTGCGCGAGCTCGACGATCTTCGCCTCGATCGTCGACCCGATCCCCGGCAGCCGGGTCGCCTTTCCCTCGAGCGCGAGGGGAACGATCGGCACCGCCGACTCCCTGATCCTGCCGGCCGCCCGGCGGTACGCGGCGAGGCGGAAGGCGTCGGCGCCGTCGAGCTCGAGCAGGTCGGCGAGCAGGTCGAACGTGGCCGCGAGGTCGGCGTTGCGGGGAAGCGTCGAGGCGATGCCCGCGATGATATGCCCATGCTCGTCGTGTGCCTTCCGACCTACAACGAGCGTGAGAATCTCGCGCCGATGGTCGGCGCAATCCACGAGGCGCTCCGAAGCGCCGGGATCGACGGGAGAATCCTCGTCGTCGACGACAGCTCGCCCGACGGCACCGGTACGCTCGCCGACGAGCTCGCCGCCCGGCATGCGTTCGTCGAAGTGCTCCACCGTCCGCGCAAGGAGGGCCTCGGGCCCGCGTACCTCGCCGGCTTTCGCCACGCGCTGGCGGCCGGGGCCGACCTCGTGGCGGAGATCGACTGTGACTTCTCCCACGATCCCGCCGACCTGCCCCGGCTCGTCGCGGCGGCTACCGATGCCGACCTCGTGCTGGGCTCGCGGTACGTTCCCGGGGGCGGGACGCGCAACTGGGGCCTCCTCCGCCGGCTGGTCAGCCGGGGCGGCTGCCTGTACGCACAGGCTGTCCTCGCCTCGCCGATCCGCGACCTCACCGGCGGCTTCAAGTGCTTTCGCCGCTCTGCGATCGAGGCGCTCCCTCTCGACCGGATCGAGTCGAGGGGGTACGCGTTCCAGGTCGAGACGACGTACCGCGTGGCCCGGGCCGGGCTGCGGGTCACCGAGGTCCCGATCGTCTTCGTCGACCGGAGGGCCGGTCAGTCCAAGATGACGCGGTCGATCATGGCCGAGGCCCTCGTCCGGCTGCCGAAGCTGCGGTGGCTCGCTCTTCGGGGGCGCCTCTGACGGCGCGGCTATACTCGCCCGCGTGGCCGGCCTCTCCGAGGTGAACGACACGAACTTCGCCGACGAGGTGCTCGCAGCGAGCACGCCCGTCGTCGTGGACTTCTGGGCTCCCTGGTGCGGTCCGTGCCGTGCGATCGCGCCGATCATGGACGAGCTCGCGACCGAGCACGCCGGCCGGGTGAAGTTCGTGAAGCTGAACGTCGACGAGAGCCCGCGCATCCAGAGCGACTACCGCGTCCTCTCGATCCCGACCGTGATCCTGTTCGAGCACGGCGAGCCGCAGGAGACGGTCGTCGGCGCGCGCAGCCGCGGCCACTACGAGCAGGCCTGGGCGCGCTGGCTCGACGCGACCTGAGCCGCTCCTCGCTCTAGCTGCCTCGACGGAAGTGCTCGAAGCCGCGGGCCTCGACCGGCTCACCGGAACGGAGGAGACGGACGCCCGACCCCGGTACGCAGCGACCGACGACCGCGTACCCGAGCCCGGCGACGGCCTCGGGCCCGACGGCAGCGAGCAGCTCGTAGTCCTCGCCCATCGTCCAGAACGGCTCGTCGCCGACCTCGGCGAGCCGCGGCGCGAGCGGAAGCGCGTCCACGTCGAGCTCGAGGCCACATCCCGACCGCTCGCTGATCCGCAGCGCGTCACCGGCGATCCCGTCGGAGAGGTCGATCAGCGCGTGGGCGACCGGCTGTAGCCGGCGCGCGGCGTCGAGGCGGAAGGGCGGCCGGTTGTGTGCCCGCACGAGCTCGTCGAACCCCGCGAGCCCCCGCTCGAGCACACGCAGGCCCGCGGCCGAGCCGCCGAGCGGACCGGTCACGACGAGCGCGTCGCCGGGGCGCGCCCCCGCCCGTCCCGGGACGCGGTCGCTCTGCCCGATCGCCGTCACGCTCAGGTAGAGGCGATCCCCGGCGGTCGTATCGCCGCCGCGTACCGGCACGCCGGTCTCGTTCAGGCCGGCGTACAGCTCGAGCACGTCCGCGACTGCCGTCGCCGCCGGTGCCGCGAGGCTCACGATCAGCGCCTCCGGCTCGGCGCAGGCCGCGGCGAGATCGCTCAGGTTGACGGCGGCCGCCTTGTAGCCGAGATCACGCCACGACGTCCAGCGGAGGCGGAAGTGGACGTCCTCGACGAGCGTGTCCTGGGTGACGACGCGCCCGCCGGAGAGAACGGCCGTGTCGTCGCCGATCGCTTCGGCGAGCCCGAGGCGGGCCAGCTCCGCGAGCAGCCCGAACTCGCCCAGATCAGCGATCGTCGACATGGAGGACGTCCACGGGACCGTTCTGCCCACCGAGCTCGGTCAGGCCGTGCCGGACGGCGTCGGCAACGATCTCCCCGGCGCGCCTGGCCGCCTCCTCGAGCGACGCGCCCCGCGCGAGCAACGCGGTGAGGGCCGCAGAGTGGGTGCACCCCGACCCGTGCGTCGCGGCGGCGGGTATCCGCTCCACCGGGAGCTCGAGGTAGCGATCCGCGGTCAGCAGCGAGTCGACCGGGCGCTCGCCGTGGCCTCCGGTGATCAGCACCGCCTGCGGGCCGAGCGCGAGCAGGGCCTCGGCGAGCGCGCGGCGATCGGCGTCGTCCGCGTAGGGAACGCCGGCGAGCGCACAGGCCTCGGGAAGATTGGGCGTCACCACAGTCGCGAGGGGGAACAGCCGGGCGACGAGCGTCTCGATCGCTCCCGCGCGCAGGAGCGTCGCTCCCGAGGTCGACACCATCACCGGGTCGACGACGAGCGGGACCCGCCGGGGCGCGAGGTACGCGGCGACGGCCTCGATCGTCGGCGCGTCGAAGAGCATCCCGGTCTTCGCCGCGTCGACGCCGAGGTCGCCGAACACGGCGTCGAGCTGCGCGACGACGAACTCCGGGGGAACGACGTGGACTGCGCTGACACCGCGCGTGCTCTGGGCCGTGAGCGCGACGATCGCCGTCATTCCATGGCAGCGGAGCCGGGCGAACGCCTTCAGGTCGGCCTGGATCCCTGCGCCCCCGCCCGAGTCCGAGCCCGCGATCGTGAGGCAGCGGGGCACCATCGGTCCGGAGGCTACCATCGGCCGCATGGCGACCCTCGCCGCACCCTGGGACGCGCTGCTGACCGGGGTCGAGATTGCCCACGCTGAGCAGGTCCCGCCCGTTCCGGCCCGGACCGTGGCCCTTCCGGAACCGCTCCACCCGAGCGTTCGCGAAGCCCTCCTCGGGCGCGGGATCTCGGAGCTGTACACCCATCAGGCGGAGACCTTCGAGGCCGCACGACGGGGCGACCACGTGCTCGTCGCGAGCGGGACGGCCAGTGGCAAGACGCTCGCGTTCAACCTGCCCGTCCTCGACGCTCTCGCCGCCGATCCGAAGCAGCGGGCCCTCTATCTCTACCCCACCAAGGCCCTCGCCCAGGATCAGGCGCGCGCGCTCGCGTCGCTCGCCGTCCCGCGGGTGCGCGCCGCGATCTACGACGGCGATACCGAGGCGGAGCGACGCCGGCAGATCCGCCGCTGGGCGAACGTCGTGCTCACGAACCCGGACATGCTGAGCGTCGGCGTCCTGCCTCACCACGACCGCTGGGGTGACGTGCTCGCGAACCTGCGCTACGTCGTCGTCGACGAGGCTCACGTCTACCGCGGCGTCTTCGGCTCGCAGGTCGCGAACGTGCTGCGCCGCCTGCGCCGGCTCGCGGCGATCCACGGCGCCGACCCACAGTTCCTGCTCGCCTCGGCGACGATCGGCAACCCCGCCGAGCTCGGAGCGAGCCTCCTCGGCGAGTCCGTGACGGTCGTCGACACGGACGGCGCCCCACGGGCGGGCCGCAGCATCGTCCTCTGGAACCCGGAGCTCGTCGATGCCGAGCTCGGCCTCCGGGCAAGCGCGCTCGGAGACGCCTCGCGCCTGCTCGCAGGCTTCGTGGAGCGCGGGCTGCGGACGATCTGCTTCGCGAAGAGCCGCAAGGCGACCGAGCTGATTCACCGGTTCGCGGCCGACCGGCTCGACCCGGCGCTCGCACAGCGGCTCTCGCCCTACCGCGCGGGCTACACGCCGGCGCAGCGGCGTGAGATCGAGCAGCGCCTCGTCGAGGGTGAGCTGCTGGGCGTCACGGCGACCGACGCGCTCGAGCTCGGAATCGACGTCGGCCTGCTCGACTGCGCGATCTCGGTCGGCTTCCCGGGCACGGTTGCCAGCCTTCGCCAGCAGTGGGGTCGGGCGGGACGGCGCGGTCACGGGCTCGCGCTCCTGATCGCGAGCGAGGACGCCCTCGACCAGTTCTTCATGCGTGAGCCCCCGGCGCTGCTGACCCGGCGCGTCGAGGCGGCGATCCTCGACCACGCCAATCCCCGCATCCTCGACGCCCACGTCCGGGCCGCCGCCTTCGAGGCGCCGATCGACGAGAGCGACCGCCGCTTCCTCGGCGACGAGGCACTCCGCAGGGCGGAAGCGCTCGCCGCCCGGCGCGAGCTGACACAGACCCCGGCAGGGTACGCCTGGGCGGGCCGCGACTATCCGGCCGGCCGGATCTCGCTGCGCAGCGCCACGCCCGAGACGATCGCCGTGGTCGAGGAGGACACGGGGCAGGTCGTGGGCACCGTCGAGGCCTCCCGCGCGCCTTCGACGGTTCACGACGGCGCGATCTACCTCCACCTCGGCGAGTCACTCCGCGTGCGAGAGCTCGACCTCGACGCCAGGGTGGCGCTCGTCGAGCCGTTCTCCGGTGACTACTACACACAGACGAAGCGGGAGACGACGGTCGCGATCGAGACCACCGCTCTCCGTGAGCACCGGCTCGGAGTCGAGCTGTGCTTCGGCACGATCTCCGTGACCGAGCAGGTCGTCGCCTTCCAGAAGAAGCACGTCGCGACGGGGCAGGCCTTCGAGCTCACGCCGCTCGCATTGCCCCCGCAGACGTTCCTGACCGAGGCCGTCTGGTTCTGCCCCGGGCCCGGGCACCTGTCCGGATCGGAGGCCATGCCGCGGCTCCTCGGCACGCTGCACGCGGCCGAGCATGCCCTGATCGCCCTGCTCCCGCTCTGGGCGATGTGCGATCGCTGGGACCTCGGCGGGCTCTCGACCAACATGCACCACGACACCGGCAGGCCGACGATCTTCGTCTACGACGGCCATCCGGGCGGGGTCGGGATCGCGGAGCGCGGGTTCTCCCGGTTCGAGGGCTGGGCCGGAGACACCGCGGCGCTGCTCTCGGGCTGCCGGTGCGAGCGAGGCTGTCCCTCGTGCGTCCAGTCCCCGAAGTGCGGAAACCTGAACGAGCCGCTCGACAAGGCCGGCGCGCTCGCCCTGCTGCGGCGGCTGCTGGCGAGCGTCTGACGCCCCGTGCGCTTGCGGGCGGGATCAGATCCCGCCCCTACAACCCCTTCCCCGGGTTGACGGGCGCCGCCGGGCCCGGCATCGCCAACGCGACGGGCGGGATGAGACCCCGCCCGCACACACCCCTCACCCGGGCACGGTCGGGCCGTAGGGGTCGGATCTCATCCGACCCGGCCGGGCGAAGCCCGGCGAGCGAACCGCGCCCGCTACAGGGCGCGAAGCGCCAGCTCGACGGCCTCCTCGGGAGTCGCCGCCCGCACGATCCCCTCGCCCGCGATCGGCTGCGCGGTGCCGAGCACGACAACGGGTCGGCCGACCTTTCGGGCGAGCGCGATCTCCGAGGCCGTCCCCCACTCACCGCCGACCGCGATCACGGCCTCGCCGCTCGCCGCCACCGCGAGGTTTCGCGCATGCCCGATCCCGGTGGCGACAGCGTGCTCGATCCACCTGTTCGCCTCCGCGATCGACTCGCCCGGGAGGATCCCGATCGTCGTCCCGCCGGCCTCCCTGGCCCCGCGCGAGACTGCCTCCATCACGCCGCCGAGGCCGCCGCAGACCACCGTGCAGCCCCGCGAGGCGAGCAGGCGACCGACGGCCTCCGCCGCCCGGATCAGGTCCGGTGATGCGTTCGCGGCGCCGACCACGGAGATCTGGCGACCCATGCCCCGCCGATGGTAGAAGAACGGTCATGGAGCGGCGACCGGCGCGGGGCGGGACCCTGATCCTCGGCGGGGGGTTCGCCGGCGCCTGGGTGACGAGGAGGCTCGGGAGAAGCGGGGCGACGATCGTGAGCCCGGAGAACTTCATGCTCTTCACGCCGATCCTTCCGGAGGCCGCCGCCGGCACGCTCGAGCCCCGGCACACCGTCGTTCCCCTGCGGGAGATGTGCCCGCATGCCGAGCTCCTGCTCGGCAGGGTCGTCGCGCTCGACGCCGACCGCCGTGAGGTCGTCGTCGAGGGCGAGCTCGGCTCCTCCACGGTCGCCTACGAGCGGCTCGTCGTCGCTCTCGGCGCGATCACGAGGACGTTCCCGATCCCGGGCCTCGCCGAGCACGGAGTCGGGTTCAAGACGCTCGCCGACGCGATCCACCTCCGCAACCACGTGCTCCGTCAGCTCGAGCTCGCCGCCGGCGAACCGGATCCCGACCGCCGGGCGGCACGGCTCGGGTTCGTCTTCGTGGGCGGCGGCTATGCGGGCGTCGAGGCCCTCGCCGAGCTCCATGACCTCGCCCGTGACGCCCTGCGCTTCTACCCGAGCCTGCGCGGGGTGCCGCAACGGTGGGTCCTCGTCGAGGCTGCGCCGCGGATCCTCGCAGAGATCCCGTCGCGGCTCGGCGAGTACGCAGCCCGTCAGCTCGAGCGGCGCGGGATCGAGCTGCGATACGAGACCCGGCTCGAGGCCGTCGATCCCGGAGCCGCCACCCTCTCGACGGGCGACCGGGTCCCCGCCAACACCGTCGTCTGGACGGCGGGTGTGAAGGCGAACCCCCTGCTCGCGAGGCTGGGGCTCCCCCTCGACGCGAGGGGACGGGTCCTCGTCGATGGCAGCCTCCAGGTCGAGGAGCACCCCGACATCTGGGCGCTCGGCGATTGCGCGGCCGTCCCGAACGCCGCCACCCCCGGCCGGACCGACCCGCCGACCTGTCAGCACGCGCTCCGCCAGGCCCGGACGCTCGCCCGCAATCTCGAGGCCGTACGAGAGGGACGCCCGCCGCAGACCTACCGCTACCGGATGCTCGGCCAGGCCGCCAGCCTGGGACGCCACAGGGGGATCGCCGACGCCATGGGGCTACGGCTCTCGGGCTTCCCGGGCTGGTTCTTCACGCGCACGTACCACCTGCTGCAGCTCCCGCTCGCCTCACGCAAGCTCCGCGTCGTCGTCGACTGGACGACGGCGCTGCTCTTTCGCCGCGACATCGCGGAGCTCGGCACGCTCGGGCACCCGCCGAGGCTCGGCGAGTGAGCGACCGCCCGCGACCTACCCCCTGAGCGAGTCGAGCGCCTTCCGGATCGACTGGGCGCCCCCGAGCGCGGGGGCGAACAGATCCCCGGCGGCGGCGACGCGGTCGAGGACGACGCCCATGGTGAACGCCCGCGGGTCGAGGGACGGCGTCAGCTCGTCCCAGCGAAGCGGCGTCGATACCGGCGCGCCGGGGTGCGGACGTACGGAGTAGACGGACGCGATCGTGGCTCCCTCCCGGTTCTGGTTCGCATCGACCAGCACGCCGCGACGCTTTGCTCGCGCCCACTCGGTCGTCACCAGCGCCGGATGGGTACGGGCGAGCGTTGCGGCGACGATCGCTGCAAGGTCGCGAGAGTCGGCGAACGTCGAGCGCCGTGTGACCGGAACGAGGACGTGGATCCCGTCGGCGCCGCTCGTCTTCGGGTAGGAGGCGAGGCCGACGAGGTCGAGCAACTGCTTCACGAGCAGCGCCACCTCGACGGCGGCCTCGAACGGGGTTCCCTCGGCCGGATCGAGATCGAACAGGACCGCGTCCGGGCGGTCCGGCCGGTCGACCCTCGAGAGCCAGACGTTCAGGTCGATGCAGCCCATGTTCACCATCCAGAGCAGCGCCAGCTCGTCGTTCACGAGCGGGTAGCGGATGGTGCGGGAGCGCTTGCCGGCCCTCGACGTCGCCGGAAACGGCCGGGTCGCGATCCAGGCCGGCATGTGAGACGGGGCGTCCTTCTGGAAGAAGTGCCCTCCCTCGATCCCGTCGGGAAAGCGCTTCATCGTGAACGGCCTCGCCCGCAGGTGCGGCACGAGCACCGGCGCGATCCGGCGGTAGTAGTCGAGCAGGTCGCCCTTCGTGATCCCCTCACCGGGCCAGAACAGCTTGTCCTGGTTGCCGAGCCTGAGCGTGTGCCTTCCCACACAGACCTCCTCCTCCGGCGGGCGCTCGCGACGTACGGCGGCTACAGGCTTGTCCTCCCGAAGCCCCCGGTAGGACGGCGCCCGCAGCTTCCCGTCCGGCGTCCACTCGGCGAACTCGACCTCGCAGACGAGCACGGGCTCGACCCACACGACCTCGCCCGGACGCACTCTCGGCATTCGCGGGGCGACGCGAAACGGCGGTGTCGCCCGCTCGAGCGGTTGCAGGCGCGCGAGGAGCGCCTCGAGCTCGGTGTCGGTGAAGCCGGTGCCGCAGTTGCCGGCCCAGCGCAGCTCACCGCCCTCGTGGACTGCGAGCACGAGAGCGCCCAGGGCGCCTGTGCGGCGGCCCGCACCCCTCGTGTAGCCGGCGATCACGAGCTCCTGCCGCTCGTGCACCTTCACCTTCAGCCAGTCCCGCGTACGCTTTCCGGCCCGGTAGCGCGAATCGACGCGCTTGGCGATCACCCCCTCGAGTCGCTGCTCCCGGGCCGCCGCGAACAGCGCCTCGCCGTCCTCGAAGGCCGCCGAGAGCTGCACCGAGGGCTCGGACGGGTCGAGCAACGCCTCGAGCCGACGGCGACGCTCCCGCCAGGGAAGCTCGACGAGCGAGTCGCCGTCGAGCTCGAGCAGGTCGAAGACGTAGTAGGCAAGACGGGGCCCGCCCCGCTGGAGCTCGGCGAAGCTCGGCCGGCCCGTGCCGTCGAAGGCGACGACCTCACCGTCCACGGTGCACTCCGGTGACCGCAGCGCTCCCGGGAGCGCCCGGGCGACCGACGGGAAGCGTCCCGTCAGGTCGTTCCCCGTCCGGCTCAGAAGCATCGTCTCGCCGCCGCGCACGGCACCGAGCGCGCGGAACCCGTCCCACTTGATCTCGAACGTCCAGCCCGGGCCGGACGGGATGCTCGCAGAGAGCGTCGCGAGCATCGGCTCCGGGATCCGGGCGGAAATCCGACGATCCCCGTCCTCCGCCGCTCGCTCGCGGTTGGAAGCAGTGCTGTCAGAACTCACGGTAGGCTGACAACCCCGGGGAAAAGCCTGTGGATTCCGTGGATACGGCCACGCGGCCCGGTCGGCCTCCGCCTAGCCTGCGAGCACGCCCATCCGGCGGAACTTCGCCCGCCTCAACCCGCGCCGCTCGCCGGGATCGAGCACGATCAGCTCGCCGAGCGCACCGCGAAGCGACTCCCCGAGCAGGCGTGCGGCCTCGTCCGGGCCGGCGTGGGCGCCGCCGGGCGGCTCGGGAACGATCCCGTCGATCACGCCGAGGTCGAGGCAGTGCCGCGCGTCGGGCTTGAGCGCCGCCGCCGCCTTCACCTTCTGCCCCCCGTCCCGCCACAGGATCGCCGCGCAGCCCTCGGGCGAGATCACGGAGTAGATCGCGTTCTCCTGCATCAGCACCCTGTCGGCGACCGCGAGCGCGACCGCGCCGCCCGAGCCGCCCTCACCGATCACGCAGGCGACCGACGGGCTCGGAAGCTGCGCCATCGTGAGCTGCGAGCGGGCGATCCAGCCCGCCTGTCCGTGCTGCTCGGCCTGGACGCCAGGATAGGCGCCGGGCGTGTCGACGAGGGAGATGAGCGGGAAGCCGTGGCGGCCCGCGATCTCCATCGCCCTGATCGCCTTCCGGTAGCCCTCGGGGCTCGCCATCCCGAACCGCCGCCGCACGTTCTCGTGGATGTCGCGGCCCTTCTGGTGCCCGACGAGCGCGACGGTGCGGCCGTCGAAGCGCCCGAGCCCGGCAACGATCGCCTGGTCGTCCTGGTCGGTACGGTCGCCCCGGAGCTCGATGAAGTCGTCGAAGAGCCGCTCGACGTAGTCGAGGGTGTACGGTCGCTCGCGGTGCCGGGCGAGCTCGACTGCGTGCCAGACCTCGTCCTCGGTCGGCTCCCGCTCGATCTCCTCGATCTGGCGGCGCAGGCGCTCCATCTCGGTCGAGACGCCGACGCCGCGGAGCTGGCGCTGGAGCTCCTGGAGCTTCGCGTAGCGATCGCGGAGGCGCAGCACCTCCCCCAGCCCCTGCAACCGCCCCGACGGCGTCCTCTCGGGGGTCTGCTCAGACGTCATGCACGAACAACGAGAGGAGGCGGCCGAGGAACGGCTTCAGCTGGTCGCGAGACACGACGGCGTCGAGATGCCCGTGGCGGAGGTTCGCTTCGCTCATCCCGAAGTCCTCGGGCAGCTTCTCGCGAGTCGTCTCCTGCACGACCCGCGGGCCGGCGAAGGAGAGCAGGGCGCCTGGCTCTGCCACCACGAAGTCCCCGAGGCTGGCGAAGCTCGCGACCACGCCCCCGGTCGTCGGGTGCGCCATGAGCACGATGAAGGCGCAGCGGGCCTCGCGGAGCGCGTCCACGGCGCAGACCGTCTTCGGCATCTGCATCAGGGAGAGGATGCCCTCCTGCATCCGGGCACCGCCCGACGCGGTGACGCAGACGAGCGGCACCTGACGGTCGGCGGCGCGCTCGCAGGCGCGGGCGAGCTTCTCCCCGACCACGCTACCCATGGAGCCGCCCATGAAGCCGAAGTCCATGACGGCGAGCTCGCAGTCGCGCCGCTCGATCTTCGCCGAGCCCGTGACGATCGCATCCCCGATGCCGGACGAGATCTCGGCCTCGGCGAGCCGCTCCTTGTAGGGCCTCAGATCGAAGAACGACAGCGGGTCGTCGGAGCGCAGGTCGGTGTCCGCCTCCACGAACGTCCCTCCGTCCGCGAGCTGTGCGATCCGCTCGCGCGCCGGGACGGGGAAGTGATGTCCGCACTGGCTGCAAATCCGGAGCGTGCGTTCCAGCTCGTCGCTGCGATAGTGCGAATCGCACCTCGGGCAGGTGTTCGGGTCGCGCCTGGCCGGTGGACCCTGGGAAGCCGCAGGGCCGTCGGGCGAGGCGTCGCCACGCTCGATCGAGACGTCGATCCGGCTCGCCATGACCCCGGCATTGTAGGCAGGACGCCTCCGCGCGACGAGGCCGGACGCCGGTCGGGCCGCGGCGCGCTCACGGGCTCGCGTGCTCCCGGCCGGGCAGGAGCACCTTCTCGAAGGTGACGGCCGCGAGCTCGACCGACATCCCTTCCGTCTCGTACAGCCGCACGGCCCCCGAGGCGTTGTTCGCGTCGACTCCGAGCGTCACCCTCCGCAGCCCCCGCTGGTACAGCTCGCAGAAGCCGTGGCGGAGCAGCGCCCGCCCGAGCCCGCGGCCACGCCAGCGCTCGCGAACGCCCAGATACCTGACATGGCCTCCCGCTCCGCGTTGGAGGCATTCCACCGTTCCGGCGATCTCCTCCCCGTCGAGCACGAGAAACCACAGCGTGGGATCGAAGTCCTCCTGCTCGACCGCGACGCGCAGATGCTCGGACGTCCGGGGCCCACCCCAGTGCTCGGCGAACGCCTCGGAGACCGCTGCGTGGAACGCTTCGAGATCGTGCACCGGGTCGAGGCTGCGCACGCCGATCCCGGACGGCCAGTCCGGTCGCCGCGGCTCCTCCTCGAGGCGAACGGCCATCCGGTAGCTCCAGTTGACCGGCCGGTATCCCGACCGTTCGAGGAGCGCCCGGGCGGCCTCGTCCGCGAGCAGCGTCGTGTTGTGCAGCAGGACCCGGCTCCCGGAGCCTTCGAGCGCTGCCAGCTCGCGCCCCCGTGCCTCGGACAGCTCGACCAGGCGGGTGCCGAGGCCGCGTCCGGCGAACGACGGGTGGACGTATCCGTCCGCTCGCAGCATGCCCGGGCGCTCTCGCTCGACGAGGACGTAGCCGGCGGTCTCGCCGGTCGCCGACACGGCGAGCCACGCGCCGTGCGCGAGGTCGACGGTCGCCCACTCCTCGAGGATTTCCGCGGCCGTCGTCTCGGCGTCGACCCCGAACCCGGCGTCGTACGCGGACACGAGCTCCGCGACCGCGGCGGCGTCTGCGACCGTCGGGCGCCGTACCCGGAGCCCGTCCATGCCTACCCCTCGAACTTGCGAAACACGAGGCAGGCGTTGTGCCCGCCGAAGCCGAAGTTGTTCGACAGCACCACGTTCACCGGCAGCTCGCGCGCCTCGTTGGGGATGTAGTCGAGATCACACTCCGGGTCGGGGTACTCGTAGTTGATCGTCGGCGGGATCGCATTGCGCTGGCAGGCGAAGATCGAGAGGATCGCCTCGATCGCACCGGAGGCGCCGAGGCAGTGGCCGGTCGCACCCTTCGTCGACGAGACCGGCGTGCGGTAGGCCTTGTCGGCTCCGAGCGCGAGCTTGATCACGCGGGTCTCGCTCGCGTCGCCGATCGGCGTCGAGGTGCCGTGAGCGTTGATGTAGTCGATGTCCTCGGGCGAGACGCCGGCGTCCTCGATCGCCATCCGCATCGCGCGGGCCGGATGGTGTCCCGTCGGGTCGGGCTCGGTCATGTGCCGCGCGTCGGAGGAGAGGCCGTAGCCGATCAGCTCGGCGTAGATCTTCGCGCCCCGCTTCCGGGCGTGCTCGAGCTCCTCGAGCACGACCACGCCTGCGGCCTCGCCCATGACGAACCCGTCACGCTCCGCGTCGAAGGGCCGGCTCGCACGGCCGGGATCGTCGTTGCGTCGCGAGAGCGCCCGCATCGCCGAGAAGCCCGCGATCCCGACTCGTTGCACCCCGCACTCCGAGCCGCCGGCGAACATCACGTCGGCACGACCCATCCGGATCTCGTCGAGGGCGCCGCCGATCGACATGTTGGACGCCGCGCACGCCGTGCACTCGGACGTCAGCGGCCCGCGCGTGCCGAGCCAGATCGAGACCCAGCCGGCCCCCATGTTCGGGAGGATCGACGGGATCGCGAACGGGCTGACCCGGTCGGGGCCGCGCGAGAAGAGCAGCTCGTGGGCGCTCTCGAAGCTCGAGAGCCCGCCGATCCCCGTCGCGATCGAGGCGCCGATGCGCTCGGATTCGGGCTCGATCTCGAGCCCGCAGTCGCGATGAGCCTGGATCGCTGCGGCGAGGACGGCCTGGGTGAAGCGGTCCATCTTCCGGGCGCTCTTGACGTCGATCCAGTCGACCGGATCGAAGTCCTTCAGCTCGCAGGCGAACTTGACCGCGTAGTCGGTCGGATCGAAGTGTGTCAGCGGGCCGGCGCCGTGCCGGCCGGCCATGATCTGCTCCCAGAACGTCTCCGGATCGTTCCCGAGCGGGGTGAGCGCCCCTACCCCGGTGATGACGACCCGCCGTCGCCCCTTGTGGTCTTCCACCCAGCCTCCCTACATGCCGAGGCCGCCGTCGACCTGGAGCACCGCTCCGGTCACGAACCGTGCCTCATCCGAGCAGAGAAAGCGTACCGCACCGGCGACGTCCGTAGGCTCGCCGAGCCGGCCGAGCGGCGTGTTCGCGAGGATCAGCTCCTTCAGCTCGTCCGGGAGCACGGAGGTCAGCTCGGTGTCGATGTACCCCGGCGCGACGGCATTGACCCGCACGCCGCGGCTGCCGAGCTCCTTCGCGAGCGCCTTCGTGAGCCCGATGATCCCGGCCTTCGACGCCGCGTAGTTCGTCTGGCCGGCGTTGCCGTGAAGGCCGACGACGCTCGTGAGCGTGACGATCGAGCCGGTCTTGCGCTTCAGCATCCCCCGGGCGACGGCGCGACAGCAGTTGAAGACGCCGCGCAGGTTCGTGTCGATCACCTCCTGCCACTCCTCGTCGCTCATGCGCATGATCAGCGTGTCCCGCGTGATCCCGGCGTTCGCGACGAGCGCGTCGAGCGGGCCGAGCTCGGTCTCGACCCGGGCGACGAGCGAGGCGACCTGCTCCGGATCGGCCACGTCCGCGCCGATCGCGATCCCTCCGAGCTCCGAGGCGAGCGCGTCGGCGGTCTCGGCCCCGGCACGGTAGTTCACGCACACCCTCGCCCCTGCCGCGGCCAGCTCGCGCGAGACGGCCGCGCCGATCCCGCGGGCGCCGCCGGTGACGAGCACCACCTTCCCCTCCAGCGTGCAGAATCCCGGGCCGCTCACGCCAACACCTCCTCGAGCTTCCGAAGCGACGCGAGGTCGCCCACCGACAGGGCCGTCACCGTGCGGTCACAGCGCTTGACGAGTCCGGACAGTACCTGGCCCGGGCCGATCTCGACGAACGTCGTCACGCCGTTCGCCACGAGCTGGGCGACGGCCTGGGTGAACCGGACAGGCGCCGTCAGCTGCTCGACGAGCAGCTCGACCGCCCGGGTCGACGGCTCGACGGCGGCCGTGACCGTGGACACGAACGGGATCGCCTCCGGCTGCCAGGCCGCAGCCTCGAGAGCCGGGCGCAGCCGGTCGCCCGCGGCAGCGACGAGTGGGCTGTGGAAGGCACCCGTTACCCGCAGCTTCACCACCCGGCGCGCCCCTGCCGCCTCGGCCTCCCGGAGCAGCGCGTCGACCGCCGGCTCCTCGCCCGAGACGACGATCTGGCCGGGGCAGTTGTAGTTCGCCGGCCACACGCGGTCGATACCGTCGCACAGCTCCTCGACGACCACATCGTCGAGGCCGAGCACCGCGGCCATCGCGCCGGGCTGCTCGCGGGCCGCCGCTGCGGTCGCGAGCCCTCGCTGCCCGACGAGGTGGATCGCGTCGCGGACGCTGAGCGCTCCGCAGGCGCCGAGCGCCGAGTACTCCCCGACCGAGTGCCCGACGACGACGTCCGGTCGAACACCGACGCGCTCGACGGCGGCCAGGCACGCGAGTGAGGTGGCAACGAGGGCGGGCTGCTGGATCGCCGTCTCGGTCAGCTCCTCGAGCGGGCCCTCGAAGCAGAGCCGCTCGAGCTCGAGCCCCGTCGCCTCCGAGCCCTGGGCGAACACGGCGCGAGCCTCCGGGTACGCCTCGGCCAGCTCGCGGCCCATGCCCACCTGCTGAGAGCCCTGCCCGGGGAAACAGAACGCGACCGTCATCGACCCGCCCCGCTGGCACCCCAGGCGACGATCGCCGTGCCCCAGGTCATCCCGGCCCCGACCGCCGAGAGCAGAACCGTGTCGCCTGGGCGCAGCTGCCCGTGCTCGACCGCATCGTCGAGCACGAGCGGGATCGAGGCCGAGGACGTGTTCCCGAACCGGTCGATGTCGACGAGCACCCGGTCGGCGGCGATCCCGAGCGATCGCGCCGTGTGATCGATGATCCGGCGGTTCGACTGGTGCGGGGCGTACAGGTCGACGTCCTCGATCGAGAGCCCGCAGCGGTCGAGAAGCCTCAGGGCCGAGGCCGGTGCCACGCGCGTCGAGAAACGGAACACGTCCTGGCCGTTCATGCGGATCGTGTGCAGACCCCGTTCGATCGTATCCGGCGACGCCGGCAGCCTCGAGCCGCCGGCCGGTATCAGGATGTCGTCGGCACGGGCTCCGTCGGAGCCCAGCTCGAACCCGAGGAAGCCCCCGCTCTCGACGGGCTCGACGACTGCCGCCGCGGCTGCGTCCGCGAAGAGGATGCAGGTCGAGCGGTCGTCCCAGTTCACGAGGCGCGAGAGGACCTCCGCGCCGATCACGAGCACGCGACGGCAGAGGCCCGAGGCGACCGAGGCGTAGGCCTGCGCCAGGGCGTAGACGAAGCCGGTCGAGGCGGCGGAGAGGTCGTACGCGGCCGCGTGCGGAGCACCGATGGCGGCCGCGACGAGCGCGGCCGTCGCCGGCGTCGCCATGTCCGGGCTGGCGGTCGCGACGATCACGAGCTCGATCGACACGGGGTCGGCGCCTGCGCGCGCGCAGGCCCGGAGCGCGGCCGGGATCGCCAGGTCGCTCGTCGCTTGCCCGCGCTCGGCCAGGTGCCGCTCGCGGATCCCGGTGCGGGAGCGGATCCACTCCTCGTCGACCCCGAGGCGCCGACCGACCTCCCCGTTGCCGACGACGCGCTCCGGAACGAACGCGCCGGTGCCCGTGATCCCGACCCGAACGCCCGATCCTCCTGTCGTCCCCGGGACGGGGACGGCCGTGCTGATCACGCCGGCGTCGGCTGATCGGTGACGGCGAAGGTGAGCAGCCCGCGGACGGCCAGCTCGCCGTCGACGGTCGCTCTGACCGAGCCCTTGCCGATCGGGCCGCGGATGCGCTCGAGCCTGCACTCGAGCGTCAGGGTGTCTCCGGGACGGACGAGCCGCTTGAAGCGCAGGTCGTCGATCCCGGCGAAGAGGACGAGCTTGCCGCGGTTCTCCTCGAGGGAGAGTACGGCGACGGCGCCGGTCTGCGCGAGCGCCTCGACCATCAGGACGCCGGGCATGATCGGGCTTCCGGGGAAATGCCCCGCGAGGTACCACTCGTCGTCCCTGACGAGCTTTCGCGCGAGAACCCGCGCCCCGGGCTCGAGCTCGACGACCTCGTCGAGCAGGAGGAACGGGTCTCGATGCGGGATGATCGACTCGAGCTCGGCGCGCGAGAGCCCCGTCATGCGGCCGAGTAGCCCTTCAGGCCGCGCTGTAGCGCGTGCCGGCCCCGGTGGACGTACGACTTCGCCGTTCCGGTCGGGATCCGGACGAGCCGGGCGATCTCGTCGTAGGAGAGGTCGAGGCCGTCGCGCATCAACACGACGCGCCGCTGCTCGACCGTCAGGCGGCCGAGAGCCTCGACCAGCTCCCGGCGCAGGTCGCCCACGAGCGCGAGCCGCGACGGGTCGCTGCTCTCGTCGATCGCCGCGTCCGCGTCTGCGTCGAAGGGCTCGCCGCGGCGGAGCCGCTGACGCTCTGCCAGGTCGCGGCAGGTGTTCACGACGAGACGGTTCAGCCAGGTCGAGAACTGGCATTCGCCGCGAAACTGCCGCAGCCGAACGCTCACTTTCAAGAGCGACTCCTGCGCGGCGTCGCGGGCGTCCTCGATGTCCCCGAGCAGGTGGGCCGCGAGCTTCGACACGCGGGCGGAGTAGCGCTCGACGAGCGTGTCGAGCGCGCACCGGTCGCCTGCATTCGCGCGATGCACGAGGTCGGCGTCCGAGAGTCGGCAGTAGGCCCGTGCCTGAGCCGCGGACGCCCGAACGACCTGCTCTGCCAGCACCTCGCTCACCCCGTGCGTAGTCTATGCCCCGGATTGGAGGATACGCTTGCAGGCGGGCGGGTCGTACCGCTCCTGCGCGGACGCTTCGGGTCGCCGTACCGGTTTCACGCCTCCTGCCCGTCGACGCAGCTCCTGCTTCGCGACGACGATCCCGAGGGCACGGTCGTCGCCGCCGACGAGCAGACGCAGGGCCGTGGCCGGCGCGGACGGCAGTGGCAGGCGGACGCGGGGCTCGCCCTGCTCGTCTCGGTGTTGCTCCGCCCCCCGAGGATCGAGCTCGCCCCCCAGCTCTCGCTCGTTGGCGGGCTCGCCACAGCGCTCACCGTCGAGGCGGAGCTCAGCCGGCCGGCGGGGCTGAAGTGGCCGAACGACGTGCTCGTCGACGGGCGGAAGGTCGCCGGCGTGCTCGCCGAGGGACGCGCGGGCGCGATCGTGCTCGGGATCGGGCTCAACGTGAACCAGGGAGCGAATGAGCTGCCCGGAGACGCCCGGACGCCCGCCGCCTCCCTGCGCGTCCTCGACGGCCGCCCGCGCGACCGGGGCGTCGTGCTCGCGATGCTCCTGCTCGAGCTCGAGCACGCCTACGACCGGTGGCAGGAGGGCGGGCTCGCCGCTCTCCACGGCGAGCTCGCTCGCCGCGACTGCCTGGCTGGGCAGGAGGTCGCCGTCGGCGACGTCCACGGCACGGCGGTCGGGATCGGGCTCGACGGGCGGCTCGTCGTGCGCACCGGCACGCACGAGGTGGCGGTTGCGAGCGGCGAGGTCGGAGAGGCCTGAGCTCCCGCCCGCCGCTGTCGATCGCGCAGGAGGCGGTGGTCAGGCAGGCTGGTAGGATCGGGGTGGTCCGACGATGCGCGTCCTGCGCCCACTGATCGCGCTGCTGGCGCTTCTCGGCGCCCTTGCCCTGCCGGCATCGGCGGCCGACGGCGAGACGCCCAGGGTGCTCGCCGTGACGTTCGAGAACGACGTCAACCCGGTGACGGCCGACTACGTGAATGGTCAGATCGACCGGGCGAACGAGGAGGGCTACGACGCCGTCGTGATCCTCCTCGACACGCCGGGCGGGCTCGCCGAGGCGATGCGGGACATCGTCAAGAAGGAGCTCGACTCGGCGGTTCCCGTGATCGTCTACGTCTCCCCGGACGGCGCGCGGGCGGCCTCCGCAGGCGTCTGGATCGGGCAGGCCGCCGACATCCTGGCGATGGCGCCCCAGACGAACATCGGGTCGTCGACACCGGTGTCAGTCGGTGGCGGGGACATCCCGAAGGATCTCAAGCGGAAGGTCGTGAACGACGCCGTCAGCTCGCTGACGGCGCTCGCGAAGGAGCACGGTCGCAACACCGAGTGGCCGGCCGAGGCGGTTCGCGAGGGGGCCAACCTTACCGCCCGCGAGGCCCTCGAGCTCGGGGTGATCGACCTGATCGCTCCCGATCTCCCGACGCTCCTCGACGAGATCGACGGCCAGACGACGGTCCCGAAGGGGATCGTTCTCCACACGGCCGGCGCGGAGATCACGACGGTCGAGATGTCGCTCTGGGATCGGATCCTCGACACGCTGATCGACCCCAACATCATCACGCTGCTCCTCTCGCTGGGGGTGCTCGCGATCACGGTCGAGCTGTTCCACCCGGGGCTCGTGTTCCCGGCCGCCTTCGGCGCGATCTCGCTCGTCCTCGCGTTCTTCGGGCTTCAGGTGCTGCCGTTCAGCTGGGCCGGGCTGCTTCTGCTCCTCGTCGCGCTCGGGTTCTTCATCGCCGAGGCATTCGTCGTGAGCCACGGCGCCCTCGCCGTCGCGGGCGCCGTCGCCTTCGTGTTCGGTGCGCTGCTCCTGTTCAGGCCGGCCGGTGCCGAGTACGAGACCTCGCTCTGGGTCGCGCTCGGGATCGCGGTCGTCCTTCTCCTCTTCTTCGGATTCGTGGTCGCAAAGGCCGTCGCGTCCCGCAAGGCCCGCCCGCGCACCGGGAGCAGCGAGCTGATCGGACAGGTCGCCGTCGTTCGCAGCGAGCTCGACCCCGAGGGGTACGTCTTCGTCCACGGCGAGCTCTGGCGCGCGCGGGGAGCGGACGGGGAACGGATCCCCGCCGGTGCCTCCGTGCGGGTCGAGGTCGTCGGCGAAGACCTCGTGCTCGGAGTCCAACCGGTCAACGAGCCCGAGCCCGCGGTCCCCGCGTGAAACCCACAGCCCCGTCCAGCCGACCTGAACGCTAGGAAAGGACCCCAGTGACCGCAGGTCTCGTCGTCGTTGCCGCCGTCGTCATCCTCGTGCTGGTGCTGATCGCGCTCTCCGTGCGCATCGCACGCGAGTACGAGCGAGGTGTCGTCTTCCGGCTCGGGCGGCTGCTCATGCCCCCGAAGGGCCCCGGCCTCTTCTTCCTGATCCCGATCATCGACAAGATGGTCCGGGTCGACCTACGGACCGTGACGCTGAACGTCCCGCCGCAGGAAGTGATCACGAAGGACAACGTTCCCGTCCGCGTCAACGCCGTCGCCTACTTCCGGATCATCGAGCCGTCGGCGGCGATCGTGCAGGTCGAGAACTACATGGTCGCGACCTCGCAGATCTCCCAGACGACCCTGCGCTCGGTGCTCGGCCAGCACCACCTGGACGAGCTGCTCTCCGAGCGGGAGAAGATCAACACGATCCTGCAGCAGATCATCGACGAATCGACCTCGCCGTGGGGGATCAAGGTCTCCGTCGTCGAGATCAAGGACGTCGAGATCCCGTCGAGCATGCAGCGTGCGATGGCACGGCAGGCCGAGGCGGAGCGGGAACGACGAGCGAAGATCATCGCCGCCGAGGGAGAGTTCCAGGCCTCCGAACGACTCCACAACGCCGCCGACGTGATCAGCCTCAATCCGACCGCCCTCCAGCTTCGGTTCCTCCAGACGATGAGCGAGATCGCGAGCGAGAAGACGTCCGCGCTGATCCTGCCGCTTCCCCTCGACCTGTTCAGGCCGTTCCTCGAGCGGACCTCGCCCGATCCGGCGGCCCCCAGGCCGGACGTCCCGCCGGTAGCCTCGCCGGAGCCCCCACCGACCGGCGACGAGCCTGCCTGACACCTCCGAGCTCCGGGTCGACCCTCTCTCGGGGCGGCAGGTCGTGATCGCACCGGCGCGCGGCGACAGGCCGGGCGCTCCGGCCGCGATGCTCACCGACGGCGATCCCGATCCGCAGCCCTGCCCGTTCTGCGAGGGTGCCGAGGCGCTCACTCCACCGGAGACCTACGCAGACAGGCGACCCGGCCTTCCCGCGGACGGGCCCGGCTGGCACGTCCGCGTCGTCCCGAACCGGTATCCGGCCTTCTCGGGCGAGCTCGGCCGCCAGGAGGTCGTCGTCCACACGCCCCGGCACGTCCGATCTCTCGCCGGGCTCGCGCCTGCGGATCTCCACGCGGTCTCCCGGGCCTGGACTGCCCGTGCGAGCGCGGCGGCCGCCGCGGGCTTCGACTACGTCCATGCCTTCGGGAACGAGGGCCGCGCGGCCGGGGCGAGCCTGCCCCACACGCACTCCCAGCTGCTGTGCCTACCCTCGCCGCCGCCCGCGGTCACCCGGGAGGAGTCGCATCGTTCCCGGAGCTGCGCGATCTGCACCGCGATCAGCGCGAGCCCCGACCTCGTGGTCGATCGGCACGACGGCGTCGTCCTCCTCTGTCCCGCGGCGAGCCGGGTTCCCTTCGAGCTCCTCGCCGCCCCCGAGTCCTGTGAGCCGGACGCGTTCGGGAGCGATCGACTCACGGCCGCGCTCGAGCTCGTCGCCTCGGCGATCCGCCGCCTCCACCGGGTCGTCGGCTCGGTCGCACTCAACTGGTGGGTACACACCGGTCGGCTCTCTACCCCGACCGGCCACTGGCACGTGGAGCTCGTGCCGAGGACGACCGCCGCCGCCGGTCTCGAGGTCGGGGCCGAGCTCTACGTCAACCCGCTCGCGCCGGAGCGCGCCGCGGCGGTACTGCGCGACGCCGGGCCCGGCGGCCCGGCCGGGCCGGATGAGATCCGGCCCCTGCACGGGCCCTAGCGGCCGCCCCGGACCGGAAGGTGAGGGCCCGGTAGATCCCGCCCCCCCACAGGCCCCAGCCGCCGCCCCGGACAGCGAGGCGCGGGCCCGATGAGACCCCGCCCCCACACGGGCCCTGGCGGCCGGCCCCGGACCGCGGCACGCGGGTAGCGGGTACGCAGGTCGGTGGAGGCCGCGCCCGGTCGGGAGGCGCGGCCCGGGTGAGATCCGGCCCTACTCCTCGCCCGGTGCTTCCTCGGGCTCGCCGGCTTCTGCCTCGTCGGGCCCCTCGCCGACCACCGCCTGACCCGGCCCCTCAGGCTCGGCGGGCTCGTCCCCGAGCGACGCCGGCTCGCTCTCGACCACGGGCGCGAGGCTCGACACCACCTCGTCCCCGCGCAGGCGCATGACGATCACTCCCTGGGTGGCGCGGCCGAGGCGCTTCACCTCCTCCACCGGCATCCGGATCACCGTGCCGCCGGTCGAGATCAGCATCACCTGGTAGCCGTCCCGCACGACCCGGGAGCCGGCGAGCTTGCCCTTGGCCTCGGTCAGCTGGACGGTCTTCACCCCGAGGCCGCCGCGGCCCTTCACCGGGTACTCGGCGATCCTCGTCCGCTTCCCATAGCCGTTCTCGGTCACGACGAGCAGATCCGCCTCGTCCTGGGCGATGCTCACGCCGATCACCTCGTCGTCGCCCCGCAGGCGCATCCCCTGCACGCCCGAGGCGTCCCGACCCATCGCGCGAACTTCGCGCTCGTGGAAGCGGATCGCCTGGCCGTGTCTCGACACCATGAGGACGTCGTCCTCTCCCGAGGAGTGGCGGACCCCGATCAGCTCGTCCCCCTCCCGCATCCGGATCGCGATGATCCCGTCCGCCTTCAGCGGCGTGTTGTAGGCGGCGAGCGCCGTCTTCTTCACGACCCCGTTCTTCGTCGCAAACAGCAGGTACTTCGCCTCCTCGAAGCTGCGGGTCTGGATCACCGCCCTCACCTGCTCGTCCTGGCGGAACGGCAGGAGGTTCACGATCGCCCGGCCCTTCGACTGGCGTGAGCCGAGCGGCAGCTCGTGCACCTTCAGCCGGTAGACCTTCCCGACGGAGGTGAAGAAGAGGATGTAGTCGTGGGTCGAGGCCACGAACAGGTGCTCGATGTAGTCCTCGTCCTTCAGCTCCATCCCCATGACGCCGATCCCGCCGCGCCGCTGCTCCCGGTACGCCGTGACGGGCAGCCGCTTGATGTAGCCCGAGCGCGTGATCGCGATCACCATGTCCTCCTCGGCGATCATGTCCTCGAGCTCGAGCTCCGTCTCGCCGGCGACGATCTCCGTGCGCCGCTCGTCCCCGCGCGTGAAGATCTCCCTGATCTCGAGCAGCTCCTCGCGGATCAGCGCGTCGATTCTCGCAGGGTCACCGAGGATCGCACGCAGCTCCGCGATCCGCTCGGTCAGGTCGCGGTACTCGTCCTCGATACGCTTGCGCTCGAGGCCGGTGAGCGCGCGCAGCCGGAGATCGAGGATCGCCTGGGCCTGCTCCTCGCTGAGCCCGAAGCGCTCGACGAGCCCGGCCCTCGCCTCGTCCTGGTCGGCGGCCCCCCGGATCAGCGCGATGACCTCGTCGAGGTTGTCGAGGGCGATCAGGTAGCCCCTCAGGATGTGGGCGCGCCGCTCTGCCTGGCGCAGCTCGTGCTTGGAGCGACGGGTGACGATCTCGCGCTGGTAATCGAGGTAGTGCGTGACGAGCTCGAGCAGCGAGAGCGTCCGGGGGACGCCGTCGACGAGGGCGACCGCGTTGTAGCCGAACGTCGTCTGGAGCGACGTGTGCTTGAACAGCTTGTTGAGGACGACCTGCGGGATCGCCTCACGCTTCAGCTCGACCTGGATCCGCATCCCGGTCTTGTCCGAGTGGTCGGCGAGATCCGAGATCTCGGTGAGCACCTTCTCCTGCACGAGGTCGGCGATCTTCTTGATTACGCCCGAGTCGCCGCCCTTCTTCACGCCGTACGGAAGCTCCGTCACGACGATCGCGCTCTTGCCGCCCCGAAGCTCCTCGATGTGCGCACGGGCGCGCATGACGATCCGACCCCGACCGGTGCGGTAGGCATCGCGGATACCCTGACGGCCCACGATGATCGCGCCCGTCGGGAAGTCCGGGCCCCGGACGTGGCGGACGAGATCGTCGACGTTCGTCTCGGGTTTGTCGATCAGCTGCACGATCGCGTCGATCGTCTCGCCGAGGTTGTGCGGGGGGATGTTCGTCGCCATCCCGACGGCGATCCCCGTCGAGCCGTTGACGAGCAGGTTTGGGAACCGGGCCGGCAGCACGGACGGTTCACGGCGCGACTCGTCGTAGTTGGGGACGAAGTCCACCGTGTCCATGTCGATGTCGCGCAACATCTCGGTCGCGAGCCGGGTGAGCCGGCACTCCGTATAGCGCATCGCCGCCGGAGGGTCGTCGTCGAGGGAGCCGAAGTTCCCCTGGCCGTCGACGAGCGGGTAGCGCATCGAGAACGGCTGCGCGAGCCGGACGAGGGTGTCGTAGATGGCCTGGTCGCCGTGCGGATGGTAGGAGCCCATCACCTCACCGACGACGCGCGCGGACTTCTTGTAGGGCCGGTTGGGCTGCATCCCGGCCTCGTGCATTCCGTAGAGCACCCGGCGATGGACGGGCTTCAGGCCGTCCCGTACGTCGGGGAGCGCTCGGCCCACGATCACGCTCATCGCGTAGTCGAGGTAGCTCGAGCGCATCTCCTCCTCGAGCTCGCGAGGCTCGATCCGCCCCCCGCCGAGGGGCTCCATCGCGCTAGACATCGAGGAAGCGCACCTCGCGGGCGTTCTGCTCGATGAACTCACGGCGCGGCTCGACCTGATCGCCCATGAGCATCGAGAACACCTGGTCGGCGGCGGCGGCGTCCTCGACCTCGACGCGGAGCAGCATCCGGCGCCCGGGATCCATCGTCGTCTCCCAGAGCTGCTCGGGGTTCATCTCGCCGAGACCCTTGAACCGGCTGATCTGGATTCCGTCCTTGGCGAGCTCGATCGTCTCCCGCCTCAGGCCCTCGAACGTCTCGGCGACGGCGCTCTTCTTACCGTGCTCGATCGCAAACGGTGGAAGCCCGACCACCTCCGAGACGCGTGTGTAGGCACGGCGGGCATTCACGTACGCGGGCGACACGAGCAGCGAGCCCGGCAGCTCGACCGCCCGGGCGGCGCTCGTCTCGACCTCGACGATCTTGACGCGCAGCCCGTCCTCGATCCGTCCGGTGACCGCCAGCTCGTACCCGTTCGTCGGGAGCGAGCCGATGATCGCCTCGGCCTCGTCGGCCGTTCCTGCCTCGCTCTCGATCAGGCGGTGATCGACGACGAACGATCCGGCCGCCCCGAACTCGGCCTCGAGCTTCGCCGACCAGGCCTCGAGCTCGGCGAGCGCCCGTACGAAGCGGCTCCAACGGGCCTCGGTCAGCGTGATCTCCGTCGCCGCCCGATCGCTCACCGCCATCCCGGAGATCCGCTCCCTGACGAGCAGCTCCTCGAGCTGCGCGTCCTTCTCGAAGTAGAGGCCCTTCGTGCCGAGCTTCACGTGGTAGAGCGGTGGAACCGCGATGTGGACGTTGCCACGCTCGATCAGCTGCGGCATCGTGCGGAAGAGGAAGGTCAGGATCAGCGTCCGGATGTGGGCGCCGTCGACATCGGCGTCCGTCATCACGATGATCCGCCCGTACCGGAGATTCGCGAGCTCGAACTCGTCGCCGAACCCCGTCCCGATCGCGGTGATCATCGCCTGGATCTCGGTGTTCGACAGCACCTTGTTGATCCGGTTCTTCTCGCTGTTGATGATCTTTCCGCGAAGCGGCAGGATCGCCTGGTACGTCCGGTCTCGAGCCTGCTTCGCCGAGCCGCCGGCGCTGTCGCCCTCGACGATGAACAGCTCGGCGAGATCGGCGTCCTTCACCGTGCAGTCGGCGAGCTTGCCGGGCAGCGCGGAGTTCTCGAGCGCGCTCTTGCGGCGTGTCAGCTCGCGGGCCTTTCGGGCCGCCTGCCGGGCCCGCGCAGCCGAGACGGCCTTCGTGATGATCTGGCGGGCCTCGGTCGGGTTCTCCTCGAGGAACTCGGCGAGCCGCTGGTTGACGGTCTGCTTCACGAGGCTCTCGATCGGCGGGTTGCCGAGCTTCGTCTTCGTCTGCCCCTCGAACTGCGGGTTGCGCAGCTTCACCGAGATCACGGCCGCGAGACCCTCGCGAACGTCCTCGCCCTCGAGGTTCTCCTCCCTCTCCTTCAGCAGCCCCTTGTCACGCGCGTAGCGATTCAACGTGCCGGTGAGCGCCGCCCGGAAGCCCGAGAGATGCGTGCCGCCCTCGGTCGTGTTGATGTTGTTCGCGAACGTGAAGACGGACTCGACGTAGGACGTGTTCCACTGCATCGCCACCTCGACGGCGCCCTCCTCGCTCTCCCCCTCGAAGTAGATCGCGTGCTTGTGGACGGGGTCCTTCCCCGAGTTGACGTAGGCGACGAAGTCGCGGATGCCGCCCTCGTAGTGGAACTCGTGGGTCTGCCCCCCGGGCCGCTCGTCGCGCAGGACGATCCGCAGGGCCCTCGTGAGGAACGCCGTCTCGCGGAGCCGCTGGACGAGCGTCGTCGCCGAGAGCTCGACCTCCTCGAAGATCTCCCGGTCGGGGAAGAACGAGATCGTCGTTCCCGTGTCCTCGGCAACGCCGACGGCCTCGATCTCGGTCGCCGGGTTGCCCCGCGCGAACTCCTGCCGGTAGAGCTTGCCGTCGCGGCGAACCTCGGCCACGAGCCACTCCGACAGCGCGTTCACGACGGATACGCCGACACCGTGGAGGCCGCCCGAGACCTTGTAGCCGTCTCCGCCGAACTTCCCGCCCGCGTGTAGCTTCGTCAGCACGACCGTGAGCGCGGACAGCTCCTGATCCTCGACGACGTCGACCGGGATCCCCCGGCCCGCGTCCCTCACCGTCACCGAGTTGTCCGGATGGATCGTGACCTCGATCGACTCGTTGTGGCCGGCGAGGGCCTCGTCGACCGCGTTGTCGACGACCTCGTAGACGAGGTGATGGAGGCCTCGAGACCCGGTCGATCCGATGTACATGCCCGGCCGCAGACGGACCGGCTCGAGCCCTTCGAGAACCGTGATGTCCTTCGCCGTATAGCTTGCTTCGCTCATAAAAAATCCTGCAAATGCAGGGAAAACTCCTCAACAACAGTGTATCAGACAGACCGGTCGGGCCGCGGCGAACGGGCGGCCGCAAGGGACAGGGCGGCGGCTCTCTTCACAGCTTCGCGCAGGTCCTGTTCCTCGATTGCAGCGCTCAGCGACTCGGCCAGTCGCTCGTCCTCACACGACGGGGTCACCGCCGGAGCCGGGGGCGAGTCCGGCTCCGGCGCGCCGGGCTCCGGCACGGGCCCGACGGTGAACCGCAGCCGCTCCGGGGCCGCAGCTCCGAGGCGCTCGAGCAGCGTCTCCTCGAGCTGGGTCAGCTCGTGCGCCCAGGCACTCGAGCTGACGTGCACGACCACGACGCCGTCACGGGCCGGTCGCGCCGGCCAGGCGTTGCGGGCGATCGCCTCGCCCACCGCCTCGGGCCAGACCCGGAGCATCGCGGCGAGAGCATCGCTCGCTCCCGGCGACCCGACCCGGGCAAGCTCCGCCTCGACCGACCTGTCGAGGCGCTCCGGGAGGCGATGGCGGTCACGCCTGCTCACCGCACGACCGCCCGGCCCGGCGCCACGTCGATCACCGCCGACGGCGCTGGAGCCCCCGGAGGCACCATCCGCAGGCTCGTCGTGGTCAGGAGCGTCTGACACGAGGGAGGCAGCCCGGCGAGCAGCGCAAGGCGGCGCGGGTCGTCGAGCTCGCTGAGAACGTCGTCGAGGAGCAGGAGCGGCGGCTCGCCGCGCGTCTCGAGCAGCACGTCGGCTTCCGCGAGGAGCAGAGCGAGCACTGCGAGTCGCTGCTCGCCCTGCGAGCCGATCGCGCGCAGGTCGCGGTCGCCGGACAGGACGTCGATCTCCGCGAGGTGCGGCCCCGCCCCGGTCGTCCCGCGGTCGAGGTCGCGCGGGAGCATCCTGTCGAGCCGCTCGACGGTTGCGGTCGAGGCCCGGTAGACGACCCGCGTGGCGGGGAGCCCCAGCCGCTCCGCCCGCCCGGCGAGGTGCCCGCCGAAGCGTTCGACGAGCTCGGCGCGGTACCGGTCCAGAGCCTCTCCGAGTCGCGCGACGGACTCCGTCCAGGGCGCGATTGCGGGCGAGGAAGAGACGCCGAGCTTGACCCGTCGCAACGCCGCATTCCGCTGTGCCACGGCGGCGCCGTACTCGGCCGGAATCGTGGCGCGTGACGGCATCACCCTGCCGAGCATGCGATCGAGGTAGGTCCGCCGGACGATCGGCCCGCCCTTCACCACCGCGAGCCGATCCGGCGTGAACGCCAGCGTCGGAAAGGCGCGCCGCAGCTCGTCGAGCGACTCGACGGGCTTCCCGTCGAGCGTGACTCGCTTGCCCTCCGCGCGGTCGACGACGACGGTCGTCACGAACGACGCTCCCGAAGCTCGCCGGCCGAGGGTCGAGACCCGGGCCGTCTCGGCTCCGAGCCGGATCACGGTGACATCGCGACGGCTGCGCAGCGGAAAGCCCTGAACCCCGACGTGCACGGCCTCGAGAAGGTTCGTCTTGCCGGTGCCGTTCGGGCCGACGAGGACGTTCAGGCCGGGCCCGAGAGCCAGGTTCTCGTGGGCGTAGGAACGGAAGTCGCGGAGCTCGAGCGAGCCGACGAGCACCCCATCTAGCCGGCGAGGCGGATGGGCATGATCAGGTACCAGAAGTCGTCGCCGGCACCCGTGATGAGGCCCGGGCGAAGTGGGCTGATCAGTTTGAGGCAGACCTCCGGCTCGTTCACGGACTCGACCCCCTCGCGGAGGAAGTCCGGGTTGAACCCGATCTCGAGCACGTCTCCGGCATAGGCGACGGGCACGGCCTCTCGCGCTTCGCCGACGTCCTGAGCCTGGACCTCGATGGTCAGCCCGCCCTCCTCGAAGCGAAGCCGCAGCGGGGCGTTGCGCTGCGCCATGACCGCAACCCGGCGGACGGCATCGAGCAACTCGTCGCGAGCGACCCTCACCTCCGCCTCGAAGCTCTCCGGCCGCAGCTGACGGTAGTTCGGGAACTGCCCGTCGATCCGTCGTGCCGTCAGCACGACCCCGTCGACGACGCACACGACCTGGTTCTCCTGGACGCCGAGCATGATCTGATCGGACGAGGCACTCTGGGCGACGCGGACGAGCTCCCCGAGCGCCTTCGCAGGCACGATCGCCTCGAGCTCCTGACCCGTATCGCGGTCGAGCGCCGTCTCCTTGACGCAGAGCCGATACGAGTCCGTCGCCGCCATCACGAGCGACGCACCCGAGAGCTGGACGAGGATCCCCGTCAGCACGGGCCTCGACTCGTCGCGGGAGGCCGCCCGGCTCACCTTCTGCACGGTCTCGAGCAGAGCCTCGCGCGGCACCGCCACGAGCGAAGCCGGGTCGACCTCGGGCAGGCGGGGGAAGTCGTCTGCCCGGTAGATGTTGAGCCGATACGCGGACGAGCCGCAGGTGAGGCTGACGATGCTCTCGTTCTCGTCGTATCCGAGCGTCACCTCACCCGGAGGAAGCAACCGCACGATCTCGACGAGTAACCGTCCCGGTACGACGACCGACCCCTCTCCCGACACCTGCGCTTCGACCGAGACCCGCAGAGACATCTCCATGTCGGTCGCCGAAAGCAGCACACGATCACCTTCTGCCCGCAACAGGATGCCCGCAAGGATCTGGACGGACGTCCGTGTCGACACCGCTCGCCCGACGAGCTGGAGCGCCTGGGCGAGCTCGTCCCGGGAGCAGGTGATGTTCACGGCAGTGGACAGAGGGGTGTCAACGGTCATGACAGGCTAGAAGAAAGAAAAGCTCATCGTAGTCATAGGCAGTGTGGAGATCGGGGAGGACGGCCTCGATCCGGCTTCCCGTGCGTGTTGGAGCTGGGGAGGACCGTCGGGGAGAACGTCGCGTCTTCACCAGGGTCTCGCCGCGCCGCGTCAGGGCTGTGGAGATCACCGGGCCTGCTTGATCCGGGCTGTGAGCTCCTGGACGAGGTTGTACACACCCCTGTCCTCGCGGATCAGCTTCGTGATGTTGGACGTCGCGTTGATCACGGTCGTGTGGTCACGGCCTCCGAAGTGGTGTCCGATCCGCGGGAGCGAGCTGTCGGTGAGCTCACGGCAGAGATACATCGCGACGTGACGCGGATACACCACGGATCTCGAGCGCCGCTGCCCGACGAGCTCTTGGAGCGAGATGCCGAAGCGCTCCGAGACGACTTCCTGGATTCGCTCGATCGAGATCTCGGGTGACTCGCCCTGGGGGAAGACGTCCTTCAGGACCTCCTGGGCCAGCTCCACCGACATCGGACGCCCGGTGAGCGACGAGAACGCGACGACCCGTGTCAGCGCCCCCTCCAGCTCCCGGATGTTCGTGGCCACCCTGCCGGCGATGAACGTCAGCACCTGCGCATCGGGGATGTGGATCCCGTCGGCGCCGACCTTCTTTCGCAGGATCGCGATCCGCGTCTCGAGGTCGGGCGGCTGGATGTCGACGATCAAACCCCACTCGAACCGGGAGCGCAGCCGCTCCTCGAGCGTCGCGATGTCGCGCGGCGGGCGGTCCGACGAGAGGATGATCTGGCTTCCCGCCTCGTAGAGCGTGTTGAAGGTGTGGAAGAACTCCTCCTGGATCCGCTCCTTGTGCTCGAGGAACTGGATGTCGTCGACGAGCAGCACGTCGTAGCCCCGGTACCGCTGCTTGAAGGCCTCGATGCGCTTCTCGCGGATGGAGTTGATGAAGTCGTTCGTCAGGGTCTCGCTCGTGACGTAGCGGACGGAGTGCCGGACGGAGTGCTCGGCGACATAGGCGGCGATCGCCTGGAGCAGGTGCGTCTTTCCGAGCCCCGTTCCGCCGTAGATGAAGAGCGGGTTGTAGGCGCGGGCCGGATCTTCGGCGACCGCGAGGGCTGCGGCATGGGCAAAGCGGTTCGACGAGCCGATCACGAACGTGTCGAACGTGTACTTCGTGTTCAGGCCCTCGACCCGTCGCGGCTCCCGCGAACGGGCGACGACCGGTTGCTCCTCCTCGTCACCGAGCTCGAGCCGAACCTCTACCGGCTCTCCGACCACCTCCCGGGCAGAGGTCTCGAGCAGGGCGAGGAAGTGGTCGGCGATCCAGCCGCGCGTGAAGTCGTTCGGTACGACGAGGGTGAGGACGCCGCCGTCCGTCTCGCCGGCCTCGACTCCCCCGAACCAGGTTGCGAAGGCCTGGTCGCTCAGCGAGTCGCGAAGCCGTCCGGAGATCTGGGTCCAGACATCCACACCACTGACCGCAACCGGTCTTTCCACCCGCCCCCGTTTCCTCTCCGCGCCGCTCTCCGGCGCCCCTTCCTGGGACGGCGATGATACCAGCACCCGCCGGAGCTCTCAAGGCAGCGAGGCCGCCGATCTGCCGCCCGGAAAACAGCCTATTTCCAGGGATTTCTTGGAATCCACAAACCTCTCCACATCTGTGGAAAACCGGGAAGATCGCGCACTGCGAGCCGGTTCGGGGATGTGGATGGCCCGAGCCCGAGAACTTGGGCGGTGCGGGCCGCTGTGCGACTGCTCTATACTCGGCGACGGCCACCTTTCGTACCGGTCCCCTCGAGCAACGGTGAAGCGCACCTATCAGCCAAACGTTCGTCGCCGCAAGCGCAAGCACGGGTTTCGCGCCCGCATGTCCACGCGCGCGGGGCAGGCCGTGCTGAAGCGGCGCCGGGCGAAGGGCCGCAAGCGGCTGTCGGCCTAGCTGCCGAGCGAAGAGCCGGCCCGATGAAGCGCCGAAGCCGCCTGTCGCGATCGCGGGACTTCGATGCCGTCTACCGCCACGGGCGGTCGGTCTCGAGCCGGTACCTCGTCCTCTACATGTTCGTGCGACCCCCCGGCGACGAGACGGACGATCCGCCGAGGCTCGGGCTGGCCGTCTCGCGAAAGACCGGCGGCGCCGTCGAGCGGAACCACGTGAAGCGGAGGCTCCGCGAGGCGTTCGACCGGCTCGCGGAGGAGCTCGAGCCGGCTCACGACTATGTGCTGATCGCGCGCCCGGGCCTCGCCGAGGCGACGGAGGCCCAGGGCTTCGACTGGCTGCTCGACCGGGTCAGGGAGGTCTTCGCCCAGGCGAAGGCGATCGAGGGAGCGAGCCGGTGAGGTACCTCGGGATCGGTCTCGTCCACTGCTACCGCTTGACGTTCGGGCTGTTCATCACGGGGCGCTGCAAGTACCACCCGTCGTGCTCCCAGTACGCGATCGACGCCCTCTCCGAGTTCGGGCTCCTACGGGGGTCGCTCCTCGCCGGGTGGCGCCTGCTCCGCTGCAACCCGTGGAGCCACGGCGGCGTCGACTACGCACATGACCAGCGGGTGTTCCCGGTGTGGCGGCGGACCTCGAGGGGGCCGGTGTGACCGTGCTCGCCGGGATCCTGACCCCGATCGAGAACATCCTCACCGCCGTTCTCGAGTGGCTCCACGGCTCGCTCGGGCTCAGCTGGGCGTGGGCGATCGTCGCCGTGACGGTGATGGTGCGGGTCGCGATCCTCCCCCTGACCGTCCAGCAGATCCGCTCGATGCAGCGGCTCGCGATCTTCGCCCCGCAGCTGAAGGCTCTGCAGGAGAAGTACAAGGGCGACAAGCAGCGCCTGAACGAAGAGGTGATGAAGTTCTACCGGGAGCACAAGGTGAACCCGGCCGCCTCGTGTCTGCCGATCCTGCCGCAGATCCCCATCTTCATCTCGCTCTTCTACGTGCTCCGGGACTTCGAGAAGGAGGTCTTCCCGAACTACCCGAGCTCCGACCTGAGCTTCCTGAACGGGTTCGTCGAGAACATCACCCAGCCGATCCACGAGTCGGTCGAGGGGTGGATCCTGCTCGTGATCTACGGGATCACGCAGCTCCTCTCGATGTGGCTCTCGACGACGACGCTTCAGTCGAAGACGCAGCGGATCATCATGCTCGTCCTGCCCGTCGTGTTCATCCCGGTCGTGATCAAGTTCCCCGTCGGGCTGCTCGTGTACTGGATGACGACCAACTTCTGGACGATCGGCCAGGGGATCGTGACGCGCAGGGCCTTCCCGCGCCCGCCGCTCGAGCTGCCCAAGCGCACGAGCCGGACCACGGCGAAAGCGGAGCCGGCGCCGGTCAAGAGCACGGCGGCCGCGTCGAGCAAGAGCAAGCCGGCCTCCGCGAAGCGACCGTCGTCCGCGACGACCGAGCCCGGTGCGGCGCGCCCGGTACGACGCCGAAAGAAGCGCGGCCCGCAGCCGCGACGGCCATGACCGACGGCGAGCTCGATCGCGTGGGCCCGATCGAGGCGGAGGCCGCCGGGGAGACGGTGGGCGAGGCGAAGTGGACGGCGCTGCGCCAGCTCGAGCAGCGTTTCCCGGGCCTCGACAAGTCGCAGGTCGAGTTCGTCGTCCTCTCCGAGGGAGAGCGAGGCCTGCTCGGCGTCGGCTTCGTTCCCGCGCGAGTGATCGCCCGCTTCGAGGGCACCGTGCGACCGGCGACCCCGGGCCCCGCACCCGGGGCTGACGACCGATCCGTGCAGCCCGCGGCAGCCCTGTCTCCCGAGGGTGTCCGCCTGAAGGAGCTGCTCGAACGTGTCCGCGACGCCCTCGGCCTCGACGCCTCGGTCTCGGTTTCAGAGCGTGCCTCCGAGCTCGTCGGCACCTTCCACGGGCGAGATCTCGGGCTCGTGATCGGGAAGCGCGGGCAGACGATCGACGCGCTCCAGGTGCTCGCCGGCATGGCAGTCGGGCGGCTCGATCGGGAAGGGGATCGCATCGACGTCGTCGTCGATGCCGCCGGGTACCGCGACCGCCGTCGGGCCTCGCTCGAGCTCCTCGCCGAGCGAGCCGCGGCGAAGGTCGAGGCGACCGGACGCGTCGTCGAGCTCGAGCCGATGGCAGCAGCCGAGCGCAAGCTCGTCCACCTGAGCCTTCGCGACAACACCGCTGTCACGACGTCGAGCGAGGGCGCCGAGCCGAACCGCTACGTCGTCGTCCGTCCTGCCGAGTGACCCGGGCTTCGCCCGGGCCGTTGCGGAGGCGACCGTGTCACGGCTGACCCGGGCTTCGCCCGGGCCGTTGCGGAGGCGACCGTGTCACGGCTGACCCGGGCTTCGCCCGGGCCGTTGCGTGACGACCGACTGGAGCGCTGGCTGGACGCACTCCTGCGCACGCCCGGACTGACCGCGATCACCGACCCTACCGAGGCACGGGCCGTCCACGTCGAGGGCTCGCTCGCGGGTCTCTCGCTGATCACCGAGGGCCCGGTTGCCGACGTCGGCTCGGGCGGGGGCTCGCCCGGAATCCCTCTCGCAGCGGGGCTGCCGGCCTGGCGGGTCGACCTGATCGAGGCCTCCGCGAGGAAGTGCGAGTTCCTCGCCTCGGTCGCGACCGAGTTCGAGAACGTCACGGTCGTGCGGGCCAGGGCCGAGGACTGGGGCCGCGCAGCGGGCCGTGACGCGTACGCGGCCGTCGTCGCCCGCGCCCTTGCACCGCAGGCCGTCGCGGCGGAGTGGTGCCTGCCGCTCGTCCGACCAGGAGGAGTCGCCGTGCTCTACGCGGGGGTGCCCTCCGAGGGGCTCGAGTCGGTCGCGCGGGCCCTCGGCGCCGAGGGGCCGGAGGCATACCCGGTCGCGGGCCGAACGACCGAGCACCTGATCGTCTTTCGCAAGGTCGAGGCGACGCCGCAGCGGTTCCCGCGGCGGCCCGGCATCGCCCGGAAGCGACCGCTCGGACCGACGCGGAATCTACACTCGGGCATGTGACCGGGGGTGTCTACGCGGTAGCGAACCAGAAGGGCGGCGTCGGCAAGACGACCACGGCCCTGAACCTCGCCGCGTGTCTCGCCGAGGCCGGCGAGCGGACGCTCGTCGTCGATCTCGACCCGCAGGCCAACGCCACCTCGGGCCTCGGTCTTCGCGGTGTCCGGACAGCTCACGACGAGACGGGCCTCTCGTCCTACGACCTCCTCGACGGAGCTCCCGTCTCCGAGGTCGCGCTCGCAACGCGGTTCCGCAACCTGTTCGTCGTCCCGTCACGACCGGAGCTCGCGGGCGCGGTCGTCGAGCTCGCCCGCCGCGACGACGGCGAGACCTACCTTCGCCGGTCGCTGCACGGGGTCGCCGACGAGTACGCGTTCGTGTTCGTCGACTGCCCCCCCTCCCTCGGGCCCCTGACCGTGAACGCGCTCGCGGCCGCCGACCGGGTGCTCGTGCCCGTCCAGTGCGAGTACTACGCGCTCGAGGGGCTCACGCAGCTGCTCCACTCGATCGAGCTCGTACGGGCGAGGCTCAACCCGCGCCTGACCGTGGCGGGCATGCTCCTGACGATGGTCGACGTCAGAACGCGGCTTGCGGCAGACGTTGCGGCCGAGCTTCGCCGTGCGTTCGGCACGCTCGTCCTCGACGCGATGATCCCACGAAACGTGCGCCTCGCCGAGGCTCCGAGTCACGGCGTCCCGATCACCGCCTACGATCCGTCCTGTGCCGGGGCGGATGCGTACTACCGTGCAGCGGGCGAGCTGATCGAGCGGCGATGATCGATTCCGGATCGTCCCGCCGTCGAGGCCTCGGGCGAGGCCTCGAGGTCCTGATCGGCCCGGTCGGCCACGGAGACGAGCTCGCGCAGCTCCCGATCGGTGCGATCAGGCCGAACCGCCAGCAGCCCCGGAAGCACTTCGACTCCGCGGCCGTAGCCGAGCTCGCCGAGTCGATCAGGGTGCAAGGCGTCGTCCAGCCGATCGTCGTGCGGGCCGATCCGGAGGGAGGGTACGAGCTGATCGCCGGCGAGCGGCGGTGGCGGGCGGCGAAGGCTGCGGGCCTGCCGACGATCCCGGCGCTCGTGCGCGACGCCGAGGACCGGGACTCGCTCCTGCTCGCCCTGACCGAGAACGTCGCCCGGGAGAACCTCTCCCCGGTCGAGGAGGCGCGCGCGTACGCGGCGCTGATGGACGAGTTCACGCTCTCGCTCGGCGAGGTCGCCGAGCACGTGGGCCGCTCGAAGCCGTCGGTCTCCAACCGTGTCCGCCTGCTCGAGCTCCCCGACGACGTGCTCGCCCTCGTCGACCGGGGTGAGCTGAGCGAGGGCCATGCCCGCGCGCTGCTCTCGGTTCCCGACCGGGACGAGCGGCGGCGGCTGGCCCGCCAGATCGTGAAGCAGGGGCTGTCGGTTCGTGCCGCCGAGCGGCTGGCGCGAGCCGCGGGCGCCCGGACCCGGCCCCGCAGGTCCGCCCCGATCGCCGCGGACCCCCAGCTCGTCGAGCAGGCCCGTTCGGCCCTCGCCCGCCTGACGGGCGCCGAGGTTCGCGCCCGGCCCGGCAAGCTCGAGCTTCTGTTCGCCGACGAGACCGAGCTCGCCGAGGTGGCAGAGGCGCTCGCCGCGGCCCTGGCCCGCCCGAACCTCCACGGACTGATGGCGGGCGCCGGCTATGATGCTCGTTCGCCGGGCGATTAGCTCAGTCGGTTAGAGCGCCGCTCTGATAAGGCGGAGGCCCCTGGTTCGAGTCCAGGATCGCCCATGCGCCGCGGGGAAGGGCCCGGCGGCAACGACCTCTCCGACCGGCGCGCCTCCCCCCGGCGGGGCTCGCTGGGCGCCGGAAGGGCGGTGCTACCATGCCGGAGCTTGCCCATGCAGGAGATGGTCGTCTACGGAGTGAGCTTCGACATGGTCGGCAAGCAGCCGATCGTGCTTCTCAAGACCGCCGAGGGAAACAAGTTCCTGCCGATCTGGATCGGACATCCGGAGGCGGCCGCGATCCTGATGAAGCTGCAGGGAGCGAGCACTCCCCGGCCGATGACGCACGACCTGCTGACCGAGATCCTCGGCCAGATGAACGCGAAGCTCGAGAAGATCGCGGTGACCGAGCTGCGTGACAACACGTTCTTCGCCGAGATCACCCTGACGATCAACGGCTCGAAGCTACAGATCGACTCACGCCCGAGCGACGCGATCGCGCTCGCCGTCCGCGCCGGTGCCCCGATCTTCGCGGCCGACGCGGTGATCGAGGAGAGCGCGATCGAGTTCGAGCACGAGGACGTGAACGAGGACGAGATCGTCGACGAGTTCAAGAAGTTCCTCGAGGACGTGAGCCCCGAGGACTTCGCAACCGGCTCCTAGCCTAGGCCGATGGCGGAGCCGCGGAGACGGCCGCCGCGGCCTCCCGCTTCGAGATCTCGACCAGCTTCCGAAACAGCTCGCGCACTCCGTCGTCGGAGAGCGGGCCCGCGTTCTGCTCGACGAGAGCGGCGAGCAGTGCCTCCTCCCGGGCCGGGTCGACCATCGGGTAACCCTGCGTCGCCTTGTGACGGTGGAGGCGCAGGACGAGCTCGAGCCGGCGGTTCGCGGCCTCGAGAATCTCGCGGTCGGCGCGGCTGATCAGCGCACGCAGCTCGCGGACGACGGGGTCTACTGCCGGCTCGGAGGTCATGCGGCGGGAAGCATAGCCAGCACCCGCAGGCGTCACGTCAGTCCGACCGAGACGGCGATCGCGAGCCCGTTGTAGGCGCCGTGGGCGATGAACGCTGGCCAGATGCTCTCGTAGCGCATCCGGATCCAGCCGAAGCCGATCCCGAGCACGAGCAGCGTCGGGATCGCCTCGACGAGGCCGTGGACGAGGCTCCAGAGGACGGCCGTACCGGCGATCGCGAGCGCCGGGCCGAACCGCCGCAGGACAGCGCCGCCGAGGCCCCGGAAGTACAGCTCCTCGGTGAAAGGGCCGATGACGGCAAAGAGGATCACGTTCAGGACGAACGGCGTGAGGAGCTCCGGATGCCACTGCTCCGGCGCGAGCCCCTGCTTCTCGCCCGCTTCGAGAACGGGCTCGAGCGCGATACCGACGGCGAAGGCCGCGGCGACCACGCCCGCCGCCTGCAGGAGCGCACGGCGGGGGAACGGGTTGAACCCGAGCGCCCGCAGGCGGCCCGGAAGCAGCGTGCCCGCCCCCAGCGCGACGCCGATCAGGATCGCCGACTGGATCACGCCGCCGACGACCGTGGAGTAGCGATAGATCACCTCGGGCTCGCCACCGTTCCGTCCACCTTCGGCCGCCGGGAGGAACGAGAGCACGACGAGCATCCCGGTCAGGCTGAGCCAGATGAGGAGCGCGAGGGATTCCCGGGCCCCTCCACGCGCACCGGCTCCGGGAGCGGGCGGTGCGGGCTCACCGGCCACGGTCACAGCCCGAGTCTCGCGGGAAGCGTCGCGAGCGGGACCGGCTCGAACGCCATGCCGGCGGCCGCGGCGCCGAGACGGTCGACGTCCTCGTCGCCGATGTGCAGCGCCCGGCCGGGCTCCGCTCCCAGACGCTCGAGCGCGACCCGGAAGATCCGCGGATCGGGCTTCTCGAAGCCGACGGCCGCAGACGCCACGACAACGGCGAAGCGGTCGTGGATCCCGGCACGCAGGAGGTGCTCGTCGAGGCTCGTGTCCCAGTTGGCGACGCAGGCGAGCGAGAGCCCGGCCGCGGCGAGGGCGGTGAGCGCCTCCTCGACCCCGTCGGCGAGCCGGAACGAGATCGCGCCGAGGAAGGCATCCACGAACGAGGCGGCATGAAGCTCCGCCTCGAGCTCCGTAAGGAACACGCCGACGCACTCCCGGCGAAGGTCGGCGAGGCCCGCCGCATCGCGGCCGGCCAGCGACCGCGGCCGGTAGAAGGCTGCCTCCGCGTGGAACGCAGCGCGGACGCGGTCGGGGTCGCGCTCGACACCGCGCTCCGCCAGGGCCGCCTGGAGCGGGCGGATGGGGTCTTCGAGCAACAGGAGCGTGCCGAAGGAGTCGATCGTGACGGCGTCGAGGTCGCTAGCGGAACGCATCCGGGTGCAGAGCGACGGCGAGCTCCTGGATCGCCATCGCGACGTCGGGGCCCGCGGTGGTCACGAGCTCGAGGGGGATCTCCTGGAAACGCCCTTCCTTCACCGCGGTCAGGTCGCGCGTGTCCTTGCGACGCCTGAGCTCGTCGAGCGTCAGCCGGCTGTCGGAGGTGACGAGGTACACGTCCGGGTCGGCGGCGGCAAGGGCCTCGGCAGTGATCGGCCCGCTCGAGGGATCGGGTGCGACATTCGACCCGCGGGCGCGGGTGAGGAGGTCGCCGAAGATCGTGTTGCTGCTCAGGGTGACGAAGAGGCCCGTGTCGACGAAGACGCTGACGGGCTCGACGTCGGCGAGCCGGGCCTGGAGCGCTGCGAGGTCGCCCCGCAGCGAGGACGCGAGCTTTCGGGCAGCGACGGGCTCGCCGACGAGCGAGCCGAGCTCGAACGTGGCGCGGACGACGTCGTCGGCGGTTCGCGCCGGCTGAAGGTAGACCGGGGCCCCGGACTCCTCGCTCGCCCGCTCGCGACCGACCGAGTCGACCTCCGGCGTGGCGACGATCAGATCGGGCTCCAGGCCGGCCACCGCCTCGACGTCCACCTGCCCGTTGGCGCCGATGACGTCGGTTGGATCGGTGCCGTCGGCGAGGATCACGTTCGGGGGCGCGCCGACGACCCGCCCGCCGGCCCCGAGCGCATCGATCAGCTCGGCCGGCCCGCGGTCGAGGACGACGATTCGCTCCGGAGCGCGCTCGAGCACGAGTGGCGCCTCCGCCGCACCCTGCACCGTCACCGGATAGCTCGGCGAGACCTCGCCCGTCGGCTCGGCCCGCTGGCCGCAGGCGGAGAGCCCGGCGAGGGCGCCGAGAGCTGCGAGGAGGAGAAGGACGGTCCGGATCATCGGAGCGAAGGACTGCGGCCACCGGTATCCAATCACGGGCGGGCAGGCCGATGAAGCACTTCACCGTCGAAGAAGCCGTGAGCGCCCTGAAGGAGGTGAGGCCGCTGGCCGAGCGGATGACGTCGTGCGCGAGAGAGCTCGGCGGCGTCCGCGAGGCGCTCGGACGTCACGAGCGCGCGATCTCGGGGAACGGCGGGCTCGACCCGGTCGGACACCAGGCGGTGCACGGGCAGGCCGACGACCTGGCCGGTGAGCTCGCGCGGATCCTCGAGCGCCTCGAGGCGCTCGGCGTGCAGGTGAAAGATCTGGAGAGCGGGCTCGTGGACTTCCCTGCCGTCCACCCGGGAACTGGGGAGACCGTCCTGCTCTGCTGGCGGGTCGGCGAGGAGGAGCTGCGCTTCTGGCACGGGCGCGACGAGGGCTTCGCCGGCAGGAAGCCGCTCCCGTTCTGACGAACGGTGCTCTGCGGCTGATCGCGTCTTCGCTACCCTCGGCAGGAGAGGATGGCCGGCTCGAACGGACAACGCGGGAACGGCCACCTGGGCCCCTTCGAGGCACGCCGCCGTGCGCGTCGTCGCCGGCGTGAGCGCAAGAAGCGCAGCCGCCTCGGCCGGCGAGGAGTTCTGCTCGCCCTCGTCCTGGCCGCCTTCAGCGGCGTCGGAATCGTCGTCGCGGGCTCGGTTGCGGCGGTCGACGGGTTCAAGGACAGCTGCGACCTCTCCTACCTCGCCCAGATCGAGATCGGCCAGAACTCGTTCGTCTACGCGGCCGACGGGTCGTTCCTCGGGACGATCGAGGCCGAGCGCAACCGCCAGCCGCTCACGATGGACCAGATGGGCGACTGGATCCCGCAGGCGACGGTGGCGGTCGAGGACAGACGGTTCTGGGAGCACGGCGCGCTCGACTACCAGGGTCTCGCCAGAGCGGCGCTCGCCAACTTCAAGGCGCAGGACGTCGTCGAGGGCGGGTCGACGATCACCCAGCAGCTCGTCCGGAACCTCTACCGACCGGTCGGCTTCGAACGCACCCTGGATCGGAAGCTGAAGGAGGCGTGCCTGTCGCTGAAGCTGTACGAGGCCCGCGGCCGTGAGTGGATCCTCGAGACCTATCTGAACCAGGTGTACTACGGCAACCGGGCCTACGGCGTCGAGGCGGCGGCCCAGACGTACTTCTCGAAGACCTCGGCCGACCTGACGCTGCCCGAGGCGGCGATGATCGCCGGGCTGCCGCAGGCGCCTTCCGCCTACGACCCGTTCCGACGGCAGGAGGAGGCGTTCGTCCGGCGCAACGACGTGCTCCACGCGATGCTCGTCGCCGGCCAGATCACGAAGGCACAGTACGAGCAGGCCGTCGCCACCCCGATCGAGCTGAAGCCCGGCCGGCTCTACACCGAGGTGAAGGAGCCGTTCTTCTTCAGCTTCGTCCGCGACCAGCTGATCCGGGAGTACGGAGCCAACTTCGTCCGGACCGGCGGGCTGAGGATCTACACGACCATCGACCCGCGCTTCCAGCGCTTCGCGAAGCAGGCGATCCGCAACACGCTGAACCTGTCGACCGACCCGGCGTCCGCGATCGTCTCGATCAACCCGGCGAACGGCGCGATCCGCGCGATGGTGTCGGTCTCGCCCGGCGGGCGGAACTCGCAGTTCAACCTTGCAGCGCAGGGACGCCGCCAGGCAGGCTCGTCGTTCAAGACGTTCGTCCTCGCCGAGGCGATCCGGCGGGGGATCAACCCGGACACGACGATCTACGTCTCCGCCCCGTTCCGCTGGCAGCCAGACCCGCAGAGCGAGCCCTGGGAGCCGCAGACCTTCGACGGCTCCTACTACGGCCCGTCCACGCTGACCGAGGCCACGCTGCGCTCCGACAACTCGGTCTACGCGCGCCTGACGCTCGATCTCGGGCCCGAGAGCGTCGCGAAGCTCGCCCGCGAGCTCGGCATCCATTCGCCCCTGCAGCCGGTGGCGTCGATCGGCCTCGGCTCCAACGAGGTGACCGTCCTCGACATGTCCTCCGCATACGCGACGCTGGCGTCGGGCGGCGTCTACCACGAGCCGTTCGCGATCAGGCGGGTCGAGCTCCCGAACGGCGAGAAGATCTCCGCCTCGGATCTCGGCCGACCCGAGCCCAAGCGGGTCATTCCCGAGGCCGTCGCGTACCACGTGACCCGAATCCTCGAGAAGAACGTGCTCGGAGGCACCGGTACGAGAGCGTACTTCGGCCGGCCTGCCGCTGGCAAGACGGGAACGACCGACGACTTCACCGACGCCTGGTTCGTCGGCTACACGCCGACGCTCTCGACGGCCGTCTGGGTCGGCTATCCGAACGCGAAGGTCGAGATGACGAGCGTCCACGGGATCGCCGTCTCGGGCGGGTCGTTCCCGGCGATCATCTGGAACCTGTTCGTCTCGCGGGCGCTCGCGGCCACGCCCGTCGCGGACTTCCTACCGCCGGCGCACGAGATGGTGTGGCGCCCCTGGAAGGGCCAGTACCAGCTCGAGGGAGACACCTCGACGACCGAGACCGACACGACGAAGACGGACACGACCGAGACGAAGCCGGCGACGACCGGGCCCGCTCCTCCGCCGACGATCACGATTCCGACGGAGCCGACCGAGCCGCCGCCGACCACGGGCCCGACGACCACGGCCCCCCCGGAGCCGCCTCCTCCGCCCGAGGGCTGAGCGATGCTCGCCGTGGCGGCGAAGCCCGACCGCTCGCCCGGGGCGGGAAGGATCCGCGACAGCGCCGCCGTCGGAGCCGGGATCGCCTGTCTCGCGCTCCTCTCGCTGGCCGTCGCTGCCGCCTTTCCGGGCGCGTCTCCGCTCTCCCCCGACCACACGGGCACGGACGGCACCTGGCCCCTCGTCTACCTCGGCGCGATCGCCGCGGCCTTCGTTGCCTATCTGGCCGGCCTGCGGGTCCTGCGCTCGCGGAAGGCAAGGCTCGCCCCGGTCGTCGTCGTGGCGGTCGCGATCCAGCTCGTCCCGCTCGTCGGGCCGGTGCTGCTCTCGACCGACGTGTACACGTACTGGGCCCGGGCCCGGGTAGACACCGCACACGGCGAGAACCCGTACACGACGGCGCCGAGCAGGTTTCCGGACGATCCGGCCTTCGAGCGGATGGGACGCTCGTGGCGTGACCGCCCGACCGGGTACGGACCGGGCTTCACGCTCCTCTCCGAGGGTCACGCCGTCGTTGTGGGTGAGTCTCCCGCCGCCGCGGCCTGGTTCTACCGAGCCGTCGCCGCGGCTGCCGTGCTCGCGATCACGGGCCTGGCGGCGGCGCTGGCCCGGAACGGGCCCTTCGCGGCCGCCTTCGTCGGCTGGAGTCCGCTGCTCGCGGTGCACTTCGCCGGTGGAGGCCACAACGACGCGGTGATGATGGCCCTCGTCATGGCGGCGATCTTCCTGGCCGCGCGGGGTCGGCCTGCCGGCGCCGGTGCGGCCTGGGCAGGTGCGATCCTCGTCAAGTGGGTTCCGGTCGTGTTCCTGCCCCTGCGGATCCTCGAAGCTCGCAGGGCCGGCCGGCGCATCGACCATCTCGGGTTCGCGGTGGCTATCACCGTTATCTTCGCCGTCGCCTCGTGGCGATACGGAGCCGGCTGGCTGCACTCGTTCGACAACTTCTCGGGCCAGCTCGAGCGCAGCACCTCCGTGAGCCTCAACCGCTGGCTAACGGAGTTCGGGGTCTCCGAGGCCACGGCCCGCTGGCTGCTCGTCGGCACGTTCGCCCTCGGCTACCTCTGGCTGCTGCGCGAGGCGTGGCGGGGCCGCGCACGGCTCGGGCTCTGCGGCGGGTTGCTCGTCCTCACGAGCTCGTGGCTCGTGCCCTGGTATGCGATCTGGGCGGTGCCCCTGGCGGCGATCGAGGAAGACACGACCGCGCAGGTGCTCGCGCTCGGGCTCTCCGGGTACCTGCTGTACGCCGCGGTGCCCGTGTAGATTCCCGGTGTGAGCGAGCTGATCACGGTCGTGGAGGCGCAGCGCCGCATTGTCGAGCGGGTGCGCCGTCTGGACGCCGAGCGGGTGCCGATCGAGCGGGCGTTCGGGCGCGTGCTTGCGGAGCCCGTGAGCTCACGGACAGACCTGCCGCCCTTTGCGAGCTCGGCGATGGACGGGTTCGCGGTTCGCGCCGCGGACACGAGCGACGCACCCGTGACGCTGACGGTGGCGGGACGTGCGGCGGCCGGGAGCCCGAGCGGGGTCGTGCTCGAGGCCGGGCAAGCGGTGGAGATCTCGACGGGCGGCGTCGTGCCCGAGGGAGCAGACGCCGTCGTACCCGTGGAGCTCACCGGCGACGGATCGGAAGGCAGCGTCGTGATCCGGGCTGCGGCCACGCCCGGCGCACACATCCGTCCGCGGGCCGGGGACGTGGCGGCGGGGTCGACGCTGCTCGCGCCGGGCACGCTCCTGTCCGCCCCGCAGGTCGGTGCGCTGGCGGCCGCCGGGGTCACGGAGGTGCAGTGCGCCAAGCGGCCGAGGGTCGGGATCCTCGTCACGGGCAGCGAGCTACGCCGGCCCGGCGATCCGCTCGGGCCTGGTGAGATCTACGAGTCGAACGGGCTGATGCTGGCGGGTCAGCTCGCCTCTGCGGGAGCGGTCCCGGCGCAGCTCGGTGTCGTGTCGGACGACGCCGATGATCATCGCAATGCGATGGAGAAGGGGCTGCTCGGCTTCGACATGCTCGTCACCTCCGGGGGCGCCTCGGTCGGGCCGCACGACCTCGTCCGTCAGGTGCTCGCGGCGCTGCGCGTCGAGGAGGTCTTCTGGGGCGTGGCGATGAAGCCCGGGAAGCCGGTGGCCTTCGGTGTTCGCCGCGACCACGTCGCGTTCAGCCTGCCTGGGAACCCGGTCTCGGCGCTCGTCTGCTTCGAGGTGCTCGTGCGCACGGCGGTGAACGTCATGCTCGGGATCCCGAGCCCGGAGCCGCGGTACGCCCACGGGACTCTCGGCGCCCCGGTCCGGCGCAGCGTCGACCGCGAGACCTTCGTGCGCGCCCGGGCAGAGCACGGGGCCGAGGCGGTCGTCCTCGACCCGGTGACCGGTCAGGAGTCACACATGATCGCGGCTGCGGCCCAGGCCGACGCGCTGGTGCTCGTCCCACGGGGCGAGGGCGAGCTTCCGGCCGGGAGCCCCGTCCGGTTCCTCTCGCTCAGCTGAGAGGGCCCGCCTCCTCGGGCACGACCGCGCCGGTGCCCGCGCTCCGACCCCGGCGAAGCCGGCGATGGAGCAGCGCGGCCTGCCGGACGGACTCGCGGAAGAGCCCTCGCTCGGGGCGTTCGTCGTGTGACGGATACGGCGCGTAGCGCCCGAAGAGGATCGCGCCGACCTGACCTGCGGCGGCGCCCCAGCCGAGCAGGAGCAGAAACAGCGGCCACGGCGCGTAGCCGACCGTGAAGAGGGTCGCCACGTACCACGGGGCGTCCCAGCCGAGCCCGAGCTCGACGGCGAACGCGACGAGCAGCCCGATCGGCCCGGCGAACCCGAGCGTGAAGATCAGCGAGCGAACCCAGAGCGCACGGTCACGCACGTGCGGTGCCCAGAGCCACAGGTGGAGGGACGGGAGGACGAAGAGGAGCGTGTACGGGTTCACGACTGCGACGCCGATCGCGACCACGCACAGCACGATCATCGCCGCCAGGTGCCCCGCGAGCTCGTCCGCCCGGGCCGTCGTTCCCCGCGGGACGAGGCGCACCCGGGCTGCGAACCAACCGAGCAGCGTGAGCGCAGCGAGGCCGGCGATCGCGGCGGACGGCCAGTCCTGGGCGGGCGGCGTGTCCGGCGAGATCGGGCGGTCGCCCTCGCCGGGAAATGCCCCGAGCACCGTGAACAGGGCGGCGACGCCCCCGGCCCAGAGCCAGACGCCGAGCCTCCCGCGGAAGCTGCGAAACGCGGGGCCGAGCTCGAGCCCGCGCCGTCGCAGCCGCGCCCAGAGATCGATGGTCGCTGCGACGACGGGAACGAGCAGGACGAGGAGGAGGAACGAGATCGCGAAGCCACGGAGCAGGCGGCCCCCGAGGTACACGAACGACTCGGTCCCGCTCGCGGCCTCGGCCGCGGTGTCGAGCGACGCGACGAGCGACTGCACGGAGCGTCCGACGGCCTGCATCCGGGCAGGGTCGATGTCCGCGACGTCTTCCGCCGGCGTCGGCGGCCTCGCTCCCGCCGTCGTCAGCGTGACCGAGGAGATCCCGCGGGCGAGCGGCGGCGACTGGCCGTAGAGGCTGAACGGGAAGGCGAGATCGAGCAGCTGCAGGAGCGCGCCCGCGTGGGTCGCCCTGACGCCGGTCTGGCGCAGGACGCTCGTGTCGGCAGTCGCCGCGAGCGTGCCCGACGGCGTGCTGGCGTCGTCGCCGGCGATCGCGAGCCGGATCGGGCCGTTCGACGCGATGCTGTCGAGGTTCACGACGGCGAGCGCCCGGCGGCGAAAGGACGGATCGGCGGCGAGCCTGGCAGCGCCGACGCTGCCGTACGAGCCGCCGTCGACGGCGACGAAGACGATCGTGTGGGTGACCGAGATGGTCGAGAAGTCGCGGGCGAGCTCGAGGAGCGCTCCGATGCCCGAGGCGTTGCCGTTGAGGCCCGGCGAGGGCCCGAGGTTGTCCCAGCGTGCCATGACCACGATCGCCTTCGGCGAGCGTGCGGGGCCCGCGGCGAGCGGGCGGGCGACCACGTTGACGAGCGGAACGGAGCCGAGGCCGGGGATCTCCGCCGTGAAGCGCTGCTCGGTGACGCCGAGGCCCGCCGACTCGAGGCGGTCGGTGAGCCAGGCGATCGCCTCGCGCCGGTTCGGGCTCTCCGGTGAGCGGTCGGGAAAGAGCCGAGCGAGCTCCTGGGCATCCTGGATCGCCGCATCGGCGTCGAACGACGGCGGCAACGGGGGCCGGGGAAGCGGCTCGGGCCGGCCGACCGTGAAGGCGAGAACGAGCATCGGCAGGGCGATCAGCGTCCACGAGACACGGTAGATGCGGGCGCTGACGGGTCGTTCGAACGAGCCCGGGCGGCGCCGGGACCGCCGGCCGGGCGGCGTGCGTGGCGGAGGGGCGGCCATCCGGGCGGGGTCTATAGTAGATCCGATGACCGTGCGGCCGGACAGCCCTCGGGGCCGCCGATGATGCCCGGGTCTGCGACGATCCTCCTTGTCGACGACGAGGAGTCCGTCCAGAAGCTGCTCACGTACCCGCTCGAACGCGAGGGGTACCGCGTCATCCAGGCCCGGACCGGCGAGGAGGCGCTCGAGCGCTTCGACGGCGGCGAGATCGACCTGATCGTGCTCGACCTGATGCTTCCGAAGGTGGACGGGCTCGAGGTCTGCCGGAGGGTACGGGCCCAGAGCGCCACGGTGCCCATCATCATGCTGACCGCACGGGACGACGAGGTCGACAAGGTCCTCGGCCTCGAGATCGGCGCAGACGACTACATCACGAAGCCGTTCTCGATCCGCGAGTTCCGGTCACGGGTCAGGGCTCTGCTGCGACGCGCCCAGCTCTCCACCCAGCCCGACCGGGCGGAGACGATCGAGATCGGCGAGCTGCGCATCGACCTCTCCCGGCGGTCGGTCGAGTCCCACGGCGAGAGCGTGAGCCTCACCTACGTCGAGTTCGAGCTGCTGCGGGCGCTCGCCGGGAACCCGGGGCGCGTGTACTCGCGACAGCAGCTGCTCGAATCGCTCTGGGGCAGCGCCGACTACCGCGATCCGCGCACGATCGACGTTCACATCCGCCACCTGCGAGAGAAGATCGAGCAAGACGCGAGCGAGCCGGGGTTCATCTTCACCGTTCGCGGGGTCGGCTACCGTTTCCGCGATCGGTAGGGCGACCCGGTGCGCGCGATCTGGCCGCCCCGTAGCCTGAGCGTCAAGCTCGGGCTCGTCCTCTTCCTGATCGTCGCCGCAGCGCTCGCGATCGTCTACCTCGCCGTCGTGCCCCGGCTCGAGAGCCGGCTCGTCGACGAGCGCTATCGCGAGCTCCAGCGGGCAGCGATCGCCGAGCCCGGCTCGTCGGCCCTCTCGCTCGTGGCCGCGATCCGTCAGGCGTCGAAGGAGAACCCGGCCGCGATCCAGACCCTCGTCGAGTTCGCGGCGACCCAGCAGAACGCCCGGATCGTCGTCTTCCAGGAGCTCGACGGCAACGAGCTCCTGACGGTCGCCGACTCGGCGCCGGTCGCCGCCGCGGACGTGATCCAGGACGACCCGCTGGCCCTGCGGACGGCCTCGAGCGGCGAGCGGAGCCGCGGCCGCGTGACGCGCAACGGCGTCGAGTACGCGCAGGTCGCCGTGCCCGTCGGCGACACGGGCTTCGTGCTGCTGCTCTCGGAGCCGCTCACCGATCTGAAGTCGGCCGTCTCCGTCGTGCGGCGGGACTTCATCCTCTACGGAGGCGTTGCGCTCGCCGCCTCATGGTTGCTCGGCGCGCTGCTCGCGCTCCGGCTGACGGGACGGATCCGGCGGCTCGAGACGGCCGCGGAGCGCCTCGCCGACGGCGACTTCACGGCGCAGATCGTCGACACGGGCCAGGACGAGCTCACGGATCTTGCCGAGGCATTCGATCGCATGCGGGTTCGCCTCGCGCAGCTCGACCGGGCGCGACGGGAGTTCATCGCCAACGCGTCCCACGAGCTGCGGACCCCGCTGTTTGCCCTCGGCGGCTTCCTCGAGCTCCTGGACGACGAGGAGATGGACGAGTCGACGCGCCGGGATTTCCTCGAGACGGCCCGCAGCCAGGTCGAGCGGCTGACGCGCCTCGCGACGGATCTGCTCGACCTTTCGCGCCTGGATGCCGATCAGGTTGCTGTGTCCTCGGAGCCGATCGACCTGAGCGCGCTCGCGCGGGAGCTCGTGGAGGAGTTCGCGGCGCTCGCCGAGGGCAGCGGACACGTGCTCCGGGCCGCGGGCTCGGGCGACGTGGTCGCCCTCGGTGACGAGGATCGGATCGTCCAGATCGGCCGGTCGTTCGTCGAGAACGCGCTCCGCCACACCCCGCCGGGGACGGAGATCGAGGTCGAGGCCGCGGTCTTCGTCGGGCGCGCGCAGCTCGCCGTCCGCGACGACGGGCCCGGGATTCCGCTCGACGAGCAGCAGCACGTCTTCGACCGCTTCTACCGCGGCGCCGGCGGCGCCGCGTTCGGAAGCGGGATCGGGCTTGCGATCGCCCGCGAGCTCGCACAGCTCATGGGCGGAGCGATCGAGCTGCGCTCCGAGCCGGGCAGCACGTCCTTTACCCTTGTCCTCAGCCGTGCCCAGAGCGAGGCGTTTTCACGTGAAAACGCGCTCGCACCCTCCTGATGCGACCAGCCGCTCTCCTTGCCGCCGTGCTCGCAGCCGCCGTTCTCGGCGGGCTGGCAGCGATCGGGATCGGCTTCGCCGCCGGCTGGGTCGCGAGCGGCGATACGGTCGTACTCGAGCAGTCGGCGCCCGACCGACCGGCGTCTGCGACGGCCGTCAGCAACGCCTCGGCGCCCCTTCCCGGCGACGCGTTCGACCCGGCGGCCCTGTACGACGCTCGCGTCGCGGGCGTCGTCACGATCGAGGCGATCTTCCCGGGCCACGGCGAGGGCGACGGCGCGGCGGCGGCGCAGGGGTCGGGCTTCGTCGTCGACGGGAGCGGGACGATTCTCACGAACTCGCACGTGATCACGACCGTCGGGGCGCTCGAGCCCGGCGAGGAGGTCGAGGGCGCCGCCGAGGTCTACGTCGAGTTCAGCGACGGAGGGCGAGTGGCCGCGCGCATCGTCGGCTGGGATCTGTTCAGCGACGTCGGGGTCATCCGGGTCGATCCGGCCGAGCACGACGTGTCGCCGGTGCCGCTCGGCGACTCGAGCGAGGTGAGGGTCGGCGAGCCGGTGGCGGCGATCGGGAGCCCCTTCGCGCAGGTGAGCTCGCTCAGCGTCGGCGTCGTCTCGGCGACCGAACGGACGATCGCCTCGCTGACGAGCGAGTATGCGGTCGCCGGTGCGATCCAGATCGACGCACCGATCAACCGCGGTAACTCGGGAGGACCGCTCTTCAACGCCGACGGCGAGGTGATCGGGATCAACTCGCAGATCCGGAGCGACTCCGGGCTCGCCGAGGGCGTCGGCTTCGCGATCCCGATCAATACCGCGTCGCGCTCGCTCGAGCAGCTCGAGAAGACGGGCCGGGTCCGGTACGCCTGGCTGGGCGTTCGCCAGGTGAGCCTGACGCCGACGATGGCGCACGAGCTCGGCTACGACGTCGAGCGCGGAGCGCTCGTGCAGTGCGTCGTGCCGGGGAGCCCGGCCGACGAGGCGGGGCTGCGCGGGGGTGACCGCCGGGTCACGGTCACCGGCCAGGAGGTCGTGATCGGCGGCGATGTCGTCGTCGCGATCGAGGGCGAGGAGGTCGAGACGAGCGCCGATCTGAGCCGGATCGTGTCCGGCACGCTCTTCCCCGGCCGCCCGGCCGCCTTCGCCGTGATCCGCGACGGCGAGTCGCTCGACGTGACCCTCACACCGGGCGATCGCACGGCCGACTCCGACACCTGCGAGGGGTAGGCGGCGAGCGGCGCCGCCCCGACCGCTATCCTGCCCGGCCATGCTCCAGCCGATCAACGTCGGACACAAGTCGCTAGGCGACTACGCGACGATCGTCGGGCGCGGCCGCATGGACGAGATCCGGGCGCTCGCCGAGCCGCTCGAGGGAGCGCGGGTCCTGCACCTCTCCGCCACCGCCTTCGGCGGCGGCGTCGCGGAGATCAACTACACGCTGATCCCGCTCATGCGTGACGCGGGGCTCGAGGTCGAATGGCGCGTGATCTGGGGCCAGGAGGAGTTCTTCGAGGTCACGAAGGCGATCCACAACGCGCTCCAGGGCAACCCGGCGGGCCTGACCTCGGCGCAGGAGGCCGTCTTCGCCGAGTACAACCGGCGCAACAGCGAGGCGCTCGAGGGGTCGTGGGACTACGTGATCGTCCACGACCCGCAGCCGTGCGGGATGATCGAGCACATCCGCGACGCGGCCCCGCACTGGATCTGGCGCTGTCACATCGATCTCTCGACCCCGAACCGGCAGGTGCTCGGCTTCCTGGCACCGTGGCTTGCGCGCTACGACGCGGCGATCTTCCACCGCGAGGAGTACGTGCCGGCGATCGCCGACCTCCCGACCGCCTACATCTGGCCCCCGGCGATCGATCCGCTCGCGCCGAAGAACATGGCGCTCTCGCTCGAGGACGCCGAGTACATCGTCGATCAGTTCGGTCTCGACGTCAGCCGGCCGATCCTGACCCAGGTCTCGAGGTTCGACCCGTGGAAGGATCCGCTCGGGGTGATCGACGCCTACCGTGACGTCCGCGAGCACCACGACGACGTGCAGCTCGCGCTCGTCGGCTCGATGGCCCACGACGATCCCGAGGGCTGGGAGTACTACAACCGGACGATGGACTACGCGGGCGGCGATCCGGACATCCACATCCTCTCGAACCTCAACAACGTCGGCTCCGTCGAGGTGAACGCGTTCCAGGTGATCTCCCAGGCCGTGATCCAGAAGTCGGTCCGCGAGGGCTTCGGGCTCACCGTGTCGGAGGCGCTGTGGAAGTCGCGGCCGGTCGTCGCGGGGCGCGTGGGCGGCATCCTGAGCCAGATCCGCGACGGCGAGACCGGCTTCCTCGTCGAGTCCGCGCACGAGTGTGCGGCGGCGTGCCTCGCGATCCTCGGCGATCCCGAGCGGGCGAGGTCGATGGCCCGGGCGGGCAAGGAGCACGTCCGCGGGCACTTCCTGATGCCGCGGCTCCTGCGCGACTGGCTGGCGCTGTTCTCCCGGCTCGCGGGCCACGATCCGGGCGTCCGGCTCGAGACGGTCACGCAGGCCCGCTGAACCCGGCCGCCGGGCGGACCCGGCCCGGGCGCGGGTACCGTAGAGGCGATGGCGAGCCGCAGGCTGATCGTCGTCTCGAACCGCGGCCCGGCCACCTTCTACCGGGACGCGGCCGGCGCACGAGCGGCCCGCCGCGGCGGAGGCGGGCTCGTGACCGCGCTGCGGAGCCTGGCCGACCGCCACCACGTGACCTGGGTCGCGAGCGCGATCAGCGACGAGGATCGCCTCGTTGCGGCGGAGCTCCCCGGCCCCATCACCGAGACGACTCAGGAAGGGCACAGCTACGACCTGCGGCTCGTCGCCCACGACCATGCGGCCTACGACCGCTACTACAACGTGGTCGCAAATCCGACCCTCTGGTTTGCCCAGCACTACCTGTGGGGCCTCGCCGGGGCGCCGGACGTCGACCACGGCCTCCACGCCGCCTGGAGCGAGGGCTACGAGGCCGTGAACGCGAACTTCGCCCGGGTCGTCGTCGAGGAGCTCGAGCGGCAACCCGGCGCGGCGGTGCTCTTCCACGACTACCACCTGTACGTGGCTCCCCGGCTCGTCCGGGCGGCCGTCCCCGATGCACCGTTGGCCCACTTCGTCCACGTCCCGTGGCCCCAGCCCGACTACTGGCGCGTCCTTCCCGGCTCGATCCGCCGTGCGATCCACGACGGGCTGCTCGCCAACGACGCCGTGAGCTTCCATACCGAGCGCTGGCGGCGCAACTTCCTGTTGTGCTGCGAGGACAGCCCGGGTGTGGAGGTCGACCTCTCCGGGGGCCGGGTCGACCGCTCCGGGAGGCGGACACGCGTGCGGGTGGCGCCGATCTCGGTCGACCCGGCGGAGCTCGCCGCGCTCGCCGACGACCCGAGGGTGCTCGAGAAGGAGGCGACGCTCGCCGCAAGTCGCCCGGAGAAGCTCGTGCTGCGCGTCGATCGCACCGATCCCTCGAAGAACGTCGTGCGGGGCTTCAGGGCGTTCGAGCGCTACCTCGAGCAGCATCCCGAGGCGCACGGGCGCGTTGCGATGCTGGCCCTGCTCGACCCGTCGCGCCAGGACATCCCCGAGTACTCGGAGTACCTGGGCGCGATCCAGCGGGCGGCCCGGGTGGTGAACGACCGCTTCCAGCACGACGGCTGGCTACCGATCGACCTCCGGATCGAGGACGACTTCCTGGCCTCCGTGGCGGCCTACAAGCAGTACGACGTCCTGCTCGTGAATGCGATCTTCGACGGCATGAACCTCGTGGCCAAGGAGGCGCCGCTGCTGAACGGGCGCGCCGGGGTGCTGATCCTCTCCGAGAATGCGGGTGCGCACGACGAGCTGGCGCCGTTCGCGCTGACCGTGAACCCGTTCGATCTCGAGGGCCAGGCCGAGGCCATCCACCTCGCGCTGATGATGCCCGAGGAGGAGCGTCGACGCCGGCTGGAGGGCACGAGAGAGCAGGTGCGCACGCACGACATCGGCCGCTGGATCGACACGCTCCTGCGAGACCTGGAGGAGAGCGTGGGCGCGCCCGGCAGTACGATGCCCGCGTGAGCCTCAGTCACGTCGACGAGTCCGGCTCCGTGCGCATGGTCGACGTGGGGCAGAAGCCCCAGTCGCGCCGCCGTGCGGTCGCCGAGGCGACGGTCACGATGCTCCCGGAGACGGCGGCGACCCTCCGGGCGCTCCCGAAGGGCGATGCGCTCGCGACCGCCCAGCTCGCGGGGATCATGGCGGCGAAACGGACGCCCGACCTGATCCCGCTCTGCCACCAGCTGCCGCTGTCGGTCGTGGAGGTATCGCTCGAGGTCGGCGACGGGCTCGTGCGGATCGTCGCGAGCGCCGAGACGACGGCGCGGACAGGGGTCGAGATGGAAGCGCTCGTCGCGGCGAGCGTCGCCGCGCTCACGGTCTACGACATGGCGAAGGCCATCGACAAGGGGATGGTCGTGAGCGGGGTGCGCCTGCTCGAGAAGACGAAGGAGCCCACGGCGTGAAGGCCGCGGTGCTGACCGTGTCCGACGGCGTCACGCACGGCGTCCGGGAGGACCGCAGCGGTGACCTGCTGGCCGAGCTGCTCGCGGGCGACGAGTTCGAGGTCGTCCGCCGGATCGTCCCCGACGAGCGGGAGGAGATCGCGACGGCGATCCGCGAGCTCGCGGGCGAGGCGCCGCTCGTGCTGACGACGGGAGGGACGGGCGTCGCCCCTCGCGACGTGACGCCCGAGGCGACCCTCTCGGTGGTCGACCGGCTCGTCCCGGGGATTCCCGAGGCGCTACGGGCAGACTCGTTCGCGAAGACGCCTCACGGCCTGCTCTCGCGCGGGGTTGCCGGGATCGTCGGCGGCGCGCTCGTCGTCAACCTCCCGGGGTCACCGGGCGGCTGTCGGGACGGCTATGCGATCGTGCGGCCGGCCCTGCGCCATGCGCTCGGGCTGCTCGCCGACGCGCCGACCGCGCATCGCCAGACGTGAGCGCGAGCCAGTCGTCCCCGGCCGCTCCGGGCGGAATAGTTCGCTATACGAAGTTATTCTCCTCGCTCGTCAAGCTCGAGCACACGATCTTCGCGCTCCCCTTTGCCTATGTCGGTGCGTTCCTCGCCGTCGACGGCGTTCCGAGTGCCCACGACCTCGTCTGGATCACGCTCGCGATGGTCGGCGCCCGGAGCCTCGCGATGGCGCTGAACCGTCTGATCGACGCCGGAGTCGATGCCAGGAACCCACGTACCGCCGGCCGGGAGCTGCCGCGGGGCGCGCTGCTCTCCTGGCAGGTGCTCCTCTTCTGTGCCGGCTCGCTGGCGCTGTTCCTCGTCGCCGTGTACCAGCTCGCACCGATCGTCCACTGGCTGTGGCCGATCCCGGTGCTCGGATTCGTCCTCTACCCGTACCTGAAGCGCGCGACCTGGCTCTGCCACTTCTGGCTCGGCGCCGTCGACGGGCTCGCGCCGATCGGCGCCTGGGCTGCGATCGACAACGCCATGCCCTGGCCGGCCTGGCTTCTCGGCGGCGCCGTCGCTCTCTGGATCGCGGGCTTCGATCTCCTCTACGCCCTCTTCGACCTCGAGATCGACCGGGCGCAGGGCCTCCACTCCTTCCCGGCCCGCTTCGGGGTGCAGGCGACCTTCAGGGCCTCGAGGCTCTGTCATCTCCTCACGGTGGCGCTACTCGTGGGTGCGGGCCTCGGTCTGTCGGTGGGCCTGTTCTACTGGCTGGGAGTCGCGTTCGTGGGGGCGCTGCTCGCCTACGAGCAGGCCCTCGTCTCGCCCTCCGACTGGCGCCGGCTCGACACGGCCTTCTTCACGATGAACGGCCTGATCAGCGTCGGGTTCTTCGGGTTCGTCCTCGTCGACGTGCTCCGATGATCCGCGCCCGTGGCCTCGAGAAGCGCTTCGGGGAGCAGGACGTCCTGCGCGGCGTCGATCTCGACCTGCCGGCGGGCGGGTTCCTGCTCGTGACCGGGCGGAACGGTGCCGGAAAGAGCACGCTCCTGCGCCTGCTCGCCGGCCTCCTGGCGCCGAGCGGAGGCGAGCTCGAGGTCGCCGTCGAGCGCGGGCGCCTCGGTTATGTAGGGCACGAGCCGCTTCTGTACCGGGAGCTGACGGCCCTCGAGAACCTCGAGCTCTACGGGAGGCTGTACCGCGTCGCGGAGCGCAAGGAACGGATCGGGATGCTGCTCGAGCGCTACGCGCTCTGGGAGGCCCGCCACCAGCGCGTCTCGACCTACTCCCGGGGGATGCAGCAGCGCCTCGCCCTCTGTCGCGCGACCCTCCACGATCCCGAGCTGCTCCTCCTGGACGAGCCCTTCACGGGGCTCGACGCAGACGGCGCCGCTCTGCTCGCCCACGAGCTCACCGAGCTGGCCGAGACCCGCACGATCGTCGTGAGCTCCCACCAGCCCGAGCGCCTCGAGCGGCTCGCAACACTGAGGCTCGCGCTCACGTGATCGCCTACGCCCGCGACGTCGCGGTGCTCGCCCGCAAGGACGTCCTGCTCGAGCTGCGCTCGCGGGAGACCGTGCCGGCGATGCTCCTGTTCGTCGTCAGCGCTCTCGTCGTCTTCCATTTCGCGCTGCCGGCCTCGGCGGGTGACGACGCAGCGCGGGGGCTCCTCTGGATCGCGATCCTCTTCACCGCACTGCTCGGGCTCGGCCGCGTCTATACCGCCGAGCGGGAGCACGGGCTGCTCGACGGTCTTCTGCTCGCGCCCTGTGACCGCAGCGCGATCTGGCTCGCGAAGACGCTGAGCGTGATCGTGTTCCTCCTCCTCATGGAGGCGATCGCGCTCCCGGCGTTCGCGCTCTTCTACGCCCCGGTCGGCGGGGCGATGATCGCGGCGGTCGTGCTGGCGGACGTCGGCATCGCCGCAGTCGGCGCGCTGCTCGCGGCGATCGCGCTGGCCAGCCGGACCCGTGATCTGATCCTGCCGCTCCTGTTCCTGCCGCTCGCGATCCCTGTCGTGATCGGGGGCGTCGGCGCGTCGATCGTGGACGACCCGGCCCGGTTCCTCTGGTTCCTCGGGCTCTACGACGCGATCTTTGCGATCATCTCCTGGGCCGCATTTGAGTACGTCGTTACCGAATAGACCGGGACCTCTGCTCGCCGTCTCCGCGCTGCTGCTACTCGTGGCGGGGATCGCGCTCGCGTTCTTCTGGGCGCCCGAGGACGCCGACCAGGGCTTCAGCCAGAAGATCTTCTACATCCACGTCCCGGTCGCCCTGACCACGTACGCCTGCTTCGGCTGGGGGGCATGGAAGGCGCTGCGCCTGCTCTGGAAGCACGACGACCGGTACGACCTCGAGAGCTACACGGCGATCCACATCGGTACGATCTTTGCCGCGCTGACACTCGTCACCGGGTCGATCTGGGGAAAGATCTCCTGGGGGGTATGGTGGTCGTGGGGTGAGCGCCAGCTCGTCGTGTTCCTGATCCTGTTCCTGTTCTACTCCGCCTACTTCATGCTCCGCTACTCCGTCGATCCCGGCCCCCGGCGCTCGCGCACGTCGGCCGTCTACGCGCTCCTCGGCGTCGTCCTGATCCCGATCAGCTTTCTCGCGATCCGGATCCTCGGGACGCTCCTCCATCCGGCGGTGTTCACGCGCGAGGGCGTGGGGATGACCGCGGAGATGTTCGCCACCTTCCTGCTCTGTCTCGCCGGCATGGTCTCGCTCGGCTTCGCCCTCTACCACACAGAGCTGGCAGGGAAGCGACTCGAGCGCAGGCTGCGCGAGCTTCGGAAGGCGCTCGCATGAGCAACGCGCAGAAGTACGTCACCGCGGCCTACCTCGTCGTGCTCGTGGTCGTGCTCCTGTACGTGGTCATCTACTCGTTCAGGATGAGCCGGTTCTCGCGAGAGGTGGAGGAGCTCGCCGAGCTGGCGAGCGGGCGCGCGGCGGAGGACCGGGCGGCCGCAGGACCGGAGCTCGAGCCCGAGCAGGTCGGGTGATGGGCGGGCTGGCCCTCGTGCTCTTCTGGCCGGCCGTTCTCGCCTACTCCGAGGCTGCGCTCGCGTACGCCGGGGAGACGATTCGCCCCGGCCGGCCCTCCCGCTACGCGATCTGGGGTGTCCGGCTCGGCTGGCTCGCGCAGACCGCGCTGCTCGTCACGCAGGCGTCGGCCGCCGAAGGCTTCCCGTGGAGCTCGTGGGCCGGGTCGCTGAACCTGTTCGTCTGGATGTGCGTGAGCGCCTACCTGATCTGGGGCTGCCGCGCCCCGTTTCGCCTCCTCGGCCTCGCGGTGATGCCCCCGGCAGCCGTCCTGCTCGCGATCGCGGGGGCAGCCGGTGCAGCGCGCACGGGCTCGACCGGGTTCGGGACCGTCTTTCTCGCAGCTCACGTCGGGCTCGTCCTCGCAGCGTTCGCCGGCTTCACGATCGCGGCCGGGCTCGCCGGCGTGTACCTCTGGCAGGAACGGGCTCTGAAGCGCCGCTCGCCGCGGCTGCTCCGGGTGAGGGCCCCGTCGCTGACGACGCTCGACACCCTGATCGGCCGGACGATCCTCGTGGCGCTCCCGGCGCTCACGATCGGGATCGGGATCGGGTTCGCCCGTCTCCAGGGTGAGGGCGTGCGGCTCGACGGGGTGATCGTCGCAACGCTCGTCGCCTGGTTCCTGTACGCGGCGTTCCTCCTCCTCCGGCACGAGGCCGGGTGGCACGGGCGCCGCGCCGCCCAGCTCGCGCTCGGCGGCTTCGCGATCGTCGTCGCCGTCCGCGCGGGAGCCTTCGCGATGGGACACTTCTGAGATGCAGCTCCTCGTCGTCGGCACCTCGCACCACCACTCGCCCGTCGAGCTCCGCGAGCGGCTGAGCCTCGAGCGGGCCCACGGGCCCGAGCTGCTTCGACGCCTCGCCGGAGCCGGCGCCGAGGCGGTCGCCCTCTCTACGTGCAACCGGTGCTGCCTGTACCTGGCCGGCGAGGACGTCGAGACGTCGCGACGGCACGCCGTGGCGGAACTCGGCCACCTTGCCGGCGCCCCGCCGCAGAGCCTCGAGACTCACCTGTTCGTGAAGCTCGAGACCGAGGCCGCCCACCACCTCTTCCGTGTGACCTCGGGGCTCGACTCGCTCGTGCCCGGGGAGGCGCAGATCCTCGGGCAGGTACGCGCGGCGTACGAGGCCGCAGACGCGGTCGGCACCGCCGGCCCGATCCTGCACCGCCTGTTCCGGCAGGCGTTGCACGTCGGGAAGCGAGTTCGCCACGAGACGGGCATCGGCGAGAACCCGGCATCGATCTCGTCCGCGGCGGCCGATCTCGCCGGCAGGGTGTTCGACGACCTCGCCCGCAGGCGTGTCCTGCTGATCGGAGCAGGGAAGATGGGCGAGCTGGCCGCCGCGAACCTCCTCTCGCGCGGGGTGACCGACATCGTCGTCGCGAACCGGTCGCTCGAGCGGGCCTACCTGGTCGCCGCACGCGTCGGCGGTCGGGCGATAGGCCTCGACGCGCTCGGGGACGAGCTCGCCGCCGCGGACGTCGTGATCTCGGCGACGGGCTCGCAGGAGCTCGTGCTTCGCGCGGACACGGTCGCCTCGGCCCTTCGCCACCGCCGCGGCCGTCCGATGTTCTTCATCGACATCGCCCTCCCGCGCGATCTCGACCCCGTGATCAACGAGCTCGACGGCGCCTACCTGTACGACCTCGACGACCTCGAGCAGGTCGTCGAGCAGAGCGTCGCCGGCCGGCGTGGCGAGGCCGAGCGCGCCGAGCGGATCGTGCTCGACGAGCTCGACGAGTTCCGCGCCTGGTGGGTCTCCCGCGACGTGGTGCCGGCGATCGTGGCCCTCCGGGCCCGCGCGGAGGAGATTCGCCGCAGCGAGCTCGCGCGCCTTGCGCCCCGGCTCGCCGAGCTCAGCCCGGGCGAGCGCAAGGCCGTCGAGTCGCTGACCGCGCAGATCGTGAACAAGCTCCTCCACGCCCCCACGGTCAGGCTCAAGGAGGCCGCGGCGACCGCCGACGGCCCGACCTACGCGCAGACCGTCCGCGAGCTGTTCGAGCTCCGCGAGGGCGGCTGAGCCGCTTCGGGATGGTGGTCAGGCTCGGCTCGCGGGGCAGCAGGCTCGCGATGGCCCAGGCCGAGCTGGTCGCTGACGCGGTCCGCGCGGCTCGTGGCGACGTGCAGATCGCCCTCGTCCCGATCACGACCACGGGTGACCGCGACCGGTCGCGCCCGTTCGGCGAGATCGGCGCGCGCGGGATCTTCGTCAAGGAGCTCGAGGAGGCGCTGCTCTCCGGGCGTGTCGACGTCGCGGTGCACTCGGCGAAGGACCTGGTCTCGACCGCGACCGAGGGCCTGTCGATCGGGGCCTTCCTTCCCCGCGACGACCCGCGCGATGCGCTCTGCGGCGCATCCTTCCTCCGGCCGGGGATGCGGATCGGGACGGCGTCCGTGCGCCGCCGCGCCCAGCTGCTCACGCTCGAGCCCACCCTCTCGATCGAGCCGCTCCGGGGAAACGTCGACACCCGGCTTCGCAAGCGCGGGGAGCGCGGGCTCGACGCGATCGTCCTCGCGGCGGCGGGCCTCGACCGCCTCGGTCTCGCCGGCGAGATCGGCCGTCGCTTCGAGCCGGACGAGATACTCCCCGAGGCGGGGCAGGGAGCCATCGCCCTCCAGGTACGGGCGGGCGAGGAGTTGCTCGTCGCCGACCTCGACGACTCGGAGACGAGACGCCGGGTCGAGGCCGAGCGGGCGTGCGTCGCGAGGATCGGCGGCGGCTGCCTCGCTCCCGTGGCGGCCTTCCACGACGGCCGGACGCTGTCGGCTCTCGTGGCGGACGAGGACGGCGCCTGGGTCGAGCGGCTGACGGGAGACGATCCGGTCGCGCTCGCGGACGGGCTGCTCGCGGCCCTCGTTGTGCGGGAGCAGTGAGCCCGTGGCCGTCCGGGTGCTCCTGACCGGTACCGCCGACCAGGTCGGACGTCTCGCTCCCGGGCTGCGCGAGGCCGGGATGGAGCCGGTCGAGTGCCCGTTGCTCGAGACGGTGCCGGTGGGCGACGGCCCGATCGCGATCGAGGGCTTCGACTGGCTCGTCCTCACGAGCCGGGCTGCCGTCGAGTACCTGTTCGCCCGGCTCAGCGGGCCGCTGCCGAGAGTCGCGGCGATCGGCCCGGGAACGGCGGAGGCACTCCGTGCGAGGGGCGTCGAGCCGGGCCTCGTTGCCGAGGTGTTCACGCAGGAGGGTCTTGTTGCGGCGTTTCCGCGCCCGCCCGGGCGTGTGCTCTTCCTGGGCGCCGAGGGGGCGAGGGACGTGCTCGCGAGCGAGCTCGGCGCCGAGCGGCGGACGCTCTACCGGACCGTCGAGCGTGTCCCGGACGAGCTCCCGGCGGTCGAGCTCGCCGTGCTCGCCTCGGGGTCGGCCGCCCGGGCGCTCGCACGTACCGGCGGGCCTGCGACGCCGTGCGTGTCGATCGGCCCGGTCACGACGGCCGTCGCGCGAAAGCTCGGGCTCGTCGTCGTGGCCGAGGCCGCGACGAGCGATCTCGACGGGCTGATCGAGGCGGTTAGGCTTGCGGGATCGAAACTCTCGCCGTCCCTGCCCCGCACCGGCTCGCCGGTGAGCGAGATCCCGGCGCACCCGTCGTCACCCTCCTGACCGACTACGGGCTCGTCGACGAGTTCGTCGGGGTGTGCCACGGCGTGATCGCGTCGATCGCACCGGCCGCGCGCGTCATCGACATCACGCACGGCATCGCGCCCCAGCACATCCTCCACGGGGCCCTCGTCCTCGCCGACAGCCTCGCCTACATGCCCGCCGGCATCCATCTCGCCATCGTCGACCCGGACGTCGGCGGGAATCGCCGGGGGATCGCCGTGAGGAGCGCCGACGGGCGGCTCTACGTCGGGCCCGACAACGGCCTGTTGATCCCCGCGATCGACCGCTTCGGGGGCGTGGTGGAGGCCTTCGAGCTCACGAACCCGGCCTTCATGCTCGATCCCGTCTCGCCTACCTTCCACGGCCGCGACGTCTTCTCCCCGGCCGCCGCGTACCTCGCAAACGGCGTGCCCCCGCAGGCCTTCGGCGCCCGCGTCGACCCGGGCGACCTCGTGCGCGTGGAGCTGCCGGCCGCGCGCATCGAGGACGAGCACGTCCAGACGACGGTGCTGATCGTCGATCGCTTCGGCAACGTGCGGCTGAACGTGAGCCGAGGACAGCTCGAGGAGGCCGGAATCCACCCGGGCGATACGGTCGAGATCGAGGTCGACTCTCGCCACTTCTCGGCGCTCTACGCGCGGACGTTCACCGATGTCGGCCGGGGTGCGCTGCTTCTGTTCGAGGACTCGTCGCAGAGCATCGCGGTCGCCGTGAACAGCGGCAGCGCCGCACGCCTCCTGACGATCCTGACGGGACAGGGAGTCGGGCTCTCACGTGGCGGTTGAGCCGCGCCAGGACTGGAAGGAGAGGCTCGGTCGCTGGTTCGCCCGATTCGCCACCGAGCGCGTCGTTGCACACCCCGGGCTGTGGCGCGTGTTTCGCGGCCCGGTTCGCTGGCAGTTCGAGCGGCTCGCAACCTACTGGGATCGCCGTCGCGGGCCCGAGTCGCTCGTCCCGCTCGCGGCCGCGCTGGAGCGGATCGAGCCGCCGGTGCGGGTGCTCGACCTCGGCACGGGGACCGGCAAGGCTGCCCGGCTGGCCGCGGAGCGGTTTCCCGCAGCCACGGTCGTCGGCGTCGATCTCGCGCCTGGCATGGTCGCGGAGGCGGGCGCGCTCCTGCCGCCCGAGCTTGCCGGACGGGTGCGGTTCGAGACGGGTGACGCCTCCGAGCTGCGATTTGCCGACGGTGTGTTCGACCTCGTGATCCTGCTGAACATGATCCCGTTCTTTCCGGAGCTCGCCCGGGTGACGGCGTCCGGCGGGGCGATCGTGCTCGCCTTCTCGTCGGGGCCGCGGACGCCGATCTACGTCCCGCCGGACACCGTCCGGCGCGGGCTGCGGCCGTTCGGCTTCTCCGAGGCGGAAGAGCTCGCGGCGGGGGCGGGGACCGCGATGATCGTCCGCCGCCCTCCGTCCGCGTGAGGTGGCGAGGGCCGGACTCGAACCGGCGACACCGCGGTTTTCAGCCGCGTGCTCTACCAGCTGAGCTACCTCGCCAGAGCCTCGCCAGTCTAGCGGCCGGGGGCGGCCCGGCTCCTACCGAGGCGGCCGCCGGGCCCTCGCGGGCAGCGAGCGGGGCGAGGCGGGGCCCCTACGTCGCCTCCTCGCCGCTTCCGGACGGGGTGTAGAAGACCCGGCCCTGGAGCCCCTCCGGGAGGTGGTCGACCTCGAAGCCGCGAGGGTCGTCGTGCGGGTACAGGTACCCGGCGCCCCGCCCGAGCTGGCGGGCGCCGGGGTAGTGGGCATCGCGGAGCGAGTCGGGCGGGCGGAGCAGCCCGTGCTCCCTGACAGCCGAGCTCGCGGCGCCGATCGCGGTGATCACCGCGTTCGACTTCGGGGCGCGGGCGAGGTAGATCACCGCCTGTGCGAGGTTGAGACGGGCCTCCGGCAGCCCGACGTGCTCGAGCGCCTGCGCGGCGGCGACGGCGACGAGCAGCGCCCGGGGGTCGGCGTTCCCGACGTCCTCGGAGGCGAAGATGATCATCCGCCGGGCGAGGAATCGTGGGTCCTCACCCGCCTCGAGCATCGCGGCGAGGTAGTAGAGCCCGGCGTCGGGATCGGAGCCGCGTAACGACTTGATGAACGCCGACGCGAAGTCGTAATGGGCATCACCGGCCCTGTCGTACACGAGCGGGCGCTTGCGGGCGGCGTCGTCGACGTGCCGGCTCTCGATCGGAACTCCCTCCGCGCCCGCGGTCTGGGCTGCGAGCTCGAGGATGCTCAGGGCCGCCCGCCCGTCACCGCCCGCGCGCCCGGCGATCATCTGGGCCAGGTCTCCGGACAGCTCGGCGGCGAGCTCCGAAGCCCCGCGTTCGACGATCACGACGAGCTCGGCCGCCGTGAGCGGCTCGAGCTCGTAGAGCCGGCAGCGGGAGAGCAGCGCCGAGTTCACCTCGAAGTAGGGGTTCTCCGTCGTGGCGCCGAGGAGCGTGATCAGGCCCTCCTCGACGGCAGGCAGGAGCGCGTCCTGCTGGGCCTTGTTGAACCGGTGGATCTCGTCGAGGAAGAGCGTCGTACGCAGACCGTTCGCACCCAGCCGCTCCCGGGCGCGTGCGAGCACGGCCCGTACGTCGGAGACCGTCGCGGACACGGCGGACAGCTCCTCGAACACCGATCCGGTCGTCGAGGCGACGATCCGCGCGAGCGTCGTCTTTCCGCTACCCGGCGGACCGTAGAAGATCGACGAGCCGACCCGATCGGCCGCGATCGAGAGCGCGAGCGCCGATCCGGGCCCGGCAACCTTCGCCTGCCCGACGAAGCCGTCGAGCGAAGACGGGCGTAGGCGGCTCGCGAGCGGCGCCGCGGCCGAGGCCCGCTGCGAGGCGGCATCGCTGAAGAGATCGCCCATCGTGCTGCAAGTATGCTCCGCAGGGTGAGCGTCGCGGGCATCGCCATGCGCGAGGAGGTCACCGGCCTCCTCCAGCAGCTCATCCGCATCGACACGGTGAACCCGCCGGGAAACGAGACGGCGGCGGCGGTGCTCCTGCGGGACTTCCTCGAGCCGCTCGGCGTCGAGTGCGAGTTGCTCGCCCGCGTGCCCGACCGGGCGAACCTCGTAGCCCGTATCCCGGGTCGGGACCCCGATGCACCACGGCTGCTCCTCCTCTCGCACACGGACACCGTCCTCGCCGATCCGTCGGAGTGGTCGGTCGACCCGTGGTCGGGTGAGCTTCGTGACGGGCACGTCTGGGGGCGGGGTGCGCTCGACATGAAGGGCCAGGTGGCCGCGAACGCCGTCGCGATCGCGACGCTTGCGCGCGAGGGCTTCCGGCCCGAGGGCGATCTCATCTTCGCCGCGACGGCCGATGAGGAGGTGGGCGACGACTACGGGCTCTCGTGGCTCTGCTCGAACCACCCGGAGTCGGTGCGGGCGACCTGGTGTCTCAACGAGGGCGGCGGCGACCGGATCGTGCTCGCAGGCCGTCCCCTCTACCTGTGTGCGACCTCCGAGAAGGCCACCTCGCCGTTCCGGCTCACGATTCACGGACGCAGCGGGCACGCTTCGACCCCCGCGGTCGCGGACAACGCGCTGGTCAGGGCCGCGTCCATGATCGGGATCCTCGCCGGGCTGGAGACGCCGGTGGCGCTGCTCCCGGAGACGCGTCGGTTCCTTGCCGCCGTGCTCGGGCGGGAGCTCGACGACCCGTCGGACGCGCTGCGGGCGCTGCGGGCACAGGGAGCGACCGTCTCCTCGATGGTCGAGCCGATGCTGCGCACGACGATCGCTCCGACCCAGCTCAGCGGTTCGGGCAAGCTGAACGTGATCCCGGGGATGTGCGAGGTCTTCTGCGACTGCCGGATCCTGCCCGGGGAGCGCCAGGCCGACCTCGACGCCCTCGTCCGTTCCGCACTCGGGCCCGAGGGGTACGAGCTCGAGTGGTTTCCGCCCAACGGCGGCTCGCGGTCGTCGTTTCAGACCCCGCTCTGGGAGGCGATCGAGGCGTTTCTCCGTCGCGAGGATCCGGAGGCATCGCCGGTGCCGGTGCTTCTGCCCGGCTTCACCGACAGCCATTACCTGCGCGAGACGTTCGGGACGATCGCCTACGGGTTCTTTCCCGCCCGCGTGATGAGCCCCGAGCTGGCGGCCCGGCTCGTGCACTCCGCCGACGAGCGGGCCTCCGTGGACGACCTCGAGCTCGGAGCCCGGTTTCTCGTTCACGTGGCACGCACGCTGCTCGGCGGCGAGGGGGAGCGCTGAGCGAGGAGCCGATCAGGCTCGGAGGGATGGCGCTCCCGAACGGCGTGCTCGTGCACGGCCCCTCGCACTGGGCGTGCGCGGTTCGCGACCGGGGCGGGATGCTCCGGCTCGCCTCGGGCGGCAAGCCGTTCCGGGCTGCCGACGTGAGCTCGCCGTTCGTGCGCGGTCCGGTGCGGATCGCCCAGGCGCTCGCGCTGCTTCCCGTCGTCCGCCGCGCGCTGCCCGAGGCCGAGCTTCCCTTCCAGCAGCCGAGGGTGCTCGGCGCGATGGGTGCGAGCCTCGTCGTCGGGCGTGCGATCCGCCGGGCGCGCGTTTCGTCCCTGGCGCGGGAGGGCGCCGCCGCGCTGCTTGCGCTCGTCCCATCCCTGATCGCCCTCCGCGGGACCGAGCTGGCCGCCTACCACGGCGCCGAGCACGTGACGATCGGCAGCTACGAGCACGGCGAGCCGCGGCCGCGCGAGCACGAGCGGTGTGGCTCGCACATGATCGGGCCGCTGCTTGCGGCGACCGTCGCCGGCAACGCGGTCGCCTCCACCCTGGCCTCGACGCCGCGAAGCCGCTCGGTCGCGCGCGGGGTCGCGGCCGTCGCGGCCCTCGGGGTGACCGTGGAGGTGTTCGCCTGGATGCTGCGCCATCCGTCCCACCCCGCCAGCCGCGCGCTGGCCTGGCCGGGACACGAGCTCCAGCACCGGTTCCTCACCGAGGAGCCGACCGGGGAGCAGCTCGAGGTGGCCGAGGCGGCGCTCGACGAGTGCCTCCGGCTCGAACGGGCTGCCGGCGCCTGACGGCCCCGGGATCCGGTGACCGCCGGGCTTCGCCCGGCCGGGCCGGATGAGACCCGGCCCCGACAGCGAGATCCGAGCGTTCCGATCGGAGACTGGCAGACGTTCCTCGAGGGCCCGGATGAGATCCGGCCCCGACAGCAAGATCCGGGCAGATCCAGCCCGATCGCCCGGACCCGGTCCGGGCCGAGCGCATCCGACCCCCGGTCGCGCTTCAGGAACGGCGCGCGGCTGCCGATGGTAGCCCCAGTGCCGGTTGCGGGAGCGGTCTTCGATCAGATCAAAGAGGGGATCCTGACGTGGCTCCCGCTCGTCTTCTTCGGGCTGCTCGTCTACCTCGTCTGGCGCACGATCTCGCTGATGCCGAGGATCAAGCCGACGGTGCTCGAGCCGTCGTCGAAGTCCTCGGTGACCTGGGCCGACGTGGCCGGTCAGGACGAGGTGCGCGGTGAGCTGCAGGAGGTCGTCGACTTCCTCCAGGATCCGAAGCGCTTCGCCCGCCTGGGCGCCCGCGTCCCCAAGGGGATCCTCCTGTACGGGCCGCCGGGAACGGGCAAGACGATGCTCGCGAAGGCGGTCGCGCACGCGTCCGGTGCGAGCTTCTACGCGCAGAGCGCCTCGGCGTTCGTGGAGATGTTCGCCGGCCTGGGCGCCTCGAGGATCCGCAAGCTGTTCGAGACGGCGCGCAAGAACCAGCCGGCGATCGTCTTCATCGACGAGCTCGACGCGGTGGGGATGCGGCGATCCGGCAGCTCGTTCAACCGCGAGCACGACCAGACCCTGAACCAGCTGCTCGTCGAGCTCGACGGGTTCCAGGACGCAGGCCAGGTCGTCGTGATCGGCGCCTCCAACCGGCTCGAGGACCTCGATCCGGCGCTGCTTCGCCCGGGCCGCTTCGACCGCCAGGTTCTCGTGGGTGCGCCGGACTTCGCCGGTCGCGAGGCGATCCTCGGCGTCCACACCCGCTCGAAGCCGCTCGACGCCGAGGTCGACCTCGCCGTCATCGCCCGGCAGACGGCGGGCCTCACGGGCGCCGACCTCGCGAACGTCTGCAACGAGGCAGCGATCGCGGCCGGACGCAGAGGCGACGACCGGCTCCGGCAGGTCGACTTCGAGGCCTCGCTCGAGCGCGTCATCGCGGGACTCCAGACCCGGCGTGTCGTGACGGAGAAGGAGAAGCGGATCCTCGCCTACCACGAGGCCGGCCACGCGCTCATGTCGCATCTCGTCGGAGACCCCCAGCCCGTCCAGAAGGTCACGATCATCTCCCGCGGGCGCGCGCTCGGATACACGCTCAACACCCCGCAGGAGGACCGCTACCTGCACACGAAGGAGGAGCTCTTCGACCTCCTGAAGGTGCTGCTCGCCGGTCGCGGCGCCGAGCAGGTCGTGTTCGGGCGCATCACGAACGGCGCCGCGAACGACCTCGAGCGAGCGACCGACATCGCGCGCTCCATGATCTTCGAGCTCGGCATGGGCGACGAGGTCACCTCGCGCACCATGCGCGCCGACAACTACGCGCTCTCCGAGCACACGAAGCGGCTCCGCGACGACGAGCAGGCCCGGCTCACCGACCAGGCCTACGCGGAGGCGCAGCGTGCGATCGCCAGGAACCGCGCGGTGCTCGACAGGATCGCGACCGCCCTGCTCGAGCACGAGACGCTGAACCGGTCGGAGCTCGGGGAGCTGCTCGAAGGGGTCGACCGGGAGTCGAACGCCGCCGAGACCGTGGGCACGCCCCGGGCGATCTCCGCCGACTGAGCGTCGGTCCTGACGCCGAAGGTAGGATCGCGGCGTGGACGTCGAGAGCCTGCACCACGTCGCGGTCGCTGTCGAGGACATCGAGCTGGCGATCGAGACCTACCGGCGGCTGTTCGGAGCCGAGGTCGAGCTTCGTGAGACCGTCGACGGGCAGGGTGTCGAGGCTGCCTACCTGCGCGTCGGCACGGGCCGCGTCGAGCTGCTCGCGCCGCTCGGGGACGACACGCCGGTGGGGCGCTTTCTCGCCAGGCGCGGCCCGGGAATGCACCATATCGCCGTCGAGGTCGAGGACGTCCAGGCGGCGGCCCGCGAGCTCGCGGCGGCAGGTGCGAGCGTCATCGATCCCGAGCCCCGACCCGGGCTCGGCGGGCATCGCGTCTCGTTCGTCCATCCGGAGTCTGTTCACGGCGTCCTCGTGGAGGTGATCTCGCATGGCTGACGACGATCGGGTGCGGATCGAGATCGGGTTCGAGGGCGGGCAGATCCTGCGCCTGCAGGTTTCACCACCGGACGCCGACGGCGTCGCACGGAAGCTCGAGGCCGGCGGTGACGGTACGGCAGAGCTCGGGCTCGAGGACGGCGTCTGCCTCGTCGCGCTCTCGCGGGTGCTCTACGTGACGCGGTACGCGCGCGAGAGCAAGGTCGGCTTCGCCCGGTAGCCGGCCCGGCCGCGGTCCATGGCGCTCGAGGTCGGCATCGTCGGGCTTCCCAACGCGGGGAAGACGACCCTCTTCAACGCGCTGACCAGAGCAGGCGCCGAGATCACGGCCTACGCGAGCGCCGCCGCGAAGCCGAACGTCGGCATGGCGACGATCCCCGACGAGCGCCTCGACCCCGTCGCGCGGGTGGTCGAAGCAAAGAAGGTGACGCCGGCCGCGATCCGCGTGCAGGACGTTCCCGGTACGGGCGCGCAGCTGCTCGGAAACCTGCGCCAGGTCGACGCCCTGCTCGCCGTCGCCGACGGGTTCTCCCCGGACGCCGACCCGGAGAGCGACCTCGTGACGCTCCGGCTCGAGCTCCTCGTCGCCGACCGCGAGCACGTCGAGCGGCGCCTCGAGCGGGTCGCCAAGCAGGCGAAGTCGGGCGATGCGGCTCTACGGGCCGAGCTGGCCGAGCTCGAGAAGGTGCTCGCGCACCTGGATCGCGAGCAGCCGCTGGCCGCCTATCCGGGTGAGCTTCCCGGCGAGCTCGATCCCCTGACGACGAAGCCGATCATCGAGATCGTCAACGGTCCGGCCGGAATCGACGCCAAGCTCGAGGCGGAGCTCGCCGAGCTCGAGCCCCTCGAGGCGGCGGAGTTCCGGGGGAGCGCCGTCTCGGCGCTCGCCGAGGTCGTACGCCGGCTGTTCGACGCGCTCGACCTGCTCTCGTTCTTCACCGCCGGCGAGAAGGAGACCAGGGCGTGGACGCTCCGTCGCGGCGAGACGGCGCTCGCCGCCGCTGCCACGATCCACACGGACATCGCACGCGGGTTCATCCGCTGCGAGGTGATTCGCTGGGACGACCTCGTCGCGTGCGGATCGCGCGCAGAGGCCCAGAAGCGCGGGTTGATGCGCCTCGAGGGCAAGGCCTACGTCGTCGAGGACGGCGACGTCCTCAACATCCGCTTCAACGTCTGACGCTCAGGCGGCGCGGCGCCGGTGCCGGTCGGGCCAGCTGACCCGGCCCTGCTCGCGCAGTGCCTCCCACGCGGCCGGGAAAGCGGCCCGCGCTGCCTGGCGGCGGGCGTACTGGCGCTCGATCAGCCGTCCGGCGGCGATTGCCCAGCGGATGCTCTGGGGCCGCTGGAGGAGCGTCCGGATACGCGCCTCGGCGACGGCGGCATCCTGGTGCTCACCGAGCACATCCTGGACGGTCTTCGCCCGACGGACGAACCGCCCGGCGGGCTCGCCGACCTCGGTCGCCGCCAGCTCGGCCGCGTACCGTGCCCGTTTCACCCGGAGCCGGAGGTCGTGGAGCTCGTCGTCGTACGGGTGCTCGTCGAGTGCCCGGACGGCCCGGTCGAGCCGGTGGAACTCCTTCGCGGCCAGCTCGGCGAGTGTCGTCTTCGTCCCGGCGACCGGGATTCCGGCGAGCTCGCCGGGAAGCTGCGAGCGCAGGGCGAGATACCGTTCGCTGCCCAGCCGGTCTCCGAGCACCTCCCTCGCCGCCTGGCGCTCGTCCTCGAGCCGTCGGAACATGAGCGCAAGCCCGTACTGCTCCCCTGGCTCGAAATGGCGAGCGGTCGAGCGCAGGTCGGCGATCAGCACGTCGAGATCGCGGACGGGACCAAGCGTCTCGCCGACCCAGGCGAGCTCCGCCCGCAGCGTCTCGCTCCGGGTCTCGTCGAGCAGGGGCCGGGCGGCCCGCAGCAAGGCGCGCAGACGCCGTGTTGCGACGCGAAAGCGCTTCAGCTCGTCCGGGTCGGATCCCGCGAGCGCCCCCGCCTCGTGTGCGGCGAGCGCCTCACCCTGCGACGCGAGCAGCAGGCGCAGCCCCTCGGCGGGGGCGCGGGTGGGAGCCCGGGCGTCCACGACGTCCGAGTCTACGCCCGGCTCCGGTCGCCGAGGCCGGCTCAGGGGAGGTGGGGCAGCGGGTCGACGACCGCGTCGTGAACGCGGATCTCGAAGTGGAGGTGCGGACCGGTCGAGCGACCGCTCGCCCCCACCCGCCCGATGATCTCCCCGCGCGCGACCCACTCGCCGGGTGTCACCGCGAACCGCCGCAGGTGTGCGTAGTAGGTCTCGACGCCTCGTGTGTGCGCGACGATCACGAGCCGTCCGTAGGAGCCGCCCCAGTCGGCGTACACGACCGTTCCGGCCCGGGCGGCGCGAACCGGTGTCCCGGGCGAAGCAGCCAGATCGATCCCCGGGTGGAACCGGGCCCCGCGCGGCCCGAAGGGCGAGCTCAACACGGGAGCGAGCGGCCAGGCGACCGACAGCGGGGAGCGGGGCAGCGGCCGCCCGAGCGCGCGGAAGGTGGCACGCCCCGCGACCCCGTCGTCCGGAAGGCCCGACCAGACCTGGAACCGGCGGAGGGCGCCGTCGGTCTGCTCGCCGAGCCGCCCGTCGAGCGGCCCGGCAGGGAATCCGTGCCAGGCGAGCAGGAACTGCAGTGCGGCCACGTCCCAGCCGATCGTGCCGTACGCGAGCTGACGCGATCCGTAGGCCGGCCGGCCCCGCCGGCCGAGGGCAGCCCGTGTCCGAGGGCCGGCGACTCCGTCGACGAGCAGCCCGGCCCGCCGCTGGAAGCGGGCGATCGCCTCGGTGGTCGTGGCGCCCGGGACCCCGTCGATCGTGCCGCCGTAGATGCCCCGTGCCTTCAGAGCGACCTGGAGGGCGGCCACCCGGGGATCACCGGCTGCCTGCGCAGTCGCCGCTGCCAGGAGCAGCGCGAGCAGCACGGCCAGGATGGGAGCACGCAGCCTCATCGGTGTTTTCAGGCCGGCACCGCCCCCGAGTCCGGCCGTCGAGCGTTCGGAACCGCCGACGTTCTCCCCCGGCGGTGAAAGTCCTCCCTGCGGTCACGCGGGCCCTGGCCGGGGGAGATCCGGCAGGGCCGGATGAGGTCGGGCCCCTACAGGAGGTTCTGGACGCCGCCTGCGACCGCGGTCGGCTCGGTCGCGGGCGCGATCTCGACGCGGTTGTCGTTGAACGTCGGCGCGGAGGCGATCCGGGACGGTCGCTGGGGCGTCGTGACCTGGCAGCTGGCACCTTCGGGCCAGTCGCGGCTCCACCAGCCCATGGGCGAGACGGCGACTCCGGGCCGGGCGTCGTCGGAGACGACCGCGCTCGCGACGAAGGACCCGCGGTCGTTGAACACGCGGACGGGCATCTCGGGCTCGATTCCGCGCGCCGCCGCATCGTCAGGGTGGACGACCACGTAGGGGCTCGGTTGCGCGGCGTGCTGGCGGCGGCCGTTCGCGAAGGTCGTGTTGAGAAAGAGGTGCGTCTTCGGCGTGAGCAGGCAGAGCGGGTAGCGTGCGGCGAGCTCCTCATCGGCGATCTCGGCGGGCGGGTCGTAGTGGGGAAGCGGGTCCTCGTCGCGCTCCGCGAGGGTGGAGCTGCGCAGCTCGAGCCTCCCGCTCGGGGTGGGAAACCGGCCCTCGGCGTGCGGGAGCGGCCCCTGGCCGAGGTCGAGCTTCCAGAAGCCACGGCTCCGGAGAGTCGGCAGGTCGACGGGCAGCGGGCAGTGGTCGGCGATCAGCGAGGCGATCAGCTCCTCGTCCGTCTCGCGGAAGCACGGATCGTCGAGCCCGAGTCGTGCCGCGAGCAGGCGGAACGTCTCGGTGTTCGACTTCGCCTCGCCGAGCGGGGCGATCGCCGGCTCGTTGAACGTGAGGTAGTGATGGCCCCAGGACGGGACGACGTCGAGCTGCTCGAGCTGGGTCGTCGCGGGCAGCACGACGTCCGCGTACGCGACCGTGTCGGTCGCGAACTGCTCGAGGACGACGGTGAACAGGTCCTCCCGCCGAAGTCCCCGCAGGACGGTGGCCTGGTCGGGCGCGATCGACGCGGGGTTCGAGTTCCAGACGACGAGCGCCTTCACCGGGGGGTCGAGGGTCTCGTCGGTCAGCGCGCGGCCGAGCTCGGGCATCGAGATCGTGCGTACGGGCCCGGGTCGCAGCTCGGGCTTCGCGAAGCCCTCGAGGTCGAGCGCGAGGAAGGTGGCAAGCGGCGAGTACGCGAACCCGCCTCCCCGGTGCTGCCACGAGCCGGCAAAGGCGGCAAGGCAGGCGATCGTGCGGTAGGCGATCTCGGCACCGGCATGGTGCTGGCCGCCGACGCCGGGCCGGATGAGCGAGGGCTGGACGGTCGCGAGCTCACGGGCGACTCGACGGATCGTCCCCGCCTCGAGCCCACAGATCGCCGCGCACCGCTCGACCGGATACTGATGCAGACGCTGGGTGAGCTGGTCGTAGCCGACGGCGTGGGCCCGACACCACATCTCGTCCTGCAGGCTCTCGTCGAGCAGGGCGCGCATCATGCCGAGGGCGAGCGCCCCGTCGGTGCCGGGAATCGGAGCGAGGTGCTCGTCGGCGACGCGGGCGGTGCGCGACCGGTACGGGTCGACGACGACGAGCTTCGCGCCGTTCCGGCGGGCCTGCAGGAGGAGCCGCCAGAGATGCGGGGCAGTCGACATCGGGTTCCAGCCCCACACCATCACGTAGCGAGCGTTCGGCCACTCCTCGGGGTCGACCTCCGGGGACTCGCCGTGGGTCAGGGCTACCCCGGCCATGGCCGCCGCGTCGCAGATCGTGCGGTCGAGCGCGGTCGCGCCGAGCGCGTTCAGGACGCGCCCGCTCATCGAGTCGTACTGCAGGGCACCCTGGGCGCCGATGAAGCTGTAGGGGAGGATCGCCTCGCCTCCGTGGAGGTCGATCGTCTCCCGCAGCCGGGCCGCGACGACGTCGAGCGCCTCGTCCCAGGTGGCCCGGCGGAACCTCCCCTTGCCCTTCGCGCCGTCCCGGATCAGAGGGTGGAGGAGCCGGTCGTCGGCGTAGACGCGCTCGAGGTAGTTGGAGACCTTGCCGCAGAGAAACCCGGCGGTGATCGGGTGGTCCGGGTCACCCTCGACCCGGACCGCGCGGCCGTCCTGCACCGTGACGAGCATCGCGCACGTGTCGGGGCAGTCGTGCGGGCATGCGGCGTGGAGCACGCGTGCCGCCCCGGGGCCGCTCATGCGCGCGTCTCGGGCACCGGCCGGGTGGCGGCGACCGCATCGAGCTGGTTCGCGTGGTAGAGGGCCGCTGCCTCGGCGGTGCGCGCCGCGCGGGCATCGTGGTGCACGGCGACGGCGTGCACGACCTCGGCGCGGACCGACGTCTCGAGCTCGGCGCTTCGCTCCTCGATCAGCCGCAGGCCGAGGTGGACGTGGCCGAGGAGCCGCCCCTCCTCCGTCGGGGTGAAGATCGGCCCGCGGTCGAGCTCGGCGATCCGTCCGACGTCGTGGAGGATCGCGGCGGCGATCAGCAGGTCGGAGCGCAGGCGCGGGTGAACGCTTGCCGTCTCTCGACAGAGCGTGGCGACGTTCACCGTGTGCTCGAGCAGGCCGCCTGCATAGTCGTGATGCCCGCCGGGGGCTGCCGGAAGCTGACGCAGCCGCGTCCGGATCCCGGGGTCGGTCAGGAAGCGAGCCACGATCGCGCGCAACCCGGCGTGAGTCAGCTCGGCGGCGAGGAACTCGAGGAAGCCGTCCAGCTCGTCCAGGTCGCGGCGGGCCTCCGGCACGAGCGTCGCCGGGTCGACGTCGACGCGATCGAGATCGCGCACGTCGAGCTGGAGCCGGTCGCGGTACCGCTCGACCCGTCCCAGCACGCGCACCGCGTCGCCCGTCTCGAAGCGGCGGTCGAGGAGCTCGACGTCGGTCCAGACACGCGCCTCGATCCGTCCGCTCGGGTCGACCAGCTCGAGCGCGAGGTACGGCGAGCCCGAGCGCGTCCGCAGCCGCTCCTTGCGCGCGACCGCGAACACCTGCTCGACGACGCGGTCCTCTGCGAGGTCGGCGATCGGCGTCGAGGCGTTCACGATCCCAGTCTACGCCGTGCGCCACGGCCGGCCGGACGGCGACCTGCCGGTGGTAAGCTCGCCGGAGATGCCGATGCTGAAGCCGTTCCGCGCCCTGCGCTACGACGTGCGGACGGCGGGGGCGCTCGACACGCTCGTTGCGCCCCCCTGGGACGTGATCACACCCGAGCGCCTCGAGGGCTTCGTCGCCGCGAGCCCCAACAACGTCATCCGGCTGATTCGCCCGTACGAGGGCGAGCTCGCGGGCGAGCGTCTGCGCGAGTGGGTCGACCAGGGCATCCTCGTCCGCGAGGAGCGGCCGGCGGTCTGGCGGATCGACGAGGAGTACGTCGGGCCCGACGGCCGGCGCCGGACGCGGCGGGGGCTCGTCGCACGGGTGAAGCTCGTTCCCTACGACGAGGGCATCGTGCTCCCGCACGAGCGGATCTTCGCGGCGCCGGCCGAGACGAGGCTGAAGCTGCTCCGGGCGACCCGTACGAAGCTCTCGCCGGTGCTCATGCTCCACGGCGGCCCTCCGGCCGAGCCCATGACCCGGCCGGCCGATCTCGAGGCACGCCTCGACGACACCGTGACGCGGCTCTGGCGCCTCGACGACCCGGCCGTGATCGAGGAGGCCGTCGCGTCCGTGCAGACCCCGCTCGTGATCGCGGATGGCCACCACCGCTACGACGCTGCGCTGCGGTTCCACCACGAGGACGGAACGCCGGAGACCTCGCACGTGCTCTCGGTGCTCGTGAGCACCGATGACCCGGGCCTCGAGATCTTCCCGACCCACCGGCTCGCCGAAGGGCCTGTGCCGCCGCTGAACGGCGCCTTTCGCCTGGTCGAGCTCGACGGGAGCGCGGAGGCCGCGTTTGCACGGCTCGCCGACGGCCCGCGCGAGCATCCCGCGTTCGTGCTCGTCCGGCCGGACGCGATGACGCTCGCCGAGCTCACGGAGTCGCCGAGCGATCCGCTCGACCGTCTCGACGTCGCCGCCCTCGATCGCCTCGAGCTCTCGAACGTGACGTTCACGCCGTCGCTCGCCGAGGCCGCGGCCGCGGTCGAGAGCGGCCGGGCGAGCGCCGCCTTCCTCGTACGGGCTCCGACCGTGCGCGAGGTGGAGGAGATCGCCCGGGCGGGCCGCACGATGCCCGAGAAGTCGACCTACTTCTACCCCAAGCTCCTCTCCGGCCTGCTGTTCTCGCCGTTCGACGAATGACGCCCTGGCTCGAGATCTGCCGGGCCGCGGCGGCGGACGTCGAGCAGGCCCTCCGTGCGCTTCCGACACGGCTCGAGCGCGAGCCGCGGGTCGGCGCCGGCGAGGGTGGAGACGACACGACGGCGATCGATGCCGCTGCCGAGGCCGCGGTCGTCGCACGCCTCGAGGCCGTCCACGCGAGCGGCACCGATTTCGTGCTCGTCTCGGAGGAGCTCGGCCTGCGGCGCTTCGGTACGGCTCCGACTCTCCATGTCGTCGTCGATCCGATCGACGGCAGCGTCAACGCCAAACGTGGAATCCCGTTCTTCTCGCTGTCGATCGCCGTTGCCGAGGGCCCGACGATGGGCGACGTCACGTTCGGCTACGTCCGCGACTTCGGCTCCGGGGAGGAGTGGACGGCGCAGCGCGGCGGCGGAGCGTTCCTCGACGGGAAGCCGATTCCGGGCCCCGGGCCCAAGGATCCGATCGAGCTCCTCTCGTTCGAGGCGACGATGACGCACTACGTGGCCTCGAAAGCAGCCGCGGTGCTCGAGCTGGCGCCACGCCTGCGAATCATGGGCTCGCTCGCCCTCTCCCTGTGCCACCTGGCGGCCGGCCGGGTTGACGCTGTCGTCTCGCTGAAGGCGATCCGAAGCGTCGACATCGCCGCCGGCCAGCTGCTGCTTCGCGAGCAGGGGCTCGCCATCGACCTGCCCGCTCTGCCCTCGTTCTCCGCGGCGCCGCTCGACGTGGCGAGCCACTCGCGCGTCGTCGCGGCCCGCACGCCCGCACTCTGCGAGCGACTCGCGGCCGCGCTTCGCGACTGAGCGACCGGGGGCGCCCCTCGCGGAGCGCCCCCGGGTCGGGTGAACCGTCCCTCAGGTCGCCGGCGCCGCCGGGGGAGCGGGAGGCGGTGCCTCCTCACCCCTCGCGCGGTGGAACGGCCTGTGGAACGAGGCGAACGCAAGCAGCGCGAAGCCAACCCCTGCGAGGATCAGCGCGATCGCGACGACGATGCCGAAGTTCGACACCTGCTCGGCGAAGAACGCCATGTTCAGGGCGGTCGCGAGCGCCGTCTCGGTCACCCAGGTGTTGCGTCCTGCGTTCGAGACCGGGTTTCCCTGCTCGTCGGTCAGAGCGGCGGCCGGGTCGTTCGTGCCCGCGGGATTCTCGGGATCGTCGGCGGCGAGGAACCGGCCCATCTGGGAATAGGTGAGCCCGCCGCTCGACTCGAGCGCGTGGATGCGCATGTAGGCGGCAAAGCACTTGGCGCTCGCGCCGTCGTCGATCGGCTCGCCCTTGTACTCGGGGTTCGCGGCGGCCTGCTCCGGGTCCCAGACGGCGCAGTCCGGAGGATTGGCGATCGCCGGATCGAGCCCCGCAGCGGCGATCGCCTCGTCGATCGAGCCCTCGCCCCCGCGGAACATGTCGCTTCCACCGTAGATCTGCTCCCGCTGCAGGTTGTCGCTCACCTCGCTGCGCCCGCTGATCCCGATCACGAGCGCGGCGATACCGAACGCGACGAGCACGACCGCAGTCACGTAGCCGCCGAGCTCGAGAGCTCTTCTCATCGGACTGACCTCCTCCCGTCCGGACGCGGACGGATGATCGATGCTCGGGTCACTACAGCCGCAAGCTCGCAGATCGCCGCTGCAGCTTCATCGGGGGTCTCACCGAAATCCGGACGGCAAACTACGCATCCCGGACGGCGGAGAGCCCGCAGGTACCGTCGCAGGCGGCCGTACTTCGACTGGTAGCCTGGCCATGTGGCCCCCGTGCGTGACGACGTCCTGAAGGCGCTCGAGAACGTCATCGACCCGGAGCTGCGGCGCTCGGTGATCGAGCTCGACATGGTGAGGGACGTCCGGATCGACGGGGGCGATGTCGCGGTCACGATCGCGCTGACCGTTCCCGGCTGCCCGCTGCGACACGCGTTCGAGGAGCAGGTGCAGCGGGAGGTCGGCGGCCTCCCCGGCGTCGAGCGGGTCTCGCTGGCTTTCGACGTGATGACCCCGGAGGAGCGGTCGACGCTCACTGCCAGGCTCAGGGGTGCCGTCACCGAGCGGACGAAGGGCGTCTCGGTCGACGCGGAGACGCGCGTGATCGCCGTCTGCAGCGGCAAGGGCGGGGTCGGGAAGTCCTCGCTCACCGTCAATCTCGCCGCGGCGCTCTCGCGCCTCGGGCAGCGCGTCGGGGTGCTCGACGCCGACGTGTACGGCTACTCGATCCCGGGCATGCTCGGCATCGACCAGCGACCCGTCGCCGTCGGAGAGGGTGACGAGCAGATGATCGTCCCGCCGGTCAGGGGCGACATGAAGGTGATCTCGATCGGCTTCTTCGTCGACGGGAACACGCCGATCATGTGGCGCGGGCCGATGCTCCACCGCGCTCTCGAGCAGTTCCTCTCGGACGTCCACTGGGGTGAGCTCGACTGGCTCGTCGTGGACATGCCGCCGGGCACGGGGGACGTCTCGATCTCGCTCGGCCAGCTCCTGCCGCGCGCCGAGGTCGTCGTCGTGACGACGCCCCAGCGCGCCGCCCAGGAGGTCGCGGTCAGGGCTGCCGAGATGGCCCGAAAGACGAACATGCGCCTGATCGGGGTGATCGAGAACATGTCCTACCTCGTCGGCTCGGGCGAGACGATCTTCGGCTCGGGCGGCGGCGAGCTGCTCGCCGAGGAGATCGGGGCCCCGCTGCTCGGACGGGTCCCCCTCGACCCTGCTCTCCGCGAGGCGGCCGACGCGGGTGAGCCGATCGTCTTCAGCGCTCCCGACGCCGAATCCTCGAGGGCGATCATCGCTGTCGCCGAGGCCGTCGTCGCGACACGACGCGAGCTCGGGATCGGGATCACGAAGACCCTGCCGCTCCTCCAGACCTGACGTGAACGGCGACCCCGCCGGGCGCCTGCGTGCGCTCGGGTTCTCCGACACGGACGCCGGTGTGCTCGCAGAGCACTTCCTCGAGGCCGAGCGGCGCGGACGTCCGGGCCACGGGCTCGCGCGGATCGCCTGGCTCGAGACGCTTCCCGGCCTCGATCCGTCCGCACGTCCCGAGCGGGTCGTGCGGGAGCCGGGGTACGAGCGCTGGGAGGGCCGCGGGTCGGTCGGCTACCTGACGCTGGCGGCGATCTGCGAGGCGCAGCTGTCCGCTCCGCCGGCACACGCGCGGCTCGTCGTGGCCTCCGACTGCTTTCCGACCGGGATGCTCGGTGCCTGGGTGCGCCGGCTGGCCGAGGGCGGCCTCGTCGCGGTGTTGACGGCGACCTCGCCCAGGCGCCTGCCGCACCCGGAGGGCGGAGCCCCGCTCACCGGCACCAACCCGCTCGCGATCGGGATCCCGAGCGCCGACGGGCGCCCGCTCGTCACGGACGTCTCGATGGGCCGGGCGACGTGGGGCGACGTCCTCACCGGCCGGGCAGCCGAGACCGACCTCGTGCCCTTCGGTGGTGAGCAGGCCCACAAGGGGTTCGCGCTCGCGGCCGGGCTCGAGCTCCTCGTCGGATCGCTCGCCGGCGAGCGGTACGGCATGGTGCTCGTCGTGGCGCGGCCGGATGCCGACCCGGTACCCGCCTTCCGGGAGCTGGCGGCAGGCCGTCACCTTCCGGGCGACCGCTGAGGCCCGGCTCAGCTGTCGCGCAGCACCGCGAGCACGAGCGGGTCGATGCGCTCCGCGCCGCGCACGCGCTCCTCGAGGTTCTCGACGCCCGCCCAGGCCTCGAGGTCTTTCGCGAGGTCGCCGGCCGAGAACCCCAGCCGGTCGAGGGTCGTTCGCAGCTCACCGGCCAGCGCCGGCTCGACGGCGAGCCACTCGTCCTCGGGCGTCTCGCCGAAGTACAGCTGATGGAGTGCGTACAGGCGCTCGAGCTCGTCGATCGGAGCGGCGTGGTCGTCGACGCGGAGGTCCACCGCGACATCCCAGCCGTCGTACCCTCCGCCCTCCTTGACGACGTAGAGCGCCGACGACTGCTGGCCGCGGCGATCACCGCCGGCGGCCTGACCTGCCTGCAGGGACGCGAGGAGGCGTTCGGCGAGCGGCCGCCCGGCCGACTCCTCGAAGGCCCGGGCGAGGGCGGACACGGTCTCGCCGGAGACGAGGATGTTGCCCTGGGCCGCGTACCCGTCGCCCGTCAGGCCGCCGGCCCAGGGGAGGCACGACGCTCCGGTGAACGAGACAGCTCGCCCGGCGGCGTCGACGACCCCGAGCTGGCGATACTGCCGCCCGTCGTCGGCCCCGGTGAGCGAATCGACGACGTCACCGGCCGCAAGGCCGCTTCGCAGGAGCCCGAGCCCGTCCGGCCCGTAGCTCACCTTCGCGGAGGCCTGCGTGGCGATCGCCCCGACCCCGGGGGCCGCCCAGGCGACGACCGATCCCACGGCGAGGAACTTCGACTGGACGCCGACGCCCCACTCGCCGCGGGCGAGGTCGCACGCGACGATCGAGTACGTCGACGGTCTCACAGCGCGACGGTCGCGCCGGGCTCGGGCGCGATGATCTCCACGTCGGGCGCCAGCTCGCGAAGCTGCGCCGGGGTTCCGGTCAGGAGCGGGAACGTCCCGTAGTGCGAGCAGACGCAGCGGCCGCAGCCGAGCAGCTCGAGCGCCACGGCGGCCTGCTGTGGCCCCATCGTGTACCAGTCACCGATCGGCAGGATCGCGAGGTCGGGACGGTAGATCCGGGCGATCAGCTGCATGTCGCCGAACACGCACGTGTCGCCGGCGAGGTAGATGCGAAGCCCGTTCTCGAGCTCGATCACGTAGCCAACGGGCTCGCCGACGTACCGGCCGTCGGGGGTCGAGCTGGAGTGGGAGGCCGGGGTCATCGTGAGCTTCACCCCGGCGACCTCCTGCGTGCCGCCCTTGTTCATGCCGCCCGCCGAGCCGTTCGGGTAGCCCTGCTGCTCGAGCCAGCCGGCGAGCTCGTCGATCGCCACGAGGTGCGCCCCGGACTGCCGGCCGATCGCGACCGCGTCGCTGATGTGGTCGAAGTGCGCGTGGGTGACCACGACGATGTCGGCCCGCTCGATCGTGCGCTCGTGCTCGGGACAGTTCGGGTTCTCGAGCCAGGGATCGACGTAGATGCGCTTTCCGCCCGGCGTATCGAGCCGGAAGGAGGCGTGTCCGAGCCACGTCAGGGACGCAGATGCCATGTCTTGATCCTCCGTTCGAGGGGTTTTCGTTGACGCTTGCAGCCCGCGTCGTGTACTGGAAGAGCAGGGATGTCGGGGGCGGCGTTGATACGGGCGAGGATAGTCGAGCGATCGCGGCAGGACGGGTTCACGCTGATCGAGATGCTCGTCGTGCTGGCCGTGCTCGCGATTCTGCTCGCGATCGCGGTGCCGGCGATGCTCGGGCAGCGGGAACGGGCAAAGGACGCGGCGGCGAGCGCGAACGTCCGCCAGGCGATCCCGGCGGTCGAGGCCTACCACCAGGATCACGGCACCTACGTCGGCATGACCGTCCCGACCCTTCGGGCGAGCTACGACAGCGGGCTGGCGCCGTCGACCGTCCTCGGCGCGCTCGCCCCTGACGCCTACTGTGTCCAGGCGACCGTCGACGGGCACACGTGGCACGTGAACGGGCCGGGCGGGCCCGACGTGCTCGCCGGCTCGTGCTGATTGCTACTCGAGCGGCCAGCCGGGCCGGGTCATCCGGAAGATGTCGGTGACCCGGGCGTAGAGGTCGGCGTACCCGAGTCGGGCGATCGGGTCGAGTCGGCGCACGTCGACGAGGCCGTCGACGAGCACGTCGTCCCGGATGTGCACGCCGATCACCTCGCCGAAGACGACCGTGTTCGGGTCGTCCGAGCCGGGCACCGGCAGGTCGACGGTCGTGACGAGACGGCACTCGAAGTTCGCCGGGCTCTCGTCGACGAGTGGAACGTCGATCAGCCGTGCCGGCCGCTTTGTCAGCCCGGCAAGCTCGATCTCGTCGGTTCCGGGTGGAGCCGGCGCGCTCGTGAGGTTCACCTGTTCGCGCAGCTCCCAGGTGGCCAGGTTGAATCCGAACTCGCCGGTCTCGAGGACGTTGCGCAGCGAGTCCTTCTGGCCGCCCGCAGCGTGAGGGCCCGTGAGGGCGAACATGACTCGCGGCGGCACGTACGAGACGGCGTTGAAGAACGAGAAGGGCGCGAGATTGACGTGGCCGTCGGCGCCGCGCGAGGAGATCCAGCCGATCGGGCGCGGGACAACGAGTTGATTGAAAGGGCTGTGCGGGAGCCCGTGGCCGTCGGCGGGACGGTAGAACACGGCGCAAGCCTAGCCGTCGGGCGAGGGCCGGCCCGGACGGGGCCGAACGGGCCGGGTCAGAACGGGAAGGGCAGGAAGGCGACCGCGTCTGCGGCGAAGCCCATGAGCTGATCCACGACGACGAACGACCCGATCCCGACGACGACGCCGAGCCCGATCGCGAGGTCGAGCGCCCGGTCTCTCGGCGGCGAGCCACCCGCGGCGACGGCGGCCAACGAAACGCCTCGCAGGTACACGGCCCGTACGACGGCGAGGTAGTAGTAGACGGAGACCGCGGTGAGCACCGCGCCGATGATCATCAGCCAGACCCAGCCCCGGTCGTAGAGGGCCGAGAACGCGTACAGCTTTCCGAAGAAGATCCCCATCGGCGGGAGGCCGATGAACCCGAACATCGCGATTGCGAGCGCGATGCCGTGGTACGGGCGCTCCCAGCCGAGCCCGGCCAGCTCGTCGAGCCCCACCCTTCGGTTGAGCTCGCGCTCGCGCGCGGCGACGACGCCGAAGGCGGTGACGGTCAGCCCGGCGTAGGGGATCAGGTAGTACAGGAGGGCGCGGCCGCCGAGCTCGTTGCCTGCCGCGAGCGGCATCAGCAGGAAGCCCGCGTGCGAGATGCTCGAGTAGGCGAGCAGCCGCTTGAGGTCGCGCTGGGCGAGGGCGGCGAGGTTTCCCCAGAGAAGCGACGCGACCGAGAGAACCGCGAGCGCGATCGTCCAGAGCGTGGCATCGTCCGGAAACGCGGTCGTGAGCACGCGCAGGGTCAGGACGGCCGCAGCGACCTTCGTCGCGCTCGCCATCAGCGCCGTGACAGGCGTGGGGGCGCCCTCGTAGACGTCGGGTGTCCACTGGTGAAACGGCGCGGCCGAGAGCTTGAAGCCGAGACCGACGAGCAGCAGCGCGAGCCCGGCGGCGAGCAGGGTCGGGTCGGCGTCGCCGGCCGCGGCGGCGATGGCCGCGTACCCGACCTCTCCGGTTGCGCCGAACACGAGTGCGAGCCCGAACAGCAGCAGCGCGGAGCTGAAGCTGCCGGCGATCAGGTACTTGAGCCCCGACTCGAGCGCGATCGTGCGGTCGAGGGTGATCGCACAGAGGATGTAGAGCGAGATCGAGAACCATTCGAGGCCGAGAAACAGCGAGACGAGGTCGTTCGACGCGACGAAGATCGCCATGCCGCCCACCGCCGACAGCAGGAGCAGGTAGTACTCGGCCCGCCGCTCGGTGTCGTCTCGCTCGCGCAGCCCGAGGAACACGGCCCCGAGCCCGGCGAGGAAGAGGACGACCTGGGAGAGATCGGCAAGGCGATCGCTGCGCAGCGCCCCGGCGAGGATGTCGCTGCCGCCGTCGTCGTTCACGAACAGCGCGATCGCCTGGGCCGTGGCACCGGCGAGCGTGAGCACGGCCCCTATCGCACCGAAGGCGTTCCGTCGTGCCGGCTCGAGGAACGGCGCGACGAGCATGATCACGGCCATGCCACCGAGGATCGCGAGGTACGGGGAGAGCGCGGCCCAGTCGATCGTCGGCGTGTCGATCATCAGGGCGTCTCCTCGAAGCCGGAGGAGACCGTTGCCCCCGGCTCACCGGGGAAGTTGCGGTCTGTGACCGCCGCCGGCCAGAAGCTGAGAAAGAGGAGCGTCGCGACGAGCGGGAGCAGCACCGCGAGCTCGCCGGGCCGGAGGTCGCGCTGCCGGTCGTCGACCGCGGAGCCCCTGCGGCCGTGGAGCACGGCCGAGATCGCCCGCAGCATGTACATCGCCGCGAGCACGATCGCGATCGCCCCGACGACCGCCCAGCCCCAGCCGATCGTGAAGATCCCGTTCAGGACGAGAAACTCGGCCGCGAACGCACTGGAGCCCGGCACGGCGAGCGCGATCACCCCGAGCGTGATCAGCACCGTGGCGAGGATCGGGCGGCCCTTCGCCATCCCGCCGAGGCTCGCGAACGCGTCGGTCTGCGTGCGGCTCTCGATGCAGCCCGCGAGGAAGAACAGGGCCGCCGAGATCAGGCCGTGGTTGACCATCTGGAGAATCGCGCCGTTGATCCCCGAGTCGTTGATCGCGAACAGGCCGATCACGATCAAGGACATCTGGGCGAGGCTCGAGTACGCGATCACGCCCCGGAAGTCGGGCTGACGGAACGCGAGCAGCGAGCCGTAGACGAGCCCGATCGTGGCGAGGGCGAGGATCGTGTCCCGCATCGTCGCGGTCGGCTCGGGGAAGATCGGGATTGCGATCCGCAGGAAGCCGTACGCCGCCGTCTTCGAGATCACGCCCGAGAGGAGGGCGGCCACCTCGGGTGATGCCTGCCGGTAGGCGTCGGGCAGCCAACCGTGGAACGGCCAGAGCGGCGCCTTGATCCCGAACGCGATCGCGAAGCCGAGGAACATGGCGAGGCTGCCGCTCGTGCCCATCTCCGTGAGGTCGAACGTGCCCTGGCTCAGGCCGAGCGCGACGACGGCGACGAGCATGAGCAGCGAGCCGGCCATCGTGTAGATGAGGAACTTGATCGTCGCGACCCGGCTGTTCGGCCCGCCCCAGACGTCGATCAGCACGTAGAGCGGAATCAGCATCGCCTCGAAGAACGCATAGAAGACGACGAGGTCCTGGGCGAGGAACACGCCGACGGTGGCGCCGACGAGCAGGAGCAGGAGCCCGGCGTACGCTCGGCCCTTCTCGCGCCCGGCCCGGAGGGCGTAGGCGATCGCGGCGAATCCCACGCCGACGGTGAGGCCGATCAGCCAGAGCGAGAAGCCGTAGGCCCCGACCTTGTACGAGATACCGAGGTCGGACGACCACACCGCCTCGGTCTCGAACTGCAGACCCGGCGTCCCGTAATCGAAGGTGGAGACCGCCGCGATCCAGAGCCCGAGCTCGGCGGCGGCGACGAGGAGCGCGAAGAAGAGCGCCTGCCGCCCGCTTCGCCACGGGAGCAGCCACGTGACGAGCGCGCCGGCGATGGGGACGAAGATGAGAAGCGTCGAGAGCACGTCGCTGCTACCGCACCACGATGAAGACGAGGAGGATGATCGCGGCGGCGAGCGCGATCAGGGTCGCGTAGGCCCGCAGCTGTCCTGACTGGGTCGCTGCCAGGCGCCGGCCGAGATCGAGGATCGAGCCCGCGAACGAGCCGATGGGGCGAAGGATGACGGGCCCCTCGAGCCGTCTCGCGAGCCCGTTCGCGATCTCGTCGGCAGGCCGGTAGAAGACGATGTCGTAGCCCTCGTCGAAGTAGAGCTTGTGCTCGAGCGCGGTCGTGAAGCCAGGCATCCAGCGCCGGGCCCGTGCGGGCAGGTCGCTCGGACGACCCCAGGCCTTCCAGGCGATCGCGATCCCGACGAGCGTGACCCCGACCGCGAGGATCGACGAGAGCGCCTGCATCCAGCCCTCTGGGTGCACGAGCGGCTCGGCGACGGGATCGAGGAAGTCGTCGACGGCCGTCCAGCCGCCGGGAACCTGGATCCAGCCGCCGACGATCGAGAGCACGGCGAGGATCGCAACCGGCCACATCATCGACAGCGGGCCCTCGAAGCGCTCCCTGTGGACGTGCGGCGCCTCGGGCGAGCGCTTGCCGCGGAAGACGATCAGGTAGAGCTTGAAGGCGTACACCGCCGTGAGGAACGCGCCGGCGATCGCCATCACGAAGAGCGCGTAGCCGAGCGGGCCCGCGGCGAGCGTGTTCGCGATGATCTCGTCCTTCGAGAAGAAGCCGGCGAGCGGCGGGATCCCCGCAAGGGCGAGCGTCCCGATCAGGAACAGCTGCATCGTCCGCGGCAGCTCGCGGCCGAGCCCGCCCATCTTCCGGATGTCCTGCTCGCCGGAGAGCGCGTGGATGACGATGCCGGCCGTCATGAACAGCAGCGCCTTGAAGAAGGCATGCGTCATCAGGTGGAACATGCCGCCGCCGAACGCCCCGATCCCGGCGGCGACGAACATGTAGCCGATCTGGCTCATCGTCGAGTACGCGATCACGCGCTTGATGTCGGTCTGGACGAGGGCGATCAGGCCGGCGACGAGCAGCGTCGCTCCGCCGAGCACGGCGGCCGTGTGGAGGATGTCGGGAGCGAGCTCGAAGAGCCCGCTCGTCCGCGCGATCAGGTACACGCCGGCGGTGACCATCGTCGCGGCGTGGATGAGGGCGCTGACCGGGGTCGGGCCCTCCATCGCATCCGGAAGCCACGTGTGGAGCGGCAGCTGGGCCGACTTCGCGACCGCGCCGCCGAGCAGCCCGAGCGCGATCAGGATCGCGATCGTGCCGCCCGGCTCGATGACCTCATCCGCGATCGAGAAGACGTTCGCGAAGTCGAGCGTGCCGGTCTGCTGGACGAGCAGGAACAGCGCGAGAGCGAAGGTCGCGTCGCCGAACGCGTTGACGATGAACGCCTTCTTGCCGGCCGTGATCGCGGCCGGCCGCTGGTGCCAGAAGTTGATCAGCAGGTACGACGAGAGCCCGACCAGGCCCCAGCCGGCGAGCAGGAACAGGAGGTTCCCTGACTGGACGAGGAGCAGCATCGAGAAGACGAAGAAGGCCTTGTAGGCGTGGTAGCGCCGCTCCTCGTCGTCGCCCTTCATGTACCCGACGGCGTAGGCGAGGATCAGGAAGCCGACCCCGGAGACGACGAGCATCATGAACACCGAAAGCGGGTCGACGACGATCTCGAACCCGACCTCGAGGTTTCCGGCCGAGATCCAGGTCCACAGCGTCGAGAAGTGCGAGCGATGCTCGGGCTCCTCGCCGAGCAGGCGCGCGAGGACGTAGGCCGACGTCCCGAGCGAGACGAGCACGGACGCCGACGCGACAAGGCCCGCGTGGCGGCCCGAGATCCGGTTGCCGAGCAGGGAGAGCAGCACCACCGCGACGGCGGGTGCAAAGAGGGCGATCCAGGCAGCGGTGATCACGTGGCGACACGCCCCATCGCGGTCATCCCTTCAGCTCCGTCAGGCTGTCCACGTCGAGCTCGAGCCGCTGGCGCTTCATGGCGACGATCAGCCCGAGGCCGACGACGACCTCGGCCGCCGCGACGACCATCACCGCGAGGGCGAAGATCTGGCCGGCCTGGTTGCCGGTGTGGCGCGCGAAGGCGATCAGGGCGAGATTCCCGGCGTTCAGCATGATCTCGAGTGCGAGCAGGACGATCAGCGGGCTGCGCCTGACGAGCACGCCGACGGCTCCCGTTGCGAGCAGCACGACGGAGAGCACGAGGTAGGCGGCGATTCCCGGGCCGAGCATCAGGCGGCCTCCTGCTCGTCCCGCTCGGACAGCTCCCCGCGGGTACGCAGATCACGGCGTACTCCCGAGCCGAGGATCACGCCGCCGACCGCACCGACGAGCAGCACGATCGAGGTCACCTCGAAGGCGATCAGGTAGTCGGAGAGGAACAGGGCGCCGATCTCGCGTGGGCTGCCGAACGAGCCCGAGATCTCCGCGGCGTTCGCGAGCGTCCCGCCCGCCTCGCTCGCGACGACGACGACGACCTCGACGAAGATCGCAAGGCACGCGACGAGCGCCGCCGTCCGGGCGAGCGAGCGGCCGCCCGAGAACGGCGTGTCGGCACGTCCGCCGAGGTACGCGATCACGAACAGGAACATCACCATCACCGCGCCCGCGTAGACGAGCACCTGCGCCGCCGCGACGAACTCCGCCGAGAGGAGCAGGTACAGGACGGCCAGCGAGCCGAGGTTGAGGATCAGGGCGAGCGCGCTGTAGAACGGGTTCGAGAAGAGCACGACCGCGAACCCGGAGGCGAGGAGGCCCAGGCCGGCCACGACCCAGATCACCCAGACCATGATCTCCCCTGCCTGGCTCGCGAGGATCACGAGCTCACCTTCCAGACGGGCTCGGGAGTGTCGTAGAGGCCCGGATCGGCGACCGGCACGGTCTTGATCGGGGGCTCGAGCAGCATGTCCTTCGTGTACACGAGGTCGTCGCGCGAGTACTCGGCGAGCTCGAACTCGTTCCCGAGCGTGATCGCGTCGAACGGGCAGGCGAGCTCGCAGTACCCGCAGAAGATGCAGCGCGAGAGGTTGATCTCGTAGATCCGCGCATACCGCTCCCCCGGCGAGACGCGGTTGTCGGGATCGTTCTCGGCCGCGACGACGCGGATGCAGTCCGCCGGGCAGGCCGCAGCACAGAGCGAGCACCCGACGCACTTCTCGAGCCCGTTCTCGTGCCGGTTCAGCCGGTGCCGCCCGCGGAAGCGCGGATAGACCGGGCGCTTGTGCTCCGGGTACTGCTGCGTGATCGGCTTCTTGAAGATCTGCCGGAAGGTGGTGGCGAACCCCTTGAGCGTCCCGAGCGGTTGTGCCATCAGTCCACCGCCACCACGACGATCGCCGTCACGAGCGCGTTCAGCGTCGCGACCGGGAGCAGCACCTTCCAGCCGAACCGCATCAGCTGGTCGTACCGGAGCCGCGGCAGCGTTCCGCGCACCCAGATGAAGAAGAAGAGCGCGGCGAAGAGCTTGATCAGAAACCACACCGGACCGGGAAGGCCGGGGCCGCCGTAGCCGCCGAAGAACAGCGTGACCCCGAGCGCCGACAGCGTGACGAGGTTCACGTACTCGGCCATCTGGAAGAGCCCCCAGCGCATGCCGCTGTACTCGGTGTGGTAGCCCGCGACGAGCTCGGACTCCGCCTCGGGAAGGTCGAACGGCGCGCGGTTCGTCTCGGCGATCCCCGCGATCAGGAAGACGACGAGGCCGACGAACTGCGGGCCCGCGAACCAGATCGTCTCCTGCTGCTTCTCGACGATGTCGACGAGCGAGAGCGACTTGCCCATGAGGACGACGCCGAGGACGGAGAGCGCAAGCGCGACCTCGTAGCTGACCATCTGGGCGCACGTGCGCATTGAGCCGAGCAGCGAGTACTTCGACTCGCTCGCCCAGCCGCCGACGATGAACCCGTAGATCCCGAGCGAGCCGATCGCGAACATGAAGATCAGCGCGATCGAGATGTCTGCCACCCAGCCGGTGATCTGGTAGTCGCCCACCGTCCAGACCCGTCCCCAGGGGATGACCGAGAAGGTGACGAGCGCCGTGAACGCGGCGACGAGCGGCGCGAGGATGTACAGGCCCTCGACACCGTGACGCGGGAAGAAGCTCTCCTTGCGAACGAGCTTGACGAGGTCGGCGATCGGGATCAGGAGGCCGAAGGGACCTGCCCGGTTCGGCCCGTAGCGGAGCTGCATGCGCCCGAGGAGCTTGCGCTCGAGCCACGTCAGGTAGGCGAAGATCACGAGCACGACGTTGATGACGAGGACCGCCTTCACGAGGTCGATCCACCAGGGCTGGTTGAGCGCCTCGGTGCTCACCGCTCCACCTTCGTGAGCTCGACGTCCGGCCCGAGGCCGTGGGCGTGCTCGTCCGCGATCCGGACGACCCCGGCGAGGAGGCGCCGGTTGACACGGGCTCGCAGCGAGCGCGAGCTGCCGTTCGAGCCGACGACGACCGGATCGCCGCTACGCACGTCCAGCTCGCGGGCGTCGGCCGCCGACAGCTCGACCTCCGCCTCGGGGCGCTGGAACTGGAGCTGGGAGATCCGGGCGACGGCCTCGCCGCGGAACAGCGGCCGGTAACGGAGCAGGCGAAGGCCGGGCCCCGACGGCGCAGGCTGTGAGACGGGCGGCATCTCGACGGGGCGCTGCAGCGTGCGGGCCGGGAGCGGCGCCGTCGCCTCCACTCCGACCGACGGCCACGGACCGATCTCGATCCCGAATCGCCGGGCGAGCGTCGCGAAGAATGCGAGCTCGTCCCGGCCCGGCGGCGTGACCGCCGGCCTCAGCCGCTGCGGGCGTCCCTCGAGGTTGACCGTCGTCCCGTCCCGCTCCAGGTAGCTCGTGCCGGGCAGGACGAGGTGGGACTGGCCCGTCACCTCGTTCATGAACATCGACGTCGTGAGCACGAAGCGGGCGCGATCGGCGAGGTCGACCACCCGCGGGTCGGTCACGGCCTCGTCCCCGGAGACGATCAGGACGCCGATCTCGGCGTCTGCCGCGGGCGCGGCGGCCGGCCCGCCTCCCGCCGCGTGCCAGGCCCGGGCGACGCCGTGGGCGTTCGGCGTGCGTGGAAGCCAGTAGACGCCGGAGCCCTCGCCGAGCCCGAGCGCCGACGCGAGCGCCGCGATCCGCCGACCGCCGGTCGGATCGTCCTCCGACCAGACGAGCGCGACGCGCTCCGCCTCCCGGAGCTTCCGGTGCAGGGCCAGCAGCTCGTCCGAGGGAGATGACCCGGCCAGCTCGGCGCAGACGCGCGCTGCCGACCCCGGCGCGACCGGCACGGTGCCGGCGGGGTGGACGGTCACGACCTCGGCGCCGGCACGCCGCGCGGCGCGCAGCCAGAGGTCGACGAGTGGTGCGCGCTCGACGACCGGCTCGTCCCCGATCACGGCGCAGAGCCCGGCCGACCGGATCGCCGAGAGCGGGGCCCGGAAGGCGTCGAGAGCTGGATCGGGGTCGTCGGGCAGAAGCGCGGTGCCGGTTCCGAGCCCCTCGAGCACGAGCCGCGAGACGGCCGCGGCCTGCTCGACGGTCTCTCCACCGGAGAAGGCCACGACGACCTCGCCCTCCGCCGCGCGCAGCGCCTCCTCGGCGGCGTCGAGCGCCTGCTCCCAGGTGACGTCCGTGAGCCCCTTGAGGGGAACACGGAGGATCGGGTTGCGGATCCGGTCGCCGGCCGCAAGGTGGTCGTGCGCGAAGCGGCCCTTGTCGCAGAGCCAGCCCTCGTCGAGCTCGGGATGGTTGCGGCCGAGGATCCGGGCGACCTTCCCCTCGCGCGTCGTCGCCCACGTGTTGCACCCGACGGGGCACAGCCCGCAGACGGTGGGGACGTTCTGGATCTCCCACGGCCTGCCGCGGAAGCGGTAGACGGTCGAGGTCAGCGCGCCCACGGGACAGAGCTCGATGACGTTGCCGCTGAAGGGCGTGCGGTACGGCTCGTCCTCGAAGGTCGTGATGTAGGTCTGGCGGCTGCGATTGACGGCGACGAGCTGGCCGTCCTCTGCGACGCCTTCCGAGAAGCGGGTGCAGCGGTAGCAGAGGATGCAGCGTTCGCGGTCGAGCGCGATCAGCGGTGAGATCGGGATCGGCTTGTCGAAGGTGCGCTTGGGGAAGACCATCCGTGTCGTGCCCGGCCCGTAGCGGAAGGTCAGGTCCTGGAGCGGGCACTCGCCGCCCTTGTCGCAGTCCGGGCAGTCGAGCGGGTGGTTGAGCAGGATGAACTCGAGCACGGCGTTCTGGCCGAACGCGGCACGCTCGCTCGCCTGCGCGGTCCGGAGCACCATGCCGTCCTGGGCGGTCAGGGTGCAGGCGGCCTGGAGCTTCGGGAGCCCCTCCACCTCGCACAGGCACATCCGGCAGGCGCCGAGCGGGGCGCCGAGGCGCGGCTCGTAGCAGAAGACGGGGATCTCGATCCCGGCGGACAGCGCCGCCTCGACCATGCCGGTGCCGCGCGGCACCTGGAGCTCGCGGCCGTCGATCGTGATGGTGACGAGCTCGGTCACGCGGGCACCTCGATCGTCGCGCGGAGGTGGGCGTGGTGCTGGTCGATCGGCGCCATGACCGCGGCGAGGCTCGAGGCGCCGCCGAACGGGCATCCGCCCTCGTCGATGTGGCGCTGGTACTCCTCGCGGAACTTCGCCACGTAGCTCGCGACGGCCATCGCGGAGGCGTCGCCGAGCGGGCAGAGACACTGCCCGAGGATCCGGTCGCAGACGTTCAGCAGCAGGTCGAGCTCGCCCTGGGCGGCAGTTCCCTCCTCGATCCGGCGGACGATCTGCACCTGCCAGGGCACGCCCTCGCGACACGGTGTGCACTTGCCGCACGACTCGTGCTGGTAGAACTGCGCGACCCGCAGGCCGAGCTGCACCATGCAGCAGCGGTCGTCGATCACGATCACGGCGCCGGAGCCGAGCATGGAGCCGGCCTTCGCCATGCTGTCGAAGTCGAGCGGGGTGTCGATCTCGGCCGCCGTGAGGATCGGCGTGGACGAGCCCCCCGGGATGACGGCCTTGAGCGAGCGACCGTCGGGCACGCCGCCGCCGATGTCGTAGACGAGCTCGCGCAGGCTCGTGCCGAGCTCGAGCTCGTAGTTGCCGGGCCGCGACACGTTGCCCGAGAGCGAGAACAGCCGCGTCCCGGTCGAGTTCTCGACGCCGAGCTCGGCATAGCGGCGCCCGCCCAGCTCGAGGACCTTCGGAACCGTGGCGACGGTCTCGACGTTGTTGATCAGCGTCGGGGATGCGTAGAGGCCGGCGACGGCGGGAAACGGAGGCTTCGTGCGCGGCTGACCGCGCTTGCCCTCGAGCGACTCGAGCAGGCCGGTCTCCTCACCGCAGATGTAGGCGCCCGCCCCGCGGTGCAGCACGATCGTGAGCGAGAAGCCCGAGCCGAGGATGTTGCTCCCCACGAGCCCGCGGCTTCTCGCCTCCTCGAGCGCGTCGCGAAGGATCTCGTACTCGGCGAGGTACTCGCCGCGGATGAACACGAACGCGGCCTTCGCCTGGATCGCGTAGCAGGTGATGAGAATCCCCTCGATCAGCGCGTGCGGGAGCCGGTCGAGGATCTCGCGGTCCTTGCACGTGCCGGGCTCGGACTCGTCGGCGTTCACGCACAGGTAGATGGGCCTCGTCGTCTGCTCAGGCTTCGGGATGAAGCTCGCCTTGCGGCCCATCGGGAAGCCGGCGCCCCCGCGTCCGCGCACACCCGACTCGAGCAGCTCCTCGATCACGCGCACCGGCTCCATCTGGAGCGCCTTGCGAAGCGAGACGTAGCCCCCGACCGACTCGTACTCGGAGAGCCGCGTGAGGTCGTGGTCATCGGCGTGCTCGAAGAGAACCTGCCGGATCGGCATCGTCAGTCGCCCTCCATGGCGGTGGGCCCGTCCGTGCGCGCGCCCCGCCCGAGCAGCTCGTCGACGATCGCCGGAACGTCCCCGGCCTCGACGGACTCGCGATAGCGATGGTCGATCGCGACGATGGGAGCCTGGCTGCAGCCGCCGGCGCACTCGATCGTCCGGAGCGTGACCTCGCCGCCGCCGGTCGTCTCCCCGGCGTGGATGCCGAGCTCCCGCTCGAACGCCTCGAGCGTCTGCTGGGCGCCGGTGAGCGCGCAGGAGACGTTCGTGCAGACCTCGACCAGGTGGCGACCGACGGGCTCGAGGTGGAACATGTCGTAGAAGCTCGCCACCGCCTGGCAGTAGGCGGGGGTCAGCTCGAGCGCCTCGGCCACCTCGCGGAACGCCTGCGGCGGCAGCCACCCGTAGCGCTCCTGGGCGAGCCGCAGCGCCGGGATCACCGCCGACCGCCGGACCGGATACCGGTCGGCGACGACCTGGATCTCGTCGTAGAGATCGGTCACGGGTCCGTCACCGGTCGACATCGCCCATCACCGGGTCGAGGGAGGCGGCGACCGCGATCATGTCGGCGATCAGCGAGTTGTCGAGGCAGGCGCCGAGCGCCTGGAGCGCGACGAACGAGGGGGCGCGGAAGTGGACGCGCCACGGCCGGGGACCACCGTCGGAGACGAGGTAGCAGCCGAGCTCACCGCGGGCGGACTCGATCGGCAGGTAGATCTCGCCCTCCGGGACCCGGTAGCCCTCGGTCACGAGCTTGAAGTGGTGGATCAGGCTCTCCATCGAGGTGTGGAGCTCCTCGCGCGGGGGGAGCACGACCTTCCGGTCGTCGGCGATCCATGCGCCCTCGGGCATCCCGTCGAGACACTGCTGGATGATCCGCACCGACTGGCGCATCTCGTCCATGTGCACCTTGTACCGGGCATAGACGTCACCCTCCGGGTACACGGGAACGTCGAAGTCGAGCTCCGGATAGGCGAGATACGGCTCGCGCTTGCGAAGGTCCCAGTCGACGCCGGAGGCGCGCAGCATCGGCCCGGACTGGCCGAGGGCGATCGCGTCCTCGGCCGACAGCAGGCCGACGCCCTTCGTTCGCTCCAGGAAGATCAGGTTCTGGTCGAACAGCGACTCGTACTCGTCGACCCTGCGCGGCATCACGTCGGCGAGCTTGCGGCACTCCTTCGCGAAGCCGGTCGGCACGTCCTCGGCGAGCCCGCCCGCCTGGAAGTAGCGCGTGTGCATGCGGACCCCTGCGACCATCTCCATGAGGTCGAGGACGAGGTCGCGCTCGCGGAAGCAGTACCAGAAGATCGAGATCGCCCCCAGCTCGAGGCCGGTCGTTCCGAGCCAGACGAGATGGGAGTGGATGCGCACGAGCTCGGCGAGGAGCGTCCGCATCCAGACCGCCTTCGGCGGCACCTCGATTCCGAGCAGCTTCTCGATCGCCATCACGAAGCAGAGCTCCTGCGCCTGGAAGCTCAGGTAGTCCATCCGGGGCGCGTACGTGATCGCCTTCCAGTACGACTTCTGCTCCATGTTCTTCTCGAACCCCGTGTGCAGGTAGCCGATGACCGCACGGACGCCGACGACGGTCTCGCCGTCGAGGTCGACGACGAGGCGGAGCACGCCATGGGTCGAGGGGTGGTTCGGGCCGAAGTTCACCGTGAGGACGTCGTCGGCGTCGCGAAGCTCCTCGGGCACGAGGAGGATCGACGGGATCGGCTGCGGGATCCGCGAGCCCTCGTAGATCGGCCGGCCGCCCACGAGATCGGTGGCGAACGGGCTGTGCTGCGAGACTGCCATCGACGGCCTCAGTCCTGCTCCGAGAACCGGACCGGCTCGCCGCCGATCGGGTAGTCCTTGCGGAGCGGATGTCCCTCCCAGTCCTCGGACATCAGGATCCGCTCGAGGTTCGGGTGACCCGCGAAGGGAATTCCCATCAGGTCGTAGACCTCGCGCTCGTGCCAGTCGGCGGTCGGCCAGATCCCGACGACGCTGTGAACGGGCTCGCCGTCGTCCACCCAGACCTGGAGCCGTACGCGGGCCGGGTCGGAACGGAGCGCGAGCAGGTGGTACGAGACGGCGAAGCGCTTCTCCTTCGGCTCGGCGCTTCTCGCCATGCCGGCCGTGCCGGGCGCGTTCAGGTCGCGCCCGCGGACGTTCCCCCAGTAGCCGGCGATGTCGGTCTCGCCCCAGCCGAGGTAGTCGGCGCTCGTCACGTCGGCGAGGAAGTTGAAGCCCCGCGCGTCGCGCAGGTGACGGGCGGCCTCGAGCAGGCTGTCCCGCTCGACGACGATCGTCGTCTCGCCGTGAGCCTCTTTCGCGAGGCGAAACCCGGGTGTGCCCTCGTAGCTCATACGCCGACGCTGCGGGTCTCGTAGGCGGGCGGGATCCCGGCGCGGATCTTCTCGTGGAGCCGCACGATGCCCTCGATCAGCGCCTCGGGGCGAGGCGGGCAGCCCGGAACGTAGATGTCGACCGGCGTGACCTTGTCGACCCCCTGCAGGACCGCGTAGTTGTTGAACATCCCGCCCGAGCTGGCGCAGGCGCCCATCGCGATCACCCACTTCGGCTCCAGCATCTGGTCGTAGATCTGGCGCAGCGGTGCGGCCATCTTGTGCGACACGCGGCCGGAGACGATCAGCAGGTCGGCCTGGCGCGGCGACGCCCGGAACGCTTCCATCCCGAACCGCGCGATGTCGTAGCGGGCGGAGACGATCGACATCATCTCGATCGCACAGCAGGCGAGCCCGAACGTATCCGGCCACATCGACTTCGTCTGCGCCCAGCTCACGGCCTTCTCGAGCGTCGTCAGCATGAGCCGCTGCTCGAGCGACTCGAGCTCCTGCTCGAAGGCGCCGGGGCCCTTCCGGAGCATCAGCACCCGCTCGGAGGAGAGCCCCCGCTCGGCGAGGCTCCGCTTCACCGGCGCCATTCGAGCGCGCCCTTCTTTCGCGCGGGGGAAACCTGGTTTCCTCCGCGGGCCCCCTTCTTCGAAGCCCTTGCCTTCACCGGCGCCATTCGAGCGCGCCCTTCTTCCAGATGTAGACGTACGCGAGCACGAGGATCGCGATGAAGAACCCGAACTCGGCGACCGCGAACCAGCCGACGGTGTCGAGGACGACCGCGACGGGGTACAGGAACACGATCTCGATGTCGAAGACGATGAAGAGCATCGCCGTCAGGTAGAAGCTCACGGTGAAGCGCTGCTGCGGCGGAGGGCCGGTCGAGACACCCGACTCGAAGGGCGTGAACCGGGCTCTCGTTCGGCGGCGCGGCCGCGACGCGAACACGATCGACATGACGAGCATCGACGCCGGGATCGCGAGCGCCATCAGGGCGTAGATCAGGATCGGGAGATAGTCGTCGAGCATGTGGCACTCGCCATGCTAACCGCACAAGCTGATACCGGCAGGAGGAGCAAACGCGCAGAACAGCGCGCTCTCCGCGTGGACGTCGCCTGTTACATGCGCGGCCCGCGCGGGACCCGTGCGGGCGTGTTGATAGAATCCGTGCGAAGGAGGAGATGAGATGGTGAACCTGACCGAACGCGCCGCGGAGAAGTTCAAGGAGCTGGCGAGCGAGGAGCCGGCCGGCGAGGCCGAGGTGCTTCGAATCGCGATCCAGGGCGGCGGCTGTTCCGGCTTCCAGTACGCGCTCGGCTTCGACCGCGGGCCGCAGGACGGCGACAACGAATCGGAGTCGCAGGGCGTCCGGATCGTCGTCGACCCCTCCAGCGCCCCCTACCTGCTCGGCTCCGAGATCGACTACGTCGACGCGCTCATGGGCGGCGGGTTCTCGATCGAGAACCCGAACGTCGTCGCGGCCTGCGGCTGCGGCTCGTCCTTCCAGGCGCGTGAGGACGTCGCCGAGGGCGAGGCCGTCCCGACGCATGCCGGCGGCGGCTGCGGCAGCGGCTGCAGCCACTAGCGGCCCCGAGTCACACCCGATGACCGCCGACCGGCCGCTCCGTGTCGCCGTCGTCGGCTCCGGCCCCGCGGGCTTCTACGCCGCCGGCCAGATGCTCGCCGCGGATCCGCCGGTCGAGGTCGACCTGATCGAGCGGCTCCCGACTCCGTGGGGGCTCGTCCGGCTCGGCGTCGCACCGGACCACCCGAACATCAAGACCGTCTCGCGCGTGTTCGAGAAGATCGCCGCGCGGCCGGGGTTCCGGTTCCTCGGCAACGTCGAGGCCGGCCGGGACCTCCACCACGACGATCTCGTCCGGCTCTACGACGCCGTCGTCTACGCGGTCGGCGCACAGACCGACCGGCGCATGGGAATCCCGGGCGAGGATCTCCCCGGCTCGTGGCCCGCGACCGCGTTCGTGGCCTGGTACAACGGCCACCCGGACTTCCAGGGCTGTGAGTTCGACCTCTCCTGCCGCCGGGCGGTCGTGATCGGGAACGGCAACGTTGCGGTCGACGTGGCGAGAATGCTCGCGCTCGCCGACGAGGAGCTGGCCCCCACCGACACGACGGACGCGGCGATCGCGGCGATCCTCGCGAGCCCGATCGAGGAGATCGTCGTTCTCGGCCGCCGTGGCCCCGCCGAGGCGTCGTTCACGACCCCGGAGCTGCAGGAGCTCGGGGAGCTCGCCGACACGGACATCGCCGTCGACCCGGCGGAGCTCGAGCTCGAGCCGGCGAGCGACGCCGCGCTCTCCGACACCACGGTCGCCCGGAACCTCGAGGTCATGCGCGGGTACGCGGGGCGCGCTCCCGCGGGCAAGCGCCGAACGCTGCGCCTGCGCTTCCGGGTCTCGCCCGTCGCGATCGTCGGCTCCGACCGGGTCGAAGGGATCGAGGTGGCCCGTAACACCCTCGTCGCCGACGGCGACGGACGGGTGAGAGCGGTGGCGACGGACGAGCGGGAGGTCATCCCGTGCGGGATCGTCCTGCGCAGCGTGGGCTACATGGGCGTACCGGTTCCCGGGGTCCCGTTCGACGCCGCTCGTGCGACGCTCGCAAACCGCGGCGGCCGCGTCGTCGACGATCGGGGGGAGCAGGTCCCGGGGGTCTACTGCGCGGGGTGGATCAAGCGCGGGCCCACCGGGATCATCGGGACGAACAAGAAGGACGCCCACGAGACGGTCGCGCTCCTGCTCGAGGACGCCCGGTCGGGGGCGCTCCCGCCCCGCGAGGGCGGCGGAGCCGAGGCCGTCGACGCGCTGCTCGCCGAGCGTGGGGCACAGGTCGTCACGTATGCGGGCTGGGAAGCGATCGACGCCGCCGAGCGCAGCCTCGGCGAGGCCTGCGGTCGACCGAGGGTGAAGCTCGTGAGCTGGGACGAGCTGCTCGCAGCGGCCGGCGGCTGAGGGCTGGCTGCGCGCAACCGGGTGTAGGGAGAATCGGGAGCCTGCCCGCCGGTGGCTTTGCGCTCGCGGGCAGACCGGGTGTGGGGGCGGAACTGGGAACCGACCCGTCGGTTGTGGCTTCGTGGTCGCGGGCAGACCTGGTGTAGACCCTATGCGGATTGGCCGTTGTCCGGTCTGGGCCGGACCCTCTGGTGGCAGTTCCGGGGTTGTCTGGCCGGGGACGGGCTCGGCTTCGCCCCGTGCACCGAAAGGAGGGTCAGGGCCGTGGTGGCAACGATGACGTACGTGGGGCTGGATGTCCATGCTCGCTCGACGCATGCGGCAGCGGTCGATGTGGTGAGCGGTGAGTTGCGCCGGGCTCGGTTCGGCGCTGGCTGTGGAGGTGGTCGGGTGGCTGGGGACGTTGCCTGGGCCGGTGCGGGCTTGTTATGAGGCCGGGCCGACCGGGTTTTCGCTGTTTCGGGCGGCTGAGGCCGCGGGTGTGCGCGTTGAGGTGGTGGCGCCGTCGAAGACGCCGCGGGCGCCGGGCGGTCGGGTCAAGACCGATCGCAAGGACGCTGAGCTGCTTGCGCGGCTGCTCTTGGCTGGGCAGCTTGCGTTTGTGGCTGTGCCGAGCGCGAGCTACGAGGCGGCCCGTCATCTCTGCCGGGCCCGGGAGCAAGGTGCGCTTTGACTGATGCGCTCTCGCCATCGGGTCTCGAAGCTGTTGCTTCTGCACGGGCGGCTCTACCCGCACCCGAACACCTGGACACAGCGCCACCGTGACTGGCTCAGCCGCCAGCGCTTCGAAGAGCCGGCTGCCGAGCTTGCCTACCTCGACGCGCTCGCTGCCGTTGAGGGGCTGGTGGCGCGCAGGCGGGCGCTCGATGAGCGTCTCCCGGCTTGCCGTCGAGGGCGAGTGGCGGTCGACGGTGGCGCGGCTGCGCTGCTTTCGCGGCATCGACACGCTGAGCGCCTTCGCGCTCACGCTCGAGATCGGTGACTGCCGTTTCCGCAGCCCTCGGCTCGCTTCCTGGCTTGGGCTCGGCACGCGCTCGACCAGTCCGGGAGCGCAGAGTCGAGGGAGCGATCGCAAGACCGGCTCCGGCTACGCCCGCCGTCTGCTTGTCGAGGCCGCCTGGCACTACCTGCGCCAGCCCGCGGTCAGGGCGGCGCTCGCCGCCCGCCAGCACGACCAGCCGGCCCAGGTGCTCCGGATCGCCTGGCGCGCCCAGCACCGCCTCTACCGCCTCCACGCGCGCCTGCGCGCCCGCGGCAAGCCCGCCAACGTCGCCACCATCGCCGCCGCCCGCGAGGCTCGCCTGCTTCCTCTGGGCCGCCGCCGTGGCCGAATGACCCCGACAACACCGCCGCCTGCTCGGGCGGGCGCAGGCCAAAGCCGCCAGGCACGCGCGATGCCCCTATGGGCAGCCCCAGCGGCCACGCCCGCTCGTAGACAGCGCACGCCCGGCGACGCAACCAGGGCACTGGGGTAACCAACCCCCGCATCGTGAGACTGACCGCAAGCCACCGTCGCCGCCGCGCCCGACGCCCACCCGAGCAGCCACTCACCCCCACCCCGGGGGTGACGCGGCCTGGACCGTTGACAAAACCACTCCCATATGAGGGGCGGGATCTCATCCCGCCCGGCTCTTGCGCCCGTCCGGCTTCCGCGATCTGCGCTGGGGCGCGGAGGGATACGCAGCGGCTTGGCCGCCTGCGCGGGGCCTTCGGCCCCTTGCTAGACCGGGCGGGCGGTCTGGCGCTCGCCGGTCTCGTCGCGGAGGATCCAGAACAGCGTCGCTTCCTCGTCGGTCAGGTTGCGACAGGCGGTGATCTCGCTGCGCTCCGCGAGCAGCGCCTCGCCACGCCGGAGCACCGGGCGCCCCGTCGGGAGGATGACCTGGACGAGCCCGTTCGACACGGCGACGACCTCGACGCCCTTGTGGGCGAAGCCGAGCTCGCCCGAGCCGTTCGGTGGAAGGGTCATGAGGTAGGCGCGAACGCCGGTGTGCGGGTCGTCCAGGAGGGGGAGCGGCTTTCCGTCCGCACGCCGGCTGGGCTCGTTCCTTCGGGCGAGCCGGTAGCCCGGCGCCACCTCGCCCCGGAGCAGCTCGTCGAGTGTGAGGTTGAGCCGCGAGGTCAAGTCGAGAAGGGTTTCGAGCGAGAGCCCGCGCTGCCCACGCTCGGCCTGCGACACGGCGCTCGGCGAGACCCCGGCGAGCCGCGCGAGCTCACTCTGGGAGAGGTGCCGCTGGAGCCTGACAGCGCGGAGCGCCGCGCCGAGGCGCGCGGCGACGGGGGCAGGCTCCATCACGACCTCGTCGACCTCGATCCGGTACCTGAACACCGAGCCCTGCACACCGAACGCGCGCCCCTCGGCCTTCGCGATCCGCAGGCGCCCGTCACCCGCGGCGAGCACGCACTGGGTGATCTCCTCGACCTCCCGCCGCAGCGACGTCGGCTGGTCGGCAGGCACGAACGACCAGTACGCGATCGCCCCGAGCTCGAGCAGCATCGGGCACGTCCGCGTGAAGAACTGCGTCGCGGTCTCAGGGCCCCAGCGTTCGGCCATCGCATCGAGCGGGTCGAAGAGCAGGAGGTCGCGCTCACTCGCGCTGCAGCGGCTCCGGATCCTGCTGACGAGCGGAGCGGGCTGGGCGAGGGCGGTGCCGGGCCGGGCGTCGATGATCTCGAACCCGGGATACCTCTCGGCGAGCTCGTCCGGGTCGGAAGCGAGGCAGACGTACCCTGCGTTGTGATACGTGGCGTGGAAGCGGCCGACAGACTCGAAGAAGGGGTCGACCGGGCAGCCTTCCTCGAGCTCCCAGACGACGTTGTCGCCCCAGTAGAGCCCTCCGAGCGCGAGATCGAGCTCGCTGATTCCGGTGGATGCAGTCTCTCCGAGCATGAAGCACCGCTTCTGAGCGCTTGACTCTACCTCGACTGCGAGCGCGCGGATAGACTCGACCCGTGGGCGAGGCGACGACACCGCAGGAGCTCTGGGGCGGGGAGACTCGCAAGGCGATCGACAACTTCCCGGTCTCCGGAGAGCCGATCCCGGTGCCCGTCGCACGCTGGCTGGCGAGGATCAAGGCCGAGGCCGCGCGCGTGAACGCCGAGCTCGGCCTGCTCGAGGGTGAGAAGGCCGAGCGGATCGCCGCCGCGGCCGACCGGATCGCGGCCGGCGGGTTCGACGATCAGTTCCCGATCGACGTGTTCCAGACCGGCTCGGGAACGTCATCGAACATGAACGCGAACGAGGTGATCGCGGCGCTCGCCGGCGACGGCATCCACCCGAACGACCACGTGAACATGGGGCAGTCCTCGAACGACGTGTTCCCGTCCGCCGTGCATCTCGCGGCGCTCGACGAGACCGTCCACGACCTCCTGCCGGCGCTCCGCGGGCTCGCCGAGTCCCTCGCGACGAAGGCCCGCGAGTTCGACGGGATCGTGAAGTCGGGCCGGACGCACCTGATGGACGCCGTTCCCGTCACGCTCGGCCAGGAGTTCTCGGGGTATGCGGCACAGGTCGGCCAGGGGGTCGAGCGGGTCGAATCGACGCTCGAGCGCCTCGGCCGGATCCCGCTCGGCGGCACGGCCACCGGAACGGGCCTCAACACCCACCCGGAGTTCGCGGCGAAGGTGCGGTCGGGGCTGGCAGCCGCCTCGGGGCTCGGCATCAATCCGCCCGCCGACCCGTTCGAGGCCCAGGCTGCACGCGACGGGCTCGTCGAGGCGTCCGGAGCGCTGAAGACCGTCGCCGTGTCGCTCACGAAGATCGCGAACGACCTCCGGCTCATGGGCTCCGGGCCGCGCGCCGGCCTCGGCGAGCTGTTCCTGCCGGAGCTCCAAAAGGGCAGCTCGATCATGCCGGGGAAGGTGAACCCGGTGATCCCGGAGGTCGTGACCCAGGTCGCGGCGCAGGTGATCGGCAACGATCAGGCGATCGCGGTCGGCGCCATGCAGGGCCACTTCGAGCTGAACGTGTTCGTGCCGCTCATGGCGCGGAACCTGTTGCAGTCGATCAAGCTGCTCGCGAGCGCCTCACGGCTGCTCGCCACGAAGTGTGTCGACGGCATCGCGGCGAACCGCGAGCAGTGCGAGCGCTACGCCGAGCTCACGCTGTCGGCCGCGACGGCGCTGAACCCCTACATCGGCTACGACGCCGCGTCGGAGATCGTCAAGGAGGCGTCCGCCTCCGGGCGTTCGCTGCGCGAGGTCGCGCGCGAGCAGGGCGTCTCCGACGAGGTGCTCGACAAGGCGCTCGACTACCACGCGATGGCGCGTGGTGGGATCGTCTAGCCTCCGCGGCTGACGGCCCGGCTCGGCCGGGCCGGACCCGCGCACGAGCGGCCGAAGGCCGCGGTCACCTGGCGACCCCGGCCAGGGGCCGTCAGCCGGGCGTGGTGACCGGCGGGCTTCCCCCGGCCGGGTCGGATGAGATCCGACCCCTACGGGGGTTGGTTGGAGAGGCGGGGAAAGGGGTTGGCTGTAGGGGCGGGATCTCATCCCGCCCGCGAGCGGCCGTAGGCCGCTCGACGGCGAGATCCCAGGTGCTCGTCTACCACGCGATGGCGTGGTGGGATCGTCCGGGGCCGGCGCCGTTCGATCCCGGCGGGTGGTCGTCTGGCCGGCGCGGTGGGAGCCGGGCTTCGCCCGGCCGGGTCGGATGAGATCCGACCCCTACGGGGGTTGGCGGAGTCGCGTGGTTGGCGGGTCGGCGTGGTCGCGCGCGCGGGAAGGGCGGGGTCGCGGGGTTGGCGGGGTCGTGCGCGGGAGGGGCGGGGTCGGTTGTAGGGGCGGGATCTCATCCCGCCCTGATCCGGGTCCACCGCATGACCGCGGGTAGACCGTAACCGCCGGGCTTCGCCCGGCTCCTACGCGGGTCCGGCCCGGCCGAGCCGGGCCGTCAGCCGCGGGGGCCGTCAGCCGCGGGGGCCGCTCAGCCGCCGGCCGCGTGGCGCTGCTCTTCGGCGCGGTAGGACGAGCGGACGAGCGGGCCCGAGAACACCGACCCGAAGCCCATGCGCTCGCCCTCCTCACGAAACGTGCGGAACTCGTCCGGATGTACCCAGCGGTCGATCGGCGCGTGCTTCGGGGACGGTTGCAGGTACTGGCCGATCGTGACCACGTCCACGCCGTGGGCGCGCAGGTCTCGCAGCGTCTCGAGCACCTCGTCGTTGCGCTCCCCGAGCCCGACGATGATCCCCGACTTCGTCAGCACCGGGTAGCCGGCGACGTCCTTCGCGCGGCGGAGCAGCCACAGCGCCCGGTCGTACGATGCCTTCGAGCCTCGCATCCGCGGGTGGAGGCGCCGGACCGTCTCGATGTTGTGGTTGAAGACGTCCGGGCGCTCCGCGAGCACCGTCTCGAGGGCCGCCTCCTCGACGTCGAGGAAGTCCGGTGTCAGCACCTCGACGGACGCATCGGGCAGCTTCGCCTTCAGCGCGCGGATGGTGGCCGCGAAGTGGCCGGCACCGCGATCCGGGAGATCATCGCGGTCGACCGAGGTGACGACGACGTGTGAGAGGGCCATCTGCCTCGCGCTCTGGGCCACCCGCAGCGGCTCGAGCGGGTCGGGAGGGCCGTCCGGCTTGCCCGAGTGCACGTAGCAGTACCGGCACGCCCGCGTGCACGTGTCTCCGAGGATCTGGTAGGTGGCGGTACCGCGCCCCCAGCACTCCGAGATGTTGGGGCAGCGGGCTTCCTCACAGATCGTGTGCAGCCCGTGGCTGCGAATCAGGCCCTTCACCTCGGCGAAGCGCGAATCGGCCGCCGGAGCACGGACCTTCATCCATTCCGGCCGCCGCGGCCGCTCCCCGACCGGTACGGAAGGTGCCTCGGGTGCCACCGGGTCATCTTACGAGGGCGAGGCTCTAGACTGCGCCACTTGGCGGACGCATTCACGCTCGAGATCGTCAAGGACAAGCTCGCCGCGGCCGCGGACGAGATGGGGGTCGTCCTCGCCCGCACGAGCATGAGCCCGATCGTCTACGAGGTGCTCGACTTCGCCTGCGGGCTGACGGACGAGCGCGGCCAGGTGATCGCGCAGGCGAACGGGCTGACGCTCTTCACCGGGACGTTCGGCCCGCAGGTACGAAGCGTGATCGAGAAGTTCGGGCTCGTCGGGATGCGGCCGGGCGACGTGTTTGCCACGAACGTCCCGTACGACGGCGGCACGCACACCTGCGACGTCTGCCTCGTCAAGCCCGTGTTCGCGGGTGAGGCCGTCGTCGCGTTCTCGGTGTCGGTCACGCACTGGATCGAGATCGGCGGCAAGGTGCCCGGGAGCATCGGGCCGGACGCGACCGAGATCTTCCAGGAGGGCCTCCAGCTCCCGTGCGTGCGCGTGTACGAGGCGGGCTCCCTCGCCCAGACGGTCGTCGATCTCGTCCGGGCGAACGTCCGGCTGCCCGAGCTCGCGATTGGTGACCTGAACGCGGGCGTCGCCGCCGTCACGATCGGGGAGACCCGGGTGCGGGAGGCGTGCAGCCGGTACGGGCTCGGCGCGGTGCAGGAGGCCTTCGAGGCGACGCTCGACCACGGCGAGCGCATCGCGCGGGCCGAGCTCGCGCGGATTCCGAACGGCGTCTACCGGGCGGAGGATGCGATCGACGGCGACGGCCTCACCGAGGACGACATCCCGATCGAGGTCACCGTGACCGTCTCCGACGAGGAGCTCTCGATCGACTTCACGGGGTGTGCGCAGGCCGCGCGCGGCCCGATCAACTGCACGACCGGAGCGCTCCACTCGGCGTGCAAGACGGTGATCCGCGCGATCACGAGCCCGGAGGCCCGCAGCAACGACGGCTTCTTCCGGCCGGTCACGATCGTGATCCCACCGGGCACGGTGTTCTCGGCCGAGTCGCCGTCACCCACCGGCTGGTACTACGAGGGCGCGGCCTTCGCGAGCGAGCTGGTCTGGAAGGCTCTCGCTCCGGCCGTCCCGGGACGGCTCGGTGCCGGCAGCTACACGAGCCTCTCGGTCTCCTACATCGTCGGAACGGACACGCGGGACGGCACGCTGTTCGTCCACGCGGAGCCGAACGTCGGCGGGTGGGGTGCGGATCACGACGGCGACGGCGAGAGCGCGCTGATCGCGACCACCGACGGGGACACGTACAACTACCCGGTCGAGGTCGTCGAGACGCGGTTCCCCGTGCTCGTCGAGCGCTACGCGCTGAACACGGACGGGGGCGGCGGTGCCGGCACCAACCGGGGAGGATTCGGCATCGTCCGCGAGTACCAGGTCCTCGAGGAGGCCGCAGCGGCGTCCGGGTACGGGAGCATGGGCGGCTGGCGCCGACGCCCCTGGGGCCTTGCGGGCGGACGGCCCGGGACGCACAACTTCCTCGAGTACCGGCGCGCCGGGAAGCTGAGACTGCGCACGGGACGCGTCGCGCATGTCCCCCTCGAGGCCGGCGATCTGGTGACGGTTTTCACGGGCGCCGGCGGCGGGTACGGCGATCCGCTCGAGCGCGACCCCGAGCGGGTGCTCGCCGACGTGCTCGACGGCTACCTCTCGCCTCCGCAGGCACTCGCCGACTACGGCGTCGTGATCGGGCCCGACCTCCGCCTCGACCTCGAGGCGACCCGGAGGGAGCGGAGCGGGCGGTGAGCAGGCGGATCGCGACCGACATCGGCGGGACGTTCACCGACCTCGTCGGCGTCGACGAGGAGAGCGGCGAGCTGACCGTCGTCAAGCGCCTGACGACGCCTCCGGCATTTGCCCGCGGGGTTCTCGACGCGCTCGGTGACGCCCCGCTCGACGACGTCTCGGCCTTCGTCCACGGGACGACGGTCGTGATCAACGCGATCACCGAGCGAACGGGCGTGCTGACGGGGCTCGTGACCACGGCGGGCTTCCGCGACGTGCTCGAGATCGCGCGCGGCAATCGCCCCGACATGTACAACCTGCGCTCGCGCAAGCCGGTGCCGTTCGTGCGGCGCCGCCACCGTTTCGAGGTGCGCGAGCGGGTCGACCGCGCTGGTGAGGTCCTGCGACCCCTCGAGCTTGCAGACCTCGACGGGATTGTCGAGGCCTGCCGGCGAGAGGGACTCGAAGCGCTCGCCGTGTGTTTCCTCCACTCCTATGCGCGCCCCGACCACGAACGCCTCTGCCGCCGGCATCTGGAGGAGCGTCTGCCCGGAGTTCCGATCACGATCTCGTCGGACCTGACGCGCGAGTGGCGCGAGTACGAGCGAAGCAGCACCGCCGTGCTCAATGCCTACGTCCAGCCCGGCACGAGCGCGTACCTGCGGGATCTGTCCGGCGCGCTCCTGGACAGGGGCCTTCGCGGCGACATCCACCTCATGCAGTCGAACGGGGGAACGGCGACCCTCGAGGCGGCGTCGGTCCGGCCGATCAGCCTGATCGAGTCGGGCCCGGCCGCGGGAATCATCGGCGCGGCCGCCGTGGCGTCCGAGGCCGGGAGGCCCGAGGCGATCTACCTCGACATCGGCGGGACGACCGCCAAGTGCAGCCTGATCGAGGGCGGTGTACCGAAGACGACGACGCAGTACCGGCTCGAATGGCGACCGGACTTCGCGGGCTACCCGGTGCTCGTTCCCGTCATCGACGTCGTGGAGATCGGGGCGGGCGGCGGGAGCATCGCCTGGATCGACGACGGGGGTGCCCTGCGGGTCGGCCCTCGCAGCGCCGGCGCCGACCCCGGGCCGGCCTGTTACGGCAGGGGCGGCACCGAGCTCACGGTCACCGACGCGAAGCTGCTCGCGGGAGTGCTCAACCCGGAGTACCTGCTCGGTGGAGAGCTCCGCGTGTTCCCCGAGCTCGCGCGGGAAGCCGCGGCGCGATTCGCCGAGGCGACGGGGGCGTCCGTGGCGGAGGTCGCGAACGGGATCATCCGGCTCGTGAACGCGAACATGATCAACGCCCTGAAGCTCGTCTCCGTTCGACGTGGATACGACCCCCGCGACTTCGTTCTCGTGGCCGGGGGCGGCGGTGGAGCGATGCACGCGGCGGCGCTCGCGTCGGAGCTCGGCGCCGCCCAGGTGCTCGTGCCGCGAAACTGCGGCGTCTTCAGCGCGTGGGGAATGCTGATGACCGACCCGCGGCTCGACCTCGGCCGCACGAGGATCGTGTCCCTCGCCGAGCTGGGAGACGCAGAGCTCGAGGCCGTCTTCGCGGAGCTCGAGCAGGAGGCGGAGCGGCGCCTCGCCCCGAACGGGGACCGGGTGACGGCGCTCGAGCACGTTCGCTCGGCCGACATGCGCTACCGGGGCCAGGAGCATGCCGTGCGGGTGCCGGTACCGCCCGGGGCCGGGATCGAGGAGGTCGAGGCGCGATTCCACACCGAGCACGAGCGCGCGTACACGTTCCAACTTCCGGGCGCCCCGTGCGAGCTCGTGACCTTCCACCTCGCCACGTACCTGCGCCTGCCGCGTCCCGCCTTCGCGGCTGCGCGAGACCGAGGAGCAGCGCGACCCAAGGGCCGGCGGGTCGTCGACTTCGACGTCGACGGAGTGCACGAGGCGCCGGTCTTCGAGCGCGACGAGCTCCCGCCCGGATTCACGACCGAGGGGCCGGCGATCGTCGAGGAGCCGTCCTCGACGGCGCTCGTCCACCCGCGTCAGACGCTCGAGGTCGACACCGCTGGAAACCTCGTCATCCATGTCCGTTAGCAGGGGGCACATGACCAACGGCGCGCCACCGATCGGCCTCGTCCTCGGCAGCCACATGCCGCCGGAGCGGATCCCCGCCGCCGCCCGGCTCGCGGAGGAGCTCGGCTTCGCGGAGCTGTGGTTCTCGGAGGACTGCTTCTTCGGCGGCGCCATGTCGGGTGTCACGGCCGCGCTCGCTGCGACGGCACGGCTCCCGGTCGGGGTCGGGATCGCGTCGGCGGTCACCCGGCACCCTGCGCTCCATGCGATGGAGCTCGCGACGATGTCGCGCCTGTACCCCGGGCGGGTGTGGGCCGGGGTCGGGCTCGGCGTTCCCGCCTGGCTCGATCAGATGGGGCTCCGACCCGCCTCGCCGCTCGGGGCGCTGCGGGAGTGCGTCGTCGCGCTCCGCCGCCTGCTCGACGGCGAGACGGTCACCGAGACGGGAAGGACGTTCACGTTCGACGGGGTCGAGCTGACCCACACGCCGGGCGAGCGCGTGCCCATCTATCTGGGGGTCGTGAACGAGAAGGGCCTGCGCCTGTCCGGGGGGCTCGCCGACGGGACGGTGCTGTCCGCCGTCGCGGGCACGGACTACGTGCGCTGGGCGCGCGGGGTGGTCACGGAGGCGGCCCTCGCCGCCGGGCGAGACCCGGCCGCGCACAGGATCGTCACGTATGCGCTCTGCTCGGTCGCTGCCGACGGCCGCCGGGCGCGCGATGCGGTGCGAGACCTCGTCGCGTTCTACCTCCACGCGATGCCCGACAACGCGCTCTCGCAGATCTACGGGATCGACGCCGAGCTGCAGGAGCTCGTCTCGCGCTGCGACGCGGCCGAGCTCGCACGCGAGCTGCCCGAGCACTGGATCGACGACCTCGCGGTTGCCGGCGACCCGGAGGAGTGCGCCGACCGGCTACGCGCCCTGCTCGCAGCAGGCTCGGACTCGGTCGGACTCTGGCTGTTTCCGCTCGAGCAGGCGGACGGCGTGGCGAGGCTGCTCGCAACCGAGGTGTTCCCGAGACTCTGAGAGGAGCGGAGATGGCCGAGCGAGTGTTCTTTCTCAACACGCTGAAGGAGGGCGTCGATCCGCTCGCGTACGAGGACTGGATCCGCCGGGTGGACTATCCGATCGCCCGCCGTCAGCCGGCGATCGTGCGCTACGAGGTCACGAGGATCGACGGCCGTCTGAACAGCGACGAGCCGTCGCCGTGCCGGTACCTCGAGGTAATCGACGTCACGTCGCTCGAGGAGTACCGGCAGGGCCTCGACGGGAATGCCGAGCTCGAGGCGTTGCTCACCGAGTGGGCGGAGTACGTCGCCGAGTCGACGATCCTCTACGGCCCGATCGTCTAGCGCGTCGGCGCGGGCTCGCCCATCGCGACGTGGCGCGGCTGGGGCCAGAGCCCCGCGTCACCGTCTGCCGGCAGCTCCTCGAGCGCGAGGGCGAACACCTCGGCGAGCGCGGCCGCGGCAGCCGGCCTGACCTCGTCGACTGCGACGGGCCGGCCAAGCTCGCGGGCCATCGTCGTGAAGGCGGCATCCTCGAGCCCGCAGGCGGTGATCCACTCGGTGAACGGGGCCGGGTCGAGGTCGACGTTGAGCGCGTAGCCGTGCGTCGAGATCCAGCGGGCGAGGTGCACGCCGAGCGAGGCGAGCTTACGATCGGGCTCCCGCAGCCAGACCCCTGTCAGGCCGTCGATCCGCTCGGCCCGCAGGCCGAAGGGCTCGACCGCGCGGATCACGGCCTCCTCGAGGTCGCGGCAGTACCGGCGCACGTCCTTGCCGTGGCGCTTCAGGTCGAGGATCGGGTAGCAGACGAGCTGGCCCGGAGCGTGGTAGGTCGAGCGGCCGCCCCTGTTCGTCTCGACGATCTCGACCTCCGCCCCGTCCGGAACGTGGAGCTCGCGGGTCTCCGAGCGGCGCCCGAGCGTCACCGTCGGTGGATGCTCGAGCAGGACGACCGTGTCGGGGATCGCGCCCTGGGAGACGGCGGCGGCGAGCGAGCGCTGCAGCTCGAGGGTCTGCCGGTACGGTGTGACGCCGAGGTTCAGGAGGTAGGCGGGGCTGGTCGCCACGCGCTCACCCTACCTCGCGCCGTGCCCGCTCAGTACGCGTCCTCGTCCCAGGTCTCGAGGCTCGTCTTCAGGTCGCGCATGAACGGCGCGGCGTACGCGCCGTCGACGAGCCGGTGGTCGTAGGAGAGCGAGAGGTTCATGATCGGACGGATCCCGATCGCGTCGTTCCCGTGCTCGTCGGTCACCACCACGGGGCGCTTCACGATCGCCTCGACATCGAGGATCGCAACCTGCGGCTGGTTGATGATCGGCGTTCCCGCGATCGCCCCGAAGCCGCCGGGGTTCGTGATCGTGAAGGTGCCGCTCTGGACCTCGTCGGGCACGAGCTTCTTCGACCGGGCTCGATCGGCGAGGTCCTGGATCGCGCGCGCGATCCCGAGCAGGTTCTTCTCCTCGGCATGCCTGATCACGGGGACGATCAGGCCCTTGCCGTCGTCGAGCGCGACGGCGATTCCGAGGTTCACGTAGCGCTTGACGACGATCTGGTTGTCCCGGAGCTCGGAGTTCAGCCACGGCCACCTCTGGAGCGCGTCGACCGTCGCCCGTGCGATGAACGCCAGGTACGTGAGCTTGACGCCGTGCTGGTGCTCGTACTCCTTCTTCAGCCGCTCGCGCATCGCGACGACCTTCGACATGTCGACCTCGAACAGGGTCGTCACGTGCGCCGAGGTCTGTGTCGAGCGGATCATGTGCTCGGCGATCGCACGGCGGATCACCGACATCGGCTCGATCGTCTCGCCCGCTCCGACCTCGCTCGGTGTGGCGGCCGGAGCCTGGGGAGGTGCAGGGGCCGGCGCCGGGGGCGGAACTGCGGGAGCGGCGGGAGCGGCCGGGGGCGCCGGGACAGCGGCGGCGCCCGACTCGACGTAGGCGAGGATGTCCTTCTTCGTGACGCGCCCGCCCCTGCCGGTGCCGGTGACGCGTGAGACGTCGACTGCGTGCTCGGCCGCGATCCGGGAGACGACGGGCGAGACGAACGCGCGTGCCTCGCCGTCGGCCTGCGCCTCGGAGGGCGCCGCGGCCTGCTCGGGTGACGCGATCGGCTCCGGCTCCGGCTCGGGCGGAAGGGTGGGGATCCCCGCGAGGGTCGCATCGGATGCGGGCACCATGGGCGCGACCGGAGCCGGAGCCTCTGCGGGAGGCCCGGGCGCGGGAGCGACCGGCGCCGGCGCGAGCGACCCGGGTGGGAGGATCGTCGCGAGCGACGTGCCGACCGCGACCGTCTCTCCCTCGGCGACGAGGATGGGGCCGAGGACGCCGTCGGCGGGGCAGGGAACCTCGGTGTCGACCTTGTCGGTCGAGATCTCGAGCAACGGCTCGTCGGCTGCCACCTGGTCGCCCTCGGCCCTGAACCATCTCGTGATCGTTCCCTCCGAGACGGACACGCCCATCTGGGGCATCACGACCTCGACCGCGGTTCCTGTCGTCATCTCGATCGCCCTCCTCTGAGCTTCTAGTACGCGGCGAGGGCCCGTAGTCCCTCCACCACGTCGTCGACCTGCGGGATGAAGCGCAGCTCGAGCGGTGGGGAGAAGGGTACCGGCGTGTCGGGGGCCGTGAGGCGCCGGACCGGCGCGTCGAGATGCTCGAACGCCTGCTCGGCGACGGTGGCAGCCACCTCGGCACCGAACCCTCCGGTGTGGGTGTCCTCGTGAAGGACGAGAAGCCTCGACGTCTTCCGCACCGAGGCGAGCACGGCCTCGCGATCCCAGGGCACGAGCGATCGCAGGTCGACGATCTCGACGGATACGCCCTCGCCCGTGAGCTGCTCCGCCGCCTCCCGGGCCGTGTGCACCATGGCTCCCCAGGTGACGACCGTGACGCCGTCACCCTCACGCTCGATCCGGGCAGGCCCGATCGGGATCGTGTAGCGGCCCTCCTGCACCTCGCCCTTGACCCGGCGGTAGAGGTGCTTGTGCTCGAAGAAGAGGACGGGGTTCGGGTCGGCGATCGCGCTCGCGAGCAGCCCCTTCGCATCCGCCGGCGTCGAGGGGCAGACGACCTTGAGGCCGGGAATGTGGGCGAAGCTCGACTCGGGGTTCTGGGAGTGGAACGGCCCTCCGGAGAAGCCGCCGCCCGACGGGAGCCTGACCACGATCGGAACGGGCGTCCCGGCCCGGTAGTGCTGCTTCGCCGCGACCGTGACGAGCTGGTCCCAGCCGCAGGAGACGAAGTCGGCGAACTGCATCTCCGCGACCGGGCGGAGCCCGACGAGCGCGGAGCCGGTGCAGGCGCCCAGGATCGCGGTCTCGGAGAGCGGCGCGTCGATCACGCGCCACTCTCCGAACTCCTCGCTGAAGCCCGCGGTGACCTTGAACGCTCCGCCGAAGGCCCCGATGTCCTGGCCGATCAGGAAGACGCGCGGGTCGTGGCGCAGCTCCTCTCTCAGCCCGTCGGAGATCGCCTGGAGGTAGGTCGCTGTGGCCATGCGCTAGACGAAGTGGGGGGAGTCGAGCTCCTCGGGCTCGGCGAAGACGCCCTGCTCCAGCGTGGCAGGGTCGGGCCACGGGCTGGCCTCGGCGCGCTCCACCGCCTCCTGAAGGAGACGCTTCACTCCGGACGAGATGCGGTCTTCCTCCTCCTCCGAGAGATCTGCATGCTCCTCGAGCCAGGTCCTGAACCGTGCGATCGGGTCGCGGGCCTCCCACTCGTCGAGCGCCTCCCGGTCGACGTAGGCGGCGTCGTCGTGGACGGCGTGACCCTCCATGCGCATCGTCATGCTCTCGATCAGCGTCGGGCCACCGCCCGCCCGCGCCCTTTCGATCGCGCTCCGCGCCTCCCGGTACACGGCGAGGACGTCCGTGCCGTCGACGACGACGCCGTCGAACCCGTACGCGCCGGCGCGGTCGGCAAGGGTCTCGCACGCGTACTCGAGCGCGTTCGGTGTCGAATAGGCCCACTGGTTGTTGTCGCAGATGAAGACGACCGGCAGCCTGCGCACGCCCGCGAGGTTCATGCCCTCGTGGGTGTCGCCCCGGGCCGCGGCGCCGTTTCCGAACCAGGCGACCGCCACCCGCGGCTCGCTGCGAATCCGGAAGGCGAGCGCGCAGCCGACGGCGACGGGGAGGAGCGCCGGGAGGTGGCTGACCATCTCGATCAGGCCCAGGCTCGCATCGCCGAGGTGGATGTTCCCGTCGCGACCGTGGCTCGGGCCGTCGGCTCGCCCGAGGTAGTTGGCGAGGATCCTCCAGGGCTCCGTGCCGCGGGTGACGTGGACGCCGAGGTTGCGGTGCAGGGGCGTTCCGACGTCGTGCGGGCCCATCGCAGTCGCGACGGCCACGGAGGCGCCCTCGTTGCCACGGCCCGTGTAGAAGCTCCCCGGGATCTTCCCCTGGCGATACAGGATGTGCCCGCGCTCCTCGAGACCGCGGGTGATCAGGAGGTTCCGATAGATCCCGAGGAGGTCCTCGCGGTCGAGGCCTGCCTCCCTGATCTCGTGGAGCGAGCCCACCGGCTCCGCTTCGCGAACGATCGCCATGAGACCTCCTTCGGACTCAATGTAGCTCGCGGGGTACAGTGCGGGACGTGGGCAAGGCTTCCGACTGGCTGCGTGAGGAGCGCCGGCGAACGCTCGGTGACTGGGTCGCCGTGTGCCCGGCGTGCGGGCACGGGCAGCGGTACTTCGCAGATACGGAGGCAGAGGTCGAGCCGCGCTGCCCCGCCTGCGACACAGCCCTTCTGACGCGCTGTCCTTCCTGCGAGGAGCGGATCGCGTCGATGTTTGCGGTCGCCTGCGAGGAGTGCGGCGCCGAGCTTCGCGCGCCGACGGGCTTCGGGGTGCCGATCCGCCGCGCGCGGCACCGCTGAGGGCCCTCGCAGCGGCCCGCCGGGCCGGGGGCAGCTACTTCCTGCCGCCGACGAGCAGGCGCTCACAGCCGTTTCGCCGCTCAGCGCCGCAGACGTCGAAGTCGGCGCCCCCGAGCGCGAGGTCGCTGCCGGGCCCCCCGACCAGGAGGTCGTCGCCGCCTCCGCCAACCAGCCGGTCGGAACCCCCGAGACCGTAGATGTCGTCGTCACCGGCGACGCCCCCGGAGAGGTTGTCCGCGCCGCTCGAGCCGCGAATGACGTCGTCCTTCAGAGAGCCGATCACGCCTCGACGTCACGGATGTTGTCCCGCCCGTGACCGCCTGTGACCCTGTGCGTGGAGAGGTTGACGTTCACGGCCGCTTCGATCTGGAAGTACCACGCGGTGTCGCCGAACCACCCCCCACGTTTGTGCTCACCACCCTTGCCGCCGTCGATCCGGTCGTTGCCGAGCCCACCGTCGAGGATGTCCGACCCTTGCCCGCCCATCACGATGTCGCCTCCAGCGCCTGCTTCGAGGGTGTCGTCACCCTCGCCGCCGTCGAGCGTGTCGTTGCCCCGCCCGCCGCGGATAGCGCCGTGACCCGCTCGCCCAGGAGCTGATCGTCGTCCGGACCGACGACGTCGCTCTCGGGGTGGATGCCGAGCGGCTTCGCGGTGATGTTGCCGTCGAGGGTGTCGTCATCGTCGCCACCCGAGGCGACGTCGTTGCCGGCACCTCCCTGGATGCTGTCCGCGCCGCTGCCGCCGGAGATCCGGTCGTCTCTCCGTCCGAGCGAGGAGGTTGCTGTCCGGATAGTCGCCGGCGAGGCGATCTGCACCGGCCTCGCCGCTCACGATGTCGTTTCCGAGCCCACCTCCACGAAGTCGTCGCCGTCTCCGGCGATGATCTCGTCGTCGCCGCCGAAGCCGCAGATCGTGTCGTTCCCTCCCAGGCCGAGGATCCGGTCGGGGCCGTCCGTGCCGACAATCACGTCGTCGCGGTCGGTGCCGGAGATCGCGAGGCCCGCCGGGGCATCCGGGTTCGGGGTGATCGTCGCCTGCAGGAAACGGCACGTCTCGGAGGCGACGGGGCCGGGGCCCGGCGGCGGCTCGGTGGGCGGCGGCTCGGTCGGCGGCGGCTCCTCGTACGGCGGGTCGGAGGCGTGCTCGGCGCCGTCGTCGAAATGAACCTGGAAGAAGCCCGACCACGTGTAGGTGGCGGGATCGCCGTCGATCGTGAAAGTCCCGTCCCAGAACTCCACACTCGTCTCGCGCAGGACGAGCTCGAAGTCTCCCCTGACCGTGTCGGGGCTCGAGTTGCTCTCGTAGCGTCCCTTCAGGTGACGACGGTCGTCCATCGTGCAGCCGCGAAGCTTGCCCGTGTCGTTGAAGCCCGTGTTTGGAGGCAGGTCCTCGCTGTCCGGCACGGTGTAGGCACCGACGAAGTAGTCCGTGGGCTCCGGGCAGGCGATCCCGCCGATGGCCTCGAGCAGATCGGCTCCCTCGGCATCGTCCCGATGCTGGAGGGCGAAGCCCCCCTGAAGGCCCGGCGTCGGGCTGTCGAGGTGCGTGAAGTGCCACTGGCCGGCCCACTTCTGCTCGGCATGCACGCCGAACACGGTCGCGGCGAACACACCGCTGACGACCATGGCGAGAAGGACGTAGACGGGCACGAGCGCCCGGGGCCGCAGGCGACGCATGTCGCGCTGTATAGCAGACACCGGCAGGGGCGTGTGACCGCCGGGCTCCGCCCGGCTCCTGCGCGGGTCCGGCCCGGCCGAGCCGGGCCGTCAGCCGCGGAGCGCCGTCAGCCGCGGAGCGCCGGCTCGTCGATCGTCAGCGTCAGCGCGTCGGCGTCGACCGTCGCCGTAACCCCGAGCGGCAGGGTCGCGAGCGTCGCGCCGTGACCGAGCGGGAGGCCGTAGAGGATCGGGACTCCGAGACCCCCCAGGCGACCGGCGAGAACCTCTTCGAGGGTCTTGGAGTGGGGGGCAGACGTCCAGTCGTACCACTCGCAGCCGTCGAGCTCGCCGACGACGATTCCACGCACGCCGCGGAGCTTGCCAGCCTGCTCGAGGTGGAGTAGCGCACGATCGATCCGGATCGGTGCCTGCCCGGTCTCCTCGAGGAACAGGATCGTGCCGTCGAGATCGGGCTCCCACGGCGTGCCGAGCGTATGGACGAGATCGCCGAGGCAGCCGCCGACGAGCGGCCCGCTCGCCCTGCCGCCGGCGATCGCGATCGCGGTGAGCCGGTCGTCATCGCGCGGAACCGGCCCGGTCGTGGCGCCCGCGAGCACGGCGAGGAGTCGGTCGGCCGTGAGCGCGGGCACGGCCGGTCCGAGGCTCGTCAGCCCGGGGCCGTAGAAGGTCACGAGCCCGGCGAAGCGCCGGAGCGCGAGGTGCAGTGCGGTGATGTCCGAGAAGCCGATGAACGGCTTCGGGGTCGCGGCGATCGCGTCGAAGTCGAGGAGCGGAACGACCTGCGCGGAGCCGTAGCCGCCGCGGAGGCACTGGATCGCGTCGACCCCGCGATCGGCGAATGCCTGCTGGAGGTCCCGCGCCCTCACCTGCGGAGCCCCGGCGTGCCAGTCGCTGCGCTCGAGCGCGCCGGCGGCGAGCTTCACGCGATACCCCTGGGCCTCCCACCAGGCGATGCCGCGCCGGACGTCCGCCCGACTCTCGGGCGGGCTGCCCGGCGTCACGACCGCGATCGTCGAGCCGGGGGGCGCCGCACGGGCGATCAGGGACGGCACCGGGAGCGGTCGCTCAGGAATGCGACAGGATCTCGGAGAAGTGGATCACCGTGACCGTGTCGTTCTCGCTGATGTCCCGGTTGTAGAGCTGGCTCAGGAACTCCGCCATCTCCTCTGCACGGCGAAGCTCGGGATTGTCGTGCGTGATCTCCCGCGGGGAGACCTCGCCGAGCCGCTTCACCTCGACCCGGTCGATCACCGCGTCGAAGATCAGCTCCCTGGGCCCGAAGCGCTGTCCGCAGAGGACGCGCACGATCATGCCCTTCTTGTACTTCCCCGTCTTGTCGCCGAGCCGGATCGTGACGGTCTTGCGCCGGCTGCGCAGCTGATCGGCGACGATTGGCGAGTAGAAGTTGAGCGCGTACACGGCGGGATGGCGCCGGCGGTCGCCGGCGTCGCCATCATAGAGAATCGGCAGGCTGCGCCAGGACCGCCGCGGCCTTGCGGGCGAGGTCGCGCTCGCCGCGATAGCTGAGGATGGACGGCGCCTCGCCGAGGGGCACCCACCGGGCCTCGGCCACCTCGTGGGCGTGCTCCTGCGGGATCCGGCCGAGCTCGCCCGACCGGTAACGGAACAGGAAGAAGCTGACGACCTTGAAGATCCGCTCGCCCTCCCACGTGTAGACGTAGCGCACCCCGCCGAGCCGCTGGATCAGATCAGCCTCGACGCCCGTCTCCTCCCTGACCTCGCGGGTGGCCGCGTCGACACCCCGCTCGCCCTCCGCGAGGTTGCCCTTCGGGAGCGCCCACACACCGTCCTTCCCTTGCGGGCGGATGACGGCGAGCTCCCAGCCGGGGCCAGCTGGACGCACGACGAGACCTCCGGCCGAGAACTCTCGCTTCACCGATCCGATCCTATCGCCTGGCACTCGGAAACCGAGAGTGCCAGATCCTGCTTGCGCAGGCGCCGCCGGCACGCTACAGTTCGCTCCGAACAGCGATTGGCACTCGTCATGTTCGAGTGCCAGGAAGCGTATCGACCCACAGAGAAGGAGGGACGCTCATGGATCTTCAGCCCCTGGGCGACCGCCTCATCGTCGAGATCCTCGACGAGGAGGAGGTTCTTTCGAGCGGCATCGTGCTGCCCGACACCGCCAAGGAGAAGCCGCAGCGCGGGCGCGTGCTCGCAGTCGGCCCGGGCCCCCGGGACGAGGACGGCGAGCACGTGAAGATGGACGTCGAGGAGGGTGACGAGATCATCTTCTCCAAGTACGGCGGCACCGAGATCAAGGTCGGCACCGAGGACTACCTGATCCTGCGCGAGTCGGACGTGCTCGCGAAGGTCGTCCAGACCGCCGCCAAGAAGGGCAAGAAGGCCGCGTAGGTCGCCCAACCCGAGGAAGGAACGGACTATGGCAAGCAAGGAGCTCCTGTTCGACGAGGATGCCCGCCGCGCGCTCGAGCGTGGCGTCAACATCGTCGCGAACGCCGTCAAGGTCACGCTCGGCCCGAAGGGCCGCTACGTGGTGCTCGACAAGAAGTTCGGCGCCCCGACGATCACGAACGACGGCGTCACGATCGCCCGCGAGATCGAGGTCGCGGACGTGTTCGAGAACCAGGGCGCGCAGCTCGTGCGCGAGGTCGCCACCGCGACGAACGACGTCGCCGGCGACGGCACCACCACCGCGACCGTGCTCGCCCAGGCGATCACGCGCGAGGGTCTGAAGAACGTTGCCGCCGGCGCCAACCCGATGGCGCTGAAGCGCGGCATCGAGAAGGCCGTCGGCTGGATCGTCGACGACCTGAAGTCGCAGTCCAAGGAGGTCTCGGGCAAGGAGGACATCGCCCGGGTCGCCACGATCTCGGCGCGCGAGCGCGAGATCGGGGACGTCATCGCCGACGCGATCGAGAAGGTCGGCAAGGACGGCGTCGTGAACGTCGAGGAGGGCCAGACCTTCGGCCTCGAGCTCGAGTTCACGGAGGGCATGCAGTTCGACAAGGGCTACCTCTCGCCGTACATGATCACGGACGCCGAGCGCATGGAGGCCGTCCTCGAGGATCCGTACATCCTCATCGCCAACCAGAAGATCGGCGCGGTCAAGGACATCCTCCCGGTCCTCGAGCAGGTCATCCAGGCCGGCCGCCCGCTGCTGATCGTGGCGGAGGACGTCGAGGGCGAGTCGCTCGCGACGATCGTCGTCAACAAGCTGCGTGGCACGTTCACCGCCGTCGCCGTGAAGGCGCCGGGCTTCGGCGACCGCCGCAAGCGGATGCTCGAGGACATCGCGATCCTCTCGGGCGGCGAGGTCATCACCGAGGAGATGGGCCTGAAGCTCGAGAACACGAAGCTCTCCCAGCTCGGGCGCGCCCGCAAGGTCGTCGTCGACAAGGACTCGACCACGATCATCGACGGCGCCGGTGACCCGGAGCAGATCAAGGCCCGGATCAAGCAGATCAAGGGCGAGATCGAGACGACCGACTCGGACTTCGACCGCGAGAAGCTGCAGGAGCGGCTCGCGAAGCTGGCCGGCGGCGTGGCCGTCGTGAAGGTCGGCGCTGCGACCGAGACCGAGATGAAGGAGAAGAAGCACCGCGTCGAGGACGCGCTGCAGGCGACCCGGGCCGCCCTCGAGGAGGGCATCGTGCCGGGCGGCGGCGTCGCGCTCCTGAACGCCGCTGACGGGACCCGCAAGAACGCCGAGTCCCTCGACTCGGACGAGAAGACGGGTGCAGGCATCATCCTCCGCGCGCTGGAGGAGCCGCTTCGCCAGCTCGCCGCGAACGCGGGCCTCGAGGGCTCGGTCGTCGTCGACAAGGTTCGCCACGCCTCCAAGGGCCAGGGCCTGAACGTCGACAGCGGTGAGCTCGAGGATCTCGTCAAGGCCGGGATCATCGACCCGACGATGGTGACCCGCTCGGCGCTGCAGAACGCGGCGTCGATCGCGAAGAACATCATCACGACCGAGGCGATCGTCGCCGAGGTTCCCGAGAAGACCGCTGCCGCTCCGGCGATGCCGGGCGGGATGGGCGACTTCTAGAGTCCCCGGACCTTTTCGGACGTGCGAACGGGCCGGCCCACGCCGGCCCGTTCGCATCTCCGGGAGGGCCTACCCTCGAACGCCCGTCGCGAGCTCGTCGAGGACGGCGGCGGTGCCGGCCGGGTTCGTCAGCTGGGGATCGTGGGACGCCTCGAGCTCGCGGTAGATCCATCCTTCGGCACGGGCCCGGGCGGCGAACGGTGTGATCGGGTCGTTCCCCACCGTTTCCTGTAGCTCGCTACGGGTGCAGCGCACGAAGGCCCGGGGAAGGCGATCGACGGCACCCGTCAGGCGGATCGGCTCGAGGAAGCTCGCGGCGGGCTGGTCGCGGAGCCGACCGACGTAGCGGGCGCGCTCCCCGGGCGGCACCGAGCCCTCGGCGGGCAGCACCATCGCAGGGACGGGCACCCGCCAGCCGTCCCCGGAGGCATCGGCCGCGGCACGCACGGTGTCGCCGAACGAGCTCGGCAGGAGGTCGCAGGCGGACTGGCCGTCGCGGGGAACGAGGGCGTCGACGTACACGACCAGGCCGATCCTGTCGGCTGTCCGGTCGGCCGCGCCCGTTACCGGCAGGCCGCCGTAGCTGGCACCGCAGAGAACGACCTCGTGGAGGTCCTCGAGCTCGAGCATCGAGACGATGTCCTGGACGTGCGTCGCGAGCCCCACCTCGCGGTGCGCGAGGTGTGCTCGCTCGCCGAGGCCGGTGAGGGTCGGCGTGTGGACCTCGTGCGCCCGCCCGCGGAGCGCCCGTGCGACGGCCGCCCACTCCCAGCCACCGCCCCAGGCGCCGTGAACGATCACGAACGTCGCCACGCCGGAGAGCCTCCTCGACCGCAGACCCCGGGTCAAGCCCGGGCGCGAAGGCCGAACCGGACATGACGGGGGGTCAGACCCCCGGACATGTCCCAAACGGACGGACGAGACGCGATCGACCGACCTGGTCGACCGCGTTCGAGGCTTCGACCCGTGGCCAAGGGACGGCCGAATTGATCCGGTTGAATCCAATGGCCAGGGCCTCGACGCCGAACGGCGAGGCGCCGGAACGATGGTTTCGGCCGCCCGGCAGGCCGAGCTTCGCGGCCGACGGTGCTCGCGGCTCGATGTCGGCGCGCCGGCGCCTGCGGTGCTCGTCGTCGGCGCCAGGCGTCGCGCGTGATGGCCTGCCCGCGCGCGTCGTCAGGTCAGCTCGCCTTGGTCATCGACGCGGCGGGTCGAACGCCGAGGGGAGCAGTGCGAAGGGTGGTGTTCGGCGGGAGGTCGTCCGGGTTCGGCAACGCCGCGCAGGGTCGGGGTCGTCCGGGTCGCGGGGATCGGCTCGGAACGACCGAGATCAGCGCCCGCGTGTACGGATGCTGCGGGTTGCCGACCACCTCACGCGCGGGGCCCTCCTCGACGATCCGCCCGAGGTACATGACGGCGATCCGGTCGGCGTAGTGAGCGGCGGTCGAGAGGTCGTGCGTGATCATCAGGATCCCGAGGCCGGCGCGCCGCAGCTCGTCGAGCAGGGCGAGGATCCCGGCCCGGACGGAGACGTCGAGCATCGAGACCGGCTCGTCGGCGACGAGCAGCTCGGGCTCGAGCACGAGCGCGGCGGCGATCGCGACGCGCTGGCGCTGCCCGCCGGAGAGCTCGTGAGGGTAGCGCTCGACGAACAGCTCCGGAGGTGTGAGGCCTGCCCGCACGAGCGCGTCGTGCACGAGCTGGCGCCGCTCCGTGGTGTTCCCGATCCCGTGGACGGCGAGCGGCTCCTCGATCGTCTGGCGAACGCGGAACCGGGGATCGAGCGACTCGTACGGATCCTGGTAGATGATCTGCATCCGCCTGCGCAGCGGGCGCAGGTCGCGGACTCCCTTGCCCGTGATCTCCTCGCCGCGAAAGCGGATCGAGCCGCTCACCGGATCGACGAGCCGCAGCGTCGTCTGTGCCGTCGTCGTCTTCCCGCAACCTGACTCGCCGACGAGTGCGAGCATCTCTCCGGACCCGAGCGTGAAGGAGACGCCGTCGACCGCGTGCACGGTCTGTTGCTCACGCCGCGCGGCCGTACCGATCATGCCGCGGGGGATCGGGAACTGCGTGACGAGGTTCTCGACCTCGAGCAGCGCCGACGTGCCGTTCGCCGGCCCGTGAAGGGCGCCGGTGTCGCTCACCCTGCCGCCCTCACCGCGTCGTCGTTGAGATGGCACTCGGCCTCGTGCTCGGGGCCGACGGTCAGGTGGCGGGGCGCCACCGTCGTACAGGGCTCGAAGACCTGGTCGCAGCGCGGGGCGAACGGACAGCCGGCGAGCACGTGGTCGAGCCGGGGTGGGGCTCCGGGAATCGACGCGACGGCGCCCTCGCCGCCCAGGTCGGGCGTCGCCTCGAAGAGGAGTCGTGTGTACGGGTGGCGGGGATCGTGGTAGAGAGCGTCGATCGATCCGATCTCGACGAGCCGCCCCGCGTACATGACCGCGGCGCGGTCACAGGTCTGCGCGACGACCGCGAGATCGTGGGTGACCATGATCAGCGTCAACCCGAGGTCGCGGCAGAGGTTCACGAGCAGCTGGAGGATCTGTGCCTGGACCATCACGTCGAGCGCCGTCGTCGGCTCGTCGGCGAGCAGCACCTTCGGCCTGCAGGCGAGCGCCATCGCGATCGCGGCCCGCTGGCGCATCCCGCCTGAGAACTCGTGCGGGTACTGGGACGCCCGCACCTTCGCGATCCCGACGAGCTCGAGCAGCTCCTCGACCTGATGCTGCGCAGCCTTCCCCTCGGCGATGCCGTGCAGCTCCATGGGCTGGGCGATCTGGTCGCCGATGCGCTTGACCGGGTTGAAGGCGTTCATCGCCCCCTGGAAGACCATGCTGATGTCCTTCCACCGGTACGCGCTGACACTCTCCTCTCCCCGCTCGAGGATGTTCGTCCCTGCAAGCTCGACCACTCCGGCGAGGCTCGCGCTCGGCGGCAGCAGGCCCATCATCGCGAGGATCGCCGTCGTCTTTCCGCAGCCCGACTCACCGACGAGGGCGAAGCGTTCCCCCTCGGTGAGCGCGAAGCCGATCCCCTGGACGGCGTGGAGCTCGCCGCCGCCCTCGAGATCGAACCAGACGTGGAGGTCCTCGACCCGGAGGATCGGCCCGGTCATTCGCTGTCGAGCCTTCCCTTGAGCGGCCGCAGCCGGAACCTGCGGACGGAGAGGTGGCCGACCCGGAGCCGCGGGTTGAGCGACTCCTCCATCGACTGCCCGATCATCGTGCAGGCGAGGATCAGCAGCGTCACGCAGACACCCGGCGGGACGATCGCCCACCACGCCTTGTTGAGGAGAGCATCGTCCTTGAATGCGTTCTCGATCAGGCGGCCCCAGGAGAGGAGGCTCGGATCGCCGAGCCCGAGGAAGGTGATGAACGTCTCGGCGAAGATCGCGAGCGCGATCAGGAGCACCGTGTTCGCGATCAGAAGGGGCGCGACCTGCGGCAGGATGTGGCGGACGATCACCCGCGTGTTGCTCGCGCCGACGGCGCGCGCGCGCTTCACGTAGACGCGCTCGCGGGTGCTCTTCACCTGCGAGCGGATGATCCGCGCAGTCGAGGTCCAGTAGATGAGCCCGATGATCAGGATGATGTTCGTCAGCGAGCGACCGAATAGCGCCGCGACGATGATCATGAGCGGCACGTCCGGGATCACGAGCATGTAGTCGGTGATCCGCATGAGCACCGTGTCGGTCTTGCCTCCGAAGTAGCCCGCGGCGATTCCGATCGTCCCGCCGATGAGCGCCGACACGAGCGCGGCCGCGAAGCCGACGATCAGCGAGACCGCGGTCCCGCCGATCAGCAGGGCGACCATGTCGGCGCCGCCGCCGTCGGTACCGAGTGCGTGCGCGCTGCTCGGAGGCTCGAACACCTCGCGGACCTTCGTCCTCGGGTCCTGCTGCAGGATCAGGGGGCTGAAGACGGCGATCAGCACGAAGGCGAGCACGATCCCGATCCCGACCAGCATCTGCGGCTGGCGCAGCACCGGCGAGCGCAGGACCCTCCGGATTCCGCCGACCTCCACCTCGGCCTGAGCCGGCTCGATCGCCGTGCTCACTCCGTCACCCGCGGATCGAGGCGGAAGTACATGAGGTCGGCTACGAGGTTGAAGAAGATCACGGACAGCGTGAGGATCAGGAACGCTCCCTGGAGGATCGGGTAGTCGCGCTTGTCGATCGCCTCGACGATCGCAAGGCCGATGCCGGGATAAGAGAACACGTACTCGACGGTGATGAAGCCGCCGATGATGAAGCCGAGCGAGAGCGCGATCAGCGTCACGATCGGCAGCATGGCGTTCCGAAGCCCGTCGGTCCGCACGATTCGCCAGTTCGAGAGCCCCTTCGCGCGGGCGGTCAGCACGTAGTCCTCGCCGAGGGTCTCGAGCATCGAGGAGCGCGCGATCAGTGCGTACTCGCCGAAGAGCACGAGCCCGATCGTGAGCGCGGGCAGGATCATGTGCTCGAGACGATCGACGACGACGTCCCAGGTGGAGGCGTCGCCGAGGATCCCGAGGATCGGGTCCTTGATCCCCGAGGTCGGCAGGCCGACTGCACCCGCCACGAACAGGACCATGAGCAGGCCGAGCCACTGCGGCGGCATCGAGTAGAAGGTCAGGCCGCCGTATAGCGTCGCCTTGTCGGCTTTCGTGCCGCGTCGCCAGGCGCAGACCACCCCCGCGAGGATCCCGAACACGACCGAGAACGCGGTGCCGAGCGCGACCATCGGGATCGTGTTCTTGATCGGCGTCCAGAGCTCGCTGGCGACCGACTTCTCGGTGCGCAGCGAGCTGCCGAGGTCACCGTGCGCGAGATCGCCTATGTAGCGCTTGTACTGCACCCACAGCGACTCGTCGAGCCCGAGCTGCTGGCGCTGGTACTCCTTGAACGCCGCCGTGCACTGCCGGCAGCGAAGCGCGGAGACGGCGTCGCCGGGAATGGCCCGGAAAAGGACGAAGTTGAGCGTGAGCGCGATGAAGACGGTGATCAGCGCAAAGGCAATGCGCTTGATGATCAGGTCTGCTCGGTTCACGCCCCGTCCTTCTCCGGGCCTGCCTCCGGGTTGCCGTTAGCCGAGCATGCCGGGTCGTGTCCAGTAGAACTTCGCGTACGCGGCGAGGTTCGTCAGCTCCGGCGTGATCCCGCCCCAGGCGTTGCTGTGGGCGTCGAGGGCCACGTGGTTCGTGAGCTGCGTGTAGAGGACGTTGTCGTAGATCACCTGCTGCATCTCGTAGACGATCTGGCGACGCCCGTCGGGGTCGATCGTCGCACCCTGCTCCTCGTACATCGCGTCGTAGTCCGGGTTGTCCCAGCCCGTATCGCTCCAGGAGCACCACTGCTCCTTCGTCACGACCGAGAGCATGAAGTCGGGGTCGACGTAGCCGACCCAGTCCCACATCGCGATGTCCCAGCCCTGGTAGCCGGTCGAGGCCGCCGGGTCGCAGTCCTCTCCGGTCTGGACCGCGTACGTCGCCGTCGAATCGCCGCCGACGCGCTGCGTGACTTTCACACCGGCCTCGGCGAATCCCTCCTGGACGATCTGGAACGAGCGGTCGATGTTGAAGTCGACTCCGGTGGGCGTGAGGATCTCGTACTCCATCGGGTGCTCGGGCTGGGCGTTCTCGCCCGTCGTCGCCGGCACGACCCGGGTCCCGTCGGCCCCTCGTGCGTAGCCGAGCTCGTCGAGCATCCGGTTGCCCTCGGCGCAGTCGTGGATGAGCGGCCCGAGGTCGGGGTTCTCGAGGTTCGAGATGTGGCCGGGTAGGCTCTCGACGGTCGTCGCGTAGCCGTTGAAGACGACGTCGATGATCTTCTCGCGGTCGACGCACATCGAGAGCGCCTTCTTGACCTGGGGATCGAGCAGCTCGACGTTCGTTGTCTTGTGGGGGTTCGAGTTCCAGGTGATGTTCGTCGTCTCGGCGCCCGGCACCTGGTTGACCGTGATGTTCTCGTCGGCCTTCAGGACGTCGACCGCGTTGAACGGCACCTGGTCGACCCAGTCGAGCTCGCCGGCCTGGAGGTCGGCGATCATCGAGTCGGAGTTCGTGTAGTAGATGAGCGCGACCGCCTCGGCGTTCGCCGGCTCGCCCCAGTAGTTCGGATCGGGGACGAAGGCGACCGTTCCCTTGGACTCGTACTGCTCGAGCGTGAACGCACCGCCCGTCACCATCGGGAGGTTCTGCTCGGGCTTGAACCGCTTCAGCTCCTTCGGATCCTGCTGCTCGAGCGGCTCGTAGACGTGGCGCGGGACGACGAAGAACTGCTCGAGCTGCTCGAGCGCGTTGCCGACCGGCCGGCCGTAGTGGATCACGAGCGTCTGGTCGTCGGGCGCCTCGGCGCTCTCGACGTGGTTGACCGACGGCGCCATGATCGCGGTCGGCCCGTCCGCGTACTTGACGGTCGTGTTGATCGTCCAGGCCGCGTCGTCGGCCGTCATCGGGGTCCCGTCCGACCAGCTGGTTCCGGGAGCGAGATGGAACGTCCAGTCGAGACCGTCGGGCGAGGTCTCCCAGGAGGTCGCCCAGTCGCCGACGAGGAAGTAGCCCTTGTCCTCCGTGTAGTCGTACTGGACGAGCTGGGGGAGCAGCATGACGAAGGCCTGGTAGGCCTGGGACTCGATGTAGTTGAACGGGTTCAGCGAGTCGATGTCGTTGATCGTGCCGACCCGGAGGATCCCTCCGGGGACGATCGTGCCACCCTCCCCGCCCTCGGCGGTCGTCGCCGGCGCCGTCTCCTGCCCGCCCGTGTCGGCCGTCGTCTCCGGCGGCGGTGTCTCCGTGCCCTCTCCTCCGCCTCCGCCGCCGCAGCCTGCGGCGAGAATCGCGAGCGCCGCCACCGTCGCGGCGAGCCCAAGCCACCGTGCCCTCATCTCACTCGCTCCTTTCCGGTGCTCCCGTACCCGTGGAGGGTGCGATCCTACGGCACGAGCGCCGGCTCGTCGATGGTCAGTCTCCGCTCGTCGGCGTCGAGGGTCGCGGTGACCCCGAGTGGAAGCGTCGCGAGATGCTTGCCGTGGCCCAGCGGCAGCCGGTACAGGACGGGCACGCCGAGCGGCCCGAGCTTTTCCTCGAGCACGTCCTCGATCGACTTCGTCTGCGGCCACTCGGGCCGCTGCTCGTGCCAGTCGCATTTCTCCATGTCGCCGACTACGACGCCCGCAACGCCGTCGAGTTTGCCCGCGTGGAGGAGCTGGGTCAGATTCCCGTCCACGTACCAGGCCGGTGCGTCCACGTCCTCGAAGAAGAAGATGCAGCCGTCGAGGTCGACCTCCCAGGGCGTGCCCATCGTCTGCATGAGCAGCCAGAGACACCCCCCGACGAGCGGTGCCGTCACCTTGCCGCCGGAGATCGCGCGCACGTAGGGATCATCGGGATTCCGGGGGACCTCCCCGGTCGTCTCGCCCGCGAGCACCGCGAGCTTTCGCTCCTTCGTGAACGGGGTCGTCTCGGGGTCGCCGTCACCGATCAGGCCGCAGCCGTAGAACGTCGCAAGCCCGGTTCGCTGCCGGATCGCGACGTGCAGCGCGGTGATGTCCGAGTAGCCGACGAACGGCTTCGGGTTGGCCGCGATCAGGTCGAAGTCGAGGTACGGGATCAGCTGCGCCGACCCGTAGCCTCCCTGCAGCGCCTCGACGACGTCGACCTCGTCGTCGGTGAACATGGCCATCAGGTCGCTCGCGCGGTCCTCCGCGGCTCCCGCGACGTAGTTGTCGCGCGCGAACACGTGGTCTCCGAGCTTGACGCGATAGCCGTGGGACTCCCACCATTCGACTCCCCTCAGGATGTCGGAGCGGTTGAAGTACGGGCTCGCACAGGGGGCGACTCCGATCGTTCCCCCCGGTCGCAGGGGCTTCGCGAAGCGCGTGGCGCTAGTGGACATCCGAGAGATCGACCTCCTGGTAGGGGACCGAGCAGGGGTTGCCGGGAGCGACCCACATCCTGCCGGCACCGACGTCGCACACCATCGAGAAGAGCACCGCGGACGCCTCCGGATCATCGGCGGGCACGGGGTGGAGGCAGACGGCGTCCGGTGTCGCCTCGTGGTCTGCGAGCAGCCCCATGACGTCCTCGACCGTGCGTGGCGGTCGCGCCGCGACGAGCGCAGCGAGCCGTTCGTACCGGCCTGTGCTCCCGGCGCTCGGGGCAGGCGCATCCGTCGCGAGCGCGGGATCGAGGTAGTGGTTCGTGTGGATACCCGGACCGTCGACGACGGCGAGCCGCGTCGCGGTCGTCTCGATGCTCAGAGCGTCGCCTCCACGAAAGGCGAGCACGTGCGCGTACCCGCCGGCGCGCCCTTCCACCCCGGCTCGCCGGATCGCATCGGCCCGGTCGGCGGCGTCCAGCGAATGGCGCGAGAGGAACACGCGAGGGATTCCGAGCCGATCGTCGTCGGCGACGAGGGAGTCGATCCCCTGGGCGGTGCCGTGGGCGTTCATGCCGACCGCCGGCAGGTAACAGGCGATCGTCGGCGAGATACAGGCCGAGCGTCCGTCGGTCGGACGCTCGACGACGAGCGCCGCCGAGCCGCCGTCACCCGCATACCACTGCTCGTTGTGTCCGAGCAGCGTCGTCTCACCCGTCGAGACCGTGATCGTGGAGCACCGCTCAGGCAGGTGTGCATGCGGGGCCTCGAGCAGGGGGTCGAGCTCCTCGAGGGCGTTGAGCGCGAACAGCTCCCAGAAGTCGACCTCCGCGCCAATCGCCATTCCCTCCACCTGGGCGACGAGGTCGGAAAGCCCGTCGATCGTCGCGTCGCGATAGGGGGTCAGCACCCGCGGCAGATCGCGCACCGGCAGGCCGAGCTCCGCGAAGCGCGTCCGATGGAACGCGACGCAGCGGTCGATCTCGTCGCCGAGCGACCGCCCGATCGTCTCCCCTCTCGTGAACGCGTCGCCCTCGGCCGTGATGGTTCGCAACTCCAGCATCGCGCGATTATGCGCATGCGGGCGGCTCCCGGGCGAGACGAGAGGGCCTGCGGGCGGATCCCCGATCCGGCGTATTCAGGTTTGCCGCCTTTCGTCCGATGCAGGAGACGGAGGAAATTCGGATGGTTGTCTGCTTCTCCTGCGGTGCGCGGCTCGACGCAAATCACGCCTGTCCCGGGCCCGTCACCCCGACCCCGCGCGGCGGAGACGGCGATCGCGCTGCGGGCTGCGAGAACGGCGCCGACCGACCGGTGCTGACGCTGATCCGGACGCTACCGACGATTCCGACCCTGTTCGACCAGTCGGACCCGCCGCCGGTCAGCGCTGCCTGAGCAACGGGGCCACGCGCACCCGTCGAGTTCTCCCGGCGCGGGAGCGAGGCGCCGGATTCGTAAACTGGGTGGCGATGGCTGCCGTGACAGACGGGGTCGCCGTCGCCTGGCGGCCGAGAGCCTACGTCCGGATCGCCGGGCCGCAGGCTGCGGACCATCTTCAGCGCATGGTCTCGAACGACGTGCTCGCGCTCGCTCCGGGCGAGTCGTGCGAGGCGCTCCTGCTCACCGCGAAGGCGCGGGTGATCGCGCCGCTCGTGGTGCTGCGCCGGGCGGCTGACGACTTCCTGCTGATCACCGAGCCCGAGCTGGGCGCTGTCGTGTCGGCAGAGCTTCTGCGCACGCGCTTCGCTGCCCGGTGCGAGCTCGCGCTCGAGGAGCATCGGTCGCTCGTCGTGCTCGGCCCGGATGCGGTCGCTCCGGACGGCGTCGTCGCGCTCGCCTGTGACGACTACGGGGTCGGGGGGCTCGAGCTCCTCGATGCCACCGTGCCGGAGGGAGCCCGGGAGCTTCCGGAAGACGAGCTCGAGCGGCGTCGCATCGCCGCCGGCACGCCCCGGTTCGGTCGCGAGGTCGACGAGCGCGTCCTGCCGGCCGAGGCCGGCTTCGTCGATCGGGCGGTGAGCTTCACGAAGGGCTGCTACCCGGGCCAGGAGCCGATCGCGCGGCTCCGGTATCGCGGCCACGTCAACCGCGAGCTGCGCGTCCTGCGCATCGAGACCCGGGAGCTTCCGGCGTTCGATACCGAGATCGTCCACGACGGCAGGGCGGTCGGCCGGGTGACGAGCGCGGCCCCGGACACCGACAGCGTGATCGCGCTCGGCTACGTCCGGGTCGAGGTGCCGCCCGATGCCCGGCTCTCGGTCGGTGGGGCCGCCGCTACAATGACGCCTCCCTCGCGCCCGTAGCTCAGGGGATAGAGCGCAGCCCTGCGGAGGCTGAGGCCAGAGGTTCGAATCCTCTCGGGCGCATAGGAATCGGCCCGACTCGAGGGCCGGATGAGATCCGGCCCCTGCAAGGACCGGTCGTAGGGGCGGGATCTCATCCCGCCCGGCAACCGGAGGAACCGTGGCGCTCTATCTGACCGAAGCGGACGTCGATTCGCTCCTGACTGCCGCCGACGCCGTGGAGGCGGTCGAGGGGTGCTTCAGGCGGATGGCGGCCGGCTCGGTCGAGCTGCTTCCACGGACGAGGCTCGGGCTCGACGGCGGCCGCCTGAACGTGATGGGCGCCGTCGATCAGGAGCTCGGTGTCTCGGGAATCAAGACCTACACCTCGTTCGGCAACGCGCGCAGCGCCGTGATCGTGCTGTTTGCCGCCGATCGATCCGAGACGCTCGCGGTGATCGAGGCCCACGGGCTCGGGCAGCGCCGGACGGGGGCCGCGAGCGGCGTTGCCGCCCGCCATCTGGCCCGTCCGGGCGCCCGCAGCCTGGGAGTGATCGGCTGCGGCGTCCAGGCCCGGAGCCAGATCGAGTCGATCCGGGTTGCCGTCCCGTCGCTCGAGCGCGTCGTCGTCTACTGTCGCGACGAGGCGCGCCGTGCTGTGTTCGCGCGGAGCGTGGGCGCCGAGGCGGGCGAGTACGGCACCGACGCAGCCGAGCAGGACGTCGTCGTCACGATCACGAGCTCGCGCGATCCGGTCCTGCGGGGCGACTGGCTACGGCCGGGCACCACCGTGATCGCGGCGGGCGCGAACCGGCGGGAGGCCCGTGAGCTCGACAACGCCGTCCTCGAGCGCGCCTCGTTCGTGTGCTGCGACTCGGTTGCCCAGGCGAGGGACGAGGCCGCAGACCTCATCGAGCCCGTCGGCCAGGGCGTGCTCGACTGGCTCGAGGTGCACGAGCTGTCCGGCGTCGTGTCAGGGGAGCTCCAGGCCCGGCAGCGCGACGTCGACGTCGTCCTCTTCAAGAGCCTCGGGATCGCCCCGGAGGACCTCGCTGTCGCCGCCCTGGTCGTCGAACGCGCCCGCGAGCGCGGCGTCGGCATCGAGGTCGGGTCGGTCTAGTTCGCTCGATCGCGGACGCGGTCGCTCAGGGCTGATCGCTCGCCTGCGCTGTGTGCTCGCCCACGGCCCGGATCACGTCCGGCCGCTGCAGCAGTCGCTGGATCTGGTCGTCGCTCGCGCGGTTGCGCAGGTAGGGATCGTCGGAGATGTCCTCGATCGTCCGGCCGAGCCCATGCTCACGGATGACGTAGGCGGCCAGCTGGTCGTCGCGCGACCCGCGTGAGGTCAGCTCCGAGAACGGGTTGCGAAAGCGGAAGAAGCGCGACAGGCGTCCCACGCCGGCGATTCTACCGTCAGCAGGCCCGGGGATCGCCGAGGGACTATCCTTGAGCCCCGTGAAGCAGCAGTCGTCCAGCGCGATGCGGTTTGCCGAGCGCGTGCTCCACGGGGTCGACGACGACGGCTCGAGCCAGGAGATCGTGATCTGGATCGAGCGCCGACCGGGTGCGGTCTGGGCCGTGGGTCGTGCGATCAACCCCCACAACCGGAGCATCCCGGAGCCGCTGCCGGACGACTACGTGTTCGACGGCTACGAGCTCGAGGACGCCCTCGACGCGGCGAACACCGCCCTCAGCGACGACCGGACGGTGTCGGCCGAGGAGGGCGTCGACGAGAGCCTCGCCCCGTTCACGGCCGACGAGCTGCTGCGGCCGCTCGAGCGGTGGTTCTTCGGGCATCCGCCCACGTAGCTGCTCAGGCGACGCCGATCTGGTCGGCGAGCTCCCGCGAGATCGCGCGCTCCGACCCCGAGACCCTGACCGTGAGCGGGCCGCGAAACGGGGCGGTCGCGAGCATCTCGACGCGATTGCCCGGGACGAGGGAGAGCTCCGACAGGTAGCGCAGCAGCTCGGGATCGCCGTCGGGAACACGCCGCACCACTGCCTTCTCGCCCGCATCGAGATCGCCGAGCGGCCGGAAGCGTGTTTGGTCGAGATTCAGGGCGGCGTCCGGGATCGGGTCGCCGTGGGGGTCGTGGGTGGGGAATCCGAGCGAGCTGTCGATGCGCGCCTCGAGCTCCTCCGAGAGCGCATGCTCCAGCCGGTCGGCCTCGGCGTGGACGGCGTCGATCGAGAGTCCGAGGGTCTCGGCCAGGTACTGCTCGAGCAGCCGATGGTGGCGGATCACCTCGAGCGCGACCCGCTCGCCGGCGTCGGTGAGCACGACACCCCTGTACCGAGCGTGCTCGGCGAGCCCGAGCGCCGAGAGCTTCTTCAGCATCGCGGTGGCCGACGAGGGCGCGACGTGCATGCGCCGGGCGATCCGGGTCGTCGTTGCCCGGCCGTTCTCGGCCTGGAGCTTGTAGATCTCCTTGAGGTAGTCCTGAATCGCCTCGCTGAGCTCGAGCCTCGACACCGTTCAGAGTCTAGAGAGAGCGCCGTGCGGTTCGGCCCGCGGGAGGTCAGGGTGCCTGGTACGGTCCGGCGCTTCCGATGCGGATCCGTCTCGGCCACAGCCCCGATCCGGACGATGCGTTCATGTTCTGGGCGCTCGCGACCGGCCGGCTCGATCCGGACGAGTTCGAGCTCGAGCTCGTCCACGAGGACATCCAGACGCTGAACGAGTGGGCGCAGGAGGGACGGCTCGAGGTCACGGCGATCTCGCTCCACACCTACCCGTTCGTCCAGGGTCGGTACATGCTGCTGCCCCACGGTGCGAGCTTCGGTTCCGGCTACGGCCCGGTCGTCGTGTCGCGCCGCCCGCTGACGCACGCCGAGCTGCTTGCGACCGAGATCGTCGTGCCCGGCCGGCAGACGACGGCATTCCTGGCCCTGCGCCTGTGCCTCGGCGAGGAGTTCTCCTACCGCGTGCTGCCGTTCGACCGGATCCTCGGCGAGGTCTCGTCGGGCCGGGCGGAGGCCGGGCTGATCATCCACGAGGGCCAGCTGACGTACGGGCTCCACGGCCTGACGAAGGTGATCGACCTCGGCGAGTGGTGGATGCTCGAGACGGGGCTGCCGCTGCCGCTCGGCGTCAACGCGGCCCGGCGCGACCTCGGCGTCCACCTCGGCCCGCTGTCGGCCCTGATCGGGCGGTCGATCGGGGAAGGGCTCGCCCACCGCCAGGAGGCTCTCGAGTACGCCCTCCAGTTCGGCCGCGACCTCGACCGCAACCTCGCCGACAGGTTCGTCGGCATGTACGTCAACGAGCTGACCGAGGACTACGGCGAGGAGGGCCGGCAGGCCGTCGCCGAGCTGCTCCGCCGGGGCGAGGCGATCGGGGCGTTCCCGGAACCTGTTCGCATCGAGTTCGTGTAGGGCGGTCGCTACCCGCGACGTCCGACCACCCTGGCCGTCGCTGCCCAGCCGGCGATCGTCCACGCAAGAAGCACCGCCCAGGAGCCGGCGGCGTTCGTGACGAGGCCGTCGCTCAGCGAGTCCCGGATCACGACGCCCATGTGGTAGAAGGGCAGCACCCGGTTCATGTCGACGAGCCAGTCGGGGTACTGGGAGGCCGGAAACGTGAGCGGGCAGAACAGGAGCACGAAGAAGAGCAGCACGTTCGTCACGAGGTTCGTGATCATCGGGTTTGGGATCAGGTACGCGAGGCCCGATCCGACGGACGCCGCCATGAGGCCCGTGAGCAGCACCGCGGGCACGACGAGCGGCGACACGTCGAGCGCGACGTCGTAACGCCAGGCCGTCACGACGAGCGCGAGCACGGTGCCGGGGATCGCGAGCGCCGTGAACAGCGTGAACGCTGCCGAGACGGCCGCGAGGCGTGGCACGGGGAGCGACCACGTGAAGTCGGCGGTGCCCGAGATCTTCTCCTCCCCGATGATGTTCGGAACGACGACGAATCCGACGGGAATGAGCGCGAGGGCCGGGATGCCGGTAGCGATGTAGAGGGCGGTCTCCGCCGGGACGGTTCCGAAGTAGAAGCCGTACATGATCGCCGTGCCCGCGCCGACGAAGACCTGGACGACGAGGAAGAGCGGCAGCCACAGGCGGAGGCTCGCGGCGTCGAGGCGCAGCATCGACGCGTAGCCGCCGAGCCAGTAGCCCACGCCGGAGCGTGTCCCGGTCATCCCCGCCGCCCCAGCACCCATACGGTCACCGCCGTCGAGGTCGCCAGCCAGGCTAGCAGCACGGCATAGGCCCGCCCGACGCCGGTGACCAGCCCATCGGTGAGGGCGTCACGAACGACGGTGGCCATGGCGCCGAAGGGGAGGAACCGGTTCAGCTCCGCGAGCCAGTCCGGGAGCTGGTCGGGCGGGAACGTGACCGGCGCGAATCCGATCGCGAAGAACAGGACGAGCTGGGTGACGAGGACGGTCGCGGTCGGTCTCGGGAGCGCGTGCGCGAGCGCGTACCCGGTCAGGGTCGCCGTGGCGACCGTGAGCCCGAACGCGGGGACGATCGCCGCCGAGATGCTGAGGTCGAGGTCGTAGCGGACCTCGGCGACGACCAGGGCGACGACCAGGCCGGGGATGCCGAACAGGACGTTGACCGTCAGCCACGAGAGCGCTGCGACCGTGCGCGGGACCGGGAGCGACCACAGGAAGTCGTAGGTGTGGGCGAGCTTCTGGCCGGCGACGAGCTGGGGACCGATCACGAGGCCGACGAGGATCAGTCCGAGGACGGGGACGCCGGTCGACAGGTAGAGCGCGGCGCGGTCGGGGATCTCCTCGAAGAAGAGCCCGACGCCGACGACGAAGCCGGCTCCGATCAGCACCTGGACGGCGAGCATCACCGGGAGGACGAGGCGCAGGCTCGCGAGGTCCCAGCACAGCATCGAACGGTAGGCGGCGAGCCAGTACGCGGGCCCTGCGCGCGGCGAGGCAAGCAGCTGCGGTCCGGCGGCCATCAGGCGGGCAGGTCGTCGCCGAGACGCCCGGTCAGGCGGATGTACACGTCCTCGAGCGTGATTGCCCCGAGTGCGTACTCCTCGGCGGCGCCGGCGCCCATCAGCCGCTGCGCCCACGCGATCCCCTCCGAGGCGAGCTCCTCCGGGATCACGGTCATGAGGTTGTGGCCGACCCGCGTGTGGTGCTCGACGTAGGCGGGCAGCTCCGGCGTGTCGCTGCCGGGGGCGAGCATGAGCTGGAGCCGTAGCCGGCCACGATCCTGGCCCTTTAGCGACGACGGCGTTCCCTCGGCCACGATCCTTCCTCCGTCGATGATCGCGAGCCGGTCGACGGCCTTCTCCGCCTCGAGGACGTTGTGGGTCACGAGCAGTACCGACGCTCCCCCGTCGCCGAGCCGCCGCACCTCGTTCCAGAGCATCCGTCGCCGGTAGGGGTCGACGTCGTTCGTGGGCTCGTCGAGGATCACGAGGCGACCGGGCCAGACGGTCACCATCACGAACCCGATCAGGCGCTTGACGCCGCCCGAGAGCTTCGTGCCGAGCGTCTGCTGCCACTCTCCGAGGTCGAGCGCCTCGATCAGCTCGTCCGCCCGGCGGCGGACCCCTGCGCGGTCGCCGCCGCGGATCCTGCCGGTGAGCTCGATGGCCTCCCGGGCCCTGAGCGAGTCGATCGGCATCTGCGCCTGCGGAAGATAGGAACAGAGCTGGCGGGCGGCGTCCGGATCGGCGACGAGGTCGTACGGACCGAGCGTCAGCGCGCCCGACGTCGGCTTCAGGAGACCGACCACCTGCTTGACGAGGGTCGACTTGCCGGCACCGTTCGGACCGAGGAGGCCGTACACCTCCCCGGGCTCCACGTGCAGCGAGATCCCGTCGTTCGCCGCGAGCGAGTCGCCGTAGATCTTCGTGACGCTCTCGGCCCGGAACGTCCAGCCGTCGCCCATCGAGCTGACGGTACCCGACGCGGATCAGCGCTTCAGCACGAGCGCCGTGCCCGCGGCGAGCAGGACGAGCCCGCCGAGCCGGTGCGCGGACAGGCCGAGGCGCTCGAAGCCGAAGAGCCCGAAGGCGTCGATCAGCGTCGCGACGGTGAGCTGGAGGGCGATCAGGATCGCAGCGAACGTGAGGTTGCCGATCCGCGGCGGGGCGTAGGTGAGCGCACTGATGATCACGAAGCCCATGACCCCGCCGAGCCACATCCACGCCGGCTGGCGCAGGCCGGAGGCCACACCGCCGAGGCCGCCGCGCAGCGCCGCCGTGACCACGACGAAGAGGACGAGCGCGACGACCGTCTGGAACGTCGCCGCCTCGAGCGTCCCGATCCGCCCCCCGAGCCGCCCGTTGATCGCGACCTGGAGCGCGGCGGCGATGCCTGCGGCGGCCGTGAAGAGGGCGGCGAGCGCGGTCGCGGACATCAGCTCTGCATCCCGCCGGCGAGCCTACCAGTCTGATACGATCACCTAGGCAATGCCTATGGAGGACTCGTACACGGCCACGCAGGCCGCCCGGGCGCTCGGGATCTCGCTCGACACGCTGCGCCGCTGGGATCGCGAGGGCAAGATCAGAACGCAGCGCGACCGGGCGAATCGGCGGCTCGTTCCCGCCTCCGAGATCGCCCGCCTGCGGCATGAACCGGCCGAGGATCACCTGAGCGCCCGGAATCGTTTCCGTGGAGTCGTGCGGGAGGTCCGGATCGAGGGCCTGCTCGCGCAGGTGGAGATCGACATCACGGAGCCGGCCCGGGTCGTCGCGATCATCACCCGGGACGCGGCCGAGGAGCTCGAGCTCGCTCCCGGCATCGCGGCGACGGCCATCGTCAAGGCCACATCCGTGATGGTCGAGCGTTGAGAGCCGCGGCTGCGGCCCTGCTCGGGCTCGTCGCGCTCGCCGCCGGCTGCGGAGGCTCCGGCAGCGACGCGAAGCTGACCGTGTTCGCCGCCGCGTCGCTGAGCGAGGTGCTGCCGTCGATCGACCCCGGCGCGACGTACAACCTCGCCGGCTCGGACGAGCTCGCAGCGCAGCTCGAGTCGGGTGCGGAGGCCGACCTGTACCTGGCGGCGTCGCCCAAGTACCCGCGAGAGCTCGAGGCGAAGGGGCTCGTCGAGAAACTGCAGACGTTCGCGACGAACCGGCTCGTCCTCATCGTCCCGAAGGGCAACCCGGCCGCCGTCGCGACGGTCGGCGATCTCGCCGAGCCGGGTGTGAAGGTCGTCGTGGGCGCGGAGGGGGTCCCGGTCGGTGACTACACCCGCACGGTGCTCGAGACACTCGGCGCGAGCGACGTTCTCGCCAATGTCGCAAGCGAGGAGCCGGACGTGAAAGGCGTCGTCGCGAAGGTGGCGAGCGCCGCCGCCGACGCGGGCTTCGTGTACGCGACGGACGTGGCGCCGGTCGCCGGCGAGGTCGAGGCGATCGAGCTCCCCGCCGGCGCTCAGCCTCCGATCGAGTACGTCGCCGCGATCGTGTCGAGCACGGAGCATCGGGAGGCCGCCGAGGCGTTCCTCGCCTCCCTGCTCGGCGATCCGGGTCGGGAGGCGCTCTCGACCGTCGGCTTCGGGCTCCCATGAGGCGCCCCTTCACGGCCCTGGCCGGGTTCGCGGCGGGGTTGCTGCTCCTGTTCCTCGCGCTCCCGCTCGTGGCGCTGTTCACGCGGATCTCGCCGGTCGAGCTCTTCGCCCAGCTCGGGAGCGACGCCGCCGTCGACGCGCTGCTCGTCAGCCTCGAGACCAGCCTGATCGCCCACGCCGTGATCGTCGTGCTGGGCACTCCTGCCGCCTACCTGCTGGCGACACGACCCGTCCGCGGGCGGGCGGCGATCCTGACGCTGATCGAGCTTCCACTCGTCCTTCCCCCGGCGGTGGCCGGGCTCGCGCTGCTCTCGACCTTCGCGGCGACGGGCCTCCTCGGCTCCGCGCTCGACAGCGCCGGGATCTCGGTCCCGCTGACGACGACGGCGGTCGTCCTCGCCGTCGTGTTCGTGGCGAGCCCCTTCTACCTCCGCGGAGCGATCGCGGCGTTCCAGGGGGTCGATCCGGATCTGATCGACGCCGCCCGCACGCTCGGGACGCGACCCTTTCGCGTGTTCCGGAAGGTTGCCCTCCCGCTCGCCGGAGCGGGGCTCGGAGCCGCTTCGACGCTCGCGTTCGCCCGTGGCCTCGGCGAGTTCGGAGCCACCATCATGTTCGCCGGGTCGATCCAGGGCCGCACCCAGACCATGCCGCTCATGATCTACGCACAGCTCGGCCGCGACTTCGAGGTCGCCCTCGCCGTGGGGGCTCTGCTCGTGCTCGTCAGCGTCCTCGTCCTTCTCGCCGCGAAGCTCCTGCCCGGATGGACCGTCTACTCGTCGATCTCGCCGTTCCGCTCCGCTCGTTCCGCCTCGAGCTAGGCCTCGAGCTCGGTGCCGAGACGCTCGCGCTGGCGGGACCGTCGGGCGCGGGCAAGAGCACCGTCCTTCGGGCGATCGCCGGCCTCGTGCGCCCCGAGCGCGGCGTCGTCACCCTGGGTGAGGACGTCTGGCTCGACACGGCCGCCGGTGTCGATCGCCCGGTCGAGGAGCGACCGATCGGCTTTCTCTTCCAGGACTACGCACTCTTCCCGCACCTGACCGTGCTAGAGAACGTCGCCTTCGCCGGGCGGGGCGATGCCCGCGAGCTCCTCGAGCGCTTCGGCGTCACCGACCTCGCGGCGGCGCGCCCGCCTGAGCTGTCGGGCGGAGAGCGTCAGCGTGTCGCGCTGGCCCGGGCGCTCGCGCGCGAGCCGAAGGTCCTGCTCCTGGACGAGCCGACGTCCGCGCTCGACGCGCACACCCGCGTCGCCGTCCGGGCCGAGCTCGGTGAGCTGCTCCGCGGGCTGGCGCTGCCGACACTCGTCGTAACGCACGACTTCGAGGAGGCCGCAGCGCTGGCGACTCGGGTCGGGATCCTCACCGACGGGCGGCTCGTCCAGACGGGCACGCCCGTCGAGCTCGTCGAGCGCCCGTCGAGCCCGTTCGTGGCGAGCTTCACGGGTGGAAACCTGCTCCCCGGGCTCGCCCGCGCCGGACCGACCGGCCTGACGGAGGTCGTGCTCGATGCGGGCGGGATCGTGTACTCGACCGACGAGCTGCGCGGCCATGTCGGCGTCGTCATCCATCCATGGGAGATCTCGCTCGCGCGGACTGCGCCCGTGGACTCGACGCTCAACCACGTGACCGCACCCATCCAGGCGCTCACCCCGGCGGGAAACCGCGTCCGCGTACGGGTCGGTGCGGTCACCGCCGAGCTCACGGCGGCGTCTGCGACGCGGCTCGGACTTGCTCCCGGGGACGTGGTCGTCGCCTCGTTCAAGGCGACGATGGCCCGGCTCGTCCCGCTCGCGTAGCCGGGCGACGCCCGGGCCAAGACCGCCCGGAGCGGGAGGCCCGTCCGTCCAAGCAGGTGCTGGCTACACTCGCTCCCATGTCTACGCAGGAACGCACCGCCACCGAGCGCCTCGTGGAGCTCCGAGAGCGCTACATCCCGAAGGGGCTCCCGACGCCCCCGTTCGTCGTTGCCGGCGCCGAGGGAGCCCGGATCGTCGATGTCGACGGCAAGACGTATATCGACTTCGCCGGCGGGCTCGGCTGTCACAACCTCGGGCACGGGCTCCCGGCCGCCGTCGCCGCGATCCACGAGCAGGCCGACCGCTACCTCCACCAGTGCTTCATCGTCGGCATGTACGAGCCGTACATCGAGGTGGCGCGCCGGATGGCCGAGCTGTCGCCGTGCCGCGGCGAGCAGCAGAAGACCTTCCTCGTCAACTCCGGCGCCGAGGCCCTGGAGAACGCCGTGAAGATCGCGCGTACCTACACGGGGCGCGACGGCGTGATCGTGTTCGAGCACGCCTTCCACGGCCGGACGCTGCTCGCGATGACGATGACGAGCAAGCTCGTGTACAAGAAGGGCTTCGGCCCCTTCGCGCCCGAGGTCTACCGGGCGACCGGACCGTACCCGTACCGGGGTGTCGACTCCGATGCGGCGATCGCGGGGCTCGAGAAGCTCTTCAAGAGCGACGTCGATCCCGAGAGCGTGGCATGCGTCGTGCTCGAGCCGGTCCAGGGCGAGGGCGGCTTCCTGCCGATGCCGGCCGACTACCCGGCCCGGCTCCGCGAGCTGTGCGACCGCTACGGGATCCTCTATGTCGACGACGAGGTCCAGACCGGCATGTGCCGCACGGGGCCCGTCTGGGCGATCGAGCACTACGGGGTGCAGCCCGACCTGATGACGACCGGCAAGTCGCTCGGCATGGGCCTGCCGCTGGGCGGGGTCACCGGTCGCGCCGAGATCATGGACTCGGTTCACCCCGGCGGGCTCGGCGGCACGTTCGGCGGCAACCCGATCTCGTGTGCGGCGGCGGTCGCCGGCCTCGAGCTGGTCGCCAGCGAGGAGTTCCAGGCACGGTCGGCGGCGCTCGGTGAGCATCTCCGCGCACGCCTGACCGAGCTCGCCTCGCGCCAGCCGGCGGTCGGCGAGGTGCGCGGCCTCGGGCCGATGATCGCGATGGAGCTCGTCGAGGACCGCGCCTCGAAGACGCCCGCTGCCGCGCTCGCGTCCGCGACCGTCGCCGAGGCGAGGGAGCGCGGCCTCATCCTGCTCTCCTGCGGCCTGTACTCGAACGTGATCCGCATCCTCGTCCCGATCGTGATCGAGGACGAGGATCTCGACCGCGGCCTCGAGCTGCTCGAGGAGTCGCTGGTCGCCGCCGCGGCGGCCTGACGAACCGGTACGAACGGGCCCGGGCGGCTGGTGCCCGGGCCTCGTCTGCCCTCCGGGTCGGTGCCCGCCGCCTCGTTATCCTGGGTGGCGCGTGCGTCGCGTGCTGATCGTGAACCCGATTGCCTCGGGCGTCACCGCTTCCCGGATCGCCGCGGTGATGGGCGCCCTCGCGGAGGGCGGGCCGACGGAGCAGATCCTGACCGAACGGGCCGGGCACGCGACCGAGATCGTGCGCGAGTGCGGCGACTGCGCCGCGATCTACGTCCTCGCCGGTGACGGCGGCTTCAACGAGGCGGTGAACGGTGCCGTCGACCACGTGCCGTTCGGCTTCATCCCCGGCGGCGCGACGAGCGTCCTGCCGCGGGCGCTCGGGCTGCCGGCGGATCCCGTGGCGTGTGCCCGCCGGATCGCACGCGCTGACCGGACGAGGCGGATCAGCCTCGGGCGGGTGACACACGCGGCCGAGCCCGGGGGACGGCGATTCACGTTCTCGGCGGGCTTCGGGCTGGACGCAGAGCTCATGAGAGCGGTCGACAGCCGGGGGCGCGAGGGCGGGAAGCGGGCAGGAGACCTGGCCGCCGTGAGCGAGCTGGCGTCGATTCTCTGGCAGCGGCAGGGTCGCATCGAGCCGCGCATCGAGATCGAGGGCCGCGGGCGCTGCGCGTTCGCGCTCGTCGCGAACTGCAACCCCTACACGTACCTCGGCCCGCTCCCGGTCCGCGTGGCGCCGCGGGCCGCCTTCCACCTCGGTCTCGACCTGATCGCCCTTCGCAAGCTCCGCACGGTCGACCTCCCGCGTCTCGCCTGGTGGGTGCTCGCCCATCCGGTCCAGGAGCGGTCGGCCAACGTGATCGCCGTCCACGACGCCGACCGGATCGTGCTCCGTTGCGACGACCCGGTGCCAATGCAGATCGACGGGGAGGATCTCGGGGACGTCACGGCGGCGACGCTCGAGGCGGAGCGCAACGTCCTCCAAGTGCTCGTGTGACCGCGCGCAAGCTGATCCTGTGCATCATCGACGGGCTGACCCCTGCCGCCCTCGAGCAAGAGCTGGCCGGCGGCACGGTGCCGACGCTGGGTGCGCTCGCAGACCGCGGTCGCTACGTCCACGGCGTGAGCACGTTCCCGTCCGTGACCCCCGTCTGCCTGTCGGCGATCGCAACGGGCGGCGGCCCCGAGCTGCACGGCATCCCGCACCTGGCCTGGTACCACCGGGGCGAACGGCGACTCGTCGAGTACGGATCCTCGTTCGCCGCGGTGCGCGCCTCCGGGCTGCGCTTCGCGCTGCGGGACTCGGTGATCGAGATGTCGAGGTCACACCTGGCGTCCGGCGCGACCACCGTCTTCGAGGCGCTCGAGGACGCGGGGCTCGTCACGGCCTCGGTGAACTTCACCTGCTACCGGGGCCGGCAGCGCCACGTCGTACGCCTGCCCCGGGCGCTGCGGCAGAACCGGTGGTTCGAGTCGGTCGACGGCCCCACGCGCTTCTTCTTCTTCAACCTCTGGGAGTCGGAGCGCGTCGGAGCGCCGCTCGCCGTCCGCTCGCGAACGGCGGGATCGGTCGACCGCTACGCGGCGGCGGTCGGGCGGTGGCTCGTCACGCGCGACGGCTTCGACTTCCTCGTCTACTACCTGCCCGACTTCGACTACGCGTCGCATGCGCTCGGCCCGCTCGGGGCCGGGCCTGCACTGCGCCAGGCCGACCGCTGTCTCGCGTCGCTCGTGGACGCGGCGGGCGACCTCGACAGCCTGCTCGAGCGCTACGCGCTCGTCGTGTGTGCGGATCACGGCCAGACGGCCGTCGAGAGGACGGCGAGGCTCGAGGACGCCTTCTCCGATCTGCGCCTCCTGCACCCGCGCCGCAGCGGCTCGCGGGCGGGCGAGCTCGCCGTCGCCGCCTCGAATCGGGCGGCGCTGCTGTATCGGCTCGACGGGTGCCCGCTGACCGCGCGCGAGCTCGCCGAGCGCCTGGACGGCGAGCCCTCGGTCGACGTTGCCCTCTTTCGCGAGGACGGTGCCGCGGTCGCCCGCCGGGGCGCGTCCGAGCTCCGCTTCGCCCGGGCCGGCGACGGGTTCCGGCTCGCGGGCGACGCCTCGGTTCTCGACCCGGCTCGCTATCCGGACGGGCTCGACAGGGCCTGGGGCGCGCTTGCGTGCCGGGCAGCGGGCGACGTCGTCCTCTCGGCGGCCGAGGGCTGGGAGTTCGCGGACGTCGGCGGCGGTCACCACCGGGGCGGTGGGAGCCACGGCTCGCTGCTCGCCGGCGACTCGCTCGTGCCGATGCTGTTCGTCGGTGTCGAGGACGAGGTCCTACCCGCGCGGCGGCCGCGCATCACCGACCTGAAGGCGCTCGCGCTCGCGCAGCTCGGCGTCGCTCGACCTGCCGCCCTCCCGGAGGCCGTGCGTGTCCGCTGAGCTTGCCCGCGCCCGGATGGTCGAGCGCCAGCTGAGGAACAGGGAGGTCGCCGACGAGCGCGTGCTCGCGGCGATGGGCCTCATCCCCCGTGAGCTGTTCGTGCCGGAGCCCCTGCGTCGCTTTGCCTACGAGGACGAGCCCCTCTCGATCGGGTACGGCCAGACGATCTCGCAGCCGTACATGGTCGCCCTCCTGTGTCAGGAGGCGTCGATCCGGCCGGGCCAGCTCGTCCTCGACGTCGGCACCGGCTCGGGCTACCAGGCGGCCGTGATCGCCGAGCTCGGAGGAACGGTCGTCTCGATCGAGCGAATCGCCGGGCTCGCAGAGCAGGCGAGGCTCAACCTGCACGCTGCCGGCTACGGCGACCGGGTGGAGGTGCTCGTGGGGGACGGGTCCGTCGGCGTTCCGGAACGCGCGCCCTTCGACCGCATCGTCGTCGCTGCGGCCGCGCCGCACCCGCCCCCTGCGCTGGTCGAGCAGCTCGTTCTGAACGGCCGGCTCGTGATTCCCGTCGGTCGCCTCGACGAGCAGTGGCTCGAGGTCGTCGTCAGGACGCCGGAGGGGCCGGCGACAGCCCGCTCCGTTCCCTGCCGCTTCGTGCCGCTGCTCGGGGCCGGAGGGTTCCGGGCGTGATGCGCGCGCGGGTCTGCGTGACCGGGCGCGTGCAGGGCGTCTACTTCCGGGCCGAGACGCAGCTCCGCGCCGAGGGGGCAGGGGTCTCGGGCTGGGTTCGCAACGCCGCTGACGGCTCGGTGGAGGCGGTGTTCGAGGGGGACGCAGGCTCCGTGGAGCACCTGATCGCCTGGTGCCGGCTCGGACCGCGCGGGGCACGCGTCGACGGTGTCGAGGTGAGCTACGAGGCCCCGCACGGAGAGACCGGGTTCCGCATCGTCCCGTGAGCGCTCGCGCGCCCGGCCCGGCCGGCTCTAACCTATGAGCGTGGCGCGCGCGAACGAGCTCTCTCCGCGGCTGACAGGGTTCCGCGCTGCGGCCGGAACGGCCCTGCGCCGCCCGGGCAACTGGATCCAGCTCCTGCAGTTCTGCGTCGTCGGCGCGAGCGGCTACCTCGTGAACCTGGCGGTCTTCTCGGTGCTTGTCCACGTCGCGTCCGTGCACTACCTCGCCGCCGCGGTGTGCTCGTTCGCGGTCGCCGTCACGAGCAACTACACGTGGAACCGGCTCTGGACGTTCCGGCGCCAGCGCGGCCACGTGGCGATGCAGGGCGTGAAGTTCCTCGTCGTCTCGCTGGCCGCCCTCGCCGCCAACCTGGGCGTCCTCGCCGCCCTCGTCGAGCTCGGGGTCCCGGAGGTCCCCGCGCAGGCGATCGCGATCGTCGTCGTCACGCCGCTCTCCTTCCTCGGGAACAAGCTCTGGTCGTTCCGGGTCTGACCCGGATGCAGCGGACGACGTCCCGGCGCTGGCTCCTGCCGCTCGTCGCCGCGGCGGTGCTCGCTGCCTTCCTGCCTCCCAACCAGGCGAGCGCAGCCACCTCGCCGGTCTACGACGAGGACGGACGGTTGATCGAGACTCCCTTCGTTCCGCCGGCGCCGGAGCCCGACCTCAGCGAGGACGAGGCGGTCGAGCTCGCGCGTGCCGACCCGAAGGTCGCCGACTGGCTCGAGCGCTATCCCCGGGACGGGCTGCGAGACGACGCGAGCTTCGACGAGGGCTCGAACACCTGGACGATCAAGGTCTGGTCGTCCGAGCCGGATGCCGGGCAGGTCGCGCTCGTGAAGGTGGACGATTCGACGGGCCGCGTCACCGAGGCCTGGACCGGTCCGCAGGTCGCCTGGTCGATGGCGCGGGGATCGAAGGGCTCCTTCGGCCGGTCGATCAACGAGGACTGGATCTGGTGGCCGCTCGCGGCCGTGTTCTTCGTCGGCCTCGCCGATCTTCGCAGGCCCCTCTCGCTGCGCAACCTCGACCTGCTCGCGCTGCTCTCGTTCTCGGCCTCGTGGTGGTTCTTCAACGAGGGCGAGATCTTCACCTCCGTACCCCTCGCCTACCCGCCGCTGGTCTACCTGCTGCTCCGGATGCTCTGGATCGGGATTCGCGGCAGGCCTCCGCGCACGAGCCGGCCCGTCTGGCCCGTCTGGGTGCTCGCGATCGTCGCGATCTTCCTCGCCGGCCTGCGGTTCGGGCTCAACGTCGCGGACTCGAACGTGATCGACGTCGGCTACGCAGGCGTGATCGGCGCGCAGCGGATCGTCGACCAGGGCGAGATGCCGTACGGCCACATGCCGGTGCACGAGGGCGAGGAGTGCGGGAAGCCCGACTCGAACGGGAGCGTCCGCGACCGGGTCCAGACGAACGGTCGCTGCGAGTCCGCGAACGATCGCGGCGACACCTACGGGCCGGTGAACTACATCGCCTACATCCCGGGGTACCTCGCCTTCGGCTGGAGCGGGAAGTGGGACTCGCTGCCCGCGGCGCACTTCACGGCCCAGCTCTTCGACGGGCTGACCCTGATCGGTATCGCCCTCGTCGGCTGGCGGTTCGGGCGCGCCCGGCTCGCGGCCACGCTCGCGCTCGCCTGGACTGCGTACCCGTTCACGGCCTACGTGTCGAACACGAACGCGAACGACGCGATCCTCCCCTGCTTCCTCGTGTGGGGCTTCTGGCTCGTGTCGTCGCCCCTTGCGCGCGGGCTCTTCGTCGGGCTCGCCTCGTTCGCGAAGTTTGCCGCCCTGCTCGTCGCCCCGCTCTGGGCCTCCTACCCGGACGGCCTGCGGCGCCCGAGAGCCGTCGTTCTCTTCGTCGCCGGCTTCGCCCTCGCGGGCGTGCTCGGCTTCTGGGTGGTGTTCCTCGAGCCCGACCCGCTCGAGGCGGCCCGCGTCTTCTACGACCGGACGTTCGGCTTCCAGCTCGACCGCGACTCACCGTTCTCGATCTGGAACTGGGGTGTCTACCCGGGCTATCCCGACCTCGGGCTCTGGCAGACGGTGCTCAAGGTGGCGCTCGTCGCGTCGGCGATCGTCCTCGCCTTCGTCCCGAGGACGAAGAGCGAGCTCCAGCTCGCCGCGCTCACGGGCTTCCTGCTCGTCGGGTTCCAGATCGTCCTGACCCACTGGTTCTACCTGTACATCCCGTGGTTCCTGCCCTTCGTCGCGTTCGCCGTCGTCGCGGCGCAGCGCACGCGGGAGCAGGCCGTCGAGGAGACCGGTGAGCGCCACTACCCCCAGCTTGCAGGCTCGCCGGGTTGAGCCCCGCGAGGTCGCGATCGCGGCGGCCCTCGGCGCGTTGCTCTTCCTCGTCTCCTACGGGCTCCTTCACGTCTCGCCCCTCGACGAGCGGCAGATCGTCGACACGGCCGTCTACCAGCGCTACGGCGACGCGATGCTCGATGGGCAGGTCCCGTACCGGGACTTCGAGCTCGAGTATCCGCCCGCCGCCCTTCCGGCGTTCCTGCTTCCCGCACTCGCCCCCGAGGCCGACTACCGGACCGCGTTCGAGGTCCTCGTCGTCGTGCTCGGGCTCGGCACTGTCGGTCTCGTCGCGCTCTCGCTGTCGCTGCTGCGTTCGGATCGGACCCGGCTGCTCGCCGGCTGTGCGCTCGCGGGGCTCGCGCCGCTCGCGCTCGGAACGGTGGTGCTCACGCGCTTCGACCTCTGGCCGGCCTTCCTGACGGCCGGCGCGATCGCCGCCACGCTCGCGCGCCGCGAGCGGCTCGCGCTCGGGATCCTCGGGCTCGCGGCAGCGGCGAAGATCTACCCGGCGCTGCTCCTGCCCGTCCTGCTCCTGTATGCGTGGCGCCGCGGCGGCCCGAGGCTCGCCCTCGGCGGCCTGGCGGCGTTCTCGGCCGTCGTGATCGCGTGCCTGCTCCCGTTCGCGCTCATCGCCCCTCACGGGCTCGCGGAGGCGTTCACAACGCAGGCCGGCCGGCCGCTCCAGCTCGAGAGCCTCGGCTCGGGGCTCCTGCTCGCGGCCCACCAGCTCGACGCGTACCTGCCGACCGTCGTGAACAGCCACGGGTCGCAGAACCTGCTCGGAAGCCTGCCGGACGGGCTGGCAGCCGTCCAGACGGCGCTGCAGGTCGTCGCGGTCGCGGGAATCTGGCTCCTGTTCGCCGTTGGGCGCCGCGGGCCCGAACAGCTCGTTGCGGCGTCGGCCGGCTCCGTGTGCGCGTTCATCGCGTTCGGCAAGGTGCTCTCCCCGCAGTTCGCGATCTGGCTCGTGCCGCTCGTACCGCTCGTCGGCGGAGGGCTCGGCATCGCCGCGTCCGGCCTGCTCGTGCTCGTGCTCGTGCTGACGCAGCTGTGGTTTCCGCAGCGCTACTGGCACCTCGTCGCCCTCGAGGCGGGCCCGACGTGGCTGCTCGTCGCGCGGAACGTGCTGCTCGTCGCCCTGACCGTCGTGCTCGCCGCTGCTACGGCACCGGGACGCGAACGGTCTCGCAGCTCGTAGCGCGGCCGTCGGCTCCGCACTCGACGAGCGCCCCCTCGATCCGCACGCCGCCGTCGGCCGGCTGGAAGCGCACGGGCAGGCCGGTCTGCATCCGGCGGACCGCGAGCTCGGCCCGGACGCCGATCACGGAGTCGTGCGGGCCGGTCATCCCGGCGTCGGTGAGCGCGGCAGTTCCGCCGGGGAGCACGCGGGGATCGTTCGTCTGGACGTGCGTGTGCGTCCCGATCACTGCAGTCACCTGACCGTCGAGGAGGTGTGCGAGCGCGATCTTCTCGCTCGTGGCCTCCGCGTGGAAATCGACGATGACGATCGGCGTCTGCGCCCGCACCTCGCGGACGAGGCGCTCGGCGACGAGGAAGGGATGGGTGTGCGCGCTCATGAACAGCGACCCGAGCAGGTTGACCACGCCGACCTTCGTGCCGTCACGCCCGGCGATGACCGTCGTACCGCGTCCCGGCGCCCCGGCTCCGCCGAGGTTCGCGGGCCGTAGCACGCGGTCGGAGCTCTGGAGCAGGGGTCGCAGATCGTCGTGACGCCACACGTGGTTTCCTGTGGTCACGACGTCCGCCCCCCGCTCGAGCAGCCGGCCGGCGAGCTTCGCGGTGAGTCCTGCCCCGTCGGCGGCGTTCTCGCCGTTCAGCACGCAGAAGTCGACGCCGAGCTCGTCGCGAAGCGCGGGCAGACGTGACTCGACCGCCCGCCGACCCGGCGGCCCGAAGACGTCGGCGACGATGAGGATCCTCAGAGCTTCCGCTCCCTCGAGTCGCGTCCGAAGCAGGGCACTACTGGAGCGCGACTCGGGCGGCCGAACGCACCTCGACGAGGACGTACTGGCCGCTGTCCTGGGTGTGCTCGGCGAGTGCGGACGACTGCACCGAGGAGAGGTCGAGCACCGTCCCCATCTTCGTGCGCGCAGCGGCGACGGTGGAGCCGATCGTCAGCGCCTCGTCGGGGTCGAGGTTCGTGAGCGACACGACGAGGCTCGGGCTCGCCGCCGCCTGGATGTCGATCTGCACCCCGAACTGCTCGCCGTCGATGTAGCGGGGCGTGATCCCGATCACCGTTCCGTCGACGGGTGCGTAGACGTCCGTGCCAACCGGGGCACCGACGGCGAGACCCGAGGTCTCGGGGCCGGACTCACCTCCCAGGAGGTAGTAGCGGATCGCCCCGCGGTCCTGGCCGAAGAGCTTGCGGAACAGGCGCGTGAACACGCCCGCGTTCGCCTGGGTGCCGACGGGCTCGAGCCCGAGCGCGCCCTGCCCGGCCGCGAAGTAGCCGATCGCGGTCACCCGCGGCTGGTTGACCGGTAGGTAGACGCGCAGGTCGCTGTGGAGCGCAACGACCTGCGGGGTCGGCGGTCCGGCCGGAAGCAGACGGGACGCATCGGCGACCGGCACCGGCTCGGTCGTCTCCGCGGAGTCGAACGCGAGAACGGCGACGGAGACCGCCACGGCAGCCGCGACGATCGCCACCCAGAGCACGTGCAGCCGGCGCGCTCGCGCGCGCCGCTCCGTCGACCGCGCCCGCAGTTCCGCGCGCGCGGCGAATCCTGGCGCCTGGGGCCGGGCCATCGAAGGCACGGTAGCGGACGTGCCGGTGCGTTTCAACGGGAGGCGTACGCTCCGGCCTCGCCGGAGATGGACGATTTGCAGGGTGTTTTGGGGCTAGACACCCGCGTCCTGGTGGTACCATCGCCGCTCCCGCGATGGCTCCCGCACCGCCGTCCCTGCTCGCCGCCCGTCGGATCAGCCGGAGCTTCGGCGGGCACCGCGCGCTCGCTCCGCTCGATCTCGACGTCCACCCGGGCGAGGTGATCGCCGTGATCGGCCCCAACGGAGCCGGGAAGTCGACACTCGTCTCGATCATCGCCGGCGCGCTCGACCCGAGCTCGGGCGAGGTCGTTCCCGGCGAGCCGCAGCCCCGGCTCGGCTGGGTCCCGCAGCGCCCTTCCCACTACGGCCGCCTCTCGGCGCGCGAGAACCTCGAGCTGTTCGCGAAGCTCGAGGCCGTCGCCGACCCGGGTGGGGTGGCCTCGCGGATGCTCGAGGCGGTGAGCCTCCCCGACGACGAGCGCCCGGCCGCAACGCTGTCCCTGGGAAACCAGCAGCGGCTGAATCTCGGGATCGCGCTGCTCGCGAGCCCGGACGTGCTCCTGCTCGACGAGCCCACGGCCGCGCTCGACCCGAGGCAGCGCCGCCGGCTCTGGGAGCTTGCGACGGAGACCGCGACCGCGGGCGGCGCGGTCGTGTTCGTGACGCAGAACCTCGAGGAGCTCGAGCGCTTCGCGACCCGCGTCGTCGTGCTGAAGGACGGCGAGCTGGTCTTCGCCGGGAGCCTCGCCGAGTACCACGGCGCCCCCGAGGCCCAGGTGTTCGCGTGAGAGCGGCCCGGCTGCTGCTGCGCAAGGACCTCCGCGTCCTCGTCCGCTCGCGCGCCCTGCTCGTCGCGCTCGTCGTCTACCCGCTCGTGATCGCAGTGATCGTCGCGCTCGTCGTGCGCTACGCGGCCGATCGGCCGCGAATCGCGCTCGTCGACGAGGACGGGCTACCGGGCGAGATCGTCGTCGGCGACGCCACGTTCGACGTCCAGCGCCTCCTCGATCGGGCGGCGGAGGACGTCGAGCTCGTCCCGCTTCCGCGCGACGAGGCGCAGCGCCGGCTCGCAAACGGCGACATCCTCGGGATCGTCGTCGTTCCGAGCGGGTTCGAGCGCCGGATCCGGGGGATGATCGAGAGCCCGACGCTCGTGCTCGAGGTGGCCGAGGGCGGGCTGTCGAACCGGGTCGTCGAGAAGGTCCAGGCGCTCGTCTTCGCCGTCAACCGGGAGCTGCAGGACGCCTACATCGAGGCGAACCTCCGCTACGTCGACCTGCTCCTGAACGGCGGGCCCGGGAGCTTCCTCGGCAACGACTTCGAGGTGATCGGCCTCGGAGAGGCGGCAAAGCGGCTCGAGCCGCTGACCCGGCATGCCGACCCCGAGATCGCGCAGGAGGCGACGGAGCTCCTGACCTTCGTTCGCCAGGCGACGCTCGCGATCGAGAACGTCGACGCGGCGCTCGAGGCGACCGCCCATCCGGTCGAGCTCGAGCGCTCGGAGGTCGAGGGCCGTGCGCTCCTGCTCGGAAGCACGGTGCAGGCCTACGCGATCACGCTCACGCTCGGGTTCGTCTCGCTGCTCCTGGCTGCGGCGGGAATCGCTGCCGAGCGCGATGAGAACGTGATCGGACGCCTGATCCGCCGTCCCGTGAGCCGTTCCGCGCTCGTCGGGGAGAAGCTCGGCTTCGTCGCGCTCGTCGGCGGCGCGATCGGGCTCGTGCTCGCCGTCGTGTTCGGCCTCGTCGTCGAGATCGGCGATCTTCCGGGCGGGGAGCCGTGGGCACGCCTGCCTCTGATCGTGCTCGGTCTGCTCCTCGGCGGCGCCGCCTTCGGTGCCGTGGGCGTGCTCGTGGGGGCGCTCGCGCGGGAGGCCAGGGCGGCGACGCTCGTCGCGTTCCTCGTCGCCCTCCCGATGATGTTGCTGGGCCTCGTGCCGCGCTCGGCCGTCGACGCGGCGGGGTGGATCTCGGACGGGTTCCCGTTCGTCCACACGGCCCGGCTGCTCTCCGCCGCGCTCGGGAGCACCGATCCCGCGGTGCCAGTGCTCAGGGAGGCCGCCTGGCTCGTCGGCCTCGCCCTCGTCTACGCCGCCGCGGCCAGGCTGTCCGTGCGAAGATTGTTGACGTGAGCGCCTTTCCCGTCACACGGCTGCGCCGCCTGCGCCGGACGCCGAGCCTGCGCACGCTCGTTCGCGAGACCCGCCTCTCGCTCGACGATGTCGTCTATCCCGTGTTCGTGTGCCCCGGGGAGGGCATCGTGGAGCCGCTGCCCGGACTCGCGGGGATCGGGCGCCACTCGGTCGACACCCTCTGCGACGAGGCCGAGGAGCTGGCCCGCCTCGGCGTTCGGGCCCTGCTCCTGTTCGGGATCCCCGAGGAGAAGGACGAGGCTGCCTCCGGCGCCTACGACGACGACGGGATCGTCCAGCAGGCGCTGCGCGCAGTCCGCGAGCGGACCTCCGAGCTCGTGCTGATGACCGACGTCTGCCTGTGCGAGTACATGTCGCACGGACACTGCGGGATCGTTCACGAGGGCGAGATCGCGAACGACCTGTCGCTCGAGCTGCTCGCGCGTACGGCCGTCAGCCATGCCGCAGCCGGCGCCGACGTCGTTGCGCCGAGCGACATGATGGACGGCCGGGTCGGAGCGATCCGGGCGCAGCTCGACGCCGAGGGGCTCGAGAACGTGCCGGTGATCGCGTACTCGGCGAAGTTCGCGTCGGCGTTCTACGGTCCGTTCCGGGAGGTGGCCGAGTCGGCCCCGGCGTTCGGCGACCGGCGTAGCTACCAGATGGACCCGCCGAACCTCCGCGAGGCCCTCAGAGAGTGCGCGCTCGACGTGGAGGAGGGCGCCGACATGATCATGGTCAAGCCCGCGCTGCCGTACCTCGACGTGATCCGGGCGGCGCGGGAGCGGTTCGACCTCCCGGTTGCCGCGTACAACGTCAGCGGCGAGTACGCGATGGTCAAGGCCGCGGCCGCGAGCGGCTGGCTCGAGGAGGAGCGTGCCGCGCTGGAGTGCCTGACGGCGATCAAGCGCGCCGGTGCCGACCTGATCTTCACCTACTGGGCGCGAGACCTCGCCCGCTGGCTGTGACCGGGCCGCGTTCGACCGACCTGTTCCGGCGCGCCAGGACGCTCGTCCCGGGCGGCGTGAACTCGCCCGTGCGGGCGATGAAGGCGGTGGGCGTCGAGGCTCCGCCCTTCATCAGGCGCGGCGAGGGGGCGTGGGTCGAGGACGAGGACGGCAACCGCTACGTCGACTGGGTGATGTCGTGGGGCCCGCTGATCCTCGGGCACGCGGATCCCGAGGTCGTCGCGGCCGTCCAGGCGGCGGCCGCCGAGGGAACGACGTTCGGCGCGCCGACGGAGCGCGAGGTCGAGCTGGCCGCCGAGATCGTCGACGCGATCCCCTCGGTCGAGATGGTCCGGCTCGTGTCGTCGGGAACGGAGGCCGCGATGTCGGCGATCCGCCTCGCGCGCGGCTTCACGCGGCGCGACCGGGTGCTGAAGTTCTCCGGCTGCTACCACGGCCACGCCGACGCTCTGCTCGCGAGCGCGGGCTCGGGCCTCGCCACGCTCGCGATCCCGTCGACGCCCGGCGTCCCGACGCAGGCGACGGCGGACACCGTCGTCTGCCCCTTCAACACGGTCGACGCCGCCGCGGCGGCAGTGGAGCGGTACGGCGAGGGGCTCGCGGCCGTCCTCGTGGAGCCCGTCGCCGGAAACATGGGCGTCGTCCCACCGGAGCCGGGCTTTCTCGAGGCGCTCCGCCGCCTCTGCGACGCTTCCGGCGCGCTGCTCGTCTTCGACGAGGTGATGACGGGCTTCCGCGTCGCTCGGGGTGGAGCGCAGGAGCGGTTCGGCGTCAGGCCCGACCTCACGGTTCTCGGCAAGATCGTCGGCGGCGGGCTTCCGCTCGCCGCGTTCGGAGGGCGCGCCGACGTGATGGCCGAGCTCGCCCCGAGCGGAAGCGTCTACCAGGCGGGCACCCTGTCGGGGAACCCGCTCGCGACCGCGGCTGCGCTCGTCGCGCTCCGCCGCCTGCGCGACCCCGCCGTGTACGACGGGCTCGAGCGCGACGGCGCCCGGCTCGAAGCGGGGCTTCGCGAAGCCGCGGGAGACGCACCGGTCACGCTTCAGCGGGTCGGCTCGATGGCGACCCTGTTCTTTCGCGAGGGGCCGGTCAGGACGTTCGACGAGGCGGCTGCGAGCGACACCGACCGGTACGCCGCCTTCTTCCGCCACCTGCTCGGACGGGGCGTCTACCTGGCCCCCTCGCAGTTCGAGGCGATGTTCCTGTCGACCGCTCACGGCGCCGCGGAGATCGAGCGGACGGTCGAGGCCGCGGCCGAGTTCTTCCGCCCGTGACGCCGGCGACCACCGGCGCCACGAGCGCGGTCTGGGAGACGATCGCGAGCGAGGCCGCCGCCGAGAGCCCGCTCTGGGCGGCCGCGCTCCGGCCGCCGGAGAGCCGGGAGCGCCTGCCCGTGTTCTCGGCACTCGCCGACGACCGGTTCGGGCTTGCGCTCGAGACGATCTACGAGGGCTATCTCCTCCACTACGGGCGGCCGCGCCTGTTCGTTCCGGCCGACGCCGACACGGCAGTTCTGCTCGGTGACTACCTGTTCGCGCACGGGCTCGTCCGCCTCGCGGTCTCGGGCGGCGTCCCGGCGGTGTCCGACCTCGCCGAGCTGATCTCCGTCTCGACGCAGCTGCGCGCGGAGCAGGCCGATCCGGCACTCGACGGGCTCGCGTGGGCGGCGACGGCGGTCTGCCTCGGCCGTGATGCAGCGAGGCTCGAGCAGGCACGCTCGGCGCTGCGGCTCGACCGCGACCCGCGCGGGCTGCGGGCCCTCGCGCTCGCTGAGGCCGGAGAGGAGGCGCTCGCCCGCGCTCTTCGCACTCACGGCGACCGCGTCCAGTAAGATCCTCGCGACATGGTCGATGCGATTCTCGGATTGCTGCTCGCGGCGGAGAAGCCGCCCGAGAAGGAGGGGCGCGACATCGTGCTCGCGATGCTCGTCGTCGGGCTCATCTTTCTCGGCGTGATCGTTCTCGGCGAGCTCTCGAAGGCGATCGCGCACCGCCGCCGCCGCCACTAGATGCGCGGCACGGCGGCGCGTCCGACCCGAGCCGTCCCACCGTCCGGCTGATGTCCTTCTCGTCTCTTCGCGACTGGATTGCGTGCCTCGAGCAGGCGGGCGAGCTGGCCGAGGTGACGGCCGAGGTCGATCCGTACCTCGAGCTGACGGAGATCGTCGACCGCACGGTCAAGGCCGGCGGGCCCGCGCTGCTGTTCCGGAATCCGAAGGGCTCGCGGCACCCGGTGCTCGTGAACCAGTTCGGCACCGAGCGCCGCACGTGCCTGGCGTTCGGTGTCTCCTCGCTGGACGAGATCGGAAGACGCCTCGAGGGGGTCCTCGAGCTGCAGCCCCCGCAGGGGCTCGTCGAGAAGGTCAAGGGGCTCGGGAAGCTGAAGAAGCTCGCCGATTCGGTGCCGAGAACGGTTCGCAGCGGGCCATGTCAGGAGCTCGTGCTCGACCCGGACCTCGATGTGCTCCCGATCCAGCACTGCTGGCCCGGTGACCCGGCGCCGTTCATCACGCTCCCGGCCGTGATCACGAGGGATCCGCGGACGGGAAGCCGCAACGTCGGCATGTACCGGATGCAGAAGATCGACGCGACCTCCACGTTCATGCACTGGCAGATCCACAAGGACGGGGCCGCGGACTGGCGCGGGATGGGAGACCGGCTCGAGGTCGCGGTCGCGCTCGGCCTCGATCCGATCACCGCCTACTCGGCGAGCGCGCCCCTCCCCAAGCACATCGACGAGCTCATGCTCGCCGGGTTCCTGCGGGGGGAGCCAGTCGAGCTCGTCCAGGCGAAGACGGTCGACCTCGAGGTGCCCGCCCAGGCCGAGATCGTGCTCGAGGGGTACATCGAGAAGGGGGAGCTCGGGATCGAAGGACCCTTCGGCGACCACACGGGCTACTACTCGCCGCAGGAGCCGTTCCCGGTCTTTCACCTGACGTGCATGACGATGCGCCGCGACGCGATCTACCCGTCGATCGTCGTCGGCGTGCCGCCGGCCGAGGACGCCTTCCTGGGGAAGGCCACCGAGCGCATCTTCCTGGCCCCGCTCCGCATGCTCGTGCCCGAGCTCGTCGACTACGACCTGCCCGTCGCCGGTGCGTTTCACAACTGTGTGATCGTCTCGATCCGCAAGGCGTTCCCCGGGCACGCGCGGAAAGTGATGCACGCGATCTGGGGGCTCGGGATGCTGAGCCTGTCGAAGTCCGTCGTCGTCGTCGACGAGTTCGTGGACGTCCACGACTACGAGCAGGTCTTCTTCCACGTGTGTGCGAACGTCGATCCCAAGCGTGACGTCGTGCTCACCGAGGGGCCGCTCGACCAGCTCGACCACGCCGCGGTCGCCCACTGTCTCGGGGGCAAGATCGGCTTCGACGCCACGCACAAGTGGGAGGTCGAGGGCGGCCGGCCGTGGCCCGAGCGGATCGAGATGTCGAGCGAGGTGCGGGAGGCGGTCGACCGCCGCTGGGACGAGTTCGGGCTCACGCTCCCGGAGGGCCGCTCCCGACCGTAGACCGGCAGCCTTGCGTCGACCGCCACGTTCGTTGACAACAGGTTGTCCCGACGGTTGGATATGGTCTGCGTTAGTGTGCGCCCCGGCGACGGTACGGGCAGGAAACAGGGGGATTCGGTGGCAGACGACGACCAGGGAAACGAGCCCGCAGCGCCCGAGGGCGACGGCGAGCATCACCTTCCCCGGCCCACGATCTGGCCCTTCCTGTTCGCCGGCGGCGTCGCGCTCCTGCTCGTCGGTGTCGCGCTCAACTGGGTGATCTTCGGCATCGGTGCCGGGATCGCGGTCCTCGCCGGTGCGATCTGGGCCTGGGACCAGACGCGGTCTCACCGGGAGGTCGAGGAGATCCACGAGGAGCAGCAGACGCGCGAGGCCGCGCTCGAGAAGGCCCTCGAGGAGGGCGAGGAGCCCGAGCGCTACGGCCGGAACGTCTTCCTCGAGCGCACGACGCTCGGCCTCGGCGCCCTGATCGGCGTCGGCGTGACCGTCCCCGTCGTCGCCGTTGCCGCGGCTCCGACGTTCATCGGCCAGGGCGACAAGGAGATCGACCTCGGTCCGATGACGAACTTCCCCAAGGGTCAGTTCATGATCACGCACTTCATCTCGCATCCTGACCAGGGCCCCGTCTCCCGGCGCACCGCCTACATCCGCAACAACGGCGAGACGGACAGGGGCCCGAGCTTCACGATCCTCTCGAACCGCTGCGTGCACCTCGGCTGCCCGGTTCAGCCGGCGGGCCCGACCGGCAGCACGACGGAGCTCACCGCCGCCGACCAGCCCGTCGAGCTGATCCCCGCCCAGCCCGCGAACTTCGTCTGCCCCTGCCACGGCGGTGCCTACGACCTCGAGGGCAACGTCGTGTCGGGCCCGCCGGTGCGGGCGCTCGACCGCTACGAGTACTCGATCGTCGACGGGAACCTCGTGCTCGGCGATCGCTTCGCCGTCGCCGAGGTCGAGGGAACGGGCGCCGACGCGCAGATGCAGACCTACACGAGGCTCGATCCGGGCGAGCACGTCGACGGCCCCGAGGCGTGGCTGTACCCGGCAAGCCCGCAGGGGATCTGAGCGGATGGCGGCGGCGGGCAAGTCCAGGCGAAAGCAGCAGGTCGAGGCGGCGCTGCTGATGCCGGTCGACTGGCTCGAGGAGCGCTCGGGCCTCGTCGGCGGCGTCAAGTACTTCCTGTTTCGCAACGTCCCGCGAGACCTGAACTGGTTCCAGACGCTCGGCTCGGCCACCCTGACCGCCTTCATCGTGCAGGCGGTCACGGGCGTGATCCTCGCGATGTACTACAAGCCCGATCCCGACAAGGCGTGGGAGTCGATCGTGTTCATCACGAACGAGGTCGAGTGGGGCTGGCTCGTGCGCGGTATGCACCGCTGGGGTGCGAGCGTCTTCATCATCCTGCTCTTCTTCCACATGGGACGGGTGTTCCTGTTCGGCTCGTACAAGTACCCGCGCGAGCTCACGTGGCTGATCGGCGTGCTCCTGCTCGCGCTCGGCATGTTCGAGGGCTTCACGGGCTACCTCCTCCCGTGGGATCAGACGGCGTACTGGGCCACGGTCGTCGGCATCAACATCAACGGCACCGGCCCGTTCGTCGGCCCGTTCCTCTCGAACATCCTGCGCGGGGGCTCGGAGATCGGATCGGAGACGCTCGCACGCTTCTACTCGATCCACATGCTCGTGCTGCCCGGCGCCCTGATAGGCCTGATCGGGCTCCACCTGTGGCTCGTGATCCGCCTCGGCGTCTCCTCGCCGCCGTGGTCGCGGGTCGCAGCCGGCCGTGAGCGGGTCGAGGTCGACGAGCGCAAGCGCGGCCTCGTCGAGCCGCGGCCCCGGGGTGGCAATCCGCGCGGGGGTGGGCACGTATGAGCAGTCTCCGCGACGAGCAGCGCGCCGAGCACAAGCGCTACAAGGACGACGTCAAGAAGACGGGGAAGCCGTTCTTCCCGTACGCGATGTTCCACGACACCGTGATGTCGCTCGTCGTCGTCGGGGTGATCATCGGGCTCGCGTGCCTCTGGTACTTCGACTCGGGCGAGGAGCCCGGGGACGCCGGCATCCTCGGCCCCCGGTACACGGACAAGGCCGACCCGGGCACGACGAGCTTCGTGCCGCGACCGGACTGGTACTTCTACTTCCTGTTCTACCTGCTGCGGATCTTCAAGTGGCCCGAGTCGGTGATCCTCGGCACGGTGGGGATCCCGACGATCGCCCTGATCCTCCTGATGGTGGTGCCGTTCATCGACCGCCGCCGCGAGCGCCGGCTGTCCCGGCGCCCGGTCGCGGTCATCGCCTCGATCCTCGTGATCGTCTCGATGGGGGTGCTGACCTGGAAGGGCGCGACCGCCAAGGAGGGCGGGGGCGGCGCCGAGGTCGTGGACGAGTGGCTCGCCGCCCAGGGCATGGGCGAGGAGTTCCGGCCCGGGGCCGAGCTGTTCGCGCAGTCCGGCTGCCTGAACTGCCACTTCTACGTCAACACGGGGGCCGCGGTCGGGCCCGACCTGACGACCGAGGGGCTCAAGGGCCGCGGCGTCCAGTGGCAGATCGACCACCTGAAGGATCCGCAGTCCGTGAGTCCGGGCTCGATCATGCCGGCGTACGCCGGGCTCGGCGAGGAGAACCTGAAGGCGCTCGCGGAGTTCCTCGAGGCCTCCAAGGGCGGCGGCTAGCCCGTCGGGCCGTGCCGCGGCCATGCACGTCTTCCTCGGGATCACGGGCGCCTCGGGCGCGCCGTACGCTGCGCGGCTGCTCTCCGCGCTGACCGGAGCCGGCTGCCGGGTCGGGCTGTCGGCCTCGCGGGCCGGGATCGAGGTGCTTGCGACCGAGCTGTACGGCGAGCCGGCGCTGCCGCGCGAGGAGGTGCTGACGCGATTCACCGCCGGCGCCGAGGGCGTCGAGGTCTACGAGCCCCACGACTTCTCGGCCCCCTACGCGAGCGGCTCGGCGCGGGTCGATGCCTACGTCCTCTGCCCGTGCTCGATGGGGACGCTCGCCAGCGTGGCGGCAGGCACGATGGAGAACCTGATCCAGCGGGCGGCGTCGGTGGCCCTGAAGGAGGGGCGCCGCCTCGTGCTCGTCCCCCGCGAGACGCCGCTCTCGGCGATCCACCTCGAGAACATGCTGCGGGCGCGCAACGCCGGCGCGGTGATCCTGTTCGCCGCGCCGGGCTACTACCACGGGCCCGTCTCGATCGACGACCTCGTCGACTTCGTCGTGGCGCGGATCCTCGATCAGCTCGGCGTCGAGAACACGCTGATGAAGCGCTGGGGGCAGTGAGCGACTACCGCTCCGGGCGCCTTGACCCCCGGGCGGTCGAGCGCATGTTCGACCGGATCTCCCCCGTCTACGACGTCATGAACCGGGTGATGACGGTCGGGCTCGACCAGCGTTGGCGCCGGCGCGCCGCCGCGCAGGTCGTACGTCCGGGCGACCGCGTGCTGGACGCATGCTGCGGCACGGGCGACTTCGCGCTCGCAGCCGCGAGGGCCGGCGGTACCGTCGTCGGTCTCGACTTCGCCGAGCAGATGCTGATCAGGGCCTGCGAGAAGGCCCCGGGGATCGACTGGGTTCGGGGCGACCTGCTCGCCCTCCCGTTTCCGGACGCCTCGTTCGACGTCGCGACCGTCGGCTTCGGCGTGCGGAACGTCGCCGACCTCGGCGCCGGCTTCGCGGAGCTGCGCCGGGTGCTCCGGCCCGGAGGGCGCCTCGCCTGCCTCGAGATCACGCGGCCGCGCGGCGCCCTGCGACCCTTCTTCCGGATCTGGTTCGACGGCATCGTCCCGGTACTCGGAGACGTCCTGCCGGGAGGCGAGGCCTACACGTACCTGCCCGCGAGCGTCAGGCGCTTTCCCGGCCCGGCCGAGCTCGCCGATCTGCTCGGCCGCGCGGGATTCGTCCAGGTACGCTGGGAGATGTTGGGTGGGGGCATCGTCGCCCTGCACACGGCTTCTACTGGCGTCGTCGAGTGAACGCAATCGCAACCATCCGCTCCGCGCCGGGGCTCAGGGACTACCTGGACCGGCTCGAGGCCCGGCTCGAGGCCGCGGTCGCCTCTCACCCCGGGGCGGTTGCCGAGGTGGGCACGGAGACGCTCGCCGCGGGCGGCAAGCGGCTGCGACCGGCCCTGACGTTCCTGGCGACGCCGCTCGAGCACCGTGCCGGCGAGCGTGCCGTGCTGGCCGGAGCGGCGGTGGAGCTCGTCCACATGGCGACGCTCGTCCACGACGACATGCTCGACGGCGCACCGGTCCGGCGCGGCCGGCCGACGGCGTGGGCAACGCACGGCACCGGCGTCGCGAAGGCCGTCGGCGACCACCTGTTCGCGCGCGCGTTCGCCGAGCTGGCCCGTACGGGTGACGAGGCAGCCGTTCGAGTGCTCGCGGAGGCCGCGCTCGCACTCGCCCGCGGCGAGGCGCTGCAGCGGCGGCAGGCGTTCCGGCCCGATACGAGCGTCGACGACTACCTGCTTCGCTGCTCGCTCAAGACCGGGAAGCTCTTCGAGGCCTCCTGCCTGCTCGGCGGCGGCCGCGAGCAGCTCGGCGAGTTCGGGCTCGCGCTCGGGATCGCCTTCCAGATCGTGGACGACATCCTCGACTGCGCAGGCGACTTCGACACGACCGGGAAGGCGCCGGGCGTCGACCTCAGGGACGGGACACCGACCCTCCCGCTGATCTTCGCTGCCGAGGAGGACCGGCACGTGCGCCGCGCGCTCTCGGGAGCCCTCGTCGCGGACGCGCTCGAGCGCGTCGCGGCAACGAGCGCGCTCGAGCGGTCGCGGGCGCTCGCGCTCGCCTACGCGGACCGCGCGAGGGCGCAGCTCGACAGCGAGCCCGACAGCGAGGCGCTCGAGGCTCTGACCTACGCGGTCGTCGACAGGGAGCACTGATGGTGCGGGCGGATGGGAGCACGGGACGCCTGACCCCCGGGCGGTCGAGCGCATGTTCGACCGGATCTCCCTCGTCTACGACGTCATGAACTGGGTGATGACGGTCGGGCTCGACCGGCGTTGGCGCCGTGCTGCGCCGCCGCGCAGGTCGTACGTCAGCGACCGCGTGCTGGACGGCTGCTGCGGCACGGGCGACTTCGCGCTGCAGCCGCGAGGGCCGGCGGTACTGTCGTCGGTCTCGACTTCGCCGAGCAGATGCTGATCAGGGCCTGCGAGAAGGCCTCGGGGATCGACTGGGTTCGGGGCGACCTGCTCGCCCTCCCGTTTCCGGACGCCTCGTTCGACGTCGCGACCGTCGGCTTCGGCGTGCGGAACGTCGCCGACCTCGGCGCCGGCTTCGCGGAGCTGCGCCGGGTGCTCCGGCCCGGAGGGCGCCTTCGCCTGCCTGGAGATCACGCGGCCGCGCGGCGCCCTGCGACCCTTCTTCCGGATCTGGCCTGACGGGCATCGTCCCGGTACTCGGAGACGTCCTGCCGGGAGGCGAGCTTCACACGTACCTGCCCGCGAGCGTCAGGGCGTTTTCCCGGCCCGGCCGAGCTCGCCGATCTGCTCGGCCGCGCGGGATTCGTCCAGGTACGCTGGGAGATGTTGGGTGGGGGCATCGTCGCCCTGCACACGGCTTCTACTGGCGTCGTCGAGTGAACGCAATCGCAACCATCCGCTCCGCGCCGGGGCTCAGGACTACCTGGACCGGCTCGAGGCCCGCTCGCCCGAGGCCGCGGTCGCCTCTCACCCCGGGGCGGTTGCCGAGGTGGGCACGGAGACGCTCGCCGCGGGCGGCAAGCGGCTGCGACCGGCCCTGACGTTCTGGGCGACGCCGCTCGAGCACCGTGCCGGCGAGCGTGCCGTGCTGGCCGGAGCGGCGGTGGAGCTCGTCCACATGGCGACGCCTTCGTCCACGACGACATGCTCGACGGCGCACCTGGTCCGGCGCGGCCGGCCGACGGTGCGGGCAACGCACGGCACCGGCGTCGCGAAGCCGTCGGCGACCACCTGTTCGCGCGTTCGCCGAGCTGGCCCGTACGGGTGACGAGGCAGCCGTTCGAGTGCTCGCGGAGGCCGCGCTCACCCTCGCCCGCGGCGAGGCGCTGCAGCGGCGGCAGGCGTTCCGGCCTGATACGAGCGTCGACGACTACCTGCTTCGCTGCTCGCTCAAGACCGGGAAGCTCTTCGAGGGTTCTCCTGCCCGTCGGCAGGCTGCGAGCAGCTCGGCGAGTTCGGGCCGCGCTCGGGATCGCCTTCCAGATCGTGGACGACATCCCGACTGCGCAGGCGACTTCGACACGACCGGAAGGCAAGCCGGGCGTCGACCTCGACGACACTGACCTCCCGCTGATCTTCGCTGCCGAGGAGGACTGGCACGTGCGCCGCGCGCTCTCGAGCCCTCGTCGCGGACGCGCCTCGAGCGCGTCGCGGCAACGAGCGCGCTCGAGCGGTCGCGGGCGCTCGCGCTCGCCTACGCAGACCGCGCGAGGGCGCAGCTCGACAGCGGGCCCGACAGCGAGGCGCTCGAGGCTCTGACCTACGCGGTCGTCGACAGGGAGCACTGATGGCGCGGGCGGATGGGAGCACGGGACGATGACCACGCTCGATCACGAGGTCCGCGCGTTCGATTCGATCCGCGAGAAGGTGACGGCCGGCGAGCGGCTCGACTTCGACGACGGGCTCGCGCTCATGGAGTCGAACGACCTGCTGACCCTCGGGGCGCTGGCCGATCTCGCACGCCGCCGCCGCGGCGGGACGGACGACGTCTTCTTCGTCCAGAACCTCTATCTCAACCAGACGAACGTCTGCCGCGTGAAATGCAAGTTCTGCGCGTTCGCGCGGACACAGCGCCAGGAGGGCGCGTACACGCTGACCGCCGACGAGCTGGTCGAGGACGCGGTGCGCCAGCGCGCGCTGACCGGGTTCACCGAGATCCACATGGTGAACGGCGAGAACCCGCACGTCGGTTTCGACTACTACGTCGAGGCGACGAAGAAGCTCCACGAGGCGCTGCCCGGCGTCCACCTGAAGCTGTACACGGCGAGCGAGATCCACCACATGACGACGCTGTCGGGGCTGTCCCACGTGGACGTGCTCCGCGAGCTGAAGGCAGCCGGCCTGGGGTCGCTCCCCGGGGGCGGCGCCGAGATCTTCGCAGAGCGCGTCCGACGCCTCGTCGCACCGGGCAAGGAGGACCCCGACACGTGGTTCCACGTCCACGACGAGGCCCACCGGCTGGGGATCCCGACGCACTGCACGATGCTGTACGGGCACGTCGAGACCTACGAGGAGCGGATCGACCATCTCCTGCGCCTGCGCGACCAGCAGGACCGCACGGGCGGCTTCCTCGCGTTCGTCCCCCTCGCGTTCCACCCGGAGAACACCGTCTTCGAGCGCCGCGGCTTTCGCTTCACCCCCGGGGCGGAGGACCTGAAGGTGATCGCCGTCTCGAGGCTGCTGCTCGACAACGTGCCGAACATCAAGGCCTACTGGATCATGATGGGCATGCCGATGGCGCAGATCGCCCTGCACTTCGGGGCAAACGACGTCCAGGGCACGGTCGTCCGCGAGGAGATCTTCGCCGCGGCCGGCGGGACGGCCGGCACCGAGCAGAAGGTCTCCGAGCTCGTTCGCTTCGTGAAGGAGGCGGGGCGGATCCCCGTCCAGCGGGACACGCTGTATCACGAGCTGCACCGCTGGGACTGAGCATGCTGCGACTCGGGCGCATCTCGTACGTCAACATGGCCCCGCTCTTCTTTCGCCTCGAGGCGGAGGTCGAGGAGGTCACGGGTGTCCCGACCGAGCTGAACGAGCGGTTGGCTGCCGGCGACCTCGATCTGGCGCCGATCTCGTCGATCGCGTATGCGCGGCATGCCGAACGCCTCCGGATCCTGCCGCGGGTCGCCGTGTCGTCGGAGGGCGCGGTCGACTCGATCCAGCTCGTCTCGCGAACGCCGCTGTCGCGAGTGCGGACGGTGGCCGTGACCCCGGAGAGCGCGACGTCCGTCGTACTCGTCCGGATCCTGCTCCCCGAGGCCGAGCACGTGCCGCTCGGTGAGGACGCCGAGGCAACGCTGCTGATCGGCGACGCCGCGCTGAAGAGCATGTTCGAGGATCCGACGCCACACCACGATCTCGGGCGCCTCTGGGCCGAGCGTACGGGGCTGCCGATGGTGTACGCGGTCTTTGCCTGCCCCGAGCCCGTTCCGGACGGGATCCCCGGCCTCGAGGAGGCGCTGCTCGAGGCGCATCGCGAGAGCCGCGCCGAGCCCGAGGCCCTCGCGCACGAGGCGAGCCGTCGCTACGGCTATCCGGCGGGGTTCCTCGCCCGCTACTTCGAGAAGCTCCGGTACGGGTTCGGCCCGCGGGAGCGCGCCGGGCTGCTGACCTTCTTCGAGCTGGCCCGAGACGCCGGCGAGCTTCGGCGGGTGCCCGAGCTGCGCTTCGTCGACGCGGCGGATGCAGGGGCGGGATCCCATCCGGCCCGAAGCGAACGAGAGCCCGTGTGAGCGCCGTCGGGGCAGGCGTGAAGCGCTCTGGCACCATGGAGGTTCGATGACGGTTCTCGCCGACAACGTCACGGTCTCCGAGATCCTCGACCGTGCTCTCTCGGGTGAGCGGATCGGGGACGAGGACGCGGTCACGCTCCTGCGCTCGCGCGACCTCGTGCCCGTCGGCCGGGCGGCGAACGCCCTGCGGGCACGGCGGACCGATCCCGGCCGGATCACCTTCATCGTCGATCGGAACGTCAACTACACGAACGTCTGCTACACGGACTGCGACTTCTGCGCCTTCTACCGCCGGCCGGGCGACACCCGCGAGGGGTACCTCCTGCCAAAGGCGGTGATCTTCAGGAAGATCGAGGAGACACTCGCGCTCGGCGGCACCGGGCTGCTGATGCAGGGCGGCCACCATCCCGATCTCGACATCGCGTTCTACGAGGATCTCTTCCGCTCGATCAAGGCGCGCTACCGGGTTCACCTCCACGCGCTCTCGCCCTCCGAGGTCCAGCACATCGCCCGCCGGTCGAAGCTGACCGTGCCCGAGACGCTCTCCCGGCTCCGGGACGCGGGCCTCGATTCGATTCCCGGCGGCGGCGCCGAGATCCTCGTCGATCGCGTCCGCGATCTCATCGCGCCCAAGAAGACGACCGCCTCCGAATGGCTCGGCGTCATGCGCGAGGCCCATCGCCTCGGGATCTCGACGACGGCGACCATGATGTACGGCCACGTCGAGACGCTCGAGGAGCGAGTCGAGCACATGCGCAGGATCCGCGACCTCCAGGATGAGCGGCACGGGTTTCGCGCCTTCATCTCGTGGACGTTCCAGGACGACGGCAACCGGCTCGGGAGCCGGGTTCCGCCGGAGACGATGCCGACCTCGTTCGACTACCTGCTCACCCAGGCCGTCTCGCGGATCTACCTCGACAACGTCGAGCACATCCAGTCGAGCTGGGTGACGCAGGGGATGAAGATCGGCCAGGTCGCGCTCGAGTTCGGTGCCGACGATCTCGGGTCGATCATGATCGAGGAGAACGTCGTCTCGGCCGCGGGCACGACGCATCGGGCGACCACCGAGGAGTTCGTGCGCGCGATCCGGGCGCTCGGGAAGACCCCGGTGCAGCGCGACACGCTCTACCGCCACGTTCGCGTCTGGGACTGAACGGTCCGGGCCGGGAGCGGGCAGCCGACCCGTGAGGCAGGCTCGCCAGTGCAATGTGGACACATTGTGCTATGCTTGTGTCCACATTGGATGTCGGAGTCAGGGAGCTCAAGCAGCGGCTGTCGGAGTACCTCGAGCTCGCCGAGCGCGGCGAGCTGATTCGCGTCACCGAGCGGGGACGACCGAAGGCAATGCTGGGCCCTCTACCCGGCCGGGTGCGGATCGAGGCGGGAGTCGCCGAGGGCTGGATTCGCCCCGGAGAGGCGAAGCCGCTCCGGCGGGCAAAGCGGGCCTCGAGTCGCCGTACCATCGCGGCGGTGCTGGCCGAGGATCGCGGCGAGTGAGCCTGTACGTCGATTCGAGCGCACTGCTGAAGCGCTACGTGGACGAGCCCGACTCGGACGCGTGCGAGGCTCTCCTCAGAGCCGACGCCGATCTGGTGACGGGACGGCACACGGTGATCGAAGTACGGCGAAATCTCGCACGGTTGCTCGAGGCGGCAGACCTCGCGGCCGCACGCGAGCAGCTCGTGGAGGATCTCAGGTCGTTCTCGCTCGTCGAGCTCGATGCGGTCACCTGTGAGGGCGCCGCGACGATCGCAGAGCTCACCGGCGTGAGGACGCTCGACGCGCTGCACCTGGCCTGTGCCCGGCGAGTCGGGGGCAACGAGCTTCCGCTGCTGACCTACGATCTCCGTCAGGCCCAGGCCGCCCGTGCGCTCGGCATGACCGTCGTGAGCTGAAGGCCCGAAGCCGGGCTCGAGCCCCCGGCCCGGAACGCTGCGAGCACGTCGAGCGAGCCCTCGATCGCGACCTCCCACGCTGGTAGAGAATCTGCAAATACGCGGGTTCTCGACTTGCCAAACACCGAGGTGTCTGCTTTCGTGAACGCGGTGCGGGTGAAGGTTGCCATCGCTGCCGCGATCGCGGTGCTCGCGCTTCCCGCGTCGGCGCTCGCTGACGAGCTCATGCCCGGGGTGACGTACGAGCGTGACGTCGAGAGCGTCGGCGGAAGGCAGGTGGTCGTGCACTCGGTGACGACGCCGAGGCCCCTGCAGGGCGGGTTGTACGAGCTGAAGCCCGTGCTGTCCGGCGGCACGATCACCGGCGCCGACACGGTGACGGCCATGCAGCGCCGGCTCGCCTCGACGGCGACCGTGGTCGGGATCAACGGCGACTTCTCCAGCTTCGACGGCGGGTACCCGAGTGGGATGCTGATGCTGGACGGCGTGCTCCACGGGCGTCCGACGAGCGCGCGCTCCACGCTCGGGATCGGGCTCGACGGGCTGCTCCGGATCGCACGGATCGGCTTCTACGGAACGTGGGGCATCGGCGATGCCGAGCGTGTCGCGCTCGACGAGTTGAACCGGCCGCTCGAGCCGGGGCAGGTGGGTCTGTTCACGCCGGCCTGGGGTGACGTGACCCCGGCGCGCCCCGGCGCGCTCGACATCGTGCTCGGCGGTCTTCCGGCCACGACTCCGAACGTCGATCACGCAGCGACGATCGCCTCGGTGGCCCCGGGCGGCGGCACGTCGATTCCGTCGGGAGGCGCCGTCATCCAGGCGACCGGCAACAGCGCCTCGGGCCTCCGGGCACTGGCACAGCCCGGCAGCCCGGTCGTGACGCGGCTGATCCTGAAGCCATGGTGGACACAGGTGCAGGACGCGATCGGCGGCGGCCCGGCGCTCGTCAGGCACGGCCGCAGCGCCCTGCCGACCACCGAGGGCTTCACCGCCTACCAGCTGCTTCCGCGCCATCCACGCTCGGCGGTCGGGCAGCTCGCCGACGGCCGGATCCTGTTTCTCACCGTCGACGGGCGCCAGGCGGCCAGCGCAGGCGTCACCATGCGTCAGCTCGCGCAGCTGCTCCTCGACCGCGGAGTCGTCACCGGGATGGCCCTCGACGGGGGCGGTTCGTCCACGCTCGCGTTCGACGGCAGGGTGCTGAACGCCCTCACTTCCGGCGAGCGGGCGGTGGCGGACGCGCTGATGGTCCTCTACTACGGCGTGTACGCGAAAGAGCCGAGCTACCCCGTCTCGTCGCCGAACGGCGACGGTGTGGCCGACGACCAGGAGATCGGCTACAAGCTCGTTCGCCCCGCGACCGTCGACGCGAAGCTCGTCGGGCCCGGCGGTGAGGTGGCCTGGTCGGACTCGGGCGCCCGGGAGCCGGGAGCGTACGAGGTGCCGCCGGAGCTCCTCGCAGGGCTCCGCGAGGGGGCCTGGCAGCTCACCGTCTCGGCCGTCGACGCGAACGCGGCCCAGAGCGACGCAACGCGCTCGTTCTCGGTCAACAAGACCCTCGGATTCCTCTCGCTCTCGACGAGCCGGCTCGAGATCCGGAAGCGACGGCCGGTGAAGCTCGCGGTCGGATTCCGGGTCGCCCGGGAGGCAGAGCTCGCCGTGACGATCGAGAACGCCGCCGGGCAGCGGATCAGAACGCTCGTGGACGGACGGCGGCGCAGGCCGGGTCGCGTCTCCACCTCCTGGGACGGCCTCGGTGCGAGCGGCCGGCGCGTCCCCTCGGGTGTCTACCGCGTCCGGGTGGCGGCCGAGAACCGGTTCGGCGTTGTCGAGCTCGTCCGCACCGTTGTCGTGAGACGTCGCTGACCCGCAGCTACAGTGCGCCGGTGAGCGGGATCACCGAGGCACTGGTCGAGGCGATCGGCAGCGCCGGTGTGTACGCGATCTTCGGGCTGATGTTCCTCGACGCCGTGTTTCCGGCCGGAAGCGAGATCGTGATGCTCTACGGAGGAGCGCTCGCGGCCGGTGCCTTTCCCGAGCACCAGGTGAGCCTGTTCGGCACGGAGATCGAGTCGACCGGCTGGGCGTTCTTCGTCGTGTCGATGGCAGGGGTGCTCGGGTACTGGCTCGGCTCGCTCATGGGGTGGGCAATCGGGCGCTACGGCGGGAGGCCGCTCGTGGAGCGGTACGGTCGCTTCCTCCACCTGGGCCCGGAGAAGCTCGACCGCGCCCATGCCTGGTTCGAGGGCCGCGGGGAGTACGCCGTCTTCATCACCCGCAATCTCCCGGTCGTCCGCTCGTTCATCTCGATTCCTGCCGGTGTGGCCGAGATGCGCTTCGTGCCGTACGCGTGGCTCACCTTCCTCGGCTCGCTCCCGTGGACGTTCGGGTTCGCGGCTGCCGGGCTCGTCCTCGGCGCGAGCTGGGAGGAGGTCCACGACCGGTTCCGGTGGGCCGACTACGTGCTCGTCGGGCTGATCGTCGCGGCCGCCGTGTTCCTGGTGGCCCGCTGGTGGTTCCGCCGGATGCGGGCGGGCGCCGAGACGTCCGCCGAGGATACGGCGTAGGCCCCGGGCCGGGCCCGATGAGATCCGGCCCCTACGGTTTCCCGGCGGGATCGCCTGGCGGCGCCCCGCCGGAATGTCTACCGGCCTACGCTGCAGGCCGGTAGACTGGCCGTTCGTGGGCATCCCGCTCGTGGACGTCAGGGCCCAATACGCCCCCTTGCTCGGCGAGCTCGAGGATCGACTGGGCGAGGTGCTCGCCTCCGGACGCTTCATCCTCGGGCCGAATGTCGACGCGTTCGAGCGCGAGGCCGCGGCCTACCTGGGCGTGGGCGAGGCGATCGGCGTGGCCAACGGGACCGATGCACTCGTGCTCGCCCTCGATGCGCTCGAGATCGGCCGCGGCGACGAGGTCATCTGCCCGGCCTTCACGTTCTATGCCACCGCCGAGGCGATCGCGCGGCGCGGCGCCGTCCCGGTGTTCGCCGACATCGATCCGGTGACGCTGAACCTCGACCCCGTGGACGTCAGCGCCAGGGCGACGGTGCGGACGAAGGCCATCGTCGCCGTCCACCTCTTCGGCCGCCCGACGGCGCTCGAGTCGTTGCCGGCCGGGCTCCCCGTGATCGAGGACACGGCCCAGGCGTTCGGGGCGACCCTCCACGATCGGAAGGCCGGCTCGTCCGGCGCCGCCGGCACGTTCAGCTTCTTCCCGACGAAGAACCTGCCGGCACTCGGGGACGGAGGCCTCGTCACCACGAACGACCCGGACACGGCGGCCCGTCTGCGGCTGCTTCGATTCCACGGCTCCAGGGACAAGCAGACGTTCGAGGCGATCGGCTACAACTCGCGTCTCGACGAGCTCCAGGCAGCGGCGCTCCGGCTCTTCCTGCGCGAGCTGGACGGCTGGAACGCTCTCCGGCGCGAGGCAGCTCTGCGCTACGCGGAGCTCGGGCTCGGAGAGTCCTGCGAGCTTCCGGTCGACGAGCCGGGCCACGTGTACCACATGTACGTAGTGCGCAGCCCGCAGCGTGATGCGATCGCGGCCGGGCTCGCGGAGGCCGGGGTCGGCTGTGCCGCGTACTACGGGACGCCGCTCCACCTCCAGCCCGTCTTCCATCACCTCGGCTACCGGGCCGGCTCGCTTCCCGTGACCGAGCAGGCGTCGCGCGAGAACCTCGCGCTTCCGCTCTGGGCCGGTATCGACCGGGAGACGCAGGAGCGCGTCGTCGGCGCCGTGAGGGCCTCCGCGCGCGCGGTGGCCGCATGAGACGGTTCTCGCACCTGCGGCTGAGCAACCGCCATCAGCTCGTCCAGATCGCGGTGGACGCCGGTCTCGTCGCGGCGGCCTGGTTCCTCGCGTTCTGGTTCCGGTTCGAGGACGGGCTCCCGCTCGGCTACGACCGCCTGTTCGACTCGACGATCTGGATCGTCGTCCCGATCAAGGTCGCCGTCTTCGTCCTGTTCGGTCTCTACAGCCACTGGTGGCGCTACGTGTCGCTTCGCGACATGTGGGCCGTCCTCCAGGGGGCGATCATCGCGACGATCGTCGCCGAGCTCGCCGTCTACCTGATCCATCCCGTACCGGGCTTCCGGGTTCCGCGCTCGGTGTTCGCGCTCGACCTGCTGTTCACGATCGGCTTCATCGCCGGGGCGAGGCTGCTCACCCGCACCGTCCTCGAGCGGCCCGGTCCGCGCGGCCTCGTCGCCCGCGGCAAGGAGATCCTGATCGTCGGTGCCGGAGACGCCGGGCAGCTGATCGTCCGCGAGATGCTGCGCAGCCCGCTCGCCTATACACCGGTCGGGTTGATCGACGACGACCCACGCAAGCGCCACCTCCGGCTGCACGGCATCCGCGTCCTCGGATCGACCGAGGAGCTGCCCGCGATCCTCGAGGACGTGAAGCCCGACGAGGTCGCGGTCGCGATTCCCTCGGCGGCCGGCGAGGTCAGGCTACGCGTCGTCACCGCCTGCCGCGACGCGCGGATCCCCGTGAAGACGCTGCCCTCGGTGAACGAGCTGATCTCGGGGGATCTGCACCTCGCACGCCAGCTCCGCGAGGTGCAGGTCGAGGACATCCTCGGACGCGAGGCGATCAGGCTCGATCTCGAGCGGATCTCCTCCTCGATCGCCGGCAAGACCGTGCTCGTCACCGGCGCCGGCGGCTCGATCGGCTCGGAGCTCTGCCGCCAGATCGCCGCCGTCGGTGCCGGACGGCTCGTGCTCGTCGAGCACAGCGAGAATGCCCTGTTCGAGATCGAGCGGGAGCTGCTGCACGAGCGCGGGTTCACCGCCGCCGTGCCGGTGCTCGCCGATGCGAAGAACGCGACGAAGCTGCGCCAGGTCTTCGAGCGATACCAGCCGGCGGTCGTCTTCCACGCCGCCGCCTACAAGCACGTTCCGCTCGTCGAGGCGAACCCGATCGAGGCGGTCCGGAACAACGTCTTCGCAACCCAGGCAGTCGCGCGGGTGTCCGCGGAGCACGAGGTCGAGACGTTCGTGCTCGTCTCCACCGACAAGGCGGTCAACCCGAAGAACGTGCTCGGCCAGACGAAGCTCCTCTGCGAGTGGCTCGTTCACAACGCGGGCCTGCGCGGCGCCGGGACGACGTTCCTGGCCGTGCGGTTCGGGAACGTGCTCGCCTCGTCGGGCAGCGTGATCCCGCTGTTTCGACGCCAGATCGCCCGCGGCGGGCCCGTGACCGTCACGCATCCGGAGATGACCCGGTACTTCATGACGATCCCGGAGGCCGCGCAGCTGATCGTTCAGGCCGGTGCGATCGGCGAGTCCGGCGACGTGTTCGTCCTCGACATGGGCGAGCCGGTCAAGATCGTCGATCTCGCCACCAACATGATCCGTCTCTCCGGCCGCGAGCCGGGCCGGGACATCGCGATCGAGTTCATCGGCGCCCGGCCCGGTGAGAAGCTCCACGAGGAGCTCTGGGCCGACGGGGAGCAGGCCGAGCCGACCGTGCATCCGAAGATCTTCCGTGCGGGCGCCCAGAACGTCGACCCCGTCTGGCTCGAGGCGCAGCTCGTGGAGCTCGGGCAGCTCGTCGAGAGCGGCGATACGCTCGGCCTCGTCGGCCGGCTCGGCGGCATCGTTCGCGAGCCCCGGCACCTCGGCGTCGCCGCCGAGGAGCCGATCTCCTGACCGTCCGCCCGGTCGCGCCCGCCGGCGCCGAGTCGATCCTCGACGGCCTCAACCCCGAGCAGGCCCGTGCCGTGACGGCCGTACGCGGTCCGGTCTGCATGCTGGCCGGGGCCGGCACCGGAAAGACGACGGCGATCACGAGGCGGATCGCCTACCAGATCGCGACCGGTGCGTTCCAGGCGCGCGAGATCCTGGCCGTCACGTTCACGGACAAGGCAGCGGGTGAGATGCGCGAGCGCCTGGCGAAGCTCGGAGCCGCCGGCGTCGCGGCGCGCACGTTCCATGCCTCGGCGCTCCGTCAGCTGACCTTCCTCGCTCCGGACACCGGGCCGATCCTGCCGTCGAAGGCGCTCGTGCTCGCCCCGATCGCGCGTGGCCTCCACCGCGCCTACAGGTTCCGTCCGCTCGCCGATCTCGCCGGTGAGATCGAGTGGGCGAAGAATCGCCGGCTCGACCCTCGCACCTACCTCGACGGGCTCGGCGGTCACGAGCCGCCGCTCCCGCCCGACCTGATGCAGCGCGTGTTCCGCCAGTACGAGGAGCGCAAGGAACACAGCGGTCGGCTCGACTTCGAGGACGTGCTCGGGCGGCTCGTCCGGATCTACGAGGAAAGCCACGAGGCGGTCGAGCGCTTCCGGCGCGCGTGCACGGCGATCACCGTCGACGAGTACCAGGACGTGAACCTGCTCCAGCAGACGCTGCTCGACCTGTGGCTCGGCGACCGCGACGATCTGTGCGTCGTCGGGGACGACTACCAGGCGATCTACTCGTTCACGGGAGCGACCCCTGCCTACCTCCTCGACGTGCCGCGGCGGTTCCCGCACGCGACCGTCGTCCGCCTGGAGCGGAACTACCGCTCGACCCCCGAGGTGCTCGAGCTTGCGAACCGGCTGGCGCCCGCGCTCGGCGGGGCAGGCAAGGAGCTGCGGTCGGTCGCGGCGAGCGGGCCTCCTCCGGTCGTCGAGCCGTGTGCGAGCCCAAACGGCGAGCCGGCCCTCCTCGTCGAGCGCGCCCGGCGCCTGCACGGCGAGGAGGGAATCCCGTACGAGGAGATGGCGGTTCTCTATCGCGTCAATGCGAGGTCGGAGGACTTCGAGGCGGCATTCGCCGCAGCCGGGATCCCCTACCAGGTGCGCGGTGCCGCCTTCCTGGCACGCCCGGCGGCCCGCGCGCTCCTGCGCCGGCTCCGCCGCCTCGGCGAGGGCGGGGCCCGCGAGCTCGTCCCGGTCGCAGCCCGGGAGGAGGGCCTGCTCGAGGAGGCGCCCGACGATCTCGGTGCGGAGGAGGCGACGAGGCAGGCCGACCTCGCGCGTCTCGTCACCCTCTCCCGGTCGTTCGACGGGACGGCCGTGGCCTTTGTCGCCGACCTCGAGGGACGCTTCGGCGCGGAGACGGTCGGGCGCGGCGTGAACCTGCTCACCCTGCACCGGGCGAAGGGCCTCGAGTGGGACGTGGTCTTCCTACCGCTTCTCGTCGAGGGCGAGCTGCCGATCCGGCAGGCAAAGAGCGAGGAGGCGATCGCCGAGGAGCGTCGCCTCCTCTACGTGGGGATGACGCGGGCGAGGTCGCACCTGCACCTGACCTGGCCGGCCGGCAGCAGACCGAGCCGGTTCCTCGGCGAGCTCGGGGTGACGGGAGGAGGGGCCGGGGAAGCCCCGCGGCGGCGGGCCCGGACGGCGGGCCCGCCCGCCGTGCCCGACGGCCCCGCCGCCGCAGCACTACGCGAGTGGCGCCGCGAGCGGGCGCGCGCCGACGGCGTACCCGCCTACGTGGTCTTCGACGACAGGACGCTGCAGGGCCTCGCCACCGCGCTGCCCGGATCCAAGGTCGAGCTCCTGGCGGTGCCAGGCATCGGCCCAGCCAGGGTCGAACGGTATGGCCCCGACGTGTTGAGCGTCCTCACTCCGTTCCGGAAGGCCTGACCACCGGGTCTGGCCCGGGCACCGGCGCGATCCCGGTGTAGGGGCGGGATCTCGGCCCGCCCGGCCGGGTCTCATCCGGCCCGAGGGCCCGGGGGGAGAAGCAGGTCGAGCATCGCAGCCGGGTCGCGGCGTGTCCTCTCGGCGGTCGTGGAGCGCTTGCCGAGCACGAGATCCCGGACGTCTCGCAACTGCCCGAGCCGCCCGTCGCGGATCAGCGCTTCGTCGACGCCGCCGAGGCGACCCGCGAACGTCGTGAGCACCGGCACCCCGAGCGCGACCGCCTCGCGGTTCATCGTGCCGCCGGCCGAGACGACGAGATCGGCCGAGGCGATGAGGCTCTGGGCGTCGACGGCGCGCTCCGGAAGGATCAGCGAGGGGAGCGCACGTGCCCGGATCTCGTGGCGCTGGGCATCGGTCCGCGGGAGGACGACGGCGTGCACGCCCCCGTCCGACCCGAGCCGATCGAGCACCTGCGCGAAGAGCGGGTTCTCGATTCCCTGGTGGTAGAGCGCGACGTCCGCCGGCGTCCGCACGACGACGACGAGGCGGCGGGTGTCGACCCCGAGCTCGGCGACGACGGAGGCATCGGGCTGGAAGTCCGAGAGGTAGTACTCCTCCTTCAGCCCGGGATACCGCCGGAGCTTCGGCGGTCGCAGGCCGTACGGCGCGAGCCGGTCGGCCGGGATCGCCTCCGGTACGACGACGCGCGTCGCGGCCCGGCAGCCGAGCTGGTGCTGCCAGTAGGCGTACTCGTAGTCGAACGTGGTCGTGCTCGGAATCCCGAGCAGCCGTGCGGCGAGGGTCAGCTCGTGCGAGCCGTGGGCGAGCGCGATGTCGAAGCGGCGGCCCCGTGCCCAGCGGCGTAATGCCGGGAGCCGCGACGTCATCGCCTCGAGCTTCCCGAGCCGGGAGCCACCCCCGTGCGACCCGATCAGCTCGGCCTGGATGTCGTGCAGAGCGAGTAGGCCTTCGGTCTGGCCGAACTGCCGCGTGGTGACGAGCACCTCGGCGCCGCGTTGCTCGAGGAGCCGTACGAGCGGCCGGAACACGAGCACGTGCGGCGGCGCCGTGATGTCGATCCAGACCCGGATGCCCGGAGTCTACGGACCGGCTCCCTGTCCGAGGCCGCGGTCCGAGCGGGGCCGTCGCCAGGCGAAGCTCCGCGGTCCGGCGGGCCGTGCCGGTACTCTGGCGGGATGTCGCAAAAAGCAGCCAAGCGCCAGCGCCAGACGCAGCGCACCCCGCCGCCACCCACCTCGAGCAAGGGCACGGGAATCCCGCGGCGCTGGCTGTACGCGGGTGCCGGCATCGTCGGCGCCGTCATCCTCGTCGTTGCGATCGTGATCTCGCTCTCGGGCGGCGACAGCAGCGAGCCTGCGTCGACCTCGGCGATCGACGGCGGGACGATCGAGCAGATGCTCGAGGGCATCCCGCAGGATGGGACGTGGATCGGTGCTCCCGATGCGCCCGCCGTGCTCGTCGAGTTCGCCGATCTCCAGTGCCCGTTCTGCAAGAACTTCGCAAACAGCGTGCTCCCGCAGCTGATCGAGGACTACGTCCGGCCCGGGAAGGTGCGCATGGAGTGGCAGGGCCTCGCGTTCATCGGGCCCGATTCGGAGACCGCGCTGCGGTTCGCGCTCGCGGCCGGCGAGCAGAACAAGCTCTGGAACGTGACGGAGCTGCTCTACCGCTACCAGGGCGGCGAGAACGACGGCTGGGTCACGGACGATCTGCTGCGCGGCGTCGGTGAGGCGATCCCCGGCCTCGACGTCGACAAGGCGTTTGCAGACATGGACTCGGACGCCGTCGACGCGGGCATCCAGGCCTCGAGCCAGCGCGCCCAGGCGCAGCTTCCTCGCATCAGCACCCCCTCGTTCCTCGCCGGGCCGGCGGGTACCGACCCGAAGTATCTCGAGCTCGAGTCGCTCGACTACGAGACGGTCAAGGCCGAGCTGGACAAGATTCTCGCCGGGTGAGGGAGGGGAGCCTCAGGGCGGCGATCGCCGGGTTCGCCCTGATCGGGCTCGGGATCGCCGCGTACCTGACCTACGTCCGCTACACGGGTGGCTCGTACGCCTGTACGACCGGGGGCTGTGAACTCGTCCAGGGCTCCAAGTACGCGGTCGTCGCCGGCGTGCCGGTCGCGGTCACAGGGCTCGTCGGCTACGCGTTGCTCCTCGTCACCTCGTTCGTCCGCGGTGAGCCGGGAGCGGTGATCGGGCTCATGCTCGCGGGGTTCGGGTTCGCGTTCGCCGCGTACCTCGTCTACGTGCAGTGGGCGCTGATCGACGCGTTCTGCCTGTGGTGCCTGATCAGCGACGCGGTGATGACCGTGATCCTCGTGCTCTCGGTGCTTCGGCTCCTCGTGGTCCTGCGAGCGCAGCGCGGCACGGTCGAAGCCGCCGGCTGATCGCCCCGGCGCCCTGCCCTGCGGTCACGCGCCATAATCGTTGCTTATGGACACGCGCCAGCTGGCTGCATTCTGTGCCGTCGTGGAACGCGGGAGCTTCTCCCAGGCGGCCGAGCGTCTCCGCGTCACGCAGCCCGCGGTCAGCCTCCAGGTCAAGGCACTCGAGGAACGCCTCGGCCAGCGGCTGCTCGACCGTTCGGGCCGCCGCGTCGAGCCGACCGAGGCGGGGCTTCGCCTCTACCGGGCAGCCCAGCGCGTCCTGGCGGCCGAGGAGCAGCTGCTCGCCGACGTTGCGGACAGGGACGGTGCCGTGCGGGGCCGGCTGACCATCGGGGCGTCGACCGGGCCGGGCGGCCGGCTCGTCCCGCTGCTGCTGTGCGAGTTCGCCGACGCGTACCCCGAGGTCGAGATCGCCCTCTCGATCTCGGACACGCAGCGGGTGATCGAGCAGGTCGCCGACCGGGAGCTCGAGCTCGGCATCGTCGGGGCCGCCAGGCGCGTGCGCGGGATCCGCTACGAGCCGCTGGCCAGGGACGAGATCGTCCTCGCCGTCCCGGCCGGGCACCGGCTGGCGGGCCGGAAAGTCGACGCGGCGGAGCTCGAGGCAGAGAGACTGCTCGAGATGCAGGAGGGAGCCGGAGTCCGCCAGGTCGTCGAGGAGGAGCTCCGGCGCGAGGGCGTCCGGCTCAGGCCCGGCGCACGGATCGAGCTGGGGCTGCAGGAGTCGGTGAAGAGCGCGGTGCTCGCAGGGCACGGCGTCTCGTTCATCTCCCGGAATGCGCTCGAGGCGGAGCTCCTCGCCGGAACGGTTGCGGTCGCGTGGGTTCGCGGCATCGAGCCTGCCAGGCAGATCTACCTGGCACGGCTGGCGACACGGGTCCCGACCCGGGCGGCCGGCGCGTTCGTCGACTTCGCGCAGGCGCGTCTGGCGTCGCCAGAGCACGACTCTGAATAAGTCAATCCTATTCTTGACATAAGCGACTGTGGTAGGCTGAGTGGCCGTGCGCTCCGACGCGTCTTTCGATGTGCTCGTGATCGGCAGCGGAGCCGCGGGCCTCGCCGCGGCGCTGTCGGCCGAGCGGGCGGGCGCCCGCGTCGGATTGGCGACGAAGGGCTCGCTCCAGTCCTGCAACTCGGCGAAGGCCCAGGGCGGGATCCAGGCCGCCGTCGGCGCCGATGACTCTCCCGAGCTCCACGCCGACGACGTCCGGGCCAGCTCGCACGGGACCGCCGACCGGCGCCTGGTCGAGGCGCTCACGGGCGACGGCCCGGGCGCGATCGCCTGGCTCGAGGAGCACGGAGTCGCCTTCACGCGCGAGAACGGCGGCTACCGGCTCGCCCGTTGCGGTGGCGCGAGCCGCAAGCGCCTGCTCCAGGTCGGAGACCGCACCGGTCATGCAATCACCGCGGCGCTCCGCGACGCCGCCCTCGCATCGACGATCACGACCCTGCCGGGCAGCCCGCTCGAGGGGCTTCGCGGCCGGGCCGCGGGTCTCGTCGCGACCTGCCGGCCGAAGGGTGAGGAGGCCGTGGAGATCACGGCTGGCTCGGTCGTGCTCGCTGCCGGCGGCCGCTGCTTCCGCGAGGCCGAGCTGCGTGGCGAGCTCTCGACGAATCACCCCGGCGCGACCGGCGAGACAACGGCGATCGCCGCGGAGCTCGGAGCGCAGACGCGCGATCTCGACGCCCTCCAGTACCACCCGAACGGCGGGGCCTGGCCGGCGACGATGCAGGGCTATTCGATCCCGGAGACGACCCGTGCGTACGGAGCCCTGCTCCTGAACGCCCAGCGCGAGCAGTTCGTCGACGAGCTCGCACCGCGCGACGTCGTCTCGGAGGCGATCTTCCGCGAGGTCGGCGAGGGGCGCGGTGTGACGACGCCGGACGGTCGCCCGGCGGTGTGGCTCGACACGACCCGGATCCCGGCAGCAGACGCCGAGGTCTCGCTGCCGTACCTGCTCCGCCGGTACCGTGGCGCCGGGATCGATCCCCTGGCGGAGCCGATCCTCACCTACCCCGTCCTCCACTACCAGAACGGCGGGCTCGTGATCGACGAGCGCGGCGAGACGACCGTGGAGGGCCTGTTCGCCTGCGGCGAGATCGCGGGTGGCACGCACGGGCGCAACCGGATGATGGGGAACAGCCTGCTCGAATGCGTTGTCTTCGGTCGCCGCGCCGGCAGGGCCGCCGCGGAGAAAGCGAGGTCGTGACGTGGCGATCGCAACGGATCTGCAACGGGTCGTCGAGGACGCGGCGGCGTACCTCTACGTGTGGGCGCTCAAGGACATCCCGCAGGATCTCCGCGACGCGCTGAAGAACGCCCGTGAGCGCGAGACCTCGACGCCGGGGCAGCGCGTCCTCGACACGATCCTCCGCAACGTCGAGGTCGCCGACAACGAGAAGAACCTCGTCTGCCAGGACACCGGGATCGCCGTCTACTACTGCCGGGTCGGCGAGCACTTCCCGCTCCACCCGGCACGGATCTACGAGGCGCTATACGCGGGCACCGAGCGGGCGACGGTCGACCATCCGCTCCGCTCGAACACGGTGCATACGCTCACGCGCCGCAACACCGGCCAGAACGTCGGCTATCGGATTCCGATCGTGCACTGGGACTTCGTCCCGGGCTGGGACGGTCTCGACGTGAAGTGCGTGCCGAAGGGCTCCGGCTCGGAGAACATGAGCTTTCTCAAGATGTGTGTCCCGGCCGACGGGGTCACGGGTGTCAAGCGGTTCGTGCTCGACTCGATCGTCGGCGCCGGGGGCAAGCCGTGCCCGCCCGGCATCGTCGGTGTGGGAATCGGCGGCTCGGCCGACTACGCGATGCACCTCGCCAAGGAGGCGATCGCGCGGCCCGTGGACACACACAACGCCGACCCGGAGGTGGCGAAGCTCGAGGAGGAGCTCTTCGAGCTGCTCAACGAGACCGGCATCGGGCCGATGGGCCTCGGCGGGGACGTCACCGTCCTCCACGTGCACGTCGAGCATGCGGACACGCACATGACCCTGAATCCGGTGGCGGTCAACTACCAGTGCTGGGCCGCGCGGCGGGCCACGGCCCACATCGCCGCCGACGGCACGGTCGGCTACGACAGGGAGGCCTGATGAGCGAGCACCGCCTGACCTTCCCGACCGACGAGGAGCACATCCGCGAGCTGCGGGCGGGCGACTCGGTGATCGTCGACGGTCACATCGTCGGTATCCGCGACCGGACGCAGATCCGGATGTTCGACGAGGGCCGGCGCCCGCAGATGGACCTGACCGGGGCCCTGCTGCTCCATACCGCGCCGAACGTCCGCAAGCTCGCGGACGGCAGCTATGAGAAGCTCTGCATCGGCACGACGACGAGCGCGCGGATGGTCCGGTTCACGGAGGGCCTGGGGCGCGACTACGGCGTCCGGGCGATCTGCGGCAAGGGCGGCCTGCCCGACGACGCGATCGAGCCCATGCGCCGCCTCGGCATGGTCTACCTGGCGATCGTCGGCGGCGCTGCGGCGCTCGAGACGACGCAGATCGAGGCAATCGAGGAGGTCGAGTGGGAGGACCTGATGCCGGAGTGCCTGTGGAGGTTCCGCGTCAGGGACTTCGGGCCGCTCACGGTCGGTATCGACTCACACGGCACCTCGGTCTACCACGACGTCCAGGAGAGAGCGATGAAGCGACTGGAGGATCTCTATGCCCGGCTCTGACGGATTTCTCGACGTGCCGGCCCGCTCGCCCAAGCCCCGCTCGCAGGGCCTCACCCACGTGATCGACAAGGGGCTCAACCTGCGGGACATCGAGGGGATGTTCGACACCGCCGGCGACTACGTCGACATCGTGAAGCTCGGCTGGGGGACGTCCTACGTCACGAACAACCTCGAGAAGAAGATTGCCCTCTACCGCTCGTTCGAGACGCCGGTCGTCTGCGGCGGGACGCTGTTCGAGGCGGCCGCCGGGCGCGGGAGGCTCGACGACTACCGGCGCTGGCTCACCGAGAACCGCTTCTCGCACGTCGAGATCTCCGACGGCACGATCGAGCTGCCGCGCGAGCGCAAGCTGGAGCTGATCGCCGAGCTCGCGAAGGACTTCGTCGTCCTCTCCGAGGTCGGCTCGAAGGACGCCGAGGTCGTCTTCGCCCCGTACCAGTGGGTCGAGTGGATCCGCGAGGAGCTCGACGCCGGCGCCTGGAAGGTGATCACGGAGGGCAGGGAGGGCGGGACGGCCGGCATCTACCGCCCGACCGGCGAGATGCGGACGGGCCTGATCGACGAGATCACCCACTCGATCGATGCGAACGACGTGATCTTCGAGGCGCCGACGAAGCCTGCACAGGCCTGGTTCGTGAAGCATCTCGGCCCCGAGGTCAACCTCGGCAACATCCCGCCCGAGGAGGTGATCCCGCTCGAGACGCTCCGGCTCGGCCTGCGGGCAGACACGCTGCGGGAGATCCTGCTTCGCGAGCCCGAGCGGGTCTAGGGCAGGCCCGGCGATGACCACGCAGCTGTCGGTCGCTCCGGAGGAGCTCGAGGCGCTCTCGGCCGAGGAGTTGATCCGCTGGGCCCACGCGGAGTTCGGATCGCGCCTCTGCCTCACCTGTTCGTGGCAGAAGCAGTCCTCGGTGCTCGTCCACATGGTCTCCGGCCTCGGGATCGAGCTCGATGTCGTCGAGCTGGACACGCATCTGTTCTTCCGTGAGAGCTACGACACGCGCGACCGGCTCGTCGAGCGCTACGGGCTCGAGCTGATCCGCCCGGAGGTCATGACCGTTGCGGAGCAGCACGCGAAGGAAGGGCCGAACCTGTGGGAGAGCGACCCCGACCGCTGCTGCCACATCCGCAAGGTCGAGCCGCTGATCAAGGCGCTCGAGCCGTACGGCGCCTGGATCTCGGGCATCCGCCGCGAGCAGTCGCCGAGCCGGGCCGGGACGCCGAAGGTCGTCTGGTCGGAACGGTACGGGGTGTTCAAGATCCACCCGCTCGCCGAGTGGGACGAGAAGGACGTGTGGCGGTACATCGTGGGGAACGACATCCCCTACAACACGCTGCACGACAACGGGTACCGTTCCATCGGCTGCATGCCGTGCACCCGCCCGACGCGGGCGGACGAGGAGGAGCGGGCCGGGCGCTGGGCCGGCTCGGACAAGCTCGAGTGCGGCATCCACGTCGAGAACTGCGATCCACCGACGGCTCGCGACTGACCTATCGTCAGTCTGTCGGGGCCGGACGCATCCGGCCCCTGTCACGACCAGAAAGGAACGAATGAGCGACAACATCCATCCCGTGGACCACCCCGAGTCGGACAAGGTTGCCGACGGGGGCTTCACCCTCTGGTTCACCGGCCTCTCCGGTGCCGGCAAGACCACGATCGCCCATCTCGTCGGCCCGGCGCTCGAGGAGCGCGGCAAGATCGTCGAGTACCTCGACGGCGACGTCGTCCGGACCCACCTCTCGAAGGGCCTCGGGTTCTCGCGTGAGGATCGCGACACGAACATCGAGCGGATCGGCTGGGTCGCATCCCGGCTGACCCGTCACGGGGCAGCCGTGATCGCGGCCGCCATCTCGCCGTACGAGGAGACCCGGCGCACGGCGCGCGAGCTCGTCGAGCAGTTCGGCCCGTTCGTCGAGGTCTTCGTGCACGCCTCGGTCGACGAGTGCGCGCGGCGCGACGTGAAGGGCCTGTACGCAAAGGCGTTCGCGGGCGAGATCAAGGGCTTCACCGGCGTGGACGATCCGTACGAGGCGCCCGAGCAGGCCGAGATCGTGATCAACACCGAGGAGCACGAGGCCGAGGAGTCCGCTGCGATCGTGCTCGGACGGCTCGAAGAGCTGGGGCTGATCCCGGCGAGGGCAGCCGCGTGAGCCACGACCTGATCGCGCCCCACGGCGGTACGCTGGTCGACCGGAGCGGCCCCCGGCCCGAGGGCGTCGACGGCCTCCCGGTCGTCACGCTCACGTCTCGCGAGGTCTCGGATCTCGACATGCTGGCCTCGGGCGCCCTGTCTCCGCTGACCGGCTTCATGGGCAAGGGGGACTACGAGCGCGTCGTCGAGGATCTGCACCTCGAGAACGGCCTTCCCTGGTCGCTTCCGGTCTGCCTCGCCGTGCCTGCTGCCCCGGCGGGTGACCGCGTCGCCCTCGCCGACGAGACCGGGAAGCTCCTCGCCGTCCTCGACGTCGCCGAGGTGTTTCCGTACGACCGCGAGCGGGAGGCGGCGCAGTGCTTCCGGACGACCGACGCGGCGCACCCCGGGGTCGCCCGCCTGTACGGGCAGCACGATCTGTACCTCGCAGGTGAAGTGACCGTGTTCGAGCGCCAGGCGCCGTCGTTCCCGGAGCTGCATCGCGATCCGCGCGACACCCGGGCGCTGTTCTCCGACCGTGGCTGGAAGCGCGTCGTCGGGTTCCAGACCCGCAACCCGATCCACCGGGCGCACGAGTTCATCACGAAGTGCGCGCTGGAGACGGTGGACGGCCTGCTCATCCACCCGCTCGTCGGCGAGACGAAGTCGGACGACGTTCCGGCCGCGGTGCGCGTGGAGGCCTACGACGCGCTCGTGAATGCCTACTACCCGACCGATCGTGCCGTCGTCTCGGCCTTTCCCGCCGCCATGCGCTACGCGGGCCCGCGCGAGGCGATCTGGCATGCGATCTGTCGGAAGAACTACGGCTGCTCGCACTTCATCGTCGGGCGCGACCACGCCGGTGTCGGCAGCTACTACGGCACGTACGACGCGCAGCTCATCTTCGACGACTTCGAGCCGCACGAGCTCGACATCGAGCCGATGTTCTTCGAGCACTCGTTCTGGTGTCGGAAGTGCGGGCAGATGGCGACCGCAAAGACCTGCCCTCACGGCGGTGACGATCATGTCTTCCTCTCGGGGACGAAGGTGCGGGAGATGCTCGGAAACGGCGAGCTGCCGCCGAAGGAGTTCACGCGGCCCGAGGTCGCCGAGGTGCTGATCGCCGCCTACCGGTCCTGATGCGGGAGGACACCTCCCGGGCGCTCGAGCTCGCCGTTCGTGCGGCGCAGGCCGACCGGGTCCCCGGGATCGTTGCGGCGGTCGTCCGCGACGGGGAGATCGCCTGGTCGAGCGCGCTCGGGCTCGCGACCGTGGAGCCGGCCGAGCCCGAGACGCTCGACCACCAGCACCGGATCGGCTCGATCACGAAGACGTTCACTGCGGTCGCGATCATGCAGTTGCGGGACGCGGGCGCGCTCGACCTCGACGATTCGCTCGGAGCACACGTTCCCGAGGCGGCGAAAGCCGACCTGGGGATCCGCCGCATGCTCTCCCATCTCTCGGGAATCCAGGGCGAGCCGCCCGGCGCCGTCTGGGAGACGCTCGACTTCCCGTCCGGGTCGGAGCTCGTGGCCGGGCTCGCCGAGGCGACGATGGTGTCCGCTCCGGGGCGGCGCTGGCACTATTCCAACCTCGCCTTCGCGCTGCTCGGCGAGGTGGTGGAGCGCGCGAGCGGCCTGCCGTACGAGCGCTACGTCACCGAGAGGATCCTCACCCCGCTCGGGCTCGAACGGACGGGGTTCACGCCCGACGCCCCGGTCGCCGTGCCGTACCTCGTCGATCCCTGGTCGGATGTCCTGCACGTCGAGCCGGCGTTCGCGGACGAGAGCCTCGCCGGTGCGGCAGGCTCGCTGTGGAGCACGGCGGCGGACCTCTGCCGCTGGTGCGCGTTCCTCGCCGAGCCCGACCCGGCCGTGCTCGCGCCGGCGACCCTCGACGAGATGTGCGAGCTCCAGGCCATGCTCGACCCGGAGTCGTGGTCGATCGGCTGGGGGCTCGGCCTCGAGCTCTGGCGTGAGGGCAACCGGATCCTCGTCGGGCACGAGGGCGCGACGCCGGGGTTCCAGGCCTGCGTGCTGACGAGCCGCCAGGAGAAGGTCGGCGCCGCCGTGGTCGCGAACGCGGGAAACCGCTCCACGCCTGGCCGGCTCTGCGCCGAGCTGATCACGACGACGCTCGAGCTCGAGCCGGCAACCCCGGATCCCTGGACGCCCGCGGGGCCTCCGCCGCCCGAGCTCGTCGGCGCGCTCGGCCGTTGGTGGACCGAGGGATACGAGCTGAGCCTCGGCTGGTACGGCGGCCGGCTCGAAGCCCGGATGGCGGACGACCCGCCCGACCGCCACCCCGCCGTCTTCGAGCGCGTCGAGGTAGACGTGTACAGGGCCGTCTCGGGACGCCAGACCGGCGAGCTCCTGAAGCTCGTCCGGGACGAGCGGGGCACGGTCGTCAAGCTCTACTGGGCGACGTACCCGTGCACCCGCGACCCGCGGCCGTTCGGCCACTCCCGGCCGTTGGGCCATCCCCTTTAGGGGCCGGATCTCATCCGGCCCCCACGGCGCGCCGCCGACCGCGCGGCTGCTCCGCGCGTTCGTGACCGCCGGGCTCCGCCCGGCTTCTGCGCGGGTCGCGGCCGGCCGAGCCGTCCGCTCAGCCGCGGGGGTCCGCTCAGCCGCGGGGGTCCACTCGGCCGTGGGGTCCGCCCGGCCGCGGGGGCCGTCGGCCGCGGATCGCGGCATAGAATCGCTCGGCCTTGGCTCGCATCGCGCCGACGATCGTCGCCCTCGTCCTGATCGCCGGGACGGCGGCGGCGTTTGCGGTCACCGAGCACCTGAAGCTCGAGCGGGCGCCGATCACGGCTCCGAGGTTCACGCGCGACTTCTCGCCGGTCTGCGACTGTCCGACGAGCACGGCCCGGCTGTCGCTGCGGTTCAGGCGGCCCGAGACCGTCGATGCGGAGATCGTCGACGCTGCCGGAGCGGCGGTGCGGACCCTCGCTACCGATCGCCGGATCCGTGCAGGCGTGGCGACGTTCGTCTGGGACGGCCTCGACGATGCGGGAGAGCTCGCCCCCGACGGCACGTACCGGTTGCGCCTCGATCTGAAGCGCGCGGGCCGGGCGATTCTCGTGCCGGTCCCCGTTCGCCTCGACACGGTTGCGCCGCGCATCCTCGAGCTACGTCACCGGCCCGACGTGATCTCGCCGGACGGCGACGGCCGCGCGGACAGGCTGCACGTCCTGTACCGCGCGAACGAGCGAACGAGGGCGGAGCTCCTCGCGAACGACGTGCTCGTCACGCACACTCTGTACCGGGGCCGGAGGGGCGTCAAGACGCTCCAGTGGCTCGGTACCTTCCCCGTGCCGGGTGAGCCGGGCACCCGGATCCCGGCCGACCCGGGCCTGTACCGGATGTCGCTCGTGGTCGTCGACCCGGCCGGGAACCGGACGGGCGAGGACTTCGAGATCACCGTTCGCTACATCGAGCTCGACGAGTCGTCCTACGCCATGAGCCCGGGCGGGACGCTGCGGTTCGAGGTCGACACCGATGCCCGGCGTTTCGCCTGGTCGCTGTTCAGGAAGGGGGCGCGCGACCGGCCGGTCCTCGCCGGGGAAGGCACGAGTGAGCAACCGGCCGTCTCGGTCGAGATTCCCGCCGGCACGGCGCCCGGGAGCTACCGGCTGCGGGTCGAGACCGAGACCCATCACGCCGTCGCCGTCGTGGTCGTGTCGGAGGGAGATCGGTGAGCGACGAGACCGCGACCACGATCGCCTGCCTGCTTGGAGCCGCGGGCGCCGGCCTCGTCCTCGTGCCGCGAGGGCGGCTCGCGTTCACGATCGGGACGGCCCTGCTCCTTGCCGCCCAGGTGCTGCTCGCATACTCGCTCGTCCCGTCCGAGGATCTCGGGCGGCTGGCCGGCTCGGCCGGTCGGATCGGGCTGCTCGCGCTCGCCGGGCTCGCCCTGCTGGCGGTCGGGCTCGGCTTTGCACGTGTCCCGGCGGCCGCTCCGATCGCGTTCGTCGTCGCGGCTCCCTTCAGGGTTCCCGTCGAGCTCGGCGCCCAGGAGGCGTTCCTGCTGCTTCCCCTCTACGCGGTACTCGTGGCTGCGGTGATCGGGCTGCTCGTGCGCCTCTGGTCGGGCGACGATCCGCCGGCGCTCCCGCGCGTGCTCTCGATTCCGGCTGCGGCCTTCGTCGGGCTCGCGTCGGTGTCCCTGATCTGGACGGACGACCTGCGCGCCGGCACGATCCAGCTCCTCTTCTTCCTCTTTCCGCTCCCCGTGTTGATGGTGGTCGTGGCGCGAACGCCGCTCGCGGGCTGGACGACACGCCTGGTCGTGGCGATCCTGGTCGGGCTGGCCTCCGTGTTCACGGCGGTCGGGCTCTCGCAGCTCTGGACGGGCGAGCTCTACTTCGCGCCGGACCTCGAGGTTGCGAACGCCTACACGGTGTTCCTTCGCACGACCTCGTTGTTTGCCGACTCGAGCGTGTACGGCCGTGAGCTCGGGCTCGCAATCGTCGCGCTGCTCGTGGCCGTCTACCTGGGCCGGACGCGGCTTCTCGTCGCCGCCCCGCTGATCGCGCTGATCTGGATCGGCCTGTTCTTCAGCTACTCGCAATCGGGCATGGTCGCGCTCGTCGTCGCGGTGCTGGCGGTCGGCCTGCTCGCCGGCGACCGACCGAACCGGCGGCTGCTCCTCGCCGGCACGCTCGTGGTCGTTGTCGTCGGCGGGGTCGCGGCCGGCGTGGTCGCACGCGGGGACTCGGCCGCGCGGATCACGAGCGGCCGGGCAGGGCTCGTCGAGAACACCTGGCGCGTCTTCGTCGACCACCCTCTCGTCGGCGTGGGCGTCGGGTCACAGCCGGAGGCCGCCCGCGAGGCCGGCGGCAAGCGGGGGAAGGACAAGAACGCATCCCACACGACGCCGCTGACGGTCGCCGCCGAGCTCGGGATCGCCGGTCTCGCCGCCTACGTCGCGTTCCTCGTCGGCGCCGCGCGTGTGCTCCGGACGGCTCTCGGCCGCGACGAGGCGCTCGGAATCGGACTGATCGGGTGCTTCGTCCTGCTCTTCGTCCACTCGCTCTTCTACAGCGGCTTCTTCGAGAACGGGGCGATGTGGGGCGCGCTCGGGCTCGCGGCCGCGATCGCCTGGGAGTCGCCGCGGCGCCGATCCGGGCTGCTCGCTCCCGCGCCCTCGGGCCTCACCCGACGCGTCTAGAGACGGGTGCGGGCCGGACGCTCAGACGAGATACGGGTGCCGGCTACGCCACATCGGGCTGAGCCGTACGGCCGTGCCCGCCCCACGCCATGCCGCCGTCTTCGCACGGTAGGCGCCGAGGCGGAGGCGTCCGCCCGTACCCGGGCCTGCGCCGCCCGCCGTCACCTCGTACCCCAGTCTCGCCAGCAGGTCGCCGGCGATCGTCTCGAACACCGCGGCATCCCCGGCCGGCATCTGGTCGCGCCAGCTGCGCAGGCCGGGCGTGGGCGCACGCCGGAGGCTCTGCTGGTGGGGCTTGGCGGTCACGTCGACGGCTCCGGGATAGTCGAGCATCGTGGGCTCCCACGAGAGTCCTGCGAACGTGCAGATCCTCCGAACGGCCTGCTCCGGATCGGCGACGAGGTCCTCGTAGCGAACCTCCAGGTAGCGCTCCGCTCCGATCCGGCGGCCGAGCGCGCGTGCGGCGATCACCTCCGTGCGCCACTGGCAGGCAAAGCCCGCGGCGTCGCGCGGGTGACCCCAGCCCTCGGTCATGATTCCTGCCGGGACGGCGAGGAACGAGAGGGCAGCGTCCCGGCCGTCGCGGATCAGGTGCACGTAGCGGGCCCGGGGAAAGAGTCGCTCGAGGAGCGGCAGATGTCCCATGTACATCGGCGTCTTGTCGCCCCAGCGAGCCTTGTCCCGCTCGGCGGCGTACGTCTCGTAGACCGCGGCGATCGCCTCGCCCGTCCCGCAGCCGGGCGTGACGCGCGCGCGAACGGCCTCGGGATCGACGCCCCACTCCCGCAGCGTCGGCAACCGCCGCAGGTCGTCGACGAAGCGGTCGACGTCGACGGTGCCTCGGTGCCGGTCGGCGATCTGGGGAACGAAGTACGACTCGTCCGGGATCGCGAGCTGCGAGCCCCGGTCGAGGATGACGCGCAGCAGGGTCGTGCCGGAGCGGCGGACGCCGAGGATGAGAAGGGGAGGCTCGGCCATCCGGCGCACGGTAGCGACTCGTGCGCGTATCGGACGCCCGGGCTAGACTCGCGCCGAGATGCCCTCGACGAGAGATGCGAAGCGCTTCGTGTCGCAGTTCCGGAAGGTCCACCTCGCCTCCCTGCTGGCGCGTGTACGGCCGGAGAAGGCTGCGGACGGGCTGCCGTTGCCGCCACCGTCGCTCCGCTACCTCGTCGGGGTCTCCGACGCGGATGCCTTCGTCCGGAGCGGCCAGCGGCTGGCGACCGTGATCAGGGACACGCTCGCCCGGCAGGGAGTCGACCTCGAGCAGCTCGGCGCGATCCTCGACTTCGGCTGCGGCGCCGGCCGCATGGTGCGCCAGTGGGTGGGCCTGCAGGGCGTCGAGATCCACGGGTGTGACTACAACGCCAGGCTCGTCGAGTGGTGTCGGCGCGGGCTTCCGTTTGCGTCCTTCGAGGTCAATCGCCTCGAGCCGCCGCTCCCCTACTCGGACGGGAAGTTCGGGCTCGTCTACGCGTACTCCGTCTTCACGCACCTCCCGGCAGCCCTTCAGCTTCCGTGGATGGAGGAGCTCCATCGCGTGCTCCGCCCGGGCGGCTATCTGCTCTTCACGACGCACGGAGCGAGCTTCGCCGCGACACGGCTCACGGCCGGGGAGCGGGAGCGGTTCGACCGCGACGAGCTCGTGGTTCACGCACCGACTGCCGCCGGCACGAATCCGTACGCCGCCTTTCATCCGCCCACGTACGTCAGGGAGACGCTTGCGCGGCAGTTCGAGGTGCTCGAGCACGTCGAGGGCGCCGGGCCCGACGCCACCCCGGGCGCCGGCCGGCGTCGCCAGGACACCTACCTACTCCGCAGACCCGGCCCGTGATCGAGACCTGGCGGCGCGTGCTCGTGCTCGCCCCGCACACCGACGACGGTGAGTTCGGGTGCGGTGCGACGATGGCCCGGCTCGTCGAGGCGGGAGTGGAGGTGCGCTACGTCGCGTTCTCGATCGCGACGAAGTCGCTGCCCGCCGGGTTCCCGCCCGACACCCTCGCGCGCGAGGTGCGCGAGGCGACGGCCGAGCTCGGAATCGCGGAGCCGGGCCTCGCGGTGCACGACTTCGAGGTGCGAACGTTCCCGGAGCATCGCCAGGAGATCCTCGAGCTGCTGATCGAGCTCTGGCAGGACTGGACGCCGGATGCCGTGCTCCAGCCCAGCCTCGGCGACATCCACCAGGACCACCACGTGATCGCCGAGGAGGGGATCCGCGCCTTCAAGCGGACGACCGTGCTCGGCTACGAGATCCCCTGGAACACCCTGAACTTCAACTTCCAGGCGTACGTCTCCCTCGAGCCTCGCCACGTCGAGCGGAAGGTGGCCGCGCTCGGGCGCTACGCGTCACAGCAGCACCGGAACTACGCGAACGCCGAGTACATCTGGAACCTCGCCCGTACGCGCGGCATCAACGTCGGGCGAGAGCTCGCGGAGGCCTTCGAGGTCTACCGCGTCGTCGAGTAGCCGCCCGGCGTGCCGGGGCATCTATCTTGCACGGCAAGATTCTCCAGGTATCATGCTTTGCATGGTAGTAGAGCGCGGGCACTCACAGCGACAGAGCCAGCTGCTGAGAGGGGTGCTCGACCTCTGCCTGCTCGCGGTGATCGCGGACGGTCCCGTCTACGGGTACGAGATGACGACACGGCTCGCCCAGCGTGGCCTGGGCGCGGTCGCCGACGGGTCGATCTACCCGGTTCTCGGCCGGCTCGAGCGAGAGCGACTCGTGGAGACGTTCCGTAGCGCCGGAAATGGGGGCCCACCCCGGAAGTACTACCGCCTCACCGAGGCCGGTCGCGACGCGCTCGCCCGCTGGAGCGAGGAGTGGCGCGGGACCCGGGCCGGAGTGGACAGCGTTCTCGACAACGGCGCCACCGGAGGTGACGGATGAACGATCCAATCCAAGCGTGCAGGCGCGAATGGCGACGGCTCGGCGTGCCCCGTGAGACCGCCGATGAGATGGCGGCGGAGCTCGAGGCCGATCTCGGTTCGGCCGCCGCAGCGGGCGACGACGCATCGACGGTGATCGGCCCGGATGCCCGCTCGTTCGCGGCCGCGTGGGCCGGCGAGCGCGGCGTTGTCCGACCGAGGCTTCGGCTCGGTCTCACCGCTGCCGCCGCTGTCCTGGGCGCCGTCCCGGGGGCAGGGTTCGCCCTCTTCGTCGCGTACGGGCTGTCGAGCTCCGGCATGACCGAGTTGCTCGGCTCGACCTCCGAGCCCTACACGCCACCGGAGTGGCTTCTGCTCCCCCTCTACGTTCTCGGAAGCGCGTTCGCCTATGCCGGTGCGGTCGGCGCCGTGGCAATCGCACTCCGGCTGCGAGGCGATCTCGCAGCCGGACTCACGGTCAGAGCGCTGACCGCGATCCTTCCGGTCGGGACTGCGGCGGCGGTCGGTGCGACGGTGCTCCTCGCGTGGACGAAGGGCTTCACGGTCAGCCTGCCCGTCGCCATCGCCGAGGCGATGGTTGCGGCCGGAGTCTTTGCCACTGTGGCCGCGGCGATCAGGCTCTGGGCGGTGCAACGCGAGCGCGCAGGGCTCGTCGGGACGCCGTGTCGGGACATCGTGGGCGCCTGAGCCCCGCCGGATGGCCGGTATCGTGAGCCCGTGACGGTCGTCGCAGAGGAATGGAGCCAGCGGGCACGTGACGCGGTGCAACGCGCAGGCCACCGTTCGGGCGGAGCGCGCTCCGCGGTCATCGAGCTGCTGGCGCGCCAGGACTGCTGCCTGTCCGCCCAGGAGATCCACGACGTCCTGCGTTCGGAAGGCCGCGGGGTCGGGATCGCGAGCGTCTATCGCGCGCTCGACGTCCTCGGCTCGCTCAAGCTCGTGCAGCGAGTGGAGATGGGCGAGGGAATCGCGCGTTACGAGCCCGTCCACGCAGGGGGCGAGCACCACCATCACCTCGTCTGCGAGCGATGCGGCCGCGTCCAGGCGTTCGAGGACGGCGATCTCGAGTCGGCCCTGGATCGGCTCGCCGACCGCGAGGGGTTCGACGTCTCGGGACACGACGTCGTGCTCCGGGGCACCTGCGCCGACTGTCGAGGCTGACGGCCCGGCCCTCCGCGCGGGGCCGCGGACCTACGTGCTCCCGTACTGCTCGTTCCAGCGCTTGAGCGCGCTCTGCCAGGCAAACCAGGGCCAGTACCAGGCCGGCAGCGGTCTCGGGGCGCCCACCGGCCGGGGCCCGCGCGAAGCCTTGGCCGTCAGGTGCCAGCGGCGTAGCTCCCACGCCCAGCGGGGGATGCGCCGCGGAACTCCGGAAGGCCGCGCCGGTCGCGGCGGCGGCTCCCCGGGCGGCTCGACTCCGTCTCCGAGGGTGAACGAGCCCGTGGCCGGCAGGACGTCGTCCGTCGAGGCGATCGCGTACCCGTAGGTGCCCGGAGCGATCGACTCGGCCCGCCAGGACCAGTCGATGACGCTGCCGGAGCCGGACCGGTGCGCCACCTCCCCGGTTGCGCTCGTCACCGCTATCGACCAGGGAAGCGGCTCGGAGAGCCGCGCCCTGAACCGGACGCCACCCTTCGGGGAGGGCTCCACGGCCGGCTCGTACAGCTTCGGCCGGCCGAGGAGGGCGGCGTCCGCCGCGATCGCGTCGAGCTCCGGGTAGAGGTTGGCGCCGGGGCAGGCGGTCGAGTTGACGTCCCGGTGCCCCGAGACGGCCCGAAGGGTCAGCGAGCGCCCCCCGGACGTGTAGCCGACGAGCGAGGACGGATCGACGTGCCCGAGGTCGAGACGCCACGCGAGCAGGCCGACGAGCGCCGCCCGCGCCTCGGGCGTCAGCAGCTTCGTGTCGAGGTTCCCGAGCACGGCAACCCCTGCCGAGCCCGTGTTGAAGCCGAGCGCGTGCGCTCCGATCACGTTCCGGTCGATGCCGCCGGCACGACCCTCGAATACCTGGCCGAACGGATCGACGAGGTAGTTGTAGCCGATGTCGTTCCAGTCGTTGCTCTTCACGTGGTAGGCCTGGATCCCGCGTACGACCGCGGCCGAGCCCTCGGGAGTCTTCGGCGTCGAACCGGCCGTGTGGTGGACGACCGCGAGCGAGAGGCGGCTCGCGTAGCTCGGCGGGCCCTGGACGATCGACTCGTCGGCGCCCCAGGCGTCGCGCAGGAGGATCGGCGGCTGGAACGCGCGGGCCAGGGTCCGACCAGGGCGCGGCTCGCTGAGGACGAAGTGAGCCCGCAGGCGCGTGATCCGGCCGGCCGTGCGGTACTCGATCGCATCGGAGAGGTCGGTCCAGATCGGCGTACCGAGGTGCCAGTCCTGCCCGACGCCCTCGGTTCCCGGGTCGGCGAGCTCGTGGACGACCGCGCGGTACCAGGCGCTCCAGGCACCGCTCACGCTCCTCGTGCGGAGCCAGACTGTCCCGGAGCCCTGCCAGTGGACGCCGGCGAGCGTGAAGCGCGGCGCGGCGAGTGGTTCTGCGGCACTGAGCGCCGGCCGGCGTCCCGGAACGGGCTCGTCCCGGCTGACGACGCGCACCGCCGGCGCGGCGGCCGCACGGGCGGAGGCGTCACCGAGCAACGGCCCGACGCCGCCGCGCAGCGCCGCGATCCCGATCGCCACGCCGGCGGCCCGCCGCAGGAGCTCGGCGCGGGAATGACGCTGCGGGTCGGCGTGGTCGTCCGTCATCGCAGGCGAACGCCGGCGGGGCGTCCGTCTTCCGTCGAGTTCGTGTGTCCTGCCGGCAGTCCTGCCTTCATGGTGCCGCGAGCAGCCGGCCCGGTCGAGCCAACGGGCTCTACCGGTGAGACGGGCGGCGGCATGCGAACCTTGCGCTCCGGTCATAAATGAATGTGATACTCAATCTTGTTATTGTCGTTCCGTGCGCTGGAAACGAGAGCTGGGTCGGCTCGCGCGCGTCGCCCTCGTTGCGGGAGCGATCGTGCTCGGTGTCTCCTGTAGCTCCGCCCGGGAGGGGGCGAGCGGCGCCGCGATGCCCGCCATCGTCGCGACGACGCCCGTGCTCGGCGCGATCGTCGGCGAGCTCGTCGGAGGCGCGGCGACCGTCGACGTCGTCATGCCGAACGGTGTCGACCCGCACGAGTGGCAACCGTCCGCAAGAGACGTGGAGATGCTGAACGCGGCCGACCTGATCGTCACGAACGGCCTCCACCTCGACGAGTCGCTCGACGATGCGCTCGCCGAGGCGTCCGCAGCGGGCGTGCCCGTGTTCGAGGCCGGCGACCACGTCGCTCACCGGACGGCGGACGACCCGCACTTCTGGCTGGATCCGCTCGCGATGCGCGACGTCGTGGCAGCACTCGCCCCGGTGGTCGAGCACGAGCTCCGGCTCGACCTGGGCGGGCGCCCGGCCGAGCTCGAGCAGCGCCTCGAGGACCTCGACGCCGAGGTTGCACAGACGCTCGGGGTGGTTCCGGCGGGCAGGCGCAAGCTCGTCACCGGACACGAGTCCATGGGGTACTTCGCCGACCGCTACAGCTTCACGCTCGAGGGCGCCGTCATTCCGGGCCTCTCGTCCCAGGCGCAGCCCTCCGCCGCGGAGCTCGCCGAGCTGAAGCAGCAGATCCAGCATGCGGACATCCCCGTCGTGTTCGCCGAGCTCGGCAACCCATCCCAGGTGGCGGAGGCGGTCGCGGCCGAGGCCGGCGCCGCGATCGTCGAGCTGCCGACGCACCGCCTGCCCGGTGACGGCTCGTACTTCACGTTCATGAGGACGATCGCCGCCACGATCGCCGAGGCGCTGGCTCCGTGAGGTCGTGAGTTGAGCGCGCTCGTCGATCCGTTTCTCGACAACGCCTTCCTCGTCCGGGCGCTAATCGCCGGCGTGCTGGTCGCGGTCGCCTGCGCGATCGTCGGTACGTACGTGATCCTCCGGGGCCTCGCGTTCGTCGGGGAGGCGCTCGGACACGGCGTGCTGCCGGGCGTCGCGGTCGCGTTCCTCGTCGGTGTCTCCGGGATGCTCGGCGCGGCCGTCGCTGCCGCGGCGATGATCGTCGGGGTCGGCGTCATCACGAGGCACTCCCGCCTCTCGTCGAACACGGCGGTCGGGCTGCTCTTCGTGGGCATGCTCGCCCTCGGCGTCGTGATCGTCTCGCGCTCCGAGAGCTTCACCGGCGACCTCACGAGGATCCTGTTCGGAGACATCCTCGGCGTCAGCCGGGAGGACCTCTGGGTGCAGCTCGGGACGACGGTCGCGGTCGCGATCGCGGCGACGGTCTGCGCCCGGCCGTTCCTCCTGCTGTGCTTCGACGCAGACCAGGCGCGGGTCTCCGGTTTCTCGCCCCGTCTCTTCGAGGGCGTGATGCTCGCGATGATCGCGGCGACCGTGGTCGTCTCGTTCCAGAGCGTCGGCACGCTGCTCGTGCTCGGGATGCTTCTCGCCCCCGCGAGCGCGGCGTCGCTGCTCACGACCCGGGTCGCCTCGACGATGACTCTCGCCTCACTGTTCGGGTCGCTCGCGGCTCTCGCGGGCCTGCTGCTCTCCTACCACGCCGATATCGCCGCCGGAGCGGCGATCGTGCTCGTTGCGGTCGCGCTCTTCTTCGTGGTCTTCGCGATCCGCGGCCTGCACCGTGTCGCCGCCCCCGGAGCCTCCCGATGAGCGCTACGCCGGTCGTTCAGGCCCGGGCCGCAGCGGTCGGATACGACGGCGAGCCGGTCGTCGAGGGGGTCGACCTCGAGCTCCCGCCGGGCACGACGCTGGCGCTCGTCGGGACGAACGGCTCCGGGAAGTCGACGCTCCTGCGCAGCCTCGCCGGCCTCCTCCCGCTCGTCGGCGGCGAGCTCGCCGTGCTCGGCGGTCGACCCGGCACGAGCCCGGCGGAGGTGGGCTATCTGGGGCAGTTTCGCCCGCACGGCCTCCTGCTCCCGATCAGGAGCGAGGACGTCGTACGCATGGGGCGGTTTGCCGGCAAGGGCCTGCTCGGGCGGATCGGGCCGGAAGACCACGCAGCGGTCTCGACGGCCCTCGCCCGGATGTCTGTCTCAGACCTCGCCCACCGGCCGCTTCGAGACCTCTCGGGCGGTCAGCAGCAGCGTGTTGCAATCGCACAGACCCTGGCAAGGCAAGCCCGCCTGCTCCTGCTCGACGAGCCCGCCGCAGGTCTCGACGCGACCAGCCGTGAGCTGCTGAACGTGGCGATCGCCGAGGAGCGCCGGCGCGGCGCCTCGGTGATCGTGGCGACCCATGACATCGGCGACGCGATGCGGTGCGACCTCGTGCTGCTGCTCGCTCGCCGCGTGGTCGCGCTCGGCCCCCCGGCCACGGTACTGACCCGTGCGACGTTGCTCGACACGTTCGGCCTCGCGATCCAGACGCTCGAGGACGGGGTGATGGTGATGGAGACCGCCCACGGGCACGGCGACGCCGATCCCCACGTCCACGACGCCGGGCCATCCGTGTAGGGGCCGGATCTCATCCGGCCCTCAACCCGATCTGGCGGCCTGGCGCCTTCGGCGCGCGTCCGCTGCGCGACCGTGACCGCCGGGCTCCGCCCGGCTTCTGCGCGGGTCCGGCCCGGCCGAGCCGGGCCGTCAGCCGCGGGGGGCGCCTTGCTCGTATCGAGCCCTGGCGGGCTCGATGGCGCTTCGCGTCCTGGCGCCTTCGGCGCGTCCGCTGCGCGGCGCCCTAGCGGGCGCCTTGCTCGTCCCACTCGACCTGGTCGAAGAACCGCAGCGCTCGTCTCGTCGGCCGTACGCGGCGGGCGTAGACGGCCAGCTCGTCGTCGTCGATCTCGCCCAGCGCGCGCTTGACGCCAAGGTAGGGGAGGTTCAGGTCCTCCTGGTAGACGATCGTCGAGATCCTCGGGTTGACCTCGATCACCGCCTCGCCCTTCAGCTGGATGTTGAAGAAGTGATCGAGCGCGAGGCCGGCGACGATCCGGCGGGCGACGTCGAGGAGCGCGGGGTCGTCGAGCGTCCGGAAGAACATCGCGAGCCCCGCACGCATCGCCTCGCGGGTCTTCGGGTGGCCGAGCACGAGCCTGCCGCCGTGCGCGATCCCGTCGATCGTCCGTTCCTCGCCCTCGACGTACTCCATCACGAGCAGCTCCTCGCCACCGACCTCGGGCAGCAGCTCGACCACCTCCTCGAGCGTCATCGCCAGGCTGCCTGGCCGTTCGTGCAGGAGCTGATCGTGCCGGTCGACGGTCGGGTCGAGAACCCGGAACCCGCGTGATCCGGAGCCGACGACGGGCTTGAAGCAGACGGGCTCGCCCGGATAGCCGAGGGCTGCGGCAGCCCGTGCCAGCTCGCGGCCTCCCTGCACCCGCCGCCAGCGCGGCACCCGGACGCCGAGCTCGCCGAGCAGCGCGTAGCAGGCGGCCTTGTCGTTCGAGGTCCGGATGGCTTCGGGGCTCGCGACGAGCGCCGTGGCGCCGTTCGCGGCGAGGTCGGCCCGCGCCACGGCCAGACCCTCCAGGTCATGGGAGGACTGTGGCAGCACGGCGTCGATCCGTGCCCGGCGGCACAGCTCGACGATCGCCGGTGGAAACAGCGGGCTCGAGCCCGGGGGCACCTGCTGGAACTCGTCGCAGAGCCGACGCCCGATCGGCTGCTCGCCCATGTCGCACCCGACGAGCGTCACCTCGCGCTCGCCGTTCGCGCGCAGCGCGCGCAGGAGCGCGGCCGTGCCCGGGGCCCCGCAGGCGGTGACGAGGATACGCAACGGACGCATTGGCGTGGGACGGAGGCTCGTGCCGGCGACGGCCGGGGCCGCGCTCAGACGCGCTCCGGAGTGGACACCCCCCGCGGGGCCCGTCCGGCGATGAGGTCACGGTACAGCGCCTCGAGCTCCGGGCCGGTCTCGGCCACGCGCTCGTGCGCGACCCGGGCGTTGCGCTCCCCGTACGTGCGACGGAGCTCCGGGTCTCGCAAGAGCCTGAGGAGCGCCTCGGTGAGCGCGTCCTCGTCGCGGCACTCGACCATCTCCGCGCCCTCACCGGGGCGGATCCACTCGTCGATCGAGGGGCACCAGCCGCCGATGAGCGGCTGCGCGCTCGCCATCGCCTCGAGCAGGGACGCCGGCGAGGAGTCGGTCGATGCGATCGAGACGACGAGGTCTCCCGAGGCTGCGAGCCCGGGCAGGTGCTCCGGATCGACTCGATCGAACACCGCCGCTCCGTCGAGCCCGAGCTCGTGGACGAGCGCCTCGAGCGCGAGCTTCTCCGTGCCCCCCCGGGCCGCGATGACGAGCCGTGCGCGCGGCTCCTCGCGGTGGGCGCGCGCGAAGGCACGAACGAGCACGTCGATGTTCGTCCGCTCCTGGAGGTTCCGGAGCGAGAGGACGACGACGGCGTCGTCCGGCCACCCGAACAGGCGCCGGAGGGTCGCCTTGTCGGCTCGCTCGGGCCCGAACCCGTCCAGATTCGTGTGCCACATGACGAAGGTGATCCGTGAGGGGTCGGCGCCGGCGTCGATCGCCGCCCGCTCGATCGCCTCGGAGTTGACGACGAGCCAGTCCGCGGCCTCGAACACGGCACGTGAGCGCGTCCGCCCGGGCTCGACCTTCGCGTCCACGAGCACGTCGCGCCCCCAGGGGCTCACGACCAGCGGGTGGACGTCCGCCTGGGCTGCCCAGTACGCATACGGCGCCGTCCCGTGCGCGTGCACGATGTCCGCACCCACCCGACCCGCAAGGGCGCGAAGCGCAGCGCCGAAGCGGAAGCGACGCAGCCCCGGGATCCGAGTCGTCGCAGCGAGCCGGCGAATGTCGTAGACGTGCATGCCCTCGACGTCCTGCGGCCTGACGGAGACCCGGTTCGAGACGATGTGGAGCTCGTGGCCACGGTCGGCGAGACGTCGCGCGAAGCGCAGCGTGTGGATCGACTGGCAGTCCGCGACGGCCAGGATCCGGAGCGTCCCGTCCCCCACCCGGCTGACGCTACCAGAGACGCGAACGCGCGCCGGTGGCGGCGCGAAAGTGACCGGATGGTACGATCGAACGCTGGTTTGGACGATCATCGCTTCGTCTTCGTCTGCGGTCTCCAGCGGAGCGGCACCACGATGCTGTACCGGCTCCTCGGCGAGCATCCCGAGGTGAGCCCTCTCAGCGGTACCGCGCGGCCCGGCAACGAGGGCCAGCACAACCAGACCGTCTATCCGTCCGACCCGTACCACAGCAAGGCGGGCAGGTTCGCCTTTCGCCCCGAGGCGAGGCTCACGGAGAAATCGCCGCTCGTGAACGACGGGAACCGGCGGCTCCTGTTCGAGGAGTGGTCGCGATTCTGGGACACCTCCGCCCCGTATCTGCTCGAGAAGTCGCCGCCGAACCTGATCCGGACGCGCTTCCTGCAGGCGATGTTCCCCGACTCGTACTTCATCACGATCCTGCGCCACCCGATCCCGAACGTCCTGGCGACGCAGAAGTGGGATCCGGGAACGCGCCCACACGCACTCCTCGAGCACTGGCTGCGCGCCCACGAGCTGTTCGCGGCGGACGTGTCTCACGTACGCCGGCTCCACGTCCTCCGGTACGAGGATCTCGTGACGGATCCCGACGGCGAGCTCGGTCGCGTCTTCGCGTTCCTCGACCTGGACGACCCGAATCGGGGACGCGAGCCGGCCGAGGGGGTGAACCTCGACAACTTCGCGGCAGACCAGACGCTGCGGTCGAACGTGAACGACAAGTACTTCGAGGAATGGCGGGCGAGGCGGCGCTCGCTGACCGGGCGCCTGTACTACGAGGCGCTCGAGCGCCGCTACGAGCGCCGTGTCCGTGCCTTCGGCTACAGCCTCCGGGATCCCGAGTCGGTCGAGGCGCCGACGCTGCCGCTTCCCGGCCTCGCCGGCAGCGTCCGGCACCCGGCGCCCACCGCTTGAGCGAGCCCGCTCACCGCTACCTGTTCATCGGAGGCCTGCACCGGAGCGGGACGACGATGCTCGCCCGCTTTCTCGCCGAGCACCCCGAGATCAGCGGCTTCTCGGACACCGGCGTCCCCGCCGACGAGGGGCAGCACCTCCAGACCGTGTACCCGCCGCCCAGCCCCGGCCGGCAGGCCGGCCGGTTCGCGTTCCTCCCCGAGGCGCACCTCACCGAGGAGTCTCCCCTCGTCGGCGAGGAGAACCGCCGCCTCCTGCTTTCGGAGTGGAACCGGCACTGGGACCTCCGCCGGCCGGTACTGCTCGAGAAGTCGCCGCCGAACCTGCTCAGCTCGCGCTTCCTCCAGGCCCTCCTGCCCGACTCGTCCTTCGTCTTCGTCCTGCGCCACCCGATCGCCGTCTCGTGCGCCACGCAGAAGTGGAGCGCCACCCGGCCGCACGAGCTGCTCGCCCACTGGGTTCACGCCCACCGGATCGCGCTGACCGACGTCTCGTACCTGCGGTCGGTGATGCTCGTCCGCTACGAGGATCTGATCGCCGATCCCGACACGGTGCTGGGAGGCGTCTTCCGCTTCGCCGGGCTCGCAGACCATGCACCCGGGCGTCGGAGCGAGGAGGGCGTGAACGCGGACAACTTCGCCGGAGACCGCACGCCCCGAGCGAGCGTGAACGAGCAGTACTTCGAGCGCTGGCAGCGGCGAAAGGCGAGCCCGCTCAAGCGCGGCTACCTCGCGCTGCTCGAGGCGCGCTACGAGCGTGCTGCGCGGGCGTTCGGATACGGTCTGCGAAACCGGGCCGTCTTCGCTCCGAGCGACCCACTCGTCGCCCGGCTGCTCGACCCATCGGCGACGTGAGCAGCCACGGCCGGCACCGGGCGCTCGTCGGCCAGGCGTTCACGTACGGCAGCGGCGCGATCCTCGCCCGGATCGTCGGCTTCTTCCTCGTCCCGGTCTATCTGGCCGCCGCCGGGACCGCGGCGTTCGGGGCGGCGGAGCTCGTGATCTCGGCGGTCGCGGTCGGAGCGATCGTGCTCCGGCTCGGAATCGTCGCGTCGATGTCCCGCTACACGCTCGCGGAGTCCGCCGACGGCGACTGGGCGCCGGTCATCCACACCGTGTTCGGCTTCGTGCTCGCCGTCTCCACGGCGGGCGTCGTGGTCGGCGCTCTCCTTCTCGACGAGCTCGCGGCGTTCCTCGACATCGGGCGCGACCTCGCCGTGGCCGGCCTGTTCGCGCTGTGGGTGACCATGAACTACGACGTGATCGCCCGCCTCTACCGCATCGAGCGGCGGGCCGGTCAGTGGGTGCGGGTGATGGTGCTGAACGTCGCCCTCTCGGCCGTGCTGACGGTGACCCTCGTCGTCGTCTTCGACGAGGGCGCGCTCGGCCTCCTCGTCGGGAACTTCGCGGCCACGGCCGTCCTCTACGCCTGCCTCGTCGTCGCCCGCCGGCACACGATCGGCTTCCGGCGCTTCGATCGCTCGGTGCTCCGCGAGCTCCTGCGGTTCTCGCTGCCGCTGATGCCCGCGAACCTCGCGATCTGGGCGATCAACTTCGCCGACCGGATCCAGCTCCAGAAGCTGGCGGGCCCGCTCGAGCTCGGCCAGTACGCGGCAGCCGCGCGGGTTGCGCTCGCGCTCACCGTCGTCACGGGCGCCTTCCAGACGGCGTGGGCCCCGTTCGCGCACGCCGTCCGGGGCGAGGAGGGGGACGAGGTGGCGAAGCAGACCTACAGCGAGGTCTTCACATACTGGGCGATCGTCGCCGGCTGGGGGCTGGTCGCGGTGACGATGCTCTCGGCGCCCTACATCGTGATCACGTTTCCCCGGCAGGCCGAGGCTGCCGTCGACGTCGTGCCGCTGCTCGCGCTCGGGATCGTCCTGTACGGCGCCTACCTGATCGTCAACGTGGCCGTCACGATCTCGAAGCGGACGCGGGCCACGCCTCTCGTCGCAGGGGTGGCTGCCGCGGCCACCATCGGCCTCAACTTCTGGCTCATTCCCGAGTACGGGCTGATCGGGGCCGGGATCACGACCGTTGTGGGATCGGGGCTCCTCGTCGGTCTCCAGTGGCTGAACGCCCAGCGCAGCTACCCGATCGCCTACGAGTGGTCGCGCGTCGGGCGCGTCGCCGCCGTCGCTCTCGGCCTCGCGGCGCTCTCGGTCTGGGCGATCCCCGAGCGCGGGGTGCTCGGGATCTCGGTTCGGGTCGCGCTGGTCCTCGTGTTTCCCGCGGCGCTCGTCGCCGTGCGCGCCGTCTCGCCCGCTGACGCGCGCAGGCTCCGGGGGCTGTGGCGAGCCCGCAGGCGCTCCCGGGCGGTGAGCCCGACGGACGATCTCGAGACGCCCGAGCCCTGAGGCCGGCTCAGGCCGGACGCTGCCACCGAAGCTCGCGCCCGAGGTACGCCTCGAGCCGGCGGTTCGGCTCCTCGAAGCGCCTGCGGAGCCGCTCTCGCGTCGCGTCGCTCATGCCGCCGTACTCGGCCCGGTTTCGCGGTGCCGGCAGCGGGCCCGGGTGAGGAGCGAGATCGAGGAACGAGGTCACCTCTTCGACGGCGTCGGTAGGCCGCTCGAACAGATCCTCGCTGCGCAGGACGAGCAGCCGTTCGCGCGCGACGTGCCGGTGCCAGCGCTCGAGCTGGGGCAGGTACAGGCCGCGGCTCACGTACGAATTGAACGCGTGGGCCGGGCTGCGGTAGGCGGGATCGGCGGCGAGGCGCTCCTCCTCGCCCGCGAGCCGACCGTCCTCGGCGTCGAGCGCATCCTCGAAGGAGAGCGGCTCGTGCCCGTTTCGGACCGAGAGCTGGTAGTGGGAGTAGGCACGATCGACGGGGTCTCGCAGGATCGCGACGAGTCGCACGTCCGGAAGCTCACGCGCCACACGCTCCGGGACCGCGGGGTGAAAGAGGTAGTACGTCGTCGCCTCGCCGGTCAGCACCGGACGTCCGAGGCGGCGCGTCACGAGCCGCCGGTGCGACTCGAGCGGGAACATCCGCCGGTAGTGGGCGAGCCCGCGAGGGTAGTTCCGGTCGAAGAAGTGCAGCTCCTTGTGGCTCGGGGGCAGCACCTGCGGGTGGGCGGTCAGGATCGCGAACAGCGACGTCGAGCCCGCACGCGCCGCGCCGATGACGAGGAAGTCGGGGAGCGTGCGGGCCGGGCCGGTGGCGCCGCGCCACCGCATCGACAGCCGCTTCCCCACGGTCCAGCCCGCGCTCCGCGGCTCGTCGGCGAGAGAGGCCACCGCGGGCCAGTATAGGGAGGGCGAAGCGTGGCTCCGAGCCGCTTTCGACGCTGTTCGGGCTGTCCGGGTTGCTACCATCGAGTGGTCGCCCTCGACGATCGCGATCGGCAAACGATCTCCGTCTCATCGTCGAGGCCCCGGGGGTCCCCACGATGACGAACACCGAGCTCGCGCCAAGCCCGTTCACCGTGCGGTCAGGTGACGGCGTGCCGGATGTCTCGGTCGTGATCCCCGTCTACAACGAGGAGCGCACCGTCGAGGAGGTCGTGCGGCGGACCGTCGCGACGCTCGACGCGCTCGCCCGGCCGTACGAGATCATCGTCGTCGACGACGGCTCGCGTGACGCGACCTGGGCGACCGTCGCCCGCCTGCACGACGAAGGGCTCCCGCTACGCGCTGTTCGCTTCAAACGGAACTTCGGCCAGCACCCGGCCATGCATGCCGGGCTCGTCCGCGCCCGGGCCGAGATCGTGGTGACGATGGACGGTGACCTCCAGAACTCGCCGGCCGACCTCCCGCGGCTGATCGACGCCGTCGAGGGTGGGGTGGACGTGGCCAGTGGCCGGCGCCGGGGCCGTGAGGACTCCTGGGGCAGGACGATCCCGTCTCGCCTCGTCAACGGGATGCTGCGCCGGTTCACGCGCGTCGACATCTCCGATTTCGGATGCGCGTTCAACGCCTACCGGCGTGACGCCGTGATCGCGGTCATCGGCTCGATCGGAAAGCAGAAGTTCACGAAGGCGCTCGTGCTGTCGGCCGGCGCCAGCGTCGTCGAGGTCGATCTCGAGCATCGCGCCCGCGCCGACAGCTCGCGGTACTCGCCGTTTCGCCTCATGCGCCTCGCCCTCCACGTCCTCGCAGGCTTCTGGCCGCAGCCGATCCAGTGGGCCGGCGTTCTGCTCGGGGCGCTCTGCTCTCTGGCCGCGCTCGCGGTCGTCGTCTGGGGAATCGTCGCCTGGTTCGTCCACAACGACTTCCCCGGACAGCTGTTCCTCGGCGGCCTCGTGCTCGGGGTCCTCGGGTTGCAGGGCTTCATCCTCGCGCTCGTCGGCGAGTATCTCGGTCGGATCCAGCGCGACGTCGAGGGCCGGCCTCTCTACACCATCGAGCAGGAGCTCTCATGACCAAGCGCGTTCTCGTCACCGGGGGGTGCGGATTCATCCCCTCGAACTTCATCCGCCATCTGCTCGAGCAGACGCCCTACGACGTCGTGTCGCTCGACGCGCTCACGTACGCGGGCAACATCGACAACCTCGCCGACGTGATGGACCACCCGCGGCTCTCGTTCGTGCACGGGGACATCCGCGACCCGGAGCTCGTGCGTGAGGTGGTCGCCGATGTCGACGTGATCGTCAACGCGGCCGCCGAGTCTCACGTCGAGAAGTCGATCCTCGAAGGGGCGTCCGAGTTCGTGACAACGAACGTCGAGGGCACGCAGATCCTGCTCGACACGATCCGCGAGACGCCGGTCGAGCGCTTCATCCTCATCTCCTCGAGCGAGGTGTACGGCACGGCCGAGCGTGACCCCATGGACGAGGAGCACCCGCTGAACCCGCGGAGCCCGTACGCGGCCACCAAGGCGGGCGGCGACCGCCTCGCCTACTCCTACTACGTCACCTACGGGCTCCCCGTCGTGATCGTGCGCCCGTTCAACAACTACGGGCCGTACCAGCACCCGGAGAAGGTGATCCCTCGCTTCATCACCCAGGCGCTCCAGAACGAGCCGTTGACGATCCACGGATCGGGGGCAGCGAGCCGCGACTGGCTCTACGTCGACGACGATGCCGAGCTGATCGAGGCAGCCATCGCCGCCGAGCTCGACACCGTCGCCGGCGAGGTTCTGAACGCCGCCACCGGGGTCGACATCTCGGTCTCGGCGATCGCCGACCTCGTGCTCGAGGGTCTCGGCAGGTCGCCGTCGCTCAAGGTGCACCTCGAGGATCGTCCCGGACAGGTCGATCGCCACATCGGCTCGACGGACAAGGCCGAGCGCCTGCTCGACTGGCGGGCGCGGACCTCGTTCGAGGACGGCCTCGCGCGCACGATCGCGTGGTACGCGGACAACCGGAGCTGGTGGGAGACGGTCCTTCGCGCGCGGGCAAGCGCCTACTCGTCCTAGGCGCCGGGCCGGCGCAGCTCGGGCTGCTGCGAGCCGCGCGGGAGCGCGGCCTCTTCGTGATCGCCTGCGACCGCGACCCGCTCGCGCCCGGGTTCGCGTTCGCCGATCGCCGCGTGCTCGTGTCCACCGAGGACGAGGAGGCGCTCGACCGGCTCGTCCGTGCCCAGCCGGTCGACGGGATCGTCTCGCCGGGGAGCGACTGGCCCGTTGCGATCGCCGCCCGAGTCGCGGATCGCGCCGGCCTCGCCCACCCGCTCGAGCCGGAGACCGCGGCACTTGCCGTCTCGAAGCTGCGCCAGCGAGAGCGCTTCGCGGAGCGCGGGGTGCGGCAGCCCCGCTACTCGCTCTGTGCCTCGCCCTCCGAGGCGGCCGCAGTCGCCGGCGAGCTCGGGTTTCCCTGTGTCGTCAAGGCGCCAGACCGTCAGGGACAGCGCGGGCTCACGTACGTCCCCGAGCCCGCCGGGCTCGACGCCGCGATCGACCTCGCTCTCCGGTCCTCCCGGTCGCGGCTCTGCCTCGTCGAGGAGCACGTGCCGGGCCGTGAGGTGACCGTGAACGCCTGCTCGATCGACGGTCGCTTCCACCCCCTCACCGTCACCGACCGGATCACTGCCGATCCCCCGGCGTTTGGGGTCGCTCTCGCGCACGCGTGGCCGGCCTTGGCCGACGCGGACGCTGCCGCCGAGACGGCACGGCTCGCAGCGGAGGCGCTCGGCATCCGGAACGGGCCGACCTACACCCAGCTCGTGCTCGGACCGGACGGCCCGAAGGTCGTCGAGCTGGCGGCACGCGTCGGCGGCGGCCACGACGCGGAGCTGTGCCTGGCCGCGCTGGGAGTCGACCTGAACGGGCTCACCATCGCCGCGGCGCTCGGCGAGCCGCTCGAGCTCGCCCGTCCGCAGGGCTCCGGCGGCGCCTGCGTGCGCTTCCTCGTCGCTCCCGAGGGGGAGCTCGCCGGGGTCGAGGGCCTCGAGTCGGCGAGGGGAGAGAGCGGAGTCGTCGACGCGATGGTCTACCGGCGACCCGGATGGCGCTTCGGGCCGCTGCTTCGAGGCGCCGACAGGGCAGGGTTCGTGCTCGCGATCGGCCGGTCACGCGACGATGCTCTCGCGCGGGCCGATCGCGCGGCGGCACGCGTACGCTTCGTGGTGAGCGATGTCGAGGCCCCTGTCGAAGCGTGAGAGCTTCCTCTCCTTCCAGCCTCCCGCGGTGGGCGAGGAAGAGATCGAGGCCGTCGCCGAGGCGCTGCGCTCGGGCTGGCTGACGAGCGGTCCTCGGGCGGCGGAGCTCGAACGGAGGTTCGCCGAGCACACGGGCGCGAAGCACGCACTTGCCGTCTCGTCGGGCACGGCGGCGATGCACCTCTGCCTCGCCGCGGCCGGGATCGGGCCCGGAGACGAGGTGCTCACGAGCCCGATCACGTGGCCCGCGACGGCGAACGTCGTCGTCCACGTGGGAGCCCGCCCCGTGTTCGTCGACGTTCGCGACTCTGACCTCACGATCGATCCGTCGCTGATCGCGCCCGCGGCCACGGGCCGTACCCGGGCGGTCATGCCCGTCGATCTCGCGGGCCAGGCCTGCGACCTCGACCCGATCATGGAGCTCGCCCGGGAGCACGGGTGGCTCGTCGTCGAGGACGCGGCGCACGCCGTCGAGACGAGGTACCGGGGGCGGAAGGTCGGCGCGATCGCGGACGCCACCTGCTTCTCGCTCTACGCCACGAAGAACGTCGCCGCGGGCGAGGGCGGGATGATCACCACGGACCGGGACGAGCTCGCGGATGAGATCCGCGAGCTCCGCCTCATGCGCCGGGGCCACGGATCGCTGTACGACATTCGCCACGCGGGCTTCAAGGCGAACCTCGCGGACGTCAACGCGGCGATCGCCATCGTCCAGCTCGACAAGCTCGAGGCGCACCGGGAGATCCGGCTCCGCCAGGTTGCGGCCTACGACGCTGCGGTCGCCGGTCTCGAGGGCATCACGACGCTCGCCGGCGACCCCCGCGACACCCACGCCCACCACCTGTACGTGATCCGTGTCGAGCCGGCGCTCGCCGGCGGCACGCGCGACGACTACCAGCGCCTGCTCGGCGAGGAGAACATCGGGACGAGCATCCACTTCCTCCCCGTTCACCGGCTCACCTACTACCGGGAGCGGTTCCCCGACCAGCCGGCCCTACCGGTCGCCGAGCGGGCCGGGTCAGAGGTGCTTTCGCTGCCCCTTTCGCCGGCACACGGCGAGACGGACATCCAGGATGCGATCGATGCGCTCGTCCGCGTCCACGACCGGCTCACGGCTCGATGAGACGGATCCCGCGGCGCGTGCGGATCGCGCTCAACGTCGCGATCTCGGCCGCCGTGATCGCCTACCTCGTCTGGCAGATCGACATCGGCCAGACGATCGACGTGATCGCCGACACGAACGTCGTCTACCTCGCGCTTGCGACGCTCGTCTTCTTCGCATCGACGTGGGGCATGGCCTGGCGCTGGCAGCTCCTGCTCGCCGCGCGCGGCGTCCACGAGCCGATGTCCTGGCTGACGAGCATGTACTTCATCGGGTACGCGGCGACGCAGGTGCTGCCGACCGGGATCGGCGGCGACGCCGTCCGCATCGTCGAGCATTCGCGCCGCAGGCCCGGGCAGGGCGGCGAGGTCGCGGCGGCGGTGCTGCTCGAGCGGGTGATCGGGGCGGCCGGCGTGCTCGTGATGGTGGGGATCGGGCTCATCGCCGCGATCGGACGCTACGACGACATCCGCTTCCTCGTCACCGTCGAGCTCGTCTCGATCGTGCTGGTCGGTGCCGGTCTCTTCCTGCTCTTCTCGACGACGGCCCGCCGGCACCTGCGGTTCATGGGGCCGCTGACCGCGAAGCTCCGCGTCGAGCGCCATGCGCGTGCGCTCTACGAGGCGATGCACGCCTACCGGCAGCATCCACGCGAGGTTCTCGTCGTCCTCGTCGTCTCCGTCGTCCTCCAGTTCGTCCGGATCATCTCGATCTGGCTCTGCGGCCTCGCCGTCGGCATCGACCTCTCGCTGCTTCCGTACGTGATCCTCGGCCCGCTCCTGTTCCTCGCGATGATGGTGCCGTTCACGATCAACGGGCTCGGCGTGCGCGAGGCGTTCTTCGTCGCGTTCCTCGGCCGGTTCGGCGTCGACCCGGACACCGCGTTCGCTGCCGGGTTCCTGTTCTACGCGGTGACGATCGCCGCCGCCGTGCCCGGCGCCGTCCTGCTGCTCTGGCGCAGCACCCGGCCGGCCGTCGTGGGCCCCCGGACAGAGGCGTGAGAGCGCTTGTGTTTCAAGCCACGATCTTGAATCTCGGGTGTGACCGCGATCTCTGCATGTGGCTTGAAACACAAGCCCCATGAGCCGACCGGTGGCGGACGTATCCGTGATCGTCGTGTGCCTGAACGGGCTCCCCTGGCTCGAGCGCTGCCTTGCGAGCGTCGCCGGGCACGAGACGATCGTCGTCGACCACGGCTCGACCGACGGGTCGGTGGAGCTCGTGCGCCGGTCGTTTCCCGAGGCGAGGCTGATCGAGCAGGGAAACGTCGGGATGGGCGGTGGGAACAACGCCGGCATGCGGATTGCCGGCGGGCGCTACTTCCTGCTGCTCAACTCGGATGCGTGGGTCGAGACGGACGGGGTCGAGGAGCTCGTCGCCTTCGCCGACGCCCACCCTCGCGCTGCGGTAGTGGGCCCGCGCCTGCGCAATCCCGACGGCACCCTCCAGCGCTCCGTCCGGGGCTTCCCGACCGTGTGGCGCCTCGCGACCGAGTACTTCTTCCTGCGCAAGCTCGCGCCACGCTCGCGCGCCCTGAACGCGCTCTACGGAGCCGGCTTCGACCACGAGTCGCCGCGCGAGGTGGACTGGGTTTCCGGCGCCTGCCTGCTCGTCCGGCGTGAGGCCGCCGACCTGGTCGGTCTCTTCGACGAGGATTACTTCATGTTCAGCGAGGAGACGGACTGGTGCTACCGGTTCCACGAGGCCGGCTGGACAGTGATGTTCGAACCGGGTGCCGAGGTCGTCCACGTGGGCGGAGCAACCCACGGCGGGAGCCTCTACCGCGAGAACCTCCGCGGCCACCTTCGCTTCCTCGCGAAGCATCGCGGCCTCGCGACGGCCAGGCGGGCACGACGGATGCTGCTCGTGGCCCTGCGGCTGCGAGGGCTCCTGTTCCGGGGCGAGCGCGGCCGGCTCTACCGCGACGCCGCCGGGTGGCTCCGCTCGGGCTCGGTCGAGACGCTCCTGGAGACGCGTCCGTGAGCGGGCCGGCGATGGCCGCTGCCGCGGGCTCGCTCGAGCAACTGGGACGCCGCCTGTCACGTTCGCCGAGGAGGCCGGCCGTCGTGATGAACGCCGGCTGGGTGAACGGCCTCGCGGCGGTCAGGTCGCTCGGAAGAGCGGGAATCCCGGTCGTGGCGGTCGACTGGAGCGCGTCCGGCCTCGGGCGGAGGTCACGGTATGCGGAGGCTCTCGTCTGCCCGAACCCGGACGATGACGAGCCGGGCTTCACGGCGCTTCTCGCCGCGCTCGGCGACACGCTCGGGGGCGGGGTTCCCGTCTTCCCCACGCACGACCCCGACCTGAACGCGATCGCACGAAACGCCTCGGCGCTCGGCGGTCGCTACCTCAACCCGTTTCCGGCGTGGAGCCTGCTCGAGCGGATCCAGGAGAAGCGGTTCCAGCTCGAGCAGGCTGCAGCCGCCGGAGTGCCCGTGCCGCAGACCGCGTACCCGAGATCGGTGGAGGAGGCCGTGCGGGCGGCGGACACGATCGGCTACCCGGTGCTCGTGAAGCCGTCGCGGCCGGCCGAGTTCAGGCGTCGCTTCCGCAGGCAGGCGCTTCGCTGCGACACCCGGGCCGAGCTCGAGCGGGTGTTCGGCGAGGCGGCGGAGCTGACGCCGATGGTCCAGGAGCTCGTTCCGGGCGGTGACGGCGAGCTGTACACGCTCGGCAGCTACGTCGCGGCCGACGGTGAGCCGCTCGGCCTGTTCTGCGGACGCAAGCTGCGCCAGTTCCCCCCCGGCGTCGGAACGTGCCGGGTCGGGGAGGCCGTCTGGGTGGACGAGGTCGTCGACCAGGGCCTGCGGTTCCTCGCGGCGCTCGGGTTCATGGGTATCTCGCAGGTCGAGTTCAAGCGCGACCCGCGCGACGGGCGTTTCAAGCTGATGGAGATCAACCCTCGCCTGTGGCAGTGGCACGGGCTCGCAGCGGCGTGCGGCGTCGACCTGCCGCTGATCGCCTACCGGGACCTGACCGGTGACAGGCCGCGGCCGGTCCGGATGCGGGGAGCGGGCACGCGCTGGGCGATCTCGCTGCTCGCCGGCGAGGGGCCCGCGTTCCAGCGCCCGCCGTATGCCGACGCGGTGTTCGCACTCGACGACCCGCTCCCGGGCCTCGTGCAGGCCTCGCGCGTGTTGCGTGCGGCGTTCGCGGGCAGGGGACGCGCATGATTCCGGCCGAGGTCGAGCGGCGGGCGCGGTGGGTGCTCGATACCCTCGGCGCCCGGGACCTCGGGCTCGGCGACGACGTCCCGTACGTCGAGGCGGCGTGGGAGCAGGTCGAACGGGGAGAGCGACCCGCCGGCGACGACCTCGCCGAGGCGTTCTTCCACCTGGCCCGGATCGAGGAGCTCGGGGCGCCGCTCGACCGGCACGGGCGCTTCTCAGCCTCGGAATCCTGCCTCGATCCGCTCGATCCACCGCTCGAGCGGCTGCGGGCGAGGCTCGGGCTCGACCCGCCCCGGTGGCACGGAGCACGCTTCGCCGTCGCGCTCACCCACGACGTCGATACGCCCTGGCGCTGGACCGGGATCGGCCTGCGCGGGGCCGCGGCACGGCTGCGTGACCACGCACGCGCCGGGAGGATGCAGCCGGCGCTCAGGGAGGCCCGCGGGCTGGCCGGGGTGCCGATGCACCGGCTCCGGGGGACCGATCCGAACTGGCGGTTCGACCGGCTGCTGCGGATCACCCGCGCCCGGGGCTCCTCGCAGACGTTCTTCCTGATGGCGGGCCACCGCCACCCTGCCGACGGCGCAGCTCCCGCAGCGTACGAGCGCCTGCGCCCGCGCCTCGTCGAGACGCTTCTCGAGGGGGGTGCCGAGATCGGCCTGCACGGAAGCTATACGGCGGCGGACGACCTGGCCGTTCTCGCCGATGAGAAGCGGCGGCTGGAGGCGCTCGCCGGTCCGGTCGGCGGGCACCGGTTCCACTACCTCCGCGTCGATCCGCACCGGAACCTGCCGTGGCTCGCTGCGGCCGGGCTCGCGTACGACACGACGCTCGGGTTCGCCGACCGGCCCGGGTTCAGGGCGGGGATCGCGCAGCCCTTCCGGCCGTGGGACCACGACGCCGGCCGGCCGCTCGACCTCGTCGAGATCCCCCTCGCCCTGATGGACGTGACCCTGGCCGAAGAGCGCTACCTCGGCCTCTCGGCCCGCGCGGCCGAGCGTCACGTTCTCGGGCTCGTCTCGTACGCGGCCGCCCACGGCGGCGGCTTCTCGGTGCTCTGGCACAACGACCGGTTCGACCCGACCACGTCGCGCGGTTGGGACCGCCTCTACCTGCGCCTGATCGACGCCGTCCGTGCCGCAGGCGGCGTGTGCCTCTCCGCCGGAGAGCTCGCCGAGGAGGCGCGTACGTGGCTTCCGTGAGCCTTCGCCTCGCTTCAGCCGCCGGGCTGCCGGGGATCTCGCCGGCATTCCTGACGACGGTGCTGGCGGCACCGGTCGCGCTCGCGGTCGGGCGCGTGCTCCCCGCCGAGGGCGGAGGGCTCGCCCTCCGCCTCGCCGCTGCGGCTCTGCTCGTGCTCGTGATCCCGGGCTGGCTGTTCGTCTGTGCGCTCGGCCGCCCGACCCGCCCAGGGCTCGCGCTCGCGGCGTCGCTCGTCTGGAGTCTCGCGATGTGCTTTCTGGCTTACGCGCTCACGTTCGCCGCCGGCGCCTCGCTCCCGCTCGCGATCGCGGCCCTCGCGATCCTCTCCGGAGGTGCCCTGCTCGCCGCGCTGCGCGCGGTCCCGGCGGGGTTTCAGAGGGACGACCTCCGTGCTGTCGCCTGGCTCGTCCTGCTCGGCGTCGCCCTGTGCGGGCTCGTCTGGTGGAGCGCCGTCTCCGTCACGGGCGACGAGCTGTATCAGCTCGCGCGCGTCCGCAAGCTCGACGAGGTCCCGGCGCTGTTCGGAGTCTCCGCCGTGAGCGAGCTCCGCGGCGGCGGCCCGGGTCCTGCGTCGGCGTTCCCGCTCTGGGAGGGTGTTCTCGCCCTGATCGGCAGGCTCGCCGGTGTCGACGCCTCGCTCGTCGTGCAGCACGTCGGCGGGGTGCTCGTGCCGCTGGCCGTCGTCCTCTCGTTCGCGGCCGGGCGTGAGCTGTTCGGCCGGGTCGCGGCCGGAATCGCGACCGCGGTCGCCCAGCTCGTAGTCGTGGCGCTCCCGCTCGGAGGCATCGGTGCGCTCGCCCAGCTCGCGGGCTCGGCGACCGCGTCGCGGCTCCTGATCGTCCCGGCACTCCTCGCGCTCGCCTTCGCCTGGATCGCCGACCGGCGCTGGCTGTGGCTTGCAACGGCGGGCGTGGGAGGCCTTGCGCTCGCGGCAGTCCGGCCCTCGCATCTCGTGTTCCTAGTGCTCGGCCTGGTCGGTTTCGCGCTCGTCAGGCTGCTCGGCGGTGCGCGGGGGAGAGCGGATGCAGGCCTCGTCGGGCTCCTGCTGGCCGCGCTCGTCGTGGCGGGTGGGCTGTTCTTCGCCTGGCTGTGGCCGTTTGCGAGCGATGCCAACGCGTTTCTCCCGACGGCTCCGTATCGCGCCGCCGCCGCCGCGCTCCATGACGACGTGCTCGTGCGCGTGGGGGACTTCTTCTCGCTCGAAGCCGGCGCGCTCGCCGGCGGCGGAGCCGGGGTCGTCGCGGGGCTCGCCGCCACGGTGGCGGCAGTCTTCGGCGTTCGCCGACGCTGGGGCGCCTTCGTCGTCGGCTCGACCCTCGCGCTGCTGGCGACCGCGCTCGTGCCGGTGCTCTTCTGGCCGCTCTCCGAGCTCGTCACCCTTCCCGAGGCCGCAAGGCTGGCCGTTCTGCTGCCGCTGCCGTTCTCCCTTGCCGGTGCGGCGCTGCTCGCCGCGACGGCCGGAGCGGTCGGCGTCGCAGCGGCCGCGGGCCTCGGTCTCGGGCTGGCGCTCGCCTTCGGTGCCGGCGACGCGGGCGGCCCCGCCTGGGCCGTCTGGCTCGCGGTAGCGGGCTGCCTCGTGGCCCTTGCCGCCCGTCGCGATCTCGACACCGATCGGGCCCCGGCCCGGCTCGCCGTGGCCGCGATCGTCGCCCTCGCCGTTCCGGTGGCCGCGGTCGGCCTCACCGACCTCGAGCAGGACGCCCGTGACCCGCGGGCGCTCCCCGCGCCGCTCGTGGAGCTCGTCCGGGCGCAGGTGCCCGCGCGGGCGGTCGTGTTCGCCGACCTCGAGGCCGGCTACCGGCTCGCCGCTGCGGCTCCGATCACGATCGTGGCGCAGCCTGCCCGCTACGGGACCGCCACCGCGACCGCCGATGTCGCGGGGCGGCGGCGCGACGTGATCGCGTTCTTCCGTGGCGACGGGCTCTCGTATCTCGATCGGGGCGACATCCTCAGTCGCTACTCGGCCGGGTGGCTGCTCGTCGACCGCGAGCGGGGGCGCCCCGACTACCCGCGCTTCCTTCCCGCTCCCATCTTCGACGACGGTCGCTACGCGTTCTACGACCTGCACCGCTGAGGTCGTCGCGACAATGGCTGGATCGGCATGAAGCTCCTCGTCGTCTCCCTCTACTGGCCTCCTGCGGGCGGGCCCGGTGTGCAGCGGCCGCTGAAGCTCTCGGGGCACCTCGCAGCGATGGGGCACGAGGTCCACGTGCTCGCGCCCGACGATCCCAAGTGGCTCCACACAGACCGCTCGCAGACGAGCCCGCCCGGCGTGACCGTCCACCGAGCCCGCAACGTGGGCCCGCGGGCGCGACGGCCGGCCGAGGAGCTGCGCCGCGCGCACGGCCTCGACCGGCTGGTCGTGCGCGCCGAGCTCGCCGCGAGGGCGGCGCTCGTGCCGGATGCGAGCGTGCTGTGGAACGTGACGGCGATCAGGGCGGCGCTCGGAATCGTGAGGCGCCACGGCATCGACGCGGTGCTGACCACATCGCCGCCGGGCTCGGTCCACCTCGTCGGGCTCGCCGTCAAGCGGCGTACGGGGGTCGCCTGGATCGCCGACCTCCGCGACTCGCTCGTCTCGCACGCCCACCGGCGGCGTGAGATCCGCGGCGAGGGCCGCCTCGCCGGCCGGGTCGCCCGCGACGCGAGCGCGATCGCCTGTGCGTCGGCCGCAATCGTCGCCGAGACGGAGCGCCTCTCTCCCTCCGGGCCGGTGCGCCTGATCGGCAACGGCTGCGACTTCGACGACTTCGCCGGGCTCCCCTACCTTCGCGGGGCCCGGTTCCGGATCACGCACGCGGGCAGCTTCTTCGGCCGCCGCGACCCGCGACCCTTCCTCGACGCGCTCGCCGTGGTCGACGGCGTGACCGCCCGCTTCGTGGGGGACTTCCGCAGCCGCGACCGGGAGCACGCAGACCGGCTCGGCCTCGGTGACCGCCTCGAGCTGGTCTCGTACCTGCCGCACGCCGAGTCGCTCGCGCTCCAGCGCGACTCCGACGCGCTCCTGCTCCTGATCCCGGAGGCGGACGGGCGGGGACGCGGCGTACTCTCCGGAAAGGTGTTCGAGTACCTCTCGGCCGGCCGCCCCATCCTCGCCGCCGTCCCACCGGACGGCGAGGCGGCAGCGCTGATCCGCGAGCTCGGCGCCGGGCTCGTCGTGGCGCCCGACGAGCCCGAGGCGATCGAGGAGGGCCTGCGCGCGCTCGTCGATCGCTGGCGCCGCAACACGCTCGAGCCCGTCACGCTCGACCCCGCGGCCCGGCGCCGGCTGGATCGCCGGACGCGGGCCGAGGAGCTCGAGGCGCTGCTTCACGAGGTCGTCGGTTGAGCGTTGCGCTGCCCGCACCGCGCACCGCCGCGCCGGCAGCGGCGGGTCTCGGTCGTCTCGTCGACGCGCTCCTGCTCGCGAACGTCTTCACGATCACCTTCGCCAAGATCCGTTGGGCCGCCGGCGGACCGGACGTGAACGTCTCCGACATCGCGGCTGCCGCGTTCGTGGCTGCCTTTGCGGCCGACCGGGTCGGGCGCCGCGACGGGCGGGTCCAGCGAACGGTCGCGATCTTGCTCGGCTTCTTTCTCCTCTTCCTGCTCGTCTACCTCGCCGGCTTCTACAGCCTCGAGACGACCGCCGACCGGACGCAGTTCGTGAAGGGGCTCGTGAAGTTCGTGATCCACTTCGCCTTCCTCGTCTGTGCCGTCGCCCAGCTCGCGAACCGGAGCCCGGGGTTCTACTGGCGGACGCTCGGCTGGTTCACGGCAGGCGTCGTCGCGAACGCGGCCTACGGCGTCCTCCAGCTCGCCGTTGCCGAGCTGACCGGAGGCAACCTCGACCGGACGGTGCTCTCCGCCATCGGCAGCTACCAGCGCGGCGGGATCAACGTGTACGGCGCGGTCGACGGCGCGAGCGTCTTCCGGACGAACGCGCTCACCCTCGACCCGAACCACCTCGGGATCATGCTGATCGTCCCCCTGCTCGTGCTCCTCCCGATCTATCTCCGGCTCGAGCGCGGCAACCGCTGGCGAACTCCGCTCGCGGCCGTGCTCGCCTTCCTCGCCGTCGTCGAGCTCTCGACCCTGTCGCGCAGCGGCCTGCTCGGGCTCGCGGCCGGGCTCGCCGTGCTCGCGCTTCCCTACCGGCCCTATCTGCTCTCGGCCCGGCTGCTCGTCCCGCTCGGGCTCGCGGCCGGTGTCGTGGCCGCCGTCGTCTCGCAGCGGACGGGGTTCTTCGAGCAGGTCGTGCGTGCGCGGACGTCGTTCGGGGGCGGCTCGACCAACGTGCATCTCCAGATCTACGAGCTCGTCCCTCCGGTGATCGGCGAGCACCCGCTGTTCGGGCTCGGGCTCAACACGTTCTCGACCTACTACGAGTTCATCACGGGCGAGTCCGACTGGGGGCCCCACTCGTACTACATCGCGCTGCTCGCCGAGACCGGGATCGTCGGCACGGTGGTCTTCCTCGTCTACCTCGCCTACCTGTTCGTCCGTCTCGGCGTGCTGCGGCGGATCGGGCGGGAGCTCGCACGTGTGGGCGACGCCGCCGCCGCGCGGGTCCTCCCGCTCGGCTGGGGGCTCACCGCCGCGCTCGTGGGCACGCTCGCGGCGAACGTCTTCTACCTGACGATGCAGATGTACTACTTCTTCGTGCTCGCGCTGTTCATCCTCGCCGCGCCGCTCGTCTTCAGCGGCCGTCCCGTGGCCTCGACGACCGGCGCCCAGTAGGATCAGCGAGCGTCGGTGCGGATCCTCGACGTCGGCCCCTGGATCGCCTACCCGCCCGAGCAGGGTCCGGCGGCCCGTGCGTTCAGCCTGCTCAAGCAGCTCTCGGTGCGGCACGACGTGCGCCAGTTCGGCCGCGGCGTGCCGCGGCTTCGACGCGGCGAGCGACGGCTCGAGGAGGTCCCGGTCACGCCCATGTTCCGGGTCTATCGCTACCGGGCTCCGCTCGGCAGGCCGGCGGTGGAGTGGTGGCTCGGTCGGGAGCCGCGTGGCGGCGTTCGCGACGCGATCGCGAGGAGGATCGCCTGCCCGCCGCGACTCCGGGAGCTCCTCGAGTGGGCGAACGTGATCCTCGTCGAGGATCCTCTCGAGCTCGCCCTCTGCCGGCGCGAGCATCCGGACGGCCGGTACGTCTTCGTCGCCCACGGGGTCGGCGAGCTGTCGTCGGTCTCGATGACCGGGCACGACCGCTTCCCGCAGGCCCTCGCGACGGGCGAGCTGACGATCGCGACGAGTGCCGACGATCGCCGCGAGCTCGTCTCCCGCTACGGCCTTCCCGCCGAGCGCGTCGTCTGGGTCCCGGGTGCCGTCGATGTCGAAGGGCTCGCTCCGGTCGACCCCGACACGAGGGCTCGACTCCGGCGGGAGCTCGCGCTTCCGGACGGGCCGCTCGTTGCCTTCACCGGCGGCGCGACGCCGGCGAGTCGTGCCGGGCTGTCCTGGATACGGCGCCTCGCCGAGCACGACCCGCGCTTCACCTTCCTCGTTGCCGGAGGCGTCGGCGAGCCCGAGCGCCGCGACAACCTCGTCGTCGTGGGCAAGGTCCCGGACGTTGCGCCGTACCTCCAGGCGGCGGACGTTGCCGTCTGCCCCATCGAGTACCCGCACGGCACCCGTCACAAGCTGCTCGAGGCGCTCGCGGCCGGGCTTCCGTGCGTCGCGTTCCCCGAGTCCCTGCACGGCACCGGTCTCGAGGACGGACGGCACGTCCTCGTCGCCGGGAAGAGCGAGCACGAGCTCCTCGAGGCGCTCGACGGCCTCACGACCGACCCTGAGCTCGCCGGGCGCCTCGCCGCGTGCGGGAGAGCCTACGTCGTCGACCACCACGACGCGAGGGACGCCGCCGCGATCCTCGAGGAGGCGCTGCTCGGGCTGCTCGCAGGCCGGCCGGAAGCGCCTTCCGGCAACGGCGCCTCGCACCCGAGTCTCTAGACTCGCGATCGTGCTCGTCCGCAGCCTCTTCTGGGCCGGTCTCGGCTCGATCGTCTGGACCCACGCCGGGTATCCGGCCGCCGCCGCGGCACTTGCCCGGCTGTGCCCGAGGCCCGTACGGAAGGGCGAGAGCCTTCCGACCGTCAGCGTCATCGTCGCCGCGCACAACGAGGAGACGGTCATCGCCGCGCGCCTCGAGAACCTCCTCGAGCTCGACTACCCACCCGAGCTCGTCGAGATCGTCGTCGCGTCGGATGCCTCCGACGACGGCACGGACGCGATCGTCGAGGAGCTCGCCCGTAGCGAGCGGCGCGTCCGCCTGCTGCCGTGCCCGCGGGGCGGCAAGGTCAACGCGCAGAACCTCGCGGCCCGCCGGACGACCGGCGAGATCCTGGCCTTCTCCGATGCGAACGCCCGGTGGGCGCCCGACGCGCTCCGCCTGCTCGTTCGGAGCTTCGCCGACCCCGACGTCGCGTACGTCTGCGGCCGGCTGAGGCTCCTGGAGGCGGACGGGACGAACCGCGAGGGCGCGTACTGGCGGTACGAGACCTGGCTTCGCGAGCAGGAGTCCGCGCTCGGGTCGATCACGGGCGGGAACGGCTCGATCTACGCGGTCAGGCGCCCCGACTACGTGGACGTCGACCCCCGCTTCGGCCACGACCTCTCGTTTCCGTACCTCATGGTGCAGCGGGGTCGCCGCGCCGTCTACGAGCCGGAGGCCCACGCCTTCGAGAAGCCGTCGCGCGACAACGAGGACGAGTACCGCCGGAAGGTGCGGATGTTCGAGCACTGCTGGCTGATCCTGCTCGAGGGCCGGATGCTGCGCGACGTCGATGCCGTGTACCTCGCCGAGCTCGTCTCCCATCGTGTGCTGCGCTACGGGAGCGGTATCGCCCACGCGGCGCTCCTCGCCTCGAGCCTGGCCCTCGCCCCCCGGGGGCGTGTCTACCGCGCCGTGCTCGCGGCACAGCTCGCGGGCCTGTCGCTGGCGCTCGCGGGCAGGCTGCGAGCGCCGATCCCGGGCGCGAGCCTCGCCTACTACTACGTGCTCGTGACCCAGGCGACGCTCAGCGCCCTTCGCGGCTACCTGCGAAACGGCGTCCCTGCGACCTGGGAGCAGGCGGAAGGGACCCGGTGAAGCGGGCGCTCGATCTCACGGGCGCCCTTCTCGCCCTGATCGTGACGAGCCCGCTCCTGGCCGCCTCCGGGCTCGCGATCAAGCTCGAGGACCGCGGCCCGGTGCTGTTCCGGCAGCTGCGGGTCGGGCTGCGCGGCAGCGACTTCGAGATCCTCAAGCTGAGGACGATGGTGGTCGGAGCCGAGCACCGAGGAGCGGGTCTTGCCGTGAACCAGGGCGACGAGCGAATCACGAGGGTCGGTCGGGCGCTCCGGCGGCTCTCGCTCGACGAGCTGCCGCAGCTCTGGAACGTCGTCCGTGGCGAGATGAGCCTCGTCGGGCCGCGACCGACCGTGCGTGTCCAGGTCGACCAGTACACCCCGCAGCAGCTCCGCCGGCTCGAGGTCAAGCCGGGCATCACCGGCTGGGCACAGGTGAACGGCCGTGCGGCGCTCCCGTGGAGCGAGCGGATCGAGCTCGACGTCTGGTACGTCGACCACCGGTCGCTCCGGCTCGATCTCCGAATCCTCGCGAGGACGCCGTCCGCCCTGTTCCGGGGCACGTACAAGGGCGAGACCGGCGGCTGGAAGTCGTAGGCTGAGCCCCTCCCAGAGACGATGACGTGCGTGCTCTTCACCTGTTCGGGCCAGCGGGTCGACGTGCTGCTCGCCTTCCGGAACGCCGGCGCGAGGACGGTTGCCGCCGACACGAGCCCGCTCTCCCCGACGCTCTACCACGCCGACGTGCCGGTCACCCCGCCGCGGGTCAGCGACCCGGGCTACGTTTCCTTCCTCGCGGACGCCGTACGCGACCATGGGGTCGAGCTGATCGTGCCGCTGACGGACATCGACCAGCTCGTGCTGGCCCGCCACCGGGACGAGCTCGGAACCCTGCTGCTCCTCCCCGACCTGAGCGCGATCGAGCTCACGCGTGACAAGTACCGGGCCCATCTGTTCTTCGAGCAGCACGGGATCGACACCCCGCCCACATGGCTGCCCGGCGAGGTTCCCGCGGACGTCGAGCTCCCGGTGCTCGTCAAGGCGCGGTTCGGTTTCGGCTCCCGCCACATCTACCGGGCGACGACGGCGGAGGAGCTCGACTTCTTCCTCGGCTACTCACCCGTCGAGACGATGGTGCAGCGGCTCTGCGACGGCGAGGAGTACTCGATCGACGTGTTCTGCGACATGGACGGTCGCTGCCTCTCGGCAATCCCGCGCACCATGATCGAGTCGAAGGGCGGGGAGTCGATCAAGGGGACCACCGTCGCGGACACCCTGCTCGTCGAGGTCGGACGGCACGTCTCGGAGGCGCTCCGGCTCGCCGGCCCTGCCACCGTCCAGTGTTTCCGCACTCCCGACGGCCGACACGAGGTCACGGATGTGAACGCGCGTTTCGGGGGAGCGTTTCCGCTCCCGCGGGCCGCGGGAGGCGGCTATCCGGAGCTCGCGCTGGCGCTCGCCCGCGGGGAGCGTCCCGAGCCGCGCCTCGGTGCCTTCCAGGCAGGCGTCACGATGACCCGCTTCTTCTGGCATCTGTGCCTGGAGGAGGGCGGCGAAGGGGCTGCTCCCCTCGCCGACGGGCTTCCGGCGGCTGGTACAGTCGGCGATCGGTGAGCTCCCAGTCTCCATCGGGCCGGCCGGCGGCCACGGGCCCCGAGCCGGACGTCGAGCAGGAGGTCGAGCTCGGCCGGCTCTGGTGGGCGATCGTTGCGCGCTGGTGGCTCGTGGTGCTCTGCGTCGTGCTCGGCGTGCTCGTCGGGTACCTCGTCTCCCTCGGAGGCGGGCGGGTCTTCCAGGGCAAGGCGACCGTCTACCTCGGGCAGCCGCTCTCTCCGACGGGAAACAGCCAGGTCCAGACGCTCGCCACGAACCCGTCGTCCGTGAGCCAGATCGTGAAGAGCGAGCGGGTGATCCAGTCGGTGGCCCACGAGCTCGGGATTCCCGCCGACGAGCTGCGCCGGGGCGTGTCCACGAAGGTCGTCGCCGGGACGACTGCGAAGTCGGCACCGACGTCGCTCGTCGAGGTGATCGTGCGCGGCCCGTGGAAGCGCCAGAGCGCCGAGGCGGCGAACGCCCTCGCGCAGACCGTGGTCGACGAGGTGTCGACCTATCCGGACGCAAAGATCGAGAAGCTCGAGCTCGTGCTCGAGGGTCTCGACGACCAGCTCGCCGCGCTCGAGTCCGCGATCGCGGAGTACGAAGCGCAGCTCGGCGCCTCCTCCGAGCTCGATCCGGCCGCCCGGCTCGCGGTCGTCGGGCTGCTCAACAGCGCCGTCGTCCACCGGGGCGAGCTGCGAGTTGAGCGGAACACGGCCGCGCTCGACCTCACGCTCGCGCAGGAGGTGGAACGGGGCCGTGTCCTCACGCAGGCGGCCGCCGCGAAGGTCGCCGCCCGCGGCCGGCAGAGCTCCATGATCGTCGGCGCCGTGATCGGGCTCCTCTTGGGTATCGTGCTCGCCCTCGCCTGGGAGCCCGTGCGCCGCCGATTCGCGTCCGAGCGCGAATCCTGAGGGCCGTCAGCCGCCGGTCGGCGCGGTGGGCGGCGGTGGAGGAGCAGCGCCGTCGGTCGTGGAGGCGGGCCCGGGATCTCCGGGTGCGGACTTGTCCGCCGGAAGCTCGACGGGCGGGGACGGCGCGTCAGTCCCGGGCTCGTCCCGCGATTCGGGCCGCTCGACCGGCGCCGGGTCTGCGGGCGTCAGCGGCTCGGGAGCCGCGGGGGGAGCCGCGGGGAGCGCTCCTGTGGACGGGTCGGCAGAGCGCGTGAGTGCCGTTCTCGGCTCGCTCGTTCGCCCGTTCGTCTCCTGCTCCTTCTTCGATCCGGGTCTGAGCCCGGCCGTGTCCGGACCGGCGCTCCCGCCGGTGCCCTCGGGCTCGAGCGCCTCGACGGCGCTTTCTCCGGCCTGAACGGTGGGAGCGGCGACGACCCCCTCGGGAGTCGAGGGCTGTACGAGCGCCGGCGGGCTCCCGACCGTGGAGTGGAAGAGCAGCGATGCCCCGATTCCGGCCGCGATCGCCGCGAGCACGAGCTTCGCTGCTCCCAGGCCCGGGCGACGGGTCGGCGGCTTCGGTCGGATCAGTGGCATCCTCACTCCTTACCCATCGGATGCACCGCGCCGCACGGTGACCCTCGTTCCCCCGGATGCGCGTGGCTTCCGGGGAGTCGTCTTCCACACTAGCCGTTAGGTTTGTCGCGCGACCGAGTACTCCTCGCACATGGCGACGCGATTCTTGCCGAGGGCCTTGGCCTCGTAGAGCGCCGTGTCGGCAGCGCCGAACAGGTCCTCCGGTGTCGAGCCCGGTACGTACTCGGCGACGCCGAAGCTCGCCGTGAGCGTGATCGGCTCCGCGTCCGGCACGGGAACCTGCGTCGCGGCGAACGTTCGCCGCAGCCGCTCCGCGACCGCCCGTGACTCCCGGAGCGCCGTTCCCGGGAGGATGACGGCGAACTCCTCGCCGCCCGGCCGGGCCGCGATGTCCACCGCCCGGATCCCGTGACGGAGCGCATCGGCGAACACGCGCAGCGCTGCGTCGCCGACCGGATGTCCGAACATGTCGTTGATCTGCTTGAAGTCGTCGAGGTCGGCGACGAGCAGCGACAGCGGGCCACCGAAGCGCAGCACCCGGTTCACCTCGTGGGCGAGCTCCTCCTCGAAGCGTCGCCGGTTCGCAAGCTGGGTGAGCTCGTCGGTGACCGCCTGGCGGGCGAGGATCTCGTGGAGGCGGGCGTTCTCGAGCGCGACTGCGGCCTGCGAGGTGAGCGAGATCGCCTCCTCGATGGTCGCCTCGTCGAAGCGTCTGCCCGCAACCGGGTACAGGAGGAGGAGTCGGTGCGAACCTTCCTCGGCCGGCCCGAGGTCGAGCGTCACGGGATCGCCGCCCGTCTCGGGCGATCCCGCCGCTGCGAGCACCTCACCTGCGCGCACGATCGTCACTCCGACCGCCCCGGTCATCTCCAGCGCGCTCGCAGCGACGATCTCGAGCAGTCGCTCCGGCTCGTTCCCGGCCGACAGCGCTGCGCCGAGCTGCTCGGTCGCCCGGCGGACGCGCTGGCGCTCGGCGACGAGCTCGCGCTGGCGCGCCTCGAGCTGCTCCGCCATCTCGTTGAAGGCGGTCCCGACCCGCGCCAGCTCGTCACGGCCGCGGACGGGAACACGCTCGGAGAGATGACCGTGCGCGATCGCCATCGCAAGCCGGGCCAGCTCGTGCAGGGATGTCACGATCGTGCGTCCCGCGAGGAACGCGACCGCGGCGACGATCGCGATCGAGCCGAGCGCGGCCGCCAGGAGTCGCAGGTTGAGGTCGGTGAGCGCGCCGTCGAGCGCAGCACGGGGAACGAGGGCGACGATCTGCACCGTGCCCCTGTCGGAGGGGAGCTCGGCTCCGGCTGCCCGGTACGTCGCACCGGAGAGGCGGATGTCGCCGGGCTCGTCGAGCGGTGGCGCGGCGATCACGCCGAGCAGCTCGGGCCCTCCCTGGGCCACGCGCCCGTCGGCGACGAGCGCGAGCGTCTCCTCGTCGCCGAGAGCTGCCCCGTCGGCGATCCGCTCGAGGAAGGCTCCGTCGTACGGAACGGACACGACGACCGTGCCGATCACCGAGCCGGCGACGGCGACGTTCGCGGTGCGCCTCGCGGCAGTCGTCGGGGCGCTGCCGGCGAGCAGGTGATCGTCGGCGAGGAACGCGACGAACGGGGTTGCGGCGGCGATTGCCTGCAGTGCCGCCCGGTCGGAGCGCGCCAGCGCCGCCTGGACGTCGGGCGAACGTGCGAGTGTCGTCGCCGTCAGCTCCGCCTGGTCGAGCTCGGCACCGGCGGCGGCCGCGGCGGCCCGCGCCGACTTGTTGAGGCTCATGTCGGCGCGCTGCAGCTCGGTCTGCTCCGCGGTCTCGCTGAATGCCCAGGTCGCGGCGACCAGCGGCACCAGCGAGAGCAGCACGAAGTAGGCGACGAGTCGGAGTTTGAAGCTTCCCATGGCAGACCTCACGACGCTTGAGCGTAGAAAGGCCCTTCTTCTTGCATGATTCCTGGCCGATGAGTCCCGGCGGATCCCCTGATCGGACGCCCGGGGATCCCCCGATCGGGTAACAGACGGTCAGGCTGGACTACGATGAGACCGGTGGAAACCGCGGTCGTGACCGGTGGAGCGGGCTTCGTCGGCTCCCACCTCTGCGAGTACCTGCTCGAGCGCGGCTACCGCGTCGTGTGCGTGGACAACCTCGACACGGGCACGCTCCAGAACATCGAGCACATCCGCAGCGACCGGTTCGAGTTCCGAAACCACGACGTCACCGAGCACGTCGACGTCCCGGGGCCGGTCGACGTGATCTTCCACCTCGCAAGCCCCGCGAGCCCGATCGATTACATGCGGCTGCCGCTGCACACGCTGAAGGTCGGCTCCTACGGCACACACAACGCGCTCGGGCTCGCGAAGTTCAAGCGGGCCCGCTTCCTGCTCGCGTCCACGAGCGAGGTCTACGGCGACCCCCAGATCCATCCGCAACCGGAGAGCTACTGGGGCAACGTGAACCCGATCGGGCCGAGGGGCGTCTACGACGAGGCCAAGCGGTACGCCGAGGCGATGACGATGGCGTACCACCGCCAGCAGGGTGTCGACACGTGTATCGCCCGCATCTTCAACACGTACGGACCGAGGATGCGCCCGTACGACGGCCGCGCGATCCCGACGTTCCTGCGTCAGGCGCTGGCCGGGAAGCCGCTCACCGTCTTCGGGGACGGCTCCCAGACGCGGAGCTTCTGCTACGTCGACGATCTCGTGCGGGGGCTGCACCTGCTCGCGACGAGCGGCGAGCACCTCCCGGTGAACCTCGGCAACCCCGAGGAGCAGACGCTGCTCGAGCTCGCCCGCATCGTGGTCGGAGCCACCGGCTCGGCGAGCGAGATCATCTTCGAGGCGCTGCCGATCGACGACCCGCAGGTGCGCCAGCCGGACATCGCCCGGGCGCGCGAGGTGCTCGGGTGGGAGCCCGCCGTCTCGCTGCACGACGGTCTCGCCCGTACGATCGAGTCGTTGACGGTCACGCCGTCGATCACCGCTTCGTGAGCGGCGATCCGCCCGTCGGGGCGCCGACGCCGGCACCCCTGCTCGTCCGGGCTGCGAGACGGGAGCCGGTCGAGCACACCCCCGTGTGGTTCATGCGGCAGGCCGGCCGCTCGCTCCCCGAGTATCGGGCCGTCCGCGAGCGCCACGATCTCTTCGGTATCTGCCGGCGACCCGAACTCTGCGCCGAGGTCACGCTGCAGCCTGTACGCGCACACGGCGTGGACGCAGCGGTCATCTACTCGGACATCATGCTGCCCGTCATCGGCATGGGGGTGGGCGTCGAGCTCGTCGAGGGAGTCGGGCCCGTTGTCGAGGCCCCCATCCGCTCGCGGGCCGACGTGGCGCGGCTCGGTCGTCTCGACCCCGCCGCCCAGCTCCCGTTCGCGCTCGAGGCGATCGGGCTCGTACGCCGGGAGCTTCCGGCCGAGAAGGCCCTCGTCGGTTTCACGGGCGGGCCGTTCACGGTCGCCGGCTACCTGATCGAGGGCCGGCCGAGCCGGAGCTTCGTGAGCACGAAGCGCTGCATGTACGGAGCGCCCGAGGTCTGGCACGCGCTGATGGAGAGCCTCTCGGAGGCGTTCGCCGCGTTCGCTCGGGCACAGGTCGTCGCCGGAGCGGATGCGATCCAGCTGTTCGACTCGTGGGTCGGCTTCCTGAGCGCGGCCGACTACCGGGAGTTCGTGGCCCCGTACTCGGAGCGCATCCTGGCCGGGGTCGACTGCCCCACGATCCACTTCGGGACGGGCTGCGGCCACCTGCTCGGTGAGCTGGCGGCCGTCGGAGGGGATGTGATCGGAGTCGACTGGCGCGTTCCCCTCGTGGAGGCCTGGGATGTCGTCGGCCTCGACCGCGGCGTTCAGGGCAATCTCGACCCGACGCTCCTGCTCGGGCCGTTCGCGCGCGTGGAGAGCGAGGCGAGGGCGCTCCTGAGCTCGGTGTCGGGCCGTCCGGGTCACATCTTCAACCTCGGCCACGGTGTGCTTCCGGAAACCGATCCCGTCGCTCTGCGCCGGCTCTGCGAGCTCGTGCACGACCTCACCAGCCGCTGATGAGCCCGATCCCGCATGGTTCCCACCGCGTGCCGCCGGCGCTTCTCCGGGGCCGTACACGACGCGTGAGCTAGGCTCAGCGCATGAGCGCACGGAGCTGCCCGGACTGGCCCTCTCTGCTCGAGATCTCGCCCGATCTCCACTTCAAGCACTACACCCTCGTCGAGGCGCGGTTGCCCGCCGACGCGCTCGTGCAGCTCCGGGACGTTCCGATGCAGGCCGTCGCCGTCTGTGCCGATCTCGACCATCACGTCTTCAACCCCGACCACACCGATCCACGGGTCGCCGCGGCTCTGCGCGAGACCCACTGGTTCGACCTGCGTGAGTGGTCGGCGCGCGGCCTTCCCGGCTGATCCGGAGCTCGCGGCCGAGCTGAGCGCGCTGCGTCGGATGACCGTTACCGCCGGGCTCCGCCCGGCTCCTACGCGGGTCCGACCCGGCCGAGCCGGGCCGTCAGCCGCGAGGTCGTGACCGCCGGGCTTCGCCCGGCTTCTACGCGGGTCCGTCCCGGCCGAGCCGGGCCGTCAGCCGCGAGATCGCCGAGAGCGGGACCGTGCCCTCGAGCAGGGCACGACCGACGACGGCGCCCTCGAGGCCGAGCCCGGCGAGGCGCTCGAGGTCTCGCTGCGAGCGGATTCCCCCGGCCGCGAGGATCGGAAGTCCCGCGGCGTCACGGACGGCGGCGAGCAGATCCAGGTCGGGACCGCGCATCGTTCCGTCTCGCTCGACGGCCGTGCAGTGCAGGCGCGGGACCCCGACGGCTCGACAGCGTCGGGCGGCCTCGACGACCGTGAGCCCGGCCTCGCGCTCCCAGCCGGAGATCGCCAGGCGGCCGTTCCTCGAGTCGACGGCGATCACCAGGCGGTCGCCGATTGCCTCGACGAAGCGCTCGAGGGCCGCATCGGCCGTGAAGGCAGCCGTGCCGACGATCACCCGCGCCGCGCCCGCGTCGAGGAGCTCGAGCGCGTCCTCGACCGACCGGATACCTCCGGACGCCTGCACCGGCACGGCGCCCGCCGCCTCGACCAGCCGGGCGATGAGCTCCGGGCGGATCCGTCCTTCCCGGGCTCCTCCGAGATCGACCACGTGGATCAGGGCGGGGTGTGCGCTCGCGAAGCGCTCGACGAGGCCGGCCGGATCGCCGGCCCGGCGCCCGATGCGAGCGTAGTCACCCTGCTCGAGCCGGACGGCCTCCTCGCCGAGCACGTCGACCGCAGGAATGACGACGAACGCCCGCGCTGACGGCCCCGCGCCCGTCTCGGAGCTCGACGACCCTCCAGGCTCGTGCGACCCCGCGACGTTCGTATCGTCGCCGTCTTGTGCGCTGCGCGATCTCATGTTAACATGCTAACACGTAAGGACAGACAGAATCCAGGTCGGGCGGTTCGCAGCGATGGCAGAGGAGCAATCACACCCGTGGTCGAGCAGGGAGATCCAGGAGCTGTTCGAGATCGTGCTGAGCCTGCGGACTCTGGACGAGGCGGAGCGGTTCTTCCGCGACCTGTGCACGCTCTCGGAGCTCGAGGCGATGGCGCATCGCTGGCAGGCGGCGAAGCTGGTCAGCGAGGGCCTGCCCTACCTCGAGGTGAGCAGGAGGACAGGCGCCTCGACAACGACCGTGACGAGGGTCGCCCACTGGCTGCGCCACGGCGAGGGCGGCTACCGGCTGGCGCTCGAGAGGAGCCGGCAGCGCGAGACGACCGCCTGAAGATCGCGATCCCGGCGAAGGGCCGGCTCCGCGAGCCTGCGGTGTCGCTGCTCGAGGAGGCCGGCCTCGGGCCCGAGGAGCCGGGCGAGCGAGCGCTCGCCTTTCCCTGCCGCAACGCCCCCATCGACGTGCTCCTCGTACGTGCCGCGGACATTCCCGAGTACGTGCAGGACGGCGTCGTCGACTGCGGCGTGACCGGCCAGGATCTCGTGCGCGAGCGCGGGGCGCGGGTGAGGGAGCTGCTGCCGCTCGGGTTCGGCGGCTGCACCCTGCAGGCAGCGGTCCCGCAGGAGTTCGGCGCGACCGATCTCGCCGATCTCGACGGTCTGAGGATCGCGACCGTCTTCCCGCGTCTCGCGCGGGAGCTGCTCGGGCAGCACGGCATTGGCGCGACGCTCGTCGACGTCACCGGGTCGGTCGAGATCGCACCGCGGCTCGGGCTCGCGGACGGGATCATCGACCTCGTCTCGAGCGGTAACACCCTGCGGACGAACGGCCTTCGCTCGCTCGGGGTGCTGTTCTCGTCCCAGGCGGTGCTGATCGGCGGTGAGGAGCCGCACGACGAGGCTCTGCAGCTCGTGCGCGTGATCAAGAGCGTCGTGGACGCGCGCGGCATGCGGTACCTGATGATGAACGCGCCCGAGAGCGCGCTGCCGCTCCTCTCGCGGCTCGTGCCGGGAAGTAAGGCGCCGAGCGTCCTTCCCCTCTCCGAGCCCGGCATGGTTGCCGTCCACGCGTTGATCCCGGCGAGCGACGTCTGGACGCTGCTCCCGGCGCTCGAGGAGGCCGGTGCGACGTCGATCCTTCTCGTTCCGGTCGAGAGGATGCTCGGGTGAGCGTGGGGCGAACGCCCTCGGGCCTCCGTTCGCTGTCGCCGTCGTTCCGTCCGTACGGCTGGGCGATGGCGACCTCCGAGATCGCGCGGCTCGCCGGCATCGACCCGGTCGAGGTGCTGCGCTTCGACGGCAACGTCCCTGCCGACCCGCCCGCGTGCGCCCGCCCGGGTACGGTTGCCGGCGCGCTCGCCGAGGTGAACACCTACCCGCACGGCGGCTACGGCCCGCTCGTGCCGGCGCTCGCCCGGTACGCGGGCGTCGAGCCCGAGAACGTCGTGCTCGGCGCCGGTGCGGACGACCTGATCATGCTCGTCGCCCGCTCCTTCGCAGGGCCGGGCGACACGGTGGCGGTGCTCGACGAGCCGACGTACCCGGTCTTTCGCGTCGGCGCCCAGCTCGCCGGTGCGGAGGTGGGTGCGGATGATCCGGTCCTGACGTTCGTGTGCCGGCCCCACAACCCGACCGGCGCCTTCGGGCCGCTGCCGGCCGCCCGGCCACTCGCCGTCGACGAGGCGTACTTCGAGTACGCGGGCGAGAGCGCGATCGACCTGATCGACGACGGCGTCGTGGTCCTCCGTACCCTGTCGAAGGCGTTCGGGCTCGCCGGGGCGCGGGTCGGCTACGCGATCGCCGACCGCGAGACCGCGGCCGAGCTGAACGCTCGCCAGTCGCCGGCCGCCGTCTCGACGATCTCGGCCGCGCTCGCGCTCGCTGCGCTCGCCTCCCCGCCCGACGTCTCCTGGGAGGTCGAGGAGCGCGAGCGGCTGGCGCAGGCGCTGCGCACCCTCGGCTTCGAGCCCCTCCCGTCGAGGGCGAACTTCGTCTTCGTGCCGACCGGGGAGGCCGAGGTGCTCGGTGATGCCCTGCTGGGTCAGGGGCTCGCCGTCAGGGTGTTCCCGAACGGCATCCGGATCTCGGTGCGCAACCGCGACGACGACGACGTGCTGCTCGACGCGATCGCCCGAGCCGTCGACCGGCCGAGCCCGGTCTCGGAACCCGGCGGTCGCCGGGTTCGCTACGTGCGCGCGACGGCGGAGACGCGGATCGCGGTCAGGCTCGCCCTCGACGGCGCCGGCCGCGTGCGCGTCGCGACCGGGGCCGGGCTCTACGATCACTTCCTCGAGCAGCTCGCGTTCCACGGCGGGCTCGATCTGCTCCTCGAGGCCGCGAGCGATCTCGAGACGGGCCCCCATCACACGGCGGAGGACTCGGCGCTCGCACTCGGCGCTGCGCTCGATCGCGCGCTCGGCGACCGTGGCGGTATCGCCCGCTACGGAGACGCGGTCGTTCCGATGGACGACGCGCTGGCGCGCGCCTCGATCGATCTCGGCGGCCGGCCGTGGTGTGAGTGCGCGATCGAGCACGACCCGGGCCTGGCCGCGCACATGTTCCAGAGCCTGACCCAGTCGGGCCGCCTCGGCCTCCACGTCGAGGCAACCGGTCGGGATCCCCACCATGTCGCGGAAGCGGCGTTCAAGGCCGTCGGCCGGGCGCTCCGTGCAGCCGTTCGCCGGGAAGGCGTCGGCATTCCCTCGACCAAGGGCATCGTGTGACCCTCTTTCTCCGACCCGGTGCCGGGGCCACCCCTCGCCTCCTCCCGACTTCATCGTATCGCCGGAATGCGCACGTGTTCTGCGCGGACCGTGACAGGACCCGGGAGATTCGGTGACGGTTGTCCGCATCGCCGACTACGGGGCCGGGAACACCCTCTCGGTGGAGGTCGCCTTCCGCCGGCTTCGCGCCGACGTGGCCGTGACGGACGAGCCGGCGCAGCTCGCAGCGGCTGACCTGGCGGTGCTTCCGGGCGTCGGGTCGGCGGCCTCGGCGATGGCCGGCCTGCGTCGGCGAGAGCTCGACCGCGCGCTCGTCGAGCGCGTCGCCGAGGGTGCGCCCACGCTCGGGATCTGCCTCGGCCTCCAGCTCGCGCTCGAGGAGACGGAGGAGGACGGCGGGGTCGAGGGCCTCGGGATCGTGACGGGGAAGGCGACGCTGCTCTCCGAGGGCAGGGTGCCGCGCATCGGCTGGGCGGCCGTCGACCCCGGAGGGGAGGCGTACTACTTCGCTCACTCCTACGCGGCGCAGACCCCCGACGCCGTCGCCTTCTCGGAGGGCGTCGTCGCCGAGGTCAGGCACGGATCGTTCACCGGCGTCCAGTTCCACCCCGAGAAGAGCGCCGCCGCCGGCGCCCGCTACCTCGAACGATGCCTCTCCCTCGTCTGATCCCCTGTCTCGACGTCGCCGGCGGCCGGGTGGTCAAGGGCGTCAAGTTCGAGGGGCTGCGCGACGTCGGCGACCCGGTCGAACTCGGGGCCGCCTACTCGGATGCCGGCGCGGACGAGCTCGTCTTCCTCGACGTGAAGGCGACGGTCGAGAACCGGCCCTCGCTCGTCGCGCTGGTCCGCCACGTCGCCGAGCGGCTCTCGATCCCGTTCACGGTCGGTGGGGGTGTCCGGTCGGTGGAAGACGCGACGGCGCTCCTCGACGCCGGCGCGGACAAGGTCTCGGTCAACTCGGCTGCGCTCGCCCGGCCGGAGCTGATCGGTGAGCTCGCCGAGCGGCTCGGCTCGCAGGCGGTCGTGGCCGCGATCGACGCCGGCGACGGCTCGGTCTTCTCCCACGCGGGCACGCGGGCGACCGGTCGGGCCGCCGTCGAGTGGGCCCGTGAGGCGCAGGAGCGCGGAGCCGGGGAGATCCTGCTCACCTCGATCGATGCGGACGGGACGCGCGAGGGGTACGACCTCCCGCTGACGCGCGCGGTCGCCGCCGCGGTGACGATCCCGGTGATCGCGTCGGGCGGCGCGGGAAGCGCCCGGCACGTCGCCGAGGCGCTCGAGGTCGCGCAGGCCGCCTTGCTCGCATCGATCCTGCACGAGAACCCGTCCCGACTGGCCTCGCTCCGCGAGGAGCTGCGTGAACTGGGGGTGACGTTGCGTGACCCGAGCTGATCTGAAGGCGGCGATCGTCCAGGACGCCGGTGACGGGCGGGTGCTGATGCTCGCCTGGATGGACGAGGAGGCGCTCCGGCTGACGCGGGAGACGGGTGAGGCCCACTTCTGGAGCCGCTCGCGACAGGAGCTGTGGCGTAAGGGCGAGACGTCCGGCAACGTCCTCAGGGTCGAGGAGATCCGTGACGACTGTGACGGCGACGCGATCCTCCTGCGGGTCGATCCGACAGGACCGGCCTGTCACACGGGCTCGCTGAGCTGCTTCGCTCCGTGGCTGTGGCGGCGGGTTGCACAACGGGCGCTCGAGCGCCCCGAGGGGTCGTACGTCGCGCGCCTGCTCGACGCCGGGGTGGGCAAGTGCGCGCAGAAGCTCGGCGAGGAGGGTGTGGAGGCCGCGCTCGCAGCTGTTGGTGAGACGGACGAGCGACTGGTTTCCGAGCTTGCCGACCTCTGGTTCGCGAGCTACGTCGTCCTGGCTGCGCGCGGGCTCGATCCGGCCCGGGTCGAGGACGAGCTGCGTCGCCGCGCGCTGGCGGCAGACGCCCGCGAAGCCACCGAGTGACAGGCTCTCAGGACGGGTCGGTCAGCGACTGCCGCACCGAGGCGACGTCGGCGAGCTTCGAGAACCCGTCGGCCTGCGCCGCGAGCGTCGCCTCGTGGACGACGGCGTGCGGGAGCACTCCGCCGCTCGGCCCGTCCAGATCCCGCGTCGCCGTCCCGTCGGTCAGGAAGACGACGTCGAGGCCGCGCGCGGCCGCCTCGCGCGCCGTCGTGTCGCAGCACATGTGCGTCATGAATCCGCCGATGATCAGCGTCCTCGTCCCGAGCTTCCCGAGCTCCTCGTCGAGCGTCGTACCGTCGAAGGATCCGGGCAGGTGCTTGACGACGACGGGCTCACCGTCGGCAGGCGCGACCGCCTCCATCGTCTCGACCGCGGCCGTTCCCGTCGCGAAGACCTCCGACGCGGCGTCCTCGTGGTGCTGGACGTGGATCACGGGCACGCCGGCATCCCGTGCGGCGGACAGAAGCCCGCTGAGGCGGTCGAGCACGGCGTTGCCGTCGGGTATGCGGAGCGGGCTCTCGGGCGAGAAGTACTCGCGCTGGACGTCGATCAGAAGCAGCGTCGGGGTATCCATGATACGCACGATACCAGCGCGCCATCTAGCCTAGGAGCATGGGTAAGGGCTACGCAGAAGGCTCCGCGATCGAGGAGCGCCTCGCCGAGCTCGAACGCCGGGAGCGCGGCGGGGACGCAGACGAGGTCACAGCACGTCCGGCGGTGTACGGATCAACCCCGGAACGTCCCGAGCGGCATTTCATCGGCTGGCTCGGCGACGTCGATCCGGACGAGCTGTTCGCGACCGGTGGCGCCTGGGGCCTCTCGGTCGTGCGCCGGCGCGCCGATTGATCGCTCGCGACGCGGCTGCCGATCGGGCCGGGCGCTCAACTCTGCATCCCGTCGGCCGACTCCTCTCGAGGTGTTTCGCAAACGCGAGGAAATCCCCGGCGTCGCGTCCGAGGCCGTCCGCACCGAGCCCGCGGCCATGGAGGCGCTCGACACGGTCGCGGCGATCCTGCGTGCGCTCGCCCGGGTGCCGTCTTCGCGCCACGGGGCGGCGGGCGAGCTCGAGGCATGGGCCAGGCACGTGCTGGTGCTCGCGCCGCCACCGCGCGGCCGTGGGTGGCGCAACGACCGCGACTGGAGAGGCCTGCAGCAGCACGTCGTCTCGCACATTCGCGAGGAGAGCGTCGGAGTCGGCCGGACGATCGGTGATCTCCAGGATGCGCTCTGGGCCGTGATCGAAGGCATGAGCCGGGTCGTCGCTGCCGATGCCGCCGAGGACGCCCGAGCGGCCGAGTGCCTCGCCCGGCTCCGTGGAGCGCCCGGAGCGCCTGTCGAGGAGATGAAGCAGACGGTGCTGGACGCCGTCGAGCAGCTCGGCTCACTCGTCGAGACGAAGACGGCCCGGCACCAGGCGATCGCCCGCGAGCTCGGAGAGCGAGTCGACGTCCTACGGGTCGAGCTCGATGCCGCACGGCGGGAGGCCGAGCTCGATGGGCTGACCAAGCTGGCGAACCGCGTGACGCTCAACCGTGAGCTCTCGAGGGCGTTGCAGCTCCACGTGCTCACCGGCGAGCCGTACGCGCTCGTGATGGTCGACATCGACGGGTTCAAGGCCGTCAACGACCGCTTCGGGCATCTGGCCGGCGACGAGGCGCTGCGCTCGATCGCGGACGCGCTCGCGCTGAGCTTTCCGCGCCGGGCGGACCTCGTCTGCCGGTACGGCGGGGACGAGTTCGCGATCGTGCTCCGCGACACGTCGCTCGGGGACGCCGAGCGACTCGCCGCTCGCAGCCTGGAGGCGGTGCGCGGGCTGAGCATGGACGGGTTCGAGGAACTCGCGCTCACGGTGAGCGTGGGCGTCGCAGCCCCAGGGGCCTCGGACAGCTCGGCCGGCTGGATCGAGCTGGCCGACCGAGCGCTGTACGCCGCGAAGGCCGGCGGGCGGGATCGCGTTGCGATCGCGCCGGACATTACCGGGCCGGAGGACGCGGCCACCGACCTCCGGGCCGCCTGACGCTGCGCGTGCACGCCGGCCGCGCCGGGGCTATCCTCCAACGGTGATCGCTGCGCTGATCGGGTTCGGGCTCGGCTGGTTCGCGCGGGCGCTGTGGGAGAGGCGCCGGGGTGGAGCACAGGAGCTGACCGGGGAGCCGACCCGCGCGGAGCCGGAGATCCCTCCGGCCGCGGCGTTCGCCCAGGGCCCTGTCGCCCGGGCCGGCGAGGGCAACTAGCACGTCCCGTACGGTGGCGCAGGCGCCGGCCGACTTCAGCCTCGCCGAGCTCGACCTCGCGGGACGCAACCACGCGTTCCTGCTCGAGGCGCTCGACTACCCGGTGACGCCGCTCGGCCTGCACTACCTGCTGAATCATTTCGACGTACCGCGCGTCGACCCGGACACGTTCCGCCTCCGGATCGACGGTCTCGTCGAGCGGACGCTGGCGCTCGACCTGGATCGGCTACGGGCGCTGCCACGGGAGTCCCGGACGGTGACGATGGAGTGTGCCGGAAACGGCCGGGCGGCCCTGGTTCCGCGTCCCCGTACCCAGGCGTGGGTGCTCGGCGCGGTCGGGACGTCGACGTGGACGGGAACGCGCCTTGCCCCGCTGCTCGAGGCCGCCGGGGTCGCGAAGGAGGCGGTGGACGTCGTCTTCACCGGGCTCGATCGCGGCATCGAGGGCGACATCGAGCAGGACTACGCGCGGAGCCTGCCGGTCGGCGAGGCGCTCTGCGGGGACGCCCTGCTCGCCTGGGAGCTCGACGGCGTGCCGCTCCCGCCGCAGCACGGGTTTCCGCTCCGGCTGATCGTCCCGGGCTGGTACGGGATGGCGAGCGTGAAGTGGCTGACGCGGATCACCGTCGTTCCCGAGCCGTTCCGGGGCTACTACCAGGTACAGGCCTACTGCGCGCGCCAGCGTCCCGATGAGCCGGGTGAGCCGCTGACGCGGATCCTGCCGCGGGCGCTCATGATCCCACCCGGGATCGCCGAGTTCCCGAGCCGGTGTCGCTTCGTCGACCGCGGCCCGTGCCGCCTCCGGGGGCGCGCGTGGTCGGGCTTCGGTCCGATCGACCGTGTGGAGGTGAGCCTGGACGGGGGCTCCACCTGGGAGGAGGCCCACCTCCAGCGCGACCTCGAGGACGGCGCCTGGTGTGCCTGGAGCCTCGACTGGGAGGCGTCCCGCCCCGGTGAGGTCGTCCTGTGCTGCCGGGCCCGGGACGTCACCGGGCGACAGCAGCCGCTCGAGCAGTCCTGGAACCTCGGCGGGTACGCGAACAACGCCGTTCAGCGTGTAGCCGTCACCGTCCGCTGAGCTGCGGGCTACCGCCGTTCGCCCGCGACGGAGTCAGGCTGCGGGTGACTGCGCGGGCCTCGCGCCGTCGGCGAGCTCCCGGAACGCGAGCCGTGCAAGCCGCCTGCGGACGTCGAGCGGGGCAAGCTCGAAGGAGAGCCCCCAGGTACCGCCACCGTAGGCGTGAACGACCCTGGCGGTCGTCGAGATGGTCTCTCCGCCGGGCACGGGAATCGCGATCTGCACGCGGTCGTCGACCTGGAGCTCATGGGGCGATGTGACGCGGATGCCCCCTTCGCTCACCTCCACGAGCGTTCCCGCGAGCGGCGCCGCAGCCCCGACCGGCCGCAGCTCGACCTCGATCGCGTGGGCGGCCCGCGGCGTGTCCCGGCGCTCACGGCCGGCCGAGCGGCCGAGGAGGCGTACCTGCAGCAGCGGCCGGCCGGGCCGAGCGCCGCGACGACTGCCGAGAACCACTCGATACCACGGCCCGAGACCACCCCGATGTCGAGGGGCTGTGCCGGGTCGGGAATCACCTGACCGCCGCCCTCGGCGAGCGGCGCGCGGAGCGTGAGGCTGTCGCCGTCGTGCTCGACGACGCGCGAGACGAGCTCCCCGTAGCCGGGGACGCGAAGATGAACGAGGCCGTTGATCGGTTGCATCGGGATGCCCTGCCTGCCGGTTGGTGCTGCACGGGTCCATGTCGGCAGGGAGCTCTGGCACCTTGAGCCTGTGATTCACGGGCAAGCGGTATCCGTCGGAGCGGCATTGCTCCGAGAGGACGGCGGCGGTCGCCGGACGGTGCGAGACGCCGCGTTAGGGCTTGCGGCGGCGCACGCCGGTCGGTCGGCCCCAGCGGGAGTTCCGGCCGCGCCCCGAGTAGACGAGGCGGGGTGGCGCCAGCTGCATCCCGCTGCTCTCGAACTGCTCGCCGTGACCGAGCCGCGCCGCGACCCGGCTGACCTCGTCCTGCTGATCGGGCAGGACGAACGTGATGCCGGTGCCGGAGCGTCCCGCCCGGCCCGTCCGGCCCACACGGTGGACGTAGTCCTTGTGTTCGGCAGGCGGATCGAAGTTGATCACGTGGCTGATCTGGTCGAGATCGAGGCCGCGGGCGGCGACGTCCGTTGCCACGAGCGTCGACACCGATCCCTTCTCGAACCGTGCGAGCGCCTTCTCGCGGGCGGCCTGGGTCTTGTCGCCGTGCATTGCCGTCGCCTTGATGCCGTGGCGCTCGAGCTTGCGCACGAGACGGTCGGCGCCGCGCTTCGTCCGGACGAAGACGAGCGTCCGTCCCTGCTCCTCGTTCAGCAGGCCGACCAGCCTGTCCACCTTGTTGTCGGGCGTCACCGGCACGAACCGGTGCTCGACCTCGCCGCGCTCGCGGGAGACGGGCAGCTCGGCCTCGTGGGTGCACGGGTTGTGGGTGTAGGCGTGGGCGATTCGCCCGACCTCCCCGTCGAGAGTCGCCGAGAAGAACATGGTCTGGCGGTCGCGGGGGAGGCGGCGGACGATCCGATCGACCTGGGGCTGGAAGCCCATGTCGAGCATCCTGTCGGCCTCGTCGAGGACGAGTATCTGGACCCTGCCGAGATCGACGAGCTTCCGGCTCGCGAGATCCTCCAGCCGGCCGGGAGTCGCGACGAGGACATGGGCTCCCCGCGCGGTCTTGGCCTGTGGCGCGACCGCGACACCACCGTATGCGGAGGCGACCCGGAGATCCTTGGCGCGGGCGAGCGGGGTCAGGTCCTCGGTGACCTGCACCGCCAGCTCGCGCGTCGGAACGAGGATGAGCGCAACGGGCGTCGCGGCGTTGCGGTTCACGCGCTCGACGATCGGAAGGCCGAACGCGAGCGTCTTGCCCGATCCGGTCGGCGACTTCGCGAGGACGTCTCGGCCGTCGAGGGCGTCGGGAACGACGAGGCTCTGGATCGTGAACGGGGCCTCGATGGAACGTGCTGCAAGCGCGTCGACGACGGGCGCAGACACGCCGAGCTGGCGGAACGATCTCTGGGACATGTTCTCTGACTCCTCTTACTACGCGGCCGCACGGCGGCCCTGGTTTCGAGATTCGCCTTGCCCGAAACCGCCGTAGGAGGAGACGAGAAGAAAAACCTCACCGGGCGGCAGACTCGCAGCCCGTGCACCTACGGTAGCAGACGGCGCCGGCCGGACCTCCCCCGGGCGGGGGACTCAAGGTTCTCTCGCCCGGTGCCGATACACAAAGGTTCGGCCCGCGCGCTTCGAGGCGAGAAGGCGGGATAACCGCACCTCCGGACGGGCGCTGTCTCGACCGACGTCGCGGCTCCCGCCGGCGAGACTCCTCCACGTTCTCGCTGACGAAGGAGCAATCGATGCTGACGAAAGAGAGAGGCCTGGCGGAGATCGCCGAGCTCGACGCGCGAGTCGCCGGTGCGGTCGTGCGTCCCGGTGACGCGGGCTGGGATGCGGCGCGGCGGGCATGGAACCTGGCCGTCGACCAACGGCCCGAGGCCGTGGTGTTCCCTGCGGACGCGGCCGACGTGGTCGCCGTCGTCGAGCTTGCACGGGCGGCAGGCCTCGGCGTGGCGGCCCAGGGCACGGGGCACGGCGCCGCGGCGCGTGGATCCGTGGAGGGCACGATCCTGCTGAACATGGCGTGCCTGAAGGGCGTGGAGATCGACCCCGTCGCGCGCACGGCGCGCGTCGAGGCCGGCGTGGTCTGGGGCGACGTCTCCGTGGCTGCGGCGGAGCACGGCCTCGCGGGTCTCGCGGGCTCGGCTCGCGACGTCGGTGTGGTCGGCTACACGCTCGGTGGGGGCCTCGGCTGGCTCGCCCGGCGCCATGGTCTCGCCGCGAACAGCGTGCGGGCGATCGAGGTCGTCACGGCCGACGGAGAGGAGCGCCGCGTCGACGCCGGCACCGACACCGAGCTCTTCTGGGCTCTCCGGGGTGGTGGTGGGAGCTTCGCCGTCGTGACGGCGCTCGAGCTCGACCTCTTTCCGGTCTCGGAGCTGTACGCCGGCGTGATCTGGTGGCCGTTCGATCGTGCCGAGGAGGTTCTCGCCCGGTACCTCGATTGGGCGGAGACCGTACCCGACGAGCTGACCTCCCTCGTGCGCGTCCTCCACCTGCCACCGCTTCCGTTCCTGCCTGAGGAGATTCGCGGGAAGTCCTTCGCCGTCGTCGAGGGCGCGTTTCTCGGGTCGCAGGCAGAGGGCGCGCGGCTGCTGCGGCCGCTGCGCGAGCTCGGTGGGGCTGCGATGGACACGTTCGCGATGATCCCGCCGACGGCGCTCGGCGACCTGCATCAGGATCCGCCGGAGCCCGTTCCCGGAGTCGGAAACGGGATGGTGCTCGGTGCGCTGCCGCCGGAGGCCGTTCCGGCGCTCGTGGGCGCTGCCGGGCCGGGAACGCCCGTGCTCTCGGTCGAGCTTCGCCATCTCGGTGGAGCCCTCGCAGCGTCGAAGCCAGGGCACGGTGCGCTCGCAGCGATCGACGGCCGGTTCGCGATGTACGCCGTCGGGATCGCTCCGAGCCCCGCTGCCGCCGCCGCGGTCGAGATGCAGCTGGACAGGATCACGTGGGTGCTCGAGCCATGGGCGACCGGGAGCGCGTTCCTGAACTTCTCGGAGCGTCCCGGTGCGGCCCGCGCGACGTTCGCGGCAGACACCTACGGGCGGCTCGCGCGCGTCAGGGCCGAGTACGACCCGGATGGCCTGATCCGGGCGAACCACCCGATCGAGCCCGCGAGCTGACGCGGCAGGAAGGCGTGAACGGCGGCCGGACGCCTGCGGGCGTCCGGCCGCACCCGCGTCCGCTGGAGCGGCGAGTCGACGTTCCTTCGGGCTCACCCGCGGACAACCCCCTATGCGCGATCGGGGGTTGCCCGGATGCGGCGGAGAGGGCGCGGTGGGAGCATGGTGGCGTACCGGAGCCAAGGAGGAGCAATGAAGGCTGTCGTCGTCTTCGAGTCGCTGTACGGCAACACACATGCGGTCGCCGATGCGGTCGCCGACGGTCTGCGTCAGGGCGCGGAGGTCGAGGTCGTCCCGGTCACTGACGCGGCCCCGCAGATGGTCGCAGGGGTCGACCTGCTCGTCGTCGGCGGGCCGACGCACGTTCACGGCCTGTCCTCGAATCTCTCCCGGAAGGGAGCCGCCGACGGCGCCCGGAAGAAGGGGCATCCGGAGCCGGACGTGCATGGTCCGGCCCTGCGGACGTGGTTCGACGGGCTCGAGAAGGCGCCGGACGGCCGTGCCGCGGCCTTCGACACCCGGGCCGGCGGACCGAAGCTCCTCACGGGCTCCGCGGCCGGTGGGATCTCGCGGCGTCTGCGCCATCACGGCTACGAGGTCGTCGGCGAGGAGAGCTTCGTCGTCGAGGACATGGAGGGCCCGCTGCGCCACGGCGAGCTCGAGCGTGCGAGGGAGTGGGGACGGGGGTTAGCCGCGAAGATCTGAGCCCGCGCGGAGGCCCGAGTCAGCCCGCCACGCAGGTGGCGAGCCGCCGGAGTGGAGCCCAGTGGCGGGCCGAGGTCGTGGCGAAGTCGTAGAGGCTCGCTCCCAGCAGGTGGTCGCCGCAGACGGCGTCGGCGAAGCCTCTCACCTCGCCGAGCGTGGCGCTGTCGGCGACGCCGCCGATCAGGTGGATCCGGGCGCTCGGATCACCGGTCTCGCGTCGCAGCACGGCGATGCTCTCCGAGACGTAGGCACGGGTCCCCTGACGGCCGTTCGTGCGGTACGTGAAGTAGACCATCGGCAGGAACACGTCGAAACGCTCGGCGAGCCCCCGGTACGGAAACCCGGGCCACGCGGTGGGCGAGAGCTCGAGCCCGCGCGGGGACGGGATGATCGCTCCCAGTCGGTACTCGGGCCCGACCGCGGCGCGGAGCTCTCGGGCGACGCGAAGCAGGCGTGCCGTGCGCCGCGTCGGGGATTTCACGGCCTCGCTCTCGATATCGAGGGCGAAACCGTCGAACGTCTGGCCCCCGGTCGTCTCGAAGCGAATCGCCGCGAGAGAGCGGGCGACGTCCTTCGACGGGTCGAGGAAGCCCGGGAGGTACCACGCGACGACGCGCATCCCGCTGGCGTGGGCGGCCTCCAGGAACCTGCCGACGAGCTTCGACCGTACGATCGCCCGTCGCTGGCGGTAGTTGGCGGTCTCCAGGTAGATCGTCTGCACCCCGCGGGCCGCGATCGCGGAGACGGCTGCCTCCGGGTCGTTCCACACGCCCGTGTCGTAGATGTCGACCCAGGTCCCGAAGCCCCGGTACGGAGCGAGCGTGGCCGCCTGGAGCGCCGGCACGGCGGCGAGGGCGAAGGCGGCCACGAGAACGCCGGTGAGGAGGCGCGAACGGCGCACGGAGACCATGGTGCCCGATTCGCGGCCCGGGGAGCCATGCCTCCGTCCGTTTCGGCGACCGGGCGGCGTGCTCAGTCGCCGCTGACGAAGAACAGCCAGGTGCCGTCCTCGCGGATGCCCACTCGGTAGCCGAGGTACCCGCCGGTCTGCGCGAAGCCGTCGATCTCGTCGGCCGTGTAGAGCTGGCGGAGCGGCGCCACGTCGTCGTCCGTCCACTGCTCGGGAGCCCTGGCATGGGCCGACGGCCAGACCCAGGTGTCGCCGGTCCTCGCGGCCGGCCAGGTCAGGACGAGCGGCAGGAAATCGCCGAGGATCGGCACCTCCCCTTCCTCCTCGAGCATCCTCCAGTAGCCGACCGGATCACCGCCCTCGCCGAACGAGTAGGAGAACGTGGCCGGGTCGAGGAGCATCCCGAGGGCCGCGTAGTCGCGAGCGTGGGACGCGGCGACGATGGCGTCCCGCGTGGCTGCGACCGCCTCGGGCAGCTCGGCGGCCTCCGCGGTCTCGACCGCGGTCGATCCGCCGGCCGTGGTGGTCGGCGGTTCGGTCTCGACAGCCGTCGCTTGCGCAGGAAGCGATGCGGCCCGCTCGGCGCCGCCGCAACCGGCCGCCAGCAGCGCGGCAGCAATGCCTGTGAGACCCAGGAGCAGCAGCGTTCGCACCGCCAGTTCGACCGCCTGGTCGGGCCGTATGTTCCCGCCGCCGGGTCCCGGGACAGGCGCGATAAGGCTCCGGGACCGGCGGGCTCAGCAGCAGCCGGGTCGCAGCGCCGGGCTCACGGTGAGTGGCCTGCCCGCCGGTACCGGGACGTCGACGTTGACCGCCCGGACGGTTGCGCCGTGCATGCCGTCGGCGACCTCGTGGGTGAAGGTGACGGTGATCTCCTCGAAGCCGGCCGCCTCGAGGAGCTGCTCGTACTCCCCGACGGAGAGCGCTCCGGCGATGCAGCCTGCGTAGCCCCCACGCTCGGCCCGCGCGGCCGGGGTCAGCCGGTCCTCGGCGACGACGTCGGAGATACCCAGGCGCCCGCCCGGCCGCAGGACGCGAGCCAGCTCGCGCATCACGGCGGGCTTGTCGACCGAGAGGTTGACGACGCAGTTCGAGATGATCACGTCGACGGACCCGGTGGGCAGGGGAATCGCCTCGATCACGCCCTTGAGGAAGATCGCGTTGCCGATGCCGGCTTCGGCGGCGTTGCGCTGTGCGAGCGCCAGCATCTCGTCGGTCATGTCGAGCCCGAACGCACGGCCTGTCGGGCCGACACGCTTCGCCGACAGGATCACGTCGATACCGCCGCCCGAGCCGAGATCGAGCACCGTCTCGCCCTCGTGGAGATCGGCGATCGCGGTCGGGTTGCCGCACCCGAGGCTCGCCTGCACGGCTGCCCCGGGGAGGCCGCTGCGCTCGTCGGAGTCGTAGAGCGCCTCGCCGAAGCTCGCCGGCTCGGAGAGGTCACCGCAGCAGAGCCCGCTGCCGCAGCCTCCTTGCCCGGCGACGGCTCGGGCCATCTCTGCGTAGTGGCGTCGGACCTCTTCGCGCAACTCGTCCGGTGCTGTCCTCATCTCGCGACCTCCTCGAAGTCGACCAGCGCGGCGAGCCGATCGAGTGCCTCGCTGGAGAGGGAGTAGTAGGCCCACTTCGTGCGCTGCTCGCGCTGGATCAGGCCTGCGTCGTGGAGCTTCTTCAGATGGTGGCTGACCGTCGGCTGCGACAGTCCGAGCGCGGGTACGAGCTCGCAGACGCAGACCGGTGCCGGGCTCCGGGCCAGCAGGTTGACGATCCTCACGCGCGACGGATCGCCGAGCGCACGGAAGATCGCCGCCGTCGCCTCGGCCTCGCTGTCCGAAAGAGCAGGCGTGGCGAGGGGTGCGCAGCAGGAGATCACGGGAAGGGAGTTGAGCAGATCCATCGACTGATCTCGATGTATAGACATACCTCGATCAATTGTCAAGTGCGGCTGGCCGTACCACCGATTCGGGTGGCACCACCACGGGCGACCGGGCGTCACCCCGACGGCTCTGCCAGGGCGGGGCTGCGAGCCTTGCTGGGACAGTGCCCAGGCGACGAGGAGGACGGACGCCATGACAACGAATCGACGCAAGTGGCTCGCGCTTGCGCTCCTGTGTGCGGTGCAGTTCATGGTCGTGCTCGACATCGCGATCGTGAACGTCGCGCTTCCCTCGATCCAGATCGACCTCGGCTTCTCGGAGAGCAGTCTCCAGTGGGTGATCAGTGCGTACGCGCTCGTCTTCGGGGGCTTCCTGCTGCTCGGTGGTCGCGCGGCCGACCTCGTGGGGCGGCGGCGCGTGTTCGTCGCCGGCCTGATCGTGTTCACGCTCGGCTCGCTGTTCTGCGGCTTCGCCTGGAGCGAGGCGTCGCTGATCGGCGCTCGGGCGATCCAGGGGCTCGGCGCCGCACTGATCTCGCCTGCGGCGCTCTCGATCCTGATGACGACGTTCCGTGAGGGGCGCGATCGCAACATCGCGCTCGGCGCCTGGGGTGCGGTCGGTGGCTTCGGGGCCGCTGCCGGTGTGCTGCTCGGCGGCGTCCTGACCGACGCTCTCTCGTGGGAGTGGATCTTCTTCGTGAACGTGCCCGTCGGCATCGTTGCGCTCGCGCTCGCGCCGGTGCTGCTCGACGAGAGCCGCGACGCGCGAGCGAAGCGATTCGATCTGCCCGGCGCGGTGCTCGTCACTGCGGGCCTCTCGCTGCTCGTCTATGCGATCACCGAGGCGAGCAGCTTCGGGTGGTCGTCCTGGCAGACGATCTCGCTCTTCGCCGGCGCGGTCGCGCTGCTCGGGGCGTTCGCGGTCTGGGAGCGGCGTGTCGCCGACCCGCTCGTCCCGTTCTCGATCTTCCGGATCAGGACGCTCGCCGGGTCCAACGCGGCCGGCTTCATGCTCGGCACGATGCTGTTCTCGATGTTCCTGCTGCTGACCCTCTACATGCAGCAGGTGCTCGGCTACTCGGCCCTCGAGACCGGTGTCGCCTACCTCGCCTGCGCGGGCACCTCGATCATCTGGGCGAACGTCGCGGCGCAGCTCGTGAACCGGGTCGGGATCAAGCCGGTCATGGTTGCCGGCATGGCGCTGCTCGCCGGCGGGCTCGCGTACTTCACGCAGCTCTCGCCGGACGGCTCCTACGTGGTCGACCTGCTGCCCGGCCTCCTGATCGTGGGAGTCGGGATGCCGTTCGCGTTCGTCTCGATCTCGATCGGAGCCCTCGCCGGGGTTCCCGACCACGAGGCCGGCCTCGCGTCGGGCATCAACAACACGGCGCTGCAGATCGGAGGCGCGCTCGGCATCGCCGTGATCTCCACCGTCGCGATCTCGCACACGGAGTCCCTCGCTGCGTCCGGGACAGCGCTCCCCGGGGCGCTGACGGGCGGCTTCCAGGCGGGCCTCTGGGTGGGCGTCGGCGTCGCGATCGTGGGCCTGCTCGCTGCCCTCACGCTCGTGAAGCGCGATGGTGAGCGCCAGGTGCTCCCGGACGGGGTCGCGCTCGAGCGCGCGTAGCGCGCGGATCGCCGGCAAGACGATCGCAAGGGGAGCGGCGTGGAAGCGCCGCTCCCCTTGCTGTAGCGTGTCGCCATGAACCGACGCATCAACGCAGACGAGCTGCATCCGCCGCCCGGGTACTCTCATGTCGCGATCGCGGAGGGACGGATCGTCTTCGCGGCGGGCGCCGTGCCGCTCGACCGGGACGGGAAGGTGGTCGGCGCCGGCGATCGCGCCGCCCAGGCCCACCAGGCGCTCGACAACCTCCGCGTTCAGCTCGCGGCGGCAGGTGCGGGCCCGGCCGACGTCGTGAAGACCACCGTGTACGTCGTCGCGACGACGATGGAGGAGCTCGACGTCGTCTGGGACGTGTTCGTGGCCTCCGACTTCGCGGACGCGCCGAGCACGCTCCTCGGTATCACCGTGCTCGGCTACCCCGGTCAGCTCGTCGAGGTCGAGGCGATCGCTGCGATCGAGTGAGGTCGTTCAGCCCGCTGCCGTCGGCGCGCGGGCGAGCGGCCGTCCTGGACCTCGAGTTCCTCGACGGCGGTCGGTGTGACAACGGCCGCCGTCAATACCTACAGCTCCTCGGGAGGAATTCCGAGCCCGTCCCGCGCCTAGGCGGCCCCGCGGAGAGTCCGTTCGTACGCGCCGTCGATTCCGTCGAGCAGCTCGGCGATGTTCCGCGGGTCCGGCTCGGCCTCGTCGAGTGCCGTGGAGAGCAACGAGCGAGCGAGCGTCCCCTCGTTCGTGTGCGTCCGCTCGGCAAGACACCGCAGCTTCAGCGCGTGCTCCTCGTCGAGCGTGACGTTCACGCGGTTCGGAGGACGGGCCATTGGACGAGATCTAGCACGAAAATGACACGTCTTGTGTACAAGATCCCGCTCCTTGGCCCCAGCGAGATGCGCGGATCAGTCATCGCAGGGTGGTGGCTCCGCGAGCGTTGGAGCCGTGTGCCCGACTGCGCCTCGGATGGTTCTTTCGAGCATGCAGGTGTAGGCCGCGGAGGTCCAGCCGCAGTCTTCGACGAGGCGAAGGTAGAGCCGTTCGTTCGCTGCGAGAGCGAAGATCGCGTCAGCGGCCTGTTCGGCCGAGATGCCGTGCTCGAGAATGCCCGCACGCTCCATCGCTCTTGCCACCTCGAGCAGGTCGGCGCGGGTGGCAGCGTGGCCGCGGCGTCGCTCGTCTTCGAGCAGCGAGTCATCGGACGCGGCAGCCTCGCCGAGCGCGAGTAGACGAGCAGCGCGTTCGAACAGGCGCGTCGTTGCCTCGGAGAGCAGTCGGAAGACCTGGTCTGGTTCGCCAACGAGCGCTCGGTGCCATTCCTCGCGTTCGAGCATCGGAACCGTCTCTGCCCCGCCGCGAACGGCAGTCCGGATACAGGCGGAGAGAAGAGCGGCCTTGCTCGGGAAGTTGAGGAAGAGCGTGCGCTCCGTCACGCCGGCCTGTGCCGCGACGGCCCTGGTCGTCGTCCTCGTGAATCCCTGACCGAGAAACAGCTCGCTTGCCGCGCTCACGATCCTGCGGCGCGTCTCGGCAGCCGCGGCGTCACGAACCGCGGATCTGTACGGGCGCTTGCCCTTTCTCTCCGACATTGACTACAGTGATACTATACGTAATCTATTCAGAGGAGGTTCCCCGTGCTGGCTCGCATCGCGCGATTCGATCAGTTTCCCGACGACCTCGACGACGACGCCGTCAGTACTCTGCGGCAGATCCTCAGGTCGACGCCCGGTTACGTCGCCGGCTTCCACATGCTCGACCCAACGACGCGCAAGGCGCTGTCCATCACAGTCTTCGAGGATCACGACGCGCTCCGGCGAGCAGGTGAGGCGCTCGCGGCCAGACCGGGCGACCGAACCGTCGGTATTGCTCCGGTCGAGGTCGAGCTCTACGAGGAGGCCCACTGCTTCTAGAGGGGAATCGGCACACGCTGCCGACCCCGAGCGCTTCGCCGCGACCATCGACGAAGCGGATGCCCGAATCGAGACGGTCACCAGGGCGGCAGACGACCTCGGGGTCGACGGGTGCCGAGACGACGCATCAGGACGCGCCTCGGAGATCGTTCGTCCGGCGGGATTCCAGTCACACGGCCCGCGAGTGCGCCCCGCTGAGGGTCTGAACAACCATCCTCGCCACATCGTGGCAACGCCGCGCCAGGTGGCGACAAACCACCCGGCGCGGCGTCGTCGACGAAACAGCTCAGCTGCAGCCGGTGTTCTGGCCGCAGTCGCGGCAGGTGTAGCAGCTCCCGGTTCGGATCATCCGGCCGCCGCACTTCGCGCACTCGACGGCGTCCTCCCAGGCATTGAAGAGCGCCGCCTGTCCGGGGCTGACCGACGGCGCCGGTAGCCCGTAGGCGCCCTCGCTCTCCTCGCCGCCGTTCAGGAGCGACTCGGCCTCGGCGAGGCGCCGCTTCACCTCGGGGCTCATGATCCCGAGCTCCTGCTGGGTCTCCGGGGACAGGAACTTCTTGCCGAGCCAGCGGAAGATGTAGTCGACGAGCGACTTTGCGACCCTGATGTCGGCATCGTTCGTGAGCCCGCTCGGCTCGAAGCGCATGTGGCTGAACTTCGAGACGTAGACGTCGAGCGGCACGCCGTACTGGAGGCCGAGCGAGACCGAGATCATGAACGAGTTCATGAGGCCCGCGAGCGTCGTGCCCTCCTTGGCGATGTCGACGAAGATGTCGCCGGGGGTGCCGTCCTCGAAGAGACCGACGTGGATGTAGCCCTCGTAGTCGCCGACGCGGAACTTGCGGCCGACCTCGGTGCGGTCGTCCGGGAGGCGCCGGCGCTGCGGCTTGCCGAGCAACGTGCCGGAGCCCGCCTGGCTGTCCTTCGACGCGAGCGGCTGGGCGACCTTGCAGTTGTCGCGGTAGATCGCGATCGCCTTGACGCCGAGGCGCCAGGCATCGACGAGGAGCTGCCCGACCTCGTCCACCGTCGTCTGCTCCGGCAGGTTGACCGTCTTCGAGATCGCACCCGAGATGAACGGCTGGACGGCGCCCATCATCTTCACGTGACCCATGTAGTGGATCGGGCGGTCCCCGACGGCGCAGTCGAAGATCGGGTACTGCTCGGTCTTCAGGTACGGGGCCCCGACGACGGTGTTGCGCTCGTCGATGTACGCGACGATCTCGTCGACCTCGCGCGGTGCGTGGCCGAGCCGCTCGAGCGCCATCGGGACGGTGCGGTTGACGATCGTGATCTCGCCGCCGCCGACGAGCTTCTTCGACTTCACGAGCGAGAAGTCGGGCTCGACTCCGGTCGTGTCGCAGTCCATCATGAAGCTGATCGTTCCGGTCGGGGCGAGCACGGTCGCCTGCGAGTTGCGGAACCCGTGCACCTCGCCGAGGTCGAGCGCGTCGTCCCATGCCTTGCGGGCGGAACTGAGCAGCTCGCCGGGAACGGAGTGCGCGTTCTCGATGTTGCCGACCGCCGCTCGGTGCTTCGCGATCACGCCGATCATCGCCGCCGTGTTCGGCCGGTAGCCGGCGTACGGGCCTATCCGGGCGGCGATCTCGGCCGACTTGCGATAGGCGCGCCCTGTCATCAGCGCGGTGATCGCAGCGGCGTAGGCGCGACCCTCGTCGGAGTCGTAGGGCAGCCCGCGGGCCATGAGCAGCGCGCCGAGGTTCGCGTACCCGAGGCCGAACCACGGTAGGCTCTCGCATTGCGCTCGATCTCGGGCGTCGGGTAGCTCGAGTAGCCGACGAGGATCTCCTGGGCGAGGAACACCGTGTCCACGGCGTGCTGGAAGCTCGCGACGTCGAACTCCCGTCCTCGCGGCGGAACTTCATCAGGTTCAGCGACGCCAGGTTGCAGGCCGAGTCGTCGAGGTGCATGACTCGCTGCAGTTGGCGACGAGGAGTCCGTCGACGATATAGGAGTAGGTGGAGCCTGTGAGGTTGTAGACGACCTCCTGACCGTCAGCCTCACGGGAGACGAGCGTCGTGGTCGGCTTCGTCCGGTAACGGGAGGTCTCGGCGAGGAGGGTCTCGAGCGCGGCCTGCTTGCGCGGTGCGAGAACCCGACGTCGGAAGCGAATCGTCCGACGTCTGAGCCGGTGATCCGAAGGTCGAAACCCTGACGAGACTCGTACTCGACGCTGGTCCCGTCGGCGTGTGTGGGAGAAGGATGCTTCACGACTCTCGGTCGTCTTGTAGAGACGACTGCGTACGCCGAATGCGAGCAGAAGCCGCTGGACGTCCTTCACGAGCGCCTCGCTGCGGCTGCCGAGGCCGACGTAGCGGCTCGCCTTGCCGCCGGTCTCGACTCGCGACACGCACCCGTCTGCGCCGAACAACCCACGCAGGAAGGAGCGCTGTACCTCCCGGGGAGCCGTGAAGATCGCGGCCGGAACGCGCTTCTCGTGAGCTCGAGCCGATGTCACCCCGAGTCCCCGAAACAGCTCGCGCACGGCGGCACTTCCAACCCGGAGCTGGAACGTCCTGTTCGGCATCTCCTGGAGCAGACGCCACCGACGATCGACCACGAGCGCGGCGTGCGTATCGCTGAGCCCATCCTCGCGGTCGTCGCCGCCGTACACCCACTGCACCTCGGCGCCGGTGAGGCACCCGTCACCGACCAGGTGCCCGGTCAGCTCGCCGAGCCCTTCGGTCCACCGATCCGGCAGCTCCCGACGGGAGACCTTTCCACCGCGAACGAACGACGTCGCGACAGCCTCGACCCTGACCGGAAGCGCCCAGGAAGCATCGTCAGCGGAGTCGCGGTATCGTTCAGCATCACCTGGTCGTCCGGAGCAGGCTGCCCGGCCTCGACGTAGCCCCGGTTGAGCGTCCACAGCCGGTGGTTCGGCGTGCAACGCAGCTCCTGACCGTTCCCGAAGCGCAGCCGGACGATCGGGCTCACGCCGTTGCGCATGACGGCAAGGGGTACGGTCGCGACAACTCCCGTTCCCGGCGTTTCGGCGGTCGCCCGGTGCGTGTAGACGCGGAACTCCTCGCCGGCCCGGGCGCGCGCGTACAGCTCCGCGAACGGAAGGAGACCGGCGGTCGTGTGAACGCGCGCGTCGCCGGGAAAGCACGGATTCGACGCGTTGATCCGGCCCGAGTTCGGGCACGTGTGCCAGGCGTTGATCGTCGTGTCGTACTGGACGCCGGGGTCGGCGCACTGCCAGGACGCCTCGGCGATGTCGCGGAGGAGCCGGCGGGCCGGTACGGCTCCGACGACGTGGCCGTCGGTGCGGGCGGTCAGGTTCCAGTCCTCGTCCGCCACCGCGGCCTCCATGAACGTATCGGTGACGCGCACGGAGTTGTTGGCGTTCTGGTACTGGATCGAGGCCCAGTGCGGGGAGTCGAGCGACATGTCGTACCCGGCCGCGGCCAGCACGCGGGCCTTCTCCTCCTCCTTGGCCTTGCACCAGATGAACTCCTCGACGTCCGGGTGATCGACGTCGAGGACGACCATCTTGGCCGCGCGGCGTGTCTTGCCGCCCGACTTGATCGTTCCCGCCGACGCGTCGGCGCCCCGCATGAACGAGACCGGCCCCGACGCGTAGCCGCCCTTGGACAGCTGCTCCTTCGAGGAGCGCAGCCGGGAGAGGTTGATGCCCGAGCCGGAGCCGCCGCGGAACACGATTCCCTCGCGCCGGATCCAGTCGAGGATCGATTCCATCGAGTCCTCGATCGAGAGGATGAAGCAGGCCGAGCACTGCGGCTTCTCCTCGAAGCCGACGTTGAACCAGACCGGAGAGTTGAAGGAGGCGAGCTGGTTGACGAGGATCGCGCGCAGCTCGGCCCGGAACGCGTCGGCCTCGTCCTCGTCGGCGAAGTAGCCGCCGTCGAGCCCCCAGGCGCCGATCGTGTCGACCACCCTGTCGACCATGTGGCGCACCGTCCGCTCGCGCTCCGGCGAGTCCATGCGCCCGCGGAAGTACTTCTGGGCGACGATGTTCGTCGCCGTCTGCGACCAGAACTTGGGGAACTCGACGTTGCGCTGCTCGAACGCGGGCCCGTCCTTGCCGGGGATGTGAGCGTCCCTGACCTCCCACTCGATCTCGTCGAACGGATCGCGGCCCGGGATCGTGTAGAAGCGCTCGACACCGCACTCGCGGCCGGGGTCCGCGACGGAGTTGACGAGGTCGTCGTCGACGAACTGGGGTGTCTTCGAACTCCGCTCTACGGCTGCCATGCCTTCCTCCCCGAAAGATATCTCGCTTCGCCTGGGTCCCCGATGGGGGACTGGGGAAGGTAGCGCGCCCGTCGGACGGAGCGCCTGGCGGCGCAGTTCGAACCGAAAAGCGTTGTTTGCAGGGATTTCGTCCCTGCGAGGGCCGAAGCGGCTGCCTGCGTCCCTAGGCCGCGTTCCCGACGACGAGCACGAGCTTGGCGCCGTGGAGCGCCGATCCTCGCATGCCGTCGAGCGGCACTGCCCGCGACCGCGCCAGCCCCAGGTCCTTCGCGAGGCGCTGGCCTTCGCCGAGGAAGCCCGGGCGGTACATCACGATCGTGTGGGGAAAGCTCCGACGCTGTGCGTCGCCGACACGTACGACCGGGTACTGGAGTCGCCTGACCGCAGCGGCACGCGTGGCGGCGGCACCGGAGATGCCGTTCCCGTTCAGGACGAGCACCGGGGTCTTCGCCCGCGGGAGACCGGCCTGGGTCGGCCCGGTGGCCGGCATCGTCGGCTTCGCCGCCTCCCCGGCCTTCTTGCCCGCGCCGTCTACGGCCTCGACCGCGGCTGCTGCCGGCCTGTCGTCCTTCGCGTCCCCCGCGAACGGCTTCGCGGCGAAGGCGAGCCCGATCACGAGGAGGACGACGAGCTCGACCGCTGCGATTGCCCCGGCGATGAGGGCGACCCTGCGCCAGCCTGACCGCGGCTCGCCGAGGCTCGGGAATGCCGGGGCAGGAAGCTCCACGGCCGTCGGTGTTCGCCCTCGCTAACCCGTCTCCTTCGTGCGGATCCAGTCCCAGGTCGCGCGAAGGCCGTCGTCGAGAGACGTCACGGCCCGGAGGCCGAGCTCGGCGGCAGCCAGCTCCGGGTCGAGGACGCTACGGAGCAGCTCGCCGGGCCGGGCCGGAGCGAAGCTCGCCTCGACCTCCACGCCAGTAACGCGCCGGCAGGCGGCGAACAGCTCGACGACCGAGGTCTCGTGGCCCGTTCCGACGTTGAAGACACCGCCCGCGTGACCGGCGGCGGCGAGCGCGGCGCGCACCGCGTCCCCGACGTAGACGTAGTCGCGCGTCTGCGTTCCGTCACCGAAGATCTGCGGCTGCCCGCCCTCGGCGAGGAGGCCGAGGAAGATCGCGACCACGCCTGCCTCCCCGTGGGGATCCTGCCGCGGCCCGTAGACGTTTCCGAAGCGCAGCACCGTGTTACGGCAGCCGTGGAGACGCCTGAAGGTCTGGAGGTACTCCTCGCCGCAGAGCTTCGAGGCGCCGTAGGGCGCGAGCGGGAGCCGTGCCGAGCGCTCGGTCGCCGGCCGGTCGCATTCCCCGTAGATCGCACCGCCCGTCGACGAGAAGACGAGCGCCGCACCGGCCCTACGCGCCGCCTCGAGCACCCTGACCGTGCCGAGGACGTTCACCTCGCAGTCGTAGTCGGGCCGTTCGACCGAGACGCGCACGTCTGCCTGCGCTGCGAGATGGAAGCACACGTCGGGGCGGGCGAGCCCGAACGCCTCGGCAACGGCCTCGGGGTCTCGGATGTCCCCTTCGATCAGCGTCGCGGCCGTGGGGACGTTGGTGCGCCGGCCGCTCGAGAGGTTGTCGAGAACGACGACCTCGGCGCCGTCGCGGACGAGCGCGTCCACGAGGTGGGAGCCGATGAAGCCGGCGCCACCGGTCACGACTGCACGCATCCGCTGATCGTAGTCGACGGTCCCGGGGCCGTCCCGCCACTCGCCCGGCGCCGTAGACTCGGAGTCGTGTTCGTCACCTTCGAGGGCATCGACGGGTCGGGGAAGTCGACCCAGGCGCGCAGGCTCGCGGAGGCCCTGCGTGGGCTCGGCCGCGAGGTCGTCGAGACGAGGGAGCCGGGCGGCACGGAGCTCGGCGAGCGTATCCGCGGGCTCCTGCTCGGGGACGGAACGATCGCGGCACCGGCAGAGGCCGCACTGTTTGCGGCCGCACGCGCCCAGCTCGTCGACGAGGTCGTCCTCCCGGCCCGCTCGCGCGGCGCGGACGTCGTCTGCGACCGGTTCGTCGACTCCTCACTCGTCTACCAGGGGGTGGCCCGCGGCCTTGGCATCGATGCGGTGCTCGCGCTGAACGAGCAGGCCCTGGGCGGCGTCCTGCCCGATGTGACCTTCGTGCTCGTCCTACCCGTCGACGAGGCGCTCGGGCGCTCGACCGGGCGGCGTGACCGGATCGAGGCGGAGGGCCGCGGGTTCCTGGAACGGGTGGCCGAGGGGTACCGGGAGCTCGCCGTGGCCTTCCCCGAGCGGATCGTCGTCGTCGATGCGAGCCAGGCGCCCGCGTCGGTCGCTGCCACGATCCTCGACCAGGTGGTTGCGCGGCTCGAGGCGCTGTCCCACCCTTCGAGACGCTTTCCCGCCCTGGGTGGGGAGCTCACGGTCCCAGGGTAGACATACGATGAGCGGGCTCCGGGGTACGGCGCACGAATCGGCACGGATGCGTGACGAAGCCGGCACGGTCGCTCTGGCGCCGGTGTCGGCTCCGGCTCCCCCTTCTGCTCCGGCCCCGGTTTCGGTTTCGGCTCCGGCTCGGGTGTCGGTTTCGGCTCCCGCTTCTGTTCCGGTTCCGGTTCCGGCTCCCGCTCCGATCCTGGTCACGGCTCCCGCTCCCCGCTCTCGATCCCGGCTCGCCGGCTCGGGCTCCTGCTCCGGGCCAGAGCTCGCCGGGTGGCATTGGCCCGGGGCGTGCCGATGACGACGCCGGCCGAGGTCTCGGCGACCGGTGTGTCGCCGTTCGAGGAGATCCCCGAGCAGGACGAGCCGAAGCGGCTCCTGACAGCGGCGCTGCGGGAGGGGCCGGCGCACGCGTACCTGTTCCACGGACCTCCGGGTGTCGGGAAGCGTTCGCTCGCCACCGCGTTCGCCGGCTCGCTCCTCGGCGACCACGACCGGGTCGAGCGGGGATCTCACCCGGACCTCTACGTGCTCGAGCCGCTCGGCGATCAGATCCGGATCGACGCGATCCGGGAGCTGCGGCGCGACCTCCATATGCGGCCCTTCGAGGGCTCTCGCCGCGTCTACCTCGTCTTCGGCGCCGACGTGCTGAACGACGACGCGGCGGACGCGCTGCTGAAGGATCTCGAGGAGCCGCCGGCCTACGCCGTGATCGTGCTCGTCGCCGACGAGATCGGATCGCTTCCGGCCACGCTCCGTTCGCGGTGTCAGCTCGTGCCGTTCCGGCGCCTGTCGCATCGGTCGATCGAACGCCTGATCCTCGACGGCCGCCCGGGTCTGCCGGCCGCTGCTGCCGCTGCTGCGGCCCGGGTCGCGGGCGGGCGGCTCGATCGTGCCTTGCGGCTGTTGAACGACGCTGCGGCCTCACGCCGCGGCGAGCTGATCGAGCTCGCACGCTCCGCCTACCGGGACGAGACGTTCGATCCCGGAGCCGCCGCCAGGTCCGTCGTGACCGTCGCCAGCGAGGCCGGAGCGGCGGCTCGCGAGGAGGCGGAGAAGGTCGAGGACGATCGGGAGACCGCACGGGAGCGTGAGCAGCGCGCCAAGCGCGTGGGGCGCGGGGTCGAACGAGAGGAGCTGCTCGAGGCGCTCGACCTTTT